>JAFTNZ010000010.1 GCA_017451645.1 Bacteroidaceae bacterium | reverse complement strand
CATCGATCTTCTGACTCAACACAAGATTATTCGATACGCAACATATAAGTCGCAGTACATTTTGTTTGAGGGAACTGATGTAAATATCGAAGGTGAGTTATTGAAGGCAGCAGGCATTGTTCCTAGATCAAAAGATGTTATAGAGAAATTGCTTACAAACTTCAATCTTCCGATTGAGTTTGCAAATGCCTCATACTTTCGAAAAGGTACTCCTAGATATTTTGAATATAAGATTTCAGAGCAGCCTATTATTCAACAGCCACTAGACGAAATTGACGGTTTTATAAACCTCATTTTTAACGAGGATATTTCACTTAAAGACATTTTGCAACAAATTGCGAATGTTGAGGAGGCTATTTTATATGCCTATTTCAAAAAAGCAGATCGAATTATCGATCACGTATGGCAATTGGATAAGTTAGCATATGTTCAGAATGATATCGACAGTAATGACAAAGTAGCCCAAAAGGAGATTAAATCATTGATTGCACACGAGCAAGAGTTGTTAAATATGAGTGTGCTTAATACCTTATTTAACTACAACTCAGATGTTGTTTGGGTGTATAAAGGTGAAGTTATTAATATCTCATCAAAAGCCGCATTTAACAAGAAATTATCGGAAATTTGTGACCAGGTTTATTGTGACACGCCAGTGTATATTAACGAGATGGTCAATAAGCATAAGCCAAGCAGCGCTATTTCTACTGCACGTGTCAATTTCCTTGCTCATTTGTTAGAGAATGGTACAGAAGAGAATCTTGGCTTCGAAGATTGCAAATTTCCACCAGAAAAGACTATCTATTTAACACTGTTGCGTAATACAGGTATCCATAGACGTTTGGGGAGAGAGTATCTACTTGGAGAGCCTCGTTCTGAGAGCTTTATGCCACTATGGAATGTGTGTGAGGCTTTCTTGGATAGCACAAAGGAGAAACCTCGCAAGTTGGGCGAACTTATCAAAATATTACGTTCACGCCCATTCAAGCTAAAACAGGGTGTTATTGATATGTGGTTGCCTGCATTCTTAATCATTAAAAAGAATGACTATTCGTTATACAACGATACTGGTATCTATATTCATACAATTACTCGTGAGGTTTTGGATATTATGCAAAAGTCATCTGCAGGGTTCTCTGTGAAGGCGTTTAATGTTGAGGGCGTAAAATTGGATCTGTTCAGCAAGTACCGTGAAGCATTAGGAATAATACAGGACGCAGAGTTCACTGCAGACAGTTTGATAGAGACTATTAAACCATTCTTGATTTTCTACAAGAAGCTTAATAAGTATGCAAAGCAGACTAAGCGACTTGACAAAACAACCGTTAAATTCCGCGCTGCATTAGCATCAGCAAAGGATCCTGAAAAGACTTTCTTTGACGATCTACCTCGTGCACTAGGCTTCAAGGATGCTGAGATAGCTCACAATGATGAAGTGTTAAAACGATATGTTGAGCTCTTGCAAAAGGCAATTCGTGACCTTCGTATGTGTTACTCTAATCTTATTAACAGATTGGAGCGTATCCTTGTAGAGGAACTAGGTCTGAAGTCTAAGGAATTTACGTCATACAAAGCTGAATTGGACCAGCGTTACTCTTCTATTAAAACATACCTATTAACTGAGCGACAGAAGACATTCTTAACGCGTGTTTTAGCTCAGAATACAGATAGAGTAACTTGGTATCAGTCTCTTGCTTATGTTGTATTAGACAAACAGTTAGAGACTTTAATGGATGAGGAAGAGGCATATTTGATTGATAACCTTGTACATTCATTTAAGGAGTTGCTTAAGTATGCAGAATTAAGCAACAAGGGCCTAACAAGTGATGATAACTTCTTCCGTTTTGAAATGATAGCAAATGATGGAGTGGAAACACAGCAGGTCGTTCAATTGAGTACAGCAAAGGCAAAGCAAGCAAAAGCACTGGAGGCAAAAATTAACTTGCTCCTTTCTGGTGATAACGACATTGATGCTTATGCACTTTTAAGTATTATTAAAAAGAAACTGAACAATGACTAAAGTAAGACACGTATTAGGAATTTCCGGAGGTAAGGATAGTGCTGCTTTGGCCATCTATATGAAGCAGAAATATCCTACATTAGAGGTTGAATACTACAACTCTGATACAGGATGTGAATTAGAGGAAACCGAAAAGTTGGTAGATAACTTGGAATCCTTCCTTGGTAAAGTTGAGAGACTTAAAGCCGCAGAAGGTAGTCCAGAGCCTACTCCATTTGACCATTTCCTCAAGATTAGTGGTGGCTATTTGCCATCACCCCAAGCTCGCTGGTGTACCAACAAAATGAAACTTGCCGAATTTGAAAAGTTCGTCGGTGATGAGCCAACAGTATCTTATGTAGGAATTCGTGGAGATGAAGATCGAGAAGGTTATGTTTCGACTAAACCTAACATTCAGGCTATATTTCCATTCAGAAGAAATATCTGGAGTCTTGATGTTATACATAAAGCTTTACATAATGATAATTTGGATATAATTACTAAATTATATAAGGAATGGGCTTCAGATAATATAAAAGAAGAAGCAGTCGAAATTACATCTACTCCAATCAATAAGTCATTCTATTATAGTCGCAAATTAAACTCTCTACTAGATTTGAGTATAAAGACTTTCAATAGAGTTATATATGAATTCTTGAAAACTACAGACTACCCTGTAGGTAAACTTGAAGAATTTCCTTTAATAGACAACGAAGATATACTTGTTAAAGAGGATATATTTAGGATTTTGGAAGAAAGTGGTGTCGGTATTCCTGCGTACTACAATCCTATAGAGTTTGAAGTAGATGGCAAAAAAGGAGAATATTGCCGTAGTCGTTCTGGATGCTATTTTTGTTTCTTTCAGCAACGTATCGAATGGATTTGGCTTCTAGAACAGCACCCTGATCTCTACAAAAAATCTATGGAATACGAGAAAGATGGGTATACTTGGATTCAAGGCGAAACTCTTGCAGAGTTGAGTCACCCGGATCGAGTACGCCAAATAAAGTTGGACTATATCAAAAAACAAGAAGCGTTAAAAGCAAAAGCAACCAGTGGCTTACTTGTGGACATGTTCGACGACGATGATGAAATTCCTTGTGCTAACTGTTTTATATAAATTATAGTGAAACGAGTACTGCAATATTTATATCACAATTGCTCTTATGAATCTCACCTTAGAGAGAATGAGGGCGAACTATGGTTTTACATTGATAGCCTATGTATAATCATCAAACTGTCGTCATTAGAAAAGTTGACAACTGACAAGTTAGATGCTTTTTTTAGTATTGACGATATTGATGAAGAGATTATTACCAACATAGAAAAACAAGATGTTGTTTCGATAATTATATTTTTTGGATTTGCCATAGATGTTGATGATGAACTTGAATCACAAGATTGTAATATACCAATTACGTATATTGTTTCTAAAATAAATCGTAAAATAAAATCTCTGCATTATGATTCTATCTTTGATTCATATGAAATTGGTTATCGTTGTCTATCCGATGAGGATTGTGTACTTATGGGATGCCCAGAGGCGTGGGAGTATGGAGCTAGTTTTGTTTTAAATCAACGATATTGGGATAATATAGAAATATTGCAACTTATAAATAAGTGTGTAACAGAGAGTGATGTTGATGCTATTTACACCGACGAGCAAATATATAAGGATAGTCTTAGCATTAACATTTTACCTTCAAATACTAAGACGAGACGATTAGGCTATTTGAAAGTGTTACTAATGATGTTACAAGAGCGTCCCCATATATCAAGAAGCACTATTTGCAAATCATTTGAACAATATTGTCAGCAGTTTAAAGAATACTTAGCTGATTATAAGAATAATAAAGGCGAAATTATTATAACTAAGACAGGTGCATCCGCAAAACCGTATATAGAACTTGCAGAACATATTGGTATAATTCATCAAACTCGTGAAAATTGTCGTATTGGTAAAATCGGTAAGGTATTTTGCGCAATGCCACCTGCCCAAGGTGTCACCCAAAATATATTTGAGTTGTCGAGACTTGATAAAGCGTTTTTTTTAGAAGCGTTATTACGGAATGATTATGTATATATAAATGTGCTTATAGAACAACTATTTATAAATCCAAATATTCAGTTTAATGTTCTTAAAAATATTTATCAAGTAGAATTATTGCGATATATAGACAATTGCCTAAAAGAACTGAGCGGATATAGCTCTATGAAAATCATCACATTGAAGATTATAAGAAAGAGAATATCAGAATGGAAAACCTCTGCAACGTATCTTGAGCATGTTATAATGCCTAGATTACATTGGCTGTACGATTTGGATATTATTGATATGACAAAATCGTCTTTTAAGCTAACTGAAACTGGTGAGAAGTTGTATTATCACTTGTCAACATGGAATGATATTATTAAACACAAAGTGATTAATTCAGAGAGTTTCTGCGATGGTCATTATATGCATATTGTTAATGCAATTTGGTGTGATGGAATATATCAGAAATGGGGAAAAGGGACATTTGATAAGTATCTTAATGACTGTTTTTCTTTATTCAAGACTTTAGCTCCGAATAGAGTTACTTTCTCTTTGATGACATATTATACCAAATATATGTTATATTTTTGTGAAAAACAGGTAATTGACACAACTGCTATAAAGAATTTATTCTCTGGGCCAGACAACATTGGATATATATATAAATATCAAGAACAGTACAAAGATGGTTATATTCAAAAAATAAAATAATTATGAATAGTTTTGAAAAATATGGGTTAATAACTAATCCATTTAGAGTTACGCCTGCAACCAATCCAAGTGAACTCATTTGGGCGGGTTTTAAAGATACCAAACAGAAGATAGAAAAGCGAATTAGCCGTTCGATATCCACACCACCATCAACTTTGGTTTTGAACTGGGGAGAGTATGGAAGTGGTAAAACTCATGCAGCAAGATATTTTAATAAGGAGGATGTCCTAATAGATTTAGCAGATGCTAAAAAGAAACCACTATCGTTTTATATTAGTTTCCCTAAAAGCAAAGAGCCTGTTAAGGATATATACACCCAAATCATTGACAAGCTCAATATCGGAGAGATAAGACAACTTGCTAACGATAATGATTTACATATTGAAGATACTATTCTCAATAATATTACGGACAATATATTTATTAGAAATATTGTCAAATTAATATTCAATAATCAGGCGTCTGAAAAAGTACTTAAAACATATTTGTACGGAAATTATAAGATTTCTGATAGCTTGATAAATGCTGGTGTTTCTCGTAAATTATCCACGGATAATGACTATATAGAGCTCTTGGGAGCGTTATTTTCATTTATAACATATCAAAAACAAGCATGCTCAAGTGTTATTATTTGGATAGATGAGTTTGAAGATATTTCATTGCAAACAAGTACGAATATTAGCAATGTCAATAATTTTATACGTTCATTGTTGGATTTTACGCCGAATAATTTATTGATATTCTTAAACTTGACACAAACGGCAACGATGAATAGAGAGGATTTAGGCGAGTATCTTTTAAGTGCTCTTAAAACCAGAATTAGAGCTCACATAGAACTAGGAACTCCTGATGATATGGCGTTAAAGGAATACATGCAAGAGCTGATGAATAACCCTGTACATAGGATAAAAGACTGTGGAAAATCGGAATATGAACCCTTTACCACTGAACTTATCGATTCCATTATTCGTAACGAAAAGGGAGCATCTCTTAGACGGTATAATGAGATTTTTTCCCTACTATTGGAGTATGCTATATCAGAGGGTAAAGATGTAATTGATACACAATACTTTGATTCAATCAAAGACGAAATAATTTGTTGTTGATGAATAAACGACCTTTCATATTGGATGCATGTACATTAATCAATATTTTTAGAATTGATGAAGATGAAATTTTGTACAACCATTTGCAATCTTACAACATTAAGATTGCAGAGATTGTATTGGATGAGGTTAAGAAAAATATTTTTAAGAATGGATGGTCAAAAGAGATAAATGATAGGATAGATAGAAGTCTTTCTTATCTGATGTTATGTGTTAAGAACAATGATGAAATTGTTAGTAATATAAAAGCAGAAAATTGTGATGAAATTAAAGAATTTACCCATCATTACAAAAGCGATGGTGAGTATTATTCATTATTATTGTCTCTATATCTAAGCCGAGATGAGATGACGCATATTAATTTATATACAGACGATAAGCCTGCAACGGATCAATTTCGTGAATATTTTATGTTTCAACAACTTGGTTTACTTGGTGACTCAATCGATTTGATTTTATATATGTTTTGTCACAGTGACAGTGATAGGTTTTCAGAAAATAACCTTAAACGGTTTCTTGAAAATCTTAAATCTGAGTATAATATTAAGGAACGCCAATTTGTCACAAACATAGAAGAATATAGGTCCAAAATCAGCAACTCTAAATCTAATAATGATATTATCAAGGTATTAGATGGTATCATATACAATTATCACAATGGTAATTACGAAGAAATGTATAAAGCAATAGAAGATTTGGGGAGATTTCAAAAGAAAGAACTTCGTCAAATTATTCGGAAATATCGACCAGAGCCTTCATCTTTGTATATAGTTAATAAAATTAATATGATATTATCTACGATGAAAAAATATAAAATATTTAAGATTGCGTAAAATGCTTAAAACAGACATCATATGGCCTCAAAGTAGACGATTTAAGTCTAAAACAGAGTGGGAACCTGTCGGTTTCTTCTCTGAAGCATTGTGTAATGCAACACAATTTGACTTAAAATTAGGGTTCTTTTCTTCTTCTGCTATCAATGTCTTAGCAGATGGTTTTGCTGCTTTTCTTTATAATGGTGGACGAATGAGGATGATTATAAATGACATTCTTTCAACAGAAGATAAAGATGTCATTCTTATCGCACAAAATAAGAATTTAATTATACCAGCATTTAACCTTAATGATTTAGAATCGATAAAAAATACATTATCAGATAGAGGCAAGCACTTCTTTGAGTGCTTATCATGGCTTATCCGTAACAACAGGTTGGATATTAAAATAATTAAACCAGACGAAGGCAATGGAATATCTCATAGTAAGATTGGTATCTTTTATGATGGTTTGAACAAAGTTGCTTTTGATGGTTCATGCAATTTTTCTCGTACAGCCCTTATTGAAAATCGCGAAAGTATATCTGCTTTCTGTGATTGGGATAGTGTAAATGATGCAATTCGTATATCTGATATTGAGAATGATTTTGAACTAACATTTTCTGAAAAAGACCAAACTGTTTCATACCTATCACCACAAGCTATTCGAACAGATATTTGCAAACATTTTGATAATAAAGATATTAAACAACTCCTCAATGATGAAGTAGAGATAATTAATAATAGCTCACAAGAAGAGCTTCCTCTTAGTATTATTAATGCCTTATTTAGAGCAAAATCAAAAGTTAATGCAATTATTGACAGAATCAACGCGAATACTTTGAATAAATCTCATGTGGAGGAAAAACCTTCATTCCCATATGGGAGTCCTCGTGATTATCAAATAGAGGCTTTTAATAAATGGAAAAGCGAACCCAACAAGCAAAAGGGGTTATTTGCCATGGCAACTGGTACAGGAAAGACTCTTACTTCACTTAATTGCTTACTCAATATATATAATAAGTTTAATTTTTACAAAGCAATAATCCTTGTACCTACTATAACTCTTGTAGACCAATGGGAAAAAGAATGTAGAAAATTCCATTTTAATAATATTGTAAAAGTATGTTCAAAGAATAAAGATTGGGCTAACGAACTGGATGATATAAAAAATAAAGAAAATTTTAATTTTTCTGATATTGAACCCTCATACATTATAATTGCGACATATGCTTCTTTCGCAAGGGATAGTATATTCCGCAACTTAATTGATTTTAATAAGAAGGCAACCAAACAGATATTATTAATAGCCGATGAGGCACATAATATGGGAGCTGGAAGAATCCTTGATAGATTAGAAACTGTCAAGTTTGCTCGTAGAATAGGACTATCAGCTACTCCAGAGAGACAATTTGATACTAAAGGTACGAGAAGTATTATGGAGTTTTTTGGGTGTGCCAATAACGAATATACATTTGAGTATTCTATGCAAGATGCTATTGGTAACAAATACTTATGTAGATACAAATACTATCCTCATATAGTACGACTTACTAATGAGGAAATGCTTGAATACATCAAAGTATCAAAACAATTAGCAAAATACTTTATATACGATAAAGATAGTTTTCCAAAAGGAGATGATATTTTAATGAATTTACTTCTTAAAAGAAAACGCATAATCCATAAAGCTATAAATAAAGAAGCTGTTTTTAAGCAAATACTTGAAAACAGATATAAGGAAAAAGGAAATTTAAAATATACATTGGTCTACGTACCAGAAGGTAGTAAACCAGATGATGATAGTGCGGACTTTTTTGATTCATCTGAATTTATACCACAAGACAGTGAAACAGATCTAATTATCGACAGATATACTCAAATTGTTCAGGATGTAAGTCCTACTACGACTGTAAAGAAATTTATCTCCGGAATTAAAGAACGAAATACGATATTAGATAGTTTTGCAAAAGGAGAATTAGAAGTTCTTACATCAATGAAATGTTTGGACGAAGGTGTAGATGTTCCACGAAGCGAACTAGCTATTTTTTGTGCAAGTACGGGAAATCCACGCCAATTTATTCAAAGACGAGGAAGAATACTTCGTTTACATAAAGATAAACACATAGCAGAGATACATGACCTTGTTGTTGCCCCTGAAATTAGTACAGCCTCAGAGTGCTTTACAATGGAACGAAGTTTATTGGCGAGTGAATTAAAACGAGTTAAAGATTTTGCAGAAATGTCAGAAAATGCAGATTTTGCATATTCTGAGTTATCAGAAATTTTATCTTATTACGATTTATCATTGTTCTAAAATAATATATTATGGCATATATTAACAACGAAGACAAAATGCTTCATGCAGTTCTGATGAATGAACGCTTAATGAAATTTGGTAACTACGAACTAAATGAAATTGGCAGTATTTACCAAGCATTAGATTCAGAGAATCATGTTATAAACGCTGTCGCACAAATAATCAAACGCACAGGAGAAGGTGCGTCTTCGAATGAATTATGGAAAGAAATTAATGAATATCTAAAACGTAATGTATGATAATCAAGGAGATAAAAATTAAAAATTTCCGTAGTTATTACGGAGATAAGAATGTGTTTAATTTCTCCGATGGTCTGACACTTATATTAGGAGAAAATGGTGACGGTAAAACCACATTCTTTGAAGCGTTACAATGGCTGTTTAATACAACTATTGACAAGGGTAGTTTAGAGCATATATCAGAAATGCGTAAATCAAAACTTGAAGTTGGAGAACATGATGAAGTTTCCGTTTTTATGTCATTTGAACATGATGGCTTGAAGAGTGTTGAAAAATCATTTATGTTTGAAAGAACTGGAGAAAATTCATTTAAGGTAGGTCCATTATCTTTCAGAGGATGTGAGACAAATGGAGCTGAACGCGAACAAGTTAGTGGTAAGCGCTTAATCGACAGATGTTATGACGCATTTATTCAAAGATTCAGTATGTTTAAAGGTGAATCAGAATTAAATGTGTTTAATGATAAAACTGCTTTAAAGCAATTGGTTGATAAATTTTCTGATATAAGAAAATTTGACGAACTAGTTGAATACACTCAGGTATTTGCGGAAAAATCAAATGCAGCATATCTCAAGGAGATGCGTTCCGATGATAAAGTTTCTAAAGAAGCAAAAACTATAGAGAGTCAGATCCTAAATGTTAATCAACTGATTACAGAACTTCGGAAGGATATTCGTGAAAAAGAAGAATCTATCGAAGTATACTCTACTAAATTAGAAGAACTGGAAGCTAATCAAGAAACCTCTGAAAGGTATAAAGAAATAGAAAATAGACGTAAAACACAAGTTGAAAAACTTAATAGCTTTAGAGCCAGAATCTCCGCAGTTGATTATAACCATAGTCTTCTTGATAAATTATGGATTTTATGTGCTTATCCAAAAATCCTTAATGAATTTAAGCAAAAATGTTCCGCATTAAGTAAAGAGAAGCGTAAACAAGAGCGAGATTTTGTAAAAATGCAAGCCGAAGAAATTGGGAAACTTAAAGCTGTAAGAGAAATTCAAGGCACTCTTGTTAATGGAGCTCCAGAACTACCGTGGTATCTTCCAAATCAAGAAACAATGGAAGAAATGATTAATGACCATATTTGTAAGGTTTGTGGTCGTCCTGCAGAAGAGGGATCAGATGCTTATAAATTTATGGTCGCAAAACTTCAGGAATATAAACGACATGTAGAACTAAAACTTAAAGCAGAAACTGAGGCTAAAAATATAGAAGAACAAGAATTATTTAAAAACGACTTCATTGAAGAGCTGCACAATATGTCAATATCTCTTAGCGGTAGTAACCAGTCTTTGGTTTCAGGATTGGCGCAAGAGATTCTTGATAGACAAGAATTGGTTCATAGATTTCGTTTGGAATTAAAAAAAGTAGAAGAAAAGCTTCAAGATATTCAAGATGAAAAGGCACGTCTTTTAATTCAAGCTGGAAATGTTTCTGAAGCAGTTCTTGAAAAAGACTTCAATGATATCAAAGGCTTATTTAATCAGAAAGAAAGAGCGAATGTAAGGTTAGCAGAACTTAATTCTGAATTGGAAATTCATGAAAGTATTAAAAAAAACTTGCAGGAAAAACTTGATGCACTTGATCCTCAAAGTTCGCAAGTTAAAGTAATGCGTGATGTTCATAGAACTCTCGATGAAATAGCTAAAGCATTTGGTAATGCAAAGGAAGATAATCTTCGTCGTTTTCTGGCTGAAATGGAGAATAAAGCAAATGAATACCTCGAAACATTAAGCGCTTCAGATTTCCATGGTCAAATCCGTTTAGTTCAAACTGCGAATGAATCAACTGAAATTAAATTATTCAGTTCAAATAGAACAGAAATAAAAAAGCCATCAAGTTCTCAAGAAACAGTGATGTATATGTCAATACTTTTTGCTATATCAGACTTTACACAAGAAAGAAGAAGTGAAGACTATCCGCTAATATTTGATGCTGCAACATCTTCTTTTGGAGATGTTAAAGAAGATGATTTCTATAATGTAATTAATACCATAAAAAAACAGTGTATTATTGTTACAAAAGATTTCATTACAAAAGGCGAGGTTCATTTGAAAGATATAGAGAAACTTAATTGTCCTGTATATCGTATAAAAAAGGCTGTAGGATATGATCAGTCAAATCTTGCTACTATTCGTACAACAGTTGATAAAATTAAGGAATAATGGAAGCAATATATGAACTATGGGGGAAACGCAACCCTGAATTTGAAAAGCGTTACCAAGAGTCTATTATAGATGTATTTTGTGATTATGGTAGAGGTGTAAACAGATTCCAAGATGTAAGAGGTAAAATATTCGGAGCTGGATACGAAGTCTATATAATAGCATTTTTTATTGGCTTATATTTTGACCGCTCGAAACCTCTTATCGATGATAATGCTAAACGTAAAGTCTTAGGACAACCTATAATGTATTGGGGTAATATTGAAGAAAGAACTGGAAGAAGAGCATATCCTAAGATAAGAGAGTATATTTTTGCAGCACTTGTTGCACGCACTGACATAGATTGGATTGCTCTTGACAAAGGAGATATAACTGCTCGTGCTGTTGTTGATAAACTAATTGACAAGATGGAACAGTATGCTAATTTTGGATTTGATTATATTCAAGAGAAAATTGAGCAAGATTCAAATTACTTTTTCAAGGAAACTGCATTCCTCAATGTATTTACGTCCTTTTTAGTTGAAGATAATGATGTAGATGATGATAATGAACCTGAAGATTTGGATTAATTCTATATTATTTAGAGATTGTCCCTAATTTAGCTATGACCAAGAAACAAGCGATACAATTATTTGAAGAACGTAAAGTGCGAACGATTTGGGATGATGAGCAGGAAAAATAGTATTTCTCCATCGTTGATGTAATGGTAGTGCTCTAACAATTTAATATAGAAGAATTAAGTAATAGAAATATATGTCGCAAGAAATTCAATTTATATTATATAATCTTCCAAATGAAGATGGAAAGGTACAAGTAATCATCAAAGATGAAACGCTTTGGTGTACACAGAAGGCCATGGCACAACTATTTGATGTGGGTGTACCTGCCATCAGTAAGCACTTGAAGAATATATTTGAGGAAGGAGAACTCAACGAAACAGTGGTTGTTTCCAAAATGGAAATAACCACTCAGCATGGAGCTATCGAGGGCAAAACTCAACAAAAAGAGACAAAATTCTATTCTCTGGATGCTATCATCTCCGTTGGTTATCGCGTAAATTCAGCAAAAGCTACACATTTCCGCATTTGGGCTACGAAGATTCTTAAAGAGTTCATCAAGAAAGGGTTTGTGCTTGATGATGAGCGACTGAAGCAAGGTAAAACAGTTTTCGGAGTTGATTACTTCCGAGAATTGCTTGAGAGGGTACGTTCTATCCGTGCGAGTGAGCGTCGTATATGGCAGCAAATAACAGATATATATGCCGAGTGCAGTATCGATTATGACAAGAATTCCCCAACAACTCATGACTTCTATGCGATGATTCAAAACCGTTTTCACTATGCCATTATGGGGCAGACTGCTGCTGAAATTATATATCATAAGGCAGATCATACAAAAGAACATATGGGACTTACTACGTGGAAGAACTCTCCTGATGGACGTATATTGAAGTCGGATGTGACTGTTGCAAAGAATTATCTACAGGAAAAGGAGATACGTCAGTTAGAGCGTGCGGTGACTGGATATTTCGATTATATAGAAGACCTTATAGAACGAGAGAATACTTTCAATATGAAACAGTTCTCTGATAGCGTAAACGAGTTCCTTGCCTTTCGTCGCTATCAAATACTTCCTGACAAGGGCCATATTTCTGCAGCCCAAGCAAAGGCAAAAGCAGAACAGGAGTATGAAATATTCAATCGCACTCAAATTATTGATTCTGACTTTGATAAGCATATCAGAAAATTGTTGGAGTGAAATTTTATGGACTCAGAGTAATATTTGAAAATATAACATTTCATGGCAAATAGAAAAGAAATAAGAAATAGCACAGCAGAGTTCCTAATTTTTCAAATAGAAGGGAAGGAACAAGGTGTTGAAGTCTATTATAAAGATAAGACAGTTTGGTGTACCCAGAAAGCTATGGGTATGCTGTTTGATTGCTCTACAGATAACATCAGTCTTCATTTGAGAAATATTTATGATAGTGGAGAACTGGAAGAAAAAGCAACTACCGAGAAAATCTCGGTTGTTCGCCAAGAAGGAACCAGAGAGGTAAACCGCTCGCTCCATTTTTACAATCTCGATGCTGTTATTAGCGTAGGTTATCGTGTGAACAGCATTCGTGCAACTCAGTTTCGTCAATGGGCAACGAGCGTATTGCGAGAATTCGCTATACGTGGATATGTTTTGGATAAGAAGAGAATGGAGAACGGTTCGTTCCTTGGCGAAGATTATTTTGAGCATCTGTTAGCAGAAATACGGGAAATTCGACTATCGGAACGTCGATTCTACCAGAAACTGACAGATATCTATGCTACTGCTATAGATTACAATCGGGATGCACCGACCACACGATTGTTCTTCAAGATGATGCAGAACAAGATGCATTATGCTATTCACGGACGTACAGCAGCAGAACTGATTGTAGAACGAGCTGATGCAGAGCAGGAGCACATGGGACTTACTTCGTGGGAAAATGCGCCCGATGGTAAAATCGTAAAGACAGACGTGGTGATTGCTAAAAACTATCTCAAAGAGACTGAACTGGCAGATATGGGACAGTTGGTGAATGGTGTGCTTGAATTGGCTGAAAGAATGGCGAAACGGCATATCCCTATGACCATGGAAGACTGGGCAAAGCGGATAGATACCATTTTGGCTGCTGGTGGAAACGAAGTACTACAAACGACAGGCCAAGTGTCTGCCGAACAAGCAAAAGAACATGCAGAAACGGAGTTTGAAAAGTATCGAATAATACAAGACCGCCTATTCCAAAGTGACTTCGATAGGTTTATGGACGCTCTTCCTTTTGAAGAAAATCCTAAAGAATAAAACACATGACCATTTGTCCGATACTATCCAATTAATTTAGTAACCTTCGGACAAATGGTCTAACAAAGTGGATGTGTCTTGTTGACAAACCACATTTATTTCCTCCATTGCAATTCTATCAGCTGCATCCGTTCATGAAGTGCAACATTGTCTCGAATAATAAATCCAGTTAACCCCATGAAAATTGTCCATAGACATATTAGGATAATGAGTAGCAGATTTCTGATATGCTTACTATGCCAAATTCGTTTGACACAATAGCAGGGTATGTCAACCAGAATATATGAGATCAAGCCTTTGGGAGTATGAGGCATCACAGGAAATTCATAGGGATGCTGTAGGCTGTTTTGGATATGGTCATTAATAGCAGTCAATTGCACCTCAATTTTCTCAATGGCAGTCTTTTCTTTTTCTCGTTCCTTGTTCGCCAGATAGAAGTTATGGTAGACTTTATCCCAATAAATAGAAATTTTCTTTAACTTATTGATTTGCTCTTCATAGATTTCGGATATGGAATTTTCATATTCCTCCGTTTCCGCTTTTCGTTTCTCTTCTTCCTCTTTAAATTTCTGTTGGCGTTTCTCCAACAAGATTCTGACCTCATTGGCTGCAGTCTGGGCTATTTTATTTTCTAATTCACTCCAATTAGGAACGTTTTTGGATGATTGCGAAGTATTATTCTTTTTGAGTTCCTCAATGCTCTGCCGCATGCTACTGAGATTGGCAGCTATTATATCTTCTTTCATTATCTTCTTCTTTTATAGATCCGATTATTATTGTTATCCTTATCTTTGTCATCATCGCGCCATCCACGATTGTCACTACCGCCACCTCCACCGCCTGTTTCTACTTGATGGGGCTGAAGCAAGAACTCAATCATAGCTTCACCAACGGTTGACGAGGATGTACTATCACTATTTCCGCTTTCCGTCAAATTGGAATCAGTGGTTATGGTATGCCCATTGGAATGGTTGACAGGAACCTCATTTTTTACAAAAGAAGAAAAAGTCTTCTCTTCATATAGATTTGGACTTTCCTGAATTCTTCTTTCGCCCAAATTAAGACATAGTTGGCCATAGGTTAACACCTTTGGTTCCAATTTGGATCCAGATATACTTATTTGATGGTTCGCAAATGAAATACCTCTGATTGTATTTGTTTGGCTGCTTGTGAAGAAGCGGATGCTGATTTCTGCTTCTTTCAGTAGTATGCAAAATTCTTCCCAATTGGATGACTTGTCCAGAATATTGTTGATGTCCATTCTCAATTTATGTTTCTTGGCCTCATACCCACGTAATCTGTCTTCATGGATTTTCTTGCTCTTGGATGGAGCTACATACAATCCATATTTTTTGTTGAGTAGTTTGCATACCGCCATATTCCGAATTCGTTCACGACTATCAGAAATGACATTGCCATCGTTATCTATTCGATTAAAGACAAGATGACAATGGGGGTGCTCGGTGTCAAGATGTCTGGCGATGATGTATTGCGTATTGGTGACCCCCATCTCTTTCATCCAATCTTTAGCAATCCTTACCATGAGTTCATCACCCTTTTCGTCGTCAGTGAAAATATGGGCATCGTTGGGAGAGAATCCTAACGAAATATGCTTGACAGGTTTCGCAATCTTCGTACGCATGGATGCCTGGATGGTAAATGAATCGGCTATTGATTTATTGCTGATGATACATACATCCTTAAAATCGATGAGTCGTGCTTTCTTCTTGTCATTGTCGTAATCATGGGCATAATCCACGATAGCTGCAAATGATTCTCTTGTCTTTATCTTTGCTATCATATATTACTTGGATTCGTTGATGAGATTGAGTAATACGTTTATGATTTCCTGACAGGAATGGTAGGTTTCTTCCAGTCCGAACGCATGCATCTTATGTGCAATCTGATTGACATTGTTGGCTACACCTGCAATGTCTCTGATGAGTGCTGCCTGTTCAGGTTGGATGTGTTCCTTGACTGCTCCATTCATGGCCGCCTGATGGCAATATTCGCTGATTGTCAATCCGCTTCTTTGGGCTTTATCCATGATATAGATATAGTCGGATTCGGTGAACATGACTTGGCAACTTTTGGTTCTCTTCTGATATTCGGCTAGCTTGGGACGACCACCTGCTTTTTTCTTTGTTGTCATACTCGTGATTTTAGAAAAAGATTTTAGAAGGCAAGTTCAATGGCAAACCTATAGAGTTGGCCAATAGTTTTAGTCGGACTAAAACACAAACTTGCCCTTCTAAAATCGTTACCATTACTTAGTGTACATTACAATGCAGTGTAATACTACGTTTCGGAATATGTCTGACATGGATATGTCTTGTAATTCCATCGTTAAATACCAAGTGTTTATGCGAGAAACATTCTGAAGCAATTGCTTCTTCGATTAGATTATAATCAATTACTTTATGCACCGCATGATTTTTAACCATATAGGTGAGCGTATTATTCTTGAATGGATGTTCAATTTCCTGTAATGTCAAATTTTGTTTTCTATACTTCTTCATATTCGAAAATTTATGGTCGTTTGACCGGTTATGTAAATTGATATGTTTATTTTCTTTCGGTCTTCTCATAATTACCTTGTGAGGTTCGGTTGAGTTTTCCTTTTTTGATGTATTTGTTAATCCACTTGATGGCCGTGTTCGGATTCTCATTGTATTGTTCTACCAATGAATCGAATGTGTTCTTACTGAATGTATCTGGTAGTAAATCAAAGAAACGTTCGCTTCTTTTTAGAGATTTGGATTCACGATTTACTCCAAAACATGGAGTTAGTTTTTTATACCAATAAACTGAATGCTCAATGAGCGAATCACATATAGTCATTACAGTTTGGTAATCTACCTCCTGGCATACAAGTGGGAATATATAATCTGGTGCTCTAATTGTAGGCAAGTGGGTCATTCTTCTAAGTGTAGTCAATAACATCATCATGCGAAATGCAATCAAACCCATTCTGCGAATAACTCCTTGAATGCGATCATCTACTTCATCGCAATACTTGTTGTTGGCATCAATCAAGTGTTCAACAAAATCAGTTTGCAAATGAGACGGTAGGGAAAAAGAATATTGTCCACTCCGTATAAACTCCTCTTGATAGTGATAAAGTTCTTCTCCAAGGTTCTTGAAGATTATATTCTTCGATTTGGAAATGTCATCCGTGGCAAACACATTCCTGATGTAACGTTTATACGGTAGCATATTAAAGATGAAACGACTCATCAAACCGTTTTCCGTATCAGGAATAAGTCTGCGTACCTGTTCGGGAGTACCTGCTAGAACAACAGACAATCTCGGATTTTTAACCTCAAGGTATTCTCTGTCCTTTCTTCTACTCAAACTGATTGTTTCATGATGATATGCTTTTCGGAGCGTGTCAGAGTAATTGCCAAAATCAGATTTAAGAGTTTGGCTTAAAGTGTCACCTTCCGTTTCAAACAATAATCCTATACCATCATTGTCTGCAAGAATTTTCACTAAGGAACTGGCACTGCTATTAGCAGGAATAATAAACATTCTCATGGGTGGTTCTGATGGAACTGGTCCTTCTGATTTCTTGCTTTTGTTGTATGCCATTGCTTCTTTATATTGTTTCTCAGCCTCTTTCGTTAATTCATGCAGTCTTTGGTTGATGGGTGTAACCAGTTCTCGGCAAAGAGAAAGACTGCCTTTACCCATCCCTGCATCTGCTATAACATATAAATATAGATTGGCATATACGATTCGTTCATCATAAACACCACATACATTATAGAAGCAAGCAGACAGGCATGCAATGCTACCTAGAAGGATAGTATCTCTATCTTCTTTTGATAAGGCATTGTCAACAACCTTGGCCAGAAATGGTGGGAGATTATCAAATACCTCATCTGGCAGTACGGGTAAATCGGTCTCCTCATTTTTCCATTTTACCGTTTTACCATTTTGGTTATTTGGTAAAATGGTAAAATCATGTTTGCTAACCGTAATACCAGAGTTCATTGCCAAATGGAAGAATGATTTGATGGTTATCCCATGTCCCTTGCCATTCAGACAATTGGTGTATTGCTTGTCCGTATTCGTATAGTTATAACTCGGATGGAGTTGACTAATACGATGATAATAGTTTCTTCCCATTTCTCCCAATCCATCGACAAGTGCAAAACCAAGGTCTACCCATTGTTTGTAGTCAGGCGCAATGTCTATTCCTTGCTTTTCGATTTCATGTACAATGCGCTCCACATCTTCTTCTACATTACTATATGCAGAAACAGGATGCATGGGTGTTGTAACCAAATGATTAGAAGGGGCAATATCCCATTCTTGGGGTAAAAATATTTTCTTGGACATATTCTTCGTATTTAGGGTTTATGTATGCTTGTGGGTCATACGGTAAAAAACATGAGCGTGCAACATCACTTCCAGAACTATCGACAGGCGGCAATCCTGTAGCTTGAATGCAATTGGCAACCGACTTGAAGTATCTTGAATGTTCCCAGTTTTTCAAGTTGACAGAGATTATCCATTTTACTCCATCGCCTGAAGGACTCGTAAACATCAACTCCGTATCAAAATATTCATGATTAATGAGTGTTTGTTTGAGAGCTTCGGGGTCCGTTACATGGTCAAAGTCAAGACACATCAATCCTGAATGTGTTATTATTTCCCTTTCGTTCCTCTTTTTGAAAATTCCAGAGAAGGTACAATAGTCAAAGTGTGTAGCCTTGTATTGTTTCGCTTCTTTGGAGGATTCAATGGAACGTAAAGTCAAGGTTTGTTTCTTGGCATAATGACCAGTAACATATCGATAGACATCTACCACAGTGATTGCACGATATGGCTCAATGTTATGGATTGGCTTCAGGAAGAAGGAGAATGCTGTAAGATTCTCCAGTCCTTCCCAGTAGTCATTGGTTCCGTCCGTTTCTTTAATCATCGTGTCTTTTTGGATAATATGAATTCCTGAGCTTCACGTATCAGATCCGCTTCCGTTTTCTGATAATCACCTTTCAACCATTCATCAATTTCTGACTTTAGAAACATAAGTCCCTTGGTCATCTTATGAAATGGAATAGTCTTCTTTGACACCCATTCATACACCGTTTGTTTTTTAGGATGACTGGGATGATAAGCACAAAGCTCATCTACATTCATCCATTGTGGTGATTCACTATCCTTCTGCTTTGAGCGAAGAATGTTTACCGTTTGTTGCAAGTTCTCAACTTTGCCAATCAGGTAAGAGATTGCTTTAGGCATCTCCTCCAAAGAATTCACTTTGTAATCTGTCATTTTTATATCGTTTTAAGTTTGAATATTCCGCATTTACTATCGGATTGCTGATGCAAAGTTAGCGCATTATTTTCGACATCTCAAAATTGCAAAATATTGTAAAACAGTGATTTATCTGACTATTTATGTGGCAAAAAGTATTTGTAAGAAGTGGCAAATAAAGTGGAATTTATGTGGCAAAACAAAAGAAAGCGTAGGTGTACAAAAACTGATGCCTAAAGTGGCAAAAAATGTGGCAGATTTTAAAATTTGGGCTGTAAACAATCTGTTCATCCCAAATACTTTAGGAGTGGTAAAAAGTGGCAAATTATCTGGCGCAACATGTGAAATCTATGTGAACAGCAAACATGGAAGTTATGTGGCAGAAATCTGTTTTTAGAAGTGGCTAAATTTAGTTTTGTCATCTGTACAATGATGTGGCAGACTTTGCTAAAAATGCCTTATTATCAGCAAAATAACATTTAACATTGTTTATAAGAATAGTATAATAAAATCGCAATAAACATACTATAACTCGATGAATAGAACAACAAAACACCCTCGAAACCAGTTGAGATTCCGAGGGTGAAACGTAACAGAAGAGAGATTTTATGTTATGGTTTATCCGTAATACTAAGACTATTTAATCCATCGATATAGATAGCTTCTGCTGCCTTACGCTTGCTTGGATCTACGATATGACCATAAATCTGAGTGGTTCTAACATTGGTATGGCCTAACATATCTTTTACTGTGTAGATATCGGTTCCATGTTCTAACTGTAAAGTAGCAAACGTATGACGTGAGCAATGGAATGTAATATTCTTAGTTATACCTGCGTCAGCCATCCACTTTTTCAATGGTCGTGAAATCCATGAAGAGCCTGTTAATCCCTCAAAGACTCGCCTTTCCTGTTCCTTAGGTTCGCCACAAAGGGCATAAGCTTGGTCTGAGATTGGAAGATAATCCACGACTTTTGTCTTTCGTTGGGTGAAGTCAACTCTCCATCCATTGTCCGTCTGGATGATTTCACTCCATTTCATATCTTGAATATCACATAGACGTATGCCTGTCAAAAGGGCGAAGAAGAAGGCGCGTTTCAGAACTTCATTTTCACATGGAGTCATAGCAAGTCTCTCTGTTTCCTCCAGAGTCAAGGTTTCTCGCTTTACTTTTTGATCTGGAATACCTTTGATTTTTGCTGCTATATCAACAGTAAGATATTCATCTATA
The DNA here is from genome assembly GCA_017451645.1 of Bacteroidaceae bacterium. Classification (GTDB taxonomy): domain Bacteria; phylum Bacteroidota; class Bacteroidia; order Bacteroidales; family Bacteroidaceae; genus Phocaeicola_A. Next base: position 37,586 of record JAFTNZ010000010.1, on the reverse strand, counting down.
AAAGCACGATGTAAGCCAGCTTTTACAATGGAGAAATATGTGGCTGCTGAATTCTGAGATAACGTACCTGATTTTCCGCCACCTCTTGGTGCACGAAGCATGAACAACTTTAAATCTTCAAGGAGACTGACGTTTATCTTTTTAAATGGAATAGGTTTGCCTTTTGAGTATATACTGAGCAATTCACCAACACGTGTCCAATTTACTATAATAGAATTGGAGCTGTTGGGATGGCATTTATAGATGATATTCTTGAAGTATTCAATGAAATCCTGTTCGGACCGTTCGTTTTGAGCAATGATTTCTTCCTCCCTGTCAGAATAGATAACTGCTGTATCGTATTCCTGTTGTCGCATTGCTCTGACTTTATCAGCATAGATACATGATTCCTTGTCCAATTGTGAAGTACATTGGATAACTCCGTTGGCATCACGTTTCGGCTTATAGCAGAAGTTTCCGTTGGCATCAATTTTGGTTACTGATGAGTAATCCCATATAGGAGTTTTGATGATACGGTTTACTGCCTCAATGATTCGTCCAGGTTTATCACTTCCAGGTTTACGTACTGGGTACGACTCGATGACGAGGTACCATTCTTCACGGTACTCCGACTTACGGAGCTTAACCGTCACTTTCGTGTGCAATAAAGGTTTTCTCATTATTCTTCTGATTTATATAAATTATCAATTTCTTCTTTGGGAACATAAACATAGTTACCGATTTGACGGGAGGGAATGGAATATTTCCTAACGTGTGCCCATACGGAGCTATCATCCAATTGGTACTTCTCACAAATTTCTCCTATAGTATAACAGTCCTCGGGTTCTAGGCTGTACAATTTCTTTCCTTTGACAACTGGCGCGTTTTTCAAATCTCTTCTGTAATGGAAGAGCAGGTCAAGTTCCGAACGTTTGAATCTAGTCAGACGTACCCCTAAATTAATGCAGGGGATTTTTCCTAATCTAGCAAGGCGATACAATGTACTTCGCTCAATGCCATATAAAGCAATGACTTGCTTGGCTGTCAGATACTCACGGATATCAGGCACATTTTGAGCGTATGCAACAAATAAGGCCTCTTTTTTCTCCGCATCCTTCTTTCTCTTATAAGCTACCTTGCTACACTTTGTGGAGCAATAAATACTATCAAGAGTCTTGATGATAAACACTTTGCCACAAATCGGGCACTTTCTTTTAATTTCAATTCCTAATGCTGGCATGTTTTCTACTTTTAAGTTTTACTGAGTCTTTTTTAGATGAATAAGTATGTTTATGTTCAACCTTATCTACCATTTTGTCTTGTGTAACGATATGTAACAAAAAAGCCGTAAAAAAAGGCAGAATAAGCACATAGAAAACATGAGCCTATAAAAAGCAAATAGCGTGTAACTCATTGAGCCACACGCTATTTGATAGTGTTTTAGTATGTCTTTACTTACATGCCTCATTTGACTTCCTCGAAATCGGCATCCTGCACATCGTCCTTAGCATTGTTGTTGGCTTGTGCACCGGGGCCTGCCTGCTGACCTGCCTGTCCGCTCTGTGCGTACATCTCGGCACTGGCTGCCTGGAAGGCGGTGTTCAGTTCGTTCATAGCTGCATCGATAGCTGCAAGGTCTTGAGCCTTGTGGGCATCCTTCAACTTGCCAAGGGCTGCTTCGATAGGAGCTTTCTTGTCGGCAGGAAGCTTGTCGCCCAACTCCTTCAACTGATTCTCTGTCTGGAAAATCATAGAGTCTGCCTGGTTCAGCTTATCTACCTTCTCGCGCTCTTTCTTGTCAGCATCGGCATTGGCTTCTGCCTCGGCCTTCATGCGGTCAATCTCTTCCTTGCTGAGGCCTGAAGAGGCTTCGATGCGGATGGCCTGCTCCTTGCCGGTAGCCTTATCCTTGGCTGATACCTTAAGGATACCGTTGGCATCGATATCGAAAGTCACCTCAATCTGAGGAACACCACGACGGGCGGGAGCGATACCGGTGAGGTTGAACTGACCGATGCTCTTGTTCTGAGCTGCCATGGGGCGCTCGCCCTGAAGTACGTGGATGGTAACTTCGGTCTGATTGTCGGCTGCTGTTGAGAAGGTCTCTACCTTGCGGGCAGGGATAGTGGTGTTGGCATCAATCATCTTGGTCATCACACCACCCATGGTCTCGATACCCATTGACAGCGGAGTAACGTCGAGGAGTACGATGTCGCCTACGCCCTCTTCCTTGTTGAGGATTGCACCCTGGATAGAAGCACCTACGGCCACTACCTCGTCGGGGTTCACTCCCTTTGAAGGAGCCTTGCCAAAGTAGTCCTCTACCAGCTTCTGTACGGCGGGGATACGGGTTGAACCACCCACGAGGATTACTTCATCGATGTCGGCATTGCTCAATCCTGCATCGCTCATAGCCTTCTTACAGGGCTCCAAGCAGGCCTGAATCAAATTGTGAGCCAGAGCCTCGAACTTGGCACGGGTCAATGTCTTCACCAAGTGCTTGGGCACACCACCTACGGGCATGATGTAGGGGAGGTTGATCTCTGTAGTTGTGGTTGAAGAGAGTTCAATCTTGGCCTTCTCGGCAGCCTCCTTCAAGCGCTGCAGCGCCATAGGATCCTGAGTGAGGTCGGCACCTTCGTCGTTCTTGAACTCCTGTACCAGCCAGTCGATGATTACCTGGTCGAAGTCGTCACCACCGAGGTGGGTGTCACCATTGGTTGAGAGTACTTCGAACACACCACCACCGAACTCGAGGATAGAGATATCAAATGTACCACCACCGAGGTCGAACACGGCAATCTTCATATCCTTGTTGGCCTTGTCAACACCGTAAGCCAAAGCGGCAGCTGTAGGCTCGTTGACGATACGCTTCACGTCCAGTCCGGCAATCTGTCCGGCTTCCTTAGTGGCCTGACGCTGTGAGTCGCTGAAGTATGCAGGCACGGTGATAACGGCCTCAGTAACTTCCTGACCCAGATAGTCCTCGGCAGTCTTCTTCATCTTCTGCAGAATCATAGCACTGATTTCCTGCGGAGTGTAGAGACGTCCGTCGATATCTACACGGGGAGTGTTGTTGTCACCCTTAACTACCTTGTAAGGTACACGAGAAACCTCTTTAGCCACCTGGTCGTAAGTCTCACCCATGAAGCGCTTGATAGAGAAAATCGTACGCTGGGGATTGGTGATAGCCTGACGCTTGGCAGGGTCGCCTACCTTACGCTCGCCGCCATCGACGAATGCTACGATAGAGGGAGTTGTACGCTTGCCCTCGCTGTTGGTGATCACTACAGGTTCGTTACCTTCGAATACAGAAACACATGAGTTTGTTGTTCCTAAGTCAATACCAATAATCTTTCCCATAATCTTTATTCTTTTTTTATTTGTTATTATTCAAGTTTAATCATTCTCGTGGGCATTTTGTTCGCTCACACTTTACTATTGACAAAACCCGTGCCAAACTCTCCAGCCATCCGAAGGCTGACAAAGGATGACATCTATGGGGTTTTTCTTGTCAAATATGTCAGTACCAACTGACATTCTGTCTGCATTCATTCGATTCCAACTCCATAAGAAAGGTTGCAAGAACTCTTTTTTGAATTCTTTGACACTAAGTTTTAGCACAACTCCTTGCCCGTTCCATCTTTATTCACTAATTTTGCCGGACGTTATCAAACAAGGAAATCCTATGGCAAAGAAAAAACAAGAAAAAATACAGGAAAAGAACAATTCAAGCAAACAACAAGCGCATGGACAGGAGCCATCCTCAAGAAGTTTTTGGAACCGATGGGTAACACGTCCGATGAATAATTCCATCGGGCAATTCGTTGTAGGTCTGCTACTGATGTTTGTATCGCTTTATATGTTGTTGGCTTTTGTTTCTTTCCTCTCTACCGGAGCTGCCGACCAAAGTCTGTTGGAGAATCCTGCTCCCGGCGATTTAGGGACGGGAAACGATGTGAAGAACTTTGCCGGTGCCCAAGGTGCCTTGTTGGCCAATTGGCTCATCAACGGTTGTTTTGGTCTTTCCTCTTTTTTCATAGCCATTTTTATAGCGGTCACCGGAATACATCTGATGCGTGTCTATAAGGTTAACCTCTCCAAATGGTTCATCTGTTGTTCGTTGCTGCTTGTATGGTCGTCTGTAGCATTGGGGTTCATCTTCGGTACTCCCGAAGCTGACAGTTTCCTCTATCCTGGTGGACTGCACGGATACAACGTATCCAACTGGCTGACATCACAGATAGGCACTCCGGGGGTATGGCTCCTTTTGTTGGCTACAGCTATTCTCTTTGCCATATACCTGAGCCGCGAAACCATCAACTTTATCCGGAAGATATTGCACCCTACCCTTCCACTTGACAAACTGAAACGATACAGAAATTCTTCTCCCGTTGGAGAAAAAGAAATTTCAGACGGAGAAGAAAAAACGGAAGAACAAACCAACTATATGGAAGAAGAGGCTGAATTTACCGTAGAGATTCCTCTCACTCCCGTAGTTGAAGAAGAGAGAAGAGAAGAACCGAAGTTGGATATACCGGAGGAAAACGAGTCAAAGGAAACTTCAACAACGACGGAAGAAACGGCTCCTTCTGTTACCCGAGAAGCTGACAAGGCTTCAGCAAAAGAAACAGAGATGGAGGTAGATGTGCCGGAAGACGATGAGTACACAGGCCCCGAACTGGAGCCATACAATCCGAAACTTGATTTGGAAAACTACCGCTACCCTACGCTCGACCTGATGAAGAAATACGAAGACAATGCCCCCACTGTGAGTGAGGAGGAACTGTTGGCCAACAAGAACCGCATCATTGAAGTGCTACGAAACTTCGGAGTGGAAATCTCATCCATTAAAGCCACAGTAGGCCCTACCATCACTCTCTATGAAATCACACCTGCAGCCGGTGTACGCATTGCCAAGATACGTAATCTGGAAAACGACATTGCCCTGAGTCTCGCCGCATTGGGCATCCGCATCATTGCCCCCATCCCCGGCAAGGGAACCATCGGTATAGAAGTGCCAAACACCAAACCACGCATCGTGCCGATGCTCTCGGTACTGGCCTCCCGGAAGTACCAGGAGAGTGACATGGAGTTACCCGTAGCTGTAGGAAAGACCATCAGCAACGAGGTCTTCATGTTCGACCTTGCCAAAGCCCCTCACCTGCTGGTAGCCGGTGCTACCGGTATGGGTAAGTCCGTAGGCCTGAACGCTATCGTCACATCGCTCATCTACAAGAAGCATCCGGCAGAACTGAAATTCGTCATCATCGATCCAAAGAAAGTGGAGTTCAGCATCTATGCACCCATAGAATACCATTTCTTGGCCAAATTGCCTGATAGTGACGATGCCATCATTACTGATGTCACCAAAGTTGTACAGACACTCAACTCACTTTGTATAGAGATGGATACGCGATATGACTTGCTCAGGAGTGCAGGGGCACGTAATATCAAGGAATACAATGCCAAATTCATAGGCCGTCGCCTCAACCCTGAAAAAGGACACAAATTCCTCCCCTACATTGTGGTGATAGTGGATGAATTCGGCGACCTCATCATGACAGCCGGCAAGGAAGTGGAACTCCCCATTGCCCGCATCGCACAGTTGGCCCGTGCCGTAGGCATCCACATGATTATCGCCACACAACGTCCGACCACCAACATCATCACCGGAACCATCAAGGCAAACTTCCCTGCCCGAATGGCCTTCCGTGTAGCATCAATGATTGACTCACGCACCATCCTCGACCGTCCGGGAGCCAACCAACTCATCGGCAAGGGAGATATGCTCTATCTGCAAGGACAAGACCCTGTGCGTGTGCAATGCGCGTTCGTTGATACTCCTGAAGTGGAAAGCATGGTTGCACACGTAGCAACCCAACAAAGTTACCTCAGTGCCTTCATGTTGCCGGAACCTCCAATGGAAGGTGGAGATGGCGGAGGTCCTGCCGATGTGGACATGAACAAACTCGACCCTATGCTGAAGGAAGCTGCACAGATTATCCTCATACACCAAAGTGGCAGCACATCGCTCATCCAACGCAAACTGTCACTCGGATACAACCGGGCTGGACGCATCATGGACCAATTGGAACGCATCGGTGTAGTAGGTCCGGCACAAGGCAGCAAGCCGCGCGACGTACTTTGCCAGACAGAGATGGATCTCGACCTCATATTCAACAACCTCGGATAATAAGGACTTGAAGAATGAAGAACAAGATTTTCACATACATACTCACCGGAATCTTCTTGGGATTGTTCTCCCTATCGTTGGCCGCACAAGAAACTTTTACGGCCAAGGAAGTGCTTGACCAGACAGCCTCCTCCTTGAAAAAAGCCGGTGGAATAAAGGCTGACTTCACCCTGACCACCTATAGTCATGGTTCTCCACAAGGAGAGACAAAAGGTACCATTTGCCTGATGGGCAACCGCTTCCGTCTGAACACCCCCAATGTAATCACTTGGTTTGACGGAAAGACACAATGGAGCTACCTGCCGGCCAATAATGAAGTGAACATAGCTAACCCTACTCAAGAGGAGTTGCAAGGCATTAATCCGTTGGCTTTCCTCACCATGTACAAACAGGGTTACACCTGCCGGATGGGTGCCACAAAGCAGTATGGCGGACGAGCCGTTCATGAGGTATCACTCACGGCAGAGGATTATGAACAACAGATAGCCCACCTTACCCTCTACATCGACCGCACGACTCTCTTCCCTATATATATTAAGGTAAAGGAAGCCGGACAGAACTACAACATCATCACCGTAAGCAACTACACTGCCAACGAAAAATGGCAAGAAAAGGATTTCCGTTTCAATCCAGAACAATATCCCGATGCGGAAGTTATAGATTTGAGATGATTAAAATTAAAAAAAAGAAAAGAATATGACAGAAAGAGTTAGATGCCTCATCATAGGCTCAGGACCTGCCGGATACACGGCAGCAATCTATACAGGACGTGCCAACCTCAACCCCGTACTTTACGAAGGGCTCCAACCAGGCGGACAGCTGACCATCACTACTGAAGTAGAAAACTTCCCCGGCTACCCTGAGGGAATAGGCGGCACAGAATTAATGGACGACCTGCGCAAACAGGCCGAACGTTTCGGTGTGGACATCCGCACAGGAATAGCCACAAAAGCCGACCTCAGTGCTGCGCCATACAAAATCACCATCGACAACGAACAGGTAATCGAAGCAGACACCGTAATCATTTCGACTGGTGCCACTGCCAAATACCTCGGTTTGGAAGACGAGCAGAAGTATGCAGGCATGGGAGTCAGTGCCTGTGCCACGTGCGATGGCTTCTTCTACCGCAAGAAGGTTGTGGCCGTGGTGGGTGGAGGAGACACTGCTTGTGAAGAAGCCATCTACCTGGCAGGATTGGCAAGCAAAGTCTATCTCATCGTGCGCAAGCCCTATCTCCGGGCCAGCCAAATCATGCAAGACCGCGTGATGAACAACCCCAAGATTGAGGTTCTGTTCGAGCATAATACCGTAGGGCTTTTCGGAGAAAATGGTGTAGAAGGCGCACACGTAGTGAAGCGTATGGGTGAAGCAGATGAAAAGCGCTACGACATTGCCATTGATGGATTCTTTCTTGCCATCGGCCATAAACCCAATTCTGACATTTTCAAAGAATGGATTGATACGGACGAAGTGGGCTATATCATCACCGAAGGAGCCTCCCCACGCACCAAAGTACCCGGCGTGTTTGCCGCAGGAGATGTAGCCGATCCTCATTACCGTCAGGCCATCACTGCAGCCGCCAGTGGATGCAAAGCTGCCATCGAAGCGGAACGCTATTTGTCCGAACATAATCTTTAAATGTACAAAACAGCAGGATTACACGGGAAAAAGCCTCTCAAACCAAAGACTTTTTATCCGTGTAATCCTTGTTTTAAACACACATATGCACTTCATACAGCTATACAAAGAATTAAGAAGGAACCAGCAACTGGCAGACAAAAGGGCACCAATGTTCGAACAAAACCGCTTTGCCAAAATCTTCATCTATGGTATGATAGTTTTTTGGGCTGCCTACATGTTGTTCTTGGGTATCATGTTACCCTTTGCCTTCATGGGCATATTTCCCAGCATGGAGCCTTACCACATCCTGAATCAGGGAGCCATCTACCTGCTCTTACTTGATTTTATCACCCGATTTTCATTCCAAAAGCCTCCGGTACAGGAAGTGAAGCCTTATCAATTGTTGCCCGTACCACGCAATCGTGTCATAGACTTCTTCTTACTGAGGTCGGCAACGAATTCCTACAACTTCTTCTGGTTTTTCCTGCTGGTACCTTTCGCCTTCCTCGCTCTCTTCCGCTTCTATGGATTTGGTGGAGTGGCAGGTTTTCTGGTGGGATGGTGGTTGCTGATTATACTCAACAACTTTTGGTATCTCTTGTGCCGCACGCTCATCAGCGAGAAGATTACCTATCTGCTTCTGCCCATCGCTTTCTATGCGCTTTGGGGAGTAGTGGAATACGTACCGGAAGGACATCTGCTCAGCCAATTCTGCATGAACTTTCTTGAAGGTTTTTTTCTTCTCAACCCTCTTTCTTACCTTGGTGTGACAATCCTTATTGCTGCATTGGTATGGATTGTCCGTATCCTCCAATTACGATTCACCTACAATGAATTAGGAAATACAGGAAAAAGTGAAGACAGCGCCTTGAAGAATGTGTCGGAATACCGTTTCCTCGACCGCTTTGGCGACTTGGGAGAATACCTGCGTCTGGAAATCAAACTGACAATGCGCAACAAGATGGTACGCGGCCAGTTCATCCTCGGCATGGTACTGATGGTCATATTCTCTTTGCTGCTCAGCTTCACGGAGGTATATGACGGCAATTTTATGACCAGTTTCATCTGCATTTACAGTTTTGTAGTACTGGGCATTATGACTCTGACCCGCATCATGAGCGTTGAGGGCAATTACCTCGATGGTTTGATGAGCCGCCGTGAATCCATATTATCTCTTCTACGGGCCAAATACCTGTTCAATTGTGCAATACTTATCGTCCCCTTCGTATTGATGATTCCCACCTTTATTACAGGGAAGGTCAGTCTGCTGATGGCCTTGGCCTTCGCGCTGATAACAGCAGGTCCCGTCTATTGCATGCTCTTCCAATTGGCCGTATATAACAAAAAGACCATTCCGTTGAACACCAAACTGACGGGCAAGAACAGTGGAGGAAACTTCCTGCAATCGTTACTGAGCAGCAGTGCCATCTTCCTGCCTATTATAATCAACAGTATCATGTGTATCCTGTTCGGAGAGCAGACAGGATTGGGCATACAAGCTGCCATCGGAGGAATTTTTGTGTTAGCCTCCCCTTGGTGGTTGCGAAATATCTACAACCGTTTCATGCACAGACGCTACGAGAATATGGACGGATTCAGAAACTCCCGATAATCCAAACAATAAATCCTGAATGAATATGGACATCAACATAAAGAATTTAAAGAAACACTTCGGCGAAAAATGCGCCATTGACATCGACACCTACACCATCCCAACCGGAACCCTACTGGGTTTGGTAGGAAACAATGGAGCAGGCAAAACCACTCTTTTCCGCCTGCTACTTGATTTGCTCAAAGCTGATACAGGCTGTGTGCACATCGGTGAGACCGACCCCACCCTCACCGAAGAATGGAAATCCTTTACAGGGGCCTTCATCGATGAGAGTTTTCTCATTGATTACCTCACTCCTGAGGAATACTTCTATTTTGTGGGACGCATATATGGATTGGACAAACAGATTGTGGATGAACGGCTAAATCGTTTCGAACGCTTCATGAATGGCGAAGTGACAGGACATAAAAAACTCATCCGCAACCTCTCTATGGGAAACAAGCAGAAAGTGGGTATCATCTCAGCCATGCTGCATCATCCACAAGTTCTGATACTCGACGAACCGTTCAACTTCCTCGACCCCAGTTCGCAATCCGTCATCCGGCATATTCTGCGCGACTACAACCGCGAAACAGGAGCTACAGTCATCATCTCAAGCCATAACCTCAACCACACCACCGACATCTGCCCACGCATTGTTCTATTGGAAAACGGACGTATCCTGCGTGATATAGACAACACAGATGGTAGTGCAGAAAAGGAATTGGAAGCCTACTTCGAAATCAATGACTGACCGCATCACACTTTTCCTACTCGCATTGGCAAGCATCTTCCTTACCGCCTGCCGTTCATCAGCTCCTGCACTCGACTATAGGGAGTTGGCAAAAGCATCGGTCGTTTTAGGTATAGACATTGGGATAGATGACAATCATGCCCTTTACATAGAATCAGCCCGATGGATAGGTACCCCCTATCGCTTGGGCGGAGAGGATTTACGAGGTGTGGACTGTTCGGGACTGACTTCGCAACTTTATCGCAAAGTGTTCCGCACCTCACTGAAGCGTAACAGTGAGGAACAGCGCCGGCACAACTGCCGTAAGATAGCCAAAGGAAGCCTCCGTGAAGGTGACCTCATCTTTTTTCACAATGGGAAACAACGGAAGAAAGCCTCCCATGTTGGTCTCTATCTCAAGAACGGGCACTTTATCCATGCAAGCAGTCGGGGAGTGGTTGTGAACAACATCAACGAGGCCTATTACCGTCGCCATTGGCTCTCCGCCGGTCGGGTGAAACGGTAATTTCTAACCGATTATTAATGCTATAGGGAGGTTCTATAAATAAAATCCCCCGCAACCGGAAAAAGCATCTGGGTTGCGGGGGACTGTTTTTGGGGAAATGGGATTAAAGAATCACAGTCATTTCTTTACGACAACTTTCTGCCCATCAACAATATAGATTCCTTCAGGCAATTCCTCTTCAAGCCTTTCAACCTCTATCTGTTCTTTGATTTTCACACCCTGCAGGGTATAGACGTCCACTTTCTGCTTGTCTGCAAAGATTTTCTCAATACCGTCAGCTTCAAAGTTTCCGCTCACTTCCACATCCTCTGCCGGCATGGTTTCCGGGATTTCACTCCAACCGCTGAAGATGTATCCTTCTTTCACGGGAATCTCTATCGCAACAATTGTTTCACCGTATGCGATGCTGTCTTTGTGATAGACCTCACCATCCACTTTATAGACAATCTCATACTTGTTCACAGTAAACGTACCGGTTACAGTCACATCCTGTGCGGGCATGGTTTCCGGAATCTCACTCCATCCGCTGAAGGTGTGTCCCTCCTTCTCCGGAGCGGCCTCGGCAATGATGGCTGCGCCGTATTCCACTTCAGTTTTCTTGTATTCGGTTCCATCCACCGTGTAGATGACGTTGTACTTGTTCACCGTATAAGTACCGTTCAGAGCCAAATCATTGGCAGGCATGGTTTCGGGCACTTCACCCCAACCTGCGAATGTATGTCCCTCTTTTGCGGGAGCTTCAGGAGCAGTGATGGCTGCACCGTAGAGCACAGAATCCTTCTTGAACGCTTCCCCTTCAAGGGTATAGACAACTTCATACTTGTTCACGGTGAACGTACCGGTAACTGTCACATCATGTGCAGGCATGGTTTCAGGAATCTCGCTCCATCCACTGAAGGTGTGTCCCTCCTTAGCGGGAGTTTCAGGAGTAGTGATGGCTGCGCCGTATTCCACTTCACTCTTCTTGTATTCGGTTCCATCTATAACATAAGTAAGGTTGTACTTGATTGCTTTTTCCTCTATATAATAGTAGCTCCAAGGAGCAGTATTGCGATAAGAAGCGCCACTACCGATGGGCACATAAATAATCTGCAAATTAGGAGCTCCCAAATAGCCACACGATGGGGGATAAGTAGCTTCGCTGTACAGAGTAACTAGATTGGTACATTCTGAGAATATGGCATCCCCAAGGGTTGTTACTTTAGCTGGGATGACTACATTGTCAAGAGCTGAGCAACTATTGAATGCTCCATAGTCAATGGTTGTCAACTGTTCGGGGAGTTCTATTTCTTTCAGATTGCGACACCATCTGAATGTGCTCTCTCCTATAGAAGTTACTTTTGAAGGGATTACTAAACTTTCAAGAGAGCTACAAGCTTCAAACGCGCAACATCCGATTGTAGTCACTTGTTCGGGAAGTTCTATTTCTTTCAGATTACTACAGTATTCAAATGCACCGTTGTCAATAAGAAATAATACAGATGAAGATGGTATGACTATTTTACGCAAGTTCTCACATCGAGAAAAAGCATATTTGCCAAAAGTGTTTACTTTTCTCGGTATATTTAAAGAGGTTAAAGAACTGCATCCATAAAAAGCTTCATAGTGTATATGATGAACAAGCGAAGGTATAGTGACATTGGTGATACCTTTGAGGCCTTTCATTGACCCCACCCCCAATAACCTTAGTGTGGCTGGAAGTTTGACAGATTTGATATGATAATTGTTTTGCATCGAATTATAGTACCATGTAGTAAAAGTGTCACCTCCATGTCCCCCCAATACTGTCGTGATGTATTCTTTGCCATTGAAAATGAATGATTCAGGAACGACTATATCTGTTTCTTTCCCGGTATATTGGTTTATTCGAGCCGCACAATTGTCATGATCCAAGGATACATACCAGTCTCCAATGGTGACAGTTATGTCATATTTTATGTCAAATCCACTCACAATTCTCTTATATTGATTCAATAATTGGTTCAAGCGGTCAAGTTCTTGAGATACGGCAACGGTGGAATTCATGTCAATAGTACCATTGTTTTCGCAACGTTTTGTTAGGGATTCTCCTACGTCTTCATGTCCTTCCGCTTCCAACCACGTGACGTATTTAGCCACTTGTTCACGAGTTACCTCCAACAAATCCTTTACTGTAACAGACACAGAACCGTACAATTCAAAATCGACAGCAGAGAACCAATTGCCATCGAACGGAACACCGCTCACTAATGAGTCAGTGGTGATACCAATGGTCATCGTGTTGTCTGTTATCTCAAACTCAGGTGTTTCATACCAGTTCCATCCATACCCATTTCCGTCGTGTACAGCCTTTTCTGCACTACCTTCTGCGGCATCCTCCCAAATTTTTCCTCCCAAGTCACCTACGTAGGAGATACAGGGATTACCATTTTCATCTACAGATGCAATGGCATTGGCCTTCATTTCCACCCACAGTGTGTCGCTGCCTGTCACCACATAGACAAAGGCTCCTTTGGTACCGGAGTTGCGTCCTGCAAACTTCAAAGTATAGTTCCCGTTAGGAAGGTCTGTTACAGTTTGGGTTGCATTGTAATTCAATGCTCCGGCAGTCGGATTCCAAGAATCGAAATAGCGGGCATCGGCATCTCCAGAATAATGTTGACCGGAAGCCGTATTGGTGTTGCCGGTACCTTTGTCTATTGTCCAACCTGTTTCGGCTGCTGCATTGGGGTTTTGGATGAAGGACGTAAGATTTGTCAAAGCCTCACTACCGCTTTGTGCACACTCTATTGAATAGATGTTGATTCCGCCAACCTGAGGTTGGAATGTGACATCTGTAGTGGTCCCTTCGCTACAAGTGACTACAAAAACGTTGGTAATCTCCTCCAAAGAGACTTCTGCCCCACCTATCCTGACAGCATTATTTGTCGTGCAGACAATCCCCCGCTCACTGGAAGAATTCCCTGTTTTGGTAACAATTGTTATCACAGTACCATCGGTCAGCCCCGGTATGGTTACTGCAAGGTCTGTCTTGTTGAATTTTATGCGTGATTTGGTTCCATCGTAGTCAAAGTATAAATATCCTGAACCACCTCCGGAAAAAAGCAGTCCTTCGGTCTCTTTTATCGGTTCATCGGTGCCATTTGCATTGTATGTCAGTGTTTGTTGTTCACACTGGAGGGTGTATCTTGTTTCCTTTGTCTGACTCCGACATCCTCCATTGTTATAGTCGTTTTGCAAACCGGCCAATGTCTCTTCCGAGAAGTTGGTGAAATCCCATGTTTGGGCATACGCCTCGTTGCACATCCCTATGGCAAGGAGTGCAAATGCACTAAGTAAGAGTCTGTTCTTCATTCTCAATAGTTTTTATGCTCTTTGAAAGACTCCCGGAAATGAGCGGATAATAAATAAGATTGTTTTTAATCTGTTTTGATGGATACATATATAAAAAAGCGAGGAGTCTGTGCCTGCTGCTCGTCCGGTAATCTGAGGCTTCTCGCATTGCCCACCTATTCAGAACGAGCAACGCCAATAACCCCACGCCGATATGTATAAACGACTCAACTTGCCTCTCCGTAGAGAAGCAAGCCAAGTGCCTGAACACATTCCCATAGGGCATTCACGCTGCTTTGTTTTTGAATAGGCGAAATTTTGCGAGAATTTCAGATCACCAAAACCAAAGCGTCAAGTAAACGCCTTTCCATAAATGTATGTCCCCACCCTGCTCCCTCCCCGATGGGAGGACATTCGGCATGGGAACGGTGCAAAGGTAAACAATTATTTGGAAATAAGTATTAAGAAATAGAAATATTTTAAAGAAATGAGAAATGCATCCCAGTTGGTAGCCACACGAAGCACGCTTGACTGACTCACGAAGCAGGCTTTGGCCATGCAAGAACCGTACTCCTTTGACCGTTTCACCTAGGTAATACAAACGCACCACCCGAGTAATACAATCGCATCACTCGGGTAATAAAAGCGTATCACCAAGGTTAAACGCTTTAAGAAGCCGGCTCTTCGTGCAGAAAAAGCCGGCTCTTTGTGCATACGAATCAGAACTCGCTGGTGAAATGGAAGCGGATGTGTTCAAAGTCGTTTTGCGCCATCTGGAGCACATAACCGCTGTCGGCCAAGAATACGTCACGACCTTCACGGTCTTTGGCCATATACTGGTACTTCCGCTTCTTGAATGCTTCAAGCTGCTCCAAATCGTCACTTTCTATCCAACATGCTTTATAGAGGCTGACCGGTTCCCAACGACACTTGGCATTGTATTCGTTTTCCAGACGGTACTGAATCACTTCGAACTGGAGCTGTCCTACCGTACCGATGAGTTTACGTCCGTTGAACTGGTTGACAAAAAGTTGGGCCACACCCTCATCCATCAATTGATCGATACCTTTGGCCAACTGCTTTTGCTTCATCGGGTCGGCATTCTCTATGTATTTGAACATTTCAGGCGAGAAACTCGGAATGCCACGAAAATGCAGTTTTTCTCCTTCTGTAAGCGTGTCACCAATCTTGAAAGTGCCATTGTCGGGAAGACCTATAATATCGCCTGCCCAAGCCTCATCGACAGTGGTCTTACGCTGTGCCATGAATTGGGTAGGACTGGAGAAGCGCATCACTTTGTCATGACGCACATGATAATAAGGTGTATTGCGCGAGAATTTCCCTGAGCAGACTTTACAAAATGCGATACAGGAACGGTGGTTGGGATCAATGTTTGCCGTAATCTTGAAAATAAAACCTGTGAACTTTGACTCATCGGGAGTAACTTCCCGCTCCTCTGTTCTGGTGGGACGAGGACTGGGAGCTATTTCCACAAAAGTATTCAGCAACTCCTCTACACCGAAGTTATTGAGTGCCGAACCGAAGAAGACGGGAGCCAACTCTCCTTTGAGGTACCCCCCTGTTTCAAACTCAGGATAAACTCCTTCAAGCAACTCCAGTTCACCACGCAATTTATCGGCCAAGTCGGTGCCAATATGGTTATCCAACTCCTCCGTATGGACATCTACAGCCACTTTTTCGGCCACCACTTGCTTGGATGGCTGGAACAGGTTGAGATTGTGTTCGTAGAGGTTATAGACTCCCTTGAAACGTTCGCCACTCTCGATGGGCCAAGTCAAAGGACGCACATGGATATGGAGTTCTTCTTCCAATTCGTCCAACAGGTCAAAGGGGTCTTTGGCCTCGCGGTCCATCTTGTTGACAAAGATGATGACGGGGGTGTTGCGCATACGGCACACTTCCATCAGTTTGCGCGTCTGAGTCTCCACACCTTTGGCACCATCCACTACGATGATAACGGAATCGACAGCCGTCAATGTACGATAGGTATCTTCGGCAAAATCCTGATGTCCAGGGGTATCAAGAATATTGATTTTGTAGTCGCGATAGTCAAACTCCATCACAGAAGTGGTCACCGAGATACCGCGTTGCTTCTCTATGTCCATCCAGTCGCTGGTGGCAGTTTTCTTGATTTTGTTACTCTTTACGGCTCCGGCCACTTGTATCTGACCTCCGAAAAGCAGCAGTTTTTCGGTGAGTGATGTCTTACCCGCATCCGGGTGAGCGATAATCGCAAAGGTTCTTCTTCTTTCTATTTCCGTCATAAATCTGATAGTTGATAATTGATAGTTGATAGTTGAATGCACTCAGCTATTTTCCCATACTATCCTTTAATGTTTTTACTATACTCGTTAATAATTTTACGATTTCTACGCAATCTTCGTGGATTGACTCGAACATTTCGTCAGTCAGATAGTCTGTGTCGTGTAAAAGGCGTATCCAAAATTCACTTTCTTGTGCCTCTTTCAGTGCAACGTTCATTTTGTTCAGAAAATCAGCACGACTTTGTGCATGTACTCCCTCTGAAACAATCGCACCAACAGCTGTACCGCTACGCAAAAGTTGTTTGGATAAAATGTACTCATACTGCTCTTTGCACATATATCTGTACAAATTCACGATACGTATGGCGAATGCGTATGTTTTTTGCTGAGTTACATTATTATTTTTAAACATAGCTATACAACTATCAACTATCACTTATCAACTATCAACTGTGCTATGCACTCTTGCAAAGATTCTTCCCAATAGGGAATCTCAATGCCTAATGTCTCCTTTATCTTTGTTTTGTCCAATACCGAGTAGTGCGGACGGGCAGCAGGTGTGGGATACTCTTCAGTATGGAGAGGTCGCACTTTGCATGTGGTGATGCCGGCAATGCGATGAATGGCACGGGTAAAATCATACCATGAACAGACACCCTCGTTACTGAAATGGAAGATACCGGCAGGCACCTCCTTGGATATGGCAGCATAGATGGCACGGGCAAGATCGCGGGCATAAGTGGGTGTCCCTATCTGGTCAAAGATAACCCCCAACTGTTCTTTTTCGCGCCCAAGCCGGATCATCGTCTTCACGAAGTTGTTCCCGAAAGTGGAATAGAGCCATGCCGTACGGATAATCATCGTGCGGGGACAAATCCCCAAAGCCTCTTGTTCACCTAAAAGTTTTGTACGGCCATACACTGAATTGGGACAGGTAGGTTCCGTCTCACGATAAGGTGTATGATTTGTGCCATCGAACACATAATCGGTAGAGACTTGGATGAAGGCCGCACCTCGTGATGCAGCAGCCTTGGCCAAAAAGCCCGGAGCCACATGGTTGAGCCTGTCACACAATCCGACATTCTCCTCAGCTTTGTCCACAGCTGTATAGGCCGCACAATTGACAATACAGTCAATGGCATTACCCTGTACAAAATCCATCACAGCCTGCTCGTTGCAGATATCCAATTCCTCCACATCCGTAAAAAAACAGGTGTATTCGGGGTGCTCTACGGACAACACCCGCATTTCATTGCCAAGCTGTCCGTTGGCCCCGGTAACCAAAATAGTCTTCATCACGATTCCTTTTTTTAGTGACAATCCCTGCAAAAAGCAACTAAATGAATAGCAACTGACTGCAAACGAAGAGTCACAATAATATTATTATTATCAATTATTCCAATTCAAGTTCTCCTGACTTATCCTTTTTATAATAATCACTCAAAAGACCCAGAAACTGACTGATGGTCTTTACAGCCTGAAGCGTACCCTCACTGATATCGCGCTTCTGCAACTTGAGGAGTAAAACCCCATAGAGTACCTCGAAACAATTCTCCAACTCAGAAAGATTGCGGTTATCACCTTGAGTGCGAAGTTCTACGATGAACGGAAGCGCTTTGTAATAGGCGGCACTATAGAAGGGATGTTTGGTGGATCTGAGCAATTGGAGGTGAAGGTCGGTGAGCAAGGTGACAACATTCTTGTTTATCTGTAAATGGCCACGCTCGGAGACTCCCTCTATACGCATCATCTCCACAAGGTTTTCATACCAGTCAAAAAGTTGTTTCTCCTGTTCCGCATCCAAACGGGCAGGACGGACCAAGGTCTCTCTGATACGCTCCATGTCCATCTGGTTAGCACGTATCATGTCCTCTACCTGCCACATATACAACAGATATTCGGCTATATTGTTTTCTTTGAGTTGTTTTGATACAAACATACGCTTCAGCCTTACTTAATCAATACAATGTTTTTCCGAATAACGTAAAAATGGCACTGGCCACCGAAGCCAGCATAACGACAACACCAATGATGCGATTGAGTATCCAAATGCCACGCAGATCGAAACGTGCACGGAGTTTGTTGACAAGATAAGTGATGGCAAACCACCAACAAAGAGCTCCGGCCACGATGGCTAAATAGCCCAATGTCTGTTCGTAGAAATATTTGTCTGGAAAAACAAATGAGAAACGTGCAAACAAGCCTATGAAAAGCAGGATGATGAATGGATTTGACAAGGTGACAAGAAATGCTGTCACAAAGTTCCGCACCAGACTTCCTTTGTTGGCCGACACCGGACGGATGCTTTCTACCGGATTACTACGGAAGGTATATACTCCAAAACAGAACAGCATGATGCTACCAACCAACTGAAACCAATACATTGTCTGCGGATTTTCTATGAAGTCAGCCACAAAATTCATGCCATACCCGGTGATAAGGGCATAGATGATATCACTCAGGGCAGCCCCCAATCCTGTAACGAAACCATACCAACGTCCTTTGTTCAAGGTACGCTGAATGCATAACACTCCCACAGGACCCAAAGGTGCAGACACGACCACACCCACAATGAATCCCTTTATAATGATTTCAATCAGCGATATTTGCCCGAATATTTGCTCAAACCAATTCATTTTGCAAAGATAGTGCAAAAAGTTATTTTCCTATAATATAAGAGGTGTCTTTTTACACTTTTTCACGGGAATAATTCCAATGTGATGCAAAAAAATGAATCAGGCACGGACAAGGCAAAGAAAACAGAAGAGAATAGCTTCTCTGTTTTTTCGCCTCGTCCGTGCCTGAAAAAGCACAGGTCAGGGAAAATATTCCCCTATCCTATATCAGTTTTTGCCTAATATAAAATTGAATCCGAACGAAACGTTGGCATTCGAATTCATAGGGATGAACTGCGAATTGACTTCACCCAACATACAATCGGTGCCGATGAAGAAGTTGAATCCTTTCGGGTGGAAGTTGACGAGCAAACCGAACGATGAACCGAATGTAGAGTAAGCATAGCTTGCACTTGCACCGAACCAATTGGTCGGATTCACATTGGCAGACAGACGGGCTTCCGTCCAGGTGAAGGGTCCGTTGAACTGGGTGGATGAAAGCAATCCGAACTTCAGCTTGTCATACGCAGGCAAAGCATATTCGGCACCAATGTTCATTGTTGCCGCCAACATGGTAGAACGGCTACCCACTTCGCCATCAGTCTTCACATTGTAGAGTTTCTCCAAATCATCCTGCAAATCATCGAATTGGTCTTCCAATTCGCGACCACTTCCATCACTTTCTATGGCTATATTATGAAAACCTTTGAAGAAAAAGTCTTCACCCTGATTGTATGCTACAACATTGTCTGACCAATTGATAAAGCCAAGGTCGAGCACTGCAGCTGAAAGGGTCAATCCCTTCAATGCCCCTTCTGTAAACTTGTAGGTAGCACCCAAATCAATTCCCAAACCGAATCCGCCGACGCCAGGAGACTCGACATCAATGCCATCTACAAGTCCATCCTCATCAAGTGTATAGAAGGCCCCTTTCATGGAAGTATTCACTTTGGCATGCGCACGCACAAGCCATTGGTCCTGACTCATGTTCACACTCATGTCTTCAATGGTGGCATCGAGGTCAGCACCACCGACCAAAAACTTCAACTTGGCTCCAACCGTCAAGTTGTGATTAATCTGGCGAGAGTGTCCTAACCCCAACTCAACATAAGCTCGTGAACGGACGGACAGGTCATCCATGTTGTATTGAGTGTTTTCGCTATGCATACCGCGCTTGGCAAAATCGAAGAAGTCGTAAGGCATATTTACCCCGGCATTCACGCGCACATTCAATCCGATGGTGTTATATCCGCCGAAAGCCTTGAAGCCCACGGAGAAGATTGCCATATTGAGGTTAAGGTTCAACTTGTTGTTATCATTCAAGTCGCCCAGGAATTCATTGGCACTGACATCCGGATTCAAGAACGTGGTCAATCCATAACGGTCGGTACGGTAAAGGATATTCTCCAATCCCATATTTCCACGCAGAGAAACATTCGTATTACCCAACACGGGCATGCTGAAATAAGAATCGCCCATATATGCAGGATTCAATTCGTGCCTATAAGTGTATCCGTCAAGAAAGTATCCGGCATTGAGTGATTGTGCCATGGCTCCACCCGCACATGAAGCAAATATAAGGGATAATGCGGTTTTCTTTATAATCGATTTCATAATGTGTGTCATCTATATTTGATTATTGTTTGTTTAATTAAGGTCAGCAATCACTCCACCCACAATAGAAAGGCCAACACCTGTCAGTTGGATAGTGCTGTTAGCCTTGAGTGGTGCAGAATTCTCGTTGGTCACGCGAGCCGTAGCTTTCAGGATGATACCATCAAGGTTCTTCATTGCCCCAGCCTCCGATGTCAGAAGGATTTCTATCTTATCTCCATTTTTGATATTCTTCAACGGAGTGACAGTAATTCCTTCTATCACCTGTTTGTTCAAGTCGATGGCAGACACCTCCAAATCCAGTTCATCAAGTGGTGTGTCATTAATTAATGTGGCGGTCACTTTCAATGCCTGCACTTCGTAATCAGCCATATCCTCATGCCATTCATCAATCGTATCAGAATAAACAATCTGCGACCCTGCACCGAAGGCCAACGGGCATTCCATACGATAATCCACAGAGGCAGAATAGCTTCTGCCCAACTTCAGTGTGTAATATTCCTGATTCACACGGGCATCAAAGTTCAAATCAAGTTGGTTAGGAACAACGCGAAGGATGTCACAAAGTCCCTCTGCACGATAGTAAGAGTAAGAACTTCCCCATTCCGGTTGTTCTCCGTCATAGATACACCAATTGGAATTACGGTTTCCTCCAATCTGAAGATCCGTGCCATTCGGACGATTAATATTTACTTCATATCCCTTGTCTGAAGTAAGTTTTCCCCAACAGTTCACTTCTACAGGAGTATTATTAGTTACATCAAACAATATGGCGGGACTCTGCAGAATGATGGTGACATCATTTTCCGTCAAGAAATCGGGCAAATCATCCAACTCCACTGTTGTACTTTCCGAATCTATTTTTGGATCAACCATCACGGTTACATCATCCAAATCCGGAGCCTTCAACTTGATTTCAGCATCCAGATAAAAAGTTTTTCCAGCCAAATCAAGGAACTGTTTTGCCGTAGCTTTGACAGTTACTGTACCATACATGTGTACATCCTCTTTCAGATGCAGGTATCCGTCAGGATTATTCTCGCGTGTCCAGGGTTTGGAGGTGAAATCAATGCCGATAAACTCCATACTCAGCAGTTCTCTGCTATTTTTGTCCAACCACACATCTTTAGGGAGATTGTAAACATGGTGTCCGGCTTCATTCAAATGTCCTAACCATGAGCCACCACTCACCACGTTGTCGTGCTGCATCTCTCCTGGGAATTCAGCATACACATCGTGCAAGCCCACTTGTCCCATAGACATTGTCGTGCTCAAGAGGAAATCGGGTTTCATCGGTTTGGCAAAACCGATGTGACTCAATGCCACCACTTCTTCGGGCATCTCAAAACTTTGGTTCATGAGATGGAATTCAGGATTCAGGTTTATGGGATTGGTCTCATAAATCACATTCAAATCAACAAATTGCCCCAAATAATCAGGATTCTGCAATACAAGTTCAATTTGCATATCCGTAAGGCCAGCTTTGGACAACAGTGTTTTTTTGTCAGGCATCGTATAAGACAGGCGGAAAGGATCCAACGTAGGATCTTCCACCACCATATCAGGCAAATCAATCTCAAATTTTCCAGGCTCTTCTGCCTTTTTTATCAGATAATAGACACTGTCCGGATCATTGGGACGCACTTTCACGACATCATCATCATCCAAGTCCAACACATCTTTCATTTTCAATGGTTCGGTATCACTCTGTGGCAGTGTCAGGTTTCCGCCCACTCCAATGGTCATGTCGATGTCTTCATTCAAATCATAATCATCATTTACACATGACTGCAAAAACAAAAGTGCACCCATTGCGCACAAGATTAAAGTTTTCAGTTCACTCCTCCGCATAAAACAATACATTTATTTAGGTTTATTAATATTCCTCTGTCTTTTTGACGCTCAAGCTGGTCTATTTGAGACACTATTTTATAAATATTTCGCAAATATAGAAGTTTAATTCCTAACAACAAAAAGAAATCCATTATTTTTTGTCCTAATTATTACAAAACACTCATTCGTACTAAATAGCTTACAAAAGTTCGTCACTCTTCCGTCAGAAATACCATGCTTTTTTGTCCGTCATTATCAATGAGTCAATTGCGGCAGTGACTTATGTGCAAAATTCAATGTAGAAATGGCTATATCCCTGCTATAATAGCCCGAGTAACGCTTTTTTTGAGAAAAAGATGTTACTTTCTTTGGTATTGCCCCCGCTTTTTCGTACTTTTGTCCCCGCTTTTTTAACATAAAAACTGCAATAAACAATCATTTAATCGATATTTGAATATGGTATTATTTTTCAGAACCTCTACTAATAACGTGATTGCCATAGAAATGAATCACGCTGCTGATGCAGAGGAAATCCAAAAACTTTGTTGGCTGTTCGGAGATGCCACACCTGAAAAAGAAGAAAACCTGAAAGGCTGTTTTGTTGGCCCACGCAAGGAGATGATTACTCCGTGGAGTACGAACGCTGTAGAAATAACCCAAAATATGGGATTGGAAGGTGTAGCCCGCATCGAGGAATATTTCCCCGTAGCCGACGAGAATGCCGACCACGACCCGATGCTCCAACGCATGTACAAGGGACTTGGGCAGGAAATATTCAAAACCAACATCCAACCACAACCTATCGTGCACATTGCCGACTTGGAGGCTTACAACGAGCAGGAAGGTTTGGCCTTGAGCAAGGAAGAGATGGACTACCTGAAGAAAGTGGAGCAGGACCTCGGACGTCCCTTGACCGATAGTGAGGTGTTCGGCTTTGCCCAAATCAACTCGGAGCACTGCCGTCACAAGATTTTCGGAGGAACTTTCATCATCGATGGTGAAGAGAAAGAGTCAAGCCTCTTCCAGATGATCAAGAAGACTACTCAGGAGAATCCTAACAAGATTATATCAGCCTATAAGGATAATGTAGCCTTTGCACAAGGCCCCATCATCGAGCAGTTTGCTCCGGCTGACCACTCAAAGCCTGACTACTTCCAGGTGAAGGAGATAGAGAGTGTCATCTCACTGAAGGCCGAGACACACAACTTCCCCACGACCGTAGAGCCTTTCAATGGTGCTTCTACCGGTACGGGTGGTGAAATCCGTGACCGTATGGGTGGTGGTAAGGGCTCATGGCCCATTGCCGGTACTGCCGTATATATGACCTCCTATCCGCGCAGTGAAGAAGGACGCGAGTGGGAAGATATCCTGCCCGTGCGCAAATGGCTCTATCAGACACCTGAACAGATTCTGACCAAGGCCAGCAACGGTGCCAGCGACTTCGGAAACAAGTTCGGCCAACCGCTCATCTGCGGTTCGCTCCTCACCTTCGAGCATCAGGAGAATGGCGAACAATATGCCTACGACAAGGTTATCATGTTGGCCGGTGGTGTGGGCTACGGTACCAAGCGCGACTGCTTGAAGGGTACTCCCCAACCAGGCAACAAAGTGGTGGTGATGGGTGGTGACAACTACCGCATCGGTCTCGGTGGAGGTTCGGTTTCATCGGTAGAGACAGGCCGCTACTCTTCGGGTATCGAGCTGAATGCCGTACAACGTGCCAATGCCGAGATGCAGAAGCGTGCCTACAACGTAGTGCGTGCTTTGTGCGAAGAAGAGGAGAACCCCATCGTGTCTATCCATGACCATGGCTCAGCCGGACACGTGAACTGCCTCAGCGAGTTGGTGGAAGAGTGTGGCGGATTGATTCACATGGACAAACTCCCCATTGGTGACCAAACCCTGAGTGCCAAGGAAATCATTGCCAACGAGAGCCAGGAGCGTATGGGATTGCTCATCGACGAATCGGCCATCGAGCATGTACGTCAGATTGCCGAGCGTGAACGCGCCCCGATGTACACCGTAGGTGAAACTACCGGCGACCAGCGCTTTGCTTTCGAGCAGGCCGATGGTGTACGTCCCTTCGACTTGGCCGTTGACCAGATGTTCGGTTCATCGCCCAAGACATACATGATAGACAAGACCGTAGAGCGCAAGTATGACGTAGTGACCTACGACATCACCAAGCTCGACGAATATATCCAACGTGTACTCCAACTGGAGGCCGTAGCTTGCAAGGACTGGTTGACCAACAAGGTGGACCGTTGTGTGACGGGTCGTGTAGCCCGCCAGCAGTGCCAGGGTGAATTGCAATTGCCGTTGAGCGATTGTGGAGCCGTAGCGCTTGACTATCGCGGACGCAAGGGTATTGCTACCTCTATCGGTCATGCTCCGCAAGCTGCCCTTGCCGACCCTGCTGCAGGTTCGGTGCTCTCAGTGAGCGAGGCATTGACCAACCTTGTGTGGGCTCCTTTGGCCGAAGGATTGGATAGTGTGAGCCTCTCTGCCAACTGGATGTGGCCCTGCCGTGCCCAAGAGGGTGAGGATGCACGTCTCTATACCGCCGTAAAGGCATTGAGCGACTTCTGCTGCTCACTCCAGATTAACGTGCCTACTGGTAAGGATTCACTCTCCATGACTCAGAAGTACCCCGACGGAAGCAAGATTGTCAGCCCGGGTACGGTCATCGTCTCTGCCGGAGGCGAGGTGAGCGATATCCGCAAGATTGTATCTCCCGTGATGAAGAACGAGCCAAAGAGCCGTTTCTACCATATCGACTTCTCATTCGACACCCTGCAATTGGGCGGTTCGGCCTTTGCACAGAGCCTCAACAAGGTTGGTAGCGATGTGCCTACGGTGAAGAATCCCGAATATTTCCGCGATGCTTTCTTGGCCGTACAACAATTGGTGAACGAAGGTCTCATCATGGCCGGACACGATATCTCTGCCGGTGGTCTGCTGACCTGCTTGCTGGAAATGTGCTTTGCCAACATGGAAGGCGGTATTGATGTGAACCTCGACAAGCTGAAGGGTTGCGACATCGTACAGGCATTGTTTGCCGAGAATCCGGGTGTTGTCATCCAGGTATCTGACAAGGATTCAGCTCGTGTGAAGAAGATACTGGACGATGCCGGTGTGGGTTACGTGAAGATTGGTGTGCCCACCGACGAGCGCCACATCATGGTAAGCAAAGATGGATACGATTACCAGTTCGGTATCGACCATCTGCGCGATGTATGGTACTCTACTTCATACCTGATGGATCGCAAGCAGAGCTTCAATGGCAAGGCCAAAGAACGTTTCGAGAACTACAAGCAACAACCGCTTGACCTCGCCTTCGGTCCCGAATTTACAGGTAAACTGAAACAATGGGGACTTGACCCTGACCGTCGTACACCTTCAGGCATCAAGGCTGCCGTTATCCGCGAAAAGGGTACCAACTCTGAGCGCGAAATGGCCTATAGCTTCTGGTTGGCAGGTTTCGATGTGAAGGATGTGACGATGACCGACCTTATCAGCGGACGCGAGACATTGGAGGATGTGAACGTCATCGCCTTCTGTGGCGGATTCTCCAACTCCGATGTTCTTGGTTCAGCCAAGGGATGGGCAGGTGCCTTCCTCTACAACCCCAAGGCGAAAGCTGCTCTCGACAACTTCTATGCCCGTGAAGATACCCTCTCATTGGGTGTTTGCAACGGTTGCCAGCTGATGATTGAATTGGGTCTTATCAATCCCGAACATCCGGCTGATAAGAAAGCCAAGATGTTGCATAACGATTCGCACAAGTTCGAAAGCAACTTCGTATCGCTGACTATCCCGATGAACCGTAGCGTGATGTTCGGTTCGCTGAGCGGATACAAGATTGGTACATGGGTGGCTCATGGCGAAGGCAAGTTCTACTTGCCACTTCCCGAAGACGAGTACAATGTGGTGGCCAAGTTTACCTACGATGGTTATCCAGCCAACCCCAACGGCTCATCTTATAGTGTAGCCGCCGTAGCCAGCAAGGACGGACGCCATTTGGCTATCATGCCACATCCCGAGCGTACCATCTTTCCATGGCAATGCGGATACTACCCACGTCCTAACGATGAAGTGACTCCTTGGATTGAAGCCTTCGTCAATGCACGCAAGTGGGTAGAAGCAAATAAGAAAAGATGAAAATACCCTTATGGACCATTCCTCTCCCTTCTCACAAGGGAGGGGAATGGGATAGCCAGACACCCTTTACAATCCTTTCCTTGAAGGAAAGGTGTGGGTGGGTGCGTCTCTTGTTTCTGCTATATTTTCTCTTATCATCTTCCCCTGCATCATCACAATTATTTAAGTATATTGATGTAAACAACGGTTTGAGCGACAAACGGGTACTGTCCATCAAGAAAGACAGGACCGGCTATATGTGGTTTCTCACCTACACGGGAATTGATCGTTTTGATGGAAACGACATCCGGCACTACCGACTCTCTTCTGCGCAAGGCTATGTAGGTCTTTACTCCGAAGAGAACATCATGAAAACCAGTTCGGACGGGCAGATTTGGATAGCGATTCCCAAAGGAAAACTTTTTTATCACGATGGTTTGTCGGACGATTTCAAAGAGATTGTCTTGCCGTCCGAAATTGCGGATGACCGGCCTACATTGGTTGAAATCACCGAATATGATGAAGCTTGGTTCTGCTATAAAGGATATGCATGCATATACAAGTTCAAGACCCGAACTTTAGAAAAAGTCAACCTGCCAGAAAAAGCCAACAAGCTCTTCAATCTTTGCCAGATAACCCCAGAGTTCTACGTCATAGGAACAGAAGAGGGAGTTTTTCAGGCCAGCATTGAGAACGGACAACTCTCGATTACAAACACCCTCCTTTCAGGCCCACAGTCCCAACATCCGCAAAAACTTTATTATCATAAGGAAAACGGACGTTTGATTATATGCAGTGCCAAAGACGGCCTACTTGTATATAATATGAGGAGGAAAATCATCGAACATTCACTGACCGAATTGTCTGATTTGCCAATCACGGACATTTGCGGCTACAATGAGACAAGCATTCTGATTGCCACTCGCGGTGCAGGCCTTTTCAGTTATGATTTTGATGAGAAGATACTGGAACAGAAGTTCAGTTACGATAGAGATGAACCCAACAAAATGAATGGCAACAACATCGGTTCTATATATCTGGATGAAAACCTACGAATTTGGATGGCGATTTATCCTATAGGCATCACAATCTACGACAAGCGCTATCCCTCTTTCCGATGGTTCAAGAACCATATAGGGAATGAAACTTCCATAGCAAACGACCAAGTCAACTATATTCAGGAAGATTCGGAAGGAGACATTTGGTTTGCTACCAATGATGGACTCAGCATCTATTCACCAGCAAAAAACAGTTGGAAGCATCTTCTCACAAAGCCCAATCAGACAGATCTTTGGCAAAAAGGTCATACATTCCTGTCGCTCTGCGAAGTCAGACCGGGCACTATGTTTGCAGGAGGATACATGACGGGAATCTACAGCATAGACAAGAAGAGCGGACAGGTACAGTTGATACAACCCACTTTTTTTATCGACAGCCTTAAATTCCACTCGTTGAACAGATTCATACGAGTCATTTTCCAAGACTCCGAAGGATTCATTTGGACCGGAGGAAGCAACTATTTGGGTTGCACCAATCCGAAAGATTTGTCAACATACTGCTATCCATTGGACAACCCCGTCACCTGCATCCTGCAGAGAGATTCCGTCACGCTGCTTGTCGGCACAGGAGATGGTCTGTTCGAAATCAACAAACAGACTAAGAAATACAAGCGGATGCTTATGCCCTTTTCCTCACAGCACATCAATACAATGTACCTCCACTCCAATGGTGACCTTTACATAGGGACAACCAATTCGGGGCTTGTGGTACTCCACGCTAATGGGAAATACCATATATACACACATCTGGTCAGTTCACTACTCAACAGTGTCATCAACACCATCTTGCCACAGAATGAAGATAACCTGATTATAACCACCGAGAGGAATGTTACCATTTACAACATCCCTCAAGACCAGTTTTACAATTGGACAGAAGAACAAGGACTTATAAATGCGTGTTTCAATCCAAGAGCCGGAATACACACTTCCACTGGAACATTCATTTTCGGCAGCAACAATGGAGCCATCGAAGTGAACGACACTATACAGATTCCAGGATACTATTACACCAAGGTCCTCATTGATCAGATTCTGATTGAAAAGCCACATACAGCTGTATTAGGGAAAACGGACAAGAGAGAGATTACGGACTGGAACTCGGTGGAATCATTACAACTGAATCATGACCAGAATTCTATATCTTTCCACATATCCAGTATCAACTATGGCAATCCGAAACACACCTATTTCCGGTGGAAACTACGGGGAAAACAAGATTACTGGACACAAAGCAATTCTGACAATTGGATACACTATCACAACCTTTCCCCTGGTGAATATTTGCTGCACGTACAGAACGTAGCTCAAGAAGACGGTAGCATCATTGGTGAGAAAGTTCTGAAGATTATCATACGACCATCTTTCTGGCATACCGGATGGGGTATCTTAATTTGCCTCTTGGGTATAGGACTTGTCGGATTTCTTCTATTCCGGCTTGTCAGTATGAAATTCCGATTAAACCGTGCAGAAAAGAGAATCCGCTATTTCCATCGGATACAACACGGGCTGAAGGTTTCATTATCCCTCATCAGAGCATCAGTCAGAGAGGTTCTGACTCACGAGGAGAAGACTATCACTGCCAAAAGCAACAAGTATCTGCAACAGACTCTATACAGCGTTGAAAATCTATATTTTGGAGTATGCAATTTGTTGAACCTCCAAGAAAACACTTTCGGCAAGATTCCATTTACCACCCGCCATTATCTGAACAGGCATATCGAATCGTACATGGAGTTCTTCGCTCCTTTGGCAGATGAGCACCGTATTTCCTTAAACTACATACCGGTAGAAGAAGAACAAGAAATATGGATAGACCAACAGGTATGCGACTCGATATTCTACCTTTTGATATCCAATGCTATCAGCCACTCCGTTTCTGGCCATACCGTATCATTAAGATTGTTTTGCCAAAAGGATTATTGGAAAGCCGTTTGCTCAAATCAGCCGATTTTAGAGGATAAGCCGGACACAAACAGGATATGGAAGCATTTTGCAACATCGGATGACGAGTTCCTCCTCCTCAAGAATATAATCAAAAGACACAGAGGCCATTTCTCTTACGACATAAGAGGGTTGCATACCTTCACGTTCACTGTCAAGTTTCCCATAGACCCCGGCTTCCCACATAAGGAGGCTACTGCCGACACTTCATCAGAAGAAGTGCATTGGACTCACCGCTTACGCAAATGGATTCCTACATTCGGAACCAACAATGGCCCGAGGACAAGCAGAAATACAAAACAAGGATGCCTGCTGGCCGTCAGTGAAAATCGGGAAATACTGTCCTTTTTGGATACCACCTTCTGCGACGAGTGGGAGATTGTCATCGCACCCAATGTAACCATGGCATTAGAACTGGTAGAAGAAAACGAACCTGACATCATTATAGCTGGCGGCCTCGCTTTAAGAGAAGGAGAAAACAATCTATGCACACAATTGAAGTCCAACCTCAATACCAATCATATCCCTCTCATCCTCATCACTTCCGATGAAGAGGACACAAATGCCTCATACGACAGCAGAATATGGGCCGACTATTATATCGACAAGCTCTTTGACATACCGCAAATCCGAAGGGTGCTTTTCACCATCATGGAAAACCGTAAGCGGTTGGAGGAGCACCTCCCCAAGGCCATTTCAGTCCGCCGACAGGCCAAGGAGAGCAATTTCGCACATAAGGAACAGAACACCAAGTTCCTTACCAAGGTACACGAGACCATCAAAGCACATGTAGAAGACGGCAACTTCGATGTCGATACTCTGGCGATGGAAATGGGCATGAGCCGCACAAGTCTCTACAACAGAATCAAGGGACTGACAGAACATTCGCCCGCCGACATCATCCGTGAAATACGGATGCAACATGCATGTACCTTGCTCATCACCGGCGAGCATAGCATATCTGAAGTGAGTGACCTGATGGGATTCGGTGAACCAAAATACTTCCGCGAAGTTTTCAAGAAATATTATGGTATGAATCCGAGTGAATACATCAAGAAACAGCAGAAAAAGAACGATGAATAAGAATACCCGAACCACCATCTGTCTGGACTTTTTCAGAACCTTTTTCCATATCGGCCTCTTCACCATTGGTGGAGGCTATGCCATGATTCCGCTGATAGAGAGCGAAGTGGTGAACAGACACCGTTGGATGAATAGGACCGATTTTCTCGACCTGTTGGCCATTGCCCAATCCGTACCCGGAGTGTTTGCCGTGAACATGGCTGTATTCATCGGCTACAAGCTACGCGGACTGCGTGGCAGCATCGCTTCAGCCTTGGGCACAGTGTTGCCCTCTTTCCTCATCATATTGTCTGTAGCCATATTTTTTCAGCGCTTCAGGGAATACGAGTTGGTGGAGCAGATATTCAAAGGCATCCGTCCGGCAGTAGTGGCTCTCATAGCCGTCCCCACTTTCAATGTGGCACGCAGTGCCGGAATCAGTCGGCGCACCATTTGGATACCGATAGTAAGCACCCTGTTGATTTGGCAGTTTGGGGTTTCTCCCGTTTGGATTATCATCGCAGCAGGTTTGGGAGGATACCTTTTTTATCAAAGCCATAAGACACCTTGTTCAATAATCAGCATACTCCTTTCAGCAAAGGCCGGGATGGCCAATAGTGCAGTCTGGAGTTCCATGCTTTTCCTCCCATTGTTCTACACCTTTTTCAAGATAGGTCTCTTCGGCTTTGGGGGAGGATATGCCATGCTCTCCATGATACAGGGTGAAGTTGTGAATCACTACGGTTGGATTTCAGCGTCAGAATTTACAGATATTGTAGCTGTCAGCCAAATGACTCCTGGCCCTATCGGTATCAATTCTGCCACCTACGTAGGTTACTTGGCATCAGTCGGGGCTGGTCACTCTCTTTGGATGGGCATAGCGGGCTCGGCTATGGCCACCACAGCTGTTGTCCTTCCCTCCTTCCTGTTGATGCTTGGCATCAGTCGTCTGCTGCTCCGCCACAAGGATAGTCCATTGCTGGAGTCTGTCTTCCGCATCCTCCGCCCAGCTGTTGTCGGTCTGTTGGCCTCAGCAGCCCTGCTGTTGATGAACGCCGAGAATTTTGGCAGTTTCAACAATTCTCCCCGGCAGTTCTTCATCAGCATAGCACTTTTCATCGGAGCCTTCGTGGCAGTGCGCTCCTTCAAGGCCAGCCCCATCCGGGTGATTCTGGCCAGCGGGCTTATCGGAGCATTGGTGTATGGATGGTTCTGAAAACTCCCGACATCAGAGTTTCACCGTAGTCTTCACCCCTTTCGATTCGTTCTGCAACCGATCGAGGGCCGTGACCACATAGCGGTATTTCTTCTTCCCGTCCTGATAGGGCAGTTTGTAGTATGTCCTTTGTGTAATGGCTACTATTTTCGAGGGGTCCTCTATGTTCACTTTCTCTCCTTTAGCAAACCGATAGACTACATATTGGCAAGCTTCATCCATGACATTACCGGCCTTCGGAGCAGTCCAAAAAAGCATCAGTCCATCCTCCGTCCAAACCTCCTTCAGGCGTTTCACTTTGCCCGGCGCCTGATTGTCCATGAAAGGAAATTCCGGCTGCAATGCCGGATAACGGTGATAGTTTCCCGCCAGCAGAGTATGATAGTTTGCCACATTCTCCACCACTGCACTTGCCGGCCATTGGCAGCTTCCGCTCACAGCCGGTTCGGCACGCTGCATTTCCATTTTAGCCGGCAATTGGTGTACAGAGGGATTTTCAGGGTCAGCATGCTTCACTGTGCGCATGACATCCTGTCCGATGAAGAGCGGACGATTGCCCGCCTTTTCCGCCCACCATTTTACCAACACTTCATAGTCAGCAGCCGGATGACCGATTTCCCAATAGACTTGCGGAATGTTATAATCCACCCATCCGTTGTTCACCCACGTAAGCACATCGGCATAGAGGTCATCATAGTTCTGCAGACCACGCGTATCACTACCCATCGCCCCATCGCTCTGTCTGTTGCGCCAGATACCAAAGGGGCTGACACCGAACTTCACCCAAGGTTTGATTCCCCGCACAGTGTGCATCACCTCCTGAATGAGCAGGTTGACGTTGTTCCGTCTCCAATCACTCTTATCAGTGAATCCTCTGCCATGTTGGGCAAACGAGGCATCGTCGCCAAACTCCTCTCCTTTCACCGGATAGGGATAAAAATAGTCGTCCATGTGCAACGCATCCACATCGTAGTTCTTCACGATGTCTGTCACAATCTTGCAGATATATCTTCTGTTCTCCGGCAGTCCGGGATCGAAATACAGCTGTCCGTCATAACTGATGCAGCGGTCGGGATAAAGCCGGGCCGGATGGTGTGGAGCCAACACCTGTGTCCCCTTTGTTTTAGCCCGATAAGGGTTTATCCATGCGTGCAACTCCATTCCCCTGCGGTGACACTGTTCAATCATGAATCGCAAAGGATCCCAGTCAGGCGATGGCTGTTGTCCCTGCACCCCGGTAAGGAAACGGCTCCATGGTTCGTATTGCGATCTGTATAGGGCATCAGCTTCAGGTCTCACCTGAAAGATGATGGCATTGATGCCTGCTTCGCGCAATTTATCAAGTTGCGATGTCAATGTCTGCTGCATCTTTTCGGTGGACATTCCTTGAAACTGTCCGTTGACACATTGTATCCATGCACCACGGAATTCCCGTTTAGGAGCAGTCTGTGCCATTCCCACAAAAGCGACTGCCATCCATACGATGATTGCTGAATAGATTTTTCTCATATATGTTATGCTATTTCTTCGTTTCATGATTCGGGTGCAAATTTATAGAAAAAAATAATAATCCATGAAATTATCCCCACTAAATTTCTACTGAGTCCGGATGTCCTCTCTACCTACGAAAAAAGGATGCACCTGAATGCATCCTTCTTATCATCATATTCTTGAGGTACCCAGCAGATTCGAACTGCTGTAGACGGTTTTGCAGACCGTTGCCTAGCCACTCGGCCAGGGTACCCTGTTCCATTTTGCGTGTGCAAAGGTACTGCTTTTTTCCGAATCTGCAACTATTCGGTCCGTTTTTTTTCGTTAATTGCTGTTTTTTTCGCATTCAGCAGTTGTTTTTCTGCCTTTTTGAGCACATTGGCATCCACCGCTGCAATGTTTGCAGGGAGGCTCTTTCCCTCTGAAGGCACGGATATAGCCCCAACAAGCCTTTCCTGCAACCCCAAGGGCTACCAACACGATGACTGCAACTGCTATCTCTTGCATGACTGACACTGTTCAATTACGGTACACACAGAACAAACTCATTCAGAAAAGGTTTCCTATCTGATAAACAGCAAAAGACACCACCCATGCCAAGGCCGTGGTATAGACGGCAGTAAACAGGGCCCACCTCCATTTGCCAGACTCCTGCTTGATAGCAGCCAAAGTGGCCACACAGGGGAAGTAGATAAGCACAAAGAGCATGTAGCTGACGGCAGCCAACGGGTTGATAGTTTTGGCAATGCGTGCCGAAAGGGCACTGCTTTCGCCATCGGTGGCCGCAGCCACTTCCTCTTCACTCTCGTGATAAAGCACACCGATGGTACTGACCACCAGTTCCTTTGCTCCGGCACCGGAGATGAGTCCGATGCCCAACTTCCAGTCGAATCCCAAAGGCCGGATAGCAGGTTCTATGGCACGTCCGATCTGTCCGATATAGGAATTTTCCTGCTGCTCGGCCAATGTTTCGTGTTCCCCCCCCCTGGGATAATATCCGAGGAACCAGATGATGATGGATGCCACCATGATAATGCCTCCCATCTTCTTGAGGTATTGCGCCCCCTTCTCCCACGTATGCCGCAAAATAGCCTTGCTCGTAGGCATACGGTAAGGGGGAAGTTCCATCACAAAGGGCATGTCGTCCCCTTTCATGAAGAAATGACTGAAAACCCTTCCCAACAGCACGGCCAACAGGATGCCTGCCGCATAGATGCCAAGCAACACGAGGCTGGCCTGTTGGGGGAAGAAAGCTCCTACTAACAGCAGGTAGATAGGCAGACGGGCAGAGCACGACATCAGCGGAGTGATGAGCATCGTAACCAGCCGGCTCTTGTGACTCTCAATGGTGCGTGTGGCCATGATGGCCGGCACATTGCAACCGAATCCCATAATAAGGGGGATGAACGACTTGCCATGAAGCCCCATCTTATGCATGAGTTTGTCCATAATGAAGGCTGCGCGAGCCATATAGCCGGAGTCTTCCATGATGGAGATGAAGAGATAGAGTATCAGGATATTGGGCAGAAACACAATGACTCCTCCCACACCCCCGATAATGCCGTCGATAAGCATATCCTTCAGCGGTCCCTCCTGCATATTGCCTTCGATGAGACCTCCCAACTGTCCGACGAGCCATTCGATTCCCATCATGGGATACTCTCCCAAGGTGAACGTACACTCGAACATGATGTAGAGGAAGAGGAAGAAAATGGGGAATCCCCACAGCCGATGTGTGACAATGGTGTCGATGGCTGAGGTAATCTGCCGGGGCTCCTGATGATTGTCGGTGAAAGTTTCGCGCAGGGCACCTTGAATGAAGCCATATTTGGCATCCATGATGGCCTGTTCGCTATCTTCATTGAGCACCTTGTGCAGACGTTCGGCTTCGCGGTCGCGCAAGCGGATGATGTCCTGCCCGTTAGGGAGGGCTTCCGCTGTCTGCTCGGCATCCGAATCGTGTTCCAGCAGTTTGATAGCCAGAAAGCGGGTGGAATATTTATGACGGATGTCCTCATTTTCGCTGACAGCCTTTTTAACCTCCTCAATGCTACGCTCCACTTCCGCACCATGGTTGATATGGATATGGTGGTAGAATCCGCGCGGATGCTCATGTTTCATGCTTTTGGCATCAAAGGAGTGATCGGTCACATACTCGCGGTGCCAGTCACTCAGGTCATTCAGGGCCTCGGAGCGCAGATGCCCCTCCTTGTCGAGAAAATCTCCCCCTTCATAACTGCTGATGATGGTATGAAACAGTTTCTCCACCCCTTTGCCAGTACGCGATACAGTGGGCACCATCGGTGCTCCCAGCAGTTCGCCCAACTGCACGTGATCGAGCCGGTTGCCACTGGCCTCCAGTTCGTCATACATGTTCAGGGCGATGACCATGCGTACATTCATGTCAATGAGTTGAGTGGTCAGGTAGAGGTTACGCTCCAGATTGCCGGCATCCACCACATTGACGATGACATCGGGTGTCTCATCGATGATGTATTTGCGGACATAGCGTTCCTCTGGCGTATAAGTCGATAGTGAATAAGTTCCCGGCAGGTCGATGAGCCGGAAGCGGTAGCCCTGAAAGTTGAACACTCCCTCTTTGGCATCCACCGTCACTCCGCTGTAGTTACCCACGTGCTCGTGCGCCCCACTGGCGATGTTGAAGAGCGAAGTTTTCCCGCAGTTAGGATTACCTACCAGAGCCACATTGATGGTGCGGCGTTTGTCCCGGGCCAGTTTCTGCATTGTCTCTCTTCCCGAATCCTCTTCGAGGTTTGCCGAGACACGAGCAGGTTTCTTTGCAGGGGCATCCTCCTTCCCTCCTTCACAAAAGGGAGGCTGAACAGAGCTTTGCCCAACCTCCTCTTCACTCACAATCTCTATCATTTCAGCCTCCTGCCGACGGAGCGACACTTCATAGCCGAGGAGCTTGTATTTGATTGGGTCTTTCAAGGGTGCATTCAGCACGACCTCCACTGTTTTTCCTTTGATGAAACCCATCTCTACGATGCGTTTGCGGAAGCCTCCATGGCCAAGTACTTTGACGACCACTCCCCTTTCCCCAGTCTTCAGTTCTGATAATCGCATTTCTTTTTTCCAACTATTTTGTCGCAAAATTACATCTTCTTTTCGACGTTGCCAAAGCATCGTGCAAGCTTTTTTCCAAAAATCAGGCGACAATACCTAAATGTAGGTATCTGCAAGCACAGGAATCTGCAATCACTCTATACGTGCATCAACTATTCTCTGTAATCTTTCGTATCCCGCCATACTGCTTTATTTTGATGATAATCTGAAGTATATTCAAATATACGAATAATCCAAAGCGCGACCCAAGTGTTTGTCCTTGTTTTTTCTTTCGTCAATGTTTTCAGTATGTCAGTTCCTCTTCATTCTTCATTTACAACGTCTGCGCCAAAACAGCATTAACTCCGTTCGCCTACCGTGTTTGTTCGGTTCGCAAACGGAGTTAATCGTTTACGGAGAGTCTATTGATATCCTCTTCCTGCCCTGAATATGCTGAAGACAAGACGATGAAAACGAAAATGTCCCGAACGAGGGAGTGAACCTGTCGGGACGAGAGAAGGGAAAGAGGATAACAAGGGGACGAGGTTACTGATAGAGCAAAAAATCATAGATGCCCGTCAACTGTATGCCTTCTTCATTGTATGCAGAATGATAACGGTCACCAACAATGACAATTTTCTTGAAATTATCAGAAACATGCCGTAATGATGCCATTTCCTGATTTTCCTTTTCCTTGTCGGGAAGAGCATAGGCCGACTGGATGTAGATACGCTCGTCGTGGCGATTCACTACGAAGTCTATTTCCAGATTGCTCCGTACATTTTTACCTTCCACATTCCGTTTCATGGTTTCTACCTGTCCCACATCAACACTATATCCCAAACGACGTAATTCGTTGTAGATAACATTTTCCATGGTATGGGTAAACTCTATCTGACGGAAATCGAGGATAGCATTACGTATGCCCATATCTTCGAAATAGTATTTCGTTTCGGTGCCGATATATTTGCGTCCCTTTACATCATACCGCATTGCTTCGTTGATGATAAACGCATCCTGCAGATGCTCCAGATAGCGAGAAATGGTATTAGGCCCGATGTCTATCCCTGCAACTGACTTGAACGTATTGGCTATGCGACGGACATTGGTACTGGCTCCTATGCCGGAAGCAAGAATACGCACCAGTTCTCGCATACCGTCAGCACTACGCAGATGGTTACGCTCTATCACATCGCGCAGATAGACCGTTTCGTATATCTCCCGCAGATAGTTCTGCTTTTCCACGGGTGTCTTCATCTGTGCCACACCAGGCAAACCTCCATACAGATAGTAGGTTTCCAAAGC
>JAFTNZ010000009.1 GCA_017451645.1 Bacteroidaceae bacterium | reverse complement strand
GAAAATTTAAATGATTGCAGTAGTAATCTTCCAATAAGTCACGCAATAGAGCATTCTTTTCTGATGTGCTACGATTGATTGGGATTTTAATTCCTTTCATTGGGTTGAATCTTAGGAGTCAACCTTTTCTACAAAAAGACAATTAAAGCCAAATTTTAAAAAGAGCAAGGCAAACTAAAAAAAGACGTAAGGCAAACTGATTTTAGGGTGGAGAGAGAATGAATAAGGGTAAAGAGGAACCTCCGGGCAAGCCTTCATTCGTCAAAAAAGTGTAAAATATTTGCATAACCCACTTATTAGCCATTACTTTGCCGGGCAAAAAAAAGGAAAAACACAGAAATGGAAAGGAAATATATGCAAGACTATGCAGAGATGAAAAGCGAGAGCCAACGGGAAAAAGCCCTCATCGAAGCAGAACAGAGCCGGTTGCGGCGACGCATCCGATGGGTGAGTACACTGCGGGTGGTGCTCTTCCTGACGGCCCTGCTGAGCATTTCGTTCTATATTGCAGGACAAAAGTTCATCCAACTACCCATCGTCAGCGCTGTAGGGCTGCTGCTCTTCTTGGCATTGGTGAAATATCACACCCGCCTGTTCACCCGCTACTCACGCGGTGAAATCAGACTTGCCGTCTGCCACACCGACCTGGCACACCTCGACGAAGACTATTCGGAGCAAAGGGCAGGGGAGGAGTACGTGGATGCGACACACGACTTTGCCTACGACATTGACCTCTACGGTCGCCATTCGCTCTTCCAGATGCTGAACCGCACGTGCAGCGATATGGGCAGTCACCGGCTGGCCGAAGTATTGGGACAACCTTTGAGAGAAAATGCCTCCATCCGCCAACGGCAACAGTTGCTGCAGACCATGAGGGATGAAAAGGAGTTCTTGACCCGTTTCCGTGTGGAGATGCTCTGTGCGGCAGCGGAAGACTATGCCACCAACGGGCACAAAGGGGATGAACGGTTTCTCACGTTGGGCAATGCCGATTGGAAGGCATGGACAGCTTCGCCCGACGAATTTGCAAACCGATGGTATTACCGCCTGCTCACCCCCTTGGCTGCCGGTATGAACCTGTTAGTGTGGGGAGCGGCCATTGCAGGGCTATTGCCTTACTCATTGGCCACGTTGGTCACCATCCTGTTCGCCATCGTATCGTCTGCCTTCACCGCCCGCATCACGCGCAAGCAGCAGGAGTACAGCCGTCGCTTGCGCACCTTGTCATTGGCGTTTCCGGTCTTGGAACTGGTGGAGCAGGCCCCGTGCAAGGAGTTTGCAGCATGGCAACAGATTACCCAAGGAGTAGGGCAGGAGAGGGGAGGAGTGGTTGCCTCGTCGGCCATCCGTCGGTTGCGCAGCCTGATGGACAATCTGGATCGCCGAAACAACGTCGTGATGCTCTTCCTACTGAACGGACTCTTCTTTTGGGAAATCCGCCAAATGATTCGGCTCGAGGGGTGGAAATGCCTTTACGCGTGCCATATTCCTGCTTGGATGGCTGCGTTGGCACAGGCCGATGCCTACGTATCGATGGCACTGTTTGTCCGCCACCACCCCGACTACACGTGGCCCGAAGCATTGGAGGCCGACGGTGGCTTCACCTACACTGCTACAGCCCTGAGCCACCCACTGATGCGGCGCGGCACTTGTGTGCCCAACCCCATAGAGATTGACGGACGACCCGACTTCTTGGTCATCACCGGTGCCAACATGGCGGGCAAGAGTACCTACCTGCGCACCGTGTCGGCCAACTACCTGCTGGCTTGCGTGGGGCTGCCCGTCTGTGGCACAGATGTGACGTTTACCCCTGCCCGCCTGCTCACCAGTCTGCGCACGGCCGACAGCCTGAGCGATGGTGAGTCGTACTTCTTTGCCGAACTGAAGCGGCTGAAGCTCATCATCGATTCCCTGAAGCAGGGCGAACAGCTCTTCATTGTGCTCGACGAGATTCTGCGCGGAACCAACTCGGTGGACAAGCAGAAAGGCTCTTTGGCACTGCTGCGGCAGCTTGTCCGCCTTCGGGCCAACGGCATCATTGCCACCCACGACCTGCTCCTCGGCACACTGGCCGACCTCTATCCCACTCACGTACACAACCTCTGCTTCGAGGCCGACATCCGGAACGACCAGCTCACCTTCGCCTACCGCCTCCGGTCGGGTATCGCCCAAAACATGAACGCCTGCTTCCTGATGCAACAGATGGGCATCGGAGAAGGTGAGTGGTAAGTCTGGTTCCTTATAATGAATATGCCCGATGGATCTACGTGGACTTTCATCATAACGATGAGACCCCGGCTTTCACAAGTCAGGGTCTCTTTTTTCTTTTACAAAGAATATATAATAAATGAAAGGGTTATTCGCAGCTACCACCCAATGCCAGATATAGCCTGATGACACTTTGTATGTGTATAAGACGGACTGCCGACTGCTGAAGCTGTGCTCCAAGCAAAGCCTGGCGGGCAGTGAGCACCTCCAAATAGTTGGTATTGCCGTGCTTCATCAGCAGTGAAGTCGTCTCATAAGCTCGTTGCAACGAGGCCACTTGTGCAGATACCACCTCCGACTTCTTACGGCTTGTCTGGCAGGCTACAAGGGCTTCGTTTACCTCAGCTCCGGCATTCAGAACGGTTTGCTGAAAAGCCAATGAGGCCTCTTCATATTGAGCTTTGGCTATTTTGTATCCGGCTTTCAGTTTACCTTGGGCGAATAGTGGCTGGGTGAGTTGTCCTACAGCGGCTGCAACCAGCTTGCCGGGGTTGACAATCATTGTTCCTGCCGAATTGGTCCACCCGGCACTGCCACTTAAGGTGATATTTGGCCAAAAGGCGGAACGGGCTGCATTCACTCCGTAGAATGCGGCTTCCAGTCCACGTTCGGCTGCTCTTACATCAGGTCTGCGAGCCAACAACTGCACTGGTACACCTGCTGACAGACTGTCGGGAAAAACAAAGGACTCTTCTGCCCAAGATTTACGTGACACTGCGTGGGGAGGTTCTGCCAACAACAGTGCCAGCGAGTTCTCTGCCTGATTGATCTGTTCCTTCAAATCAAGTACAGACGACTGTACACCATAGCGGGCGGCCTCCATTTGAGCCACAGCGGCCTCACTGCTCATGCCTGCTTCCATCAAGGCTCGCATGGCTTCTACCGTTTCTCCCCACGAGTGTTCTGTATGTTCTGCAATGTCCAGTTGCTCGTCGAGCATACGCAGGGTGTAGTACAAGTTGGCAATGCCAAAGATGACACCCGTCTGCACAGCCTGACGGTAGTCCTCACTCTGCTCATATATGGCTTCAGCTTGTCTTTTGGAGTTACGGATGCTGCCGAAGAGGTCGAGCTGCCAGTTCGCCACTACGGGAAGCTGGTAGATTTGTGTGGCCTTCATGCGGTCAAAACTGCTGGCTGTGCCCTGTGGAGCAAGTGCGAATGATGGCAGGTAGGCTAATCTGGCCGTCAGCAGGGCAGCTTCGGCCTCTTCTACGCGAAGCTGTGCCGTGCGCAGGTCCGCATTTTGCTGCAAGCCCCGTTCAATCAATTCCTGCAAAGTTGGGTCGCTGAAAATCTCTCTCCACTTCAGGTCTGCCAGACTGGTACTGTCGTCTGTTGCCACTTCTTCGCCATAGAGGCTTTCGGGTACTTCCTTGGCTGGTTTGTAGCGGGTGTAGATGCCACAGCTACTGAGAATCAGGGAAAGGAAAATACAACGAATTCCCCAGTTCCTTCCTTCTCTGCACAAGAGAGAAAAAGGAGTACCGTACATCATGTGATATATATTTTTGCTCATATCGTATAAAAGTCTTAAGATTATATGTAGCTCTCAGTGTCTGACACTTTTCATTCAGAAACGTTGGTAAGAGTCTGGTGATTTTTTTTCTCTTCCAGATGGTGTCTGCGTTCGGTTTCCATCTCTACAAACTCTTCCTGAATCTGCCAGTCGTGCGAAGACTCTGGTTGGTTTGGCCTGATTTTTTCTTGCAAATATTGAAAGACAATGAAGAGTGAAGGAACAAGGAACAGCAGCACCAATGTACCGAGAATCATGCCACCTACCGCACCTGTTCCGAGCGAACGGTTGCCATTGGCCCCTACACCTGTAGCTACCATCAACGGTAACAGACCGAAAATCATAGTCCCTGCTGTCATCAGGATGGGACGCAGACGGGCTTTGGCCGCGCTCAAGGCTGCCGAGGTCAGGCTCATGCCGGCTTTGCGTCGTTCGGCTGCATATTCGGTCAGGAGAATGGCAGTCTTGGCCAACAGACCGATGAGCATGATGAGTCCTGTCTGAAGGTAAATGTTATTCTCCAATCCCATCAGTTTGGCAAAGAGGAATGACCCCATCAGACCTGCAGGCACGGAAAGAATGACGGCAAACGGAACGAGGAAACTCTCGTAGAGTGCACAAAGGATGAGGTAAACCATCAGGATGCAGATACCGAAGATGGCGGCTGTGCCTCCACTGGCCTCATTTTCCTCGCGGGTAATTCCGCCGAAGTCGTAGCCATAGCCCTTGGGAAGTGTTTCTGTGGCCACCTCCTTTACCACCTTCAGCGCATCGCCCGTGCTGTAGCCATCAGCAGGCATCACACTCACGGCAATGGAATTGTACATGTTGAACCGGCTCAAAGTTTCGGCTCCATAGACACGCTTCAATGTGACGAATTGGCCGAGCGGAGCCATCTCTCCATTGCCCATGCGTACGAAGGTGTTGTTCAGCGAAGCCTCGTCAAGACGGTATTTCGGA
The DNA here is from genome assembly GCA_017451645.1 of Bacteroidaceae bacterium. Taxonomy (GTDB): domain Bacteria; phylum Bacteroidota; class Bacteroidia; order Bacteroidales; family Bacteroidaceae; genus Phocaeicola_A. Next base: position 213,604 of record JAFTNZ010000009.1, on the reverse strand, counting down.
TCGGCCTGAATCATCACACGATAGACTTTGGAGAACCGGTTGAAGTCCGATACGTACTGGCCGCCGTAGTATCCGGCCAACGTGGTCAATACCGCGTTCGGGGAGATGCCTGCACGCTTGCATTTGGCGGCATCCACATCTACCTCCCATTGCGGATAATTGATGGCAAAGGTCGAATAGGCACGGGCTATCTCCGGTCGTTGGTTCAGGGCTGCAATGTAGTTCCACGTATGACGATTGAACTCTCCGAGGTCTCCTCCCATCTTGTCCTGTATGTTGAGATCGAGCGAATTGCCCATTCCATATCCGGGAATCATACCCGGAGCCATGGCAAAGACACTGGCGTCCTTCACATCAGCAGTTACGGCATAAATCCGGTTGATGATTGCCTGCACCTGCTCCTCGTCTTTGCTACGTTCGCTCCAGTCTTTCAGGCCTACAATGAACATACCCGCAGAATTGCCTTGACCGGAAATCAGACCGAAACCGGTGGTGCTGGAAAGATTCTCCAGTCCCGGAAGGGTCTCCAGACGTTTGCGCAGTTCGTCCATCACCTTGTCTGTTGTGGCCAGTGAACTGCCCGAAGGGGTGGTGACGTTGACCAGTACCACACCCTGGTCCTCATCGGGTACAAGACCTGTTTGGGTGTTGTGCATCAACACAACCAGCAACACTACTGATGCCACCAGCAGACTCCACACCAACCAACGGCGTTTGATGAAGAACAGCACACCACCTTTGTATCTCTCTACCATGGTGGAAAAAGCGGTGTTGAATGCCTTGCGGAAACGGGCTGCGAAATTGTTTTTCTCCGTACCGTCTTCGTTGATATAGGGTTTCAATAACAGGGCGCATAGAGCCGGACTCAATGTCAGGGCATTGATGGCCGAAATGCCGACAGCTACTGCCATTGTCAGACCAAATTGTGTATAGAATGTACCCGAAGTGCCACCGATGAATGACACTGGGACAAACACTGCCATAAAGACAAGTGAGGAGGTTATCACCGCGTTACTGATACCTTTCATGGCATCGATGCTGGCCATGTAGGAGGATTTGTATCCCACATCGAAACGCGCCTGGACGGCTTCGACCACCACGATGGCATCATCAACCACCGTGCCGATGACCAGTACCAAGGCAAACAGCGTGATGAGATTGACACTGAAACCGGCTACTGCCATGAAAGCGAAGGTGCCGATAAGTGACACTACAATGCCTACCAGCGGAATAAGTGTAGAACGTATGTCTTGCAAAAAGACATACACTACCAGAATGACCAGAAAGATGGCTTCCAACAGCGTCTGTATCACCTGATGAATAGAGGCAAACAGGAAGTCGTTAGACGACATCACCTGCTTCAGCTCTACTCCTTTCGGTAAATCTTTCTTGGCTTCTTCCAGCAAAGCATCGATACGGGCATTCACATCCGTGGCATTGCTTCCTGCGGTCTGGAAGACCAGACAACCTATGCCCGGATGTCCGTTCAGCTTACCCACGTACGAATAACTGTCGATACCCAATTCGATGTCGGCAATGTCTTTCAGTTTGAGAACTTCACCTTTGTCGGTGCTGCGGATGACTATTTCACCGAACTCTTCAGGAGTCTGCTTGCGTCCCTTGTACTTCATTGTATATTGGTAAGTCTCTTTCGAGTTTTCTCCGAACGCACCGGTCGCAGATTCGATGTTCTGTTCTGCCAAAGCATAAATGACATCCGATGGTATCAGCCTGTATTGTGCCATGACATCGGGCTTCATCCATACACGCATGGAGTAGTTACCACCTAGAACGACCAACTGTCCCACCCCCTCCAGACGAAGGATTTCGGGTTTCAGGTTGATGCTGATATAGTTGCTGAGGAACTCCTCGTCGTAGCTGTCGTCGGGACTGCTGAGGGTGAACACCTGCAGCATGGAGTTTTGCCGTTTGATGGTGGTTACACCCACTTGCGTCACTTCGGCAGGAAGTTGTCCAGTAGCCATTGCCACACGGTTCTGCACGTTCACCGCTGCCATGTCAGGGTCTGTTCCTTGGCGGAAATAGACCATGATCTCCACCGAACCGGCATTGGTGGCTGTCGAGGTCATATAGGTCATGTTTTCCACTCCGTTGATGGCTTCTTCCAATGGAGCTATCACACTTTTCTGCAATGTCTCGGCATTTGCACCATAGTAATTGGTCATCACCATCACGGTGGGCGGTGCAATGTCGGGATACTGTTCCACCGGCAGTGTTTTCAGTCCGATAAGTCCTAAAATGACGATGACGATGGAGATGACACCCGAAAGTACCGGGCGTTCGATAAATGTTCTTAAATTCATGAATCTCAGTTTTTGATTTTAATCGGTGTTCCTTCACGTAGCAGCCCCACTCCCTCGGCTACTATTACATCGCCGGGCTGGAGACCGCTCTCTACAATGTACTCCTGTCCGCCATTTACGCGGTTCACCACTACAGGCGATGCCGTGGCTTTCCCATCGATTACCTTATATACATAGGTCTTGTCTTGAATCTCGAATGTCAGGTTTTGGGGAATGACGATCACTCCGGTGCGGTGGTCCGGTAGCAGAACGTTGCCCGATGTCCCGCTATACAACCATCCGTTCCGATTGGGAAAAACAGCCCGAAGACCGGCTGTACCGGTCGAACGGTCCACCACTCCGCTGATGCTTTCTACTCGTCCGCTTTCCGCATAGACCGATCCGTCGTTCAATTGCAACCGGACGGCAGGCATATTCTTCAACGCTTCTTTCTTCGAACCGTATTGGCGGGTCAGAGCCAACAATTGGTTTTCTGTCATCGAAAAATAGACATACATGTCGCTGTTGTCACTCACTGTGGTCAGGGGGTGTGGCATCCCTGCTGGGCTGACCAATGCTCCCACTCTGTAGGGCAACATGCCTACCACACCGTCTGCTGGACTCTTCACCTCCGTGTAGGATAGGCTGTTGCGTGCATTCACCTCTTGTGCTTCGGCTTGTGCCAATTGGGCTTGTGCTGTGAGATAACCGTTCTCTGTCGTTTGAAGTTGGTGCTCCGAGATTACCCTCTTGGCATAGAGTTCTTTGGCACTCTCGTAGTTCAGTTGGGCCGTGGCTACCCCTGCTTTGGCTGCTTGTACATTGGCGACAGCCGTATTCAAAGCTGCTTGGAAAGGCACCTGGTCGATGACGAACAATACTTGTCCTTTGTGCACTTCATCTCCCTCAGACACACATAGGCGGGTCAGTGTACCGGAAATCTGCGGATAGATGTCAATGTCCTGTCGGCCACGAATTGTTGCCGAATAGGTGGAAGTCAACACTTTGTCTGATGTGGTTACAGTCAGTACCTTGTATTCCGCCTCGGGGTGGGCAGTGGGGGGTTCTTGACAAGCCGCAAACAGTAACATGCCACCGACGTACAGAGCCAGTGGCATCCAATTTTTCTTCATTTTGTTCATTGGATTTAACTCGTTTAAAATTCGGGCGCAAAGGTACGGGGTTTTTGGCAGAAGAGCGGAAGATAAATTTAGCCGAGATTGGTCAAAAACGGAACAGTAGGGCCGATATGTCCGAAAGAAACATTAATTTTGCCGTCAAAAAAAGAAAAAGGAAACAACAATGAATAATGGTGGGGATATGAATCCGAACTCTTTTCTTGTACAGACAGATGATTGTCACTTGGTACTCAACCAATTCTCCAAATTGGATGATGCCTGTATTTTTCTCTGCAAACAAGGTAAAGCCAAAGTGGAAATCGATTCGGAAGTATACGTCCTCCATGCCGGTACTCACATGGTCCTTCTGCCTGGTACAATCATTGGCAATGCACAAATCAGTAATGATTTCGTTGCAAGTTATGTTTTGTTTTCTAAACACCTCTTCCATGATGTGACAGCCAGGCTGGAACCTTCTTTCTATCGTTTTCTGAAAGATACTCCTGTAGTTAATTTGCCGGACGAGAGAAATCATAGTATCAAACGCATGATGACTGTAATGGAGGAACTGTATTTGGATGGTGAAAACTGTTTCCGCCAGCAAATATTTCAAAACCATATTCAAAGTTTTCTACTTGACATCTACGACAAGACCCACCGCTTGTTTATGGAACAATATCCGGAAGGAGTCAATCGGCAGGAAGAACTGTTCAAACGCTTCGTCCGGCTTGTGCACGACCATTGCAGCGAGCACCGTGAAGTGGCATTCTATGCAGAGAGGTTGTGTATCAGTCCACGTTATTTGTCTACCATTGTGAGGAATGTGACAGGAAATACAGCCAAAAGTATCATCGACAGGCATGTCCTGCTGGAGAGTAAAGCCATGCTGAAATCGACAGCCCTCAGTGTGCAGGAGATAGCAAACCGGTTGCATTTTCCCGATCAGTCCTTTTTTGGTCGGTATTTCAAGAAACACACAGGTGTCTCTCCCTTGCACTACCGCAACGAGGATTAATTCCTGTTTGGTATAATTCTCATCATAAAAATAGCACTACATCACGAAACGCTTGCGGTAATTACCGTGGCATGTATTGCAACAGGAATGCTTCGGCCACGGGCAGGAAGCGGTCGTGCCCGCGTGCATTGAGGTGGGCTGTATCGGTGTTCCCCTTCTTGGGTTGGAGGAATGTCTTGCGGAAAGTATCATTACCTATATAGATGCCTCCCCGGCGGGCACTGTCGAACACCGGGATGCTATAGTTGCCACACACTTCCAACGTGGCATCCACCACTTTCTCAAAATTGCTTCCGGCAAAGTCGGCCGTCACCCAACGGGTAAAGAAGAAAATCTGTGCGGTAGGATAGCGGGCTATAAGTCCTTCACAGAGTTCGGCCAGACGTGCTTTGTACGTCTCCATCTCTTCTGCTATATTGGGGTGGCAACTGTCGTTGTGTCCGCCCACCACTACGATATAGTCCAATTGGGCGGGCAAATCCTTGTAGCGCACATACATGGCAGGTCCCCATTGTTGGCTATTGTAGGCCACATTGCTACCGTTGCGCCCATAATTGAAGTAGGTCATGCCATGCTTGCGGGCGAATTTGTATTGCCAGGTGAGCATGGCGGGTTCCCGATGGTTGCGAACATAGCTGTCTCCAAGAAAAGCAATGCGTTTGCCGGCCAAAGGTCCCTCTTCAGTTGTCTGCACTCCCTCGGGGGCATAAGCCACCTTCAGCAGGCGGTCATACACCTGTATGCCCAAGTACTCAGCGGCTTGGGCATCGAAATGCAGGCGATCGCGCTGAAGACCAGCCTTGCCCATGTCTATCAGGTGAATGTCGGGGTCTTCGTCGGCCAACCGTCTCATGGCCTCTTCTACCTCTGCACTATAACACTTGTTGCTACGGGCTACGGTGCCCATGATGATGGGCAAACGGGAATAGTCCTTGCCCGTCTTCTCGGTCAGATGGCGGCGGATGTGGGCAAAGACGCCCTTCAAATTCTTGTAATAGGCTTTTCCTTGTTTGTAGTCGCTTTCGCCCTGATGCCAAAGGAGGGCATCGACCTGATAGCCATCTTTCAATGCAGAGAGAGTACTGTCTATGCAAGCATCTATCTGCCGGGTGAGTGACAAAAGGAGTGAGCGCCCGCCTTCAGCGGTACTACGGGTGCGTTTCAACCAACGCCTGTCGGCACTCCAATGGGCACTGCTCTCTGAATCCTTGTCGATAGCGATGGAAGTTCCCCCAACGGCCCATTTGATAATATATAAAGGGTCGCGCACCATCTGGTCGAGCCACAGATAGGTGACGGCATCGTAAGCCCACGAATTCTCTACACCCTGCTTGGTGGCTTGGGGCCAAAAGCGTTCAAACTGTCCATCCGTGCGATTTTGGGATATGCGGCAAAAGTTGTAGGCACCACGCTGGAAGGTGGTGGTATCTTTGGCTAAAGCCTTGATATAAGCAGGCAATTCGGTATTGGGACACCGGCCATCGGTGTTGGATTGCCCGGCAGTGATAATCACACGGGCAGGGCGGCTTGCTATGAGGGGGAGACTGCAAACGACGGCCAAACAGAGACTGAAATAGAATTTTCTTACCATAATTGAATACAATTTCAAGCGAGGGTGTCGTAACGATTCTTTTGTTTGTGCAAAAGTACAAATATTATTCAGAAACGACAAAGAAGAGGCTATAAACTTCGCACTGGTAGTGCGAATATATGGAAGGCCGCGTGAAAGATGAATCAGTCCACAACTTGAGGGAGAAAACAGGATAAAAAATGAATGATTTGTTTTGTCCTCCGCTCAACTTGCACTATCTTTGTCCCCGTTTTATGAATAATCAAACTAAAGAGTATTATATATGAAATTGTTATTGTTGGGTAGTGGCGGACGTGAGCATGCTATGGCTTGGAAGATTGCCCAAAGCCCGAAGATTGAAAAACTGTATGTGGCTCCGGGTAATGCCGGTACGAGTAATGTAGCCGAGAATGTGGCTATCAAAGGAGATGACTTTGATGGTATCCGCCGGTTCGTATTGGAGAACGATATCAATATGGTGGTGGTGGGACCTGAAGATCCGTTGGTGAAAGGCATTTATGATTACTTCCAGCAGGATGAGGAACTGAAAAAGATTCCTGTTATCGGACCTTCCAAAGCCGGTGCCGTATTGGAGGGTAGTAAGGAGTTTGCCAAGGGTTTCATGCAGCGTCATGGAATTCCTACAGCCGGATACCGTAGCTTTACGGGCGGACAGTTGGAAGAAGGACTGGCTTATTTGGAGACTCTTCAGGCTCCTTACGTACTGAAAGCTGATGGACTCTGTGCGGGTAAGGGGGTGCTCATCCTTGATACGCTTGCTGAAGCCAAAAAAGAATTGGCAGAAATGTTGGGAGGAATGTTCGGCAATGCCTCTTCTACGGTGGTCATTGAAGAGTTCCTCAGTGGTATCGAATGCTCTGTATTTGTATTGACTGATGGCAAGAACTATAAGATTCTGCCCGAAGCCAAAGACTATAAGCGCATTGGTGAGGGAGACACAGGCTTGAATACTGGTGGCATGGGGTCTGTCTCACCCGTACCGTTTGCCGACAAAGCATGGATGCAGAAGGTGGAAGAGCGTATTATTCGCCCCACAGTGGAGGGATTGGCATCCGAAGGCATTGTTTATAAAGGCTTCATTTTCTTCGGTCTTATCAATGTGAAGGGAGAACCGATGGTAATAGAATACAATGTGCGTATGGGAGATCCTGAAACTGAGAGTGTGATGTTGCGCATCAAGAGCGATTTGGTGGACCTGTTCGAAGGGGTAGCTGCAGGTAATCTGGATGAAAAGACATTGGAATTTGATTCTCGTGCTGCTGTATGCGTGATGCTTGTGTCAGGTGGTTATCCTGAGGCTTACGATAAGGGGTATGCTATTACGGGTATTGGTGACGTGAACCCTGAAAGCATTGTCTTTCATGCGGGAACGGTTATGCAAGAAGGTCAGGTTGTGACTGCCGGAGGCCGTGTGATAGCCGTCAGTTCTTATGGTACGGACAAGGCTGAAGCTCTGGCGCGTTCGTTTGAAGGAGCCAAAAAAATTCAATTCGAGAAGAAATATTTCCGTTCAGATATCGGAGCGGACCTTTGATGAGGCAGCGATTCCAACAAATAGTAATCTCGTCCAAAGCCACAACTCCGGTGTTCGTGGCTTTGGTTGTGTCTTTTTGGTTATTCGGTGTGAATACATCATGGGACATGGAGGGGGTGTGTCTATTGTTTGGGGTTGCTTCCGTCTATCTGTTGGTGGAGTTGAATAATGCCTTTTCACTGTTGGGGAGGCGGACGAATTTTCATGCAGTACTTTTCCCGCTGATGTGGATGTCTGTTCCGCAGGGGGCACATTTGGCCGAAAGTGCATTATTGGCTTTTGCTTTGTTGTGGACGGTCTATTTCCTTTTTCGAAGCTATCAGGCTGTTGTGCCCGTAAGCCGTGTGTTCTGCCTTTTCTTGATTATTAGTGCAACCTCTTTGTTGATACCTCAAGTCTTGTGGACAGTCCCATTCTTTTATTTCTTTCTAATGATTTTCAAAGCTTTGGAACCGAGAAGTTTCTTTGCTGGAATTATCGGGCTGCTTTTCCCTTATTGGCTGTTGTTTGTCTATGCTTTTTATGAGGAGGACTTGGAGTTGTTCTACACGCCTCTGCGCGTTTTGGCTGATTATGATGGAATAGGTTCGGGAGCGCTTCCTATTGGTGGTTGGGTATCGTTGGGGTTCATTTCGTTGCTTTCAGGTGTCGGGGCTGTATATGCTACAATAAATGGTTTTCATGACAAAATTCGTACACGCGTTTTCTTGCGTTTCTTTTTATGGTTACAGGGGATACTTCTGCTTCTTGTTCTTTTTCAGCCTTCGGCCTTTCTGTATGTGTCGGGGGTGATGTCTTCGGTGTGTTGTATCCTTTCTGTTCATTTGTTTACGCTGGCTGGAGGCCGTTTGTGCAACATCTTTTTCATGTTCTCAATTGTTACTCTGTTAATCTTAATTGTTTGTAACTTATGGATGCCATTGTACAATTCCTTTTAGACTACGGCTATCTCGGTATGTGGTTGGCTGCTTTTCTGGCGGGAACGGTCGTTCCGTTCAGCTCGGAGGTTGTGCTTGTTACCCTCGTCAAAATGGGGCTGGATCCTATGTTGACCATCCTTTTTGCCACATTTGGCAATGTAGTGGGTGGCATGACCTGCTATTGGTTGGGGCATTTAGGCAATATGCATTGGATAGAGCACTATTTTAGAGTCAGCCCGCAGAAGATAGCCCGTGCTGAAAGGTTTGTCCGTGGTCGTGGTGCCTGGATGGGATTTTTTGGTTTTGTTCCTATCCTTGGTAGTGCCATTTCTATCGTGTTGGGTATGATGCGTGCCAACATCCCCATAACGGTAGTTTCTATGGCTTTGGGCAAATTCATCCGTTACGCGGTATTGATTTATATTACAGAAGGGGCAGCTTCGCTGTTTTGAATGATGGTGTTATTATCAGTGAAAAATAGAATGAAGAACTGTAATTTTGGTCAATGGCCAATCTGGGCTTTTCTTTGGTTGGCAGGATTGTTCGTTTCTTGCCATATGCCTGCAGATTCGGATGCTAAGAAACGGGTACTGACGGTCAGTATCGAGCCTGTGCGTTATTTGGCAGAACAGATTGGAGGAGACTTGTTTCAAGTCAACTGCATGGTGCCGCAGGGGAGTAGTCCGGAAACGTATGAACCTACTCCAAGACAAATGCTTGATGTGGTTGGAAGCGAAGCATATTTGCGGGTGGGGCCTATTGAATTTGAGCAGGTTTGGCTTCCTCGGCTTCGGGAGAATGCCCCTCACATGGAGGTCGTGGATCTGTCCGAAGGGGTAGAATTTATTTATACGACTCATTCTCACGGTAATCATCGTCACGAAGGGGTATCCGACCCGCATATTTGGACCTCTCCGGCCAATGTCAGATTGATGGCGCACAATCTTTATCGTGCGTTGTGTCGTCTTGCACCGGAGGATAGTGCTGCAATATTCCGGAGATGGCAACGGCTTGACAGTGTGGTAGTGGAGACCGACCGGCATATCCGTACCATGCTTTCCTCTCCGGAGGCTTCGAAGATTTTTATGCTTTATCATCCTTCACTTGGATATTTTGCCCGTGATTATGGATTGTGTTCCTATTGTCTGGAAGAAGATGGGAAAGAACCATCCCCTTCCCGTTTGAAGACAGTCACTGATGAGGCTCTCCACCATGGAATAAAGGTTATCTTCATACAAAGAGGTTTCGACAAGCGCAGTGCAGAAGCTGTTGCTCATGCTGTGGGAGCACGTGTGGTGGAAATAGATCCTTTAGGATATGATTGGCCTGCAGTGATGATTCGTATTGCAGAAGCACTGAAAGTGAATGACAATAATGAGGAGTGACAGTATGACACCGTTAATGACATTGCAAGATATTGCAGCCGTTTATGATACCAAAGAAGTATTACACGACATATCATTAACAATCTATGAGCGTGATTTTCTAGGTATAATAGGTCCTAATGGGGGAGGAAAGACAACGTTGGTAAAGATTCTCCTCGGATTGATGAGCCCGGTTTCAGGCACTGTCACTTGTTATCGTGATGGCAATCCGGTGGCAGGTGTACGCATGGGCTATTTGCCACAATACAGCAGGATAGACCATCGTTTTCCCATTTCTGTTTATGATACAGTATGTTCTGGGCTTGCTTCTCAGGCAGGACTTGCTGTCCGATTGAGCCGTGAACAGCATGAGCGTGTAGGGAATGTCATTCATGAAGTGGGGTTAGAGGGGGTGGAACGCTGTGCTATCGGCTCGCTCAGTGGCGGACAACTGCAGCGTGCCTTGTTGGCACGTGCAGTTGTGTCCGATCCAGAGTTGCTTATCCTTGATGAGCCGGACACCTATCTCGACAGGCGCTCTGAGTCACAGCTTTATCGGTTGTTGGCAGATATGAACAAGCGTTGTGCTATCGTGTTGGTAAGTCACGACATTGGCACCGTTCTGCAGAATGTTCGCTCCATAGCCTGTGTAGATACTACGATAGATTATCATCCTTCTACCGACTCTATCAGCGCTTCGTGGATAGAGGAACATCTGGGGTGTCCTATTGAGTTGCTTGGACATGGTCACTTCCCCCATCGGGTGCTTGCCCGACACCACGATGAAGTACCTCTTGAGCCTTTTCCAAAGCAGCATTGATATTGGGGCAGATATTTTCTTTACCCAATATGTTGTAGAACCTGCTTTTTTCCAGTACCCGATGTACCTTTTCGTTTACACCGGAAAGTATGACGTGTATATTTTCGCGTTGGCACATCTCACAAAGATTGGTCAGATTGTGTATGCCTGTAGAATCGATAAAGGGAACCTTACGCATACGAATGATGCGTACGACCGGACGGTCTCCCATCTGTTGCATCACTTCCTCAAAGCGGTTGGCAATGCCGAAGAAATAAGGTCCGTTGATTTCATATACTTCTACTCCGTCAGGTACAATGAGGTGCTCTTCGTGTAGCTGTACATCGCTTTCGGTATTGGGGTCAATTTCGTCCGTGATGACAGATACTTGGGTGGTTTCAGCCATTCGGCGCATGAAGAGTAGGCAGGCAATGACCAACCCCACTTCTATAGCGATAGTCAAGTCGAAAATGACGGTTAGCAAGAAAGTGATGAGCAATACGGTAATGTCCGATTTCGGATTCTTTAGCAACTGTTTGAAAGTGCGCCATCCACTCATGTTGTATGACACAATAACTAAAACTCCGGCCAAACAAGCCATGGGAATGTATTGTGCCAACGGCATGAGGAACAGAAATATGAGCAACAGTACGATTGCGTGGATGATTCCGGCAATGGCGGTGCGACCGCCGTTATTTATGTTGGTCATGGTGCGAGCAATGGCTCCGGTAGCTGGGATACCTCCGAAAATGGGTGAAAGGATATTGGCTATGCCTTGCCCTACCAGTTCCTGATTAGAGTCGTGGTGGTCGCTGGTGACACCATCAGCTACAGTTGCTGATAATAGCGACTCGATAGCTCCCAATACGGCAATGGTGATGGCCGGTGAAATGAGTTGTTTGATTGTTTCCCACGTCATGGTGGGCATCTCTGCATCAGGCAATGTGCTGTTGATGGTAAAGCGGTCGCCAATGGTCTCGATGCAGCTCACGCCTCCATACATTTTCAGCAAATATACCCCAACAGTCATGATGATAATGGCAATGAGCGAACCTGGAATCTTCTTGCTGAACTTGGGTGTCAGAGCTATGATGATGATACTGGCAATGCTAATAGCAGTGTTCCACCAATTGATAGAATCGATATGTTCAATATAGCACATCCATTTGCCTAAAAAGTCACCTGGAGTCTTCAGCGGAGCTATAATTTCTTGTCCGTTGGCGTCAATCACAGTCTCAGTCAGTCCCAACACGTCACTGATCTGTGTGGTGAAGATAGTGAGTGCTATACCGCTGGTGAACCCCACTACGATGGGATAGGGAATGTATTTGATAATCGTACCCAAATGAAATATTCCTAATAAAACAAGGAACACTCCGGCCAAAATGGTGGCAATGGTCAACCCTTCCAAACCGTACTGTTGGATAATGCCATAGATGATAACGATGAATGCACCCGTAGGACCACCAATCTGCACTTTACTTCCTCCAAAAACCGAGATGGCGAACCCGGCTACAATGGCTGTGATGATTCCTTTCTCTGGTGATACACCGGAAGCGATACCGAATGCAATGGCTAATGGCAATGCTACGATACCTACAATGATACCGGCCATCAGGTCTGCCATGAACGTCTCTTTCCTATATCCCTTAAGGGAGGTGAAGAGCGCAGGCTTGAATACAAAACCTTTCATTTTGATGCTTTTACCTTAAAACTTATACCTAAATAATACCTAAACGGCTGCAAAATTAGATGTTTTTAAGAACTTTACAAAGGTTTTTAAGGGGAAATTTATAAGATTTTCTATTCTAGCTACTCTATTTATGGGGTATAGGTTACTTTTGGCATGGTAATAAGATGTTACGATAAGAAAAAATGAGAAGAATCTTCCCTGCGAGAAAATCCCTCTCATTCATGTTGGACTACCAGGATTCGAACCTGGAAAAACAGAACCAAAACCTGTTGTGTTACCATTACACCATAGTCCAAACATCAAGGTGCTTTCTGTTAAAAAGCGAGTGCAAAGATAAGGCAGTTTTGTGAAACTGCCAAATAAAAAGCTGGAAACTTTTCTTTTTTTGTCGAAAGACTTTGTTGAACCGAGGAATATCCTTACATTTGTCCCATAAAAGAACGCAAATTGATAATTTAACATTGACTATTTCATGAGAAACTTCGCATTGCTGGCTACTATGCTGGTTTGGGGAATGCTTCCCGCCGGTGCGCAACGTACCGAGACTTCATTGGAAAAAGGATGGACGTTTATTCATCAAGATGTTCCGATGGCAATGAATCCTGATTATGATGATAACGGATGGGAACAGGTGATAGTGCCACACGATTGGGCCATCTATGGACCTTTCGATCGGAAGCATGATTTGCAGAAGGTGGCTGTTACTCAGAATGGTGAAAAGGTGGCTACTTGGAAAACCGGACGCTCGGGCGGATTGCCGTACACTGGTGTAGGATGGTATCGCACCCGTTTTTCTGTACCTGAATTTTCCAAAGAGAATAATCGTGTGACATTGCTTTTTGACGGAGCCATGAGTGAAGCCCATGTCTATATTAACGGAAAAGAGGCTGTCTTTTGGCCTTGCGGATACAATTCGTTCCATTGCGATGTGACGGGATTACTTAATGAGGACGGAGCGGATAATCTTTTGGCCGTTCGTTTGGAGAATCGTGAACAGTCTTCACGTTGGTATCCCGGAGCTGGGCTTTACCGGCATGTTCACCTTATTACAACGGCAAAGACATACATCCCTGTATGGGGCACTTATCTGACTACCCCTCATGTGGAAGAGAGTTTTGCTACTGTGCGCCAACGCACCAGCGTGGCTACATGCAAAGGGGAAGAACTGACAGTAACTACCAAATTATATGGAAAGGATGGTCAGCAGGTAGGTAGCAAGAGTAATTCGTTCAAGGCCTCTGCTGACACAGTGGTCGTTGACCAAAGTATGTTGGTGGAGCATCCGCAACTGTGGAGTCCTGAGGCTCCTACGCTCTATACGGCTTTGACTACGGTCTGTGTCAGTGGCAAAGAGGTGGACCGTTATGAGACACGTTTCGGTATTCGTACAGTAGAGGTGGTAGCCGAAAAGGGCTTCTATCTGAACGGACAACGCAGAAAATTCAAAGGAGTGTGCAACCACCACGATTTAGGTCCGTTAGGCGCTGCTATAAATGTGAAGGCATTACGGCACCAGTTGGAGTTGTTGAAGGAAATGGGGTGTGATGCCGTCCGTACAGCTCATAATATGCCGGCTCCAGAATTGATAGACCTCTGTGATGAAATGGGGTTGATGGTGATGGTCGAGCCCTTTGATGAATGGGATGTAGCCAAATGTGCTAATGGGTATCATCGTTATTTTAAGGAATGGGCTGAACGCGACATGGTAAATATGTTGCATAACTATCGTAATCATCCGAGTGTAGTGATGTGGAGTATTGGTAATGAGGTGCCTACCCAATGTAGTACACGGGGTGCACAAGTGGCATCGTTTTTGCAGAATATCTGCCATCGTGAGGACCCTACCAGACCTGTAACTTGTGGAATGGATCAGGTGTCATGTGTCTTGAAGAATGGTTTTGCTGCTGTTTTGGATGTGGTGGGATTGAACTATCGTACTCATCGTTATATGGAAGGCTATGATCAATTGCCTCAAGGTGTGGTGCTCGGCAGTGAGACGGCATCCACCGTCAGCTCGCGTGGGGTATATAAATTTCCAGTACAACTCAAGCCACAGGCTATTTATGATGATAACCAGTGTAGCGGGTACGACGTGGAATATTGCAGTTGGAGCAATGTGCCCGATGTGGATTTTGCTCTTGCTGATGATCATGAATGGACTATGGGACAATTTGTTTGGACTGGTTTTGATTATTTGGGTGAGCCTTCTCCTTATGATACGGATGCATGGCCAAACCATAGCTCGATGTTTGGTATTATAGATTTGGCCTCTATTCCTAAGGATCGTTATTATCTTTATAGAAGTGTATGGAACACAGAAGAGCATACTTTGCATATTCTGCCACATTGGAATTGGGAAGGACGTGAAGGGGAAAATGTGCCTGTTTTTGTTTACACAGACTATCCTGAAGCGGAACTTTTCATCAATGGTAAAAGTTATGGCAAGCAACGTAAGGTGATTAATGCACCGGTCGCTCAGGGTAAAATTTATGACCCGGAGGTGTTGAAACGCTACCGTCTGATGTGGATGGATGTTACCTATGAACCTGGCGAGGTGAAAGTCGTGGCTTATGATGCAGCAGGAAATAAAGCTGCAGAAAAAGTGCTCCGTACGGCAGGAAAACCTCATCATCTGGAACTTGTTACTCGTCACGAGACCTTACAGGCTGACGGTAAGGATTTGGCTTATGTCACCGTGCGGGTTGTGGATAAGGACGGAAACCTTTGTCCCACTGATAACCGGAAGGTAAAGTTCAATGTGAAGGGGGCTGGCAAATTCCGTGCGGCAGCTAATGGTGATGCAACTAATTTGGAACAGTTTCATCTGCCTCAGATGACAACTTTCAGTGGCCAGCTTACTGCTATTGTACAGGCTGGCGAGCAGGCAGGTGAATTGACGCTTACGGCTACGGCAAGTGGTGTAAAAGCCGGTAAATTGAAGATACAGGTGAAGTAGCCGTAAGGGATAGAATGGGTCTGAATATATGCCGGGTCAACACTATAGAGACGGATAATTATCGTTTCATAGAAAAGCTATTGACCGAAGCATTTCCAACGGAAGAGTATCGTGAGTTAGCGGATTTCCGCTTTCTCACGATGTACGAATCGCGCTTTCATAACAATCTGATTTTTGATGACGGTGTACCTGTAGGTTTTATTACTTATTGGGATATGGATCAGTTTTGTTATGTAGAACATTTTGCTATTCTGCCGGGTATGCGTAGCCGTGGGTATGGCTGTGAAGTATTAGAGTATCTGAAGACAAGAATCAATGGCTCTATTGTTTTGGAGGTTGAGTTGCCTGTAGAAGAGGCTGCCAAACGTCGTGTCGCTTTTTATCAACGCCAAGGATTCCAACTTTGGCAGCGTGCCTATCTGCAGCCCCCTTACCGTCTTGGTGGATGTTTTTTTCCTCTTTTTCTGATGGCGTATGGACCGTTGGATGAGGCTACTGATTTTGACAGAGTGAGAGGCCTTATTTATCGGGTGGTGTACAATTATAAGGAATGAGGACTCCTTTTGTCAGGCTAACAATGACAAAACACGCTGTATTACCCTTTCCGGAGTGATGTTCCGGAGACAGGCATAATCGCCGCGCAAGCAAGGCTTGTTGCCAAAGATAGAACAAGGTCGGCAGGTCAAGCCGTTAATCTGTAATGCATTACCTTCTGGTTGCCCATAGCCCATAAACCCGCAGTAAGGGTGAGTGGCTCCCCAAATAGAAAGTACAGGGGTATTTACCAGTGAAGCTAAATGCATATTGGCTGAATCCATGGAGACCATCAAGTCAAGATGACTCATCAATATCAACTCTTTTTCCATTCGTAAATCTTTTGGACGGGTAGTCCATGGGTAGCGGGTAGCCCAATCAGACAACACTTTCTCTTCCTCTTCGCCGGCGCCGAAAAGGAAGATGCGTATACTTTTGTGATGTCCGAGTCCAATGACCACCTGTTCCATCATCTCCAAAGGATAGATTTTGCCTTGGTGGGCAGCAAAGGGTGCTATGCCTATCCATCTTTCGTCAGGTTGGCGGGCAGGCACGGCAGAAGCGATGCATGAAAAGTCTCCTTTCTGTCCGGCTGCATATATTGATGTGAAATCTATTTGTATGGGGAGTCCCAAGAGGGAGAAGACATCACGATAACGGTCAAAAGAGGTTGGCAATTGTTGCATGATTTTGTGGTGGGAGCGCGTAAGCCGACGTTTGGCAGTCTTACCTTTATTTATGTGGCAGCAGGTGATTCCTCTTAATTGGAAGAAGAGACGGAGCATTTGGCTGCGCAATACATCGTGCAGGTCGGCTACTGCATCAAACCGGTTTTCTTCTATCAGTTCTCCTGCCAGTCGCCACATGCCGCCTATCCCCTTATACTTGGTTTGTTTCAGATTGACACCTCGGAATGTTACATTTTCGGGCATTTGCAAGAATAGGGGTCTCATAGATTCCCTGCTCAACACCGTGAATTGGTGCTGAGGATACTGTTTGGCAGCCGACCAAATAACCGGTATCGTCATGGCTACATCACCGAACGCCGAAAAACGGATTGCGAGGACATGCATCGTCTTTTTTCTTCTAGATGAATGATGGCAATGTTGGGGAGAATACATCATTTGCCGCCGTAGAGCACGGGGTTCAATGCCGGGTCATTGTACATTTTCATCTGCTTGTACACCTTCATATACTTTCTGCCCGCCTCTATGTCGGTAATCAGTTGG
This sequence comes from Bacteroidaceae bacterium, assembly GCA_017451645.1. Classification (GTDB taxonomy): domain Bacteria; phylum Bacteroidota; class Bacteroidia; order Bacteroidales; family Bacteroidaceae; genus Phocaeicola_A. The sequence goes on along the minus strand of JAFTNZ010000009.1, from coordinate 196,548 downwards.
TCGATAGCCTCGGACAAATCTTTTCGTTGTTCGAGCAATACGTTTAATTTTGCTTGACAGGCAGTCCGGTGCTCGCTTGTTGTGTCTGTACGCTCTGTTTCTTGCTGCATGTGATAAATCTTCAGAGCCAAAATAGAAAGTCGGTCAATAGCCCATGCCGGACTCTCGGTGTTGATTATTGCATCCGGGTTTGGCTTGATGTCTTTGTATTTGTCGAGGAAATAACTGTCTATCAGTTCTACCAGATCTGTACGGTCTTGGTTGCTTTTATCTATACGGCGTTTGAGCGACAAAGCTTCGGTTGGGTTGATTTGCGGATCTCGGATGATATCTTCAAAATGCCATTGGACAGTATCTATCCAATTTTTCAGATAAAGATAATATTCGATACTTTTCAATGGATAAGGGTTCTGTATGGGGGTGTCCACACTGTCGGTTACATGATAATCGGCTATTGCTTGCTCAAAAATGCGTTTGCCCAGTTCTGTAAAAGTCATACTTTATATTAATGAATACAATGAAACATGAAGTTTGAACGGGCAAATATAGACAAACTTTTCATAAACTGCAACATTTCCATCAAAAAGAAAGTGTTTAGGCTCCTTTAAATCATTTTTTGAGTTAAATATATCTAATGGAGGTAGTGAAATCAGCGAATAATTTGTTATTTTGCGCCAAATTTAGGTGTACTGTATCTTTATTCCAAATGAATACATTCGTGAGACAGCGTTCACGGTTTGATATGCAATTTGTCACCTCCTGCATCAGTACTACGATGGTACTTTTGTTGTTGGGGATGGTCGTCTTCTTCGTGCAGTCGGCCGGTAATTTGTCTGTCTATGTACGTGAGAATATCAGTTTTTCGGCTCTGATGAGCGATGATATGCGTGAAGCGGATATTTTGAAATTCCAAAAAAAATTGGAGGCAGAACCCTATGTGAAATCAACGGCCTATATTTCCAAAGAGCAGGCTTTGCGAGAGGAGACGGAAGCAATGGGTACCAATCCCCAAGAGTTTGTCGGACACAACCCGTTCACTGCGTCTGTTGAAATTAATCTTCATTCGGATTATGCCAATGCTGACAGTATCGCTTGGATTGAAAAGTCTGTCATGCAAATGGCAAAAGTGGTGGAGATTGTCTATCCTGAGGAGCTTATTGACGTTGTCAATAAGAATGTGCGTAAAATCAGTCTTGTATTGCTGACGTTAGCTGCGTTGTTGACCATCATTTCGTTTTCATTGATAAACAATACCATTCGGTTGACCATTTATGCCAAGCGCTTTCTGATACACACGATGAAGTTGGTGGGAGCCGATTGGAATTTCATCCGCAAACCTTTCCTGGTGCGCAACTTATGGGTTGGTCTCATCTCTGCTCTTTGCGCTGATGGACTGTTGATGACCGGTGGTTATTGGTTGGTACGTTATGAGCCGGAACTTATCAATGTCATTACCACGCACACAATGCTGACGGTGATACTGACGGTGTTGTTATCGGGTATAACTATCACTTTGCTATGTGCCTACATCTCCATCAACCGCTATTTGCGTATGAAGTCAGAGACGCTCTATTATGCATAGCTTCGGAGTGTGGTAAGGAAGTAAGAAAAACAATTGTATTACGATAAGGATATTAAAAATCTATGAACAAAGAAAACTTAGCTTTTGGGAAAAGGAATTTTATCTTGTTGGCCATTGGTATGGCCATCATTATCATTGGCTTTCTGTTGATGACTGGGCCGGGCTCGACAGAGACAACTTTTGAACCGGACATTTTCAGTGTACGCCGTATAAAGGTTGCTCCTGCCGTATGCTTCTTTGGCTTTATCTTCATGATTTATGCTATAGTGAGCAAACCGGGAAAAAAGTCTGAAGATGAAGTGACAATTTGCCAGAAGTAACATCATGGATACATTACAGACCGTTATAATAGCCATTGTGGAAGGACTTACAGAATTTCTTCCTGTTTCTTCCACGGGGCATATGATTATTGCTCAGAATCTGTTGGGTGTAGAGAGTACTCCTTTCGTCAAGGCTTTCACTTTCATCATTCAGTTTGGTGCCATTTTGTCCGTAGTCTGTCTCTATTGGAAGCGTTTTTTTCAACTCAATCAGGCTCCGGCACCGGAGGACGCATCGGGATTGCGTCGTTTTCTGCACACTTTTGATTTCTATTGGAAACTGTTTATTGCCTTTATTCCGGCAGCAGTCTTGGGATTGTTGTTTAGCGATGCGATAGATGCCATGCTTGAGCGGGTGGAAGTCGTGGCTGTCATGCTTGTTGTGGGGGGCATCTTCATGCTTTTTTGCGACCGCATATTCAATAAGGGGAGCGAGCAGACGGAGTTTACTGAAAGGCGTGCATTCATGGTCGGACTTTTTCAGTGCATATCCATGATTCCGGGAGTTTCACGTTCCATGGCTACCATTGTAGGTGGTATGGCGCAGCGTATGACCCGCAAGGCGGCTGCTGAATTCTCGTTCTTTTTGGCTGTTCCTACCATGCTTGGAGCTACTGTCTATAAGGTTTACAAGCTGCTGAAGGAAGGGGGTACAGAAATCATCATGGATAATCTCTCAGCGCTTGTCATAGGAAATGTCGTGGCTTTTGTTGTGGCTTTACTGGCCATCAAATTTTTCATCAGTTTCGTCACCAAGTACGGTTTTAAGGCTTTCGGTTGGTATCGTATCATTATCGGAGCCGTTATCCTTATTCTTTGTATGACGGGACATAGCCTGGAAATTATCTGATGGACTTTATAGCAGGAGAAATCCTTTGTTTTAACAAGCCGTTGCGATTGACCTCATTTGCAGTTGTGGGCAAGGCGCGTTACCATCTTTGCCGCAAATTGGGTATCAAGAAGATGAAGGTGGGGCATGCCGGCACGCTTGACCCTTTGGCTACTGGAGTGATGATTGTTTGTACCGGTCGTGCGACCAAGCGTATTGAAGAGTTCCAATATCACACCAAGGAGTACGTTGCGACATTGAAGTTGGGGGCTACCACTCCGTCTTTCGATTTGGAAAAGGCAATTGATGCCACCTATCCTACTGCACACATCACCCGTCCGATGGTGGAAGAGGTGTTGTCCACGTTTGTCGGAACCATCGAGCAGGTGCCTCCGGCATTTTCGGCATGCAAAGTTGATGGCAAGCGGGCTTATGATTTGGCCCGTAAAGGAAAAGAAGTGGAGTTGAAGGCCAAGACATTGGTTATCGATGAAATCGAACTGCAGGAATGCGATTTGGAAGAAATGGTCATCAAGATCAGGGTTGTCTGTAGCAAAGGGACCTATATCCGTGCTTTGGCACGCGATATCGGAGTGGCATTGCAAAGCGGTGCGCATTTGATAGGACTCTGTAGGACTCGGGTGGGTGATGTACGTATAGAAGACTGCCTTAGCTTGGAGGAGTTTCCTGATTGGCTTGATCATCAAGAAATAACACAAAACGAATAATCTGTGGGTTGTTCAGTGCCCACCTTAAAATAATGATAGAATTATGAAACTCTCACAATTCAAATTCAAGCTCCCCGAAGAGCTGATAGCCCAACATCCGACTTTCCATCGTGACGAATCGCGTCTGATGGTGGTCAACAAGAAGACGGGTGATATCGAACACCGTACATTCAAAGAAATTCTGGATTATTTTGACGAAAAGGATGTCTTCGTCTTCAATGACACCAAAGTTTTTCCTGCGCGCCTTTATGGTAATAAGGAGAAGACCGGAGCACGCATTGAAGTTTTTCTGTTGCGCGAGTTGAACGAAGAGTTCCGCTTGTGGGACGTGTTGGTGGATCCGGCACGTAAAATTCGTATCGGAAACAAACTCTATTTTGGTGAGGACGACTCTATGGTAGCCGAGGTGATAGACAACACCACTTCACGTGGTCGCACGTTGCGTTTCTTGTACGATGGTCCGCATGAAGAATTCAAGCAGTCTCTTTATGCTTTGGGCGAGGCTCCGTTGCCATCGTTTATCAAGCGTCCGGTAGAAGAAGAGGATGCCGAGCGTTTTCAGACGCTTTTTGCGCAGCACGAAGGTGCGGTGACGGCTCCCACTGCCGGTCTGCATTTCAGTCGGGAACTTCTCAAGAGTATGGAAATAAAAGGAGTGGACAAGGCTTTTATCACACTTCATGCCGGATTGGGTAACTTCCGCGACATCGATGTCGAGGATTTGACCAAGCATAAGACGGACAGCGAACAGATGTTCGTGGAGCGTGAAGCATGCGAGCATGTGAATGCAGCCAAGATGGGTGGTCACGAAGTCTGTGCCATTGGCACTACCACCATGCGTGCATTGGAGACAGCATCGGGCACCGATGGCAATCTGAAAGAATTTGAGGGATGGACCAATAGGTTCATATTCCCTCCTTATGAGTTCAATGTTGCTACCAGCATGGTTTCCAATTTCCACATGCCCTTCTCCACATTGCTGATGATGGTGGCGGCTTTCGGAGGTTACGACCTGATAATGGAAGCCTACCAGCAGGCTGTCAAGGAGGAGTACCGTTTTGGTACTTATGGAGATGCCATGTTGATTATCAATAAGTGACAAAAGACGATGGAGCACACGGTCTATCTCTCGCTCGGGACAAATCTGGGAGATAAAGAGAAGAACCTGCAGGCAGCCATGCATCAGATTGAAAAGCAGATTGGGAGGATTACCTCCCGGTCTGCTTTTTATGCTACAGCACCTTGGGGGTTCGAGTCTGCCAACAGTTTCCTCAATGCTGCCATAGAGGTGCAGACACGTTTGTCTCCTCTTGCTCTGTTGGATGCCACCCAGCAGATAGAAAAGCAATTGGGACGCAGAAAAAAAACCGTCAATCTCCAATACGCTGATCGCCTGATAGATATTGATTTGCTTTTTTACGACCATTTGGTTATGCGTCACGAAAGGTTACAGCTTCCTCATCCGCTTCTTCATTTGCGTCGTTTTGTATTGGAGCCTTTGGCCGCTATAGCTCCGGATTTGCTGCACCCCCTGTTGTTTAAGGATGTACGTACATTGCTGGCCGAATGTCTGAAAATGCCCACTTGTACAGATGATGCGTATGGGATGTTATAGCGTGAAGCGGTTCTCCTTGTTATTTTTGTTTGGTCTATTGTTTCTCAGTCCTGTCAGGCTTTGTGCGCAGGAAGATTGGGAGCAGCTTTATGAGAGGTTGCTCGAAGATGCGGGCGAAGATGCGGGGGCTGTCGCTTTGGAACATCTCTATGAAACCTTGCACGACCTGTATCTCCACCCGTTAGACCTTAACACTGCTACTCTGGATGAACTGGAGTGTCTGCCTTTTCTTTCGTCAACACAGGCAGAGCGCATAGTGTCTTATATACAGGCATACGGTCCTATGGAGACGATGGGCGAACTCACGTTAATAGAGGGGGTGGACTACGATACCCGACAGTTGCTGCGCCATTTTGTTCGGGTAGAGACATCGGCATCCGGGCAGGACGCAGCAGAGAAATGGCAGTGGAAATCTCTGTGGCGGTATGGACAACATGAGGCGGTGGCAGGTGTGGAAATCCCTTTTTACGAGAAAGCCGGCTATGGCGATTTTTCCGAAAGTACTCTGGATCGTTATCCCAACCGGCGTTATTTGGGAGGGGTGTTGCGTCATTTCCTGCGTTACAATTTCCGTAGTGCCGACCATCTTCAAGCAGGCTTCGTGCTGGAGCAGGATGCCGGAGAACCCTTCTTTGCTCATGGTACACGCACCTACGACTATCACTCCGTTTACCTTCAACTGGGTAACATCGGTTGTTTGAAGTCGCTGATTGTCGGCAACTATCGGCTCCGCTTCGGACAGGGCCTGGTAATGAATACCGATTTCAGTCTTGGAAAAATGGCAGCCCTTTCCTCGTTGGGTTGGGGTAGCCGGGGAATAAAGAAACATTCGTCTGCCAGCGAGCACAATGCTTTCCGTGGAGCGGCAGCCACCTTCCGGACTGGAGATGTGGAGGCTACTGCTTTTTTCTCGTTTCACAAACAGGATGCCAACTTGGATGATAATCTGTTGATAACATCGTTGAAAACTGATGGCAAACACCGTACTCCATTGGAATATTCCAAACGGGGAAATGTAGATAACACGTTGTATGGCGGCAACTTGACTTATAGGAAAGGCGCTTTCAACTGTGGCTTGACAACTGTTTATAACTCATTCAACACCCTGTTGAATCCTGCCCCGCAAGCCTATAAGCGATACCATCCGCGTGGGAGGCATTTTTTCACAATGGGAGCCGATTACATGTATAATTCTTACCGGTTGAATCTTTCTGGTGAAACAGCCTTTAGCGGCAACGGTGGGTGGGTAACCTTGAACCGGATTCAGTTGCGGGCATGGGATGATTGGTTCTTCACATTGGTACAGCGTTATTATGCCAAGGATTATTGGGCGCTCTATGCCAACTCTTTTTCCGAAAACAGCGATATACGCAACGAATGTGGTATCTATATCGGTGTAGAGGGCATACCTCAGAAGAAATGGCATCTTTCCGCCTATATGGACTTTATCTATTACCCGTGGTTGAAATATCAGGTTTCAGCATCGTCTTTCAGTGGCGAAGCCATGGTACAGGCCGCCTATAGTCACAATACAAAGCACAAAAGCACCCTCCGCTATCGGCTGAAGATGCGTGAGTGCGACTATCAGTCAAGTGCCGGGAAGAAATATCTGATCACTCACCTCACTCACCGGATACGTTATCAACAGACTTATTCACCGGTCAGCAGCTTACAGTGGACAGCCATTCTTGATTACGACTGTAGCCATAGGCTTCACTCCTTCAAGCAAGGTGTCATGCTTACCGGGCGGGTGGCGTGGCAATCCTCCCGGCTTCCTGTCTCGCTGTATTCCAATGTCTGTTACTTCTATACCGACGATTATGACACACGCATCAGCACCTATGAGCGTGGCCTGTTGTACAGCTATTCGTATCAGTCGTTGTATGGACACGGGTGGCATGGGAGTGCCACTGTCCACTGGGATATCAACAAGTTATTAACAGCTCTTGTTAAAATCTCACACACCTGTTACCTCAATCAGTCTGCTATCGGTACCGGCACCGAGCTTATCAACGCACCGCATCGCGAGGAGCTGACTCTGCAGCTCCGTTGGAAGCTGTGAGGGTTTCTGTCGCCAAAATGCCAGCCAACGTCTGTGGCAGAGGGACATCTGCAAGTAGAGAAACCGATAAGGTGTGGGGCAGAATTCGAAATGGACCGTAGGAGTTTTGCCGGCCATCATTAAAAATTATCCTGTTTTTCTCCTCAGTTCCTTTTTTTTGCACTATATTTGCAGCCGAAAACCAATGTGGAAAGATTTGGGCAGCTTGCAACCACAGTAAAAAATGCTAAAAAACAGTCGGAAAGACGATTGCGTGCATCATTTACTACCCACTCTCGTTTCCCCAGGAAGTTTCTCAGGTTCATTTATTACACTTAACTAAAAGAAAGAGAAAGATGGGATATCTGTTTACATCCGAATCGGTGTCTGAGGGACACCCCGACAAAGTGGCCGACCAGATTTCGGACGCGGTATTGGACAAATTATTAGCTTACGACCCTCAGTCGAAGGTCGCTTGCGAAACACTGGTGACCACCGGGCAGGTGGTGATAGCCGGCGAGGTGAAGACCAAGGCTTACGTGGATTTGCAACTCATTGCCCGCGAGGTCATCAAGAAGATAGGCTATACCAAAGGCGAATATATGTTCGAGAGCAACTCTTGCGGTGTGTTGAGTGCCATTCACGAGCAGAGTCCCGACATCAATCGCGGTGTGGAGCGTCAGGACCCCATGGAGCAAGGCGCCGGAGATCAGGGCATGATGTTCGGCTATGCCACCAACGAGACGGAGAACTATATGCCCCTGTCGCTCGATCTTTCACACCGTATCCTGCAAGTGCTGGCCGACATCCGTAAGGAGGGCAAAGTGATGACATATCTGCGTCCCGATGCCAAGAGTCAGGTGACCATTGAGTACGACGACGACAACCGTCCCGTGCGCATCGACACCATCGTGGTCTCTACCCAGCACGACGACTTTATACAGCCGGCAGACGATACCGAAGAGGCCCGACTGAAGGCTGACGAAGAGATGCTGGCCATCATCCGTCAGGATGTCATCAATATTCTGATGCCGCGTGTCATTGCCTCCATTCATGCCGAGAAGGTGTTGGCCCTCTTCAACGACCACATCACTTACCATGTGAATCCTACAGGCAAGTTTGTCATTGGAGGACCTCACGGCGACACCGGGTTGACCGGACGCAAAATTATCGTAGATACTTACGGCGGAAAGGGTGCTCATGGAGGTGGCGCATTCTCTGGCAAAGATCCTTCGAAGGTGGACCGCAGTGCCGCCTATGCAGCCCGTCATATAGCAAAGAATCTGGTGGCTGCCGGTGTCAGCGACGAGGTTTTGGTGCAGGTGTCGTACGCCATCGGTGTGGCACGCCCCATCAATATCTATGTGAACACCTATGGCCGCAGCCATGTTGGTATGACCGACGGCGAGATTGCACGTCGGGTGGACGAACTCTTCGACATGCGCCCGCGTGCCATCGAAGACCGTCTGAAGTTGCGCAACCCCATTTATCAGGAGACCGCAGCTTACGGCCATATGGGGCGCAAGCCTGAAGTGGTCACCAAGCAGTTCCGCAGCCGCTACGAAGGTGATAAGGATATCGAAGTGGAGCTCTTCACTTGGGAAAAGCTCGACTATGTGGAGCAGGTAAAAGAGGCATTCGGGCTGTAAGCACTTCTTGAACTTATCAAAAAACTACATACAAATGATACAGGACGCTACATTCAGGCATACGATGCCTGCACAAATCAGATTCAGTGATGTCGATCAGTTCGGACACGTCAACAATTCGGTCTATTTCTCGCTCTACGATTTGGCCAAGACCACTTACGTGAAGGAGGTGCTTTCGGGTCGCATGAAGTGGAACGAAGTGGGTATTGTGGTAGCCAACATCAATGCCAATTTCATGAAGCCCATCTTTTTCATGGAAGAGGTGAACATCGAGACCACTACCATTGAACTTGGCAACAAGAGTTTCACCCTGCTGCAGCGGGCGGTGAAGCCATCCACCGGCGAGGTGAAGTGTGAGTGCCGCACGGTGATGGTCGTGTTCGACTTGGCTTCGCAGACTCCCATGCAGATACCGGACGACTACAAACAGGCCATCTGCGAATACGAAGGGCGTACTTTGGGAGAATTGGAAAAGAAACGGTAACAAGATAACCATTTTACGAGCAATAAGACCGTGCGACAGACTATCATCCAGTTTTTGAAGCGGATATGTATCCGGTGTCGTCGCATCCGACACCGCCGGGGGCATGGAGTGCATTCTCCCTTTGCCTTCAGTTTGCTGACGGATGTGGTCTATGAGCATCTTCCTTATTATGCCTATCGCGAGTTACGCCTTCTGGAGTCTTCTCTCCACCGGCACTATCCCCGTCGGGTCTGCCGGTTGCTTTTCCGGTTGGCCAACCGCTTCCAGCCTCGTCAGGTTGTGGAGGTGGGTGTGTCCGATGGCCTCACTCTCCGCTATCTGTCTGCCGGCTGTTCCCGGGCCGTGTGTGCCGCCGTGGCGGACGAAGAGCTGTTGCAGCACAAGCTGGACGGGCATCAGCAGATAGACCTGCTGCACATTGCCCGTACCGGACATTATCGCGAGGCTTTCGACTATGGCATTGTCCGTGTCGGCGAGCGTACCCTGTTCGTCATCGAGGGCATCTACGACAGCCGCGAGAAGCGCGAGTGGTGGCAGCAGGTGGTAGCCGATGAACGCACGGGCGTTACTTTTGACCTTTACGATGTGGGGCTTGTCTTCTTCGACCATACGAAGAACAAGCAACACTATGTAGTGGATTTCTGAGAACAGACAAAACATTCATACTAACCAAACAATAAACCTTTGAAAAATGAAAAAAACGCTCAAGAACGTAGCCATGATGCTACTTGCCGTTGCGGCACTCCAGGCTTGCACACAAGTCCCTACGCAGCAACCCACTTGCCAACAGCAGGGAATCTGTCCCTCGGTGTATGAAAATCTTCCGTTCGAGATGGAGGCTGTGAAGCAGCCCTCTTTCCCCGATTACCAGGTGAGCATCGTGGATTTCGGTGCCAAGGGTGATGGGGTGACTCTCAATACCGAGGCAATCAACAAGGCCATCACCGCTGTCAGTGAAAAAGGTGGCGGAAAAGTCGTCATCCCTGCCGGTATCTGGTACACCGGTCCCATTGTGCTGAAGAGCAATGTCAATCTGCATGCCGAGGCAAATGCCCTGGTGGTGTTTTCTGACGATTTCATGCTCTATCCCATTCTGGACACTTCGTTCGAGGGACTCAACACACGTCGTTGCCAGTCACCTCTGTCCGCCTATGATGCCGAGAACATTGCCATCACCGGACAGGGTGTTTTCGATGGTTCAGGCGACAGCTGGCGTCCTGTGAAGAAGAGCAAGATGACCGATGGGCAGTGGAAGAAACTCGTCAATGGTGGCGGTGTGGTCGAAGGCAATGTGTGGTATCCTACCGAAGGTTCGCTGAAGGGAGCCAAGGCCACCAAGCAGTTCAACACCCCCGAAGGACTCACCACAGAAGCCGAGTGGGACGAAGTTCGCCCCTGGCTGCGCCCCGTACTCCTCAGTTTCGTGCGTTGCAAGCGCGTGTTGTTGCAGGATGCCACTTTCAAGAATTCTCCCGCATGGTGTCTGCATCCTCTGATGTGTGAAGACATCACACTCAACCGTGTGAAGGTGTTCAACCCCTGGTATTCGCAGAATGGCGATGCCCTCGACCTGGAGTCGTGCAAGAATGCCTTGGTCATCAACAGCCTGTTCGATGCAGGCGACGATGCCATCTGTATCAAGTCCGGAAAGGATAAGGACGGGCGTGAGCGTGGAATCCCTTGTGAAAACGTAGTGGTGAAGAACAATGTGGTGCTCCACGGGCATGGTGGTTTCGTGGTAGGTAGCGAAATGTCAGGCGGTGTGAAGAACATCTACGTGTCCGACTGCTCTTTCCTGGGCACCGATGTGGGTCTCCGCTTCAAGAGCACACGCGGACGCGGTGGCGTGGTGGAGAACATCTACATCGACAATATCAACATGATTGACATTCCCAACGAGCCGCTCCTTTTCGACCTCTTCTATGGAGGCAAGGGAGCCGGAGAGGAGACCGACGAGGAAGTGGCTGCCCGCATGCGTGCTGCCATTCCGGCTGTTACGGAAGAGACCCCGGCTTTCCGCAACATTTTCATCTCCAACGTCAATTGCAAGGGCACCGACGGACGGGCAATGTTCTTCAACGGTTTGCCTGAGATGCCTGTGAAGAATGTGGTGGTGAAGAATGTGGTAATCACCGATGCCAAGAAAGGTATTGTTGTCAGTCAGGCCGAGGATGTGACATTCGAGAATGTGCGCATCGAAACGGTGGATGGCAGCGACCTCCTGCGGGTGAACAATGCCAAGAACCTGAAAGTGGATGGCAAGGAATATGCCGAGATAGGCTTCAAGGCACAGAGCGTAGAACTTTAAGCGCAATGAAGATATATACCAGAACCGGAGATGAAGGGACAACCAGCCTCGTTGGAGGCGCACGTGTGGCCAAGACCCACGTGCGCCTCGAGGCATACGGCACGCTCGACGAGTTGAATGCCCAGTTGGGGCTGCTCTCCTCCCTCTTGTCCGAAGAGTCCGACGTGGCGGATGTGCGTTGGGTACAGGGTATGCTTTTTGTGGCCGGCACGCGGTTGGCTACCGAGGAAGACTCTCCCTACTGGGCGAAACTCTCCCGCCTGACCGGAGAGGATGTTGTCCGCATCGAGCAGATGATAGACAAGGGGCAGGAAGGTCTTCCTCCCCTGCATTCATTTATCTTGCCGGGCGGGTGCCATGCCGGCGCTGTGGCCCATGTCTGCCGCACCGTCTGCCGCAGGGCGGAAAGGCGCGTGTTGGCCATGGCCGAAGCCGGTGTCCGGGTAGAGGTGGAAATACTCTCATTCTTGAACCGTTTGTCGGACTATTTGTTTGTTTTGGCACGTAAAACGAACAGTATGGCCCATTGCAGTGATTTTTTCTGGGATAAAGCTTGTAATTGAGAATAAATTGTTTATTTTTGCGGCCTAATTAATAAATAGCGAGAATTATGTATTGGACATTGGAATTGGCATCCAAGTTGGAGGATGCTCCTTGGCCGGCTTCCAAGGATGAATTGATTGATTTTGCGGTGCGTTCAGGCGCTCCCCTCGAAGTGATAGAGAACCTGCAGGAAATAGAAGACGAAGGTGAAATCTACGAATCGATAGAGGATATTTGGCCGGACTATCCCAGCAAGGAGGACTTCTTCTTCGACGAAGATGAATATTGATGAGGCTCGGCACTGAGAGTCATTGAAAGAACAATCCGGATATGGGGTTGTATCCCGTCTGCCGTCAGGCAGGCAGGATGCAGCCCCTCATTTTCTCTGTATGCTGAAGGAAAGATTATCCTCTATTCCCATGGGTGGATGCCCCGCACGATGCGGTCGTTGCCCGAGAGGTCTTTCAGCAGCTCCACATCTGCGAACCCGTATGCTTCGAGCAAGGCCGCAGTGTCGGCCCCGTGGGCACGGTTGATTTCAAAATAGAGCCTTCCTCCGGAGAGCAGCAGGCCGGCAGCAGCGCGAGAGGCTATGGCGCGGTAGAAACAGAGCGGGTCGTTGTCGGGCACGAAGAGGGCCAGATGAGGCTCCCAGTCGAGCACGTTGCGCTCCATTGTTGTCCGCTCGGTCTCCTTGATGTAGGGAGGGTTGCTGACGATGAGGTCGAAGGGGGGCACGTCACCACTCTCGCCGTGCAGGATGTCGCACTCCCGGAAGGTCACTCGGGTAGCATGCAGGGCATTGTTGCAGCGTGCGGTCTCTATCGCTTCGGGCGAGATGTCCCAGGCATGGATGTCGCTCTCCGGCCAGTGGCGTGCCAGTGTGATGGGGATGCAGCCGCTGCCCGTGCCGATGTCGAGCACCCGTGCCGGTGGAGAAGGGTAGTCCTGCAGGATAAGGTTTACCAGCTCGGCTGTCTCCGGGCGTGGTATCAGCACGTGGCCGTTCACTCTGAACCTCCCCCCGCAGAAGTCGGCATAGCCCAAGACATGCTGTACCGGCTCATGATTCTGCAGCCGTGCGAGAATATTTTCCAGATTATGCAGTTCTTCTTCCGATAATTTCCTATCTTTGCCCATGTAAATGTCCGGTTGGCTGAGTCCGTACAGCTCTTCCGCCAGCAGCCGTGCGATGGCTGTGGCCTCTTCGGGCGGACAGGTGCCTTGTAGGGCAGTGCGTATGCGGGCGATGAGATGGGGCATAGCGGGATAATATCAGAGTTTGTTTTGCGGGCAAAGATAGTGAATTTGCCCTGAATCGTGCAAGAAAGGAATAAGAAAATGAAGAGTGAAGACGAGAAATACATGGCCCGTTGCCTGCAACTGGCCCGTTGCGGCAGGCGTGGCGCAGCTCCCAACCCGATGGTGGGGGCTGTCATCGTGTGCGACGGTCGCATCATTGGAGAAGGTTATCACATCCGTTGCGGCGAGGCCCATGCCGAAGTCAATGCCGTGCGTTCGGTGAAGCCGGCGGACGAGCCCTTGCTCAGCCGGTCCACCATCTACGTCAGTCTGGAGCCTTGTTCCCATCATGGCAAGACTCCGCCGTGTGCCGACCTGATTCTTTCGCGGGGCATCCCCCGTGTGGTGGTGGGGTGTATCGACCCCTTTTCAGAAGTCTCGGGTCGTGGGGTAGAGAAACTCCGCCGTGCGGGTGTGGAGGTCACCGTGGGTGTGTTGGAGCAGGAGTGTCTGAATATCAACCGCCGTTTCATCACCTCTCATCTGCAGCACCGGCCCTACATCCTGCTGAAGTGGGCACAGTCGGCTGACGGCTTCATCGACCGTGTGCGGAGTTCTTCCGAAGAGCCGCCGGTAGTCTTTTCCACCCCCTACACCGCCATGCAGGTACACCGCTTGCGTGCCGGTGTGCAGGCCATCCTTGTGGGCAGGCGGACGGCACTGCTCGACAATCCTTCGCTCACCGTGCGCCATTGGTCCGGCCCGCAGCCTTTGCGGCTGGTCATCGACCGCGACCTTACCTTGCCTGCCGGACTTCATCTGTTCGATGGGGCACATCCCACCCTGGTCTTCACCTCACGTTCCTCCCATCTGCCTTCCCGTCCGGGGGTGGAGTATTGCACCCTCGATTTCAGTCGCGACATATTGCCTCAGATGCTTTCCTTCCTCTATGCCCGTGGGGTACAGTCGCTGCTTGTAGAGGGAGGCACCACCCTGCTGCAGAGTTTCTTGGATGCAGGGCTTTGGGATGAAGTCCGCATCGAGACGGCTCCTTTCTCCTTAGGGAGTGGCGTGCCGGCACCGAGCTTTTTTAGTGACTAGCGACTAGCGACTAGTGATTAGAGTGACTAGTGACTAGCGACTAGTGACTAGTGACTAGCGACTAGTGACTAGTGATTAGAGTGACTAGTGACTAGTGATTAGAGTGACTAGTGATTAGTGACTAGAGTGATTAGTGACTATCCGCTAGTCGCTAGTCACTAATCGCTATCCGCTATCCCCTAGTCGCTATCCGCTAGTCGCTAGTCACTATCCCCTAGTCGCTATCCGCTAGTCGCTAGTCACTATCCGCTAGTCGCTAGTCACTATCCGCTATCCCCTAGTCGCTATCCGCTAGTCGCTAGTCACTATCCGCTAGTCACTAAAAAGCAACATTCTCGGCTCATCGCTTGGCCATATCAATAAAGTGCGTTATATTTGCAGTTGCGAAACAGCCGTTTCGGAAACAGCCGTTTCGGAAATGATTGTCTAATGAATAGCAAAACGAGTTGCCGTATGAGATTTTTTGATAGGACAGAAGAGATAGCATCGCTGCGTGAGATACGCCGAATGGCCATGAGCAATGCACAGTTTACCGTAGTCACCGGTCGCCGTCGCATAGGCAAGACATCGCTTGTGTGGAAAGCCTACGAGGACGAGCCTATACTCTACTTCTTCGTTGTGCGCAAGGCAGAAAGCGAGCTGTGCGAAGACTATATGCAGGAGGTAGAGCATAAACTTGGCATCCCTGCTATGGGGCGTGTCGAGCGTTTCCCCGTCATCTTCGAGTTCCTGATGAAGCTGTCAGTCGAGCGCCCCATCACACTGTTCATCGATGAGTTCCAGGAATTCTTCCGTGTGAACAAGGCCATCTATGGTGAGATGCAGCGCATTTGGGACATGTACCATACAAGAGCGCGTATCAACCTCATCGTTTGCGGTTCCATCTATTCAATGATGACCAAGATATTCAAGGATAAGAAAGAGCCGCTGTATAATCGTCAGTCCCGCTTCATGACGGTGCGTCCCTTTACTCCCCTTGTACTCAAGGACATCTTGGGTGAATACAATCCCCATTACACGTCCGAAGATTTGTTGGCGCTATATTCCTTTACGGGAGGTGTGGCCAAATATGTGCAACTGTTGGTCGATGCCGGCGCCACTACCCGGACCAGGATGCTGAACCAGATTGTCAAAGCCGATTCCGTATTCTTGGGCGAGGGTAAGGCCATCCTCATCGAAGAGTTCGGCAAGGACTATGGTATCTACTTCTCCATCCTCTCCGCCATTGCCAGAGGCAAGACCTCACGCTCCGCCATTGAGGATGTTGTGGGCAGGCAGATTGGCGGCTACCTCACCAAGTTGGAGAGTGAATACGAAATCATAGCCAAACGGCAACCCCTGTTTGAGCGGAGCGCAACAAAGAATGTGCGCTACACGATTGCAGACAACTTCTTCACCTTCTGGTTCAGATTCATTTACAAGTACAACTACATGTTGGAGATTGAGAACTACGAAGGGCTGAAGACCATCATCAACCGCGACTACGAAGTCTTTAGCGGACTGATGCTCGAGCGCTACTTCAAGCAGGTGCTGATTGGGCAGCATGCCTATACCCGGATAGGCAGTTGGTGGGACCGCAAGGGGGAGAACGAGATAGACCTTGTGGCCGAAAACGAGTTGGACAATACGGCAGCATTTTTTGAGGTCAAGCGGAATATCGACAAATACATCCCTTCGTCTCTGGAGGCCAAGGCATCGGTATTCCTGCAGGCCACGGGGCAGTTCAAAGACTACGCCATCACCTGCAGCGGTTTGTCACTGGCAGACATGTAGGTCACAGATTCCCTCCCCCATAGCATACGAAAAAAAGAGTGGATGCGGCTTCACTTCGCGCATCCACTCTTTTTCTTTTGTATGTGTCACCTGCAGCAGAACCCGGTTCCGCTGCAGGTGTGGCAACTCACATCTTTAGAGGCACCACCATTTGTCATTCTCGTCAACATCAACCTCTTCATCGCTTGCCACTTCGATGCTGTACGAATTGGCATAGCCTTTCTCCACAGCCACTTCAATCACCTCCACTTTGGGAGCCTCATATACAAATTCTTTTTTCATACTATTCTGTTTTTTGTCTGTTTATAATTCTTTTTTCTGTCAGTTCTCCTTACTTCACCATTATCTTTTGTCCGTTGATGATGTAGATTTTTCCGCGCTCCATGCGGCTCACACGCTTTCCGTCGAGGGTGTAGATGGCACCGTCCGGTGTGGTCTTGTCCACCATCACTTCGTCGATGTTGTTGGCTATACCACCGCGGAACAGGCAAGTCACAGTCGCAGCGTCAGTTGTAGTCGTAACATTCAGCCAGCACTTGCCTGCGGGGATGGTTCCTTCACGTCCGTTTATATTATAGAACTTCGCAACCTCCTCAGTATCCTTCTTCTGCAACACATAGCCTGCAGAGATGGTCTGGTCTTCGATGGCACCGTAGTACACACCGTCTTCGCCGGTCACCGTAGCGGCATAGCCTTCCATCACGACAGTTCCTGACAAAGTGCCTTCATATCCGTCCTCGGCATACAGCAGACAGGGAGTATAAGCGGGCAAAGTCGTTCCTTCAAATACCTCGAATATCATGTAATCTCCGGCATGTTCTTTGGCAACATAGACAGTCAGCTCTTCAGGAATTTCTGCGGCAAACATCAGCACGCATGTAGAGAATTTGTTATTGGCAGAGATTTCGATGTTAGTAGAAACGGTTGACGCATCTGCGATAGCGAAGTCTGCTCTTTGAGTGTCATTATTCGTATAAAGAGCGCCACCATCTTCGCAAGCGATATAGGTATTGGTTATCGTATTGATGATACGGAAAGCACCTTCTACAGCAGGCGATGCCTCAATCTTGAAGGTTCCTGCCTTCTCTTTATCGGTATTACCCTGGATTTGTCCATCTTTATGCCCTGCTGTACTACCATTCAATGTACCGTATGTCAGATATACCGTACCGGCCTCCATCTCTACACTGATGTGATACAGATTGTCTTCTACCTGCTCGAATGTGAACACCTTCGGACGATAGTTGGCGGTAACAGTAGCGGCATTGAAGCCATATCCTGTCGGGTTATTGTTTCCTGTACTTCCCAATGAGGCAACAACTGAATTACCCAAAAGTACATGACCTTCAGATGCCACTGTCAGGTAGAAGACACCTTCCGGAACATTCAGCGTGATGTCCATAGCAGCATTCAATGCTTCAGTCACAGAGGTCACACCCTTACCGTCAGCCTCAGCGGCATTATATACAGCTTGCTCGTCAGTAGTGTCAAGTCCGGCCTTTGCACTTTCGGGTCTCTGGAAGGGTTGGTCGCCCCAGTTGATGCCGTTAGCAAGAGCTGCGGCAGCCTTAATGGCTTCATCCAATGCGGCATACTCGTTCACTGATACAGTAGCGGCATCCAGAGCGGCGGTCAATTCGGTAGTTGCTGTAGTGAGCACCTCGTGAGAAGTAAGGTCATCCTTAGCTACGGCAGCAGCCTGAGCCTTAGTAATGACGGTCTCCCAACGGCTCTTTGCCATGTGGTCGAGTGCACCGTTCTCAGCATCGTTGTAGTCAGCTTCGAAGCGTTCGAGAGCAGCCACGAGTTTGTCTTTCTCTGCATAGTAGGTCTCGCGCCATGCATTGGCATTGGCTACAGCAGCATCAAGAGCCTCAACCTTTGCCAACATTTGGGCACCTGTAGTGTAGGTCATATCAAGGGCAGCTTGCAATGCAGCATTCTCATCCTCGCCCATGGGTTTGGTGCCGAGCAATGCTTGGGCTGCAGCTTCCGATGCCTTCACACCATCCTTGTTGGCTTCCAAGTAAGTCTCTTCGGTCATCTGCAAGGTATAGTCACCGAATGATACCCATTGATGAATAACGTTTGTTCCAGCATGTACAGCAACTTTTACGGTGGCTTCTGCGTCAAGTTCAAATTTTACATAGCGCCACTGCCAACCATATCCGGCGTCATTATTAGCAAAACCTGCGGCATCGTTTGCATCGAAGCTGGTAGCACCTGCCTTGTTGATTCCTAATGCTTTATTGCTTGAGGGGAAGTCATTCACAGTACCCAATGTTGTTTCCCCTTGTGTAACGACAAGTTCCAAAGTAGCACTTTCACTCTTGCGGCCAGCCACCTTAAACACATATTCACCGGCGGGGAGCGTTACCTCTTGGTCAAAGTCGATAGTCCATGAACTGGCATTCCATCCCTGACCATTGTTGTCATTCTGATTCTTATACTCACGTTTTTCACCACTCCAGTGCTCATTATTGAAAGTAGCAGCCTGTGTGTTGGTTCCCGTAGAGTTCCAAGTATCGCTGAGGGCTACGGGATAAGTGAAGTTATTGGCTACATAATTATATTCTTCCACCATAAGACCTAACACATCAGACTTTGTATCAGAAGTTGTTGCAGAAGCTTTGTACTTGTTTATTGCTTCATCCGAAACTCCCAAAGCCACAGCTTTGGCAACTTCTGTTGCCAAAAGTTCATATCCCTCTTTAGCATTCTTGAATGTTTCAGTAGCTGCAACCAGTTGTTCTGTTGTTGTAGTGTATGAATCCTTATCTTCTGTAGGTGTCTTTTCCACCAACTCCTGCAATTTAGTTTTTTCAACACCGATTACGGCACTATATGTTTCATCTTCCAAAGCACTCTTTGCTGCAGCAAGTGCATTCTCATAAGCTTCCTTCAATAAGTCAAGGTCTGCTCCAATGTATGTAAGCGAGAAATTATCAATGTTAGCCCATCTCTGTGTTGCTGATCCTGTAGAATTAGCAGTGATAGTCAGTGTGCCATCAGTAACCTTGCATTCCACTGTCATATATTGCCATCCGGCAACTCCTGAACCCAAAGTCACTTCCGTTCCGTCAGCACTGATATTACCACCCGAAGCTCCTATACAATTCAAATTGGTAGAAACTCCATTTGCTGTAAGTGTCAACACAACATCCGTTGCGGAAGCTTGTCCTGCAGCTTTGACAACATATTTTCCATTGGGTAAGGATGTAATGGTTTGCGTCATTGAACCTTCCCAAGAAGATGCTCCCCAGTCACAAAACTCGAAAAATCCGCTTTTCCCATCATATCCATTGCTTCCATTTCTCGTTATGGTATTTGCTGTTGTCCATCCTCCCATATCTACAACAGGCAAGGTTGCGTCTCTATTAGCCATCAATACGGTCATGTCAACAGGATTTGTGACAGTGGCATTTGTAGCCAAAACATCCTTGCAGTAAGTCTTGTGGATAGCGTAGATATGAAACTTTCCTACATTATTGCCAGTTTTGTTGAATGCCACCTCAGCTCCATCAGCAAAATTGGCTTCATTCCACGGCCCCAAATATCCACTGTCAGGATATTTGCCATTTTGAATAGTCCAACAAAGATCACTTATCGAATACGCTGGTTTTGTAGCTGTCCATTCACAAGCATTTGGTTGATCATGAGTACGGTAATTCCATGATGCATTCCATTCAGTTTGCATTGCAAATCTTGTGTATTCGGTATTCCTGAAGGTATAGTTATCTCCTTCTATTGTCCACAATGCGGCTTTGTTCTGTAGCGGATTCACAGAAGTCCTATAATACATTGTATAATAAGAACTACCTTGATTAGCACCCACTCCCATCGTTAACATCAGGTCATTATTATTATCCACAAGAGCATAATAATAATCTGTTTTGTTCGAGGGTATTTCTGTAATTTTCTGCCATCCCTCACTCTCCTTAAGGATAGAGGTATCAGCTTTTGCTGTGGCACTCACCCCCAGCATCGCAAAAAGTATTGCGCAAAGTTTATTTAGTTTTTTCATAATTGTCGAGTATTAATAGAAACTTACTTCTTGAATTTCCACTACACCTACACCCTCTTTGCAAAGCAGAACATAAGTTTTGCCAGGCTGGCCGATGGTCTTGTCGGTCACACCGTTATAAGTGTTGGTAGCGTTGCTGTGCACGTGGCCTGAGAAATGGAAATGTTCACCGGTTTCAGTGTTCGATTTGGTGAGCTTGATAATCTCGGCCAACTTGTCCTTCTTAGCCTTGGCATCGGGATTGCCACCCTCGGCATTGTATGCAGCTGTAGAGGTGTAGTATGCTGAACTTGCAGCATCCGTAGGAGCCAGGAACATACCAGTATCGTTCTGGTCGAGCCACCAACGGTCGCAGTCGCTACCATATACGAAGGGATAGTGCTGCATCCACACAGCAGGCTTCGCGGTATTTGCTTTTACATAGGTTTCCAATGCGTCAATCACGCCATCGGCTGCATAGTAAGTGGCTGAAGACAATACACTACCCGCAAGAACTGTATAGGAACCTGAATACGGTTTCTGGAACCAATAAGTCTGTCCGCAATAGAACTGTACGCCCTTGTACTCGAAGACAAAAGGATTGGCTTGGGTATGACTGGTTCCATCTTTGATGGTGGTTACGGTGAATCCGCCAAACTGAGCAGCCTTAGCCCATTGGTTGGCAATGATGGACAATGCCTTGTCGTTACAGGCAGAACCGCCTGTTGATCCACTAGTCAGACCATAGTCAGGGTCAGTACCTGTCCAATAGTCGGGCACAAGGTCATGATTACCTGCCATGGTGATGAAGGGGATACCGGCATCGTTGAATCCCTGCATGGCTGTGGTGAAGTTTGTGCCTTCGCTTTCACTGTCCTTATCCATATCGCCCAAGCAGAACACGATGTCAGCTGTGGGGACATAACCCTTGGGGGCCTTGCTGAAAGTCACAACCTTGCCTCCCTCTTTACCCATGTTGCAGATGTTGCTTACGAACGTCTGCTCATTGGCTACCGTGAGACCGCCATAAGAGGTCTGTTCCACATGCGGGTCGCTGAAGATAACCGCCGTAAAGTACTCGCCTGCAAGGAAGCGGAACGAATAGGCCTTGCCGCCATAGACGAAGGTTTCAATCTCGCCGTCGGTGATGAAAGTCTCGGCAGGATTAGGGGTGATGTCGCTGAGGTTCACAGCCTGGCCACCAACTTTGGCACCAGTGATAAACCCTCCATTCAGGTCAGCTCCCGCATTCAGCTGCACCAGCGTGCTGCCGTCGGCAAGCTCCGACTCCGTAACATCTACGGAGTACGTGAACGTCATCTGTGCCCATGCGCCCGTGGTGAGCAGCGCGGCAGCGATGAGTCCGAGGAAACGTTTTGTCTGTTTCATTTGATTGATGTTTTTAAAGTTATGTAATTGATTAAAGATTTTGTTCCTATGCATCGGCCTGTCACCCGTTTGCCGGTGGCCACTTCATCAGCAGCCGCACCCTTTCTGCCTCCGTGATGAGGATGGTGGTGCCGTGGCGTGGGGTGAAGACGCTGGTGTTTGCAGAGCGGCACTTGTAGGTGAAGGTCTCCAGGTCCGCACTGGTGCAGTATTCGTAGTAGTCGTTGCTGTAGCAGTCGTACATCAGCACCCACTCGTCGGAGCCGATGAGCGGGAAGGTGCACGACCCCTCTACGGGCACACCGGTCTGCTGCAGGTAGGTTCCGCCCGCCGTCCATTCGCCGTGCAGCGTGGTGGCAGTGGCCTTCTGTATGCCATTGCCGTCGCCTTCGGTCTTGAAGAACATGTGATACCTCCCATCGTACCACACGATGTCGGCATCGATGGTGCCGGCACCGTGGTCGTAGAGCACTTGGGGCTCGGTCAGCTCCGTGAAGTCGGCATTGGCATACGAGTAGTAGATCTTGTAGTGTGTGTCCTCTTCGCCTATGGTGTAATATACCATATACTTTCCGGCCTCGGGGTCGTAGATGGTCTGCGGGGCCCACACTTGTGTGAGTGTCTCGCGGTCGAAGCGGTCGGGCCACGTGGTGGGGAAGTCGATGGCCGTGTGCTCCCAGTCTGTCAGGTTCTCAGAGCGGAGCAGCACCAGTCCGTCGTTGGAAGACCATCCGTCGCCCGACTTCATGTCCGTCACCACCATATAGTAGCAGCCGTCCTCGCCCCGCAGGATGTGGGGGTCGCGCACGGCCTTCTTCTGTGCAATGGTGTCGGAAGCGATGACGGGGTTGCCGCCGTTGAGTGGGGTATAGCTGAATCCGTCGCGGCTGAGGGCAAAGCATATCTGCTCTTGCCACTGCTCGTTGCCATTGAAGTAGGCAAAGAGGTACGCTGTGTATCCGCCGGTGACAAAGCGGAACGAATAGGCCTTGCCGCCATAGACGAAGGTCTCTATCTCGCCACCGGCGATGAAGGTCTTTGCCGGATGGGGGGTGATGTCGTCGAGCTGCACCGGCTGCCCGTCCACTGTGGCACCGGTGATGAAGCCGCTGTTCAGCCCCATGCCTGAGGGCAGTTGCACCAATGTGCTGCCATCGGCGAGTCCGGACTCCTCGGCAGCGATGCCTCCGGAATACGAAAACCTCATTTGCGCCCACGCGCCCGTGGCGAGCAGTGCGGCAGCGATGAATCCGAAAAACCGTCTGGTCTGTTTCATGGTGTCTGGAGAAAATTCATAGTCAGCAAAGGTGCATAATCACACCTCTGTGCCCTACACAGGTAGGGCAAGTGTATAATCGGCTGCAAATGTGCTAAAAAGTCTTGAAATTACCCCCCCCGTTTTGTTAATAATGCTTAACGCTGTCTTATTTTATAGATAATTAAGATTTCAGGACGCTTTTCCTGAATTTTATAACCTCCTGCTTTCTTCCGTCTTCGTCCCTTCGCTTGCAACCCGGAAGGACGGAGTCCGTGTCATCCGTCCTGAATCTATTTTTGGCACACCTTTTTCAGGAGGGTCTCCGTAACTTCTTGATATCCCCTTGGAAAAAAGATAAGAGCGCCAATCAATTCTATAATCTGAATCACAGATTATATAATCCGTGATTCAGATTATATATTCCGTGACCCAGATTATATAATCTGTGATTCAGATTATAGAATTTCTGGTGATTTTTCTATAATTTGAAGCTGCAGATACAAGAAAAGACCATCAAACGGAAGAGTTTGATGGTCTTTTCTGAACTCCCTCCCCCCTTCGCCCACAGGGTGTTGGGGGGGGCGGTGGTCTTACCTCCGTCGCACAGAGTACTGTGCTCCCCTCACTTCGGCACGGATTGACATCTAGTCAATCCTCCTTCGGGCCTCGTTACGCCCTCAATCCATCGGCACCAGCTTCACAGGGCCAAGCAATCCGCTGGGCATGGTGTGCCACTGGCCGTAGCCACCCTTCTTGTAGTTGATGCCCACCACATTGATGTCCTTGAACTTGCGCCACTTGATGCCCTGGCGGTCATACTCGGCAATGCGGTTGGCCGGCAGGTTGGTCACCTCCACCTCCAACACATTCTTGCCGGGTTTCAGATACCGGCCCACCAGGGTACGGAAGGGTACGGCAAACAGGGTAGCCACCTCCTGTCCGTTAATGCGGATGCGGGCACTCTCGCGCACATCGCCGAGGTCGAGCTGCCATTCGGAGGCCGTCATGGCCGGCAGGTCGAACTCTACACGATAGAGACCGGCCCCCATGTTGACGGTGGCATTCGGGATGTCCTGCTCTGTCCACGAGCCGAGTGTACCTATATTATATATACCGCTGATGGCCGGTTCGCTCTCGGGGAAGCTGAGTGTCCAACCGCCATCGATGCTCAGGCTGACAGGCTGCGGTGCGTAGTAGGCCCAGGCGTCGGCCTCCACCTCCTTGTCGGCAAAGACTTTCAGGATGACACTCTCGCCCGACGCCAGCTGCAGGCGCACACTCTTGCCATTCACTTCGGCCTTGCCCACTTTGCCGGTCATGGGGTCAAAGATAAGGGCACTCTTCACAGGTACGGCCAGGTCTATCCAGCCATCCACGCCCTTGGGCTGGAGTGAGGAGATGAAGTAGTGATGTCCCTCGGCATTGGTACGACGGATGTACTGGAGACCATACTGCGATTTCATCATTTCGTTGGCAACACCTGTAGCCGCAAGGGTCTGTGCATAGTCGCTGCCGGTGATAATCTGGCCTTTCTTCAGGGCCTGCTTCTCCACCTTGCCGAAGTCGGCCTCGGGCAGACGGGCCAACAACCGGTCGAACTGTGCCGTACGCTTGGCCAGGTTGCTGTATCCGGGCACGCTCTCGGGATAGTTGCCTACGAAAACAATCTCGGCACCCTGTTCGGCCAACGTGATGAGCTTCTGCAGGATGTCGGTCGGCATACGCTTCACGGCAGGGATGATGATGGCCTTGTATCTGGTGCCGCCCACGGTCTTCAGCATACCACCCTCGCAACGGGTTGAGCGGATGTAGTTGTCGCTGATGTAATCCACATCGTAACCGGCAGCCATGATGCTGTTCACCGTCTCGATGAACTTGGGTGCACGCTTGTGCATACCATGGATGTCGAAAGAGAGCATCCGGCCGGGCTGTTCGTTCCACATGTCATAGACAGGGAGATAGACGAGGAAATCATTGTCGGGCTGTCCCATCTGCAGGAACGACTGGCAACGGCTGATGTAGTCGAAGAAGGCTCCGGCATCGCGCCAGATGCTGTTGGTGGGAGTCATATCCACCGAAGCATAGAATTTCCATCCCGGCCAGGCTTCGCCCTTCGGTGTGTAGGTGGCTCCGTGGAAGAAGGTGTGGTTCACTCCGGAGAGGAACATCAGGTCGATGTCGGGCTTGCACTGCGAGAGTGAGGTGCGGAAATGGTCGGTAAGCCAAGTGAAGGTCTCGGAAGAGACGAGCGGCTTGCCGGTAAGGTGGGCACCCGAAGAGGCATATTTGAGCATGGACATGTCGGAATCGTTCTTGCGGGTGAGGGTGTCCTGACGGAGTCCCTTGATGCCGAAGTTGGAGAGTCCGAAGCCTTCGCACTCGGGCACATCCACGGCAGCATAGAGGTCGATAAGGTTGCCGGGCGAACCGTGTGCCTGATTACGCGTCTGACTGCCATGCTTGTGTGCCCACCCGGTCCACTGGCGGGTGAAGTTCTCGTAGAGCAGTTCGCCCATTGTCTCGCGGTAGTCGCTGACAATGCGGGCCGTGGCATCGGTGCGGGCTGCACCCTTGGCTTCGTCGAGGAACTCAGGGAAGTGGTCTTCCAGGCGATACCCCCGGCGCTTGGCAAACTCTGCCAGCAGGGTGGGAGTCCAGTCGGCGCCATACACCTCATAAGAGTCGTTGAAGAAGTTGTTGGGTATCTGCTTCAGGCCATTCTCCTTGAATGCCTTGTCGAACTTGGCCAGGTAGCGTTTCACGGCACCCTTGTCGAGATGGTCCATCACATATCCCTCGCCACCGGGAGCGGCACGCTTCACCTTCTGCAGGGTCTTGCCGGTGAACTGGGCTATGAGGGTCCACTCGCCACCGGCCGGAGCCGTCCAAGCAAGTTTGCCGTCAGCCGCCACCTTCTTGGTCAGGTTCACAATCTTGCCATTGGGGCCGTATGCCATGAGGCAGCCCAAGCGGGCCACATCCTTCTGCTTGCGGTCGTTCACCACCACCGGCTCGTCCAACGCCTGACCGCCTTGTAAAGTATAGGTCTGGAACAAGGCACGTGTGGCGGCATCCCCGATGCTCACCTCGGGGCCACCGAAAGGCCAACCGGTACCGTTGTTCATATCGATGTTCATTCCCAACCGCTCTGCTTCACTCATCGTATGGTTCAGCATCTCCATCCACTTCGGAGTCAGGTAGTCGATATCATTAGCCTCGTTGCCAATCACTCCATAGATGGGGGTAATCTCTACGGTGCCCATCCCCTTCCCGGCGTATGCTTCGAGGTTGTGGGTCAGTCCCTCTTTATCTACGGCACTGCCCATCCACCACCAGCGGGCGGCGGGGCGCGCCTCAGTCTCTACAACAGGCCACTCGGTGGGGGCTTGTGCCTGGGCCATTGCGGCAAATAGCAGCATGACCCCGCTTGTCATCAGTTTGCTTTTCATCTTTTCGTCTTGTATCTTTGTGGGTTTGTGTGTCATTCTTCATTCTTGCGGCGGACAAACGCTCCGTTGGTCCAGTCGTAGTGGAGCGAAGCTGCCTTGAGCAGCGGACGGATGCGTGTGGCTGACTCTGTGCGCATATAGTCGGGGGTGGTGTAGGTGAATGTCAGTGTGGTGGTGCTGTCTGCCAACGTGGCGTGCATCAGCAGGATGTCTGCCTCGTTGCGGAGGCTTTCCCAGGAATAGCTGAGTGTGTCGGCGACGGCTGCGGACAGGCTGTCGGGCAGGAAATCGGCGGCTTGAGGAATCTCCGGCAGGTGAGCGGCGGCAGGAAGTTCTTCCCAACCGGTGGTGTAGAATGCGATGCGGCTGTCGCACGCCTGGCTGCGGACAGTCTGCACGGTGCAGATGATGCGGGTGGAGTCGTTGAGGGGGAGCAGCTTGAGCTCGAACGTGCTCTGTGGAGAGAGTGACAGGGATAGGTAGTCGCCGGTGAGGTGCGTCATCTCCGACATCTGGTCGAAACGGTTCTTTACCAGTGCCTGCATGTTGCTTTCCAGAAAGTCGATGCAGTCTGCCCTGTTGATTGGGGTCAGCAGGGGCAGGATGGAGTCGGGCATATTGACAAACACATGCTTGGCCTCCTGTGCCGTCAATGAAACAGCCGGAAACAGGATAGTCCACAAGAGATGGAGCAGTTTTCTTTTCATTGTCTTTTTCCTTTGGTATGTCGTAATTACAATTCAGGCACGGATTTCGCAGACTGCAGCGGAACTGTCGCCGTGTGGCTTGTGCGTGTCGTCTGTGTAATCCGTGCCTGAAAGCGGCTTTGGCACGAGTCCGTCGCCATCGGGTGGACCTGGAGGGAATCGAACCCTCGTCCAAACGAGGAAACCATACGCTTTCTACATGCTTATCTCCGCCTTCGGTTTTCGTGCCCAAGCAAGACCGGAGCCACCCACTTGAACCTTAGTCTCTATGAGTTTCACAAGAGCCGCGAGACGAGGCTCATGCTATTTCCGATTTGACTGCACCACTGGGCCGGAACGCTTCGGAACCACAGCTTCCGAGTGATGTCTCGTTCTCCTACCTTGTAAGAGAATAAAGGTAATCTACTGTGCTTCGATTACGCAGCGAGAGCGTAGTTGTTTTCGCCAGATAAATCTTTGACAACCGGGATTAAAGTGCCGATCATCGGCGCACTGCATGCTTACGTACCATTTCTGCCCGCTGTCAAATCCAGTCAAGCCCATGGGTTATGTGTTTGCAAAGATAGGAGAATCTTTTGGTTGCGTGTCGCTTTGAGGATAAAAATTAACGCAGATTAACGCGTGGCCTCCTTGGCGGAGAGCCGGCGCCAATCTGCGTCGCTATGAAGACAATGAGTATTTTCTGTCTTGGGGAGCTTCTACTTTGCGAAACTTACTGCGCGTGTTTCGCGGATGACCGTGATTTTCACTTGTCCGGGATAGGTCATCTCGTCCTGAATCTTCTTGGCAATCTCGTTGCTGAGACTTTCGGTCTGTTTGTCGTCAATCTTGTCTGCTCCTACGATGACACGCAGTTCGCGGCCAGCCTGGATGGCATAGGTCTTCGTCACACCCGGATAGCTCATGGCCAACTGCTCCAAGTCGTTCAGGCGCTTGATGTATGCCTCCACGATTTCGCGACGTGCACCAGGACGTGCACCGCTGATGGCATCGCATATCTGCACGATGGGGGCCAGCAGGCTGGTCATCTCCATCTCGTCGTGGTGTGCGCCGATGGCGTTGCAGATGTCCGGCTTCTCCTTGAACTTCTCAGCCAACTTGGCACCGTAGATTGCGTGTGGCAACTCTGGCTCTTCGTCGGGCACCTTGCCGATGTCGTGAAGGAGTCCGGCCCGCTTGGCCTTTTTGGGGTTGAGCCCCAATTCGCTGGCCATCACGGCACAGAGGTTTGCCGTTTCGCGGGCATGCTGCAGAAGATTCTGTCCGTAAGAAGAGCGGTACTTCATCTTTCCGATGATGCGTATCAGTTCGGGGTGCAGACCGTGTACACCCAAGTCGATGGTTGTACGTTTTCCGGTCTCGATGACCTCTTCCTCCACCTGCTTTTTCACTTTGGCCACTACCTCCTCGATGCGGGCGGGATGTATGCGTCCGTCGGTCACTAACTGGTGCAGTGCGAGGCGGGCGATTTCGCGGCGTACGGGGTCGAAAGCTGAGAGGACGATGGCTTCGGGCGTGTCGTCCACAACGATTTCTACTCCTGTGGCGGCCTCGAGTGCGCGGATGTTTCGTCCTTCGCGTCCGATGATGCGTCCCTTCACCTCGTCAGAGTCGATGTGGAACACGGTGACGGAGTTTTCGATGGCTGTCTCCGTAGCCACACGCTGTATGCTCTGGATGACGATGCGCTTGGCCTCCTTGTTGGCGGTCATTTTGGCTTCGTCCATGATGTCGTTGATGTAGGATGCGGCCTGTGTCTTGGCCTCTTCTTTGAGTGACTCCACCAGGCGTTCTTTGGCCTCTTCCACCGTCAGTCCGCTGATGGCCTCCAGCTTTTCGCGCTCCTGTGTCTGCAGGTGGTCGAGCTCTTCCTGCTTCTTG
Organism: Bacteroidaceae bacterium; assembly: GCA_017451645.1. Classification (GTDB taxonomy): domain Bacteria; phylum Bacteroidota; class Bacteroidia; order Bacteroidales; family Bacteroidaceae; genus Phocaeicola_A. Next base: position 167,646 of record JAFTNZ010000009.1, on the reverse strand, counting down.
TCCACGATGGTGAGTTGCGCTTCCAGGTTGCTCTTGATGGTCTCTGTCTCTGCCTTTTTGCGTTGCAGGTCCTGCTGCTGTTGGTTGAGGGAAATCTCACGCTGTTTCAGCTTGTTTTCTGCCTGCTGGATTTTCTGGTTGCGTGCAGCCACCTCCTTTTCCAATTCGGCTTTCTTGTTCAGGAATTTCTCCTTGACTTCCAACAGCTTGTTCTTTTTGATGACTTCGGCCTCTTCTTCTGCTTTCTTCAGAATGCCTTCGCATCTTTTCTTCAGTGCTGTCTTGTAGAGAGTGTAGCCGATAATATATCCTACACCGGCAGCACATACACTTGCTATGATTATACCTGTCATTCTTTTGTTTTTAATGTTTTTAATTATGTATAAATAAAAAACGCACCCTTCTGCTCCGGAGCTTTGCAGCTCCGCAAGTGGAATGGTGCGATGATTCTTTTCCCGTATCTCCGACGAGCAAACCGTTTATTCTGTATCCTTTTTAAGGTAATCCTCCAACATCCGGGTGAGTTCCTCTATCTTCGTAGTGAAAGGGAGTGTGTCGTTTTTCCGTTCAAGTTTCACACACGCAACAGAAAGGTGCAACGCTACCATTATCAGGTATTCCACCCGGCTCTGTTCGGGGAAGTTTCCTCTGTAGGTGTTCAACAGGATGTCGATTCTTTTTGCAGCTTCTCGATAGAACTCTTCCTCGTCCCTCTTCACCGTAAGCGGCAGAAGGATGTCGGCCACTCGCAGTTGGATGTTCAACAAATTTTTATCGTCGTTCATGCCTTGCTTCTCCCTGTTGTCATTATCTATCCGTTCAACAGCTTCAGGCATTTGTCTATCTCCCGCACCAGCTTGGATAACCGTTGTCTTGTATCAGCGACGTCGTTGTCGTGGATACTGATAATCCTTGCCTGTTTCAGATCGGCATAACTGTTTTCCAATTCGCGATGTTTCTCTTGCAACTCCTCCAGCATCCGCTCCTTCTCAACCAATGCCTGTTGGAGCGTGGCGTGCCTGGCTTTCAAATCGTCGTGCAGGAAGATCAGCTGCCGCAGCCTCGCCTCGAATGTGCTCAGTCGATTTCTCTCTTCGTCGGTCATTGCTATGCCAAATTCTACACAAATATAGGTATGTTTGTCCGAATAGTGAAAATAACAACTTTTCTTTTATTCTTTTTTCACATTTAGATTTCTTCTTTGGGCTGTTTTTCTTTCTTCGCCAATGTGATGATGCGGTGGGCATACTCCGTCATCCACTGTTGGCTGTAGCCCAAGGTGTGCTGGTATTTCCGGATGTTCAGACAGGTGACGCGCACGGCATTGTCTTTCCAGTTGTCTTTGGTCAGGATGTCGTTGACGGTTTTCTCCGTAAGGGAGTAGAGGGCTTTCTTCATGAATCCCGGCAGACGGATTTTCCACTGCATGAGGTTGCCCATGAGTGTCATCAGATCGTTGCTGAATCCCTGGAAGAGGAACAGGTAGTTCTTGATGTCGTTGGCATTGCGGCAGTTCTTCTTGATGCTGGCATCAATCTCTTTGAAAAAACCGTCGCTCATACCGTAAATCTGGGACAGCATCTTTTTGCACCGGCTCTTCTCGGCTATGCCCAGTTTGTTGTTCTGGGTGGGGATTTTCAACGACCGCTTGAAGGCCGCCATATCTGGCAGGAATCCCAGATTGGTGATTCCTAAACTGCTTGCCATGGCCGATTGGTAATACACGCGGATGAGTGTCATGAAATCCTGCATTCCGCCCACTTTTTCGCTTTCCTCAGACTCTTTCTTTCCGAATAATTTAGAAAATATGCTCATTGTCTTTTACTGTTTTAAGATGATGTGTCACGACTGAAATCGCATTGTCGTGCGCAAAGATACGGGTTTAAATCCAATTTGCCGATGTAAGAGAAAAAAAAATGCTGCAAAACCTGTCTTTTTGGCGGCTCGGATGGCTGAAATGTAAAAACAGATAGGGCGAAAGAATAAAAAAAAGGTTTTTTTTGTCTTGAATAAGAAAAAATTCATATCTTTGTCCCGTTTTGGTAATATCGTACGATTAAAATACTTTTCTTATGAGGCAGGTTTCTCAAATCAACAATGTAATCAAATGGATGGTTGTGGCTCTCGATATTGTGGTGCTCAATCTGCTTTTCTTGTTCTTCTACACGGGGCGTGCCACTTGGATGCCTCATTGGGAGTCGGAAAGCATCAAAGAACTTTGTCTGATATACAATCTGTGTTACCTGTTCTGTGTGACGATATTTCCTCCTATCCTGCAGATGTACAAAGTGCGTCCTGATGAGATTGTGCGGAGGGTGTTCTCTACGGTGGTGGCTTTTGCCCTCCTGGCAGAGATCTGTACCGGTTTCTTGGACCATGCATTGCTCGATTTGGACAAGAACTTTCTCTTCTTTGCGTTGCTGTGCTTCTCACTTTTCGTTTCCCGCCTGACTTCACGTTTTGTGGTGAAACAGATGCGCCGGATGGGACGTAACACGCATTCGGTCGTTTTTGTGGGAGCCAATGCCAATATGTTGGAACTGTACAGCGAGATGATGGGTGACCCGTCGTGCGGTTATCGTGTGTTGGGCTATTTCAACGACAGTAAGAATCCGCTCTTCCCGGACAAGATTCCTTGGTTGGGGCCGGTGGCCGATGTCATCCCGTATCTGGAGGCTCCGGAAAATGTGAGGGTGCAGGATGTCTATTGCTGTCTGACCTCCGACAAAGAGAAAGAAATCCGGGCCATTATCAACTATTGCGAGAATCATGTGGTACGATTCTACAGTGTGCCCAATGTGCGTAACTACTTGAAGCGACGCATGAACATGGAACTTTTGGGAGATGTACCTATATTATATATACGCGAGGAACCGCTCCAGCAGTTTGGCAACCGGTTTGTCAAACGCCTGTTCGACCTGGTATGTTCGTCGTTGTTCCTCTTTACAATTTTCCCCTTCGTCTATCTCATCGTGGCGGTGATTATCAAAATCACGTCTCCGGGACCGGTATTCTTCAAACAGAAACGGAACGGACTGAATGGCGAGGAATTCTACTGCTATAAGTTCCGCAGCATGAAGGTGAATGCCCAAGCTGACACTCTGCAGGCGACCGAGCACGACCCGCGCAAGACCAAATTCGGTGATTTCATGCGTAAAACGAATATTGATGAGTTGCCTCAGTTCATCAATGTACTGATGGGGGATATGTCGTTGGTTGGCCCCCGTCCGCATATGCTCAAGCATACGGAAGAGTACTCGGAACTGATTAACAAATATATGGTCCGCCATCTGGTGAAGCCGGGCATTACCGGTTGGGCACAAGTGTGCGGATGCCGTGGTGAGACGAAGGAACTCTATCAGATGGAGGAGCGTGTCCGGAAAGATATCTGGTATCTGGAGAATTGGACCTTCTGGCTTGACATCCGCATCATGTGGCTGACGGTGCGCAATATGTTGCTCCATAATGAGAAGATGGCTTATTGATACAGAATGAAAGTATATATACACAACGAGGATATAAGAAAAACATTAAAGGTGTAATAACTAAATTGAAGAAAAAGAATATGAGAATTGCGAGTAAGAATTTCTTTCCGTTGCTGTTTGTGCTTCTGACGTTGGGGGCTTGTACCAGCTACAAGCAAGTGCCCTATATCCAGAATAGTGACGAATTGAAGAATGTGCAGCAGGTGAGCGACCTGTATGATGCACGCATTATGCCAAAGGATTTGTTGACGATTACAGTAAACAGCGAGAATCCCGAAACTGCAGCTCCCTATAATCTGGTCATCCAGTCGAATATCAACACACACAGTAAGAACCTGACTACCCAGCCGTCGCTGATGAGCTATCTGGTGGACAACAATGGAGACATTGAATTCCCTTCGTTGGGGACCGTGCATGTGGGCGGACTGACGAAGAGTGAGGCCGAGGAGGTAATCCGCCAGCGTCTGCGCCCCTACTTCAGCGATGACAAGTATATCGTCAATGTGCGTATGATCAATTACAAGATTTCAGTGCTCGGCGAGGTTGCCCGCCCGAATACATACACCATCTCTAACGAGAAGGTGAATATCTTCGAGGCACTTGCTTTGGCCGGAGACCTTACTATCTACGGTAAGCGTGACGGGGTGAAACTGATTCGTGAGGATGCCCAAGGGCGTAAGGAAGTTGTCGCACTGAATCTGAATGATGCCAACATCATCACTTCACCTTATTATTATCTCCAGCAGAATGACGTGCTTTATGTCGAACCAAACAAGGCCAAAGCCAAGAATTCTGACATCGGTAGCAGTACGACCCTGTGGTTCTCGGCTACATCCATTATGATTTCATTGACATCCCTATTGTATAACATCTTGAAATAAACGAATCGAAGAATAATACATTATGAAGGACAATTCTTATAACGACGCTTACGCGAAAGAGGAAGAAGAGGGTATAGATTTCCAATCGCTGATTTCCATTTTCCTGATGCATTGGAAGTGGTTTGCCGCTTCTGTCATCCTTTGTATGGCGGTAGCCTTTGTCTATCTGCGCTATAAAACGCCTGTTTACAAGATTACGACCAAAATCATGATTAAGGATACCAAGAAGGGAGGGTACACCAGTGAGATGGTAGCCTTGGAAGACTTGGGATTCCTCAGTTCGACGGGTGGTATAGACAACGAGATTGAAGTGTTGCAGACGAAATCGTTGGTGAAGGACGTGGTAATGGATTTGAAAATCTATACGACGTACATTGAGAAGGGAAGCATCGGCAAACGCGACTTGTACAGGGCTACGCCCATTCAAGTGGACCTTGAACACGACAAGGTGGCCGACCTTATGTACGGCTATTCGCTGGCCATCACTACTAGTCCGGACAGTGTCTTCAGCATTGAGTGTACGACCTACGACAAAGAAGGTGAGAAGATAGAATTGGAACAGGAGACCAAGACATTGCCTTTCCTGTTGGAAACTCCGAACGGAAAATTGATTATCAGCCGCAACGAGATGTATCCTCTCAATCCGGATAAGAAACTGCTGGTATATATCGCGCCGCCGTTGAAAGTGGCCAAGGGTTACTTGGCAAGCATGACAGTGGAACCTACTTCGAAGACCACTTCGGTAGCCGTCATCTCGTTGGTCAACACCAACCGCCGTCGTGGAGAAGACTTCTTGAACAAACTGATTGAAATCTATAATGCGGATGCCAATGAGGATAAGAATCAGGTGGCAAAAAATACCGAAGCGTTCATTGACGAGCGTATCGTACTGGTAGGAAAAGACCTGGATGCAACGGAAAGCGACTTGCAGGTGTTCAAGCAGAAAGCCGGACTGGTGAACCTGACCAGTGATGCTGAGTTGGCTTTGCGCGAAGGGTCGGACTACGAAAAGAAACTTGTGGATGTCAATACCCAGCTCCGTCTGGTGGAGATGTTGGCAGAGCGTGTCTTCGACCCGAAGAGCAAGTTTGAAGTGTTGCCGGCAAACATTGGCCTGACTGATGCTTCGCTCACTCAGGCAATCAATGCTTACAACGGTCAGGTGTTGGAACGTAACCGGTTGATGCGTACGGCATCGGAGAGCAATCCGGCTGTAGTGAGCGTGACAACCATCGTAGAAGGATTGTTGGACAATGTGAAGACTGCTGTGACCAACTTGCAGAAGGGATTGACCATCTCCAAGCGCGACATAGAACGCGAAGCGAACCGGTTCAGCGGGCGTATCAGCAGCGCTCCTACGCAAGAGCGTGAGCTGGCGGGAATCATGCGCCAGCAGGAAATCAAGTCGGCACTCTATCTGATGCTGTTGCAGAAGCGTGAAGAGAACTCCATTGCGCTGGCAGCTACGGCAGACAATGCCAAAATCATTGACGATGCTTTGGCCGAGGACATTCCCGTTTCACCCAAGCGCTCGATGATTTGGCTGATAGCGTTTGTCATGGGACTGGCTATTCCTTCTGGTATCATTTATCTTATGAATCTGCTCAACTACAAGGTAACCAGCCGTGCTGATGTGGACAGACTCTCTGCTGTCAGTGTGTTGGGTGAGGTACCTCGTGCCAAGGATTTGGAGAAGGGTGAACGTGCCGTGGTAGTACGTGAGGACAGCAACGACCTGATGGCTGAAACTTTCCGTGCCATCCGTACGAACCTGAACTTTGTGCTGGCTGATGCGGAAAAGAAAATTGTGCTTTTCACATCTACCCAGTCGGGCGAGGGAAAGACCTTTGTCTCTTCCAACTTGGCAGTTTCATTGGCGTTGTTGGGAAAGAAAGTGGTGCTTTGCGGTCTGGATATCCGCAAGCCCCGTTTGGTTGACCTGTTCAAACTTACTGACAAGAAGCGTGGAATCACTACATTCTTGGCCGGTGATGCCAACAACAAGGAATTGCTATTCAGTCAGATTATGAATTCCGGTGTGTCGGCCAATCTTGATTTGCTCCCTGCCGGCATCATTCCTCCCAACCCGGCTGAGCTTCTGGCTAAAGAGAACCTTGACAAGGCATTTGAATACCTCTCTGAGGTGTATGACTACATCATCATCGACTCGGCTCCAGTGGGGCTTGTGGCAGATACGTTGCTTGTGGGACGTGTGGCCAGTGCCTCTATCTACGTATGTCGTGCAGGATATACCCCGAAGGGAGACTTCGAGTTTATCAACCAACTGAAGGCTGAAGAGAAACTTCCCAATATGTCTCTTGTTATCAATGATGTGGATTTGGAGAAGGGCAGCTATTACGGTGCCAGCAAATATGGCTATGGTAAACGTTATGGTTATAACTACAGCTACAAGCGCTATGGCTACGGCTATGTCTATGGCTTGGACGAGAACGGAAAGAAAAAGAAGAAATAAATATTTCGGAAATACTGCTCTCAGCAAACAAAAGGCGTGTCGGGTTCGGCACGCCTTTTGTTTGCTGAGAGCCTTGTCGGATGGCTTTATCCCAAGTTGTGAATGATAATCTGATTGTTCCAAACGCAAATGACGCGGATAATACGGATATATCATTACCTGACAGGCATAGATGAGCAATCCGTATTATCCGCGTCTGAAATTGTTGAATCTGCGATTTTGGTTACGCGTCTATATTGGCGTAAGTGGCATTCTTCTCGATGAAGTCGCGGCGGGGAGCCACGTCATCACCCATCAGCATGGAAAAGATGTAGTCGGCCTCAGCGGCATTCTCGATACTTACTTGTTTGAGAATACGGTTTTCGGGGTTCATTGTCGTCTCCCACAATTGTTCGGGGTTCATTTCACCAAGACCTTTGTAGCGCTGTGTGTGTATGCCTCCCTCGCTGCCTCCACCGTATTGTTCGATGAATCGCATACGGTCTTCCTCCGTGTAGCAATATTCCTTCACCTTACCCTTGCTGCAGAGGTAGAGGGGTGGGTTGGCGATGTAGAGGTGTCCGCCTTGGATAAGTTGCGGCATATAGCGGTAGAAGAGTGTCATGACGAGTGTGTCGATGTGTCGTCCATCGACGTCGGCATCGGTCATGATGATTACCTTGTTGTAGCGTATCTTTTCGATGTTGGCCACTTTGCTGTCTTCTCCATCTACACCGAAACGTATGCCCAATGCCTGAATGATGTTGTTTACCTCGTCGCTTTCGAAAGCTTTGTGCCACATGGCTTTCTCTACGTTCAGGATTTTACCGCGCAGCGGCAGGATAGCCTGGAATTCACGGCTCCGTCCCTGCTTGGCCGAACCACCGGCAGAGTCTCCCTCCACGAGGAAGAGTTCGCATTTCTCCGGGTCGCGTGATGAGCAGTCGGCCAATTTGCCCGGCAGTCCGCCTCCACTCATAGGGCTCTTGCGTTGTACGCTTTCACGAGCCTTTCGTGCGGCGATACGTGCAGTGGCGGCCAGCACCACTTTATCTACAATGACTTTAGCTTCTTTCGGGTGCTCTTCTAAGTAGTAAGCGAGGGCTTCGCCAACGGCCTGTTGTACAGCGCCTGTCACTTCGTTGTTTCCTAACTTGGTTTTGGTCTGTCCCTCGAACTGCGGCTCGGCTACTTTTACGGAGATGACGGCTATGAGTCCCTCGCGAAAGTCTTCACCGGCAATTTCCACCTTGGCTTTTTCCAGTGCCTTACTGTCTTCGGCATATTTCTTGAGTGTGCGGGTCAGTGCCATGCGGAATCCGGCTTCGTGTGTACCACCTTCGATGGTGTTGATGTTGTTCACGTAAGAATGCAGGTTTTCGCGGTAGGATGTATTGTACATGATGGCGCATTCGATGGGCACTCCCTGCTTCTCAGTGTTGATATAGATGACATCCTGTATGAGCTTGTCGTAAGATGAGTTGAGGAAGCGTACGAACTCCTTTAATCCCTCTTCCGAGTAGAATACTTCCTGCTTGAAGTTTCCGTCTTCTGTGGTTTCTCGTCGATCTGTCAGGGTGATGGTAACGCCGGCATTCAGATAAGCGAGTTCGCGCAAGCGTGCTTGCAGAATGTTGTACTTGTATTCGGTAGTCATATTGAAGATTTCCGGGTCGGGCCAGAATTGTTGGCGTGTACCGGTGATGTCGGTCTCTCCCACAACCTCTACTTTTGTTACGGGTTTTCCGCAGGAATATTCCTGTTGGTGTATCTTGCCATCGCGGTGTACCTGTGTAACCATTCGGGTAGAGAGTGCGTTCACGCACGACACACCCACACCATGCAGACCTCCCGACACCTTGTAAGAGCCTTTGTCGAACTTTCCTCCTGCGTGTAACACAGTCATTACTACTTCCAAAGCAGACTTGTGTTCCTTCGGGTGCATATCTACGGGGATACCGCGACCGTTGTCCTGTACGGTGATGGAGTTGTCCTCGTTGATGGTCACTTCGATGTGTGTACAGTATCCAGCGAGGGCTTCGTCGATGGAGTTATCGACCACTTCGTACACCAGGTGGTGCAATCCCTTTTCGCCGGTGTCGCCAATGTACATGGCAGGGCGTTTACGTACAGCTTCCAAGCCTTCGAGTACTTGGATGTTACTGGCAGAGTAGTCAGCTCCGTTGTTCATAGTCTGTTGTTCTTCAGCCATATTTTCCTTGATTCAGTTTGATTGCTTTTTTATTTCGCCTGTGCTTTTGGGGGTGGGGTACAAAAGCGAACAAAGATACGTATTTTTTGTCACACAGGCAAAAAAAAGAAAAAGAAAAAAGGGGAAAATAAAAAAGGACCGCGTCATTTTCATGACACAGTCCTTTCTTTGTGTGTATATCTTGTGTAACTATATGCTTCCTTCTGTCAATCAGCCCAATTTGCTGATGTGTGCGCATAATTTTGATTTCAGATTGGCAGCCTTGTTCTTGTGGATAAGGTTCGTCTTTGCCAACTTGTCCAACATCTTCTGTACTTTTGGATACAATGCCAAAGCTTCTTCTTTGTCGTGTGTGGCGCGCAATTTACGCACAGCGTTACGCATTGTCTTACCGTAGTATCTATTGTGGAGTCTTCTCTTCTCCTCTTGTCTGATTCTCTTGATAGATGATTTATGATTTGCCATCTCGACTAATCTCTTAAAATTGTTCTTTTAAAAATCTTGTTACTTATTGTAGCCCGTAGGAGAGTCGAACTCCTCTTTAGAGAATGAAAATCTCTCGTCCTAACCGATAGACGAACGGGCCATCCTGAATCCACTTTCGCGGTATGTGAATGAGACATATTTCTCATTTGCGGATGCAAAGGTACGGACTATTTTTTAATCTGCAAAACTTTTGTGGGGATTTTTTTTATTCAAAAACTTGTTGTGTTATTTATTATGTTGATTTCCAGCGATTTTCTGCTTTGTTAAAAACTGTTCTTTTCTTCTTTGGATGGGTTGGTTGTATCATAAAACGTCAATTTTCTTGTTTTTCTCTATTTTTTCTTGTAGCTTTGCAAACATTACGGATACAAGTAGAGAAACTATGACAGACAAGACTGCTGGTGTGGTGCTGCATTGCTTGAAATATGGCGAATCGTCGCACATCGTAAATATCTATACCGAGGCTTCCGGACGTCTATCTTATATTATTAAGGTGTCCCGCGGGAGAAGGGGAGGTGTGCGCAGTTCGCTTTTTCATCCGCTCTCTATAGTGGAGGTGGATGCCGAGGGACGCAACACCGCCCAGTTACGCCGCATTACAGAGGCTCGTCTGCTTCATCCGCTCCATACTCTTTCGACAGACCCATACAAGTTGGCTATCACTCTTTTTTTGGGTGAATTTCTTCATCATGCCCTTCGCGAGGAGGGAACCAATCGTCCGCTTTTTACTTATCTGATGCATTCCATTCGTTGGTTAGACGGGTGTGCAACGGAGCGCGTGTCCAATTTTCATTTAGTCTTTCTGATGCGTCTTTTACGTTTTCTCGGGCTTTATCCCAATTTAGAGGCTTATCGTCCGGGGTGTTATTTCGATATGCTCAATGCAGAGTTTGTTTTCCGACAGCCTCTTCACTCTAATTTTCTACGTCCCGACGAAGCTGCCTCAGTGCGTGTTATGATGCGCATGAACTATGAGAATATGCATCTCTTCGCGCTCAACCGTCTGCAACGCGTGCGTTGTCTCGAAGTGTTGAATGAATATTACCGCTTACACTTGCCCGGATTTCCCCAACTTCGTTCGTTAGAAGTTCTGAAGGAAATCTTTGTGTGATGCGGAAGTTTTTACAATTTATTTTTTCCTCCTATCATTGGAAAACGGCATAGGGATTTTCAGTTCATCCTCTGAAGAGCGGAAGGTGGGGTGAAGCAAGAATGATTGACGGAATAGCTGATTTGCTGCTATTGGGAATGTGTGCTGTATCTCGAAAGGGAGGCTTCCCTTTTTTGAAAACTCAAGCAGATTTTCTGTCGTTTTTCCAAATTAAGTTGTAACTTTGCAGCATCGTTTAAAAATAACATTAAATCATTATGGAAATACCATTTGCAGAATCTTGGAAAATAAAGATGGTTGAACCCATCCGTAAAAGTACTCGCGAAGAACGCGAACAGTGGATTAAAGACGCACATTACAACCTCTTCCAGTTGAAATCGGATCAGGTCTATATTGACTGCCTTACCGATTCGGGCACCGGAGCTATGAGCGACCGTCAGTGGGCCGCTATGATGATGGGCGATGAAGCGTATGCCGGCTCGGCATCATTTTTTCAACTGAAGGATACCATAACTCGTCTGACGGGTTTTGAGTATGTCATTCCCACTCATCAGGGACGTGCGGCAGAAAACGTACTCTTCAGTCACTTGGTGAAGAACGGTGACATAGTGCCAGGAAACTCCCATTTCGATACAACCAAAGGACACATCGAAAGTCGCAAAGCCACGGCTCTCGACTGTACGGTGGATGAGGCCAAAGACACTCAGTTGGAGGTGCCCTTCAAGGGAAATGTGGACCCGAAGAAGCTAGAGAAGGCATTGGCTGAATATGCTGATAAAGTGCCTTTCATCATCATCACCATCACCAACAACACCGCCGGCGGACAGCCTGTATCTATGCAGAATTTGCGCGAGGTACGTGCATTGGCCGACAAGTATGGCAAGCGTGTCATCTACGACTCTGCTCGTTTTGTGGAGAATGCCTACTTTATCAAAACGCGTGAAGAGGGCTATGCTGACAAGACCATCAAGGAAATTGTGAAGGAGATTTACTCCTTGGCCGATGGTATGACCATGAGTGCTAAGAAGGACGGCATTGTGAACATGGGTGGATTCATCGCCACGCGCCACGAGGACTGGTACGAGGGGGCGAAGAAATACTGTATTCCCTTTGAAGGTTATCTGACCTATGGAGGAATGAACGGACGTGACATGGCTGCTTTGGCTGTGGGACTGGATGAGAACACGGAACTGGACAATATAGAAACTCGCATTCGTCAGGTACAATATTTGGCTGCCAAACTTGATGAGTACGGTATTCCCTATCAGCGTCCTGTGGGTGGACATGCCCTGTTTGTGGATGCTGATATGGTGCTTTCGAATGTGCCTAAGGAGGAATTCCCTGCCCAGACATTGGCCATTGAACTGTATATAGAGGCAGGTGTACGTGGTTGCGAAATCGGATACATTCTGGCAGACCGCGACCCTGTGACACGCGAGAACCGTTTCGGCGGACTTGACTTGCTTCGCCTGTGTATTGCACGCCGTGTCTATACGAACAATCACATGGATGTGATTGCTGCCGCACTGAAGAATGTGTATGATCGTCGCGGCAGCATCAAACGTGGTGTGAGAATCGTGTGGGAGACAGAGTTAATGCGTCACTTCACTGTGAAGTTGGAACGCATAGAAGAGTAATCCTCTCTTGTCGGCTGATAAGTAAGGAGGGTGAGTCATAATAAACATGACTCACCCTCTTTACAACTTATGTCTGACCGTGTCACAGACTCTCATTTCTTTTTCTTGGGAATTCGTCGTGCCCATCCCTCCTCTTCAAAGTTGGGCATATCGCCTTTCAGCGGGCGGTCGTCGTGCTGGAAAAATTGTTTCCAGTCGTCTTTACGCTTCGGTCCTCGCGGAGCAGTGTATCCGCGTTCCTCGCGCGAGGGTTTCCGCTTGGTGGCAGCAACTTCTTCGTTTTTTCGTTTCGATTTTTTCTTGAATTGCTCAAAAGAATCCTGTTCATCAAAATCTGCAATCTTTCGTTTGTCGGTTGCCGCTCTCTTGGTTGGTCTATATGAAGCATCCTTGCAATCCGCTTGCTTGCGGGGACGCTTTTCGGGACTCCCACTTTCGTCGGCCATTTCCACCACCACCTTTCGGTTGCCCACTTTGGCGCGATTGAGAGCTTTCACCACTTGGCGTGCATCCTCTTCAGCCACGTCGAAGAATGAGAAGTTCTTCATCAGATCGATGCGTCCAATCTGAGGTTTTCCCTGTACATGGCGGTTTACCAGATCGATAATCTGTGCCGCATAGAAGTTGTCCGTCTTTCCTAAATTAATGAACAGCCTCACATACCCTTCTTCGGCTTTTCGGTTTCCTTTTCGTTTGCCCCCGGTGGCTTGTGTACCATCGTTCCCTTTCTCCTTTCGTCCGCGTTCAGCAGGCATCTCGATGTCGGGCATCTTACTGTAGTAATCGATGAATCGGCTCAGTTCTCGGGTGAGGATGCGTTTGATGAGGTCCTCCTTGTCGAGCCATTCTAACTTACGATAGACCTCCGGCAGGAAGGGCGCAATTTCCTCTTCGTTGACCTCTACCCGTTCGATGTCGTCTATACCTTTATATAATTGTTTCTCGCAAATTTCCTGTCCGGTGGGTATGTTTCCCTTGATGAACTTTTTCCCGATGGTGTGTTCGATGTTGCGCATTTTTCCCTGTTCGCGCACGTGGATGATGGCGATGCTTGTACCGGTCTTTCCTGCTCGTCCGGTGCGTCCGCTCCGGTGTGTATAGCTTTCTGTGTCGTCCGGCAGTCCGTAGTTGATGACGTGTGTCAGGTCGTCAACATCCAGCCCGCGTGCAGCCACATCGGTAGCCACAAGCAACTGTATGCGCCGTTGGCGGAACTTCTGCATTGTCAGGTCTCGCTGTTGCTGAGACAATTCTCCGTGCAGAGCGTCAGCGTTGTATCCGTCCTGTATCAGCTTGTCGGCAATCTCCTGTGTCTCCAATCGTGTGCGGCAGAATATAATGGCGTAAATCTTCGGGTTGTAGTCGGCAATACGCTTCAGGGCCAGATACTTGTCTTTGGCATGTACGAGGTAGTAGATGTGGTTTACGTTCTTGCTTCCTTCGTTTTTTGTTCCAATGACAATTTCCTTGGCATTGTGAAGATAATTTTTGCTGATTCGGGAAATTTCGGGACTCATGGTAGCGGAGAAGAGCAAAGTGTTTCGCTCTTGTGGAATGTCTGCCAAAATGGTGTTGATGCTGTCGGTAAATCCCATATTCAGCATTTCGTCAGCTTCGTCCATTACTACGTTCTCGATGGTGGAGAGGGAGACTGCACCGCGTTCCATTAAGTCAATCAGACGCCCTGGTGTAGCCACGATGATGTGCACTCCTCTGCGCAGTTGGCGGATTTGGTTCTCAATAGAAGAACCTCCATAAACGGGGAGTACGTGCAGGTGTTCGATGTACTTGGAATAGTCGTTCAGGTCACCGGTAATCTGCAGGCACAATTCGCGGGTGGGGCAGAGAATGAGGGCTTGTGGGATGGGTTCTTCTACTCTTGTTTTCTGCAGGAGCGGCAGACCGAAAGCGGCCGTTTTGCCCGTACCAGTCTGTGCTAGAGCTACAACATCATTACCGTTACCCAACAGGTAGGGGATGACCTCCTCCTGTACCGGCATAGGGGCTTCATAACCCAATTCTGTGATTGCTCGGAGTATCTCTTCCGATACTCCAAGCTCTTCGAAAGTCTTCAAAATAGTTCTGTTCTAATAATTTGGTGCAAAGGTACATAGAAAAAATGAGGTGGCCAATGTTTCGTCCAGTCAGAATGGCTGTTGGACGTGTTTTTCGCTGTGTGCGGACACATTGTTACCTTAAAAAACGCTAAAACTGCTCCTCTCTTATGGAAAAGTGGCCAAACTTATTGGCTGGGTGGTAGAAAAAAAGTACTTTTGTTCACTTTTAGTAACCGTGGGTGCTTTGTACCCTTTGATTGATTCATTTGAAAAAGGAACACATGAAGGACAGAAAATTCTTTGCGGTGGACTTGGGAGCCACCAGCGGGCGTACCATTTTGGGTACACTCTCGGAGGGGAACCTCGACTTGCGCGAACTGACACGCTTTCCCAACAATATCATTGAAGTGGGCGGTCATTTCTATTGGGACATTTATGCGCTTTATCATGAAATCATCCGTGGGTTGAAGGTTGTGGCTCAAGAAGGGGTTGAGATTGAGTCAATTGGTATTGATACTTGGGGCGTCGATTTTGTCTGCTTCGGTAAAGACGGTGGTGTGATGCGCAGTCCCTATTGCTATCGCGACCCCCATACTTTCAGTGCTATGGAGGAGTTCTTTGGCATAGTGCCCAAAGAGAAGGTGTATGACGTTACCGGTATCCAGTTCCTTAACTTCAACAGCCTGTTCCAATTCTATGCCCTCAAGCGAGACAAGAGTTCGGCTTTGGAGGCAGCTGACAAGATACTCTTCATTCCCGATGCTCTCAGCTATATGCTCACCGGAAACATGGTGACGGAGTACACCATTGCTTCCACTTCGCAGATGTTGGATCCCCGCACCAAGCGTTTCGACAAGAAACTAATGGAAGCTGTAGGTGTGACAGAAGAACAGTTTGGTCGGTTCGTCTTCCCTGGTGAGGTGGTGGGTCCGTTGAGCGAGGAAGTACAACGTCAGACAGGCTTGGGTGCCATTCCCGTCATTGCAGTGGCAGGACATGACACTGGTAGTGCCGTGGCAGCTGTGCCGGCTCAGAACGAACGTTTTGCTTACCTTAGCTCGGGCACATGGTCGCTGATGGGTATCGAAGTGAAAGATGCCATCATTACAGAAGAGAGCTATAAAGTGAACTTTACCAACGAGGGTGGAGTGGAAGGTACCACTCGCTTCCTTAAGAATATCTGTGGTATGTGGCTGCTTGAACGTTGCCGCAAGGAGTGGGCCACCGACTATTCGTATCCCGAACTAATCGAAGCGGCCATGGCAGCACCGGCTTTCCGTAGTCTCATCAATCCTGACGATGCTTGTTTTGCCAACCCTGATCGCATGATTGAGGCTATTCAGGATTACTGCCGTCGCACAGGACAGCCCGTGCCTGAGACTCACGGCGAATTGACACGTTGTATATTCGAGAGTCTCCCTCTGCGCTACAAGCAGGTGTTTGGATGGATGCAGGAGATGGCTCCCTTTGCCATTGAGAAACTGCACGTTATCGGTGGAGGCTCTAAGAATAATGTCCTTAATCAGTTTACGGCCAATGCATTGGGAATCCCTGTGGTGGCCGGACCTTCGGAGGGAACAGCCATAGGCAATATCATGCTACAGGCCAAAGCTGCCGGCATGGTCAACGGTATCCAGGAGATGCGTCACCTGATTGCATTGTCCATCGAAACCACCGAGTTTGCTCCGCAGGATACTGAAGTGTGGAACGAAGCCTTCAAGAGATTTTTGGAAGTAACGAAGTGAATAAACTGATAAATATTAACTAACGTAAGAAAACAACTATCATGAAAGAAGAATTGATTATCAAAGCGTATGAAATTGCCAAGGAACGCTACGCTGCCCTTGGTATTGACACAGACAAAGTGTTGGAACAGTTGCAGGACTTCCACCTCAGCATGCACTGCTGGCAGGCTGATGACGTGAAGGGATTCGAAGTGCAGGCAGGTGCCCTCTCCGGCGGTATCCAGTCAACAGGTGATTTCCCCGGTGCAGCTCGCAATATCGACGAACTCCGTCAGGATGTTCTCAAAGCTAAAACTTTGATTCCTGGTACTCACCGTTTGAACCTTCACGAAATCTATGGTGACTTCCAAGGCAAGGTGGTTGACCGCGATGAGGTAGGCATAGAGCACTTCCAGAGCTGGATTGACTGGGGTAAGGAGAACAACACTCCGTTGGACTTCAACTCTACTTCATTCTCTCACCCGAAGAGCGGTAACCTCTCTCTCTCTAACCCCGACAAGGGCATCCGTGACTTCTGGATTGAGCACACCAAGCGTTGCCGTGAGATTGCCAATGCCATGGGTGAGGCTCAGGGGGATCCCTGTATCATGAACCTTTGGGTACATGACGGTTGTAAGGACGTCAGCGTGAACCACGGTCTCTATCGTAGCTTGCTGAAGCAGTCATTGGATGAAATCTTTGCTAAGGAACTTCCTATGATGAAGGATTGTATCGAGGGTAAAGTATTCGGTATCGGTCTGGAAAGCTTCACTGTAGGTTCACATGACTTCTACACAGCATACGCCTCTAAGTACGACAAGATTCTGACTATCGACACCGGTCACTATCACCCGACAGAGTCTCCTGCCGACAAGGTTTCTGCCGTATTGCCTTTCGTGAAGGAGTTGATGCTCCACGTGTCTCGCCCCGTTCGTTGGGACTCAGATCACGTAACTATCATGGACGATCCTACTCAGGAACTCTTCTTCGAAATCGTTCGTGCAGGTGCTCTCGATCGCGTACACTACGGTCTCGACTTCTTCGATGGCTCTATCAACCGTATCGGTGCTTATGTCATTGGTTCTCGTTCAGCCCAGAAGTGCATGCTCCGCGCCCTCCTCGAACCGAAAGACTTGCTTGCCAAGTATGAACTTGCAGGCGAAGGCTACAAGGTGCTCGGTATTATGGAAGAGCAGAAGGCTATGCCTTGGCAGGCAGTCTACGACATGTTCTGCTTGAAGAACAACGTACCTGTAGGTGACGCTTTCATCGCAGAAATCGACAAGTACGTAGCTGAGGTTACAAGCAAGAGATAAGGGACCCACCCTAACCCTCCCTGTAGGGAGGGGACTCGAACATCGTTATTAAAAATAATTATAAACTTAAACAACCTCCCTCTAACTCCTCTGCAAGGACAGGGTTCTCCCCCCTACAGGGGAGTTAGAGGGGGTCTTTTATATTATGGACATAGTAATCGGACTATTGATTATAGCCATCGGTGCCTTCTGTCAGTCAAGTTGCTACGTGCCCATCAACAAGATCAAGGATTGGTCGTGGGAGTCGTATTGGATTGTACAGGGTGTATTCGCATGGTTGTTGTTCCCCTTGTTGGGAGCTTTGTTGGCAGTGCCCGAAGGGCATAGCTTGTGTGAATTGTTCACCGGTGGCAGCTCATTCAATATTTGGATGACTGTATTCTTCGGTGTATTGTGGGGAGTTGGAGGTTTGACTTTCGGTCTCTCTATGCGCTATCTGGGTGTAGCCTTGGGACAGAGCATTGCACTGGGTACTTGTGCCGGATTGGGAACCATCATGGGCCCCGTGTTGCTGAATATGTTCTTCCCCGAGTTGAATGCCCTTGAGTCATTGACCTTTGCCGTTATCCTTGGTGTGGTAGTTACCCTTGTGGGTATTGCCATCATAGGTGTGGCTGGTGGTATGAAGGCCGCTTCCCTCTCAGAAGAGGAGAAGAAAGCCGCTGTGAAGGATTTCAATTTCCCGAAAGGATTGGCCATCGCCCTGTTGGCAGGTTTCATGAGTGGCTGTTTCAACGTAGGTCTGGAGTTTGGTAAAGACATCAATTTCAGTGAACTCACCGACCCGATGTTCCGCACCTTGCCAGCCACTTTGCTCGTCACTCTTGGCGGATTCGTCACCAATGCCATCTACTGTTTCTATCAGAACAGCAAGAACAAGACATGGGGCGACTATAAGAAAGGAAACGTATGGGTGAACAATATCATCTTCTGTGCATTGGCCGGAGGTCTGTGGTACAGCCAGTTCTTTGGCCTTTCCTTGGGTAAAGGATTCCTCACCGAGTCGCCCACATTGATGACTCTCGCCTTCTGCATCCTCATGGCATTGAACGTAACCTTCTCCAACGTGTGGGGTATCATCCTCAAAGAGTGGAAAGGCTGTTCTCAGAAGACCATTACCGTATTGGTTATCGGTATCATCGTGCTGATAGCTTCCACGTTTATTCCTGAATTATTGAAGTAAAAAAAAGAGAATATGAGTATATTAGACAATCGTCCCGCACTGGCCAAGGCCGTGGGACAAGTAGCAGAGGTTGCCGGTTACCTGTGGCAGAAAGGTTGGGCCGAGCGTAATGGAGGCAACATCACCGTAAACATTACCGAGTATATCGACGACGAAATCAAGGCTATGCCAGCCATCAGCGACGTGATGCAGATTGGTACCACATTGCCCCACTTGAAGGGTTGCTATTTCTATTGCAAGGGTACCCAGATGCGTATGCGCGACCTCGCCCGTTGGCCGATGGACAATGGTTCTATCATCCGCATCCTGGACGACTGTGCCAGCTATGTCATCATTGCCGATAATCCTGTGAAGCCCACTTCTGAACTTCCTTCACACTTGAGTGTACACAACTATCTGTTGGCTAAGGGTTCTCCCTACCGTGCATCGTTGCACACCCATCCTATCGAGCTGGTGGCACTGACCCACAGTCAGAAGTATATGCAGAAGGATGTGGCCACCCGCATGTTATGGAGCATGATTCCCGAGACAAAGGCTTTCTGTCCGCGTGGATTGGGTATGGTTCCTTATCTGATGCCCAGCGGCGTAGAGTTGGCTGATGCCACCATCAAGGCTATCGACGATGACTACGATGTAGTAATGTGGGAGAAACATGGTGTATTCGCTGTCGATACCGACATCATGTCTGCTTTCGACCAGGTGGATGTACTCAACAAGTCTGCCCTCATCTACATTGCTGCCAAGAACATGGGATTCGAGCCCGAAGGCATGAGCGATGCCCAGATGAAAGAGTTGAGCGATACTTTCGGCTTGCCGAAATAAAGAAGGATGTGGCTATGGAACCGAAAGTTATGCCCAATGGCTATGTAGTCTCCGAAGAGGACAGACCGTATGCCGAACTCATTGAGAGCGGAGCTATGCTTATGGCTGTGAAGGAATACAAAGAAACCAAGGGGTGTGGCCTCAAGGAAGCCAAGGACTATATAGACGAATTGGCCGTTAAGATGGGAATTCGGAGCGGCTATGACAAAGGTGGCGGTTGCCTTTCCGTAGTAATAGTTTTAATAGTCAGTTGGTTTTTTTTAGAAGGTTTTATTGCTATGATGTTATAGCGGATCACATAAAATAAGAAATGAAACTGTGCCAAAATATTACTGTTTCATTTTTTAGACGCGGATGGCGCGGATAAATTATATAAAGATAAGATAAAATCTGCGTCATCCGCGTTGTCTGTATTAAAAAAATGAATGATGAAATGTCCTCTTCTTTTGTGGAATTAGAAATTATCAATAAAGAATGTTCAAGAAATTAGTAGCCATTGAGCCTGTCAGTCTCATTTCTTCGGCAGAAGAAGAACTCAAGAAGTTTGCCGAAGAGGTGCTGATGTATGAAGATGTTCCTGTAGGGGAAGCGGAAATCGTTCGGCGTATAGGTGATGCTGATGCCGTATTGTTGAGCTATACATCTATTTTGACAGCTTCCATTTTAGAGCAGTGTCCTGCCGTGACATACATTGGTATGTGTTGTTCACTCTATTCACCGGAGAGCGCCAATGTTGATATACGCTATGCCGAAGCGCATGGTATCACTGTCACCGGCATACGTGACTATGGCGACGAAGGTGTCGTAGAATATGTCGTGAGTGAACTGGTGCGCCTGCTTCACGGTTTCGGGCAGAAGGCTTGGGAGGGGATGCCCCGTGAAATCACCGGTCTGAAGGTTGGTATTGTCGGATTGGGCAAATCAGGTGGCATGATAGCCGATGCCATGAAATTCTTTGGAGCAGAAGTCTCTTATTTTGCCCGCAGTGAGAAATCTGCTGCTACTGTAAAAGGTTACAGCTTTTTGGCATTGGGAGAGTTGTTGGAAAAGAATGAGGTGATTTTCTGCTGCTTGAACAAAAATACGGTGTTGCTCCATAAAGAGGAGTTTGTCCGCTTAGGCAATCACAAAGTTCTTTTTAATACAGGTCTTTCGCCCGCTTGGGACGAGGCTCCTTTTCTGCAGTGGTTGGGACAGTCCGACAATCTTTGTTTCTGCGACACCGTGGGAGCATTGGGAGGTAACCATCTGCTCAGCCATCCCCGCGTACGCTGTATGGAGGTTTCCACAGGACGTACCCGTCAGGCTTTTGACCGTCTCAGTGAAAAGGTACTGGCGAATATCAGGGGGTATTTGAACAAATTATAATCTTTATAGCCCCTTTACCAGTCCGTCCAGTTTTTGGATACGTTCGGTATAGATGCTCCTCAGGGTAGCAATGGCAGACTCATAAGTAGTGCATGAATCGAAGCGGGCTGGCTCCAAATGGTTCCACATCTGTTGGTCGGTGATAGCCTGAGGGCGTATCAGCTGGTCGAGGCTGTCGATGCAGGCAGTCAGTCCTTCGAAACGGGGTTTCAGTGTCTGCCATCGGTCTTTCAAATGTGAAACAAAGGAACTGTCTTGTAGCAGGCGTCCGTACCATAAGGCATTGGCATTGTAGAGTGAGTCGGGCGTGAGTGTCCGTAGCCCATCGAGGTGTGAGAGACGTAGTGGGCGCAGGTCGTCTTTCTCATCCACATTTACTGAAATGAAGGCCAAATCGAAATCCCATACCGGGCCGGCTGCAATCCGACCGTCTGGGAGCAAGTGCATGAAACAGCTCCGTGGTCCATTTGGTTCAGCATTCATACAAAGTTCCTGTACGAGAAAATAGTCGGCAAAGGTGTCGAAATCTACATGTTGGGCTGGGTCTGCTTCTGCTTCGTTGACGATGCGTTCCATCTCGGACAATAAGGATGTTGGCAGTTTTTTTGGTTGTTTCACAGTGATGGGGAGTTGCAGTTCGGCTGTGTGGAACGAAGTGCCTCCTTCGTTGATGGCATAAGAGTCCAGCTCGAACATCAATGTTTCTTCGTTGACCATGTCAGCCACTTTCTCACAGAGATAATAAATCCCTTGTTCCCCTCCTTCTACTCGCAGGCTGACGAAGCGTCCCTGTGGCGTGGTTGCGGCTAACGAAGTCTGTCGGGCTACCTCTTGTGCCAATGCGGTGCGGATAAGGGCATGGTCGAAGAATCCGGCTAACAGAGCAAATTTTTTCCGAGCCGGAAGTCCCAGAATCGAACGTTCGCGGTCAAGCTTCAGGTTGTAGGGCTTTTTGGGCTTGTCGAAAGTGGAGTGTCCGCGTCCTTGTACACTGAGGTAAGGTGAGGAGAACTCTCGATTGCCGGTTTCGTCCGTTATCCGTATGCGCACATCTATCCATTCGTCACGTGTGAGAGCCGGGGCATCAGTCGGCAGCGAGATTGATACTTGGGGTAGCTGTCCGCCCTTGTCCGCTTCATTGCATGCGGTGAACCCGACCAACAGGCAGCAGGTTGCGAGGGCATTTCTCATTTTTCTATTTTTCATCAACAAAACACAATGGGTGAAACTATGTTGCGCAGGGTGTTCACTACCGACCATCCTGCTATCTCGGCCGTAGCGCTATAGACATCAATAACGGCATGTACTTGATCATTCTCGATTTCCACGCGTTGGGTATCTCCTTTGAAACCAGGTGTTGACAACATGGTCACCTGCATCTGTTCCGGACCGACGGAGGCTCGCGAAGCTGCTACAGTGACATTCACTTTGGTCGGAAACATGGCAATGGCTTCTGTGGCCGTACCCTGGAAGACAGTGTGTTGTTCTTCTTGCAATTGTTCTTCATAGACGGGAGTTCCTTTTAGAGCATTCGGTCCTTTTTCGTTAAAAAAACGAGCTTTGGCATTACCCATCAGTGTGGCTGTCTGCAACACATCGAATCCGCCTGTGGCTCCCGACACAATGTAGATACGGCTTCCGTACCGGGTTGCAGTCTTCTTCACCTTATCATATAAATCTTCATCAGCCAATGCACCGATAGAGAGAGTCACGATGTTGCATCCGTGTTCCAATGCCGGTAGAGCCAATTGGCGCATAGCCGCAGGCGATGCTGCTTCTACAATGTAGTCGGGTGTCAATGCCACCAACTCTTCCATACTGTTGCATACGGTACATTCCCATCCTGCCTGTTTCAGCTTCTCAGCCAATTCTTCAGCTTTCTGTCTGGTGCGTGAATAGAGAGCTGTGGGGACATATTCCGGAAGCATTCCTTTGATTAAAGCCTCGGCTACGATGCTTCCTAACTTCCCGCAGCCAACGATTGCCAGTTTTTTCATGTCTTCTGTCTTTTTGGGTGCGAAGATACGATAAAGAAACGGATTTTTCCCATCTGTTGCCTGCAAAATTGTCGCTGACAGACAGATTCTACGTTATCTTACGTTAATATTCCGTCGTACTGTGAATTCCAGTGAAAGATATTGCTTATATTTGCGCTTTATTCACATAAGACACCGCGAATGATTAATTTACGTAATGTTTGTCTTTTTTTGTTCCCAACCTTGGGTGGATTGCTGGCCTGCTGTGGGGGGATGGGCAAAGGGGATGTCCCGAAGACAGGAGAAACTGTACAGAAAGCTGCTGTGGCAACACCTTCGTTTAATGCGGACAGTGCCTACCGTTATGTGGAGGAACAGGTGGCTTTTGGTCCTCGCACACCGGATAGTGATGCCCACCATGCTTGTGGCGACTGGTTAGTGGCACAGCTTGAGGCTTTTGGAGCTGTGGTGACTGAACAGTGCGATAAGGTGACGGCTTTTGATGGCAAACAGTTGCCTATGCGAAATATTATCGGTGCCTTTCAGCCTGACAATCGCAAACGCATACTGCTTTGCGCTCACTGGGACTGTCGCCCTTGGGCAGATAACGACCCGGACAAGAAGAATCATCATACTCCCGTGGATGGAGCCAATGATGGAGCCAGTGGAGTAGGAGTCCTGCTGGAAGTGGCTCGCCAGATACAACAGACTCAACCAAGCATAGGTGTAGATATCATTTTCTTTGATGTTGAAGATTATGGAGTGCCTCAGTTTTTACCCGAGGTGGATAGCGAAGGCAGTTGGTGCTTGGGTTCCCAATATTGGGCAAGTTCCCCTCACGTGCCTGATTACAATGCCCGCTTCGGTATCCTGCTAGACATGGTAGGAGGCAAGGATGCCACTTTTTTTTACGAAGGCTTCTCCAAGCATTATGCCCCCGCCATTGCAGATAAGGTGTGGGAAAAAGCCCATCAGTCTGGTTTTGGACAATATTTTCCCAAACAGGCTGGTGGATATGTTACAGACGACCATCTTCCCATCAATCGCATAGCCCGCATTCCCTGTATAGATATTATCCCCATGATGGTGGACTGTGAACTCTCTTCTTTCGGTGATACATGGCATACGGTGAACGACAATATGGAGCATATCGACCGCAACACACTGAAAGCCGTGGGGCAGACGGTATTGGAAGTTATTTATAGTGAAAAGTAATCGGATTACTACCAATAAAAGAAATAAAGAATATGAAAACCATCAACCAACTGCAAGACGAAGTCATCGAAGAGTTCAGCGAACTGGACGATTGGATGGACCGTTACCAATTGCTCATTGATTTAGGCAATGAACAGGCTCCGCTGGACGAACAATATAAGACAGAACAGAATCTCATCGAAGGATGTCAAAGCCGCGTATGGTTACAAGCCGACTACACAGACGGCCTTGTACACTTCCAGGCCGAAAGCGATGCCCTCATCGTAAAGGGTATCATCAGTCTGCTCATCCAGGTAGTCAGCGGACACACCCCTGACGAGATATTGGATAGCGACCTCTATTTCATCGAGCGTATCGGACTGAAGGAACACCTCTCCCCCACGCGCAGCAACGGACTATTATCCATGGTGAAGCAGATGCGCATGTATGCATTGGCTTTCAAAGCAAAAGGGATTTAGTTTATCAATAGACTATAGTTCCTGCTACTCCCTATTAAAATTATTAACCATTATAAAAGACAACACAAATGAAAACACTGTTGACAACCCTGGCACTGGCCGTTGGACTGACGGCTACTGCACAGACCGCCAACACTCACGAGTTGGTAATTCAAACAAAGAAGGTGGGTGCCGAGATACAACCCACCATGTACGGACTCTTCTTCGAAGACATCAACTATGCCGCTGACGGTGGTCTCTATGCCGAATTGGTAAAAAACCGCTCGTTCGAATTCCCCTGCAACAATCTGCAAGGATGGAAAGTGGCCGGTAAGATTGAGTTGAAAAACGATGGTCCTTTTGAACGTAATCCCCACTATGTACGCTTGAATGATTCAAGACACGGACACAAACACACCTGCATTGAAAACGAAGGTTTCTTCGGTATCGGTGTGGAAAAAGGTAAGAAATACCGCTTCAGCGTATGGGCACGTACAGCCAAGGCTGATGGTACTGCCAAAATCTATGCAGAGATTGCCAATACCAAGTCTATGGGTGAGAACCAAGGTTTGGCAGGTGCTGAGATTACCGTAAACTCTCATGAATGGAAGAAGTATGAAGTGGAACTGACTCCCAATGCTACCGAAGAGAAGGCTGTACTGCGTGTATTCCTCCGCGGACGCAACGGTGCCGATGTAGAGCATGTTTCACTCTTCCCGGTAGATACTTGGAATGGTCACGAGAATGGTCTCCGTAAAGACCTTGTACAGGCTTTGGCAGATATCAAGCCCGGTGTGTTCCGTTTCCCGGGTGGATGTATCGTTGAAGGTACAGACCTTGAGACCCGTTACGACTGGAAGAAGTCAGTAGGTCCTGTAGAAAACCGTCCGCTCAACGAGAACCGTTGGCAATATACTTTCGGCCACCGTTTCTTCCCCGACTATTACCAGAGCTACGGACTCGGTTTCTATGAGTACTTCCTCATGAGCGAGGAGATTGGTGCCGAGCCGCTGCCTATCCTCAACGTTGGTCTGGCTTGCCAGTATCAGAACAACCACGAGAGTGCACACTGCGCAGTAGCCGACCTGGAACCCTTTGTACAGGATGCGCTCGACCTCATTGAGTTTGCCAATGGTTCGACTGATACCGAGTGGGGTAAGCTGCGTGCCGAGATGGGACACCCCGAACCCTTCAACCTGAAGTTCCTCGGAATCGGAAACGAGCAGTGGGGTAAGGAATATCCCGAACGTCTGGAGGTGTTCGTGAAAGTGTTCCGCGAGAAACATCCCGAAATCAAGATTGTAGGTTCATCAGGTCCTAACTCTGAGGGTCGCGACTTCGACTACTTGTGGCCGGAGATGAAGCGCCTGAAAGTTGACCTCGTTGACGAGCACTTCTATCGCCCCGAAAGCTGGTTCCTTGCAGCCGGTAACCGCTATGACAAGTATGACCGCAAGGGTCCGAAGGTGTTCGCCGGTGAGTATGCCTGCCACGGTGCCAACGGCAAGAAGTGGAACCACTTCAATGCCGCCCTGTTGGAGGCTGCCTTCATGACCAACCTTGAGCGCAATGCCGACATCGTACACATGGCTACCTACGCTCCGCTCTTTGCCCACGTGGAAGGCTGGCAGTGGCGTCCCGACATGATCTGGTTCGACAACCTCCGTTCAGTGCGCACTTGCAGCTACTATGTACAGCAACTCTATGCCCACAACAAGGGTACCAACGTGTTGCCTCTGACTATGGCCGGACAGCCCGTCAGCGGACAAGAAGGCCAGGATGGCCTCTTCGCCAGCGCCGTATGGGACAACGATGCCAAGACTTACATTGTGAAGGTCATCAACGTAGGTGACAAGGCCCAGCCCATCACCCTCAACTTTACCGGTCTGAAGAAGAAGACCACGTTGACCGACGGTAAGGTTATCACCTTCCATGCCGATGACCTGTTGAAAGACAACACCGTGGATGCTCCCAACACCATCATCCCTGTGGAGAGCAGCATCGCCATCGATGGCAACGTGCTCAATACTCAGATTGGCCCCAAGACATTTTGCGTATATAAGTTTGTAAAGAACGGTAAGTAATAAAAAGACCCTCCCCCGGTCCCTCCCTGCGGAGGGGCCGGGGGAGGGTCCTATCATTAACTAAAAACATGAAAAAACTCCTTTTCCCCCTTTCTCTCCTCTTTGGCATGAATATCGCTCAAGCCGAGGATGTGAAGATTTACAGCCCAGACAGTCTGTTGCAAGTGACTGTCAGTGAAAATGGTGGTTCACCTGTCTATTCCATTACCTATGACGGCAAGCAGATGTTGGAAGATTCCCCCTTGGGGCTTCACACAAACATCGGCGACTTCAGCAAGGGACTTTCTCTGAAAGCAGCAGCCCCCACAGTGGTTGAAGATTGCTATTCGTTGAAAACCATCAAGACCAGTCACGTGCACTATCGGGCCAATGAAGTGGTTTGCACACTTATAGATGCCAAGCAGCGTCCGCTGAACGTCGTTTTCCGCGTGAGTAACAACGATGTAGCCTTCAAGTATGTCTTCCCTCACTCTTACGGCGATACCCGTTCGTGCGTCATCAAGAGCGAGGCTACTGGTTTTAACTTGCCTGACCACTCTACCACTTTTCTTTGCGAGCAGGCACTGCCCATGACGGGGTGGATGCGTACCAAACCCAGCTATGAGGAACCTTATAAGCCCGATGCCAAGATGGGGGAACCCACACAGAATAATTGTGGATATACATTCCCTTGTCTCTTTCATGTGGGAGACGACGGTTGGGTGCTTATCAGCGAGACGGGCGTAAGCAGTGCCTACGTAGGGTCACATCTGAGCAACGGCACTGCTGATGGCCGCTATACCATCGAGTTCCCCCATGAGGGCGAGATGAATGGCTTGGGAAGTTCCACTCCGGGACTCAGTTTACCGGGCGAGACTCCGTGGCGTACACTCACTGTAGCTGCAGATTTGAAGCCTATCGTAGAGACTACTGTGGCTTTCGATGTCGTGAAGCCTCTCTACGAACCTTCTCAGGAATATGCCTACGGCCGTTCTGTATGGCCTTGGATCATGTGGCAGGACAATGCAGTGAACTACAACGATACCAAAGCATACATCGATCTGGCAGTAGCCATGGACTGGGAATATATCCTCATCGACGGCTTGTGGGACAAGCAGATTGGTTATGAGAAGGTGGAAGAACTCATCCGCCTGGCCCAATCGAAGGGTATAGATGTCTTTATGTGGTACAACTCCAATGGTTATTGGAACGATGCACCGCAAGGCCCTCGCCAGCGCATGCACAACTCCATTGTGCGCAAGCAGGAGATGAAGTGGCTCAAGAAAATGGGTGTGAAGGGACTGAAGGTGGATTTCTTCGGAAGCGACAAGCAGGAGATGATGACTATCTATGAAGACATCCTCAGCGATGCCAACGACTACGGTCTGATGATTATCTTCCACGGATGCACCCTGCCGCGCGGATGGGAGCGAATGTATCCCAACTACGTAGGTAGCGAAGCCGTATTGGCCAGCGAGAACCTTATTTTCACACAAGAGGCCAACGATGCTGAGGCTTTCAACGCCTGTCTGCACCCCTTCATCCGCAACACAGTGGGCTGCATGGAGTTCGGAGGTACACTGCTTAACAAGCGCCACAACCGTACCAATGATGGCGGACGCATCCGTCGCACTACCGACATCTTCCAGTTGGCTACGGCTGTGCTCTTTCAGAATCCTATCCAGAACTTTGCCCTTGCACCTAACAACCTGACGGACGCTCCGCAAGTGTCGCTCGACTTCATGAAGCAGGTTCCCACCACATGGGACGAAACCCGCTTCATCGACGGTTACCCTGGCAAATATTGTGTGTTGGCACGCCGACACGGTGACACATGGTATGTGGCCGGCATTAATGCCACGGCTGAGCCCCTGAAACTGAAACTCACACTGCCTATGTTTGAGGCCGGCACAGAGGTCATGCTCTACGATGACCATGCCAAGACGCTGGTTCCGCAGGTGAAGACGGTGAAGATGAAGAAAAAGAATCAGCTCACCGTCACCATTGCCCCGCAGGGTGGTGTGATTGTGCAGAAGTAAAAAGAAGGATCTAAAAAATGAGTAGGAGTCAAAACGCTCCAACCTTATATGTCGGACGCGGATAATGCAGATGGTTATTTAAGAACATCTGCGTTATCCGCGTCTGACATAAAGGTCTTTCTATAAAGAATTCAGTCCATGTGGAAGACCTCGGGCAGAGGGATGGAAACGGGTGAATTGTCTGCGTTCACCTCCATGATGTCGGCCATATAGTCCCACCACTTCTGTACGATGGGGTTGGTGCCCATGTCCTGTGAAGACTCCTCTCCCTTGGTCTTTTGGAAAGCGAACAGGATGTTGGTATCCTTGTCCCAGTAGATGGAGTAGTCATACACTCCGTTTTTGGACAGTAACTCTTTCAATTCGGGCCAAATGGCGGCATGACGTCTCTCATACTCTTCCTCAAAGCCGGGCTTCAGGAACATTTTGAATGCTTCTCTTTTCATTTCTTTTTCTTGTTTTTTGGTTAATCCTAATATTCTTCTGATTTTTCTTTTTCTCTTACCATTCTACTTCTGCCGATTCATTCTCACGGAAAATGGGTTTGTCAGTCTTCTGCTCAGTACGATAAAAAAGGACGGCACTGTCGTTCATTTTCGGATGTCGGTTTTTCAGCAGATTGATAATCTCTACGCCCGCCCAAATGACAGGGCCATAGCCATGAGCAGCCATCTTGTGGACCGGACGATGATAGTAAAAGGCGGGGTCGAAGGCCATGCCGGTGCCCACACAGGTGCCTCCCACCTGACCTTGTCCGTCGATTTGTGTAGTGACGGCATTCCATGCCAACAAAGCCACAGGACCGTATGTTGTGCTGTCCAGCCATCTTTTGTTGATTCCGTGGGCGATGCAATAAGCATAGATAGCTGTGGCCGAAGTCTCTAAATAAGAGTCGTTGCGGTCGAGCAACTGGTGCCAAAATCCCTGCCCGCTCTGCAAGGCTGCCAAACCACGCACGTGGTTACGGTATAGATTCATGATTTCGTCCCGTTGGGGATAATTCTCAGGCAGGGCATCCAATACTTCGCACAAAGTAAGCAGTGCCCAACCATTGGCACGGCCCCAATGGAAAGAGGGATGGTCCTCCATGCTCTCCACCCACCCGTGTCGGAAGAGGTTCTTTTCAGGCACCCACATTCGTTGGGCAAACTGTAGCACCTGACGCACGGCTTCGGCCTGATAGCGTGGCTGTTCACTACCGGCTATGAGTGAATACCAGGCTATGGGAGGGATGCCCATGAACATATCGTCCAACCAAACAGTGTTGTGGAAAGGACGGGTGCGGGCAAAGGTGCCGTCGGCCAGCCGGTATTCCTTGTTCATGATATAGTCGATATAGTTCTCTATAAGAGGCCTCAAGCCAAGGTTCTCGTCCTGTATCTGCATCTTGATCATGGCTGCACACATCGCTCCGGCATCGTCGAGTGCGCTGGGCCTGAGCATTTTGCGCATTTGGGCATCCACTTCCTCTTGTCTTTCCATTCTGGTACGGAAATGAGGGGCCGTAGCGGCAAACAGGCGGAAACGGTCAGCCACATAGGTGCGGTAAGCCGCATCACCGGTGGCTTCAGTTGCTGCCAACATGGCCGAGTAGGTCACACCCCATTCGTAACTGGTCAGGCGGAAAGTCCCTTGGTGCAGGGTAGCATCGGGGGGCAGGGCTGTATAGTTGGTAAGCTCCTGCCCGCTCTTTGAATCAACAATTCGTGCGGGGGTACATTCCTCTAAGTAGCGAAGCACACGGTCCATATGCTCCTTCACCTCCTCGATGGCAGGTATGCCGTAGGGCATTTTATATTCGGGTTGCATCAGGTGCAACGGAGTGTTTGAGTCGTTGATGGACGCATCCTCTGAAGTTTTCTCTTGCGGAACGGTGCAGGCCGCACTCAGCATACCGGTGAGGACAGCGAAGGCCAGGGACTTTGTCTTCATTCTATTCCTATTCTTGTTGCTGTTCATTTCTTCTTTATTTCAAATCCACGGAAAAATCCTGGTTTCAGGTCAGTACCGAAGTAGAACCCCTGCTGGGTCGGTTGGTTGTAAGCCACATTTTGTGTGGCAATGCTGATGCGGTAAACGGGGTCTTCCAAGAAAGTGTGGAAGCGGTATTCAGTAGGGATAGTAGAAACGTAGAGGCGCAGAGCCGAATTGTCTTCGGTGCGCAGAAGCACCTCTTCGCGCCAGTCTCCTAAGATGTCGGCATGCAAGCAAGGGTTGCTCTTGCTGCCGTTGTTGCGTATGCCTTCAAGTGCCACCAATTCCTCGCACTGACGATTCCTCCAGTTGTATTTGGAGATACGGTTGCCATCGAGCAGTTCGCGTGAAAGGTCGCCGTCCCACCAAACGGCCATGTTGCACGGCAGGCGTCCGGGCGCATCATTGATAAGTTCGCCCTTCACATTGCGGATACCCCCTGAAGCGAGCGACCACATCTCTACTCCCCATGACGTGGGGTCGATGTCTGCCGCCATGCACCGGCCCACATCTTCGCCTGATTTTATTTGGAAGATGACTTCACCCGTAGCCGCATCGCGGAAGGTAGAGCCATCCCGACGGTTTTCGTGACAATCCCACACTTGCAATTTCTCAGAGTCGGGGAAGAATCCCATCAGGTGCATGGCATCGCCGTGTCCCATACGGGTCGTATAGAGCCCCTTACCATCATTGTCAACGGCCATGGATCCATAGATGATTTCATCGCATCCGTCACCATCCACATCGCCCACACGCAGGTTGTGGTTCCCTTGTCCGGCATAGTGTTTGCAGCCCTTGTCATTAGAGTCGAACATCCAACGTTGCTTCAGCTGCTTGCCATCCCAATCGAAAGCGGCAAGTACTGTGCGTGTATAGTATCCGCGGCACATTATCACACTGGGGTGCACGCCATC
The DNA here is from genome assembly GCA_017451645.1 of Bacteroidaceae bacterium. Taxonomy (GTDB): domain Bacteria; phylum Bacteroidota; class Bacteroidia; order Bacteroidales; family Bacteroidaceae; genus Phocaeicola_A. Next base: position 136,294 of record JAFTNZ010000009.1, on the reverse strand, counting down.
GAGGTAAGCCACACAAGCCAGATAGCGGTCTGAACGGTTGGCATTCGTGTCACCCCAATCTTTCAAATTCCCCCGTTCAGGTACATAGTCGATGGTGCAAAGCGCTTCACCTGTCAATCCGCTGAATACGGTCAGGTATTCAGGGCCTCTAAGGATTCTACCTTGATCTTCGGGAGTAGGCATACGGAAACCTCGGCGGCGTTGTTGCTGCCCATTACGGTTTCTATTTCCCTGAGGCGGACGTTGTCTCTGCATTTCCGGGCGGTTACCTTCAGCCTTCATCCGCTCTTCTCGTTCCTTCCTCATCTTTTCAAACTCAATCATGCGTTGGTACTGGCCCACGGTATCGCCATGCTCGCGCCAGTCGGCATTGGCATCACCAATCACCTTACCTGATCCATCTATGGTTCCATCACCGGTCTTCATCACCACCTCGGCGCGATTATCGCCATCCAGGTCGTACACCATGAACTGGGTGTAGTGGGCTCCGGCACGGATATTGCGGCCAAGGTCGATACGCCACAAGCGCTCACCCGTCAGACGGTAGCAGTCGAAAAGGACATTGCCCGTGTAGCCGTCGTGTGCATTGTCATGCGCATTGCTTGGGTCCCACTTGAGGATGATTTCATATTCGCCATCGCCGTCCACATCACCGATGCTGGCATCGTTGGCACTATAGGTATAGGTTTGTCCTGATGGAGTTTTTCCATCCGCAGGTTTTTGCAGAGGGATGTTCAGGTATCCCACTCCGGCATTGGCCGCAAGGGTATATTTCCCATCCACATGATGCGTTTCGGTTCCATTCACCACAGGTCGTACCTCGTAGTTGGCAACCTTACCACCCGCCAGTTTGTCCACCCACATGGTAGCGGCACCGGCCGGCACAGTAGCCACCTGCTGCCCGTCACGATAGATATTGAAAGCCGTCTCTACAGGGTCACTGGAGAGGTAGCGCCACGTAAGGCAAGTTTCCGTTTCACTCTGACGAATGGCTACTACCCCACGTCCTAATTCTTCGCGTTGCAGTTTCTCAAAGTCGTACTTGGGTTGTGCATTGATGCCTACCGAAGTACCCAATATCAGCATGAGGCCGATGAGATTTCTTCTAATTTTCATGGTTCGTTTCGATGGAATTAGTCAATAGTGCGGCAAATATACACTTTTTTATTTGTTTGGAACAAGGGAATGCCAAATATTTTATAAGAGCTGTCAACTTCTTCAGATAAACTGTTTCAGGTTTGGCCTTTCACCCGTAAAAAACATCACATCGGGCAACTGTCATTTTGTCAAATTGCATATTCGGTTTGCGAGAATCGCGTATTTCTGCTTGAAAGCCGTTTTGATTGCAAATACGCGAATCTTATAGAGCCTAAACCTGCGTATTACCCTGATTTACTATGCGATAAGCAACATTCCTTTCAATAATATTGCTGCCTAAAAATAATACTGACGCGATTTTCTCATCCGCAGACAATACTGATATTGCAAATGATACGAGCAAATTATAGCCTATCAGGCACACTAATCAAAATGCGCCTTACTTTTCCAAAAATGCGGCTTGCAGTAGATGGAAATGTGACTTGCTTCTCAAAATATTCAAGGCGCATTTGAAAAAAAGCAAGCCGCATTTTTTCTTTAACATTGAGCATTGCTGCACATCGGCAAGGAATATATCCTTCTTTACCCCACTATTTGTTCCATTTTCAGCCTCTATTAAGGCTGTTACAGTAAAAATAAAAAGTCGAAAAAATCACTTTTTCTGCATATCTTTGCAGTATCGGGAGAAGTTCTTGCATGATTATGCAGGAATAAGCCTATTAGCGAAGAGTCGCGGAGTGACAAAATGCTACATAAACAACCGGATAAGGTCGAAAACGAAACATTATAGCTGCTTATCGGACACCGATAATTTGCAAAGCAGATAGACGGAAAAAAGAAAGATATTTGCAGATAAAAACGAAAAAGAGTCGTTGCCGAGGGAAACATTCCTTCATGCAACAACTCTTTAATGTGTACAGCACTATTATTGCATCACAACTTGTACGGCATAAAGCGGATAGTTTGTCATCCAATCTTGCTCGCGGTGGAGGGACATGGAGAAACGGATGCCGTGCAAACCGGGATTGTTCTTGACAAAGGTAGAAAGGCTTTTGGATTGAAGGTTCTCCTCTGCCTTCACCTCTATGGGATGTACCAGATTTTCTTGCTGCACCAAGAAATCCAATTCGCCACGTGAATTTTCTGCCGACCAATAATGTATGCCGATATTGGGAATGCCACGCAATTGTTGCATGACGTATTGCTCGGTAAGTACTCCCTTGAAATCGCAAAAGAGGGCATCCCCCTCCAACAGTGCCTGCATGGGGATTTTGGCCATGGTACGCATCAACCCCACATCAAGCATGAACAGTTTGAAGGCACCAATGTCTTCATAGGCACTCAAGGGGAGCAATCCTTTCTTCGTCCGTGTCACCTTATACACAAGACCTGCATCGCTGAGCCACTCGATAGCCAATTCAAACTCTTTGGCTCTTGCCCCCTCTTTTATCAATCCATAAATGAATTTACGATTCTCCTTGGAAAGTTGTGCCACAATGGAGCGCCACACCATGCGCAAACGGGGAACCTCGGCCAATGGCGCATGTTTGAAGAAATCCCGGTCATAAGAGTCCAATATAGCCTGATGTACCTCGGTAACAGCCGCATAATCCTTGTGCTCAACAAAAGATTTGACAGCCTCGGGCATCCCACCGATATAATAATATTGCCTCAAACGATTCTTTAACTTATCGTGAAACAAGGAAAGAATGCCCCAGTCCTTCTTCTGCAATACCTGATGGAGTTGCGACTCACCAACCGCATCAAGAAATTCGGAGAAAGATAAAGGATACAAATCCATGAACTCTACCTTCCCTACAGGAAAAGAATTGTTCTTATGCAATGAGATGCCCAACAAAGAGCCTGCTGCAATGATGGGATACTGAGGTGCTTTCTCGTAGAAGTACTTCAAAGCAGTGATTCCACGTGGTGCTTCCTGCAATTCATCAAACAGTATCAAGGTCTGTTCATCAATAACTTGGCCAGTAATAATTTGAAGTGATAAAATGATACGTTCGATATCGAAATCTTTTTCAAACAAATGCTTGGCAACTTCATCATCTTCAAAGTTGATGTACACATAACGGCTGAAGGCCTCTTCAGCAAAGGCTTTCATGAGCCATGTTTTGCCTACCTGACGTGCTCCCCGGATTATTAAGGGCTTACGCCCGTTCTTTTCTTTCCAGTCATAAAGTTTGGCTATTGTTGTTCTCTTCATAATGCTTTATGATGCTTATTTCCGGAGCAAAGATAATGTTTTTCTTTCATTTTCTGTCAAACTCGTACTGAAAAGTGTAATAAGATACAGGAACTCGTCCTTGAAAGTGTATGTATGCTTCAAAAACTCGTCTTTATTTTTGTAATACCAAGATTGTATAACGTGATTAATCTTCTTACATTCATTCCTTTGGAGTAGCCTTTGAGTCTCGATGCCATCTGCCTGCAGGAAGTTTGGCCAAAGTAAAGAGCCTTTTCTTTGTCTAATCAATAAATTATCTCTATCTTTGCGCCTACCAAAGAAAAAGTATATAAGAAAAAACTAATTGACCATAAACCTATTTTTAGAAAAGAACTGATGAAGAAGAAGTTTTTTGCCGCCCTGCTCTTTGCATTTGCAGGCATCTGTGCCGTACAGGCACAAGAACTCCCCGACAAGAAAGCAACATTGGAAACTCTGCTCTCTGTCAACAAGTACTTCATGCGTAAGAATCCCGATCCGGGATGCCCCACCTTCGTGCGCAACAAGATGCGCACCAGCAACCTTTGGACACGAGGTGTCTATTACGAAGGGGTGATGGCCCTCTACGACATTTATCCTTTGGAGGAACTCTACGACTACACCTACCAGTGGGGTGAGGCGCATAATTGGATGGTGAGGGGCGGTAGCCAGCACCGCGATGCCGATAACTACTGTTGCGGACAGACTTACATTGATATGTACCGCAAGACCGGTGAACGCCGAATGATACGGAGCATCGATGCATGTATGAATATGTTGGTGAATACACCGCAAGTGAACGATTGGTGGTGGATTGATGCCATACAGATGGGAATGCCTGTACTTGCCAAAATGGGTGTGGAGAAAGGCAACGACCAACGCTACTTCGACAAGATGTGGGACATGTATGAATATACCCGCAACCAGCATGGCGAAAATGGTATGTACAATCCCAAAGAGGGACTTTGGTGGCGCGATCACGACTTCGACCCTCCCTACAAGGAACCTAACGGAGAAGATTGCTATTGGTCACGCGGAAACGGTTGGGTATATGCTGCTCTTGTACGCGTACTTAATGAAATCCCTGCTGACGAGAAGCACCGTGCAGACTATATCGCCGACTTCAAGGCTATGAGCAAGGCTCTGAAAGCTTGCCAGCGTCCTGACGGATATTGGAACGTGAGCCTCCACGACGGAAGTAACTTTGGCGGTAAAGAGACCAGTGGCACATCACTCTTCGTTTACGGCATGGCATGGGGTGTACGCAACGGTATCCTCGACCGCAACGAATACCTCCCCATCCTCCTCAAGGCATGGAATGCCATGGTGAAGGAGTGTGTACACAAGAACGGATTCCTCGGCTACGTACAAGGCACCGGTAAAGAGCCTAAGGACGGACAACCCGTGGCTTACGACAGTGTACCCGATTTCGAAGACTACGGTATCGGTTGCTTCCTCCTCGCCGGTACGGAGGTGTATAAACTGAAATGATTCATCTCTGAAGAAGCCCCGACAAAGTAAAAAGTGCCTCCAGCATATCATTTTGCTGGAGGCACTTTTTACTTTGTTAGAGGCAGATTCTATAAAATGTTTCGCAAACGGTTGAGGAACTCTTCCGCCTCGGCCATGCTGAGGCAGAGCGGTGGGAGCAGGCGGATGACATTGGTGCCGCTGACACCGGTAAAGACGTGCTGTTCTTTCAACAGTCTCAGGCGCAGTTCCTTGATGGGGGCTTCAAACTCCATGCCAATCATCAGACCCTGTCCGCGCACTTCCTTGATTTGGGGCAGTCTCTTCAGTTCGGTCATCAGGTATTCACCTACGCGGGCTGCATTGTCCACCAGCTGCTCTTGTTCCATCACATCCATGACGGCAAGGGCGGCAGCACAGGCCAAGTGGTTGCCTCCGAAGGTGGTGCCCAGCTGGCCGTAGATGGCCTTGTATTTGGGGCTGATAAGTACACCGCCCATAGGGAATCCGTTGGCGATGCCTTTGGCCACGGTAATCATGTCGGGCTTCACACCCAAGTGTTGATGAGCGAAGAACTTGCCGCTACGGCCATAGCCACACTGTATCTCGTCGCAGATGAGCACGGTGTCCGTGCGGTCGCAAGCCTCGCGCAATCCTGCCAAGAACTCGGGGGTGGCCATGCGGATGCCGCCTACACCTTGGATACACTCTACGATGACGGCGCACACATCGCCCTTCTCAATTTCGCTTACCCAAGCCTGCAGGTCATTCAACGGCAGGTAAGTGGCATGGTTATTGGCATTGATGGGGGCAATGATGTTGGGGTTGGCAGTCACCTCCACGGCCAATGAGGTGCGTCCGTGGAAAGCTTTCTGTGCCGAGAGTACGCGGGTGCGTCCGTTGTGGAACGATGCCAGCTTCAGGGCATTCTCGTTGGCTTCGGCACCGCTGTTGATGAGGAACAGGCTATAGTCCTTGTAGCCAGAGATGCGTCCCAGCCGTTCGGCAACCTGTTGCTGTATCTTGTTGATGACCGAGTTGCTGTAGAAGCCCAATGTGGCCACCTGATTGCTGATCATCTTCACATAGTGGGGGTGTGCATGGCCAATGCTGATAACGGCATGGCCGCCATAGAGGTCGAGGTATTCCTGACCTTGTTCATCCCACACGTGGCAACCTTTTCCTTTGACAATGTTAATGTCGAAAAGGGGATATACGTCAAAAAGATTCATATTTTTTATTTTTATTGAATACAGAGACACAGAACTTTTCTTTATTTTAAACTCAGTGTCTTCGTGCTTCTGTGTTCTAAAATTTAAAACGCACTTGGTTTGAGATTCAAACCGCTTCTCTCATCCAATCCAAACATGATGTTCATGTTCTGCACAGCCTGTCCTACAGCGCCCTTCAGCAGATTGTCAATCATGGAGGTGACGACGATTTTGCGGCCGAACACATCCACATGCACCAGGGCCTTGTTGGTATTCACCACTTGCTTCAGGTCGATAGCCTTGTCGCTGTAGTGAGTGAAGGCGGCATCTTTGTAGAACTCCTTGTAGAGAGCTATCACCTCTTCTTTGTCAACAGGCTTGTCAAGCGTAATCACTTCGGTACAGAAGATGCCACGGGCAAAGTCGCCACGATAAGGGATGAAGTCGATGGTCACTTTGTCGTCAGCCACCTCGAATCCCTCGTTCAGCGTATCCACCACTTCAGGGGCATCTGCCGGGCACAGGGTGTTCAGTGTCTCGCAAATCTCATGCAAATGCTGGTGGGTGAAGAGCTTATAGACCGAGAAGTTGTCGCTTCGCCACGAGAAGTGTGTGGTGGCGGCAGGCTTCTGTCCGGCACCCGTAGAACCGGTGATGGCATTGACGGCCACATCGTGCTGAATCAGTCCGTGTTTGGCGGCGGGCAACAATCCGAGTTGAATGCAGGTGGCAAAGCAACCGGGGTTGGCCAAATGCTGGCACTGGGCAATCTTTGCCTTATTGATTTCAGGCAGACCATACACGTAGTCGTGCTCTCCTTTGAGGCGGAAATCCTGCGCCAGGTCGATAATTTTCACATGGGCCGGTATCTCATGTTCCTTCAGGAACTGTTCGCTCTTGCCGTGTCCGAAACAGAAGAACACCACATCCACCTTGTCGAATGGCATCTCATCGGTGAATGTCAGTTCGGTGTCGCCCAGCAGGCCTTCGTGCACATCATGCACTTTGTTTCCTGCATTGCTCTCGCTATTGGCAAACACAATCTCTGCCTCGGGATGATTGATGAGCAGGCGGATAAGCTCGCCACCCGTGTATCCTGCTGCTCCAAGTATTCCGATTTTTATCATTATCTGTTGGAATCTTCGGGAATGATTAATAATAGAATCAAGTACAGAATCAAGCCAGGGAAGCCGGCAGAAAATAATGAGAGTAAGACGTATCCGATGCGTATCAGGGTGGCATCCACTCCAAAGTAGTTGCCTATGCCGGCACAAATTCCTCCTAACATTCTGCCTGTGTGTGGCCGTGTCAGTTTCTTGGGTTCTTCCATAATTTGATGATGTTACAGTTATAAATATTTTGTTATCAGAATCTGCTATTACCTCTCCTCATCAGGATGTGCCAAATAGTAGGCACGCAGGGCGGTAGAGCTAACCTTGATGAATCCTTTGGCATCTTCGCTGCTCCATGCCTTGGCTGTTTCTCCATATTCGCCGAGCTTGTTCTTCACCAGGTCGTTGGGAGAATCGACACCCATAGTCTGGAAACTGTACGGGCGAAGTTCCAAGGTCACTTCACCGGTTACATTGCGCTGGCTGCTGGTGAGCATGGCTTCGATGTCGGGCATCACTGGCTCCAGGTATTGGCTTTCGTGAAGGAACATACCATACCAGTTGGCCACCTGCTCTTTCCAGTACTGTTGCCATTTGCTCAGGGTGTATTTCTCCAAGAAACGGTGTGCGCCGATAATGAGCATAGGGGCTGCAGCTTCGAAGCCTACGCGACCCTTGATGCCGATGATGGTGTCGCCCACGTGGCAGTCGCGGCCGATGGCGTACGCGGCACCGATTTCCTCCACGGCTTGGATGGCCTGAATCTTGTCCTCGTAGCGTCTGCCGTTGACAGAGACAAGTTCGCCCTTTTCAAAACCGAGTTTCAACAATTCTGTACCCTCTTTGGTGGGGTGCTTCAGGTAAGCGCTCTCGGGCAATCCCTGTGTGCTGTCAAGAATCTCTCCACCGCAGATGCTGGTACCCCAGATACCCACGTTGTACGAGTATTTTAGCTTGGTAAAGTCGGCAAAGTAGCCGTTCTTGTTCAGGTAGTCCACCTCTTCTTGGCGGGTGAGGTTACCATCGCGTGTCAGGGTAATGATTTCCACACCCGGAGCCATCACGAGGAAGGTCATGTCGAAACGAATCTGGTCGTTGCCTGCACCAGTTGACCCGTGGGCAATAGCATCGGCACCAATCTCGTTGGCATAGCGTGCGATAGCCAATGCCTGGAAGATACGCTCCGAGCTGACCGAGATAGGGTAGCAGTTGTTGCGGAGAACGTTGCCGAATACCATGTATTTCAGCGATTTTTCATAATATTCCTTGGTTACATCCAAAGTGACATATTTCACTGCGCCCAGCTTATAGGCATTTTCTTCGTTGGCTTTCAGCTGTTCGGGGCTGAAACCACCGGTATTGGCACAAGCGGCATACACTTCATAGCCCTTTTCTTTGGCCAAATACATCACCGTGTATGAGGTGTCGAGGCCCCCACTGAAGGCCACTACTACTTTTTTCTTTGCTTCCATATATGTTATTTACAATTTACAAATTACGATGTACAATCTGAGTGTGTCACAATCCAACAATCGCTACCTTGTTTCTTTTGGTAGGACTGTCAGACGTTCTCTCCCCCCTTAGGGGAGCCTGAGGTGGCTTTTTTCTTTTCCGGGTCGTAGAGCATGGCTGTGCAGATGCAGTAGCGTCTTCCGGTACGTTCCAATACGTCGTGGTTGATGCATCCCTCGCATCCGCGCCAGAAGGCTTCGTCATCGGTCAATTCGGCAAAAGGAACAGGCACATAGCCGAGTTCGGTGTTGATTTTCATTACCGCTCCACCGCTGGTGAGTCCGAATAGTTTGGCGTGCGGCCAACGTAGGCGGCTCAGGGTAAAGGCTGCCTGTTTGATTCGCTTGGCCAATCCTTGTCCGCGGAATTTTTCCACAACGATGAGGCCCGAATTGGCCACATATTGCTTGTTCCCCCAACTCTCAATGTAACAGAATCCGGCAAATTCGTCCCCCGCGAGGGCAATGATTGCTTTTCCTTCCTTCATCTTTTGAGCCACATATTCGTGTGTGCGTTTGGCAATTCCGGTGCCGCGTACCTTGGCGGCAGCAGTGATTGTTTCCAGGATAGTGTCCACATAGACCTCGTGTGAGGCATCGGCTACCATTACGTCTATTGCTTGAGTTTCCATTTCTCAGTCTTACTGTCTTCTAAAATATGATGTTCTTGTATTCTTTGGTTTGTATGTATCTGTTGCTACAGATTGGGAATGATGGGGTGCAGTGCCCGTTTAACATCTTCGTGGCTGATGTTCTCGTGGATGACCAACATGATGGTGTCGTCTCCTGCGATGGTACCTACAATCTCTTTGAGGTTGTAATTGTCGATGTCATAGGCTAAGCTGCTGGCATATCCGGGGCGTGTGCGTATGACTGCAATGTTGTGCGAGAAACTGATGGAGACAAATCCTGTGAACTTCATCATTTCGCGGATGGCACTGTCGTTTTCCGGTAGTCGGCGATAGACTGTGCTGTTGGGGAGTACATAGACATATTTTCCCGTCATGCTCGCGGCTTTGGCCACTTTCAATTGTTTCAGGTCTCGCGAGAGGGTGGCTTGTGTCACTTCCACTCCCTCTCTTTTCAGGTGTTGGAGAAGTTCCTCTTGACTGCATATTTCCTTGCAGGAGATAATCATCTTGATAGTGTCAAGTCGCGATGCTTTTTTCTTCATTTATCGTATAATTATTCTAAAAACGGATGCAAAAGTAGCAAAATTTGCGCATATAGTATGCATTGTACGTTGCTTTTTTGCATCTTTTTGCGTAAATAACCCATTTTTGCATATTTATGTTGTTGCTCAACGGCACAGTTCATGGCACAGTCGGTCCTGCCATTGGCGTGCAGCTCGTGCACGCAGTATGTTTTGGTTAATGACGACAAAGGCCAATGTATGACCGTTTGGTGCATGGGCATATCCTGCCAGCGAGCTGACTCCTGTTACTGTGCCGGTCTTGGCCCTCACGTTGCGGTAGGCGGCTGTCTTTTTCATGCGGTGTTGCAGTGTGCCATCTACACCGGCTATGGGCAGTGAGCGGTAGAGTGGACGATAGATTCGGGGGTGGCGATAAGCATGGCGAAGCATGGCTGTGAGCATAGCCGGTGACAGGTAGTTGTAGAGTGATACACCGCTACCATCTGCTATGCGGAATCCCTTTCCTTTGAACCCCAGTTGTCCAATCAACCTCTTGACGACTTTCCCCCCTTCCTCGGATGAGGCATAGGGCTGTCCGCTTTGGTGTGCGGCTAAGTGGTAGAAGAGGGCTTCGGCATGCAGATTGTCACTCTTCTTCATCATGCGGTCCATCACTTCAATGAGTGTGTGTGTCGATTGTGCCAGCAGTGTCATTACCGTGTCGGGCGGTGTAGCCGAGTAGCGGGTAGTGGAATCTGATATCCTGATGCCCTTTCGAGCCATTGTTTGACATAGCATTTGCGTGAAACTATCGGTTTGTTCGCAGAGCAGTGGGGTGAGTGGAGGCATATCGTCGTCCCAACACCAGCCGCTTCCCCAACGGAGTGTGTCTTTTAGAGAGATATTTGCCACGATGCTTCCATCGATGTGCCGAATGCCAGCCTGCTCCACAGCAGAGGCAAAAATCTCCATGTCCGTCAGTTTGAACAGGGGGTCGAATCCTCCTACCGCATAGAGGTTTCCTTGCAAGGTGCTGTCAGGAGTGGTGATACCGGTGTAGTAGAGGGTGGTGGCAAAGCGGTGATTCTGTCCCAATGTCTCCAAGGCTGCGATGGCCGTAGCGATTTTCATTACCGAGGCCGGTCGGTAGAGCTTCTCTGCCTGATAACTATATAATAAGGTGTCATCGTCGAGGTCATACACCATCAGTCCTACCTCTGAGTCGGCTAACAATGTGTCGGCCAGCAGTTGGTCGAGCCGGCTGGACAGTGGCTGTCCCATGGCGTAGGTCAGGCACAGGCAGAGTGTGTAAAGCAGACTGAAGCGTTTCATAGGCGGCGCATCTTTTGGATATGTTCTACAAATTCCATCTCTTTGTCTGGCAGCAGGCTGATGCTTTTCTCTGGTTCTTCACCATAGTAGATTACCAGAAAATCAGCCAGATGCCACTTCCCGAAGTTGTTGCTTCTCACCTTTTCGATACGTCGGATGTCCGTCAGGGCAATTTCTCGCGTGGGTGAAAAACGCCCGTGGTAAATCAGCAACTCTCCATCGGTTGTCACTGTGTAGGTGGTGTGTATGATACGTTCGATGAGTACTACTACCAGTAGCAAGGTGACGGTAGCCGGTAGAATCAGTTTCACCCAGAAGGCCCATAGCACGATAGCTGTGAGCATAACGAGTAACAGCCGTGTGTGCCACGGCAAGCGGGCATGGAATATTCGGTTCATGGGAGTCAATTTTTCGGCAAAGATAGGGCTTTTATTTGAAAAAATAGCGGAAAATCTTTTGTTCTACACTCAGATTACACTACCTTTGTCTGCAATTTTAGGAACATCTGCCGTCACAGGGAGTTCTCGGGCGGCGCAAATGAAACAAAAAGACCATGGTTAGAAAGTTTGATTTCCTGGTAATCGGTTCCGGATTGGCTGGTATGAGCTTTGCGCTGAAGGTGGCGCACAAGGGGACCGTAGCCTTGATTTGCAAGGCTGGAATGGAAGAAGCCAACACCTATTTCGCACAAGGAGGCATCGCCTCCGTCACCAATCTGGAAGTGGACAATTTTGAGAAGCACATTGAAGACACCATGATTGCGGGTGACTGGATAAGTGACCCTGCAGCCGTGGAGAAGGTGGTGCGCAATGCTCCCTCACAGATAGAGGAACTGATTCGATGGGGGGTCGATTTTGACAAGAACACCGATGGTAAATTCGATCTTCACAAGGAGGGCGGACACTCGGAGTTCCGCATCCTGCACCACAAGGATAATACTGGGGCGGAGATACAGACATCGCTCATCAAGGCCGTGCAGGCACATCCTCACATCACTGTCTTCCAGAATTCTTTTGCCGTGGAAATTATCACCCAACACCATCTCGGCATCATTGTCACCCGCCATACACCCGGCATCAAGTGCTACGGTGCCTACGTGCTCAACGAGCAGACGGGCGAGGTGGACACCTTCCTCTCTAAGGTCACTATTATGGCTACAGGAGGTTGTGAGGCTGTCTATCGCCACACAACCAATCCGCTGGTGGCTACGGGCGACGGCATTGCTATGGTCTATCGGGCCAAGGGAGCCGTCAAGGATATGGAGTTCATCCAGTTCCATCCCACTGCTCTCTATCATCCTGGCGACCGTCCTTCGTACCTCATCACCGAGGCCATGCGCGGTTATGGTGGTGTGCTCCGCACCAAGGACGGGAAGGAATTCATGCAGAAGTATGATTCTCGTCTTTCGTTGGCACCACGCGATATTGTGGCTCGTGCCATAGACAGCGAGATGAAGCATCGGGGCGACGACCACGTTTATCTCGACGTTACTCACAAAGATCCTGAAGAGACGCGCCGCCACTTCCCGAATATCTACAAGAAGTGTCTTTCCATCGGCATCGATATTACCAAAGATTACATTCCCGTTGCACCCGCCGCACACTACCTATGCGGAGGCATTACCGTCGATCTCGATGGACAAAGCAGTATCCGTCGTCTTTATGCCATCGGCGAATGCTCGTGCACAGGACTCCATGGTGGCAACCGTCTGGCCAGCAATTCGCTCATCGAAGCCATCGTATATGCCGATGCAGCGGCCAAGCATGCCCTGAGTGTCATCGATCGCTATGAATTCAATGAAGATGTTCCCGAATGGAATGACGAGGGAGCTATCAGCAACGAAGAGCGAGTGCTTATCACCCAAAGTATGAAAGAGGTGAACCAGATAATGGAGTGTTATGTGGGCATCGTGCGCAGTAACACCCGCCTCATTCGTGCCTGGAACCGCCTCGACATTCTTTACGAAGAGACGGAAAAACTCTTCAAGAGCAGCAAGGCCACTCGCGAACTTTGCGAATTGCGCAACATGATTAACGTGGGCTACCTCATTACCCGTCAGGCCATGGAGCGCAAAGAAAGTCGTGGACTTCACTACACCATCGACTATCCGAAGAAATGACCCCTATATAGGGTGTGAGGAAGGACTTTGTCTGGCTCCTTGTTGTCGTTATGAGAGTTTGCCGGTGAGGTGATATACACAAAGAGGAATTTACTTGATCCAATATAAACAGTATGAAACTACCCATTTGTTTATGTCTTGCCATGATGGCTACCGCCCTGTTGGCAGGATGTGTGTCCCAATCTGAGGGAGTACCGGTAACACTGGATGTTGCTGAGAAGGGGGCATCCGTTTCTCCCAATATGTATGGTGTGTTTTTTGAAGAAATCAACCATGCAGGCGATGGAGGACTTTATGCCGAACTGGTGCAAAACCGCAGTTTTGAAGAAAAGGAGATGCCCGAGGGCTATTGCGTGGAGCACGGACGACTGAAACCCGCACCTGTGAAGAATCATTTGAGCGGACGAGTGAATCATGAAGCAAACTTCCATTGGAATAGTGAACCCGTTCGCGCTTGGAGTTTGCAACCTGCTGACGAAGCGATTGCTACCATGCGTTTGACAAAGGAGAGGCCTATGTTTGAAACTGCGCCTAACAACCTGGAAGTAACCATCAATAAGGCAGACAAACCTGTGCAACTCATCAATGAGGGATATTGGGGGATGAATATTGAGAAAGGACAGATTTATACCTTGCGTGTCATTGTCCGTAAAGCCCCTGATTATGCTGGTACTATCACCGCCAAATTGTTAGCCAAGGACGGAAAAGTCATCGGACAGACAAACGTTGATGTGAAACAAACTGAAGTGTGGGTGGACGAACTGAAAGTGATTGAACCAACAAGTTCGGACAACGGAGCACGCTTGGCTTTAGAGTTTGACACTACGGGAAAGGTTTGGTTAGATTATGTATCTCTTTTTCCACCGACATTCAATAGCCGTTATAATGGTATGCGCCAAGACGTTGCACAATGCTTGGCCGACCTGAAGCCAGCCTTCTTCCGTTGGCCGGGCGGGTGTGTGGTGGAGGGCATTTCACTTCCCAACCGCTTCGATTGGAAGAAGACATTAGGCGACCCAGCTGCTCGTCCGGGCGAATACAGTACTTGGGGATACCGTTGCTCATACGGCATGGGGTATCATGAGGTGCTTCAATATTGTGAAGATATTGGTGCAAAGATGATGTTCGTTTGCAACGTAGGTCTCGGATGTCAGTTCCGCATGGGAGATGCAAGCCCTGAAAGTGAGATTCCTGCCTATTTGGACGATTGCATGGATGCTATCGAATATGCCATCGGTGAACTTGATACCGAGTGGGGGGCGCTTCGTGCTAAGAACGGCCATGCAGCACCTTTCCCTTTACAATATGTGGAGATTGGAAACGAGAATTGGGGAGTCGAATATGACCGGCGTTTTGATATTTTCTACAAAGCCATCAAGGAAAAGTATCCTCAATTGACGCTCATCTATGATGACATGAGCGGATTGCGAGAAGAGAATCGCGCCATTGAGAAGACCGACATGATTGACCCACATTGGTATGTAGCTCCTGATTTTTTCTATCGAAATACCACTCTGTTCGACTCCAAACAGCGTGGAAAATGGGAAGTGTACGTGGGTGAATATGCTTGCAATCAAGGTGTTGGAGGTGGTAATATGAATGCGGCCCTTTCGGAAGCTGCTTTCATTTCGGGTATGGAGCGAAATGGCGATTTGGTGACCATGACTTCATATGCTCCTCTCTTTGAGAACGTGAACAACCGTGAATGGGCCACCAACCTCATTTGGATAGATACCGACCAAGTGATGGGACGTACCTCTTACTATGTGCAGAAGATGTATGCCGAGAACCGTCCTACCTATAATATATATAGCAGCGCCACTACCATCACACCTGACAGTGTTGAATACAGAAGTGGAGCCGTCGGATTGGGCACATGGGATACTGAAGCCGAGTACAAGGACATCCGCGTGACCGAAAATGGAAAGACCACTATCTTGCCCGATTTGGCAAAAGCTACGGAGGTATTGACAAAACTTTACGATGGTATTTATGGAAACAACTATACGCTTGAATTGAAGGCACGCAAAATTAGCGGAGCCGAAGGTTTCCTTATCTTTTTCGGTATGGGTGAAGACGGTAAGCAAGGGTATCGCTTCAATATTGGTGGATGGGGCAATCGTACTACTGCCTTGCAACAGCTCTATGCGCAGGGTGATCAAGTAGTGAGCCGTGAAATTCACCAACGAATTGAAGAGGGGCGCTGGTATGACATCCGCATTGAACTGACGTCGCGTGTGGCCAGATTGTACGTTGATGGAGAACTCATCATCGACAACGAATTGAAACCTATCCCGCAGAAATTCCTCGCATCGGGTTATGATGAGGAGACGGGAGAAATCATCATCAAATTTGTCAATTCTGCAGACGAGGCACAGGTAATAGACTTCACCCTTGAAGGAGTGACCAATGTGGTATCTGAAGGACGTACCATCACTCTGAAGGCCGACGATTTGGCCGACGAGAATTCAATGGACAACCCTACAAAAATCGTACCCGTAGAAAAGGTTTACAGTAGGTTTGGCAGAACTTTCTCGTATGAATTCCCGAAATATTCATTCACCATCCTGCGCATAAAAGCAGAGAAGTGACCTGAAGATTGACACTCACAGCGTCCGGCATGAATCTTTCCCTTACAGGTGGGGATTCGTGCCGGACGTTATCTTTTCCTTAAGGATGGGGCAATGCTTTCAGCAAGGGTCTGCATCGAAGTAGATGGTGCAGGAGCGGAAGCGTTCGTCGTCCAACATCCGATGGCGGATGAGCTGAAGGTGTTCGCGCACTTTGGCTGGTGAGGCGGAAGTTTCCATCTTGAGGACAAACTGGCGGATGAAGAACGTCTGTATGCGTGCTACGGGAGGTGGTGTAGGGCCGAGTATGCGGTCACCGAAGGTCTGCTTGAGGTGTATGGCCATGGTGTGCGCCAGAGAGTCGAGCAGGGTAGCATCGCGGTGTTTCAGATAGATATAGAACAGGCGGTAGTAGGGCGGATAACGGAAGAGCATGCGCTCGGCCAGTTGGTCGTCGTATAGACCGGCATAGTCGTTGTGTACCACTTGATTGATGACGGGTGCATCCTTGCTACGTGTCTGCAACACCACCAGGCCTTGCTTGCTTTTGCGCCCAGCTCGTCCGGCTACTTGGGCCATTAGTTGGAAGGCTCGTTCGTGCGAACGGAAGTCGGGGAAGTTCATCATCGAGTCTGCATCCAAAATGCCCACCACGCTGACGTGTTCGAAGTCCAATCCCTTGGAGACCATCTGTGTACCGATGAGGATGTCGGTACGGTGTTGCTGGAAGTCGTTGATGATGCGCTCATATGCTTGGCGTGTGCGGGTGGTGTCGAGATCCATACGTGCGATGCGTGCTTCGGGAAAAATCTGTTGGATGTTGTCTTCGATGCGTTCGGTGCCGAATCCCCGGTGGCGGATGTCGGTGCTCTCGCAAGCTGGGCAGGCTTCAGGAATCTGATAAGTATAGCCACAGTAGTGGCAGGTGAGCTGGTGTAACCCTTTGTGGTATGTGAGGCTGACATCGCAATTCTTGCAGCGTGGCGTCCATCCGCACGTTTTGCATTCCACCATGGGGGCAAATCCGCGTCGGTTTTGGAAAAGTATAATCTGCTCGTGTTGCTCCAAGGCCCTACGCATATGCTCCAACAGGGTAGGAGAGAAGGCACCGTTCATTCGTCGCTTGTGGCGCAGTTCGGCAATATCCACCACCTGTATTTCCGGCAACTGTATTAAGCGATGCCGATGGGTCAGTGACACCAACCCGTACTTCCCTGTCAGGGCATTGTAGTAGCTCTCTATGCTGGGGGTGGCAGTGCCCAGCAATACCTTGGCTCCTTGCATGGCGGCCAACACGGTGGCGGCGCTACGGGCATGGTAGCGTGGGGCAGGGTCTTGCTGCTTGTAGGTGTTTTCGTGCTCCTCGTCCACGATGATGAGGCCGAGGTGTCGAAAGGGCAGGAAGACGGACGAGCGTACGCCGAGGATGATATCATAATAGTTTTCTGAGAGTTGCTTCTGCCAGATTTCCACCCGTTCGGCATCCGGAAACTTCGAGTGATAGACACCGAGGCGTGGGCCGAACACCCGTTGGAGTCGTTCGGTAATTTGGGTGGTCAGGGCTATTTCGGGCAACAGGTAGAGTACCTGCTTGCCTTCCTGTAGAGCCTGCATGATGAGGTGGATATAGATTTCCGTCTTTCCACTGGAAGTCACCCCGTGGAGCAGGCAGATGCTCTTCGTACAGAAAGTTTCCTTTATCTTGTCGAAAGCCTCTTGTTGATGTGGGTTGAGGGTGCTGAGGCTGGTGGGGATGAAAGGGGATGGAGAAGCAACCTCCTTCAGTCGTCCCACCTCCTGTGTAAAAGGTTCGAAAATACCTTTTTCAATCATTTGGGTGAGGATGACGGGTGAGGTGTCCGAGTGTGCAAGCAGTGTGCGCTTGCTGACATCGGGAGCATTCATTCCGATAAAGTCCATCAGTAGCTGTTGTTGCTTCGGTGCCCGTTTCAGCAGGTCGAGCCATTGATGCAGGTGGGCTTCGCTACGGTCGGTGCCGGCCAGCCGGATACGCGTTTCTGTCTTGGGACGGTAGGTGCGTTTCATCTCTTCTTTCACGGAGATGGCTTCCTTGTGTAGCAAAGCATTGATGGTGGGGAGTGCGTTCCTTATGCCCGTCTCTTTCTCAATGTCGTCGACGGTGCGTGCTTTCTTGTCGCCTAACAGGAGAAATATTTTTTCCTCGTAGGGGAGAAAATTCTCTTCTGTTAGTGAATAGTCGGGGTTGATTTCGATGCGTGTTTCACTTTCTAACTTCATGCCCGAGGGGAGTGCGGCCTTATAGACATCGCCCAATGTGCAGAGGTAGTAGTCGGCTATCCATCTCCAGAGTTTCAGCTGGCCGGGTGAAAGCACCGGATGCTGGTCGAGTACCTCTGTTACCGATTTTATCTCGTATCCGCCTTCGGGCCGGGTGTTGTGCAGGTGGATAACGATGGCTGTGTAGAAGCGCTTTTTCCCGAAAGGTACAATCACACGGCTGCCCACCTCCACCGTGTCCGTCATTTCGTGGGGGAGGTGGTAGGTGTAACTGTTTGCCAAAGGTAGCGGAAGAATGACATCAGCGAAGGAGAATGAAGTGTGAGGAGTGAAGAGTGAAGAATCCGATTGTTCTTCACTCTTCACCCGTTGGTCATTCCCATATGTTGATGCTTCGTTCTTCATTCTTCACTTTTTCAACTCCGGATAGCTGATGCGGGTGTGATAGACGGTTTTCAGTTTTTCTTTGAACACACCTTTGATGGTTTCAATATCTTTGAAAGTGATGGGGCATTGTCGGAAGGCGCCTTCGGCCACTTGTCCTTCGACGATTTTTTCCACCAATGTACTGATGCTCTCCTCGGTGTATTCGGGTAGGCTGCGCGAGGCGGCCTCTACAGCATCGGTCATCATCAGGATAGCCTCTTCGCGGGTAGAGGGATTGGGGCCTGGATAGGTGAATAGGGATTTGTCTATTTCGCTGTCGGGGTGGGCGTTCTTCTCAGAGATGTAGAAATATTTCGTCATGCCCAATCCGTGATGTGTGGCGATGAAGCGGCGTATCACCTCTGGCAGGTTGTACTTGTCGGCCAACTTCAGGCCATCGGTCACGTGGCTGATGATGATTTGTGCACTCTCAGTGAAGGTCAGTGCATTGTGCGGATTGACTCCCGACTGGTTTTCGGTGAAGAACACGGGGTTTTCTACCTTGCCGATGTCGTGGTAGAGTGCCCCCGTACGCACGAGCTGGCTGTTGGCTCCGATTTCGCGTGCGGCTTCGGCGGCAATGTTGGCCACCTGCAGCGAGTGCTGGAAAGTGCCCGGAGCCTCTTCTGATATACGTCTGAGCAGGGGAGTATTGATATTGGACAACTCCACCAATGTGACGTTGCTGGTGAATCCGAAGGTCTTCTCTAACATGAAAAGCAACGGGTAGGTGAAGAGTAGTAGTGCACCGTTGATTACCAGATAGATGTATATGCTGGTGTTGAGTTTGGTCAGGTCGTCGGTGTGTATGAGGTCGTAGGCCAGAAACATCAGCATGCTTGCGAGTGTCACCAACAGGGCAGCCCGCAGGAGTTGCGAGCGCTGCGACAGTTCGCGCAGGCTGTAGATGGCCGTGATGCCTCCTGTGAGTTGCACAAGAATGAATTCGTAGGGATAGCGCAGCACGATGGAGCAGAGCAGAATCATTATCAGGTGAGTCATGAAGGCTGTGCGCGAATCCATGAACACCCGCACGATGATGGGTACCATGGCACAGGGCAGGATATAGACATTGAAAAAGCTGTGGGCCACCATTAGCGAGGCCAGCACGGGGAAGCAGATAATCAGCCCCATAAGTAGCAGGATGGTCCGATGGCGGTCGTAATAGTCACGTCGGAAAAGATCGAGGTAGAAAATGAAGCAGACGATGAGGATACCTGCAAAGAGTGCTTGTCCGCCCAAGGTGAGCCGCTTTTGGGTGAGAGTCTCGCTGCGGTCCTGCATTTCCCGGCTGAGTGACTGTAGGATGTTGTAGGTGTGCGGGTCGATAATCTCTCCCCGGTCAATAATCTTGGTGCCGTTGATGACCATGCCGCTGCTCCATGATACGGAAGCAAGCAACTCCTTTCGGGCGGTTTCCGACTTCTCCTTGTCGTAGGCTATGTTGGGTGTCAGGTACTTCTGCAGGTTGCACTGCTGCAGCAGTTGGCGAATGTGTAGAGTGGTGTCGGCATTGACGAGTCGTTTGTAAGCCTCTTTTTCTGTGAGCAGGTGGCTTACCTCTACCGGCGTGGCAGAACTTTCCTTCACTACCATGATACTGTGTATGCTGTCCTCCTTCAGTCGGTTCAGTTCCTCGTTGCTGATGATTCCTTGTTGGTAAATCTCTTGTAGGGTACGCGCCAATCTGGTCAGATAACGACCCTCTTTTTGTTGCAGTTGTTGCAGAGCCTGATTGCCTTCGTGGTTCTTCAGCATCTTCAGTTGGTTCTCGGCCACTGTAGCATCTTCCTTGAAGTAGGGTTGGAATTTCCGCAGCACACTGTCCTGCTCCTGCTTGACACTGGCCTCGTCTTTGTAGATGGGGAAATCAAAGGTCGCTATCAGCGAACCGTACCGCCAAGGGCGGTTCAGTTCGAACTCATAATTATATATATGTTCGCGCGGGAAGAAATAGACGATAATGGCAATGGCTGCCAGTATGATGCCTGTCCTGTATAGAATGCCTGCTCGGGTCAAGCGGTGTGCGTTGTTGTATCTGTTCATAAACGGATGTTTTTTTTGTCCAATAACGTGGCTAAAGTACAAAAAAAAACAATAGGACATTCTCTTTTTGGACTATAAACGCTTACTTCTGCTTGTTTTTTTACTCTATTTCAGGAAAAAACTGTATTTTTGCCGAAATTTTATACGAATCTTTGTTATGACAGACAGAAAAGTGAGGGTGCGCTTTGCCCCGAGCCCTACCGGTGCGTTGCATATTGGAGGTGTACGCACAGCGTTATATAATTATTTGTTCGCCCGTCAGCATGGTGGCGAATTCATTTTCCGTATCGAGGATACCGACTCCAACCGTTTTGTCCCCGGTGCCGAGGAATATATTATCGAATCATTCAAATGGCTTGGCATCAAGTTCGACGAAGGTGTCAGTTTCGGTGGCAACTATGGTCCTTACCGTCAGAGCGAACGACGCGATATCTATAAGCAGTACGTGAAGGTGCTTCTCGATGCAGGCAAGGCATACATGGCTTTTGATACTCCTGAGGAGTTGGATGCCAAGCGTGCCGAGGTGCAGAATTTCCAGTACGACGCTTCTACCCGTATGTCGATGCGCAACTCCCTGGCCTTGCCTAAGGAGGAAGTTGATCGCCTCTTGGCTGAGGGACATCAGTATGTGGTGCGCTTCCTTATCCAGCCGGGCGAGGAGGTGCATGTGGATGACCTTATCCGTGGCGATGTGGTCATCAATTCGTCCATCCTTGATGACAAGGTGCTTTATAAGTCTGCCGACGAACTGCCCACCTACCATTTGGCCAACATTGTCGATGACCACTTGATGGAGGTTTCTCACGTTATCCGTGGTGAAGAGTGGCTTCCTTCGGCTCCTCTGCATGTGCTTCTCTACCGTGCTTTCGGTTGGGAGGACACCATGCCCCGTTTTGCCCACCTGCCCCTTCTGCTCAAGCCAGAGGGTAACGGCAAACTCTCCAAGCGTGATGGTGACAAGCTCGGTTTCCCTGTCTTCCCCCTTGAGTGGCACGACCCCAAGACCGGTGAAGTCTCTTCGGGTTACCGCGAGACAGGTTATCTGCCCGAAGCTGTCATCAATTTCTTGGCACTGCTCGGATGGAATCCCGGCAACGATCAGGAAATCATGTCGCTTGACGAGATGGTCAGCCTCTTCGACCTCAGCAAGTGCTCCAAGAGCGGTGCCCGTTTCGACTATGTCAAGGGCATCTGGTTCAATCATCAGTACCTGCTCCGTCAGGCCGATATGGACTGGACACCTGAGTTCGACAAGATTTTGCGTGCCAACGGTATCGAATCCACTCCCGAGCGCGAGGCACAGGTGGTGGCCATGATGAAGCAGAAGGTGGTGGAATATACCGACAAGTTAGGCAACAAGAAGAAACGCAACGTCAGCTTCGTCAGCGACCTATGGCCGCTTTGCGACTTCTTCTTCCTCGCTCCTCAGGCCTATGATAAAGAGGGCGACAAGTTCATCCGCAAGAATTGGAAAGAGGGAACGGCCGCCGAAATGACCGAGTTGGCCGACCTGCTCGAAGGCTTGACCGACTTCTCCGTGGAGTCATTGAAGCAGGCTGTAGATACTTGGGCAGAGGCTGGCGAGAAGAAGCCTTGGAATCCTTGGCGCGTATGCCTCGTAGGCACCGGTCAGGGTCCCGATATGTATGAACTGGCTGCTTTCCTCGGCAAGGAGGAGACTGTCAGCCGTATGCGCAAAGCCGTAGCAATACTTGCTTGATTATGAATTATGAATTTTGAATTATGAATTGTGTGTGGGACTTCTTGGAAATACAGGGTTTTACTCATAATTCATAATCCATAATTTAGAATTGAAGTTATGTACAACTTAGCCATTTATCTATACCTGCTGGCCGTCAAGTTCGTTGGCCTCTTCAGCAAGAAGGTCAAGCTGATGCGTAAGGGGCACAAACAGGTTTTCGACATCTTGCGCCAGGGCATCGACAAGGATAGCCAGTACCTGTGGTTTCATGCCGCCTCGTTGGGCGAGTTCGAGCAGGGACGCCCGCTGATGGAGCGTATCCGCAAGGCACACCCCCAATACAAGATTCTGCTCACCTTCTTCTCCCCATCGGGATACGAGGTGCGCAAGAATTACGAAGGAGCCGATGTCATCTGCTACCTGCCTTTCGACACACCGCGCAATGTGCGTCGTTTCCTCGACTTGGCCCGTCCGTCCATGGCCTTTTTCATCAAGTACGAGTTTTGGCAGAACTATATGAAGGGACTCCAACGCCGGGGTATCCCCACTTATAGCGTCTCTTCCATCTTCCGTCCCAATCAGGTCTTTTTCCGTTGGTATGGCGGACAGTATTACAAGGTGCTTACCCGTATCACCCACTTCTTTGTACAGAATGAAGAGTCAATCCGCTTGTTGGCTTCGCGTGGCATCACCAATGCTACCGTGGTGGGAGACACCCGCTTCGATCGTGTGTTGGAGATTAACCAAGCGGCCAAACATTTGCCTTTGGTGGAGCATTTCAAGGGCGATTCGCTTGTGCTTGTAGCCGGCAGTTCCTGGCAACCGGATGAAGATCTTTTCATCGACTATTTCAACAATCATCCGGAGATGAAACTGATTATTGCCCCCCATGTTGTGAACGATACACACATCGAGGAAATCATCGGCAAACTTCATCGCCCTTATGTGCGCTATACGCAAGCTGATGGCACTGACCTGTCCGCCGTCGATTGTCTGATTATCGACTGCTACGGTCTGCTCTCGTCCATCTACCGCTATGGTGAAGTGGCTTATGTGGGCGGTGGATTTGGTGTAGGCATACACAATGTGCTGGAGGCTGCTGTCTATGGCATACCGGTGTTGTTCGGACCCAATAACCAACGTTTCCGTGAAGCTCGTGCTCTGATAGCAGAGGGAGGGGGATTCGAAGTGCACGATTACGCAGACTTTTCTGTACTGCTCGATGGCTTGTTGACCGACCACCGGCGACTGGTAGAGACCGGACGTAAAGCTGGTGAATACGTCTGCCGTAATGCCGGAGCTTCCGATGCAGTGATACAGGCCATTCACTTTGGAGAATGAGTATTATAAAGCTCAGGCGCGGGCTGCGCGCGCTGATACGGATGGAATAGTTCGTGTATCGCGCAGCTCATGCCTGATTTTTTGTATCCAAAGGTCTTTATTTCATCACAAATGTATTGAAGGAGTGTGGGGCAGTCTGAATGTTAAGGAACTTCTTCCCTATTCTTACGTTGGCCTTATGCGGTTGGTCGGTGAAGTTGCCGGCAGTGACGATATAGCCTCCTTCGGTGGTACGGAAGACAACGATGGGTGTGCGGCTGTAGTCGCGCCCGGCATAGCCTACCATCTGTGTGCCCGGGGTGATGAAGTGGCTGAAGTGCTTGTAGGCAAAGTACTCGGCTGTGTAGCGCATCTGGCGCGTTTTGCTGTCTACCTGTATCAAGGCATTCTGTTTCCATCCCCAAGGTGATTCGCCGCTGTCGGTGAGAATGAAGTTCCAGTTGTAGTACTCGTCGCATCCATTACCCAAATTGTCCGAAAGCAGGAAGAAGGTATGCTCGCCTGCAGCCCAGTCCATTGAACCGTTGCCGCACTCACTTTCCGATTGCATGAAGCGGAGGTTGGGGTAGCGCTTGCGCAACTGGGGCAGGTTGTTGCGGCATTCCCATTGGGTACCCACTCCTTTTATGTTCTTCTGCAAGGTGGGGTCATCCAAAATCTTCTCTACGTAATCCAACCGGTTTGTGTTGAATGTCCCTATCCACAGTTCCACTTCGGGGTGGTGTTTAGCCAAAGTAGGAGCCAAATATTCGTTGTTAAAACGCAAGGTTCCTTCAGCCGTCCAGGCACAACCAGGATAGGGAGTATAGGAGTAAGCTTCGTTCTGATACATTACTTTGGTAATGGGAAGTCCCTGCTCAGCGTAAAGGTCGATGAAGCGGCAGAACATCTCGGCATAGCATTGCAGGTAACGTGGGTCTTGTATGAAGAAGTCCTGCGAAGCCAAGCGACGGGGGAACACTCCGTTGCGGTCGCCGAGAAGTTTCATCTCATCGGGGTTCAGCGCACGTCCGTCGTCCATATACAGCAGGTATCCCTGTCGTGGGTCCATCGTGTTGTGCTGGTTAGGTACTACGGGATAGTCCTGGTTTATCTTCATCCACGTTGGTGGGCTCCACGGGCTCATGAAGAGTTGCAACTGAGGACAGTATTTCTGTGCTGCCCTCGCCAAGGGGATGATATTGCGCTTGTCACGTTCTATGTTGAAGTGGCGCAATCCGAGGTCACCTACCACATCGTCGCAACTGTACCACGAGCGGGCATAGTCGTTGGCATTCATCGATACGCGGCCATGAGTGAAATGCAAATCTCCAGTCGGGGCAAACAGGTTGTGCATCACTTCGTCCTGTTCATTACGTGTCAGCAGATTGAAGGCATCCCAGTCCAGCTCGTTAAAGGTGGTTCCCCAAGCGCGGAAGGCCACTCCCTCCTCATCGCCGTTGAGGCTCACCACAGTGACGCCCTCTGGTTTATTGGCAAGGCTTGCCTTTCCCTGCTCCCACTCTGCACCCTCAGTGGTGCTGTATGTCACTACTCGTTGTGCCCATGCTCCGGTGCTCGCAGTACTCAGCATCACAGCCATCAACATTGTTGAAAGAATTCTTTTCATGATAATTATTCCTATATTATGGTTGTGCAAAGTTAAGAAGAATTCTTTTAAAAATCGAAAAACGTTATAATTATTCCTATCATGGATTAGATTTAAAATATAATTATTAAATTCTCCTTTCAAAATGAACGATAAATTTAATAAAAGACTATCATTTTGCTTTAAAAACAAAAGATTCTATAGAAAAAGTTTTGCTATATCGCGAAATCTTCCGAACTTTGCGGCCCGTTAGTGAGCTACGAGTGGGTAGTAGAATTCATAATTAGAAAACGAAAAAACTAATAAATTCAGATATATGGCAAATGAAATGAAAGTCAAGGAACTGGACCAAGTGGTAGTCCGTTTCTCAGGCGATTCCGGCGATGGAATGCAGTTGGCCGGAAACATATTCTCTACGGTGTCGGCCACGGTAGGCAACGACATCAGTACGTTCCCCGACTATCCGGCGGACATCCGTGCTCCGCAAGGTTCACTTACAGGTGTGTCGGGATTTCAGGTGCACATCGGTGCAAGTAAAGTGTTTACTCCCGGTGACCAGTGCGATGTGTTGGTAGCTATGAATGCTGCCGCTTTGAAGACTCAATATAAGTTTGCAAAGCCCACGGCCTGCATCATCATTGATACGGACAGTTTCAAGAAAAGCGATTTGGAGAAGGCCGCTTTCCAGACCGAAGACCCCATTGCCGAAATGGGCATCAAGCAGGATGTGATTGCCGCCCCCATCACACAGATGGTGAAAGATTGTCTGGCTGACACAGGCATGGACAACAAGGCCATGCTGAAGTGCCGCAACATGTTTGCTCTCGGTTTGGTATGCTGGCTCTTCAACCGCGACCTTGCTATAGCAGAGAATTATCTGCGCGAGAAGTTTGCCAAAAAGCCCGCTATTGCTGAAGCCAATATCAAGGTTATCCGTGCAGGCTACGACTACGGACACAACACCCACGCTTCGGTAGATCATACTTATAAGGTAGAGACTACCGTGAAAGTACCGGGCAAGTATATGGACATCAGCGGAAACAAGGCCACGGCCTACGGACTTATTGCCGCTGCCGAGAAAGCAGGTCTTCGCCTCTTCCTTGGTTCGTACCCCATCACACCAGCTACGGACATCTTGCACGAACTGGCCAAGCACAAGTCTTTGGGCGTGACCACCGTACAATGCGAGGATGAGATTGCCGGATGTGCCACCTCTGTGGGTGCTGCCTTTGCCGGAGCATTGGCTGTGACTTCTACATCAGGTCCCGGTGTCTGCCTCAAGAGCGAAGCAATGAACTTGGCTGTTATCACCGAACTTCCCTTGGTGGTGGTGAATGTGCAGCGTGGAGGTCCTTCTACCGGACTCCCCACCAAGAGCGAGCAGACCGACTTGTTGCAAGCTCTTTTCGGACGTAATGGTGAGTCGCCCATGCCGGTGATTGCCGCTGCATCGCCTACTCAGTGCTTCGATGCCGCTTACGATGCTTGTAAGATGGCCCTCGAACATATGACTCCCGTGGTGTTGCTTACTGATGCTTTCGTTGCTAACGGTTCTGGAGCTTGGAAATTGCCCGACTTGGACTGCTATCCCGCCATCAATCCTCCTTACGTCACTCCCGAGATGAAGGACAACTATACTCCCTATCAGCGCAATCCCGAGACAAGCGTACGCTATTGGGCCATCCCCGGACAGGAAGGTTACACTCACATCCTCGGTGGATTGGAGAAGGACAGCAAGACGGGTGCTATCTCTACGGCTCCCGACAACCACGACCTCATGTGCCGTCTCCGTGCCGAGAAGGTAGAACGTATCCCTGTACCCGATGTGAAGGTAGAAGGTTGTGCCGACGATGCAGACCTGTTGATTGTCGGTTTCGGTGGAACGTACGGACATCTCTATTCGGCCATGCAGGAGATGAACCAGAGTGGCAAGAAGGTGGCATTGGCTCACTTCACTCACCTCAACCCGCTGCCCAAGAACACCGCCGAAGTACTGAAGAAGTATCCCAAGGTCGTCGTGGCCGAACAAAACCTCGGACAGTTTGCCGGATACCTCCGCATGAAAGCCGATGGTTTCGTACCGTATCAGTACAATGAGGTGAAGGGACAACCGTTCGTAGTCAGCGAACTGGTAAAAGCATTTGAGGAAATAATTAAATAAGGATTCAATTTAATACGTATTGTTTTATGGAACACAGAGACACGGAGACACAGAGTTTTTCTCATCTCCAAAACATTAAAGTAGTATGAAACCTCTGTGTCTTTGTGTCTCTGTGTTCTAAATAAATATTATCCACTATGTATAGTGCAAAAGATTTCAAAAAAGGACAACCTCGTTGGTGTCCGGGTTGTGGCGACCACTTCTTCTTGGCATCGCTGCACAAGGCAATGGCCGAATTGGGCATTGCTCCCCACGAAACAGCAGTTATTTCAGGTATCGGTTGTTCCAGCCGTTTGCCTTACTATATGAATACCTATGCCATGCAGACCATCCACGGTCGTGCTGCTGCCATCTCTACAGGCTTCAAGGTGGCCAACCCCAACATGAGCGTGTGGCAGATTTCCGGTGATGGTGACGGATTGGCTATCGGTGGTAATCACTTCATCCATGCTGTGCGCCGTAACATCGACATCAACATGATCCTGCTCAACAATCGCATCTATGGACTCACCAAGGGACAATATTCTCCCACCTCTCCGCGTGGTTTTGTCAGCAAATCGTCTCCCTATGGCACGGTGGAAGATCCCTTCCGCCCTGCAGAACTCTGCTTCGGCGCCCGTGGACGCTTCTTTGCCCGTGCCGTGGCTACTGATGCTGCCGGTACAGTAGAAGTGCTGAAGGCTGCTGCTAACCACAAGGGGGCTTCAGTATGTGAGATTCTGCAGAACTGCGTCATCTTCAATGATGGTACTCACGAGTCAGTCTATACTTCAGCCGGTCGCGCCAAAAACGCCATCTATCTGGAGCATGGCAAGCCCATGATTTTCGGAGAAAACAAAGAATTCGGCCTCGTGCAGGAAGGCTTTGGCCTGAAGGTTGTGAAATTGGGTGAAAACGGTATCACCGAGAAGGACATCCTCGTTCACGATGCCCACTGTCAGGACAACACCCTGCAGATGAAACTTGCCCTGATGGAAGGTCCCGACTTCCCCATTGCCCTCGGTGTCATCCGCGACGTGGAGGCCCCCACCTACAACGAAGCTGTTCACCAACAGCTCGACGAGGTGTCCGGCATGAAGAAGTACCACAACTTCCAGGAACTCCTCATGACCAACGACATCTGGGAAGTGAAATGATTTCGCTATATGAAACTGAAAGTGCCCCTATCAGAATGAATCTGTTAGGGGCACTTTTTAGCTTATCCCAAACTCTTTTTTGAGGGGTATTATTCAGCCGAAGTAGCCAACGGTGAGGCCTGTGTATAGGTGCGTGTGGCCAACTCCTTGTCGAGCATATACATGCCGTATTTGTTTCCCTCTACGGCTTCTACGGCAGCAATCATGTCGCGGGCTGATTCCTCTTCTTCTACCTGCTCATCGATAAACCATACGAGGCGGTTGATAGAGGCAAAGTCGCGGTCTTCATTGGCAATGGCAGCCAGGTTGTTGATAAGGGCAGTCACCTTCTTCTCGTGCTCCAGTGTCTGCTTGAACATATCGAGCACGTTGTCCCACTGTGCGGGCACCTCTTCGATGGGCAACAGGGTGACTTTGGCATCGCGGCTGTTCAGGTAGTTCATGAAGATGCGGGCATGGTCCTGCTCTTCTTGGAATTGTACGTAGAACCAGTTGGCTACTCCCTTGTATCCTTTGTTCTCAGCATCCAGCGACATGGCCAGATAGAGGTATGCCGACCACAACTCGGCATTGATTTGTGCATTGATTGCATCATGTAAGTTCTTGCTAAGCATAATCGTTTCCTTTCTTTAAATTTAATTGGGTTGATGGCTCATTCCATCTTGTGGGCAAAAATAGTGAGTGTTCTTTGTTTTTCCAAAGAAAACGGCGAGAAGTTTTCTCCTCTTTCACACTTTTTTGTATTACTTGTCAATTAGCTCCCGATACGATAATCGCCCCGAGACCTGAGATGAAGAAGAGGAACATCAGGGTGAGCAAGGTGTTTACCGTGCGGGGAGCTCCTTTGAACTCCTTCCATACGAAGATGCCCCACAGGGCTGCCACCATGGGAGCCCCTTGTCCGAGGGCATAGGATATGGCGGCTCCGGCCTTGCCTGCGGCAATGTAGCTGAAAGCTGTACCGAGTCCCCAGATGATGCCACCGAGCACACCCACCATGTGGGTGCTCATGCGTCCGCTGAAGTAGTCGCTATAGCTCACAGGCTTGCCCACGAACGGACGGCGCATTACCACGGTGTTGAACAGGATGTTGCTCAGGAAAATACCCACCGAGAAGATGAAGAAGGCCGAATAGGGGGTAGCCATGCCCGGAGTGGGCTGCTCGAAATTGTCGAGGTCCATGGCCGCTGCTACAAAACGGTAGAAGAAGGCCATCAGCACACCGGCAATGATGGCAATGAAGGCCCCCTTCTTGCTGGTGCCACCACTGCTCCCACGATGCATCTTTCCCGAAGCTATGGCATTGACGATGATGGCCACCATCACCAAAGCTACTCCGAGGAACAGGGTAAACGGGTCGCCCTTAGGCGCACCGATGTAGTTGACAATGACACCCAGCACCAGTGCAATGCCCACACCCAAGGGAAAGGCCACCGTCATGCCGGCCATGGAGATGGAGGCAGAGAGCAGGATGTTTGCCAGGTTGAAGATGGCACCACCGATGAGGGCACTCACGTAATTTTCCGGGGTTATCTGTCCGAGGTCGGTGATGAATCCGCGTCCCATCTCGCCCGTACTTCCGAGCGTAAGGCCCAATACGATGGAGAACAACAGGATTCCGATGACATAATCCCAGTAGAAAAGTTCATAACGCCAGGTCTTCCCGGCCAGCTTCTGTGTGTTGGCCCACGAACCCCAGCAGAGCATCGTCACAAAACAGAGGACGACAGCCAACAGGTAGTTGTTAACGATAAACATATCTTTAGAATTAAAAATTAATAGTTGAGTAATAACTGTTCATCAATTCTTTATTTTTATGAGAACACAGAGACACGGAGACACAGAGCCCTTTTATAAGCTTTTTGACATTTAATGAGAAAAACTCCGTGTCTCCGTGTCTCTGTGTTCTAAACCGAAAATCAAGTATTGGCACACCTTTCAGGTGATGGGCTGTCCACTTCCCTTCTATGCGGCACTGACGACTGCGCCCCCATGCGTGTCACGGTGATGGCGGCACACCGGTTGGCAAACTCCACGGCTTCGGTGATGTTTCTTTCTTCAGAGAGGGCCACACAAAGAGCACCGCAGAAGGTGTCGCCCGCTGCCGTGGCATCCACCGCCTTCACCTTGTGGCCGGGTATCTGGTGATAACTTCCCTTCTCTTTGACAAAGGCCCCCTTCGCTCCGAGGGTGATGACCACATGCTCCACCCCCTTATGGCTGATGATGTCCGCCGCACGGGCCACACTGTCCATGTCCGTAATCTGTGTGCCCGAGATGAACTCCGCTTCCGTCTCGTTGGCAATCAGCATGTAGAGGTTGCGCAAGAGCGAGTCGGGCAAGGTGTGTGCCGGTGCCGGGTTGAGGATGACCTTCGCGCCCTTCTCCTTAGCTATGCGGGCGGCATAGTCAACCGTGCGCATCGGAGTCTCCAGTTGCATCAGCAGGATACCCGCTTTGCTTATGGCCTCTGCCGCACGGTCGATATCGGGCGGAAGCAGTTGGGCATTGGCTCCCGAGGCTACGGCAATGCTGTTCTCGCCCTGCGCATCCACCATGATAAGGGCCACGCCCGATGGATTCTCACCATCCACCATCACGTAGCGCGTCTCTATCCCCTCGGCCTGATACTGCTCGATGGCCCGTTGGCCGAAGGTGTCGTTTCCCACCTTGGCCACAAAGGTGACGTTTCCACCCAGTCGGGCGGCCGCCACGGCCTGATTAGCTCCCTTTCCACCGGGATTCATGAAGAATTTTCCTCCGATGAGCGTCTCACCCGGCAAGGGCAGACGCTCCATGTTGACCACCATATCGGTGTTGCAACTTCCTATGACTACTATTTTTTTATTCATACGCATCGTTATATTAATAAGGTTATACATCTTGAGGCAGGATACGCTGCCACCCTACGTAACAAAGGGGTGGGGGAAATGTTCAGGTATTCTTTCCCTATTCACCTTTCCCACTCCGTCTGTCCGACTCCTCCTGTTCTTCTGTTGACGTTTGCCTGTTCCTCCATCTCCTTTTAACTTAAGATATATAGTGTAGTGCGGCACTACACTATACCGTAGTGCCGCATTACACCATAGTTCAATGCCGCACTACACTTTCACACGGTTCCTATTCCTTTTCGCCTTTTTAGTTGTTAGTCTTCACTTTTTCTTCGGTTCTCTGACAGATGGATAACTGAAGAAGCGTGGAGAGGAAGAAAAAACAAAGCCAACCTACAGTTGAGTAAGTTGGCTTTGTTGCTATAAAACAATCAGGGACATCATCCTTTATTTTACCGTTTTGTAATTCCCAGGACGACCATCTACCGTAATACGCAATATGCGCTTACCTTTCTTCAGATAGTCAAATCGTGGGTCTATCAGTCGGTCACAATTATACTTACGCGTAGCTTCAATTTCGGCTAAGTGTTTGGCGTCTTCAAGAGAAATGTTCGCTAACTTTTGCGCTCCTTCGGGTGTCGAGAT
This sequence comes from Bacteroidaceae bacterium, assembly GCA_017451645.1. Taxonomy (GTDB): domain Bacteria; phylum Bacteroidota; class Bacteroidia; order Bacteroidales; family Bacteroidaceae; genus Phocaeicola_A. The sequence continues at coordinate 104,383 of JAFTNZ010000009.1, read as the reverse complement.
GTCAATGGTGTATGTGATTCTGTCTCCAACAGGTATCAAGTCATATTCATTTGTGCTTCGCCCAGAAGTAGATACACTGACTCCAGTGTCAGTACCACCGGCACCAGCGATTACTCTACATGAAATGAAAGATAATACTATTGCAATCGTAAAACTCATCAAAAATAAAAACCTTTTCATTTTATCTATAAATTAAAATTATAACTTAAGCCAACACCAAGTGTTTTATCTCCTGCCAGACGATCATTTATCATAATTACGCTTGTTGATAGCGAAGAATCGTCTTCAAATTTAAAGTCTCTTTGGAATAATAAACTGCTTTGCTGAAGCGATTCCGCTATTTTTTGCCGTTTATGGGCAGCCGTGAAGCAATATGTAGAAGTAGCGATTCCTCCAAGGAGTAATCCTCCTCCAATTGCTCCATAAAGCACCTGAGATTCTGACGTATCCGCATTTGCACATAGATTTATAAAGAATGTTCCGATTCCAATACATCCAACCCCAATCCATCCCCCAGTTCTAAGTTTTTTTATTGAGGACACACTGTATTTCTTTTGCGAAGCAAGATCTAACGCTAACAATGTTTTGTCATTAAACTGTTGCTCTCCAGTGTTTTGGTTTTGTGGCATATAAAGATTGCTCATCTCTGAAATATTCACTTTCTTTCCATTTTCATAATTGATGGCAGAAGCAAGAGATTTGTCCATTACGTAGTTAGCCCCTTTTAAATCAGACCATTTCTTATAGATGATTTCTGATTCCGTAAATTCTATAACACGACAAACGATTGTAGAACCGTCTTTCTTCACAATTACATCCTGTGCAAACATGCTGACAGAACACAAGAACGCCAATAAAAATAATATCTTCTTCATTTGTATATTCTATAAAAACTCCTACTCACTTCATGGCTTTTCAGTTACTCCGTTGTCTCTTTTGTCTTAGGAGAAATACGCACAAAAAAAGCGCGAGACTTTTTAGTCTATTCTCTACCTAAGGTGTTTGGCGTAACCTAACCGACAGAATAACCAAAAGCCCGCGCCATAGGCACGAGCATCTTCGCTATTACTCTTGTCGGTTCTTTTAGTCGCCAAACTTTTAGGTAGACAGAATAAAGCTAAAACGCTTTTCCAATATGTTTTAAAATGTGCGTATCAACTATACGCTATGCTTCATAGGCAATGTATGTTGTTTTTGATGTTAAAACTCGATTATCGGTGCAAATATAGAGGAAATAAATGAATTTCTGCACCTTTATGCGTTAAAAGTGAAGAAAAAAAGAATGAGAATTCAAGCACCAGCAATCTGTAAGTCCTATCATTTCGCTTGCAGATTGTCGGTAAGCATAAAAAACGAATAACAGATACTTCAAATACATTTTTTGTTACCTTTACACCGAATTTCTTAATGATGCATCGGTATGGGAGATGAACTAACAAGAAACGAGGCGGAATATCTGAAATATTTATGATGGTAAGTGATATGGCAGCATATTGTCGTCGCCATGGAGGGGCTATAGCATGATTCTTTGTAGTGCTTATGACTGAAATCCAATATATGAACGAATGCATGATAGCACTCTCCCTCTGTTCATAGAGGGAGGGGACCACCGCCCCAAATAACCTGTGGGCGAGTGGTGAGGGAGTTGGAAGAAGAGTGAATAATCCAACGGAACTCCTCCACCGCACGCCTTTCTTATTCGGGCGGCGGTCCCCCCTCCTCTATAAACAGAGAAGGAGTTGTAGATACTCTTGCCACGAAAATCATAAAACAAAGTACATTAAATTGGACACCCTACGTGAAGGTGTGCATTCGATTTTTTGCAAACGGAATTAAGTCGTAATTAATAAAACCACTCCATCTTTTGTTACTTCGGGAGAAAAGGTGTATTTTTGTGGCAGAAAAAGAAGGAGTGTTTACTCAAGCGATGAAACGTATAAAAATATTCATCGTACAGAGTGAATTTGCAGAATAGAGTTGTTATTTGGCGAGCTGATAATGATGTCACCAATGATGTCACCAATGATGTATTGAATAATTCTTTATATGATAGATGATTGACCAAGCTACCATAGACCGGATATTGGACGCGGCACAGATTGTGGACGTGGTGTCGGAGTTCGTCACGCTGAAGAGGGCGGGGGTGAACTACAAGGGATTGTGTCCTTTCCATAACGAGAAGACACCGTCGTTTGTGGTGTCGCCTTCCAAGGGGTTGTGCAAATGTTTCTCTTGCGGAAAGGGAGGAAACGTGGTGCACTTCATCATGGAGCACGAACAACTCAACTACTACGAGGCGCTGAAGTGGCTGGCCAACAAGTATCACATCGAGGTGAAGGAACGTGAACTGAGCGACGAGGAGAAGCAGGCTCAGAATGACCGCGAGAGTATGTTTGTGGTGAACGACTTTGCCAACAACTATTTCCAGAACCTCCTTCACAACCATATCGACGGGCAGAGCATCGGCTTGGCTTATTTCCGCCAGCGCGGTTTCCGCGACGACATCATCCGCAAGTTTCAGTTGGGATACAGCCTCAATGAACGCGATGCCTTGGCCAAGGAGGCCAAGCGCAAGGGTTTCAAGGAAGAGTTTCTGGAGAAGACAGGACTCTGCTACCGGCGCGACAACGACGGGCAATTGCGCGACCGTTTCTGGGGACGTGTGATGTTTCCCGTGCATACGCTTAGTGGTAAGGTGATTGCCTTTGGTGGGCGTGTGTTGAAGACTGACGGTAAGGTGGCAAAGTATGTCAACTCCCCTGAATCGGAAATCTATCACAAGAGTAACGAACTCTACGGCATCTACTTTGCCAAGCAGGCCATTGTGAGAGACGACCGTTGCTTCCTCGTGGAGGGATACACCGACGTCATCTCCATGCATCAAGCGGGTATCGAAAATGTGGTGGCTTCGTCGGGTACGTCACTCACCTCCGGGCAAATCCGTCTGATACACCGTTTTACGAACAATATTACTGTGCTTTACGATGGTGACGGCGCCGGCATCAAGGCTTCTATCCGAGGCATCGACATGTTGTTGGAAGAGGGTATGAACATCAAGGTGGTGCTCCTCCCTGATGGAGAAGACCCCGACAGTTTTGCCCGAAAGCACAATGCTACCGATTATAAAGCATATATCAATTCGCACGAAGTCGATTTCATCCGTTTCAAGACCAATCTGCTCCTTGAAGAGGTTGGCAACGACCCCATCAAGCGGGCCGGACTCATTGGTGACATCGTGCGTAGCATCTCCGTCATCCCCGAAAACATCGTGCGATCAGTCTATATCCGCGAGTGCAGCCAGCTGCTTCAGGTAGAGGAAAAACTGCTGGTGCAGGAGGTGAACAAACTGATGATGCGCACCAAGGAAGAGAAGCGGGCATCCGCCGAGAAACAGCGCCAGCGTGAAGCGGCTAAAAACAGCCCCCTCCAACCTCCCCCAGAAGGGGAGGCTTTAGCAAGCACAGCAAACTTTGATCCCTCCCTTTCGGGGAGGGATGGGCCTATTCCTCCTCCCATGGAGGAAGGTGGCGGCGTGTCTGTACCACCGCCATCTGTACCATTTCCGTCAGAGGAAAGTGGAGTAAATAATTTGGCAGGACATTCTACTCCCCTCCCTTGGGAGGGGCAGGGGGAGGGTCCGTTGGGGAATAGCCCGTTGGTTGAGGGCCTCTTTATCCCTTCGCAAAACAAACAGAAGAAGGCCTACCATGACAAAGAGGTGTTGTTGATGCAACAAGTGGTCCGTTATGGCGAACGGGTGATGTATGCCGAAGAAGATGAGGAGCGTAAAATCAGGGAAGTGACCGTTGTGGAGCACATCATGGCAGACTTGGCTGTGGATGGATTGGAGTTGCAGGATCCCATGCACCGCCGTATGCTGGACGAGGTGGTGCAACATTTACATACCGAAGGGTTTGTGGCTTCGCGATACTTGTTTTCGCACCCCGACCCACAGATGGCTCGTTTGGCAGCCGACCTCTGTAGCGACCGCTACCAATTGAGCAAGTATCACTACCGTTCGCAGAAGGTGGTGACCGATGGAGAACGCCTTCATGAATTGGTGCCCCACTTGCTTACCGACCTCAAGTTGGCCATTGTGGAAGATGAACTGAAACAGGTGCTTGCAGCTTTGCAGGATCGCACAGTGATGACCGATGCTGCCCGATATATGGAAATCATGAAGCGCTACAAAGACCTCTCTGAAGTGCAACGTGCCATTGCCAAGCATGCCGGCGACCGTGTGGTGTTGTCGTGAGAAAGGCTGGTATGTCTCCTGCTTATACCTTCATGATAAAAAACTATAATCTTAGGGCGGCAAATTAGGCTGGAAAGAAAGAAAATGTTATCTTCGCGTTCATTATTTATTAACCAAAACAAAAAAGTAAAAGAATTATGGAAAAGAATACTCCCAATCAGAACGGACAATTGCAAATCGAGTTGAAGGAAGAGGTGGCACAGGGCACCTATGCCAACTTGGCCATTATCAGTCACTCCACCTCAGAGTTTATTCTCGACTTTGTGCGGGTGATGCCCGGTCTCCCCAAGGCTAACGTGCAGTCGCGCATCGTACTTACTCCCGAACATGCCAAGCGTCTCCTTTTTGCTTTGCAGGACAATGTGAAGAAATACGAGGCCAATTGGGGACCTATCCGTATGCCCGAGCAGGTGCAGGGTGGCAACAAAACTTATGTGCCTAACCTTTCTGACTTCAAGGGCGAAGCTTGATGAGAAGTGAAGAGTGAAGAACGGAGAGTGAAGAATTCAATAGTCTGTACATTATGATTCTTCACTCTTCGTTCTTTATTTTTTACTCTTCATGTTTCTGGCCATCATGGCATAAAGGAATCGTAGTTTGGGAATCGGTTTCTTTACATTCTTCTGGAATCGGGAAGCTGCCAATAGGACCAACACGGCTATACCGAAGATGAAAGTATATCCGTACAATTCACGTAGAGTGGCCACCATAGCCTCCGTTCCTATATGTCCCAATCTCTCCATTGAGTCCAGCAGACTGATGTTTACATGGCTTCCTATCCCGGCCAGATGCTTGTTCATTAATCCCGTTATGCCATGTTGATAGATGGCATCGCCGATAGGAGAACCGATTCCTGTGCGGACGAATCCCAAGATGCAGAGCACCTGGAAGTAGTTTTTGAACGGTGCGGTTGCCTGAATATAGACAGTCAATGCAATAAAAATGCACAGGTGGCTGAAACCGCAACAAAACAGGGGCATGAACAGTTTCTCCATATTCGTGTGGGGTGAAACCAAGAAGTACATGGAGGCCACATACACCAGTATCATTGTGAATCCGATGAAGGTAATCAGTTTGTGTGACCACTTCAGGTGTACCAGAGTGTACCAGGAAAATAGGGATCCTGAGAGCGAACCTGCAAATTCAATCCATTTCAATGTGCTCAGATTAAGGGCATCCCAATGCAGCACTGAAGCCGTGTAGATGTTCTGAAGCGTATTCTTGGATGCCAGCAGGATGGCCAGACACAAGAATGCCAGCAGCAGGTTGGCCAGGTTTTTGACCCTGAATGCCGTTGCTTCCAGGAATGGGTGGCGGATATAATTCATGCGGCTCACGTTGAATCCCAATGAAATGCATGCGGCCCCCATGGCCACACGGATGTAGGGCGAATGGAACCACTCCAGCTGGAAGCCATATTGCACCACAAAAATCAGTGACAGAATAAAGATGGCCCATAATAGCATGCCGAGCCAGTCCACACCATACAAGGGCATTGGGGGAGCCGGGCGGAAGGGGCGCATCAACACTCCGGCCAGCAAGATGACCGTCAGCAACAGTCCTATGGCGAGTCCATGCAGATGTTGCCAGTCGTAATAATAGATAAGCTGCATGCTGATGGCATCAAACAGGTGAATGACACCCAACACTACAAAAAACACGAATGAGAGGAATACGGCATAATTGTAGGTGGGCGTTATCTTCGGCAAAATGTTGGAGAGGCATTCAAATGTGCCATACAACCGGAAGAAGCCTGCGACAAATCCTAATACGACTAACATGAATGGCTGTCCGATGTGGGGAATCACGAGGTTGCATGCCAGAAGTCCTGCAGCAGCAATAATCAACGAAGTTTTGTTCGTAAAACAGAACTTCAGGCGGAAAGCCAATGGGAAATAGAGGGTAAGACCTATGAGAACCGCATGGCTCATCATTTTCACATCGTTCATGGTCAGGGAATGTTCACCTTGCATTTGGCTCATCGCTGTAAAGTACATGCCGTTGGAAAACTGGAAAGCGATGAGAAAAAGGATGTACACCCAAAAACGGCACTTGTCAGGCACCCATTCCTTGAATGTCATGAATCTGAAAGGTTCTTGTTGCCAAGCCATATCACTCGATTACTTTACATTCTACATTCATGCCTGACCCCAGTTGCTTGAGCAAATTGGGGTCGTTGTTCTCCGTAAAGAAAATCTTTACAGGAATCCGTTGCTCTACTTTGACGAAGTTGCCGGTAGAGTTGTCGGGCGATGTGATGGCATATTGGGCACCTGTGGCATTGGAGATGGCCTCTACTCGGCCTTCAAACGTGGTGGTAGGGAAGGCATCCACTTCAATTTCCACCCTGTCGCCCACATGGATGTGGCTTCTTTGGGTTTCTCTATAGTTGGCTATGACCCATCGTTTGTTGTTGTCAATCACCGAGAACAACGGCTTTCCTGGCATCACCAACTCTCCCACTTGGATATTCTTGCGCGACATGGTGCCGTTGCAGGGGGACAGTACAACGGTGTATGACATGTTCAGTGCAGCCAGGTCAAGAGCCGCTTTGGCCACTTCAATGCGCAGTTCATTCTGTTCCAGGCGTTGGGTCTGTTCGGTCTTGATAAGGCGGGTGCTCTGCTTTTGGCGCTTCATGGTTTCCAGCTTGGCTTTCAGCGCCTCATATTTGGTCTTTACCCCTTCAAATTGCTGAAGCGTTACGGCTTTGTTCTCGAATAAGACTTTGAAGCGGTTATAGTCGGCTTCGGCATTCTTCATCAGGATTTCTACTTCTTGCATACTGGCATCGGTAACTTCCAAATTGTTTTCGGTGGTGGATATTCCTGTTTTCATCACCGTTTTTCCGACTAGCGCATTCTGATAGTCTGCCTTTGCCTGTGCCAGACGGAGGCGGTATTCGCAGTCTTCAATAATGACCAGGGTATCTCCCTTGTTGACCTCTTGGAATTCCTCGAAGCGGATTTCTTTGATGAAGCCTTGCACCCGAGCCGATACAGGCACAATGTCCTGGCGTATCTGTGCATTGTTGGTGTGTTCGCAGCCTATGTGGATAAATAGTGAGCATATCCAGCATATTCCACCGAGTATGAAAGTTATGATGATGATATTGGCTATGATTTTTTTAGTCTTCTTGTCCATAGTTCATGATAATTATAAAGTTCCTGAAATGTAATGTAGTTTATAGTAGTTGAAGAGGATGTTGATGCGGGCATTGACAGCTTGTAGCTCGGCATCCAACTTTTGTGACGAGGCATCGAGTAGGTCGGTGATTAGGGCCAAGTCATTGGCATAGCGGTAGTTTACCACATCATAGTTCTGCCGTGCCAATTCCACACTCTTTTCTTTGGTCTCGAGCAGAGTATAAGCATCCCTGTAGTTGGAGTAAGCCGCCTGCATGCCCAATCTGACCTCTTCCTGAGCCACCAGCATTTCCTCTTGTGCTCGCTGAATGCTCAGTTTGTTGGCCTTAATCTTTTTGTTTGTCTTGTACAGATTATCAAACTGGTAAGTAATGCCGACACCCACGGCCCAATAGTTGAAATTCTTGTTCAGGGCAGGTATCTCAATGGTGACAGGCCCTGTCAGATTATTCATGGCGAACAGTGCCACCTTGGGTAGTCGCTCGGCATGGGTCAGCCTCTTTTGCTGCTTGTTGATTTGTATGGCCTTTTCTGCCATCTGCAGGGGAATGGCAGTTTGTGCAGCGATGTCTTGCCATTGCGTGGCATTCTTTTCATTTAGGTTTGCGATGTCTATGGAGTCGGTCTGAATCTCGACAGACTCGGGCAGTCCCAGTGCCATCGTCAGTTGGTTGTTCAATAGCTGTTTGGCATTGAGCAGTGTGGTCTTGGTGTATCTGAGGTTTTGCAGTTGCAACTCGTAGCGTGTGATGTCATTGTGTAGGGCGGTGCCCTGCTCGTGGCGGATGCGCATCTCTTCCAGAACCTTTTCTGTCTGTGAGATGTGGCTGTCCAATACCTCTACTTGGTTGCTCAGCTTGCTTATCTCCAGATAATTCCCGACAATCAAGAAGCGCACCTCCTGACGGTTGCGGTCTGCATGGAGCGATGTTATCTGAGCTTTCAGTCCCGACAATTCAATGCCGCTTCTGATGGCTCCTCCGGCATAGATTACCTGCGAAACCTCTACGATGAAGTTGTTGCCAAAATCTGGGATTTCAGCAGTGAATGCATTCCCGAAGTCCCGGTCAAGAATAGTCCCATCGCTGTTGTATGAGACCGAAAGCGATGTCTCTATGGATGGCAGATAGGCATTCTTTGCCACTTTGACCTCCTCTACGGCCTGTCTCACAGCTGTTGTATGCGCCTTTATACGGTTGTTGTTCTGCTCGGCCAACTCAAACATCTGTTCAAGCGTGAGACTTTGCCTCTCTACAGACTGGGCACATACATCATTGGTACATAGTGCCCACAATAGCGGCACTATGAGAAAATAATGTTTCCTCATTGGTGATTGAATATGTGATTGTGAATTAAAAGATACGATACCTGTAATCCGCTGGATTCGTGGAATATGCGCTAAATGATTTGGGCGAAAGGATGTCTGTCTCCCCAAATGGTCGCTTTGGGAGAACTGCAGAGTGTATAAGTGAAATTCAAGTCAGACATCATTCCTAAATTTGGTGCAAAGGTACAAAATATCTGCAAATGATGGTGTGGTAATTTGAGAAAATTGTATTCGCTATCCTGCTTTTGTTCCTTTTGTCCTGACGGTTTCGGAATAATATCTGATATGGGTCACTTCCGATTCCGAACAAGTCGCCTTTAAAGTTGCTGTAGAGGGTATGAATCGGGAAACTCAAAGTATAAAAGTATTGCTGGCTCTATTTATAATACAATTTATCTATTTTATCTATTTTACATTATTTATATGAGGTGTACGGACGGTGTGTCGGGCGATTAGGTCTGTTCTGAGAAGTCGGAAGATGACTTATGTTTCTTCTGCTGAAGTGGCCTTTTTTGTCTTAATTGTGAGAGGAATACGATATTTTCTTGTTAATACAGATTAAAAAATATTAAAATCGAGTATTTAGTTTTAAAATGTAGTACTAAAAGAAGAGTAAAATATTGTCGTTTGGAAACTTATTTGTAACTTTGCAGCCCGAAAAGTGCAGGTATGCACCGTTGAATCGATAATTAGTAAACAAATATATAATAATTAAAAACAAAACAAAATGCCTACTATTCAACAGTTAGTAAGAAAAGGAAGAGAGGTATTGGTTGAGAAGAGTAAGTCTCCCGCATTGGACTCATGTCCTCAGCGTCGTGGTGTGTGCGTGAGAGTTTACACTACTACACCGAAAAAACCGAATTCCGCAATGCGTAAAGTGGCGCGTGTGCGCTTGACAAATCAGAAGGAAGTGAACTCTTACATTCCGGGTGAAGGCCACAACTTGCAGGAGCACTCAATTGTGCTGGTTCGCGGTGGTCGTGTGAAAGACCTTCCGGGTGTGCGCTATCACATTGTTCGCGGTACATTGGATACTGCTGGTGTTGCAGGTCGTACACAGCGTCGTTCCAAGTATGGTGCTAAGCGTCCCAAACCGGGCCAGGCAGCAGCTCCGGCAAAAGGTAAGAAGAAATAATTGATTCCTTCTTGATTAAAAAGAAAACAAAGTATTAATTATCGTTTTGGTTTGTTGGAATTAGCTATAAGGTTGAGTAAATGCTTCGGAGGAAGCGTTGAAGAAAACGAAAAATGCAGCCCAAACAAAACACTATTTTTTAACTAATGAGAAAAGCAAAACCAAAAAAGCGTGTGGTTCTTCCAGATCCCGTATTTGGCGATCAGAAAGTTTCTAAGTTTGTGAACCACCTGATGTATGACGGTAAGAAAAACACTTCTTATGAGATTTTCTACGCCGCTCTTGAAACAGTAAAAAACAAGCTCCCCAATGAGGAAAAGACTTCTTTGGAAATCTGGAAGAAGGCTCTTGACAATATCACTCCCCAAGTGGAGGTGAAGTCTCGTCGTATCGGTGGTGCTACATTTCAGGTGCCCACTGAAATCCGTCCCGACCGCAAGGAGTCTATCTCAATGAAGAATATGATTCTCTTCGCCCGCAAGCGTGGTGGTAAGTCAATGGCTGACAAGTTGGCCGCTGAGATTATCGATGCTTTCAACGAGCAGGGTGGTGCTTTCAAGCGTAAGGAAGATATGCACCGTATGGCTGAGGCTAACCGTGCATTTGCTCACTTCAGATTCTAATCATCAAATAATACGGAATTAGAAAATGGCAAAGCAAGACTTACTTTTGACTCGTAACATCGGTATCATGGCTCACATCGATGCCGGTAAGACAACTACTTCTGAGCGTATCTTGTTCTATACAGGTTTGACTCACAAGATTGGTGAAACTCACGATGGTACAGCCACTATGGACTGGATGGCTCAGGAGCAGGAGCGTGGTATTACTATTACCTCTGCTGCTACTACCACTCGTTGGAACTATGGCAACAAGACATACAAGATCAACTTGATTGACACTCCGGGACACGTTGACTTTACTGCTGAGGTAGAGCGTTCACTCCGTGTGTTGGATGGTGCTGTGGCTACCTACTGTGCTGTAGGTGGTGTTGAGCCCCAGTCGGAGACTGTATGGCGTCAGGCTGACAAGTACAATGTACCCCGTATCGGTTATGTGAACAAGATGGACCGCTCTGGTGCTGACTTCTACGAAGTAGTTCGTCAGATGAAGGAGGTTCTCGGTGCTAATCCTTGCCCTGTCTGTATTCCTATCGGTGCAGAGGAGAACTTCAAGGGTCTTGTTGACCTGATCAAGATGAAGGCTATCCTGTGGCACGATGAGACTATGGGTGCTGACTATGACGAGGAGGAAATCCCCGCTAACTTGGTTGACGAGGCCAACGAGTGGAGAGAGAAGATGCTCGAGAAGGTGGCTGAGTACGATGACGAGTTGATGGAGAAGTTCTTTGATGATCCTTCAACCATCACTAACGAAGAGGTTATGCGTGCCCTCCGTGCAGCTACCTTGAAGATGGATATCGTTCCCATGTTGTGTGGTTCTTCATTCAAGAACAAGGGTGTGCAGACATTGCTCGACTATGTATGTGCTTTCTTGCCCTCTCCGTTGGATACTCCCGCTATCGAGGGTATTAACCCCGAAACAGGTGAGGCTGACAGCCGTAAACCCAGCGAAGAAGAGAAGACTTCTGCATTGGCGTTCAAGATTGCTACTGACCCCTATGTAGGTCGTCTGACTTTCTTCCGTGTGTACTCAGGTAAGGTTGAGGCCGGTTCTTATATCTACAACACCCGTTCAGGTAAAAAGGAGCGTGTGTCTCGTCTGTTCCAGATGCACTCTAACCACCAGAATCCTGTAGAAGTGATTGCTGCTGGTGATATCGGTGCTGGTGTAGGTTTCAAGGATATCCGTACCGGTGATACCCTTTGCGACGAAACCGCTCCCATCGTTCTCGAATCTATGGACTTCCCCGATCCCGTTATCGGTATCGCTGTTGAGCCCAAGACTCAGAAGGATATGGAGAAACTTGCCAACGGTTTGGCTAAGTTGGCCGAGGAAGACCCCACATTTACAGTGAAGACTGACGAGCAGAGCGGTCAGACCGTTATATCGGGTATGGGTGAGCTTCACTTGGATATCATCATCGACCGTCTGAAACGCGAGTTCAAGGTTGAGTGTAACCAAGGTAAGCCTCAGGTTAACTACAAGGAGACTATCACTAAGACTGTCAACCTCCGCGAGGTTTACAAGAAGCAGTCGGGTGGTCGCGGTAAGTTCGCTGATATCATCGTAAACGTAGGTCCCGTTGATGAGGACTTCAAGGAAGGTGGTCTGCAGTTTGTTAACGAGGTGACTGGTGGTAACATTCCTAAGGAATTTATCCCCGCTGTACAGAAGGGCTTCCAGTCAGCCATGAAGAATGGTATCCTCGCTGGCTTCCCCTTGGATTCATTGAAGGTTACTCTGTTGGATGGTTCGTTCCACCCTGTTGACTCTGACCAGCTGTCATTTGAAATCTGCGCTATCCAGGCTTACAAGAATGCTTGTGCTCAGGCAGGTCCCGCATTGTGCGAGCCTATGATGAAGCTGGAAGTTGTTACTCCCGAGGAGAACATGGGTGACGTGATCGGTGACTTGAACAAGCGTCGTGGTCAGGTAGAAGGTATGGAGTCAAGTCGTTCAGGTGCCCGCATCGTGAAGGCTACTGTGCCTCTGGCAGAGATGTTCGGTTACGTAACAGCATTGCGTACTATCACTTCTGGTCGTGCGACCTCTTCAATGACTTACGATCACCACGCTCAGGTGTCTAACTCAATCGCCAAGGCAGTGCTCGAAGAGTGCAAGGGTCGTGTGGACTTGATTAAGTAAAAAACAGAAACCGGAAGACGGGACAGGTTAGCGAATGACTCTTAACCTGTTCCCTCTTCCTCTTTTTCATTCATCATAAATAAATAAAAGTAATGAGTCAAAAAATTAGAATTAAACTGAAATCCTACGATCACAACTTGGTGGACAAGTCTGCTGAGAAGATTGTAAAGACAGTGAAGGCTACGGGTGCTATCGTAAGCGGTCCTATTCCTCTTCCTACCCACAAGCGCATCTTTACTGTAAACCGTTCAACTTTCGTAAACAAGAAGTCTCGCGAGCAGTTCGAGCTTTCTTCTTACAAGAGATTGATTGACATTTATAGCTCAACCGCCAAGACTGTTGATGCCTTGATGAAGCTGGAGTTGCCGAGCGGTGTAGAAGTAGAAATTAAAGTTTAAGAATTGAATTATTTAAAAATTAACTGAAATGCCAGGATTATTAGGAAAAAAAATCGGAATGACATCCGTTTTCAGTGCCGATGGTAAGAATGTTCCATGCACTGTTATCGAAGTAGGTCCTTGTGTAGTTACTCAGATTAAAAGTGTTGAGAAGGATGGCTATGCAGCTGTTCAGCTCGGTTTCCAGGAGGCTAAGGAGAAGAATACAACCAAGCCTATGATGGGACACTTCAAGAAAGCTGGTGTAACTCCGAAGAGACACTTGGCCGAGTTCAAGGATTTTGAAGGTGAGTTAAACTTGGGTGATACCCTCACTGTAGAGCTGTTCAATGATTCAGCTTTCGTTGACGTGATTGGTACCTCTAAGGGTAAAGGCTTCCAGGGTGTAGTTAAGAGACATGGGTTTGGTGGTGTAGGTCAGACTACTCACGGACAGCACAACCGTGCTCGCAAGCCGGGTTCAATCGGTGCATGTTCTTACCCCGCTAAGGTGTTCAAGGGTATGCGCATGGGTGGCCAAATGGGCGGTGACCGTGTGACTACACACAACTTGCAAGTATTAAAGGTGATTCCCGAGCACAACATCCTTATGATTAAGGGTTCTGTTCCGGGTTGCAAAGGTTCAATCGTAATAATTGAGAAATAATGGAAGTTAACGTATTAAATATTAAAGGTGAAGACACCGGAAGAAAGATTACGTTGAACGAATCTATCTTCGGCATTGAGCCTAACGATCACGCTATCTACTTGGACGTAAAGCAATTTATGGCCAACCAGCGTCAGGGTACTCACAAGTCAAAAGAGAGAAGCGAAATCAGCGGTTCAACCCGCAAGTTGGGTCGTCAGAAAGGTGGCGGCGGTGCACGTCGTGGTGACATCAACTCACCGGTATTGGTAGGTGGTGCACGCGTGTTTGGTCCCCAGCCCCGTGACTATGGCTTCAAGTTGAACAAGAAAGTAAAGGCTTTGGCACGTCGTTCTGCTCTGTCTTACAAGGCTCAGGCGAATGCTATCGTTGTAGTGGAAGACTTCGCTTTTGAGACCCCTAAAACTAAAGATTTTGTAAATTTGACTAAAAATCTTAAAGTTTCAGACAAGAAGGTGCTTGTAGTTTTGCCAGAAGCCAATAAAAACGTATATTTGTCAGCTCGTAATATCGAACGTGCAAATGTTGCATTGGCGGCATCGTTGAATACCTACTCGGTGTTGAACGCTGGCGTTCTTGTTGTGACTGAAAGTTCGTTGAAGGTTATTGATAATGTTTTAACTACAAAGAAGGAGGCTTAAAAGATGGCATACATTGTAAGACCGTTGGTTACAGAGAAGATGACCAAAATTACTGACGAGACTTCTGCAGATAGGACATATACTCCGAAGTCTGGTAAGAACAGAGGAACACAGGTGACAAAGGTGGCTACTCCGAAATATGGGTTCATTGTGCGCCCTGAGGCCAACAAACTTCAGATTAAGGCTGAAGTGGAAGCTTTGTATAATGTTACAGTAATTGATGTGAACACCATGCGTTACGATGGCAAAAACAAGAGCCGCTATACTAAGGCGGGCTTGATTAAGGGACGCACTAACGCATACAAAAAAGCTATCGTCACTGTGAAGGAAGGCGATACGATTGATTTCTATAGCAATATTTAAATAAAAGATGGCAGTACGTAAATTTAAGCCCACAACACCGGGGCAAAGACACAAGATTATTGGTACTTTTGAAGAGATTACTGCATCGGTACCAGAAAAGTCTCTTGTATACGGTAAAAAGTCAACGGGTGGCCGTAATAATGCAGGTAAGATGACTATGCGCTACATGGGTGGCGGCCATAAGAGAAAATTCCGTTTGATTGACTTCAAGAGGAATAAAGACGGTGTTCCAGCAGTGGTAAAGACAATTGAATACGATCCGAACCGTTCGGCTCGTATTGCTCTGTTGTTCTATGCTGATGGAGAAAAACGATATATTATTGCTCCTAATGGATTGCAAGTAGGCAGCACTTTGATGTCTGGAGCGGATGCAGCGCCTGAGATTGGTAACGCACTCCCTTTGAAGAACATCCCCGTAGGTACGGTGATTCATAACATCGAACTCCGTCCGGGACAGGGTGCAGCTCTGGTAAGATCGGCTGGAAATTTTGCTCAGTTGACTTCTCGTGAAGGTTCATATTGTGTAATCAAGTTGCCTTCAGGTGAAGTAAGACAGATTCTTAGTACATGTAAAGCTACCATCGGTAGTGTAGGTAACTCTGACCATGCTTTGGAAAGTTCCGGTAAAGCTGGACGTTCACGTTGGTTGGGCCGTCGTCCGCATAACCGTGGTGTCGTTATGAACCCTGTAGATCACCCGATGGGTGGTGGTGAAGGCCGTCAGTCAGGAGGTCATCCACGTTCACGCAAGGGCTTGTATGCTAAGGGCTTGAAGACAAGACGTCCTAAGAAGCAGTCTAACAAGTATATTATCGAGAGATGTAATAAGTAATAACGGTTAATTGAGTAAATTATGAGTCGTTCTTTAAAAAAAGGTCCGTACATTAATGTAAAGCTTGAGAACAAAGTGCTTGCTATGAATGAAAGCGGTAAGAAGACTGTTGTCAAGACTTGGGCCAGAGCTTCAATGATCTCTCCGGATTTCGTGGGACATACAATTGCAGTTCATAACGGAAATAAATTTATTCCTGTTTATGTTACAGAAAACATGGTAGGTCACAAGTTGGGTGAGTTTGCTCCCACACGTACATTCCGTGGACATGCCGGTAACAAGAAAAAATAAGCAGGTTGCATAGAATAAAAAAGTAATAATATATGGGAAAAAGAAAAGCTATCGCAGCTAATGCCCGGAAAGAGGCATTGAAGACTGTGTATTTCGCAAAATTGCGCAATGTCCCGACTTCTCCGCGAAAGATGCGTCTAGTGGTTGATATGATTCGCGGCATGGAGGTAAATAGAGCGCTGGGTGTATTGAAGTTCTCTACGAAGGAGGCTTCTGCAAGAGTAGAAAAGCTGTTGCGCTCAGCTATTGCTAACTGGGAACAGAAGAATGAACGTAAGGCTGAAAGCGGCGAACTCTATGTGACAAAGGTTTTTGTTGATTGTGGTGCTACTCTCAAGAGAATGAGGCCTGCACCTCAAGGAAGAGGTTATAGAATTCGCAAACGCTCAAATCATGTGACTTTGTTCGTTGGTTCTAAGAATACTAATGATAATCAAAATTAAGAGTAGTAGTAATGGGACAAAAAGTTAATCCGATAAGTAACCGTCTGGGTATCGTCAGAGGATGGGATTCTAACTGGTACGGTGGTAAAGATTTTGGAGATGCTCTCTTGGAAGACAGCAAAATCCGAAAGTACTTGAATGCGCGTTTGGCTAAGGCTAGCGTTTCGAGAATTGTTATCGAACGTACGTTGAAACTCGTGACAATTACAGTATGTACTGCTCGTCCGGGTATTATCATTGGCAAAGGTGGTCAGGAAGTTGACAAATTGAAAGAGGAATTGAAGAAGATCACTGATAAGGACATTCAAATCAATATCTTTGAAGTTAAGCGTCCTGAACTTGATGCTGTAATCGTTGCCAACAATATCGCTCGCCAGGTAGAAGGTAAGATTGCATATCGTCGCGCCATCAAAATGGCTATCGCCAATACGATGCGTATGGGAGCAGAAGGTATCAAGATACAGATTTCTGGTCGTCTGAACGGTGCTGAAATGGCACGCTCGGAAATGTATAAGGAAGGTCGCACTCCATTGCATACATTCAGAGCAGACATCGACTATTGCCATGCGGAGGCTCTGACTAAGGTCGGCCTGTTGGGCATCAAGGTTTGGATTTGCCGTGGTGAGGTGTTTGGAAAGAAAGATTTGGCTCCGAACTTTGCACAAGCCAAAGACAACGCTCGTGGTAATGGCGGCAATGGCGGTAAGAACTTCAAGAGAAAGAAAAACAATCGCTAACTATTTGAAAGTTAAGAAGAATTATGTTACAACCTAAAAGAGTTAAATATAGAAGACCGCAAAAAGGCTCTAGCAAGGGAAATGCCCAAAGAGGCAATCAGCTGGCTTTCGGATCTTTCGGCATAAAGTCTTTGCAGACCAAATGGATTACAGGACGTCAGATTGAGGCAGCCCGTATTGCTGTGACGAGATATATGCAACGTGAGGGTCAGATTTGGATTCGTATTTTCCCCGACAAACCGATTACAAAGAAGCCTGCTGATGTGCGTATGGGTAAGGGTAAAGGTAGTCCGGAAGGATTCGTGTTCCCCATTACTCCTGGTAGAATCATATTTGAGGTAGAAGGTGTTCCTTACGAAGTAGCAAAGGAGGCTTTGCGCTTGGCTGCTCAGAAGTTGCCTGTAACTACCAAGTTTATTGTTAGACGTGATTACGACATTCAAAATCAAAACGCATAATTATGAAAATTGCAGAAATTAGAGAAATACCAACGAGTGAGTTGGCTGAGAGAATTGACACAGAAGTGGCCAATTATAATCAGATGGTTTTGAATCACGCAGTATCTCCGTTGGAAAATCCTGCACAGATTAAGAATTTGCGCAGAACGATTGCGAGAATGAAAACTGAATTGCGTCAGAGAGAACTTAACAAATAAAGATGGTCTTGATGGAAGCTAGAAATTTAAGAAAAGAGAGAATGGGTGTTGTCATTAGCAACAAGATGGAAAAGACCATCACTGTTGCTGCCAAGTTCAAAGAAAAACACCCTATTTACGGTAAGTTCGTCAGCAAGACGAAGAAATACCACGCTCATGATGAAAAGCAGGAATGCAATCCCGGAGATACTGTACGTATTATGGAGACTCGTCCTCTGAGCAAAACAAAGAGATGGAGATTAGTAGAAATAATCGAAAGAGCTAAGTAATTTATGATACAAGCAGAATCCAGACTTACAGTATGTGATAACAGTGGCGCAAAAGAGGCGCTGTGCATCCGAGTTTTGGGCGGAACACGCAGACGTTATGCTTCTGTTGGCGATGTTATTGTGGTTGCAGTGAAGAGTGTAATCCCTTCAAGTGATATTAAAAAGGGGGCAGTGTCAAAGGCTTTGATTGTACGTACCAAAAAAGAAATCCGTCGTGCTGATGGTTCTTATATCCGCTTTGATGATAATGCTTGCGTGCTTTTGAATAACGCTGGCGAAATCCGCGGAAGCCGTATCTTTGGTCCGGTTGCAAGAGAGCTTCGTGCTGTCAATATGAAAGTCGTTTCATTGGCTCCCGAAGTACTTTAATTTCGTAAAAGAATCAAGTAATGAGTAAGTTACATATTAAAAAAGGCGATACAGTTTACGTGAATTCTGGTGAAGACAAAGGTAAAACTGGTACCGTGTTAAAAGTTCTCGTTAAGGAGAATCGTGCCATCGTTGAAGGTGTCAACATGGTTTCGAAGCATACCAAACCGAGTGCAAAGAACCCTCAGGGTGGAATCGTAAAGCAGGAGGCTCCTGTACACATCTCTAACCTGAATGTTGTTGATCCTAAGACAGGGAAACCGACACGTGTGGGTCGAAAAATGAGTTCTGAAGGAACTTTAGTTCGTTATTCAAAAAAATCAGGAGAGGAGATTAAGTAATGAGTAATACTGCAAGTCTTAAGAAAGAATATGCAGAGCGCATCGCTCCTGCATTGAAGGAAAAGTTCCAGTATAGTTCAAGCATGCAGGTGCCTGTTCTCAAGAAAATAGTAATCAATCAGGGTTTGGGTATGGCTGTTGCTGATAAGAAAATTATTGATGTGGCTATCAATGAGCTGACAACCATCACTGGTCAGAAAGCCGTAGCTACTATTTCTCGTAAGGATGTTGCAAACTTCAAATTGCGTAAGAAGATGCCTATCGGTGTGATGGTGACTTTGCGTCGTGAGAGAATGTACGAGTTCTTGGAGAAATTGGTGCGTATTGCGCTTCCTCGTATCCGTGACTTCAAGGGTATTGAGAGTAAGTTCGACGGTCGTGGAAACTATTCTTTGGGTATTCAGGAACAGATTATTTTCCCTGAAATAAACATTGATAGTATCACACGAATCTTGGGTATGAACATTACATTTGTTACTACTGCTAAAACTGACGAGGAAGGCTACGCTCTGTTGAAAGAGTTCGGCTTGCCCTTTAAAAATGCTAAAAAATAAGAGATATGGCAAAAGAATCAATGAAGGCTCGTGAAGTGAAAAGAGCTAAACTTGTCGCCAAATATGCAGAGAAGCGTGCTGCGTTGAAGAAGATTGTAAACACTGGAGATCCTGTTGAAGCATATGAGGCTGCCCAGAAGCTGCAAGCTCTTCCCAAGAACGCAAATCCTATCCGTTTGCATAATCGTTGCAAAATCACTGGTCGTCCCAAAGGATACATCCGTCAGTTCGGTCTTTCGCGTATCCAGTTCCGTGAGATGGCATCAAATGGTTTGATTCCCGGTGTAAAGAAAGCCAGCTGGTAATTTATTGTTAAATATTGTCAGGATAGTCCTGATTAATTTAATTATTATTTATATGACAGATCCAATAGCAGATTATTTGACGAGGTTGAGAAATGCAATCAGTGCCAAGCACAGAGTTGTTGAGGTTCCAGCCTCTAATCTCAAGAAGGAAATCACTAAGATTCTTTTTGAGAAGGGTTACATCTTGAACTATAAGTTTGTTGAGGATGGTCCCCAAGGTACTATCAAAGTTGCTTTGAAGTACGATGCCGTAAACAAAGTGAATGCAATCAAGAAGTTGCAGAGAGTATCCACACCGGGTATGCGTAAGTACACCGGATATAAGGATATGCCGAGAGTGATTAATGGATTGGGTATTGCTATTATATCCACTTCCAAGGGTGTGATGACTAATAAGGAAGCTGCCGAACTGAAGATTGGTGGTGAGGTTCTTTGCTACGTATATTAATAGGAGGATTCAATTATGTCAAGAATAGGAAAATTGCCCATTAGTATTCCTGCCGGTGTTACAGTGACACAGGAGAATAATGTAGTGACAGTAAAAGGACCTAAAGGTGAGTTGAGTCAGTTCGTTGACCCTTCAATTGTAGTTACGGTTGAGGATGGTAATGTCACTTTCGGTTTGAATGAAAATACGACTGTTGAACAGAAGCAGCAGCATGCGTTCCATGGCCTTTATCGCTCTTTGGTAAACAATATGGTTGTGGGCGTGTCTCAAGGATATAAGAAAGAACTCGAGTTGGTTGGAGTCGGTTATCGTGTTTCTAACCAAGGTAATCTGATTGAATTCTCTTTGGGATATTCTCATAGTATTTTTATTCAGTTGCCTGCCGAAATCAAGGTAGAGACAAAGTCTGAAAGAAATAAGAATCCGCTCGTTATTCTGGAGTCTTGTGACAAGCAGTTGCTTGGTCAGGTTTGTTCAAAAATCCGTTCTTTCCGTAAGCCGGAACCTTATAAGGGTAAAGGTATTAAGTTTGTCGGTGAAGAGATTCGCAGAAAGTCTGGTAAGTCAGCTGGTGCTAAGTAATTTACATAAAAGAGTATTATCATGACAACAAAAATAGAAAGACGTATAAAGATCAAGTATAGAGTTCGGAATAAGGTTTCTGGAACAGCTGAACGTCCGCGTATGAGCGTTTTTAGAAGTAACAAGCAGATTTATGTGCAAGTTATCGATGACTTGTCTGGAAAGACACTGGCCGCAGCATCTTCATTGGGGATGGAGGCAATGCCTAAGAAAGAACAGGCTGCTAAGGTTGGCGAGTTGATTGCAAAGAAAGCACAGGAAGCTGGTATTACGACTGTCGTTTTCGACCGTAATGGTTACTTGTATCATGGGAGAGTAAAAGAGGTGGCTGATGCTGCTCGTAACGGTGGACTTAAATTTTAATGGATATGGCAGTTAATAGAGTTAAAATATCTAGCGATGTAGAGTTGAAAGACAGATTGGTGGCCATCAATCGTGTTACGAAAGTGACAAAGGGTGGTCGTACTTTCACTTTTTCTGCTATTGTTGTAGTTGGTAACGAGGATGGTATCATTGGATGGGGTCTGGGTAAAGCCGGAGAAGTAACAGCCGCTATTGCTAAGGGTGTAGAGGCTGCCAAGAAGAATCTGGTAAGGGTTCCTGTTCTGAAAGGTACAGTTCCTCACGAACAGACTGCAAAATTCGGTGGCGCAGAAGTGTTCATCAAGCCTGCTTCACATGGAACAGGAGTTGTTGCTGGTGGTGCTATGCGTGCCGTACTTGATAGTGTTGGTATTACTGACGTTTTGGCCAAGTCTAAGGGATCTTCTAATCCTCATAACTTGGTGAAGGCTACGATTCTTGCTTTGAGTGAGATGCGTGATGCACGTACTGTGGCTCAGAACAGAGGTGTAAGTTTGGAAAAAGTATTTAGAGGATAAGGAGGTCTATTTATGTCAACTATAAAGATTAAACAGGTTAAGAGTAGAATTGGTGCTCCTGCTGATCAGAAGCGTACTTTGGATGCACTGGGTCTTAAGAAGTTGAACCGTGTGGTTGAACACGAAGCTACTCCTTCAATTCTTGGAATGGTGGCAAAGGTAAAGCACTTGGTAGCCATTGTTGAAGAGTAAGGTATTGTTGGTTATAAAAAAAGTAACAAGATGGAATTAAATAATTTACAACCTGCTGCAGGTTCTACAAAGACAAGAAAGAGAATTGGACGTGGTCCTGGTTCTGGCTTGGGTGGAACTTCTACGAGAGGTCATAAGGGTGCAAAATCAAGATCTGGTTATAAGACAAAGATCGGATTTGAAGGTGGTCAGATGCCCCTTCAGCGTCGTGTGCCTAAGTTTGGCTTCAAGAATATAAATAGAGTCGAGTATAAGGCTATCAATTTGGCTACAATTCAGACTTTGGCAGATGCAAAGAATCTGACGAAGGTTTCTGTTGAGGATTTGGTGGCTGCAGGCTTTATTTCTTCTAAACAGTTGGTGAAGATACTTGGCAACGGTAACTTGACAACTAAGCTTGAGGTGGAAGCTCATGCTTTCTCAAAGAGTGCAGTTGCTGCTATCGAGGCTGTTGGTGGTAATGCTGTAAAACTCTGAATCAATGAAGAAATCTATTGAAACATTAAAGAATATATGGAATATTGAGGAACTGAGAAATCGGATCCTCATAACCGTATTGTTTGTAGCAATTTACCGTTTTGGCTCATACGTGGTTCTTCCTGGTATAGATGCTAATATGTTGACACGGTTGCACGAACAGACGGGGGAAGGTCTCATGGCCTTGTTGAATATGTTCTCTGGTGGTGCATTTTCTAATGCATCAATCTTTGCATTGGGAATTATGCCTTATATTTCCGCTTCGATTGTGATTCAGCTTTTGGCTATCGCTGTGCCTTATTTTCAAAAGTTGCAGCGTGAAGGTGAAAGTGGTAGAAGAAAAATTAATCAGTACACACGCTATCTGACCATATTCATTCTTTTGGTTCAGGGGCCTTCTTATCTGATAAATCTGAAACTGACGGCCGGAGCTGCATTGAATGCTTCAGTAGATTGGACATTGTTCATGATTACTTCTACAATCATTCTGGCTGCAGGTAGTATGTTTGTACTGTGGCTTGGTGAGCGTATCACTGATAAGGGTATTGGTAACGGTGTGTCGTTGATTATCATGATTGGTATCATTGCCCGTCTGCCCCAATCTTTCATTCAGGAACTGACCACTCGTTTGGCTTCTCCAGGTGCGGGTGGATTGATGATGTTCTTGTTTGAGATTGTGGTGCTTTTGGGTGTTACGGCTGCTGCTATTTTGTTGGTTCGTGGTGTGCGTAAGGTGCCTGTACAGTATGCCAAACAGACTGTAGGAGGTAAGCAGTACGGCGGTGCTAGACAGTATATTCCCTTGAAGGTGAATGCTGCCAATGTGATGCCTATCATTTTTGCACAGGCAATCATGTTCATCCCTATCACCATCATCGGTTTCTCGAAGGTAGATGAGGCAAACGGATTTATGCGTGCCTTGGTTGATCATACGAGCTTTTTGTACAACTTTATTTTCTTCATGCTGATTTTGTTGTTCACTTATCTCTATACAGCCATCACGATTAATCCTACTCAAATGGCAGAGGATATGAAGCGTAACAATGGCTTCATTCCGGGAATCAAGCCTGGTAAGAGCACGGCAGAGTATATCGATGTCATCATGTCGCGCATTACTCTTCCTGGTTCGATTTTCCTTGGTGTTATTGCCGTTTTGCCTGCGTTTGCCGGTGTGTTCGGTGTACAGCCTGAGTTCGCTCAGTTCTTTGGAGGAACTTCCTTGTTGATTCTTGTTGGTGTAGTGTTGGATACATTGCAGCAGGTTGAGAGTCACTTGGTGATGCGTCATTATGATGGATTGCTAAGTTCTGGAAGAATTAAGGGACGCTCTGGTGTGGCAGCTTATTAATTGAGAAGTATATCAAGGGATGATATTTCTTAAGACTGAAGATGAGATTGAGTTACTTCGCCAAAGTAATCTCCTTGTGGGGAGGACTTTGGCAGAAGTAGCCAAGATAATAAAGCCGGGAGTGACAACAGCCCAGTTGGATCGGGTTGCTGAAGAGTTTATACGCGATAATGGTGCTGTTCCCACTTTCAAAGGCTTTCCTAATCCGAATGGAGCACCTTTTCCTAGTAGTCTTTGCACTTCTGTTAATGATCAGGTGGTTCACGGTATCCCCAACGAGACTCCCTTGGAGGAGGGTGACATTGTTTCGATTGATTGTGGAGTTCTATTGAACGGTTTCTGCGGTGATTCGGCTTACACGTTCTGTGTGGGTGAAGTTTCTCCTGAAGTTCGTAAGTTGTTGACTGTGACAAAAGATTCTCTTTACGAGGGTATCCGTCAGGCTGTTCATGGAAAACGGGTGGGTGATATTGGCTATGCAGTTCAGCAGTGTACCGAACCTGCGGGTTATGGTGTAGTGCGTGAGTTTGTCGGGCATGGCATCGGACGAGAAATGCATGAGGAACCTCAGGTTCCTAATTATGGTCGCCGTGGTACGGGGTCATTGTTGAAGCGAGGTATGTGTATAGCTATTGAGCCAATGATAACCATGGGTAACCGACAGATATATCTGGAGAATGATGGATGGACTGTCAGGACTCGCGACGGTAAGTGGGCTGCTCATTATGAGCATACTGTAGCAGTGGCGGCCGGTAAAGCAGAAATTCTCTCTTCTTTCCAGTTTATAGAAGAAATATTAGGTGATAAAGCAATTTGATAAGTATGGCAAAACAGTCTGCAATAGAACAAGACGGAGTAATTGTCGAAGCATTGTCTAATGCGATGTTTCGTGTTGAGTTAGAAAACGGACATGAGATTACAGGGCATATCTCAGGCAAGATGAGAATGCATTACATTAAAATATTGCCTGGCGACAAGGTTAGGGTTGAGATGTCTCCTTATGATTTGTCAAAAGGTAGAATAGTATTCAGATATAAATAATAAGATAAGATATGAAAGTAAGAGCATCATTAAAGAAACGTACGCCGGATTGCAAAATCGTTAGACGTAATGGCCGTTTGTATGTGATTAACAAAAAAAATCCTAAGTATAAGTTACGTCAGGGATAATTTTAGTAATTTTGCAATAAAATAACTTTAGTATATGGCTATAAGAATTGTTGGTGTAGATTTGCCTCAGAATAAGAGAGGTGAAATTGCGTTGACCTACATTTATGGAATAGGTCGCAGTAGCTCAGCTAAAATCTTGGATAAGGCTGGTATCGACAGAGATATCAAAGTAAAGGATTGGACAGACGATCAGGCAGCCAAGATTCGTGAGATCATCGGTGCTGAGTACAAAGTGGAGGGAGATCTTCGCTCCGAAGTACAGTTAAACATCAAGCGCCTGATGGACATCGGTTGCTATCGTGGTGTACGTCATCGTATTGGTTTGCCCGTTCGTGGACAAAGCACGAAGAACAATGCCCGTACAAGAAAGGGTAGAAAGAAAACTGTTGCAAATAAGAAAAAAGCTACTAAATAATAATTGTTGATATGGCAAAGAAAACAGTCGCAGCTAAGAAAAGAAATGTGAAAGTTGATGCTAATGGACAGTTGCATGTTCATTCTTCATTCAACAACATCATTGTCTCTCTGGCAAATAGTGAAGGTCAGGTGATTTCATGGTCTTCAGCAGGAAAGATGGGATTCAGAGGCTCAAAGAAAAACACTCCTTATGCCGCTCAGATGGCCGCTCAGGATTGTGCAAAGATTGCGTATGACCTTGGCCTTAGAAAGGTGAAGGCTTATGTCAAGGGGCCCGGTAACGGACGTGAGTCTGCTATCAGAACGATTCATGGAGCAGGAATTGAGGTCGTTGAGATCATTGATGTGACACCGCTTCCCCACAATGGTTGTCGTCCTCCCAAGAGAAGAAGAGTATAATAGAGATAACCAGATTTATGAACAGCGGAGGAGGGTATGAATGCTTCCTCCAAAATATTAAAACTAATTAGAATAAAATGGCAAGATATACTGGACCTAAATCAAGAATTGCCCGTAAATTCGGTGAGGCAATTTTCGGACCTGACAAAGTATTGGCAAAAAGAAATTTCCCTCCCGGTCAGCACGGTAACTCAAGAAGAAAGAAAACTTCTGAGTACGGTATCATGTTGGCTGAGAAGCAGAAAGCTAAGTACACATACGGTGTATTGGAAAAACAGTTCCGTAACATGTTTGAGAAGGCTGCAAGTGCCAATGGTATTACCGGTGAGATTCTGTTGCAGAAACTTGAAGCTCGTTTGGATAATGTTGTTTTCCGTTTGGGTATTGCTCCAACGCGTGCTGCTGCTCGCCAGTTGGTAGGTCACAAGCACATTGTTGTTGACGGTAAGGTGGTGAATATTCCCTCTTATTCTGTAAAGCCTGGTCAGATTATCGGTGTTCGTGAGAAGTCTAAGTCACTGGAAGTGATTGCTGATGCTTTGGCCGGATTCAACCATAGCAAGTATCCTTGGTTGGAGTGGGATGAGAGCAGCAAAGCCGGAAAGCTGTTGCATCTTCCTGAAAGGGCGGACATCCCTGAGAACATTAAAGAGCATTTGATCGTTGAGTTGTATTCTAAATAATAATTGATTTCATGGCGATATTAGCATTTCAAAAACCCGATAAAGTAGTAATGTTGGAGGCGGATTCCACTTATGGAAAGTTCGAATTTCGTCCGTTGGAGCCAGGGTTTGGTATTACCGTGGGTAATGCTTTGCGCCGTATCCTGCTTTCTTCACTGGAAGGTTATGCCATCAACACTGTGCGTATTGATGGTGTGGAGCATGAGTTCTCTGCTGTTCCTGGTGTGAAGGAAGATGTGACCAACATTATTTTGAACCTGAAACAGGTACGGTTCAAGCCTGCCGTTGATGATCATCTCATGCACGAGAACATTACGGTTGTAGTGGAAAATACCAGTGAGTTCAAAGCCGGCGATATAGCTAAGTATTTGACTGGATTTGAAGTGTTAAATCCTGAATTGGTTATTTGCCATTTGGATCCGAAGGCCAAAATGCAACTTGACCTGAACATTAACAGAGGACGCGGATATGTGACTTCTGAGGAAAATCGCGAATTTTGCACCGATGTTAATGTTATTCCAATCGATTCAATCTATACACCGATTCGTAATGTAAAGTACCAGATAGACAACTATCGTGTCGAGCAGAAGACCGACTACGAGAAATTGGTGCTGGAGATTACTACGGATGGTTCCATTCACCCGAAGGATGCACTGAAAGAGGCTGCAAAGATTCTCATCTATCACTTTATGTTGTTCTCTGACGAGAAGATTACGTTAGAGAATGCCGAACTTGATGGCAATGAAGAATTTGATGAGGAAGTGTTGCACATGCGTCAACTCCTGAAGACCAAGTTGGTTGATATGAATCTCTCTGTACGCGCTCTCAATTGTTTGAAGGCTGCAGATGTAGAGACATTGGGAGACTTGGTACAGTTTAACAAGACTGACCTCTTGAAGTTCAGAAACTTTGGTAAGAAATCGCTCACGGAGCTTGATGATTTGCTCGAGAGTCTGAATCTGTCGTTTGGAACTGATATTTCTAAATATAAATTAGACAAAGAATAAAAATGAGACATAATAAGAAATTCAATCATTTGGGTCGTACTGCCTCTCACAGAAATGCGATGTTAGCCAACATGGCATGTTCTTTGATCAAGCACAAAAGAATCACTACGACCGTAGCGAAAGCTAAGGCTCTGAAGAAGTATGTAGAGCCGTTGTTGACAAAGGCAAAGAACGATACAACCAACTCACGTCGTGTTGTATTCAGCTATTTGCAGGACAAGTATGTTATCACTGAACTGTTCAAGGAAATTTCAGTGAAGATTGCTGACCGTCCGGGTGGTTACACTCGTATCATCAAGACTGGTCACCGCAAGGATGATGCTGCTGAAATGTGCTTCATCGAGCTTGTTGACTACGATGAGAACATGGCTAAGGAGAAGACAGCCAAGAAGGCTACTCGTACTCGCCGTTCAAAGAAGAGTGCTGCTGTAGCAGAAGCTGCTGCTCCCGCTGTAGAAGCACCCGCAGAAGAGACTAAAGCTGAATAATTCTGTTTATTCTATATAAAAGTGAGAGGCCGTCTGATTGGATGGCCTCTTTTTTTGTGCTTTCAGGATTGTTTTTCTCCAAAAAGCTGTATATTTGCGGCTGAATCTAAAGCTGAAAGCGTATGAGACACATTGCAGTGTGGGCCTTTGCGGCTCTTTTACTTTTTTCGGGATGCACATCACAGGGAATGCGTGGAAGTGATGCCGGTATGATGTTGGGTGCCCAAGTTGGTGGTATGTTGGGAGGTTTGTTAGGCGATCCTGACGGGCGTAACTATACGGGGCATATGCTTGGTTCCATTATTGGTACGGTGACCGGGGCAGCCATTGGTTCTATCCTTACGGCGACACCAGACGAGGCCGGTGGTGACGATGGGTATGATGATGACTTTGCCGGTACTCCTCGTTCGGAGGTAGAGATGGTCCGTCGGAAGTCTTCTCGTTTGTCCATCCGTCAGATTCGTTTCATTGATCAGGGGCGCGACCATACAATTGATGCCGGTGAAGATTGCCGGATTGTCTTTTTGGTGATGAATCGTGGCGACCGTCCGGTTCGTGGGGTCACTCCCATAGTGGAAGAGGTCAGCGGGATGAAGCATTTGCACGTTTCTCCCACTGTGTCGGTAGAGCGTATTTTGCCCGGTGAGGGTATCAAGTACACGGCCACCATCCGTGGCGGTAAGCGCTTGAAGAGTGGCGAAGCTATTTTCCGTGTCTATGCTTTGGAAGGCGATGGCTCTTCTACATCGGTCAAGGAATTTGCCTTGCCCACCCGTCGTCGGATGCGTTGAGCAGTTCTCTTTCCTCAATTGGTAGTGATTGTCTATATTCCCTCCACAGTTTGTCGAGCAGTCTGTTCAAGATGTCGGGGTTCGGTTTGAATCCCTTGTCAGCTCCTCGTGTCGGTCGTCTGTCCGCTTCGATGGCATTTTTTATTCTTTTTACGGCATCGGGTATCTGTCCGGTGTGTTCCACTTGGATGAATTCTCCGTTGGTGGCCTTTGCTATCCGTTGGAGATTTTCCATGTTTCGTCGTTTGTTGGCTGAACGAATCCATGTGGAGCCGTTGGAGTAGAAAACTGAGTCGCGTTTGCTGGCAAATGCTACCACGTCCACTCTAATTCCGTATTTCAGTAACAAGTTGGTGATGGTACCTTCCGACAGGTAGCTTCCATTGTCGCTCCCATCGGTGAGCAGCAGGATGGAAAAATAGCTTTTTCTTTCGGTTACATGATGTCCTAACTGTCGCAGTGTGTTCAGCGCCTTGTTGGTTGGTTTTTGTCGTGTTGCCGCCTTTTCATTGCGGAGTATGGCAGAAAGCAGTGCGTTGTATATGGCCGAGCCGTCGTCTTGGTAGAAACTTGTGTCTCCTACGCTTGCCTGATGATATGCTTTTTGGGCAAAGGCTGTCTGTTCTATCTTTCTGTCTATCTTTTTGCTCAGCAGTTTCTCTACAAACATCCGTTCCATCTGCATATAGTTCGTCCCGATGGTGTCTTCTGTTGCTTGCAGGCTCGACGAGCGGTCTGTCACAATGGCCAGTGTCTTTTCTTCCGACAATGCCTCAAAAGCATATTCGGCCCATGGTTCTTCCTCCTTCTCATCGGATATTACCTCTATTTCCAGTTCCTTGGTGCGAAGCGTTGCTTTCATTCTTTGGTAGTCGTAGTCGATTCCTCCGAAAAACAGGTCGTTTATGTCTGTAAATTTGGGCCGTTCTACATACATTACTTCCATTTCCATGGATGGTATCACCAGTCGGCCTGTCTGCATGGGATAGATGAAAAACCTACTCCATGGCATCGAATTGTATATCCTCCCATTGTATGTATTAGCCTCTGTTTCTCTTTTCAACAGTGAATCCTCTGTCCAGTAGGCATTATCAATATCCAATACGGGAAATTCGGCTTCACGAAGGTTCTTGTTGTAGTAGAGTCTGACTTCGCACACCACCGTATCTCCCAATTTTACTTGTTGCTTGTCCAAAGTTACGTCGGCGAAGAGTATGCTGTCTTCAGGGTTGAATGGTGGGAGATTTGTGATAGAAGTATCTGGGGATTCATTGTACACTTCAATGCGTATTGAGTCGGTAGTAATCAGCGTCTTGTCAGCTTTTCGCATCGAAAAAGGGGGCAGAGTGAATGTCCCTACACTATCGAATTGGATTATATAGCTGTGGCTTATTTCAGTAGTTGTCGGCTTCAATTCTCCATTGACAATGGATGTCGTACTTCGGGTGGATTGGCTGGGGCCAAATAGTATTTCTACATCTTTCAGACCATCAAGATTCCAATACGGTTGTGAAAGATTGTGCTCTTTTTTGTGTACGAATATGATATGCACTTTTTGGTTGATTTCTGCTATCGAGGGGGCTTTAACAGTCAGCAGCAGAGAGTCTGTGTCGTTGGTCTGGGCAGAGAGCGTCAAAGGGAGAAACATCAGCATGGCGGCAATCCGTCCGGATAAAGACTTGCTTCTTTTCATCGTTCGATTTGATATAGTTAATAAATGCACGGATAACGCAAAAGATTCGTAAAGAGAATCTGAGCGTTATCCGCGCCTGTGTTTATGTGTGATATATATTATCCCAATGCCTGTTCGATATCGGCAATGATGTCGTCGGCATGTTCGATGCCCACTGAGAGGCGGATGAGGTCGGGAGCCACACCGGCTTCGATGAGTTGTTCTTCCGTCAGTTGCCGGTGTGTGTGGCTGGCAGGGTGGAGCACACAGGTGCGCGCATCGGCCACGTGGGTAACGATACAAATCATCTTCAGGTTGTCCATAAACTTGATG
This sequence comes from Bacteroidaceae bacterium, assembly GCA_017451645.1. Taxonomy (GTDB): domain Bacteria; phylum Bacteroidota; class Bacteroidia; order Bacteroidales; family Bacteroidaceae; genus Phocaeicola_A. Next base: position 74,017 of record JAFTNZ010000009.1, on the reverse strand, counting down.
GCATCTTCGCGTGTCCCCTTCAGACCGAAGGCGATTACTCCACACGACCCGTTCGGCATATATTTCTGTGCCAGTTCATAGTATTTGCTGCTCTTCAGTCCGCAGTAGTTCACCCATGCCACGCGTTCGTCAGCTTCAAGGTATTCGGCCACGGCCTGTGCATTCTTGCAGTGCTGCGGCATACGCAGGTGCAGCGTCTCCAGTCCGAGGTTGAGTAAGAAGGCGTTCTGTGGCGATTGGATGGAGCCGAGGTCGCGCATCAGTTGTGCAGTGGCTTTGGTCATGTAGGCCATCTTGCCGAAAGCCTTCGTGTAGGTCAGTCCGTGATACGATTCGTCGGGGGTGGTCAGTCCGGGGAACTTGTCGGCATGAGCCTCCCAGTCGAAGTTGCCGCTATCCACGATGACACCTCCCACGGCCGTAGCGTGTCCGTCCATGTACTTGGTGGTCGAGTGTGTCACAATGTCTGCTCCCCATTCAAAGGGTCGGCAGTTGATGGGGGTGGCGAAGGTATTGTCAACAATGAGGGGCACACCGTGGCTGTGTGCTATGCGGGCAAACTTCTCGATGTCGAGCACGGCGCAGCTGGGGTTGGAGATGGTCTCTCCGAACAGCGCCTTGGTGTTCGGTCGGAATGCCTTGCTTATCTCTTCTTCGCTGGCATCGGCGTCCACGAAGGTAACATCGATGCCCAGTTTCTTCATTGTCACACCGAAAAGGTTGAATGTGCCGCCATAGATGGCCGATGCGCACACAAAGTGGTCGCCTGCCTGACAGATGTTGAAGATGGCATAGAAGTTGGCAGCCTGTCCGCTGGAGGTCAGCATGGCCCCCACGCCCCCCTCGAGCGCAGCAATCTTGGCTGCCACAGCATCGTTTGTCGGATTTTGCAGTCGGGTGTAGAAGTATCCGCTGTCTTCCAAGTCGAAGAGGCGGGCCATCTGTTCGCTCGTGTCATATTTGAAGGTTGTGCTCTGATAGATGGGCAGCACTCTGGGTTCGCCCTTCTTCGGCTGCCATCCGCCCTGTACACACAGGGTCTCTGTCTTTTGTCTGTTTCCCATTTTCAGTTGTTTGTTTGATTGATTGTTCTTAATTCTTTTGCAAAGATACGTAAAAACCAAATATTTTACGTACCTTCGCCCCAAATTAAAAAGATTAACCTAATTAATACACACATTTTATGATCAGACAGACATTCAAGAGCGCCCTTATCGCGTTGGCCGCCCTTTGTGCCGCCCCTTCTGCCGTAGCCAAGGCACCGAAGGAGACCCCTCAGCAGAAGATGGATTGCTACCTCTTTGCCTATTTCACCGGTAATGCACCCGAGGAAGAGCAGATTTGTTTCGCCCTTAGCGAGGATGGTTACAACTACACCCTTCTCAACGATGGCGAACCCATCATCTCTTCAGACTCTCTTGCCCGCAAGAAGTGCGTGCGCGACCCCCATATCCTCCGTGGCCATGATGGCAAGACCTTCTACATGGTGGTTACCGACATGCGCAGCTGGGACGGTTGGAGCAGCAACGACGGACTCGTGCTGATGAAGAGTACCGACCTTATCCATTGGACTCATTCAGCCATCGATTTCCCCGACACATGGCCCCATCTCTTCGACCGCGAGGCACTCACACAGGTGTGGGCACCCCAGACCATCTACGATGCCAAGGCCAAGAAATATATGGTCTATTACTCTATCGGATGGAATGGCGAGACACAGAAGGCTGCCCGCGAGAGCAAGACCACCAAAGATGACACCAAGACACACTACGTCATCTACTATTCCTATGCCAACGAGGACTTTACCGAACTCTCCGAGCCGAAGGTACTCTACGACCATGGAGCCAACACCATCGATGCCGACATCGTCTTCAACGAAGCCGACGGACTCTACCACATGTTCTTCAAGACCGAGGGCGAGGGCAACGGCATCCAACAGGCCACAGCCAAGAAGTTGCGTGGCAAGTGGACCCCCGAACGCAAATACCTCCAGCAGACCAATGTTGCAGTAGAAGGCTCTGGTGTCTTCAAACTCATCGGTTCCGACGAGTGGATACTGATGTACGACTGCTACGGCTCCGGCTATTATGAGTTCTGCAAGAGCAAGGACCTGCATAACTTCGAGAAGATTGCCCAGACCAAGACACGCGGTGTCTTCACTCCCCGTCATGGTACCACGATGACCATTACCCGCGAGGAGGCCGACCGCCTGCGCCGTCAGTGGCCTAATACCGAGGCCCGCAATCCTGTCATCCAAGGTTTCCGTGCCGACCCCGAAGTACTCTACTCCAAGCAGACGGGTAAGTACTACATCTATCCCACCACCGACGGCACTCCCGGATGGGGCGGACACAAGTTCAATGTATATTCTTCAGACGACCTCACCAACTGGAAGGACGAAGGCACCATTCTCGACCTTAAGACCGACCAGGTACGTTGGGCCGATGGCAATGCCTGGGCACCCTGTATCGAGGAGAAGATGATTGATGGCAAGTACAAGTATTTCTTCTATTTCAGCGGCAACTGGACTGAGGGCACCGGTGGCAAGCAGATTGGTGTGGCCGTAGCCGACCATCCCACAGGTCCCTTCACCGACCTTGGCCATCCCATCATCACCAAGTCACCCGTCGGTCGTGGACAGCAGATCGATGGTGATGTATTCACCGACCCTGTCAGCGGACAGAGCTATTTCTATTGGGGCAACGGATACATGGCCGGAGCCAAGCTCAATGCCGACATGACCTCCATCGATACCACCTCCATCACTGTGATGACTCCTCGAGGAGGCTCTTTGCGCGACTATGCCTACCGCGAGGCACCCTATGTCTTCTATCGCAATGGCCTTTACTACTTCCTCTGGTCAGTAGATGATACCGGTTCGCCCAACTACCATGTGGCCTACGGAACCTCCACTTCGCCCCTCGGCCCCATCCAGGTGGCAGAGAAGCCTGTCATCCTCATCCAGGACGGCAAGCGCGAAATCTATGGTCCCGCCCACAACAGCGTGCTCCAGATTCCTGATACCGACGAGTGGTACATCGTCTATCACCGTATCAACAAGGACTATATTGCCCGCGACAAAGGCCCCGGTGTGCATCGCGAAGTCTGCATCGACCGCATGTACTTCAACGAAGATGGCACCATCCGCCCCGTCAAACCCACCCATCGTGGCGTAAAGTTAGGGGAATAAAATAAATCTCCGGACTTGCATCCTTTTGGAGATAACATGAAAGGCATCTTATCTATATTGTTTTTGTTTGGTTGGACCTTGCTTGTGCAGGCACAACGGGTGGAGCATGGCCTTGTGGGCTTTGCCGCTATGCCCGGATACGGACTGGAAGGAACCATTGGAGGCGGATTGGGCGAGGTGGTGCGGGTGACCGATGAGGCAGGCCTGCGTCGCTATTGTGCGGCAGAGGAACCTTACACCATTCTGTTTGAAGGCACGATAAAGACCACCGATGAACGCGATATTGACGTGGCATCGGACAAGACGATTATCGGATTGGGTGGCCGTGCTGTGCTCGATGGTATCGGTTTCCGTGCCGATGGGGTGAGCAACGTGGTTATCCGTGGGTTCACCATCCGCAATGCCCATCAGGATGCCATTGCCTTCCGCTCATCGCACCACGTGTGGGTGGACCATTGCGACTTGGGACGTTCCGATGACGGATTGCTCGACTTTACCATAGGTTCCGACCTGCTGACCGCCTCGTGGAACCGTTTTCTCGACCACAACAAGGTGTCGGTGTGCAACTCGGGCACCCAACACGCCGAGGACGTGGGGCGCGCGAACGTGTCGTACCATCACAATGCCTTCCTCCGTACCACCCAGCGCAATCCCCGCATCGGCTACGGACGTGGCCATGTGTGGAACAACTATTACGAAGAGGTGAAGTCCTACTGTGTAGGTTACTTCTGCGGTGCCCGTGTGGTGGTGGAGGGTAACAGCTTCCACCGGTGCAAGACCCCGTTGAAACAGATGTACAGTGCCGACCCTGCCTCGCCTTTCTATGCCCACGCTTCATCGGTGGACAACCTTTTCCTCGAATGTTCGGGCAACACCCAGGGGACGGGCGAGGTGTTCGATGCCGGAAGCCTCTACGACTATACCATGACGTTGGACAGTGCGGCTGACGTGCAGGCACGGGTCGCAGCTTCGGCCGGTCCTGTAGCAGGGTTGGAGTACGACCTCATTCCCCTGCCCAACCATGGACGCACGGATTATGCCCCCGCCGGCGGCACGTTGCGTTGGAGCAAAGCCCCCGATGCGGTGGAGTATCAGGTTTATCTCTCCACCTCGCCCACCATCCGGCCGGGCGATAGGGTAGGGCGTGTGGACGACAATCAGATAACCATCAAGCGCTTGAAAGCCGCCACCCGTTACTATTGGCGCGTGGATACCCGTTTGGCCGACACCTTGCTGACGGGTGCCGTGTGGCAATTCACCACCGCTTCGGCAGTCGCTTCCAAGCCTTTCCCCACCGATGGTGAGGATGAAGCTTCCTTGCATGTGGCACAAGGTGTGGAGGCCACGCAGCCTTTGGTGCTCCGGTGGAGTCCCGCCTTTGGTGCCGAGGGATACCGCCTGACGTTGGCCGACGAGAAGGGTAGAGTGGTGCGCACGGCCGAAGTGGATGCCCATACCATCACGTGGCAACCCGAAGCATTGCCCTACGGACGGAGCTATACATGGTCGGTCGCTCCTGTGAAGAAAAGAAAGGCCGCGAGGGACGTGCCGCAATGGACCTTCTCGGCTCCGATAGCCGAGGCTTGCGAGGGGATGAATGAGGCGGAGGCGTGGACACATGGTTTGCGTTCGTTCGTCGAGGTGCAGGATGGTGCCTGGTTCAAGGCTTCGGGCGGCAAGGTCGTGTGTGGCGAAGCCGGTGTGGGAACCCTGTCTGCCGAGTGGCGCGGTGGTCGTGTGAAGGCCGACATCTCCCTGCGTATGTTCGACGAGAGCGACGGAAAGGGTCGCTACCGCCTCTATATAAATAATGTATTGCAGAGCACCCTCACCGCCGACGCGAATACCGATGCCTTAGTGAATCATCTGTTGGGTACCTTCGACCTGGACACTGGCGACCAGCTCCGCCTCGAACTGCTTCCCGAAGGGGGCGAAAGTTGCCGCACCGACGGCATCTTGATAACAGTCCGCTGATACCTCCTTATGGAACAAAAACGTCCGGAACCATGCACAATAGGCGGTTCCGGACGTTTTTGTTTTTTGGGGGGCTTTCGTGAAAAGAAAGCGGTTTGAATAATGTACCATTCTTTCTTCACTTATTTCCACTCAATGCGGAAGCGGGTCAGGCCGTCGGACCAAGTGCGGAGGGAGAAGGTGCAACCGTGTTTCAGCAACACCTCACGGGTGAAGATGAGGCCGATGCCCTGCCCGTCGGGCTTGGTGGAGAAGAAGGGTGTGAAGAGTTTCTGCTCTGTTTCTCGGCTGATGCCCCGTCCGTTATCGGCTATCTCAATGGCGGTGCAGGGCGACGACGCGGTGGTGAGGATGATTTCTCCTTCATTGTGCCCGATACTTTCTACCGCATTCTTTATGATGTTCTGCAGCACTTGTGCAAAGAGCGGTGTGTCAATCTTCACCGGCAACGGGTCAGGACAGAGCTGCAGCCTGAGTCGGATGCCCTGTGGCAGGCAAAGTCCCTCCAAGATGCAAAGATTGTTCTGTACCAATGTGTTCAAATCAACCTCCTGCAGTTGTGGCTCGGGAATCTTCACTACGTCGGCAAAGCGGGTGATGAAGTTGCTCATGCTGTAACAGCGCTCTACACAGACGGCCATCACTTCGCACAGTTCTGCCGTGTCATCCATTTCGGCCAAAGCCTGACTTACGGAGTCGAGGGTGGAAGTGATGCCGGCCACGCTGTTGTTCACTTCGTGGGCTATCATGCGGATGACTTTCTCGTAGGCTTTCTTCTCGGCCTTCATCACTTCATCGGTCAGACTCTCAATCAGGATGAACGGATGGGGGAATCCCCGATCGACGAACGACAGGTGCGACAGGCGATAGACCATCGAATCGCTCAGCCGTACCGTGCGTGTCTCGCCCCGTGGGATAGCTGCAATCTCGGCTGACAGCGGTGTCTCTATTTCCTTGAATTGTTTTCCCTTTATTTCCTCTACCGATGTCAGCCCCATGAAGCGCAGGGCGGCCGGGTTCATGTCGGTGATGTGACTGTCGAAGTCCTGCAACACCACTCCCATGGGCGACACGCTGATGAGCAAGTCCAGAAAATGGTTCTGCTCCCTCACGCGCAACCGTTCGTTCTTCAGTTGTTCCAACATGCGGTTAAAGGTGTCGATTATTTGGTCCGTTTCCCGTTGTCCCACGGGTTTCAGCCGGCTGCTGAAATCCTGTTCGCGCAGCAAGTCCAATCCGCCTGTCAGTATATAGATGGGTTTCACCACCTTTTGGTAGAAGTAGTACAGGCCCACCAAGGTGACGGCCACCATAGCTTCGGCCACATAGAACAGTATCCCCCGCTCATCTACTGACAGCAGACCCAGCAGGAGGGCAATGACAACCAGCAGCGTTGCCAACAGGATGAACATTCGTTTGAAGGAAAACATATTTTTATTTTCTCCTAAAACTCAATTCCATATTTCTCTAATCTCCGATAGAGTGCTCCGCGGCTGATGCCCAGTTCCACGGCTACGAGCGAAAGGTTGCCCCTGTAGCGGCTGATAGCTTGCTGGATGGCCTGTTTCTCTATTTCGTCCAGTGTCAGCCCTTCGGTGGCTGGCGGAGTGGTTGTCTGGACTGCTTCCGATTGGCCTGCGAGAGAATGCATGGCCTTGAAGTCATCAGCCGTCAGTTCCTCGTTTCCACTCACCAACAGGGTGCGCTCCACCAAATTCTTCAGTTCGCGTATGTTTCCGGGGTAGGGCAGTGTACGCAGGTACTGCATTGCTTCGGGGGTAACACTTACCGGTGGCAGTCCGTTCTGCCGGCATTGTTGGTCGATGAAGTGGCGCACCAACAGGGGAATGTCATCACGTCGTTCGCGCAAGGCTGGCAGGTGTACCGTGATGAGGTTGATGCGGTAGAAGAGGTCTTCGCGGAAAGTTCCCTCGCGCACCATCTGTGGCAGGTCGGCATTGGTGGCGCTCACCACGCGGATGTCCGTCTTGCGTGGTGTGCTCTCGCCTAACCGTTCGAAGGTCTGTTCCTGTAGCACGCGCAGCATCTTCACTTGGCAGCTAAGGTCCAGTTCGCCTATTTCGTCCAGAAAGATGGTGCCCTTGTCCGCCATTTCGAAGCGTCCCGCCCGGTCGTTCACTGCACCGGTGAAGGAGCCTTTTTTGTGTCCGAACATTTCACTCTCGAACAGCGATTGCGAGATACCGCCCAAGTTCACTTTTACGAAAGGTTTCCCCCGTCGCGGACTGTTACGGTGTATTGCCTCTGCTATCAGTTCCTTGCCTGTTCCGCTCTCGCCCGTGATGAGCACCGAAGCGGTGGTGTGGGCAATGCGCTTTGCCACCTCCAGCACTCTCAGCAGTCCCTCGCTGCGGCCGATGATGTGGCTACGGTCAAACTCTCCGTCATCCGCATTCGTTGTATTGTCATCCGTCTTTCCGGCGGTCAGTTCGAGTGCCGTTTCGATGCGCTGCATCAGTGCCACATTGTTCCATGGTTTGGTGACGAAGTCGAATGCGCCCGCCTGCATCCCCTTCACGGCCAGTTGGATGCTTCCCCACGCCGTCATCAGGATGACTGGCACTTGCGGGCAGAAGAGTTTCACCTGACGGAGCAGTGTCAATCCCTCCTCCCCGTCGGTAGCGAGCGAGAAGTTCATGTCCATCAGCATCAGTCGGGGCGCAGTTTCCCTTACCACCTCCAGTGCTTCCTTGGGAGTGCCCACGGCCGTCACCTCGTGCCCCGCCCGCTTCAGCATGAAGCCCAGCGACGAGCGTATGCTCTGATCATCGTCTATTATCAGTATCATAATGGTGCAAAAGTATCTTATCTTTTTCATATTTCCAAACAAATGGCAGGAAAAGATGCTTTCACCTCCCCTTCACTATCGCTTCAAAATCGGCGTCGATGCCCGTCTGCTTGTCGAAGTCCCAAAGGGTGAGGCTACGGAGCTGGTAGTAGTAGTACCAGTAGTAGAACAGTTCGGTGATGTGCTTCTGTCGTGCCTCGTCCTTGCTCATTTGCGCGTCGTTGAGGTCGAGGGTGCTGATGCGGCCGATGAGGAAAGTCTCCACGTTGGTGTGGTAGCGGCGTTGGGCGATGCGGTCGGCCTCGCGGGCAATGTCGAGTTGGGCCCGCTGGTTGTTGTACTGCTCCACGAGGATGAAGAGGTTCTGGTTGAAGTTCATGCTCTCCTGCCGGAGGCGGCTGGCTGTCACTTCGCGGTTGCTTTCGGCCACCTTCACCTGTCCGCGGCGCTTGCCCCAATCGACGAGCGGGATGCTGAAGCCCACCTCCACCACTTGGTTGTCCAGCAAGTGGTCGTAAGCTCCATTCATCGTGCGGTCGGTGCCCGTGTAGCCCACCTGTGCAAAGAGGGTTATCTGCCGGCGGTTGCCCCGTGCCTTGGCCACCTGATAGTCGGCCTCAAGCTGTCGGCGGCGTATGTTGTGGACGAAGGAGTTGTTCTCCAATGCCTTCTGCAACACCTGGCTATACTCCAGCAATGTGCCGGGAATGGTGTCGGGCAGCACCGGCTCCAGCTCCTCCTGCTCGTTCCATCCGAGGAAGGAGCGGAGTTTGAACATGTGGCTCTTCATGCTGCTCTCGTTCTCGGTGAGGGCCGATTGGGCGTTCAGCACATTCAGCTCCAGCTGCAGCAGGTCGTTCTCGCTTATTTGCCCCATGCGGCGTTTGGCCTTGGCCACCTCGTGCAGCTTGCGGGCATTGTCGAGGTTTTGGCGGGCGATGCTCACATTCTCGCGTGCAAGGAGGAGGTTGAAGAAGTAGTTGATGGTGCTCATCGTCACCTCCTCGGTGGCGCTGAGGAAGGCAGCCTTGGCCTCAGCATAGCGCACAGGTTCGATGCGGCGGTCCCACTTCACGCTGTTCACGCCGAAGATGGGTTGGCTCAGTTGCAGTGCCACGGGCACCGACATGTAGCGCTCCGTGCGGTCGCCCGTCAGCTGTTTCATGTAGTCGAGCGACGTTTGCAGGGAGAGCGTTCCGCCCGTAGGCCAAATCTTCTGGTTGATGGCCAGTGCGCCGTTCATGCCCAAGTAGTTGTTGCGCACGAAGGTGTAGGAACCGTCCTCCTGCTGATACGAGTTGTAGCGCTTGTTGTAATTTGGCAGCGAAGCCGACAGGCTCATCTCCGGCAACAGGTCAGCGCGGTGGGTGCGGTATTCCCAGTAGGCCGTCTTCAGTTCATTTAGTGCCACGGCCGCATCCACGCTCTGTGTGCGTGCCGTCAGGATGGCCTCTTCAAGAGTGATGGGGCGCGGTTGGGACGACAATGCCGAGCAGACGAGCAGACAGCAGAGGAAGAAGACCCTCCCCCTGCCCCTCCCAAGGGAGGGGAGTAGAATGTTTCGACTATGATAATATATCCTGTTCATAATATAATAAGTTCATTTTTTTAATTGAATTGTTGTCCCAACATTTCACTCCCCTCCCTTGGGAGGGGCAGGGGGAGGGTCCGTTGGGTCCACAGGGGCCGCTGAGGGTCTGTTGTTCTTCACTCCACCTGTCTTCCGTCGAAGAAGCGGATGGTGCGCGAGGTGGTGCGTGCCTGCTCCTCGTTGTGGGTCACCATCACGATGGTGCGGTCGTCTTCGCGGTTCAGTTGGCGTAGCAGGTCCATCACTTCGGCACCCATCTTTGAATCGAGGTTACCCGTCGGCTCGTCGGCCAGAATGATGTCCGGATTACCGATGAGGGCACGGGCGATGGCCACGCGCTGGCACTGTCCACCGGACAGTTGCATGGGCATGTGGCGCATGCGGTGGCTCAGCCCCACACGCTCAAGCACCTCCTTGGCCAGCCGTGTGCGTTCGCCCGCCGACACGTTGCGGTAGAGCAAGGGCAGTTCCACATTGTCGATGACATTCAGCGAGTTTACCAGGTGGAACGATTGGAAGATGAATCCCAACCGATGGTTGCGGAACTCGGCCAGCTCCTTGTCCTTCAGTGTCATGGCCTCGGTGCCACACAGTTCGATGGTGCCGCTTGTAGCTTTGTCCAGCAGGCCGATGATGTTGAGTAGCGTGGATTTGCCACATCCCGAAGGCCCCATGATGCTGAGGAATTCGCCTTTCTCTACTTCCAGATTCACGTTTTCCAGTGCCTGGGTTTCTATCTCGTTGGTGCGGTATATCTTGTTGATACCGGTAAGTTTGATGATTGACATATTATTTTAGGTTTTTATTGGACCCTCCCTGACCCTCCCTGTGAGGGAGGGAACTCAGATAGAGTCCGTTGTTTGTTTATTGTTTATTTATGAGTATTTCACTATCCGATCCCCTCCCTCACAGGGAGGGTTAGGGAGGGTCTCCCGTTTTGGAGGGTCTTCCTTTACTCATCCCTCAGCGCCTCCGCCGGCAAGTCTTTGGATGCCTGTTTCACGGGAAACCACGTGCCGAGCAGGGCAATCAGCATCATCAGGATGTAGATGAGTGCATCGGTGGCGAGGGTGAGCCACGTTTTGCTGTCCTGCCAATAGTGGGCGGTGAGGTCGATGACGTTCCACTTCAGTCCGTGGATATAGTGGATGATGAGCGGTTGGGCAATGAGAAAGCCGATGGTGACCAGCATCCACGCCTCCGTCATAAACTGGCGGGTGATGGTGGCCTGCGAGGCTCCGATGCTGCGCATCAGCCCAATATCCTGACGGCGTGCCCGACAGCGCACCCAGAACGTTCCCGTCATGCCGAGGAAGACACAGAGCAGCACGAAGAAGAGCATCACGGCGGTGTAGCGCAAGTGGTTATAGACACCGATGATGTCGTTATACCAGTTGAGGCTTTCTTCGAAGCTCTCGATGCCTTGAATCACCGTGGGGGTGTTGGCAAAGCGGGGAGCAATCTCGTTCATTACCTTCTTTTCGAAGGCATTGCCATCCACTCCTTCCTTCAGGCGGTAGATGATGAAGTGGTCAAACGGGTTTTGTCCTTTCATTTTTGTGTTGATGGTGAGTATTGAAGGGTAGCCAACCTGAAAGTCGGTACGCTTGAAGTCTTGATAGACACCCACAATCTCCTGCAGGTCTTTTCCACTTGGATTATGGACTTTTCCGATACCCTTTCCCACCACATCGATAGTGCCGAACATATATCTGGCAAATGAGGCGGAGACAATCACCTTCCTGCCTTCGTGGATGCGTTCGGGTAGTTGCATCAGTTCGCCGGTGTGGGCGTCGGTCAGGCCGTATGCCTTGATGAAGTCCGTGCCATCAGCAAGGTAGGTGCGGTATCGCACTGTATTTAAAGGAGTGAACGTACTGTCTTCCGGATACATAGCTAACGCCGTCTGTGAGCCCGAACCGGGGAAAGAGTGTTGGTTGGTTACAGCCACGGCCTCCACCTCAGGGCATCCTTTGATGGCCAGCAGCAGTTGGTTGAAGTTGGCGTGGAAGATTGAGTCTTTCGCTTTGTCTTCCTTCACATCGTATTTGAAACTGTATGCCTTGTCCTCTTTCAGTTGCAGACAATAGGCTCCCTCTTTCTCATATCCGTTGGGCAGGGCGTAATCGGCCAACCCCCTTACTACCTCCACCGAAGTGGTGAAGATGAAGAAGGTGATGACGGTCAGTTCCAGCAGAATCCAGCCGTTTTGTCGCCGCTGGTTCCACAGTTGTTTGAAAATCATTTTTATCATATTGGGAATGTTTTTATTGTTTCATAATTTGCTATGTAATGATTCTATGATTGAATGCCGGAGCGCCCACACGGTGGGGATGAAGGCCGAGATGAAGTTCAGCAACAGGCAGGCTCCGAAGGCAGAGCCGAATACCCATGGATTGAGCAACATGTCGGCGGTGATGCGCGGGCTGCTTTCTGCAAAGGCATAGAGGCCGAGGTTGTCGAACAGACCGAGAATCCAGTGGCTGCATGTGAGAATAATCAGGTAGGCGAGGAGCAGGCCCACCAGTCCGCCTGCCACGGTGAGGACCAAGTTTTCGCTCAGCACTTGCCGGAGGATGGAAGCGTTGGAGGCACCGTATGCCTTGCGCACGCCTATCTCCACCAAGCGGTGGTCCATACGCGAGGAGATCATACCGCTCAGGTTCAGTGCCGGGATGAAGAGCATGGCCAACAGCAGGTAGAGCAGGTCGAGTACCACCTCTTTGATGTTCAATTCCGTTTGGCTCTGATAAAGGCTTACCCAGTGCTCCACGGGCTGTCCCCATGGGTTGTGTTTCCATTGGGTGTTGTCAGCGTCATACTGGCGAATGGCCTCTCGCACCTCTTCCTTCAGCAAGTCATTGTCGGCACGCGAGGTAGAGAGCAGGTTGATGGTAAAGAGGCCGATGAAGTGCTCCCTGTTCGCCATTTCGTCTTCGTATTGCAGGCTCAGTGTGGCAGGAATCCATACACCGGCATAAGAGTCAGGTGCGGCCACCGAACTGTTTTCCACCACACCTACCACCCTGAACTCCTTATCACCGCAGATCAGACGTTTGCCCACGGCTTCCGTGGTGCCGAAGAGTTGCAGGGCTACCTCCTCCTGCACCACAGCTACCTGTTGCTTGGCATCCATGTCAGCCTTGGTGAAAGGTTTACCCGCCAGGAAGCGGAAGGTGAACACCTGCCAGAAGCCGTCGTTGACGTGTCGCACGATGGTCTTCAGACCGTTTATTTCACCAGGGTTGCTTACCTCCGAGGGGGAGAGCATCCATTGGTGGTCTGCCACGGCGATGGCCTCCAGATGAGGTAATCCCTCCAATACTTTTGAGAGATAAGGCGAGCAACATCCTTGGCTGTTCCTTCCCTCTTCGGTGTTTGCTTCCATAGCTTTTATCACCAGCGTCCTCCCCCGGTTCTCCTCGGGATAGATGGGTGCAAATTTGATGTAGTGGACGATGAAGAGTATCATCGTCAGCGCGATGGCCAGTCCTGTGCCAATCACGTAGATGGAGGTGAAGAGCTTGTTCTGCTTCACCAAGTTCCATGCTTGTCTCAGATAGATTTTGAACATAAAAGTATTATTTATCGGACCCACCCTAACCCTCCCTGTGAGGGAGGGAACTCAGATAGAATCCGTTGTTTATTTATAGTGTTTTCTATTTAATCCCCTCCCTCACAGGGAGGGTTAGGGAGGGTCTTCAGGGGGGCCGTTATTACCTTTCCACTTTCAGTTTCTCATACTCCTTCCAGCGTGCCATGTCGCTGATGACGACCTGTTCGCCGGGGTTAAGCCCTTCGACGACCTCCACATACCGGTAGCTGCTTTCGCCCAGTCGGACGGTGCGGCGGTTGAGCGTCTGTCCGTCGGGCGAGAGGACGAAGAGCTGCGTCTGTCCGCTGCCGAGGTAGTACGAGCCGTTGGCAATGCGCAGGGCATTGTCCTTCACGCTGCCCACCACATGCACGTCGGCATTCAGTCCCGAGCGCAGGCGGCGGTGGCGTGGGTCGAGCGGATGCACCACAAAACTGATGATGCCATCCTTCGACAGGGGCGTGATGCTCGTCACCCGTCCCTCCAGTTCGTCCGTGCCGATGCGGATGACGGCTTTGACTCCCACCCGCACACGGTCAGCGTAGGCATCGGCCATCTCTACTTCCAGTTTGAAGTTCGAGAGGTCGGAGAGCGTGGCTACCTGACTGCCCTGAGACACCTGTGTGCCTATCTGGCTATTTATATAGGTGAGGATGCCCGCCCGTGGTGCGCGTATCTGTGCGTCCTCCAGTGTGCGGCGTGTCTCGGCCAGGTTTTTCCGGAAGATTTCCAGTTCCAATTCCTTCACCTTCAGGTCGGCCTCGCGCACTTGTTGCTCGTTGGTGTACTGCTGGCGCAGTTGCTCCAGCTCCAGGCAGCCTGTGTTGTAGGCCAGTTCGGCCTGACGCACCTTGTCGGTGGTGCCCGAACCAAGGCTGTCGAGGTAGCGCTCGTTGCGCAGCTCCACTTCCAGGCGGTTCAGTTTCATTTCGCTCACACGGATGTTCATCTGCAGGTCGCTCAGCCGCGTCAGGTTGTTCAGCCGCAGCTGCTCCAGCTGGTAGTGTTTCATCTGCTCCTCGTCCAACAGTTTGCGGTAGCTGGTCTCGGTGCTCTGCAGGTCGAGTCGCAGGATGGGGGTGCCGGCCGCCACGCTGTCGCCCTCTTTGCAATAGACCTCCACAATGCGCGATGTGATGGGCGAGGTCATCAGCTCCTCGGCGGCAGGCACTACGCGTCCCACGGCTGCCACACTCACTTCGATGGCTCCGCGCTCCACGGTGCTCGTCTTCAGGTCGGCCAGCTGCACACCACTTTGTGCCCAACGGGTCAGCCCCATTATGGCAGCAAAGCCCACGGCCACGATGCCTGTGCCTACAAGCACTTGGCGGCGCAGGCGCTTTCTTCTCTCTTCTTTGGGTATTTCTCTGTCCATATTCGTTTTTTGTTTTTTTCGTTTCCGCCATAATAAAGTGCAAATCCTGTGCCAAACATGCAAGTGGTTGATTTATAGCGGAAACCCGAAAACACCCACTGTCCGAAAACGGACACTCTGTCCACTCTCGGTAGGCACAGGCGGACATCGAAGAAAATGGGAACAGCCACAAGATTCATAACGAATGGCCTTCAAAACAACTAAAAGTGCCGAAAGATAACTTATCCCAAGCTTTGGTTTACTTATCCCAAGCTTTGGGATAATTGAACCAAGCCTTGATTTACTTATCCCAAGGCTTGGGATAAAGAATTGATAGGCAATTCTATGGAATTTGATTGCAGTTTGAATAGAAACGTTACTCTATTATACAAAAAGCCAATCGCACTTCTTGATTTCTGCGATTGGCTTTTTGTGTTGTTCCTATATGGGTAATCCCTCCGGCTTTGTGCTCCTACTTTACCACCCGTTTCTTCCCTCCTTGGAGGTAGATGCCCTTTTGGGGAACACTGTTGAGCCTGCGGCCGGTGAGGTCGTAGATGGGGGCATCGGCAATGGGGGCCGACAGGGTGGGCCGGCTGATGGCATCGGCTACCGGAGTGAGGTTGATGTAGAAGAGGTTAAAGGTGCTGGCCTTGGTGATTTCGTGCGTGCCGGCTTCCAGCGGGCAGGTGATGATGTTGCTTCCGGTGGCGGTCAGCTTCTCGCCGTCTATCTTGATGTCGGGCACGGTGCCTTCGGCAAAGACGAGGGTGAGTGTCATTGGCTGGGCAATGGTGAAGGTGATGGAGGTTTTGCTCTCAATCTTCAGGCAGTCGGTGTAGGTGGTGCCTCCCACAGTGGCCTGTCCCTTGCTGTTGCTGTAGTTGCCGGTGATGGTGTAGAAACTGTTCGAAGGCTTCTTGCCGGTGAAGTGGCAGGCATAGTCGCCGTCAGCGGGCAGGGTGGGGGGTTCGTCGTCGCTGCCGGTGTCTCCACCGGTGTTGTCACCTCCGGTATTGTCATTGCCTGTGTCATCATTGTCATCTTCTCCTCCGGAGGTGGAGCCGTCGAAAAGTCCCACGAGGGTGGGGGCATAGGCCGTGATGGCAGCCTTGAGGGCAGTGTTCACCTCGTAATCGGTGTCATCCACGCTGTTGTCGAAAGTCCATTGGAAGTCGCCCTGCTGCATACGTCCGGCACCGTATTGTCCGCATACGATAGTGGGGATGTCTGTGGCCGGGTCGGCGGTGTAGGCATACATTTTGGTGGGGTCGGTGTCGAAATTGTTGTAGGTGGTGCCTCCCACGAGGGTCTTGTAGGTGGCCGGCACTTGTTCGTCGCGCGAGTCGGCCTCGTAGCAGTCGAAGGCCGTGGCACTCTGTTTGTGGGTCACCAGTCTGAAGTTGGCCGACTGCTCGGCATAGACGTTGCCGAAAGCCTTTATCATGCCACCGTCTTCGCCGGAGAAGGTGCCTTTGCCATCGCTGCCGAGGTCGGAGCCTTGCAGCGAGATGAGCATGGGCTTGTTGGTGTTGCGGAAGTAGTTGCTTTCCACGAAGACGTTGCTGCCTGAGGTGGCTCCTACACCGTATTTCGATACACCGTCGAAGTAGTTGTTATAGACGTGCACCGTCATGGTGCGCACGCGGGGGTGGCGCGAGTCGCTGTGATCGAACCAGTTGTGGTGGTACGAGATGAAGTTCTCGCCGCTTTCGCTGGTCATACCGCAGAGTGCCATTTTGCCGCAGTCCCAGAAGTGGTTGTAGGAGAAAGTCATGTACTTCGAGTCGCCCTTGCAGTCGAGCGAGCCGTCGCCCTTGGCCTGGTCGCTGTCGCCTCCTGTCTGTCCGTAAAAGAAATCGATGTTATGCACCCAGCAGTTGCTGTTGTCGGAGTCGATGGATACGCAGTCGTCCATGCAGAGCATGATGGCAAAGTTGCGCAGTTCCACGCTTTTGCAGTTTCGCATCAGGATGCCGAATCCCCGGATGGTGGCATCGTTGCCGATGCCTTCCAGAGTGATGTTCATTTCGGCGGCGGCATTCTTTCCCTTGATTTGCAGTCCTTCGGCACTGCTGGAGAACTTGTCCATGTCTGTCGCTTCGATGGTGCCGATGAGGCGGATGGCCAGCGGCGTCAGGTCGTAGCCCTTCTGCTTGGCATCGATGATGGCCTGCAAGCCGGTGAAGGTCTGCTTGGTGCCGTTGCTCTTGGTGGCGATGTCGCAGGTCACGGTCTTGGCCGTGGCAGCGGTGATGTAGAGCACCTTGGCGCCGCTCTTCAGCGAGCCGTCGTCGTTGTAGGCTCCCACCCCCTGATGGTTAAGGTGGGCAAATCCTGCGCGGTCGTGTGCGCGGACGGTGAAGGGGGCCGTCTCAGCCGTTTCTCCCTCGATGGGCTGTCCGTCAGCATCCACGGCCACCACCTTGAAGCGGTATTCGTCCGCTGTCAGTCCCACGGCATCGGCCCGTCCGTAGGTGCCGTAGTTGCGCACCAACGGTGCATCAAGCAGTGTGTAGCTGCCCCCTTCGGGAGCGCAATAGACCTGATAGGAGGAGGCTCCCTCCACAGGAGTCCAGGTGACGTAGCCGGACTCGAACCATCCGCCTGTTTCGTTGATGGTGAGTGCATACAGGGGGGCTGTCAGCAACAGGCAGAGTGCCGTCAGCAGGGATAATCTTTTGTTTGTCATAATCTTCGTGGATTCAGTCTTGTCAATATGTCGGGTGCAAATGTACGGAGAAATTTTGGGAATCAGGTACATCGGTGGGTGTTTTTTGACTATTACCCTGAGTTTTGCTTCTTTTACCGGACAGCAATAAATTCGAATTACAAATTCCTCTGGATGGAGTCTGAAAAATGTCATAAAGCAAAGGAGCTGTACCGAATCACTTCGGCACAGCTCCACGGGTTGAATGTGTCAATTGAATGGACAATTGACGATGAAATGCTTTATTCTGCTGCTACAGTTCCGGGATAACCGTCGTTCCAATCGAACATTTCAGTAGCATAGTACGCAAGTGAATAACCCATGTTGGCATCACCAGTAGCCCATGCACCATTGATGGTGAATAGAGTTCCTTCACGGGTGAATGAACAGTACTCTGCTGAGGCGCTATAATAGAGTGTCCAGTATCCACCGGCACTTGCTGCCTCACCGATGTTCTGGAAGCGGGGCATACCCAACGGTTCATAGTTCTCATCGAGATAGAACTGCAGGTGGTAGCCCGGATTGGGGCAATAGTCGGGAGCCAACACATTGTAGGGGCTGACGAGGCGGTAGAGGTTGCCCTCATACTCGTTGGCCCGCTGGATTTGCACGGTACCTTCGGTGCCCTCCCAATCGGAGATAAAGTTACATGAACCGGCAGGCAGCCAAGTATAGTCGAGCAGGAAGCTGACCGCCATTGTGCCACTGCCTGTGAGGCTGACTTCTGTCAGGGTGTCGAAAGCGATGGTCATCGTTTCTGTCTGTCCGATGACGGGCTCGCTGAGGAAGTGGATGAAGCAGGTGGCTTCGTTGTTGCCGTCGGCAAATGTAACGAGTGTGTCGGCCTTGAGCACACTGCCGCTATACTCCACGATGAGGGGAAGGGTCACTTCGCCTTCGGTGTTGTTGCGGCGCACCCTCACTTCTATCGAGTCGGGGATTTCGTCGGTCGGAACCAAGTTGTAATTGTTGGTGGCCTGAGCGAACGAATAGGCTGTAGTGTCCTGCGGATAGGCTGCCCATTCTCCCTCGTCGCTACATGAGGTAGCCAGGGCAGCGGTGGCTGCCAAGGCTGAAAACAGGAATGATTTATACAGTTTCATAATGTTGTTTCTTTAAATGTGTGGATTATACTTTATTCTACATCAGGTACAGGAGTCGGCATGCCGGCATTCGGGTTGTTCTGATTTTCGCCAATCTGCGGGTTGTTCTGGATTTCGTTCTGCGGAATCATGAAGATACGCACGGGGTCTCCGGCAGGAACGTTGTAAACCAGATCGGCAGCATAGCCACCGCCACGACGGTCGATGGGTTTCTGCAGACGCATCAGGTCGAAGTAGGAGTGACCCTCACCCCACAACTCGATGCGGCGCTGCATCCACACTGCATTCTGTACGGCTGTGGCCGATGAGGCATTGCAGGTGTATGACGGGTCGCGGTAAGCCTTGACGAAATCCTGCAGTGCTTTGGCACCTTCGCCCGGATTCTGCATACCCTTGGCCTCGGCCACGATGAGGTACATCTCCTCCACACGCATCAAAGGAATGTCGCAGGCATTGGTAGATGTACCCAACTCGTTCTTGTAGGGAGCGAACTTCACGTGTGTGTAGGGAGGCATGGCATAATCTTCGACGTAAGCCTTCTGATCGTCGTTGAGGTTGGCTGAAGTGCACTCCTCGTTGAGGAACCAGCCCTTGCGCACATCGGTGGCAGGGATGCTCTTGTAGAGTGCCTTGTTGACGCGACGCCATGCACCCACGCTGGCATAACCGTAGTTCAGCGAACCCATGTGTGACGGCCAGTTGATGATCCAAGTCTCTACGACATCATCCGTCTCAGCAATTTTGATACCCCACATCCAAGAAGGCTCGGTCATGCTGGTGAAGGTGGGTACAGACACTTCTGCGATGCTGTAGGGGGTGGCTCCGCTCAGGCTGATGGCCTTTTCGGCATCCTCGGCAGCTGCTGCCCAATTGTTCATCACCAGGTTGACACGGGCACGCAGACCGTAAGCTACGGCAGCATTGACATAGCGTTTGTCAGCACGCTGCTTCGAAGAGCTTTCGAGCAGTGTGACGGCATTGTTGAGGTCGCTCATAATCTGGGTATAAGTCTCCTCTACAGTGGCACGCGGACAGCCATTGGAGGCTGCATCGGCTGCATTGGTGTCGAGAATCAGGGGTACACAGAGCGAATCCTTTGCAGCGGTGTAGGTGTGCTGGTACATCTGTGCCAGATTGAAGTAGTTGAAGGCACGCACAGCGTAAGCCTGTGCCAGATAGAACTTCAGTTCGTCGTCTTCCGTAGCGGGGTCAATCACGCTCAACACCTCGTTGCAGGCATACGTGCGGGCATACATGTTGTTCCAGAACAGGCGGGTGAAGCGCCATGAGTAGTCGTGGTCATCGAGCTGCAGGGTGTAGCCGTACCAGTTGTAACCGATGTTGTCGCTCACTACGTCCTGACCGCGGGTCTCCATCTGCAGCATCACTGAGGGATAGCCGTAGTCGTCGTGGGTTTCGCCTCCCAGCTGGTTGAATACGCTGAAGAGCGAAGTAATGGCCGTCACGCTGGCCTCAATCATCGCAGGGTTGCTTGCTATCACCTCCTCTTTCTGGTCGGTGGTGATGGTGTCGCCCAAAATCTCTGTATCCAGATCGTTGCAGCTGGCGAGGGCGAGTCCGCCCAAGGCTGGAACGAGTAGAATATTCTTTATATTTTTCATTGTTGTTCTTCGTTTTGAGTTAAACATTGGTTAGAATGTCAGTTTTACACCGCCTGAGATGGTGCGCAGGGCACCGTAGGTGGCATTGGTGGCATCCAGATAGCTTTGGCGTGGGTCGAGACCCTGACGGGCTGAGAAGAGTGCCAGATTGTCGGCAGCACCATAGATGCGCAACGACTCAATCTGCAGCTTGCGGGTGAGCTTCTTCGGCAGGGTGTAGCCCAAAGTGATGTTGTTGATTGACAAGTAGTCTGAAGATACCAACCAACGGTCTGACGTCTGGTTGGCATAAGTGTCCATTGAGTTGAGGGCAGGCACATCGGTGTAGGGGTTCTCCGGAGTCCAAGCCTTCAGGATGTCCTTGTGCCAGTTGGTTCCGGCAGAACTGCTTGTACCGGCATGCATCAGACTCTGGTAACCGCTGTCGATAATCTTACCGCCCAGCTGGTAAGCCAATGAGATAGAAAGGTCGAAACCGCGATACTCGATGTTGGTGCCGAATCCTCCATAGACATCGGGCAGGATGTCGCCGGTAGCTTCACGGGCTGTAGAGTAAGCATCGTTCCAGCTGTCGGTCAGGTAAGGAGTGCGGCTGATCTCTTCACCGGTATTCTCGTCGTACTTGATGTCGTTGGCCCAGTAGAGACCCTTACCGGTGGCTACATCCACACCAGCATACTTCACGAGGTAGAAGTTGTACATGGATTCGCCTTCCTTGTAGATGCGGCTACCGCTGATCCACTCACCGTTCAGGTCGGGGTGCAACTCGTTGATTTCGTTCTTCACGGTGGTGGCATTGAAGAATACGTCCCACTTGAAGTTCTTGCGGTTCATAATCTGGTAGTTCAGTTCCACCTCGATACCCGAGTTGGTCATCGAACCGATGTTCATCGGAATCTGGCTGTAACCGTTGGAAGCGGCCACGGGCTTGTAGTAGAGCATGTCGCTGGTCTTGCGGCCATAGTATTCGATGGTACCGCTCAACTTGTGGTTGAAGAGGTCGAAATCCACACCGATGTTGTAGGCATTGCTCTTCTCCCAAGTCAGGTCGGGGTTACCTTTGTAAACCAATGTTCCGTCGGAGAATACACCATCGGCACCGGTCATCTGGTACTGGTCCTGATAAACGACGTAGTTGCGGTATCCGTAGAGCCGACCCGAACCGCTTCCGTAGGTCAGGTAGTCGTTACCCTGCTCACCGAACGAAGCCTTCAGCTTCAACATGTTCACCCAAGTGACGTCTTCCATGAACTTCTCCTTCGAAATCATCCACGCAGCAGATGCTGAGAAGAAGTTACCCCAACGGTTGTCGGGATGGAACACTGAAGAGGCATCGCGACGGTATGAGAAGCTACCGAAGTATTTCTCGTCCCAATTGTAGTTCACGCGTCCGAGGAAACCACGAGTGGCATACTCATCGACGCTACCTCCACTGGTCTTCATGTTGATGGTGTTGTTGACAGTGAAGTCGTTGTCCTTGTAGAGTGCCTCGCCGTATGCGTAGCTGTTTTCGCTGTTCAGCTCATAAGATTCGTAACCGGCCAAGAGGTCGATGTTGTGCTTGCCGAAGCTCTTGATGTAAGAAATCAGGTACTGCTGGTTGAAGGCATAGTCGCGGGTGTTGTCCTGTGTGGTAGAACCACCGGAGCTGGCCGACTGTCCGTAGTATCTGTTCTCGTAGTTGTGGAGACGGGTGTAGTCCATGTGCAGACCCCAAGAGGCGGTCAGCTTCAATCCCTCAATGGGAGTGATTTCGGCAAACCACTTGCCGTTAAAGATGTCCATCAGGTACTCGCGGCTGTCGTAGGTGAGGTCACCCTTGGGGTTCGACATGTTCATGTAGTTACGTGTGTAGGGCGTGCTCTGTCCGTCACCGTAGTCGTAGAGGGGGTTGCCGAAGTGTTCATCGTACATGATGTTGCCGGCAGCGTCGCGCACGTACATCGGGTAGATAGGAGCCAGGGTGTTACCCAAGTTGAAGGCGTTACCTGATGAGTTGGTTGCTGTCTGCTCGCCGGGGTAGAAGCTCTCAGAATTGGTGTAGCTCATGTTGGCACCCACCTTCAGCCACTTCTTGGCCTGATAGTCGGCATTCAAACGGGTAGTGAAACGGTTGAAACCTGAACCTTCGATGATACCGCCATCTTCCAGATAACCGGCAGAAAGGTAATAGTTCAACTTGTTGTTTCCACCAGTGATGCTCAGGTTGTACTCCTGACGCATCTGGCTCTCGATGGTCTCGTCTTCCCAATCATCGGGAGTGTAATAGTGAGTGCCATCGCTGTAGCCCAATGTGGCATTGGGGTTGATTTTGCCATCTGTACCGATGAGACCTTCACCCTGAGGCAAGGTGTACATCTGGTAGCCGACGGCGGGGAAAAGCTCAGCATTGGCATATTGGTGTGCAGCGGCAGCGCTGTAGCCCAAGTTGCCGTAACCGGCATTGTATTTGGCACGGTAGAGAGCCTCCATGTACTGGTCGGGGTTGGTCATCACATCGTAGTTCTCCACACCACGGGAGTTCACACCCCAACGTGCTTCAAAGTTGATTTTGGCCTCACCGTTCTTACCCTTCTTTGTAGTGATAAGGATAACACCGTTGGCACCACGTGCACCATAGAGGGCAGCAGCGGCAGCATCCTTCAACACGGTCATTGACTCGATGTCTTGAGTGTTGATAGAAGAGATGTCGCCATCGAAAGGAATGCCATCCACTACGTAAAGCGGAGCGTTACCGGCTGACATGGAGCCGACACCACGGATACGCACGGTAGCCGAAGTTCCCGGCTGTCCGGTGCTGTATGTAGTCTGTACACCGGCCATAGTACCTGAGAGGGCTTGAGTCACGTTAGATACCTGACGCATCTCGATGGCTTCAGTCTTTATCACAGAAGCAGAACCGGTAAAGGCTGACTTCTTGGCAGTACCGTAAGCCACAACCATCACCTCGTCGAGGTTCTCTGAGTCTGCATCCAGACCTACTTTCACTGTAGCCTTGATGGGTACCAAGCGGGTTTCCATACCCATATACTTGATTTCAAGTGTCTTTGCAGAAGCAGGCACTTTATTGATTGTAAATTTACCGTCTGCATCGGTAACGGTACCTATGTCGGTACCCTTCACTACGACGGTGGCACCCACTACGGGCAAACCGTCTTCGTTCGAAGTGACGATACCCGTCACTTTCGAAATCTGTGCGTTAGCCACACCTATACCTATGAAGAGTAGGGTGGTCATCAACAGCATGAGTCTTTTCATAAAAACAACACTTTTTTAGTTAATATTCATTAGTTCGGCGCTCATAGAGCGGGGCAAAACTAAATATTAATTTTCTAAAAAATTGTCTTCTTTTACGCAAATTTAGAAATAGGGGGGGGTAATTAGTGCTTTTTAACTAAAAGCTGTATAATTTGCGCATGAATATTTAAAGGGTATTCTTTGCAAAAAACTCTTAAATGCAGGCAAAAAACACGGAGACACAGAGGCCTTTGTTCTCCTGATGAGAAAAAGCTCTGTGTCTCCGCATCTTGCTGAAAATGGTATTTAATACAATTCCATCCGAATTGGGAAGTGTGGTCATTTCATCAAATCCACGCCGGCCTTCTTCAGCCCCTTGGCCAGGAGAGTGGCATTGAGGATTGCCCCCTTTTTGGAGAGGTGGGTGTGATCGTGGTTGTAGTAGGCTGCGGCTTTCTTTTCACCCTTCTTGTCGAGGTAGTCGGCAGTCAGGTTATGCAAATCCACGAAGAGGCATCCCGTCTCTTCGGCCACCTGGCGTGTCCATCCGGCGGCAGAATTGTTGCGGCGTTCGATTTTGCCGTTTTTCCATTCGTTGCGCGGGGTGAAGCTGACGAGCACGGGGATGCCCCCTTTCTCGCGCACGTCTTGCACGAACTTACGCAGATACCATCCGAAGGTATAGACCACCTTGTACCGGCGGTCGGAGGCCATGCGATAGACGTGGCTGCTGTCGGCTGTGCCGTTGATGACAGCGCGCTCGCGCTTTGTGTCGATGGTTCCCATGTCGTTGTGCCCGAACTGGATGAAGACATAGTCTCCCGGTTGGATGCTGTTATAGACTTCGTCCCAACGTCCCTCTTCAAGGAAGGTGCGGGTGCTCCGTCCGGCTTTGGCATTGTTGTAGAGGGTGACGCGGGTGGTGTCGAAGGCGCAGGCGGCTACACTGCCCAGTCCCCACATGCCGTCGTCGCTGCTGTCGTTGTTCTTCACGGTAGAGTCGCCGGTGAAGAAGACCACGGGCTTGCCCTTCTGGCGGTGCAACCCTTCGCAGACGGGGGTAACGAGTGGTTTGAGGTATTGTTTCAGCTCCAACTCGGGACAGGCAGCGATGCCTTCGGCAGCCGAGCGGGCATTGATGCGTGCACCGAATTCGCTGGTGTGGATGCGGTCGAGGTAGAACATGTAGTTGACCTTTGTAGGACCGAACTGCTCATACTTGCGGGCAGTGATTTCTTCGAGGTTGACGAAGGGTACATGCTCCTCGGCGCAGACCTCTTTAATCCAAGGGGTGAAATTCTTGCTTTTGCGGGTAAGCACACCTTCGGACTCCCACGAGTTGCGCGGGGTGAGCGACATCAGTACGGGGTGTGCCCCCACGGCACGCACATCGTTGATGAAGCGTCGCAAATATTCGCCGTAGGTATAAACGGTCTCCTTCACTCCGGTCTCCTTGATGGTGACGCAGAGCGAGTCTTTTCCCGTGCCGGGGATGCTGGCGCGGGCGCGCCCCTCGTCGTAGGGTCCGTTGTCGTTGTGCCCCAATTCGATAATCACCCAGTCGCCCTTGCGGATTCCCTTGAGAACATCGGGCCAGAGGCGATTGTAGAAGGTTCGGCTGCTGGTGCCTCCGAGGGCATGGTTCTCCACGGTGATGCGGTCTTGGTCGAAATATTCTCCGGCGAAGTATCCCCATCCCCACTGTCCGTTGTTGCCGTTGCCCAAAGTACCTGTGCGCATGGTAGAGTTTCCTATGAGGAAGAGTACAGGGTTGTCTCCCTTTCGGCTTGAACCCGGTACAGGACGTGCGGTGTTGGCCTTGTTGAGGCTGTCAAGTGTAAGGTCTGTCACTTTGTTGACATCTTCCACGCCCCGGCGGGGCCTTCTTTCTTGTGCTTGCAGGCCCAATGTCAGTGCCAGTGCCGTGCAGCAGAGTAAAAGTCTTTTCTTCATTTTCTTTCAGGTATTTCTTTTTGTTTTGTTTGCTTTGGGTTATCTGACCAAAACTTTTCTCACCTCCGTTTCTTCTCCGCTGAGGATGCGTATGATGGCGATGCCCCGGTAACCTCCGGCGCTGAGTATAGTGGTGGCGGTGCCTATGTGGCTTTGGCTGATGAGCGAGCCGTCGGGCCGGTGGAGGCTGACGGTGGCCGGGGCACCGGTGGTGATGCTGACGCAACCCTTGCCGCCACTGATGCGGATGTCTTCTCCGGCATGGGCCGGTGCGATGGCATCAGGGTTAGCATCGGTGAGTTTCAGCAGGTCGGCATTGATGATGTGTCCGGTGTTGGCATCGATGAGCATGCACACCACCTTGGTGTTGGCCATGTCGGCCACGGAAGTGGGCAAGTCGTAGGAGAGACTGACTGGGTTGGCGCGTCCGCTCACCACTGTGGCAGGCACCAGTCCCGGAGTGCCCGACACTGAGGTGCCGAGGAGGGCGCGTGCTACATCGCGGTAGAGGTACTGTACGGACGACATTCCGCCGTAGATACCGTTCTTCCCCCAGTCGCCATAGATGGGGTCGGAATAGTTGGCACGCCCGTTGTTCTGCACTCCGCTGAGGTTGTCTTCGAGCACCACCAGCAGGATGTTGGCCGCCACACCGGCGCGGTTGAGAGCATAAGTGACCTCCGCTTGGAAGTCCATGCGGTTGAGTGCGCGGTCGTAGGTGGCCGAGGTCAGCTTCACGTCGGCATCGGGCACTGTCTCCAGCTCGGCCAACACGAGGTCCATGAAAGTCTGGTTGCCTTCAGCAGAAACGAACGAGTAGGTATAAGTGGATTTGTCGAGCGCCAGTGGCGAAGCGATGGTGTCCAAGCGGTTGATGCGGGCAGAGGGGGCAGCAGACAGCCCCAAAGTCTTCGGATAGGTCTCATCGATGGCATAGATGTCTTGCGTGTGGATGGCAATGGGAATCACCTTGCCGGGCATGGCCTCCTCCAGATGCTCGATGGCCACAATGCCGTCGGGACAGTTGGAACACCAGGTGCCGGTCAGCTCTTCGATGACCACTTTGCGCGAGGTCTGGAAGGCGAGGTTCTTGACGGTGAAATCGGCTGTCTTGGTGTCCTCACCGAGGGTGACACCGAGGGTGACAATATTCTCTTCACCCAATGCGAGCGGCATCTTCTTGGGGAAGGTGAATTGATAGACCGAACCGTTCTTCAGTTCCAGACCGGTAGCGGTGATGGTGTCGCTCACCGTCTGTTCCTCGTTGCTGAAGAACACCTTGATGCCGTTGTAGGTGCGGTTTTCGTCGATAACCTTCACTATACCCTTCACTTCCATCTCCGTTTCGGTCACGAAGGAGGTCTTGGTATTGAGCGTCAGCAAGCAACTGCTCTTGTAGATGACCTCCACGTTGTCGATGAAGAGGGCACTCTGTGCCGTATTGCTGTTGATGAAGGCGATATAGACGTTCTTCTCGGCAAAGTCGGCCAACGGGATGCGCCGGTGGGTCCATTCGCCTGTCAGTGCATCGTCGGAGCCGCCGTTGCTCTCCTGTTCGTCGTAGATGCAGACACCCTTCTCGCGGATGGCATCTATGGTAGCCTCGCCCAACTGTGTGTGGATGGCATCGTCGGTATAGACATAGATCTTGAGTCGGTCGGTCTTACTACCGAGGTATGATTGTACATCGAAGGTCAGATAACAATAGGCGTTGGGCAGGTATATCTGGTTGGTTACCATCCAGTCGTCGGCAGTGCCGGCAGTGGTGTACATCGACACGGCAGCGGCACAGTAGTCGGTGCTCTCTTCGCTGTCGCGGATGGAGAAGTTCCACGGGGTGTTGTCGGTATCGAAGGTCCATCCTTGTGCTATGCTTCCCGGTGTCAGGTGGTCTCCCTCATAGAGCATGAAGTTGTTGTATGAGGCTGACGGGTCTGAAAAATCGTCGGCAAAAAGCAAGGTGTCAGCAGGTGGTTCGGGTACATAAGCCCCTACATAAGTATAGCTGATTTCCTCGTTGGGACAGTTCCCCATGAGGTCGGTGACACAGCCTGCAGGAATCTTCACGATGTAGTTCACCCCCTTGTAGAGGTTTCGCTTGGTAGCCGGATAGGCCGCCATCATGTAGGACGAGGTGGCCAATGTAAGTTCGCTGATTGGGGTGGACACTCCCTCCTGATAGAGCGCTCCCACAGCCCCGTCAGCCAACGAGAGCTGGGTGTCGAACTGCATGGATATGGGTGAGTTGTAGCTTAGTGACGTCACCTCCATGCCGTCTTCCAAATTGACGGCCACCACGTGTACCGGCTCGTCCTTGCGTCCGGTATAGTAGGCAGTGATGTCGGGGTTGTAGCAATCGTTTCCCTCCAAGCGGAAAGTGCCCGCCGGAATGGTGACGGCATAGGTGATCCCATCCTGTAACTGGTAGGGGCGGAAATTGATGTGGAAACTCTTGCAACCGGCCTCGTCCGTTGTAGGGGCGATGGAAACAGACTGGCGGAGAACTGTCTGGCTGCCGTACTCGGTGAGTCTGGCTGCGTTGGGGTTGACGATGGAGGGAGCCTTGTCGAAGGTGACGGTGATACTCCGCAAAGTGGAGAAGAGCGAGCCGGTGACCGGCGACACATAGTTTTTGGCCAAAAGGTTGACCCCCTTGGCGGCCTCTTCGACGGTTTCGGGCAGGATGACTACATGGTTGCCTTCGTTGACGGCCAAGCAAGCAATGGTGCGCCCGTCGGCTGATACGGAGATGGGCAGTCCTGTGTTGTCGAGGCCGCTGGTGCTCACGAAGTCGATGCCGTAGCGCTCACTCAGGATGAGGTCGAGGTTGTAGTAGTAGTCCCCGATGAGGAAGGCTGTTGCGCGGTAGGGGTTGCCGATGGGTGAGGCGGTGGCCAGCAACCCGTTGTCGAACACAGCGGTGGCTCCCACACCATGGTGTTGGCTGTCGGAATAGACCGTGAAGTCTTGTCCCTTTACGTTGTATCTGTAAGGAACCTCCTGCTGGTCGGGATAGTCCGACCCCTCTACTTGTGTGATGAGACGGGCCACACCACACACCCATTCGCCGTTGGTGCTCAGGGCGGCGCTGGTGATGCTGCTGCCCGTAGCGGCAAAGTCGCCGGTGCCGATGATGTGGTAGGTCTGTTTCGTTACGTCGTACACATAGTGCTGTATGTCAGCCGGGTAAATGAACATCAGGCAGCCGATGAGGATGTTGCCGTCGGCTGATACGTCGAGCAGGCGGTTCAGTTCATACGTCTCTCCCGTATTTGCATCCTTTGCCAAGGGCATGTTAGGCAACTCTACCACTTTGCCGTTGCGCCACATTATGGGATGTTCTTCGTAGCGCATGAGGTCGCTGCTGTTGTTGTTCACCATGCCTACCATACAACTGCCATCGGGGGTGACAGCAGTGACATATCCTTTGGCTGCTTCCATGCCTTCAGGCAGGGGGAGGAGTGTCCAAGTGCAACTGAAATCGGCGGCTATCTTACCGATGGCAGGTTTGCCCTGCCAAGAGCCTACCACGGTGGTGCCATCGTCGGTGACATCGCGCACGCCGCAGTCGGGTGACGAAAGTTTTTCCGTTTCGCTCAACAGACTGTAGGACTTGTTGTTGGCAACGTCCAGCAGGTAAGGATAATTCTCCAACGTGGCATCGTTGGCATCCACGCCGCTGGCTGCAGCCCAACGGCCGTTGTCAGACAACTTGTTGATGTAGGCCGTCTCGGAAAAGGTGAAGGTGCGGACCGTGGCACTACCTGTCGTCTGGGCAGAAAGCGACACTGCACCAAGGAGCAGCGCCACAAAAGAGTCAATTATTCTTTTCATATTTATTCCGTTTCTATGAATATTGTGTTAAAACGTTCGCAAAAATAGAAGGATTTTGAAATATGAGCAACAAATTGCGATAATTTAACTCAAAAACGGCTCATTATTCAGTGTTTATGTTTATTTTTGCAACCGAAATGAAAAAAGTAAAGAAATGAAGAAACTTTTCTGTCTGGCAGTTCTGGCTTTGCTGGGAACTGCATTGTATGCACAACTTCCTTCTGTGAAATTGAAGACGCTTGAAGGAAAAACCATTGACACTGCCACGCTGAACAACGATGGCAAACCATTTATCATCAGTTTTTTCGCTACGTGGTGCAAACCCTGTAACCGCGAGCTGAAAGCAATCCATGAAAATTATGCCGACTGGCAGGATGAAACAGGCGTGAAGGTGATTGCTGTCTCTATCGATCAGGCACACCAGATAGCTAAAGTGAAGCCTATGGTGGATGCTGCCGGATGGGAATACGAGGTGTTGCTCGACCCGAACAGCGACTTCAAACGTGCATTGGGCGTGAACATGATTCCCCACGTATTCATCATCGATGGCAAGGGTAAGATTGTGGATCAGCGTAGCGGATACACCGAGGGCGCCGAGGAGCACTTGATTGAGACGGTGAGAGAACTCGTTGCAAAGGGAAAATAAGGAACCGGAAGGAACCGCAAAAAAGGAGTAAAATATTAGAGAATGTTGAAAATAACAAGAGGGGTGGCCATACTCGGTATGGCACTGATTGCTGTGGGCACTGCCGCACAGGAAGATAAAGTCACTTTGAGTGGAAGCATTCAAAGTGACATTCTGTTGCCTGAAGATGACAAGGAAATCGGTACAAAGTATGACAGTAACTCCGACTTCTTGACCAATACCTATGCCGACCTGCATCTGCGTAGCAAATACATTGATGCCGGAGCGCGTGTGGAATATCTGGACTATCCGTTGCCGGGATTCGAACGCGATTTTGAGGGATGGGGAGTTTCCAATCTTTACCTGAAGGCCAAGTTTGAGCAGGGAGTGGAGGTTACCCTCGGTGACCTGTACGACCAGTTTGGTAGCGGATTCATTTTCCGTACCTACGAAGAACGCAGTCTGGGTATCGACAATGCCTTGCGCGGACTCCGGTTGAATATCTTTGCTCTTGACGGGCTTAACCTCAAAGTGTTGGGCGGTGTGCAACGCCGCTACTGGGACTGGGATGACCACTACTTGGTGGGCGGTGCCGATGCAGAAGTGAACATCGACCGATTCAGCAGCCGGATGCAGGAGAAGGGTATTAACTGGATGGTGGGTGCTTCGTTTGTTGCCAAGCATGAGGATGAAGACCCCGGACTGACGAAGAGTAGTGGGGCACTCCGCCTTAACCAACCCGAAACTGTGACCGCCTTCGATGTACGTTCTCGCTTTCAAATGGGTAACTACAGTTTTCTTGCCGAATATGCTATGAAAGCTCAGGATCCCTCGTTCGACAACGGCTATATATATAAGAAAGGTAACGCGCTGATGCTCTCTGCCTCCTATTCGAAGCGTGGCATGAGCGCACTTGTGCAGGCCAAGCGCAGTGAAGATATGTCGTTCCGCAGTCGCCGTTCGGGCATCGGTACAGGTGCTTTCATCAACCACATGCCGGCCTTTGCCTACCAACACACTTATGCACTGGCTGCCCTTTATCCCTATGCTACACAGATGGCTGATGGCGAATGGGCTTTTCAAGGAGAATTCGGATACACCTTCAAGCGCAAGACGCTGCTCGGAGGAAAATACGGCACCAGTCTGAAACTGAATGTCAGCTATATCCGCTCCATCGACCGTGAACCCGTGGATGGTGGTGGCATGGGTACCGATGGCTACACTTCGTCATTCTTCAAATTGGGTGATGATACCTACTATCAGGACATCAACGTGCAGATGGAAAAGAAGCTGAGCAAGGCTTTCAAACTGAACCTGATGTACATGAATCAACGATACAACCAGACAATCATCGAAGGACATGGGGGAATGATCAACTCCGACATCTTTGTGGGCGAGGGAAAATACCAATTCAACAAGAGACTGACCCTGCGTGGTGAGGTGCAGTACCTCACTACTTCGCACGAGAGCGGCGATTGGATGTATGGCTTGCTCGAACTCTCTGTGTTGCCCTATCTGATGTTTACTGTGAGCGACATGTATGGCAAGCCTTCCATCGATGGTGGTACAGCCTACGGTAGCCGCGAGCACTACTACATGGGTAGTGTAACTTTCAATTACAAGGCTCACCGCATTATGGCGGGTTACGGACGCACACGTGCCGGCTACAACTGTTCGGGTGGTGTCTGCCGCTACGTACCGGCTAGCAAGGGAGTGAACGTATCGTATAACTACAGCTTTTAAACGACAATGAAGAAACAGCTTATATATATAATAGGTATAGCAGCCGCCATGTTCACGGCTTGCGAGAATATTGACGTGGAAGACCGCTTCGTGGAAGTGGAGGGCATCACGTCGCAGCGCGTGGTGTTGCTCGAAGACTACACCGGGCAGGCCTGTCTCAACTGCCCCAACGCGCATGCTGAAGCTGCAGCGTTACACGAAAACTACCACGAAAACCTTATTGTGGTGGCCATCCATGCCGGCCAACAGGCCTTCTTGGCTCCGATGGGACTGAAACAGCCCGAAGGAGATGAGTATGCTGCCGATGCCGGTGTAGAGAGTTATCCGGCAGGTGTGATTAACCGCCGTGGCGGATTGAAGAACTATCAGCAGTGGGGCGGTACGGTGTATGAAGAACTCAAACGCGAATCCAGTCTGAATCTGACCGTAGCGGCTACAGCCTCAGAAGCATCTGTCGCTGTGGAAGTGGAGATGGAAGCATTGGCTGACCTCAGCGGTAAACTGCAACTTTGGCTGGTAGAAGACAGCATCAAGGCTCCGCAGATTCTTCCGAACGGAACGATGCAGGCCGATTATGTGCACAACCACATTTTCCGCGATGCCATTAACGGCACGTGGGGAGAGGATGTGACGCTGGCTTTGGGAGAAACAAAGTGCGTGTCGGTGCAAGAGTTTGCCCTCGATGCCTCTTGGAATGCAGACAATCTTTCTGTGGTAGCATTTATCTACAACAGCGATGGTGTGTTGCAGGCAGCACAGGCCAAGGTAGTGAAGTGAACGGAGGAAACCCAAAAACGAATAATAACAAAAAAAGATAACTTATGAAGAAAATTTTTACGCTTTTGGCTGCCGCATGGTGCAGCATGGCCGCTTTGGCACAGAGCTTTCAGCTTGAAACGAAGGACGGCACAGTAATCCCCAATGGAGCTTCCGTCACGCTGAAGTCGGAGATTGAAGACATGATGATATGGGGGCAGATGAATGCTCATGTGTACGCGCGTAACCTGACGGAGAACAACATGGGACTGATTGCTGAGATGAAGGCCGTCAGCGGTGGAGAATCCCAAATTTGTTGGGGCGGAAAATGTGTGACAGTGGCCGTTGGAGACACTTATACCACTGGCACGGGAGTCGCTTCTGCCGGTGAGGCTAACGATCTGGAAATCCATGCCTTGATTAATGGCGACTTCAAGACCGCTGTTGCTACCCGCACCGTTGAACTTTCCGTATGGAACGAGAATAATCCCGCTGAGAAAATTTCCGCCACCATCACCTTCACTAACGATGAGAAGGTATTGGCCGCCAATATTACCGGTGTGCAGACCAATGCACACGCAGTGTATGCCAAGGATAATGTGCTTTACTACAACTTCAGCGATGCAGCATCCCGCTGCTTGCAGCTTTTTGACGTGGCCGGACAACTCCAAAAGGAACTCCGCTTGAGCAGTGAGGCCGGCAGCCTCCCGTTGGAAGGAATGAGCAAGGGCATTTACCTCTACCGTGTGGTGGAGAACGGTCGGAAGGCAGTCAGCGGCAAACTCTTGGTCAAATGAGAACCGGTGCCAAGCTTCAGTAGAAAAAGGTTGAATGATAAAACATAAAAGATGAAGAAACAATTGAGTTTGTGGGTCTTGTCCCTGCTCCTTCCTCTCGGTGCGCTTGCGCAGCAGGCCAGCGGTGTGGTGATTTCGGGCGAGGACAATGAACCAATCATTGGTGCTGCCATCCAATGTAAGGAGAATCCTGCGGTAGGTACTGTCACAGATTTCGATGGAAACTTTGTGCTTGACCTTCCTGAAGGAACCAAGAAGTTGGTCATCTCGTACATGGGTTTCAAGACACAGGAAGTGGCACCCAAAACGGGAATGAGAATTGTGCTCCATTCGGACACAGAGGTGATTGAAGACGTGGTGGTGACCGGTTTTCAGAAGATAGATCGCAAGATGTTCACCGGCTCTGCACAGAAAGTGACGGTGGATGATGCACAGATTGCCGGTGTGGCAGACATCTCTCACTCGCTGCAAGGCAAGGTGGCCGGTGTGGAGGTGCAGTCAGTGTCCGGTACGTTCGGTGTGGCTCCCAAGTTGCGCGTGCGTGCTCCATCTACCATCTATGGTAATACGGCTCCGCTCTATGTTGTCGATGGCGTAATTTTGGAAGATGTGCAGGAGATGACTGCCGATGACCTCTCTTCTGGTGATGCCGCTACCATGCTGAGTTCGCGTATTGCCGGACTCAATCAGGAGGATATTGAAGATTTCCAGATTCTGAAAGATGCCAATGCTGTGGGTCTCTACGGTGCCCGTGCCCGGAACGGAGCCATCGTTATCACTACCAAACGTGGAAAGAAGGGACACACTTCGCTCACTTATTCGGGCGAATTCACTTACCGTATCCGTCCCTCCTATTCGCAGTATGACATCATGAACTCGCAGGAGCAGATGTCGGTCTATCAGGAGATGAAGGCCAAAGGATGGCTCTACCACGCTGATATGTCGGCAGGTACAGTGATGAACGGAGGTAGCTATTTCCTGATGAACGACATGATTTACAAAGGGCAACTCTCCAACACACCGCAAGCCATTGCCGGCTACGAGCGCTACATGGAAAGTCTCAATACCGACTGGTTTGAGGAACTCTTTAACAACAACATCCAGCAGGTGCACAGTTTGAGCATCACAGGGGGTACGGACAAAGGCTCTTACCGCGTGTCGCTCAGCTACCGCAACGATCCGGGTTGGACCAATGCTGAGGCTCTCAACCTCTATACCGCTTCGATGAGTGCCTCTTACGACATCAGCAAGAGTTTGAAACTGACCCTTTTGTCGAATGCTTCTTACCGCGACCAGAAGGGATTCAATGCCCTCGACCGTGTGGAGAATGTGGTGACGGGAGAGTATGAACGCGACTTTGACATCAACCCCTTCAGCTATGCTACAACAACGAGCCGTGCCATGTCGCCCTACGACCAGAACGGCAACTACCAGTATTACCGCCAGTATTACGCCCCCTTCAACATTCTGGCCGAGCAGGATCTCAACACGATGGACATCGACCAGTATGACATCAAGTTCCAGGGTGAATTGGAATGGAAACCCATCAAGGGGTTGATACTGAACGGATTGATAGCTTATAGTGTCAATTCTACCCATCAGGGACGCCGTGTGTATGACGATAGTAACTTTGCTAATGCTTATCGTGCTGCCGACAACGCTACGATGGCCGAGAACAACAAGTTCCTTTATCGTGATCCCGAAAATCCCGACGCATTGCCCGAAGTGGTGATGACCGATGGTGGATTTTACAACACTAAGGATCAGACGATGAACAGCCTCTATCTGCGTGCTACGGCCAACTATGATGCCATGCTCACGGAAGACTTGCGTATTTGTCCTATGATTGGTGCCGATATGCGCCGCACTAACCGTTCTTCGGGGTGGAACGATGGATATGGATATTCTTGGAGTGGAGGTGGAAGTCCTGTGCTCGACTACCGCATGATTCAGGAACTGTTGGTCAACGGTTCCGAGTACTACGGCTTCGCCGAAACCTATGATCGCGCTGTAGGACTCTTTGCCAACGTGGCTCTTTCCTACAAGGAGAAATACACACTCAACCTCATTGGCCGCTACGACGGCTCTAACCGTATGGGACGTTCCAAGGATGCCCGCTGGCTTCCCACATGGAGTGTCAGCGGCAAGTGGGACATCGGAGCGGAAGACTTCATGCGCGACCAAAACATCTTCTCTTCGTTGGCGTTGCGTGCTTCTTACGGATTGACAGCCGACCTCGGTCCCGTGTCCAACTCTTACGTACAGTATTACTACGGTGACAGTTGGCGTCCTTTGACCAATGCCAATCGTTCGGACGTGGAGACCTCCATCTATATCAACAGTTTGGCCAACGACGACCTCACTTGGGAGAAACAGTATGAACTGAATGTCGGCCTCGACATGGGCTTCCTCGATGAGCGAATCTCTTTGGCAATGGATGTCTATTCACGACGCACATTCGACCTCATCGGTCTGGCCTACACTTCCGGTATTGGAGGTATGAGTTCCAAATGGGGAAACCTCGGTAAATCAAAGGCATGGGGTATCGAAGCTACTCTTTCTACGCAGAACATTGTGAAGAAGGACTTCAACTGGAGCAGCCATTTCACCATTGCCCACGCAAAGAACGAAGTGACCGAACTGACTGCCGTCTATAACGCCATCTCCATGTGTATGCCTCAGGGTGTGGCTGTGGAAGGAAAACCTATCCGCGGACTTTACTCTTATCGCTTTGCCGGACTTTCAGAAGAGGGCTTACCTCAGATTGTCAACCAGGATGGTCGGGTGACTACCTATGATATCAACTTCCAGGATCGCAACGGTATCGAGTACCTCAAGTATGAAGGTACAGTCGATCCTACCCTCACTGGAGGTTTACGTAACTCTTTCCGATGGAAGAATTGGACGGCCAATATCTTCTTCTCCTACCAGTTCGGCAACAAAGTGCGTCTGAATCCGCAATTCTCTTCATCGTATGATGATATGCAGGCCATGGGCAAGAGCTTCAACGACCGTTGGATGGTGCCTGGCGATGAGTTTAAGACCAATGTGCCCACTATCGCTTCAGCTCGTCAGGTTGCTGAGAATTCA
This sequence comes from Bacteroidaceae bacterium, assembly GCA_017451645.1. Lineage (GTDB taxonomy): Bacteria > Bacteroidota > Bacteroidia > Bacteroidales > Bacteroidaceae > Phocaeicola_A. The sequence continues at coordinate 38,034 of JAFTNZ010000009.1, read as the reverse complement.
CAGATAGCCTATGCCTACAACGCTTACAACTATTCGGATGTGCGCGTGGCTGATGGCGGATTTGTACGTCTGAAGGAACTTTCTTTAGGTTACACCTTCACGCAGCCTTGGGTGAAGGAAATCGGACTCGACAACTTGCAGTGCCGCCTGACTGCCTCCAATCTTTGGCTTGTCTATAGCGACAGCAAACTCAACGGACAAGATCCTGAGTTCATCTCTTCCGGTGGTGTGGCCATGCCTACCCCGAAGCAGATAACCTTCAAGGTTAGTACAAACTTCTAAACCGATTAAAAACAAAGACGAATGACAATGAAGAATAGAATGAAATACTGGACCGTTGCCGCTCTTATGCCGCTGGCCTTCGCTTCGTGCGACGACTTTTTGGACAAAGATCCGGACAACCGTGTCTATCTGGATTCACCGGAGTTCGTAGAGAAACTGTTGGTGTCGGCCTATCCCGAAGCAGACTTCGCTTTCTGTGAAGCCATGTCCGATAATGCTGGTGACCGCGGACTCAGCTCCATCCTCAACGACCCCGAAATCGAACAACCCTATTTGTGGCGCACCTCATCTGAAACCTACCAAGGAACATCCACCAATTATTGGATGAATGCCTATGCTGCTATTGCTGCCACCAATCATGCTCTTGAGGCCATCGAGAAGTTTGAGGCTGAAGGCCGCGGAGAGGAGGTGCGTCATGCCCGTGGTGAAGCCCTACTTTGTCGTGCCTATGCACACTTCATGCTGGCAAACCTCTTTTGTGCACCCTACAATCCTGCTACAGCCGACACGGAGTTGGGCATACCCTATGCTACCGATCCGGAAACGACACTTGATCCGCTTTACCACCGTGGCACTTTGGCTGAAACTTGGCAAAAGATTGAAGATGACCTCTTGGAGGGTATCGATCTGTTGCCTGCCAGTTACAAAGAGGCACCAGCCTATCACTTTACACGCAAGGCTGCCTATGTGTTCGCTTCGCGCTATTATCTTTGGAAAGGGGGTGACGAGAATTTCCGCAAGGCGTTGGAGTATGCCAACAGAGTGTTGGGTGACGTACACACCGGCACTCTGACTACAGCCAGTATGCTTCGTCAGCTCAACGATCCTGCCAGCGACTACATGGGAGACTACTATGATGCACAGACCCGTTACACTTCGTCAGCTGAACCTGCCAACCTGCTTTTGGTGGCCTGTATCTCTAACATGAGTTACCAGCCCTATTGGCGTTATGGACTGACAGCCGGTATTCGTCAGACCGTCTATCTTAATGGCATCTTCGGATACGATTGGGCATTCAAAACTGCCGGAGGTTACGACTACCTCATCCATCGTCCCATTTGGCGGAGCTATTTCCAGCAAATCAGTCTTAATGCCAACATCGGATACTACGTGGCCGTCATTCCTCTTATCACCATGGAGGAGGCACTCTTCAACCGTGCTGAAGCTAATGCCTTGCTCGGTAACTACGACGAAGCTTTGAGTGACATGAATACCTATCTTTCCAAGCGTCTCGATCTGAACAGTTGGGGAGGAAAGCCTATTGTTGCCCGTGATGTGATGTTCCATTATGGCAAGAACACCAGCAATGCCGATTGGAAGAGCACCATCCGTCTCAAACCCTATTTCCGCGACTTCACTGCCATTGAAAACGGTGATCAGGATACTTGCTATGCTTATGTGAATGCTCTCCTCGTGATGCGTCGTGCCGAATACCTTGGCACCGGATTCCGCTGGTTTGACATTCGTCGCTACGACATTCCTGTCGTGCATACCTCTGCAACGCATCCAACCGACACGTTGAAGTCGGGCGATTTGCGCCGCATCATTCAGGTGCCCGACCAGTCGCAAGGTAGCGGTATTGAGCCTAACCCGTCGGATCCCACACGCATTCCTGCGAGTGTACAACAGGCCGCCATGTCGAATGGCTTTGCTACGGTAAACTGATTTATTCCCCCAATAAAACAGAAATAGAACTATGCAGAACAACAAGATAAAGAATTTCTTCCGGATGATGCCCTGCCTTGTGTTGGGGCTGTCATCGGTGTTCTTCACTGCGTGCGACGATGATGACATCAGCGGTAGCGTGGTGGAGATGCCCGCCACCGATATGTGGGATACCACTGCCATTGGCAAGTATATCTACGAAAACTATACCCTGCCCTACAACATCCGAGTGATTTACCGCTGGGAAGACAATCGTCAGGATATGGGAAAATACCTCGTACCTCCAAAGGAAGAGAAGGTAATTCCTTTCCTTTCCATGCTCAAACGTGTGTGGATGGATCCTTACGTGCAGATTACAGCCAATACCAGCAACCCCGATTTTCTGCGCACTTATGTGCCCAAAGAAATCCTTGTCACCGGTTCCAAGGCCATTAATAGTGACGGTTCCGTTACCCTTGGATTTGCAGAGAGTGGACGCCAGATTCAGTTGTATGACGTGAACAATCTTTCGATAGACCATGTGGATGACTTTGTCATGTTCTTCCACACTATGCATCACGAGTTTGCGCACATTTTGCAGCAGACAAATAAGGACTACGACACCGAGTACCGTGTGCTCTCAAAGAGTGGCTATACCTCTTCCTGGATGAACACAACTAACGATGGCGCTCGTGAGGAGGGATTCATCACAGCTTATGCCAAATCGGGGGTGGATGAGGATTTTGTGGAGATGCTTTCCATCATGCTCGTTAATAGTCCGCAAGCATGGAACTACCTCATCGACCGCATTGAGAATGAAGAAGCGCGCGCCACTCTCCGCGAAAAAGAGCGCATCATGACCGAGTGGATGCGCGATGTGTGGGAAATTGATATGAGTAAATTCCAGCAATTGGTTTACACGGCCATTGAGCGTGAGATGAATCTTCCGGTTGGCATTGACCTCATTCACGACGGAAACTTTATTATCGGACAATTTATTAACGGAGAGCCTGTATTGTATTAAAGATGAAAAGAAAGAATTATATATGGGCCCTTGTGGCCGGTTTTTGTCTCTTCGCTGCCTGTGACGACGAAGACTATCGTGACCCCAGTGCCATTGTGGGAAATTACATCAGCGAGTATCGTGAACTGCTAATCTCTGCTGAGGAAGGATGGCGATTCGACTATTATCCTAACGAGGATGCTTATGGAGCTTTCACTTTCATGATGAAGTTCCGCGAGGACGGACGCGTGGAAATGCAGTCCGATGAAAATTTCTATAATCTCTTCGAGGAGAAACGTGAAGACTATGGTGTGCAAGAATCTGACTACACTATCCAAAATTCGCAGGGTCCCGTCCTTACTTTTGCTACCTATTCGCTCCTCTCCAAATTGGCGGATCCCGAAGTCTTCACCAACGGCTCTGGTTGGCAGGGTGACAATGAGTTCGTACTCATGGGGCACAGTGCTGATGGCGACACCATCCACCTCAAGTCAGTGCGCGCACAGAAGCGCTGCTACATCGTGCGCAACCGTCAAAATTGGGAGGACTATTTTGAGCAAATCAACCGTGTCATCCGCGACTTTGAGAATGCCGGTGCTGCCAATACTTATTTTCGTGACATTGTCGTAGCCGATCAGGATACTGGTGTGTTGACAGGGTTTAACATGACTTCCCGCATGGGTGTCGTCTATTACTATCAGGGCAAGCAGATGCAGGCCGATTCCTGTCAATTGTTCTTCACTCCTGAAGGTGTGCAACTGAGACGACCAGTCCGCGTAGGAAATACGTTGGTACGCAGTTTCGATTATAATGATGGAAAATTCCATGTCAACGGTAATTCCGACTCTTACGTGGAAGTGGCGGCAGGCGGACGTCCCAAGATGACCTTTGATGTGCGCGACAAAGTCTTCCGCGGGCGCTATGAGGTGGAGCAGGATGGTGAGGTGTTGGAGGAGAGCGACCTCTACTTCATCGACACCAATCCGGTGGGTAGTGATGATGAGTGGGATAAACTTTGGGATGGTTTGAAGAGTTACCTCTACATGGTGCTCATTCCTGATGTGACAGGCAAGTATTATGTCGATCTCTACGACCAGCGTCCTGACTCTACAAATCAATCAACCGTGGTGTTGGCACGTTGCGGATTCAACCATGTGTGGTCGGGTACGGCGGTGGACGAGATAACCTTCCGTGGCGTAGATAACAGCATGAGTTTTTTGGGAACGGACACTGAAAGTGGCGAATATGAGGCAAATACACCCGTGGCTAAGGAGTTCGCTTCGGTCATTCGGACACTCTATAGCGACTACCTCAAGAGTCTGTTCGGCACGTTCAGTAAACGTATCAACTGCGTGGTGGTTCCCTCACCGGACGGTGAGTACTTCTACTTCGTCAACAAGGCGGATGGTTCCTACTTGCGGATTATGAAATTCTGAAATTAAATCATTAAATAAAAAGGAATTATATGACAAAAATGAAACAAATGGCAAAGGCTCTGGTTGTCCTTGGGATGGCTGCTTGTCCGGCAGTGGCCCAGTTGACGGTAAATATGGAGTCTCTCTCTGCCTTAAAGAAAAATGAAATGCTGACACATACACAGCCTGCACTGCAAAGGGGGGTGAAGTTTGTCAAGTTGGGTGATATTGTCGGACAGCGTCTGCACCATACTGATGCTCCTGTCACAAGAGCCTTGAAGCCTGTTGCCTACTATATGGTAGAGTCCGGTGTCTATACAATGGTGCCCGGTATGTCAATGACGGAGGATACATATACCGACAACGGTTTCCTTGCTCCGCTCAACGTTCCTGTGAAATATGAATATGCCCATACCGGTACAGGTGGATACCCTGTGCACTACGAGTGGCTGTTGGGTGATGCAGAAGACGACATCGTCATTGGTACTTCTTCTGCCGAGAAGGTATATACCCCCTATGTCTTCACTGGCAATATCTCCACCATCACACCTGAACTGTATGTTCTCAATGAGGCCAGTGCAGAAGATTCTTATTCTGCCGGTACCCTGACATTTTCGATGAGCGATGGTTCGGTACAGGAGTTCAGGGGAATGGTCTCTCTCTCCGGTGCCGGTTGGGTGTATAACATGGATGTGGATGCTTATCCTGGACTCAGTTCGAGCATCCTCTACGTTGATGATAATGACATTTGGGGAAGCGTATTCTTCGGTACGGAAACCCAGTACCAGTCGGCCTATGTGGAGTTGTATGAAGCTCCCAAGGGTGGATGGGCTGCTGTGCAAGGCAGTTGGATTCCTGTTGTGACTCCCGCTGATGTGGATTTGCAGTCCAAGACCTTCAATTTGGCTTATGCCGAAGCAGTGAATGGCCAGCTGACCGTAAAAAGCGACTTGGCTGTGACTGGCGAAAATATTATCAAGGTAGGTGTTGATACCGAGAATAACATCGCTGAATGGATGGTACTCGGCATTTTGGACTCTATCGTGCAGGTGAACGATGTGTGGGCAGTGCTGATTCAAGGCCCTCAGGATGGTACCAAGTGGGCCATGAAGACGCAGATAGACCGTCTGTATGACGAGAATCCGCTGAACGATGAACTGGTAACCACCAAACAGTTGCTCATGTCCGGTGAGCATGCCGGCTATATGACCGATGCTGTCCAGTACACCACCTCTGCCAACGAAACAAAGGTTTATCCTGTTTCTTTGGATATGTACACTTTTGTGGCTCTTCCTTGGATGTCGGTGGTCATCGATACAGAGGAAGGCTCTTTCTTGGTGCAGAACGATACACTTCCCACCTTCTCTGCCGATGGTGGTACGGCTCCGGCCATTTTGGCCAGTTGGAATACCGTGGCAGGTCTGAAAGTCACTAGCGATGCCTCTTGGTTGACTTGCACAACGGCACCTTTCAAGTATGAAGATGGACAGGTGGCTGAGATTCTGTTGGAAATCAGTGTTACCGCTGAGCCAATCCCTGCAGGTGTGGAGGGACGCAAGGCCAACCTAACCTTCACCGACGAATGGGGGTATACGCAGGTGCTCACCGTCATTCAGGGTGAAGCTGCTGCCGGCATTGGAAGTGTTGTTGTTGGCGCAGGGACACAAATGACGCCCGACCCCAACGCACCTATTTACGACCTCACCGGTCGCGAGGTGAAGGACCCCACCAGTGGAATTTATCTCCAGAACGGAAAGAAATTTGTAGTAAAATAATAAAGCATTTTTGCCGAAACTAAAGAGAGGGCGTGCCGAATGAAGTGAACCCCAGAAGTTTTTTTGTCTAACTTCTGGGGTTCACTTCATTTAATTGATGCTGAATTCCAAAGCCGGTTTACTTTTTAGATAATTTATCAGTTCCTTCTGTACGTTGATACGCATTCCTTTGGATACGAGGTAAGTCTGCATGTGCGTCTCGATGTCGCGTATGCGGAAATAGAGTTCGGCATTACCCGGATGTTCCTTGATGAGCATAGACAGCTCTGTCACCAATTCGTTGTCGAGGGCTGTAAGTGGGGCGGTGATGGTGATTTTTTCTATCTTCTTGTCTTTCACTTCGGGCAGCAGTTCGATACGGTTGATTTTTACCTCCAGTTCGTCTGTCTTCCATTGTTTGGGTTGCACGCGGGCATAGATATAGAGAAAGTATCCTGGCTTGAGGTAATTTTCCCATGTCACCCAATCGTTGGCGAAAAGTGCAAATTCGGCAGCTCCCGAATAGTCCTCAATCTTGGCGATGCCGAAGGGATTTCCCTTTTTGGTAAATCCTGTGCGAAGTCCGGTGACGATGCCTCCGAGTGTGATGTCGCGATTGGCTAATGGCTTGAGGTCTTCGAGTTGGTTCATTCGTGCAGAGCATACATTTTCGAGAATGACATTGAATTCGTCCAGCGGGTGTGCCGAGAGGTAGATGCCTACTAACTCGCGTTCCTTATCAAGTCGTTCGAGGTCGCTCCAAGGTTCGGCTTCAGGGATGTCCGGTGTGGCAATCTCTACAGCATCCAAACCTCCGAAGAGGCTGTTGGCTGCCTCGGCCTGATCGCTTTGGTAGCGGTTGCCATATCTCACAAGGGTTTCGCTGAAAGTGTCTCCTTTGGTGCTGGCGGCAAAGAACTGTTCGCGGCTGATTTCCTTGAATCCGTCGAAGGCGCCGGCTAATGCCAGATTTTCAATGTTCTTGCGGTTGCATGCTGAGAGGTTGACTCGTTGTACGAAGTCGAATATGTTTTTGTACGGGCCATTCTTGGTTCGCTCTTCGATGATGGCTTGCACTGCATTTTCTCCTACCCCCTTCACGGCTCCCATGCCGAAGCGGATATGCCCGGCTCTGTTGACCGAGAATTTCAGTATGCTCTCGTTTACATCGGGGCCGAGGGTCTGTATGCCCATCGACTTGCACTCGTCCATCAGTTTGGTGATTTCGGTGATGTTGCTGATGTTGCGGCTCATGGTGGCAGCCATATACTGGCTGGGATAGTTGGCCTTGAGGTAAGCCGTCTGATAAGCCACCCACGAGTAACAGGTAGCATGGCTCTTGTTGAATGCGTATGAGGCAAACTTTTCCCAGTCGGCCCAAATTTTCTCCAACACCTTAGGGTCGTGTCCGTTCTTCTGTCCGCCGCTGATAAACTTGGGTTTCATTTGGTCCAGTTTGTCGCGCAGCTTTTTTCCCATAGCCTTTCTGAGGGCATCGCTTTCGCCTCGGGTGAAGTCGGCCAACAGACGCGAGAGGAGCATCACCTGCTCCTGATAGACGGTGATGCCGTAGGTGTCCTTCAGGTACTTCTCCATGATGGGGATGTCGTATTCAATAGGCTTCCGTCCCTGCTTGCGGTCGATGAAGTCGGGGATGTAGTCCATCGGACCCGGTCGGTAGAGGGCATTCATGGCGATGAGGTCCTCGAAGGTAGAGGGCTGCAGTTCGCGCAGGTATTTCTGCATGCCTGTCGATTCAAACTGGAAGGTTCCGATGGTGCGTCCTTCGCAGTAGAGCTTGTATGTTGCAGGGTCGTTGATGGAAATAGCATCGATGTCGATGTCGATACCGAGGCTTTGGCGCACGTTTTCCACTGCTTCTTTGATGATGGAGAGAGTCTTTAGTCCGAGGAAGTCCATCTTGATAAGTCCGGTGTCCTCTATGACACTTCCTTCGTATTGTGTAACGAGCATTTTCTCGTGCGTATCTTTGTCTTCTGCCGTGCTGACAGGAACCCAATCGCTGATGTCATCGCGGCAGATGATGGTTCCGCAGGCATGTACACCGGTGCCCCGTACATTTCCTTCCAACATTTTGGCATACTTGATGGTGTCTCGCAGGACGGGGTTGGGCGATACGGCAGCCTCCTGCAGTTCGGGTACGTAAGCAATGGCATTAGGCAAGTTGAGTTTCTTGTCGGGAATCTTGTCGGGTACCAATTTGCACAAGCGGTTCGAATCATCGAGCGGCAGCTTCTGCACGCGAGCCACGTCTTTGATAGCCATCTTAGTGGCCATAGTGCCGTAAGTGATGATGTGTGCCACCTTTTCGGCTCCGTATTTTTCTGTTACCCAACGGAGCACTTCGCCTCGTCCGTCATCGTCGAAATCAACGTCAATATCAGGTAATGAGATACGGTCGGGATTGAGGAAACGCTCAAACAGCAGGTCGTAGGCGATGGGGTCAATTTTTGTGATTCCCAAGCAGTAGGCTACGGCCGAACCGGCGGCCGAACCACGTCCGGGACCTACGGATACACCCAATTCGCTTCGGGCGGCATTGATGAAGTCCTGCACGATGAGGAAGTATCCGGGGAATCCCATAGTCTTCATGATATGCAACTCGAACTTAAGCCGTTCGGCCACCTCTTCGCTGAGCGGATCTCCATAGAGTTTTCTTGCCCCTATCATGGTGAGTTCGCGCAAGTAGTCGGCCTCCAGTTTGATGCGGTAGAGTTTGTCATATCCGCCCAGTTTCTTGATTTTGTCGTGGGCATCCTCTTCGCTGAGTACCACCTTGCCGTTTTCATCGCGTGTGAATTCGTTGAAGAGGTCTTCTTCGGTGAGTGTTTGCCGGTATCCATCCTCGGTACCGAACTCCTCCGGAATGGCGAAGTTGGGCATGATGGGAGCGTGGTCAATGCTGTAAAACTCCACTTGGTCGCAGATGTCGCAGGTGTTGCTCAGTGCTTCGGGAATGTGCCCGAAGAGTTCGTTCATTTCAGCTTTTGTTTTGAACCACTCTTGTTTGGAGTACAGCATTCGGGTGGGGTCATCGAGATCCTTACCGGTGCTGAGGCAGATGAGTCGGTCGTGTGCCTCGGCATTTTCCTCATCGACAAAGTGCACGTCGTTCGTACAGATGAGTTTGACGTTGTATTTTCGACTCAGCTCTATCAACTTCTCGTTGACTTGCACCTGCAGTCCGTAGGTCTCGTGATTGGCACGGGGCACGTTGGCCTTGTGCAACTGCAACTCCAAATAGTAATCGTCGCCGAAAGTCTTCTTGTACCACTGCACAGCCTCTTCCGCCTCCTCCATCCTGCCGTTGAGAATCTTTTTGGGAACCTCTCCTCCGATACAGGCCGAACAGACGATGAGTCCTTCGCGATATTTTTCCAGTTCTGTCCGATCGGTACGCGGACGGTTATAGTAACCTTCGGTCCATGCCTTCGACACTAACTTGATGAGGTTGTGGTATCCCCGTTCGTTTTTCGCCAGCACGATGAGATGCCATCCGCCCATGTTCTCTTTGCTCGCTTTGTTTAGCATGCCGTTGCGTGCCACATACATCTCGCATCCGAAGATGGGTTTGAACAACTTTTTCGTCAACTCCTCTATTTGTCGGCGACAATGAGCTTTTTCTGCTTCGGCATCACCGTTCCATTCTTCTCCGGGAACTTCTCCTTTTTCGAGGGCGGCAAGCCGCTTCTTTTGTGCCTTGATGGCATCCTGCGTACCGCTATTTTTCTTTTTGGTATAGTTGAAGAATTCCTTGATGCCGAACATATTACCATGGTCAGTGACTGCCATCCCTTTCATGCCATCGGCCATAGCCTTGTCCACAAGGCGTGGGATACTGGCCTGTCCATCGAGGATGGAGTATTGCGTATGTACGTGTAGATGAACAAAATCTTGCATCGTGACAGATGTTTTGAATCGTTAGTTTCAGAAATGGGCATAAAGGTAAGGCTCTTTTGCCGAATGGGCAAATTGCAGGGCGAAAAGTTTTCAACCTTTTCTGCATTTTAGGTAAAAATGACTGCCGGCGAGTAATTAGGAGGATTTTTATTTGCAAATTTTAAATGATTACTTTACCTTTGCAAAATTAAAGTGAAGTGTACTGACAATTTAAAGAAGCAGATACCGATGAAGAAACTGAAGAAACTGAAACGGATTAGGATACATCACGAGGGAACTGACACCCTTATCATCAGTGCTATAGTGCTGTTGGCTCTTAATGCTACTTTGTGGTATGGGGTAGAGTGGAAAATGCTTTTTTATGTGGTGGCTCCGCTGAGTGTCATTGTTTGGCTGTTGTTGCTCAACTTCTTCCGTTGTCCTATTCGCCTGTTTGGTGGAGAAACGGAAAAGATTGTGGTAGCACCTGCTGACGGTAAGATTGTCTGTATCGAAGAGGTGGATGAACACGAATATTTCCACGATCGTCGGTTGTTGGTAAGCATTTTTATGAGTCCGCTGAATGTGCATGCCAACTGGTATCCTTGCGATGGAGTGGTGAAGAAAGTTGCCCATCAGAAGGGACGTTTTCAGGCTGCTTACCTGCCCAAATCGAGTACAGAAAACGAACGATCGATGGTGGTGATTGAAACTCCCGATGGGGTGGAAGTGATGGCGCGGCAGATAGCCGGAGCCATGGCGCGCCGCATTGTCACCTATGCTGAACCAGGCGAAGATTGCTATATCGACGAGCACATGGGCTTCATTAAGTTTGGCAGCCGCGTGGATGTCTATCTGCCGGTAGGAACCGAGGTGAACGTGCGGCTGGGTGATAAGACCATCGGCAATGAAACGGTAATTGCACAGCTGGCATAATTCTTAAATGTAATCAAAAACTCCATACAGAAGATTATGGCAAACCGGTTTATCCGACATATTCCCAATACAGTGACTTGCTGCAACCTTTTTTCGGGTTGTATTGCTGGGGTGATGGCCTTTCATGCAAATTATATGATGGCTGTCCTTTTCATTGTGCTGGCAGCAGTCTTCGATTTTTTCGATGGGATGCTTGCACGTTTGCTCGATGCCAAATCGCCTATTGGCAAGGATCTTGATTCGTTGGCTGATGACGTCAGTTTCGGTGTTGCGCCTTCGCTGATTGTCTTTTCCTTATTGGAGGAGGTGCAGATGTCAGATACTCTAGACTGTGTGGGAGAGTGGTTGCCCTATGCCGCTTTCTTGATAGCTGTTTTTAGTGCTTTGCGGTTGGCCAAATTCAACATTGATACCCGTCAGACTACATCGTTCATAGGTTTGCCTACTCCTGCGAATGCCCTCTTTTGGGGTTCTTTGGCTGTGGGTATACACGATTGGTTGATAGTCTCTCCCTATGCTCTTTGGGTGTTGCTCGGATTAGTGTTGCTCACTTCGTGGCTGCTGGTGGCGGAGATCCCGATGTTTTCCTTGAAGTTTAAGAATCTTGGATGGAGGGACAATAAAGTACGCTTTGTCTTTTTGTTGGTTTGTATTCCCTTGGTATGTTTGTTCCGTATCAGTGGCTTGGCGGCCATTATTATTTGGTATGCTCTGCTTTCGTTGTTGACACAGCGTGCTAATAAAATCTAAAAAGTATAGTTTGGCGAACCATTTGGCATACTGGTTGTAGTCATTATGGTGTATTAACGAAAAGATTCATAGCATGGGATTAATCAGTTTTCTTCTCATACCGTTCATTATCCTGTTTGTCATAGTGGTGGGTGTCATTGTTACTTTCTTGAGTGGCATTCTTCGTTTTTTGGGATTGGGGAACCGTTCTTATAGCTATGGCCGGCAGTCTGCCTCTAGTCGTGATTTTTATGGTCAGTCAGCTTCCAATCGGTCACAGACAAACGGCTCCACCCCTTCCCAAAGCCGCAAGGTCATTGGCGACGATGAAGGGGAATATGTCGATTTTGAGGAGGTGAAGTAAATTTGTTATTCAGGATAATTCAAGTTCGCCTCAGTGGCACATTCCAACACTTCGTGCAGAAATTTGGCGGCTTCCCAGCGAGCCATGGGCAAATCTTGTAACAGGTAGTTGCCGCAGTCTTTGGGGGATGCGCCTGGAATGTTTCCTTCGAATGAAACAATGAAAGCGAATGTCTCCTGCATCAGCGGCAGAATCTCTGCAGGTTGGAGATCTCCCCGCATGAGCAGGTAGTTGCCGGTGAGGCATCCCATGGGTCCCCAATAAATAATTCGTTCGGCCCACACGGGGTGGTTGCGCAGAAAGGTGGCTGCCAGATGTTCGATGGTGTGCAGCGCACCCTGCTGTAAGGCCGGTTCGCGGTTAGGCTCTTTCATGCGGATGTCAAAAGTAGTGACGGTCTCTCCGCCTACTTGGTCTTTCCGGGAAACATAGATTCCTCGTTTCAGACGGAGATGGTCGATGGTGAAACTGGGTATTTTTTTCATAGTTGTAATTCTGCTTACTTTTCAATTTGTGTTTCTTATTCCATGTTGAGGGTCAGATGGTTTCGGGCAATGCCGTGAGGAAACGGTGGGTGACTTCGAACGAGCGTTCGGCGATAGTTTCCCAGAAATTGGTGTATTGCTGCCAATGTCCATCGGCACCCGGTGTGTCACTGATGATACGGAAACTGATGAAGGGGATGCTGTAGAGATGGCACACCTGTGCAATGGCTCCTGACTCCATATCGACGGCCAGCCCTTCGGGGAAGTGCCCTTTGATCGTTTCCAGTTCTGAACGGTCGGTGATGAATTTGTCTCCGCTGCAAATGAGTCCGCCATGGATGGTTGTATCGGTATCGGTCGGCAGCGCAAGGGCACACTCCAGTAGGGCAGTGTTGCCGGTGAAGCAGGCTGGTAACCCTTGTATCTGTCCGTATTCGTTTCCCTCACCGCACCAGACGTCGTGATAGACAATGTGACTGCTTGCCACCACATCCATCACATGCAGGATGGGGTCGATGCCTCCGGCTACACCGGTGCTGATGATACAGTCTGGTGTGAAGTGGCGAATCAGCTCTACGGCTCCGGCGGCAGCATTCACTTTGCCGATACCACACTGCATCAGCACGATTGTATTGCGACCTACTTCACCGGTGGTGAAGCGGAAAGGTCCCTTGTCGCAAGTCTTCTTGTCGGAGAGCAGGTTCACGACTTGGTCATGTTCCATGCTCATGGCTGTGATTATTCCTATTTTCATACAGAAAAAGCGCATTTAAGTTAATTCCGTCGGCAAATGTACGGATTTTCTAAGAGTAAATTGTATCTTTGCAGCTCTTAATAATCAATTTATTTATGTATTTACTGAAAAAGATACTGCCAGACGCAGTTGTAGTGGCCTTGTTTGCCCTTATTTCATTTGTCTATTTCTACCCGGCCAATGTCGAGGGGCTGGTGTTGGGTCAGCATGACCATGCCGCTGGTATGGGCTCCAATCAGGAGTGTAAAGAGTATATGGAGCGTACCGGTGAGCGTACCCGTTGGACCAATGCTCTTTTTGGTGGAATGCCCACTTATCAGATGTTGCCCTATTACGAGTCGACCACCTTGTTGTCGAAGGCTGAATCGCTCTATCGCCTCTATATTCCCGGCGATGCGCATTACGTCTTCATCCTGTTGTTGGGATTCTATATTCTGCTCCGTGCGTTCAACTTCCGTTCGTGGATGGCTGCTTTAGGAGCGGTCATTTGGGCTTTTTCCTCCTATTTCTTCATTATTATTGCCGCCGGTCACATCTGGAAGGTGCTGACTTTGGCCTACATTCCAGGTACCATTGCCGGTTTGGTGTTGGTTTATCGCGAACGCTGGTTGAGGGGGGCTATAGTGACAGCATTCTTTACAGCCTTGCAGATACGTTCCAACCATGTACAGATGAGTTATTACTTCCTCATGCCGATGCTTTTCATGGCAATCGCCTACGGTGTGGAGGCTTGGCGTGGCAAACGGATGTTGCAGTTTTTTAAATCGACAGCGGTGTTGGTGCTGGCTGGCTTTGTGGGGGTATGCACCAACTTGTCGAACCTGTATCACACTTACGAGTACAGTAAGGAAACTATGCGAGGGAAGAGTGAACTGGTGAAGCCTGACAGTGGCAATCAGACAAATAGCGGACTGGATCGCGACTATATCACGGCATGGAGTTACGGTATCGGTGAAACGTGGACTTTGTTGGTGCCCAATGCTAAAGGTGGTGCTTCTGTTCCCCTCGGGCTCAACGAAGAGGCTATGAAGAAAGCTAACCCCATGTATCGTGGCATCTATAATCAGATCGGCCAATACTGGGGCGAACAGCCCGGAACCTCCGGCCCTGTCTATGTGGGAGCCTTTGTGCTGGCTTTGTTCTTGCTTGGTTTGCTTATTGTACGTGGACCGATGAAGTGGGCATTGTTGGTTGCCACGGTGCTTTCTGTACTTCTGTCATGGGGGAAAAACTTTATGGGGCTTACCGATTTCTTCATCGACTATGTGCCGATGTATGCCAAGTTCCGTACGGTTGCTTCCATTCTGGTGGTGGCAGAGTTTACCATTCCGCTGCTAGCGATCCTGGCCTTGGGAGAAGTAGAAAAGCGTGTACTCTTTAAACAATTGAAAACTCCCCTCTATGTGGGAGGCAGACTTTCATTGCAACAAGCTATCTGTATCAGCGCCGGAGTGACTGCCGGTTTTGCCTTGCTATTTGCTCTGTTGCCCGGAACCTTCTTCCCTCAGTATATTTCCACTAACGAGATGGCTATGCTGAAGAATGGACTACCTGCCGAACATTTGAGTGCTTTTGTGGCCAATCTCACAGAGGTGCGGCAGAGTATCTTTGTGGCCGATGCATGGCGGAGTTTCTTCATAGTGGTTGTGGGTACAGTGTTGCTGATGCTTTTTGCAAACCGTAAGATGGGTTTCAAATGGATGGTGAGCCTGTTGCTGGTACTCTGCCTTTTTGACATGTGGCAGGTGAATCGCCGTTACCTCAATCCGAACGACAGGAATCAGTATACACCAAAACGTGAGATTACCCGTATGTTCCAAAAGACCCCGACCGATGAGGTTATCTTGAAAGATACCTCCCTTGACTATCGGGTGCTGAATCTGGCAAGTAACACGTTCAACGAAAACAATACTTCCTATTATCATAAAAGTGTGGGTGGATACCATGCTGCCAAACTCCGCCGTTATCAGGAGATGATAGAGGAACATATCAGCGGGGAAATGCGTGCAGTGATGGATGAGGCTGTACGTACGGGTGGAAACATGGATAGTGTGCAGGCAGCGAAGTTCCCCGTGCTGAATATGCTCAATACCCGTTGGCTCATTATGCCGGCGCAGGGTGGGCAGACAATGCCTCTCTTCAATCCTCATGCATTCGGTAATGCCTGGTTTGTCAGGGAAGTGAAGTATGTAGGCAATGCCAACGAAGAGATAGCTGCCTTGCACGAGGTGAACCCTGCTTTGACTGCCGTGGTGGACAATAAGTTCAAAGAGCAGGTGAAGGCACAGCCATCGGCAGGCAAGATTGTGCTTAAGAGTTATGATGCCAACCGTCTGGTTTATGAAACAGAGAGTGAAACCGGTGGTATAGTGGTGTTCTCCGAGATATATTATCCGGGATGGCGCTCGTCCATTGATGGTAAAGAGGTGGAGCATGGGCGTGCTGATTACATCCTTCGTGCGATGAATGTGCCCGCTGGAAAACATACCATAGAGTTTGTCTTTGACCCTGCTTCACTACACGTTACTGAAATCATTGCCTACATAGCAATCGGTCTGCTTTTGATTGGAGCGCTGGTTTGGGCTGTGCGTGGAATATTCTTTTGTATTGTAGCTGAATCTTTTCCCTCTTTGTTGGCCATGGCATTTTCTTCTTTAACGAAAAAATAGTTCACCAATGGATATAGCATCTCTTTATCATATCTTCCAGCGGCATCCGCAAGTGACAACTGACAGCCGCTACTGTCCTGAAGGGGCGATGTTCTTTGCATTGAAGGGAGAACGGTTCAATGGAAATGCTTTTGCCGCCAAAGCATTGGAGAGCGGTTGTGCCTATGCTGTGGTGGATGAAACTGCTTTTGCTGACTCTGCTGACAAACGCTATATTTTGGTGGACAATGTGCTACAGACTCTCCAACAATTGGCCAACTATCATCGTCGCCACGTCGGGACGCTTATTATTGGGGTGACAGGCACCAATGGAAAAACTACTACCAAGGAACTGATGGCTACGGTGCTCAAACAGGTTCACCGTGTACTTTACACTGAGGGGAATCTCAATAATGCTATTGGGGTGCCACTGACGCTGTTGAGGCTTACCCCCGACCACGATATCGCTGTCGTGGAGATGGGGGCCAGTCATCCGGGAGATATCAGGGAACTGGTGGAAATTGCAGAGCCGGACATGGGGATTATTACCAATGTGGGAATGGCCCATCTGCAAGGATTTGGATCCTTTGAAGGAGTGATGAGAACAAAGGGGGAACTCTATGACTTTTTGCGGGCAAAATCAGGGGCAACTGTGTTTATCAACAACGACAGCCCACACTTGGCGGCTATGGCTGACGGACTCAACCTGATACGCTATGGCAAACCTGATGATGCTGCGGCACTGAGGGTCAGTGGTGAAGTGGTTGATTGTGCTCCCTGCCTGCGTTTCCGTTGGAGAATGGGTAATTCGGCTTGGCGCGAAGTACAGACCAACCTGATAGGAAGTTATAATTTGGACAATATGCTGGCTGCCGCTGCCGTAGGACTCTATTTTGGAGTGACACCAGCGCAAGTGGATGCCGCATTGGCCGGTTATGTGCCGCAAAACAACCGCTCGCAATTGAGAGAAACAGGGCATAACCATCTGATTGTAGATGCCTACAATGCCAATCCTACCAGCATGGCGGCAGCATTGAACAACTTCCGCAGCATGGAAGTTGCGCCTAAAATGGTTATCCTTGGTGACATGATGGAGTTGGGAACATGTAGCACCACAGAACACTGCAAGGTGGTGGAACAATTGCAAGAAGCTGCATTGGAAAGAGTCTGCCTTGTAGGTCAAGAATTTGCTTCGGCTGCCTTTGGTAAAGGAACGGAATTCCTACTCTTTGACAATGTGGATCAACTGTGCAGCGAATTGGCCAAAGAACAGATTTCAGGCTATTATATACTCATTAAAGGTTCTAATAGCATGAGATTGGCTCAGGCTGCGGAACTGTTATAATATGGAAAAAGTGGGGAGAAGAGTTGGGGAATTCGCCTATTATCCTTACCTTTGCACCCTTAGACTAAGAAGTAAGTAAAAAGTGAGACGTTGTATTTTATACATAGTATGTTGTCTGTTGGCATTGACCGCTATGGCGACCGGAGGGGGCAAGAGTAATCCGGTACGTATAGCTCTGCTAACCTGCTCGCCTGGTGAAGAAGTCTATGAACTTTTCGGTCATACGGCGATCCGTTGTACCAATTCGAGTCAGGAGTATGATGTCGTGTTCAACTACGGAGTTTTTGACTTCGACACTTCTTATTTCTTCCTGCGTTTTGCTTTGGGACAAACAGATTATCAGTTGGCAGTGGTTCCATATGAGAATTTTGAATGGGAATATGCACGTCGTGGTTCGCAGGTGACAGAGCAAGTGCTCAATCTGACTCCCGCTGAATCGGAGCGGTTAGAACGTCAATTGTGGCGTAACTTCCAACCGTTGGATCGTATTTACCGCTACAACTTTTTTTATGACAACTGTACGATGCGTGCCCGCGACCGTATTGAATCTGCTCTGGGCGGGGTTGCCTACTATCCGCCCGGACTGGAAGGGACAACATTCCGCAGTTGGGTACGACAATATACAAAAAATCACCCATGGACAGATTTTGGCATCAATCTCTGTTTGGGGAGCGAGGCCGACCGTCCGCTGACTGGTCGGCAGCAGATGTTCCTGCCCGACAACTTGATGCAGGCTTTCAGTCATGGAACAGTGAAGGGCGGGGCGGAACTCCCCGTGCGTAAGTTGGTTTCTCGGGAAAGAGTTATCATTCCTCTTTCCAAAAGCACGAGCGAAGTGGGGGATGGTGATATGCTATTTACTCCTCTGACTGTGTCACTGTTGTTGCTGGTGGTTGTAGCAGCGGTTAGTAGGATAGAATGGAAGCAACGCAGTGTCTTTTGGGGTATCGACATCCTATTGCTTCTCGTACAGGGACTGGCTGGTTGTATCATTGCTTTCCTGTTTTTCTTGTCCGAACATCCGACTGTAGATACCAATTGGTTGTTGGCAATCCTTAACCCTCTTCCTTTGGTGTTTTTGCCGATGACGGTGAGCCGGATACGTGCCGGTCGGAAGAATCCTTATGATGTATTCAATATAGTAGTTTTAATACTCTTCATAGCCTTTATGCCCCTGATTCCTCAAAAAATAAGTCTGGCAATCATACCTTTGGCATTGGTTTTGTTGATACGTTCTGTGTTGCATCTGCTCATAGCTCGTGATTTGGATAGGAGGCAAAGATGAAAGAAAAGATGAAAGAAAGAATCTTGACTTCGTTGTTGACAGTATTGGTACTGTCCACCATGCAGGCACAGACTGGATCCGTCCCTACGGCTCCCCGGTTGGTAGTGGGCATTACTATAGACCAACTACGGGCTGACTATCTGGAAGCTTTTGCTGCTCTGTATGGCGAGAAGGGATTCAAGCGATTATGGAGAGAGGGACGCATCTACAGTAATGTTGACTATAATTTTACTCCAATAGATAGGGCTTCGGCTTTGGCTGCCTTATATAGCGGCACTCCACCGGCACGTAACGGTATTGTTGCCGGACAATGGCTTGACCGTTCTACTTTACGGGTAGTCACTTGTGTTGATGACCGTAATTTTACCGGATATTATACGGCAGAGAATACTTCTCCCCAACATTTGCAGGTTTCTACAATTACCGATGAATTGAAGATGGCTACCCAAGGCCGCTCTTTGGTGTATGCTATTGCTCCCTATCGAGATGAAGCAGTGATGGCTGCGGGGCATGCTGCAGATGGAGCGTTTTGGCTCAATGAATTGACCGGTAAATGGTGTAGTTCAACCTATTACGGAGGTTTCCCCCGTTGGCTGATGGTTTATAATGACAATACCAGCACCGATTCGCGCATAGGAAACATTCGTTGGGAGCCTTTGTTTGACAAAGATGTGTATGACAATCCGGCAAAGGAACCAGTCTTCAGTTATTCGTTTACTGATCCCCGCAAATATCGCCGCCTCAGAATGACGCCTTGTGTCAATGAAGAGGTCAACCGTGTGACGGAAGCTTGCCTTTATGGCACTATGCTGGGGACCGATCAGGTGACCGATTTTCTTTCTGTATCATACAATGCCGGCTCTTTCCAACGGGAAAGTGGCAGTTACTCCTATTTGGAAATGCAGGATACTTATGCCCGCCTTGATAAAGATATTGCTTCGTTGTTGGAGTGTATTGACAAAAAAGTGGGATTACGGAATACACTGATTTTTCTTACTTCCACCGGTTATGTTGACAACGGGTCGGCAGAAGATGCGTCCTGTCGCATCCCGACGGGAGAATTTCATATGCATCGCGCTACTGCCCTGCTCAATATGTATCTGATGGCTCTCTATGGTGACGGCCAATACGTAGAAGCGTACAATGGTCTGCAAATTTATATTGACCGTAAATTGGTGGAGAGAAAACAACTCCGTCTGAAAGAGGTTCTTGACCGTAGTGCAGAATTCTTGACCGACTTGAGCGGAGTGCAGCGCGTCTATACCTCTTATGATTTGCAGTTGGGAACATGGTCACCGGAGATAGATCCGGTACGCAATGCCTACAATCCGCTCTGTTCAGGCGATTTGACGGTGGAGGTCTCTGCCGGATGGAAACTGATGGATACCGATGGGCAATCCGTCAGTATTGTGCGTCAGGCGAGTGTCAATTTCCCTCTGATATTTTTGGGTTCCGGCATCAGACCGGAAACTATACATACACTTGTTTCTACAGATTGCATTGCACCCACACTTGCACGTGTGATGCGCATCCGGGCACCCAATGCCTGCACGGCGGTTCCGATTACTGATATTCGATAGGAACTGCCTGTATTTCCTGCGTATGTGACATTTAACCAATTCAGATAATAATAAAAAATAGATAAAACATGGGATTTAATGATTTTTTAAGCAAGATATTCGGCAATAAATCAACCCGCGACATGAAAGAGATACAGCCGTGGGTGGAGAAAGCAAAGGCTGCTTATGTGAATATCACCAAACTGAGTAATGACGAACTTCGTGCCAAGACTCAGGAGTTAAAGCAAATTATCCGTGATTCGGCGGTAGAAGAGAACAAGAAATTGGAAGAACTGCGTGCCCGAATTGAAGAGACTGATATTGAGAAGCGGGAACCGATCTTTGCAGAAATTGACAAATTGGAGAAAGAGGTGCTCGACCGCTATGAAGAAGCGCTTGACCGTGTGCTGCCTGATGCTTTTGCCATTGTGAAGGATACTGCCCGTCGTTTCTCTGAGGATGGTGAGGTAGAAGTGACGGCTACCGACTTTGACCGACAATTGGCTGCCTCTGGAAAGGACTTTGTACGCATAGAGGAAGATAAGGCCATTTGGCAAAATCATTGGTCAGCTGGTGGAAACGACACCGTCTGGAACATGGTGCACTATGATGTGCAGCTCTTTGGCGGTGTGGTATTGCACAAGGGAAAAATTGCAGAAATGGCGACAGGTGAGGGAAAAACATTAGTTGCTACTCTGCCTGTATTCTTGAATGCTCTGACCGGTAACGGTGTACACGTGGTGACAGTGAATGACTATTTGGCCAAGCGTGACTCTGAGTGGATGGGGCCGCTCTACCAGTTCCATGGATTGAGTGTTGACTGTATAGACAAACACCAACCGAACAGTGAGGCGCGTCGCAATGCTTACCGGGCAGACATAACCTTCGGAACAAATAATGAGTTCGGATTCGATTATTTGCGAGACAACATGGCGGGAAATCCTCGTGAGTTAGTACAGCGGAAACACAACTATGCCATTGTCGATGAGGTCGATTCCGTATTGATTGACGATGCACGTACTCCGTTGATTATTTCAGGTCCTGTTCCTAAGAGTGGTGACCAACTTTTCGAGTCGCTCCGTCCTTTGGTAGAGCGACTTTTCGAGGTACAGCGTAAGTTGGCTACCCAATTGTTGGCCGATGCCAAGCGTTTGCTTGCCAGTGAAAACAAAGAAGACCAAGAAGCCGGATTCTTGGCGCTTTTCCGTAGCCACAAAGCATTGCCGAAGAACAAACCGCTCATCAAATTCCTCAGCGAACCGGGTATTAAGGCCGGTATGCTCAAGACCGAGGAAATCTATATGGAGCAGAACAACAAGCGCATGCCTGAAGCTGTAGAGCCGCTCTACTTTGTTATTGACGAGAAAATGCGTAGTGTAGATCTTACTGACAAGGGTATTGATCTGATTACCGGAAACTCAGAGGATTCTACTTTCTTTGTATTGCCTGATATCGCAGCTCAATTGGCTGAGTTGGAAAATGAACAACTTTCATCCGAAGAGCGGTTGGCCAAAAAGGATGCGTTGCTCACTGACTATGCCGTGAAGAGTGAGCGAGTGCATACAGTCAATCAGTTATTGAAAGCATATGCCATGTTCGAACGTGACACAGAGTATGTTGTTATCGATGGGCAGGTTAAAATTGTGGATGAACAGACCGGTCGTATTATGGAGGGACGTCGTTATTCAGACGGACTCCATCAGGCTATCGAAGCCAAGGAGCGGGTGAAGGTTGAGGCTGCTACACAGACTTTTGCCACCATTACATTGCAGAACTATTTCCGTATGTATCATAAGCTCTCTGGTATGACCGGTACGGCGGAAACGGAAGCAGGAGAGTTTTGGGATATCTATAAACTTGATGTGGTGGTGATTCCTACAAACCGTCCTATAGCCCGCATAGACATGAACGACCGCGTCTATCGTACCAAGCGTGAAAAATACAAAGCTGTAATTGAAGAGGTAGAGAAGATGGTAGCTCTCGGACGTCCCGTGTTGGTCGGAACCACTTCGGTGGAAATCAGCGAAATGCTCAGCAAGATGCTGACCATGCGTAAGATAGAACACAATGTATTGAATGCCAAACTTCATCAGAAGGAGGCTGACATTGTGGCACGTGCCGGACAGAAAAGTATCGTCACCATTGCTACCAACATGGCCGGTCGTGGTACCGATATCAAACTGAGTCCGGAAGTAAAGGCTGCCGGAGGTTTGGCTATCATCGGTACAGAGCGTCATGAAAGTCGTCGTGTGGATCGTCAGTTGCGAGGCCGTGCCGGACGTCAGGGAGACCCCGGTTCGTCAGTTTTCTTTGTTTCGTTGGAAGATGACCTGATGCGTCTCTTTGCTTCTGATAAAATGGCTTCGATGATGGATCGTTTGGGTTTTAAGGAAGGCGAAGTGATTGAGCACAAATGGATATCCAGTTCCATTGAGCGGGCACAAAAGAAAGTGGAGGAGAACCATTTTGGTAGCCGTAAGCGCCTGTTGGAATACGATGATGTGATGAATAAGCAACGTACAGTCATCTATGGCAAGCGTCGTCATGCTTTGATGGGTGAGCGTATTGGTATGGATATAGTCAATATGGTATGGGAACGTTGTTACAACGCTATTCAGTGTCCTGATTATGAAGCTGCAAAGATGGAAGTACTTCAAACATTGGCTATGGAACTGCCCTTCACCGAGCAAGAATACAGTACAGGGAAGAAGGAACAGCAGGCAGAGCACCTCTTCAATTTGGCTATGGAGAACTTCAAGCGTCGGGCCGATCAGTTGGCTCACATCGCTTATCCGGTCATCAAGCAGATTTATGAAGAGCGTGGGCAGATGTATGAAAACATTCTTATTCCCATCACAGATGGTCGCCGTCTTTATCAGATACCCGTCAATCTGAAGAAGGCTTATGAGACAGAGTGCAAGGAGGCGGTGAAAGAGTTCCAAAAGGCCATTTTGTTGCACACGATTGACGAAGCCTGGAAAGAAAACCTTCGAGAATTGGACGAATTGAAACATTCGGTGCAGAATGCCAGCTACGAACAGAAAGACCCGCTTTTGATTTTCAAACTGGAATCGGTAAACCTCTTTGATAGTATGGTGAGCAAAATCAATGAGCAGACAGTGTCTGTCTTGATGAGAGGACAGATTCCGGTGCGAGAGCCGGAGCAAGTGCAGCAAGCTGCTCCCGAACAGACTGCTCCCCGTCAGCAATATCAAGAGACGAAGACTGACTTGAGTGACCCTAATCAGCGGCAGGCTGCAGCACGCGACACCCGCGAGGTGAAGCGTGAACCGGTGCGTGCACAGCATACGGTAGGGCGCAATGACCCTTGTCCTTGTGGTAGTGGTAAGAAGTTCAAGCACTGCCATGGCAAAGGATTATAAGGAGGAAATATAGAAAATTGTGTTGACAGACACGGAAGGCGCGATTGCACGGAGTGAGAACTGCATAATTCGTGTTATCCGTGTCTGATTCGTTATTTGTCTTTCAAATATAGGATAAACAAAATTGCATATTGTATGAGACATTCATTTTTATGGAAAAGTATCGTTTGCTTACTGACAACAATGTTTGCAGTGTGTGCGTGTACCACAGTGAAGTGGGTCAGTGTCGAGCGGCTTCAACCTGTCCGTACAAAAGTTCCGGCGCAGGTGCGTAGGGTAGCAGTAGTGAACAATCAGCCGGACCTTTCGAAAAAGAATAGATATTCGCGCGATTTGAAGGCTTTGGACAGTAAGATGGTAGTCGATTCGTTGGCACAATATTTGGCCGATGCCGCTTACTTTGACGAGGTGGTGGTGTATGATTCCGTGTTGACTACAGAGTCGAAACTCTCTTGCGAAGAGCGCGAATTGAGTCCGGTCAGAGTGAAGCAGCTTGCCGATCAATTGCAAGTAGATATGCTTGTTTCGGTAGAAATGACAGCTCTCATGTTGGAATACTCTACCTACATGGGTGGACAGGTTTTTACGATAGTCAAACTTTATCTTCCGGGGGAGCTTTATCCGTTGGATACCATTCGTTGTATCCAGCGACTTGATGCCGACGAACTTTATCCGCTGGAACTCATTCCGGTGCAGGAGGCTGCTTTCTTGCCTTTGGCATCGCTGGTGCCACAGTGGCAAACCATCGAATTCCCATTCTATACCGGTTCAAACGTGGAAATGCGCGATGCAGCTGTGTATGTGAATGAAGGCAACTGGCAGGCAGCCAAAACGCTGTGGGAGAAACAACTGAAACATAAGAACTCCCGCCGTCGTATGGAGGCCCATCTGAATATGGCCGTTTGGCACGAACTGAACGATGACAGTATTGGTACAGCACGTTCGTATGCAGAAAAGGCATTGGAATTGTCTGCCCGTAAGATGAAGAAAGGGGAAGACGGACGGTGGAAGAACCAAACTTCCGATTATTTGTTTATTTCCGATTATTTGCGGGATATGGAGAAGCGTGGCAAGGAAATGGAGCAGCTGAAAAGGCAAATGTGGCGTTTTTCCGATGAATTTTAGTCTGGAATGTTTGTTTGATACTTTTTTTTATGTACTTTTGAGGGCTAATATTAAAAAAAACGATAGATGGACTTAGGAAATCAATCCCAATCAATGGTGGCATCGGCTTTGAAGAAGGCTGTGGACAAGTTGGTGGCTGAGGGTAGTCAGGGACTTATTACGGACATTCATTTGCAGCCGATTCAGAGTGTCGGTGAATTGTTGGTCTTTGATGATGAAGATCGTCAGTTGGCGCGTGCAGAGGTCAAGGAGTGGGTGGATTATGAAGCACAGACCTTCTACAGTGAGGTGGAGTTGCAACTCCGTTCACAGGTGGTGACTCTGAAGAAAAAGGGAATACTCGACAAGTTGCCCTTGATGAAACCCTATTCGTTTGTGCTGGTGGATGAGGAGCGCGAGACCGTAGCCGATTTGTTGCTGGTGGATGATGACACCATGCTCCTCAGTGACGGACTGCTGAAAGGGCTTGATAAGGAATTGGATGAATTTCTGAAGAAACTTTTAGAAGAATAAATTGTATTTTTTTCTGTTCAATATCCCCGCACCCATGGTTCCCAACCTTGTGGTGTGGGGATTCTTATTTCTATAGAGTCTCCTTCAGCCAACGTTCCGGAATAACCGGAAAGAGGCAATGAAAGTCCGACTTTCTGTGTGTAGGCTTGCACATCATCATTGGCATCATGGTAAAGCCTCAGATACAGCGTTCGATGTCCGGTAGAAGCCGAGACGGTTACACTGTCTTCTATAAAGTGGAATGTATGCCTGCCTTTTTGAGCTTTTACCAGCAGGATAAGGTTCAGATAATTTCCTCCTCGCCAGATGCTTTGCATTTCCAGTGGGTCTGCTTTCACTTCAGCAAATTCGCTTGATGGTTGAGGCTGTGGAGCGGCAATCGCTTGCAGGGTGTATATCTGTGCTCCTGAGGTACCCTCCTCCGTCAGAACAGGCACATAGCCTACCATTGTGCGGTAAACGGTGTCCGGAGTCACCCCTTCGGTAGCGATCTCTCCGGCATTCACTACCGGCAGACGTTCTCCCTTGTCTGTCAGCAGGTGAGTGAATCGTGCTGATGGCCCGGTGGCAACGTCTGCAAATTCGTTCAGTAAATTCGGATAGGTATAGTTGTCGTCATCATTGGAGCAAGAGGTGAGTCCTGCCGCGAGGGGCAGCAGGCTCACTATTTCCCAGAAAAAAAGTATTCTATTCCTGTTCATTCGTTCATATCCTTTGTTCTCATCCAATTCTTTACCGGGTTGGCATACATGGCCAGCATCTTCTCCCTCAGGAATGTCTCGTCTTTGTTTGGAAGGTTTATTTTCGCCAATTGTCCGGCAATGTATTGTTCAAAGGTTGCTTTCTCTTCAGCCGAGTACTTATCTGCAAAGCGGTTTTCACCCGTCAACCAATCATAAGCCACATAATTACCAGGATAGAAACGATAGTTGGCATGTATCTGCTTATCTATCAATGCGCTGATAGCAGTGAATATTTCAGTTTTCGGCATTGCGGGATCCAATGCTTCCAACTTATCATTGATGCAGGGCGTCAATTGGAAATGGATATGTCCCTTACGTCCGAAGATACCTGTCTGCATATTCAGCAAATCATCCTCCTTGCTTTTCTTGAATTCCGGATTGTCCCGTTTCTGCTGATACTCCTTGGCCTTCAAATAATCGCAAGGATCGTACTCGTACGAGATGGCAGCCGGTGCAATATTCAATCCTTTCAGGCGCTCAACAATAGTGCCTTCACCTCCCATAGCCATCATCTTCAGCACACTGTCTTGTGTACGGTCATCCGAATCCTTGGCCCGTCCTTCACGTTGGGCTATCCAGATGTTTTCCTTCTTCTCGTCAATGGCAAAATGCATGTAGCGCGACATGCGTGCCGAAGCCTCCAACATCTGGCGCATAGTCAATGCACGCTGTACGATGAACGACTTATTGATACGTACCAACTTCTTTATCCAAGGGAATATAAGCAGGTTGTCACCAATGGCAATTTCCACGGTGTTCAGACCATTGTCCACCAACAATACAGAGAGGAGTGCTGAATCAAGAACAATATCGCGATGATTAGTTATGAACGTATGCGGATACCCATCACCTTGAATGGCATCACAATCAATCGTCATGCCATCGCTACACTTACGGGCAAGGTCGTGCAAGAATGGGTAACAGAAGGTTTTCTGAAATTCCAGATTGGTTTTGCACTGGCGCATTTGCATGGCTACAGCTTCAAAAGGGACACCAGGCATCACCTTGCCTATCACATGACGGAAAGCCTCATCGGCAATCAACTCTTCATATACGGCAGGAAGTTCCTCGGGGGAATAAGGCCGTATATCGTCAAATTCGGAAGGAATGGAGGACCCTCCTCCTTGCCCCTCCCTGTGAGGGAGGGGAGTAGAATGTTTTGAATTATTCATATCAGTCATAACTCCTCTATTTTTAGTTCAAAGTGGTTCTGTCAATTCTCATTATCGGGGGCACTTCCCTCCTTGGAAGGAGGGGCAGAGAGGGGCTATTTAATCCCCTCTTCTATAATCTCTGTCATTACATCTTTGATGTCCAATCCGGCGGCACGCACCTGCTGGGGGATAAAGCTGGTAGCAGTCATACCCGGGGTCGTATTCACCTCCAGGAGGTTGATTTTCCTTCCTTCGGTAATAAAATAGTCGATACGGATGATGCCTTGAGCCCCAATGATATCATATACAGCTGATGTCAAAGCCCACACACGGTCACGCACACTATCAGGAATACGGGCAGGTGTAATCTCTTCCACTTCGCCGTTATACTTGGCGTCATAGTCGAAATACTCGTTATGACTCACCACCTCTGTAATTGGCAACACGATATTTTTCCCTTTAGTCTTATAACATCCACAAGAGATTTCCGTACCATCAAGGAATGCTTCTATCACCACCTCATCGGCTTCTTCAAAGGCTTTGGCAATGGCAGGTTGGATGTCTTCGGGAGTTTTCACCTTGGTCACTCCGAAGCTGCTTCCTCCCAAACTGGGTTTGACAAAACAGGGCAATCCAATCTTCTCCACCACATCGGCCTCATCGATGGTCTGTCCGCGACGGAGCAACAGCGACTCGGCCACTTTCACACCAAATCCTTTCAAGTATTGGTTACAGGCAAACTTATTGTAGGTCAGTGCCGCGGCAAATACGCCACAACATGAATAGGGAATACCCAACATATCGAAGTAACCCTGCAAACGTCCATCTTCACCGGGGGTACCATGGATGGTGATATAGGCATAATCGAACTTCACCTTTTCGCCATCAAGCATGAAACTGAAGTCATTACGGTCGATAGGAAGTTCTGTTTCATCAGGCAATTGCACGTGCCAATCGTTGCCGTGCATCACTACTATATATAAGGTGAATTTCTCTTTGTCAATAAACGAATAGATTCCCTGTGCACTGCGCAAGGATACTTGATATTCCGAAGTGTCGCCTCCGGCAACGATAGCGATGACAGGGAACGGACTCTCCCCCGCTCCCTCCCTGTGAGGGAGGGGAGTAGAATGATTTATATTCTTTATACTGTTCATATTCTATATCTTACTATATTTTGTTCTTTATCTACATTTTAATAAATCCTTTATGACAAGAATCAGTCGAGGCTATTCACTCCCCTCCCTTGGGAGGGGTAAGGGGGGAGGGGCTGCTGAGTCCACCTCCTCCACCGTTCGATGAGTTGTGTCATATCTTCGGGAAGTTCGGTGGTGAAGAACATCTCCTCGCCTGTACGGGGATGCACAAAACCAAGGGTACGGGCATGCAAAGCCTGACGTGGGCAGATATCGAAACAGTTGTGTACAAACTGTTTGTATTTGGCAAAGTGAGTTCCTTTCAGTATCTCATGTCCTCCATAACGCTCGTCATTAAAGAGAATATGACCGATATGCTTCATGTGTACACGTATCTGATG
Organism: Bacteroidaceae bacterium; assembly: GCA_017451645.1. Classification (GTDB taxonomy): domain Bacteria; phylum Bacteroidota; class Bacteroidia; order Bacteroidales; family Bacteroidaceae; genus Phocaeicola_A. The sequence goes on along the minus strand of JAFTNZ010000009.1, from coordinate 9,476 downwards.
GGTACGCCCTGTCTCCAACCGGCACTCAACAAGGGTGACGTATCCGAATCGCTCCAACACTGTATAATGCGTGACGGCATGTTTGCCTATCTCCGGATCGCTGAAGACGGCCATTTGCATACGGTCCTTCGGATGGCGGGCTATGTTGCCCTCAATTTTTCCCGTGTCCTCCAGAAAATTTCCCCAGACGAGGGCGTTATATTGGCGCTTCGTTGTCTTGTTGAAGAACTGGAGTCCCAAGTGTGTCTTGGCATCAGGGGTCTTGGCCACAACGAGCAATCCCGACGTATCTTTATCTATGCGATGAACCAATCCCACCTGTGGGTCATTAGGGTCATACTTGGGATTATCCCTCAAATGCCAAGCTATGGCATTCACCAATGTGCCATGATAGTTGCCACATCCGGGATGCACCACCAACCCTGCAGGTTTGTTGATGACCATCAGGTCTTCATCTTCATACACGATATCAAGAGGTATATCCTCGGGGATGATGTCGTTATCATATCGCGGACGATCCATCATCACGGTAATGACCTCACAAGGCTTTACCTTATAACTACTCTTCACCGGTTTGCCGTTGGCCATTACATACCCCATGTCGGCAGCCCGCTGAATACGGTTACGTGATGAGTTTACAATGCGCTCGAACAAGAACTTGTCCACCCGCATGGGGGTCTGGCCCTTATCCACTACCACCCGAAAGTGTTCGTGCAATTCACCCGCTTCTTGTCCTACCGGTTCGATGTCTTCCAAATCATCGGTGAAGATGTCTTCTTCTTCCTCCTTCATCATGCTTCTATCCCTCTGTTGTTATTCAAACCAAGAGTCAATCTCCACTGCTTCTTCGGGGGCAGTGTCGCGTCCGATGCCGATGCTGTCGCCGATGCCCATCATATAGTCGCCACACCCTACTTCCAATGTCAGTGTAGCTCCAAGGGGCACTTCATCACCGTTGCTCATGGCTGCTCCTCGGTATCTGATGCCATATACCCAATCCTTTTCTCCTTCCACAGAATCGTTGGGAGTCAGTTTGAATCCCATGGCCAGCAGTTTGGCTTCCGCTTCACGGAGAGAACTGTTGTCTATCAGGTTGGGCAATGTGCGCATTGGTGCACGGGTGGTGTTGATAGTGAGGTAAACGGTCCGTCCCTCCTTTACTACAGCTCCGTTGGCCGGATTCGTGTCGAGCACAATACCCCCAGGTTTGGAGGTGTTGTAGGTAGAGTCAGATACAATGCACACGAGCTTCCGTTCGGTGAGTAGTTGTCTTGCATCGTCAAGCATCATGCCCTTTACGTCAGGTACAGTTGCTGCTATGTCGTGTCGGGTGTAGTGCTCCAACCATTTGAAGACTCCCACTCCTAATGCCGTCACTACCACAATCATTGCCAACAGGTTGCCCCAAAAGAAAAGGTTTTTCCTGAACGAAAAGAACTCTTTTATGTTCATCATATTCTACGCTTGTTTGTTTTACGGGTCAAAGTTACGACAAAATGTTGAAAATCTGTTTGATTTTTCTTTTTTAGTTGCTATTTCGTTTCTTTTAGCCCTCTTCTGGGATTGTTTTTGTGTTTTTGGGGGCATACGAGGGAATTCTCTGTTCGGTTGAAAAGAAAAGAGCCGCATCACACAGGGTGACACAGCTCTTGTTCTTATTCTTTCGACTAATCTTCAGAGAGATTATTTCTTTGTTGTACCGTTGTACTCGTCAGATACGGTCAACTTCTTGCGGCCTTTAGCGCGACGTGAAGCCAATACTCGGCGGCCATTAGCGGTAGCCATTCTCTCACGGAAACCGTGCTTGTTCTTTCTCTTTCTGTTAGAGGGTTGGAATGTTCTTTTCATTTGATATATTTGTTTTATGTTATTATTCCACTACAGTTTCGGGCTGCAAAAATAGATGTTTTTTTTAAATTAACCAAGTAAACTGACTTTTTTAGCTTATAGTTTTGCGTTTTTTACCGATTTCTTGTACTTTTGCACCCGAAAAACAACGCTTTAAGGGAAAAACTATTGTTTCCCCACACTCAGGTAAGCACGTTTGTACAAATGAATTCATTGGAATAGTAATATAATAAAAAAGAAAAAAGTAAGAGTATGATTAATGCACAAGACATTAAGAACGGAACTTGCATCCGTATGGATGGCAAATTGTATTTTGTAATTGAATTCCTTCATGTAAAACCCGGTAAGGGAAACACTTTCATGCGTACCAAACTGAAAGACGTGGTAAACGGCTACGTGTTGGAGCGTCGCTTCAACATCGGTGAGAAGTTGGAAGACGTGCGCGTAGAGCGTCGCCCCTACCAGTTCCTTTACAAGGAGGGAGAGGATTATATCTTCATGAACAACGAAACTTTTGATCAGGCTCCCATCGCCAAGGATCTCATCACTGGTGTGAACTTCTTGAAAGAGGGTATGGAGGTGGAAGTGGTTTCTGATGCTTCAACAGATACCGTTCTTTATGCCGAACTTCCTGTGAAAGTCGTATTGCAGATTACTTACACCGAGCCGGGGCTTAAGGGTGACACTGCTACCAATGCCACCAAGCCTGCTACTGTAGAGACTGGTGCTGAGGTGCGCGTCCCCCTTTTCATCAACGAAGGTGAATTTATCGAAATCGATACTCGCGACGGTTCTTACCTGAACCGTAAGAAGGAGGCGTAATCAGTTACGAGTAATCAGCTACAAGCTTATAGGCACGGATTACGCGGATGACACGGAGAATCAAACATCTATCCGCGTATCTGCGTAATCCGTGCTTGACTTTTAAATTTTAACTTTTAATCTTGACCCCCATTGCGCTACTCATTCGTCATCCCCGTCTATAACCGTCCCGATGAAGTGGACGAACTTTTGGAAAGCCTTACCCACCAGACATTCACCGATTTTGAAGTTGTAGTAGTGGAAGATGGCTCATCCGTCCCTTGCCGGCACATTGTGGAAAAATATGCTTCAGCTTTGCCTGTACGCTACTACGAAAAGCCCAATTCCGGTCCTGGACAAACACGTAACTACGGGGTAGGACAAAGCACTGGTGAATACGTCATCGTACTTGACTCCGACTGTATTCTTCCACCCGGCTATCTGCAAGCGGTGGAAGATGAACTGAGACACGAGCCTGCCGATGCTTTTGGAGGACCCGACCGTGCACACGAATCATTCACTCCTGTCCAGAAAGCCATCAACTATGCCATGACCTCCTTCTTCACCACAGGTGGCATTCGCGGAGGCTCAAAGAAGATGGACAAGTTCTATCCAAGGAGTTTCAACATGGGGGTTCGCAAGGATGTATATCAGGCTTTGGGCGGATTTTCCAAGATGCGTTTTGGCGAGGATATAGATTTCAGTATCCGCATCTTCAAAGGCGGCTACCGTTGCCGGCTATTTCCCGAAGCATGGGTGTGGCACAAACGACGTACCGACTTGAAGAAATTCTTCAAGCAGGTACATAATTCCGGCATTGCCCGCATCAATCTTTACAAGAAATATCCCGAGTCTCTGAAACTCGTGCACATGCTTCCGGCCATATTTACCGTAGGAGTAGGATTGCTGCTCCTCCTATCAGTTATCGGGATACTGTTTATGGGATTAGGCGCTTTCACCATTTATCGTGCCCCAGCAGTTGGTGTCCAATGCATCACCGGCCCTGTTGCCGTCCTCGCATTGGGATGGATTACCACACTGATAGCCATCGCTCCTCTACTCCTCTTCTCGCTCATCATCTGCACCGATTCTGCCATCCGCAACCGTAGTCTTTGGATTGGCATCCTTTCCGTACCGGCTTCGTTCATTCAATTGACCGGCTACGGCACCGGATTCCTCCGCGCTTGGTGGCAACGTTGCGTATTGGGCAAGAACGAATTCTCAGCTTTTGAGAAAACGTTCTACCAGTAAAGGATTCTTTAGGGCTTTTCAAACACTACGGCAAATGTGGCTGCCAGTTTGTTTATCTTTGCTTTAGGCAAGTTTATCGTCAAACCTTCAGTGTCTTGCGTAAATGCAACAGAACCGTACCCTGACATACTTACGCTTTTCACCTTGCCACTACAGTGCTCGCTGGCTGTGCCGAAGGACTTGATAGTGCAAATTTTTTCCTCGGGATAACGCATGGTGAAAGCAAAAACCGTATCGTTTCGCTGAACGAAACGGATATCGGCTGCCGAATAGTTGTTGTTTTCGTTGAAGCCCTGTGCATTGATAGGGTTATTGGCTTCGGCTGAAGGACCTTCACCAAAAATCTTCCAAGGACGTGTACCATAGATAGCCTGTCCGTTTACATCCATCCATTCTTTGATACCCTCAAGGATAGCAATTTCTTTGTCATCAATGGTGCCATCCGCACGGACTGGCACACTTAGCAACAAGTTACCGTTCTTGCTCACGATGTCTATCAGCATACTGATGACCTGCTGGGCACTTTTGTATCTGTTCTGCTCATATATGCCCTGTTCGTAGTGCCATGCCCCCAAACAAGTACATGTCTGCCAGTATTTCTCCTGAGCTTTGTCGGGCGCACCTCTTTCCACATCCCACATCATCAGTTCTTTGTGTTCCTCTTGAAGCACCTTGCCCATAGCTACCACTTGCTGCTGCCCGCCATTCAGTCGGGCACTGGTATTGTAATAGTGTGCTAGAATATTCAGACCAATGGACTCATCGCAACCGTAGAAGGGGAGTACCGTATCATCGAAATAGATCATATCGGGATGAAATGTGTTGATACATTCCAACACACGGTTCTGGAATTTCATCTTGTATTCCTCGGATGGGAGAGAAGCTCCGTTTTCCCAACCCCATTGGCTATGGATACTTCCTTCTTTTTCCCAACCTGTACTGTGTTCGTGGCATTGGGCATAGAGTTCCTGCGGGTCGAGGCCTTCCCACCACGTGCCTTTCCCGTCTTCTTTGGTCAGATTTCCGTCATATTTCTGCGAACCTTCCAACCAAGTCCAAGTGTGGCTTCCGTGCATGCTAATCCCCAAGGGTAGTCCGTATTTCTTGCAGGCATCAGCCCAACCTTTTATTATATCTTTCTTGGGACCAATGTTCACCGAATTCCATTCCTGATAGGGGCTGTCCCACAGATCAAAATTGTCGTGGTGTTGGCCAAGAGTGAAGAAATACCTGGCTCCGACACTCTTATAGAATTTCACCAATTCATCAGGATTCCAGTTCTCGGCTTTCCAGTCACGGCAGAGTTCTTTCAATCCATACTCGCCGGGCGAACCATATACCCGTTGGTGATGCTGCCCCTGCCAATGGTCTTCATAATACATATGGCGGGCATACCAGTCGCCGGTTTCGGCCTGACACTGTGGTCCCCAGTGTGCCCAGATACCGAACTTGGCATCTTTGAACCATTCGGGACATTCCCATTGTTTCAGGCTCTCCCAATTAGGCTTGAAATCACCTTTTGCTACAGGAACATTGGACGTACACGAAGCGGTTATCCATGTGATTGTACCGCATAACATTACATTCTTCAACAGTTTGTTCATAATATTGCTATTTAATTTTGATTATTCGTACAAGTAAAACATCCGTTCCATCATTTTCCATTTCTCGTTGGCAGTGTCGCCCTCTTTGCAATCCTGAAAGATTGCCATGAAATCTTCCCACTCCTGTTGACGGGGAAGGGTGGCCAAGCGTTCCATAGCTGAATCCCAATCAAAATCCAATGGCGTTTCAACAATCATAAAGAGTCGATTGTCAAGGATGTAGATTTCCATTTCCAAAATACCGACTTCTCGAATTCCGGCCAGTATTTCCGGCCAGGCTTCAGATTGGCTATGGCGCTTGACATATTCGGCAATCAGCTCCGGGGCATTCTTGAGTTCCATCGTGCGGCAATACCGCTTCACGGGAACGGGATGTTGTTTGGAGGGGTATCCTTTCATCTTTATTATGGGTTATTGGTTCTACGATGCAAAATAAGTGTTATGTTTGAAAGGTTATAATCATTTTCAGACAAAAACAGTGCAATATCGACAAAATGTCAATCAAGAGAAATCACCTTATACGCATCACCCTTTCGGGTTTTGAAAGTAGTCAGGTAGTAGTCACCCTCACGAACAGTTCTGGTACGTGCACCTTTTACCTTTACAGGTACGTGCGTGCGCAAAGTACATGGCTCACCAGCTTCCGATGCAATGGTAGCTGAAGTCAGTATGCCGTTCTTCCATGCCATATCCACCTTGAAAGCTCCACGTGCACAGAGGCCACTGATGCTTCCTTCGTTCCACTCATCAGGCAAGGCCGGCAACAAGTGCAGTTCTCCGAATTGGCTTTGCAAAAGCATTTCACCCAATCCGGCAATACTTCCGAAGTTACCGTCAATCTGGAAAGGGGGATGAGTATCGAAGAGGTTGGGCAGGGTTGAGTGGGTCAACAGTTCGCGGTAGAGTTTGTGTGCCCGGTCACCGTCGAGCATACGCGCCCAGAAGTTGATTTTCCATGCTTTGCTCCACCCGGTTCCGCCATCGCCACGAGTGTCTAATGTCTTGCGGCAAGCTGCGGCCATTTCGGGTTCTGTCAGCGGATTGATTTGCCGCCCCGGATGCAGGGCAAAGAGGTGCGACACGTGGCGGTGTTGCGGATCCTCATCTTCCCAATCCTTGTACCACTCGATGAGGTTGCCCTTTTTACCTATGCGCAAAGGGTGCAGACGGTCGCGGATGTCTGTCCATCGGGCTATCTGCTCTTCCGTTTCACCTACAATAGGAGCCACTTCAATCAGGTTGTTCAGCAGGTCCCAGATAATTTCCAGATCCATGGCCGAACCGATGGTGACCACCCCCTTTTGGCCGTGTTCGTCGATGAACACATTCTCAGGCGATGTCGAGGGAGCGGTGATGTAGTAACCGTCCTTCTCCACCAACCAGTCTTCACAGAATTCGGCAGCCCCCTTCATCAGCGGATAGGCAATATTCGTGAGGTACTCCTTATCCATAGTGAAGCGGTAGTGCTCGTAAAGGTGCTGGCTGAGCCACGGTGAGCCGAGCGCCCAGTTGGCCCACTTGGGGTCTCCCTTTTGCCACCCCACCGGATTGGCGTGTGCCCAGATGTCGGAGTTATGATGGGCTGCCCATCCGTCCATGCGGTAAAAGTTGCGGGCAATGTCGCGCCCCGTCACTGCCATATTCTGTATCTGGTGAATCAGCGGTTCGGTCAGTTCGCCCAATCCCAAGGGTTCTGCCGGCCAGTAGTTCATCTGCAGGTTGATGTTTACCGTATAGTTGCTTCCCCACGATGGGCGTTGGCGATTGTTCCAGATACCCTGCAGGTTCATGGCAATGCCTCCCGGGCGAGAAGCCGAGATAAGCAGATAGCGCCCAAACTGGAAATAGAGAGTTTCTAACCCCAAATCCTTGGCCCCTTTCTTGTAGGCCTCTAAGCGTTTGTCGGTGGGAGTCTGTGACTTGTCACTTGTAGCTTGTCGCTCATCACTGGTAGCCAAACAAAACTTCACCCGATTGAAATAGTTCTGATAGTCAGCTATATGTTCTTTCTTCAATGTTTCATAGTCCTTTTGCAGAGCATCGGCAAGGTAGTTGGTGGCCAACAGGTTTTCATTTCGCCCTTCACGATCGGGACATTTGTCAAAACCGTTGTAGCTGGTGGCTGCTGAAATGTAGAGCACCGCTTCGGTAGCTTTGCTGATCTGCAGACCGGGATTGGTGGTCACCGTGCCGTCGGTCACCACCGCCTTCACACGATACTGGTAGCGCATACCACCAAATCCCTCCTTATTTTTCCACTCCAGTTTCCAAGCACGGTCGCTATCCACACGGCGGGGAAGTTGTCCGCTCACCACAAACTCATCTGCCCCGACACTGCGCACCATGCAGTTTTCGAATGCCGCCGTTCCGCCAATGCTGTAGTTCAGCATTTTGGGAACCGATGCGGACAATTTGACCACGATGACTTGTGCCGGAGCCGACACAAAGATTTCGCGCTTGTACTCCACCGTATCCACACGGAAGCATACCGTAGCTACAGCGGTCTGCAGATCAAGGTCGCGTACATAGTCCGTTGCTTCACCTTTGAATGTCTGTCGGATATGCAGGTCGCCCATCGGCACGAACGACTGGCTGTTCGGTCCCTGTATGTTACGCAACAGTTTCTGTGCCTCGCCCCACTTCTCTTGGAAGAGCAAGTCGCGTACCCCCGGCAAGTATTCCGGTGCATCGGGTGTAGGGTTCGTGTCCGTAGGTCCTCCACCCCACATGGTCTCTTCGTTCAGATTGAGCACTTCATCGCGGATGCCGCCATAGACCATCACGCCCAACCGCCCGTTTCCTAAAGGAAGCGCCTCTTCAAACCGGTTTGCCGGATGGTCGTACCACATACGCATAGGGTTCTCCTCGGCCTGTATTGTACACAGGCTTATACATGCCAAAATGGATAGAATGATTCTTTTCATGGTTTGTTGGTGTGAAAGTTTGTTGTTGTCAGATAAACGTTTGTAATGTTTTGCATTTGTTGGTTTTAGGGGGAACCCCTCTTATTTGTCACCGCCGGTCTCCGCTGTCGGACAGTTGTTGCGCCGGATCTCATCAGCCGTCCGGAGGGTCTGTTTCTCTCCTTTTTACGTCATCCCCAGCGAAGCGTATCTCCTCCGCCAACCGACCCCCAGGGCGGTTGTATTCTTCCCCTCTTCTGCTGTCAGGAGAGGGGACTGAGGGGAGAGATTTCATTTCATTTCGTTTCTTTTCTTTTCCTTTCATTTCTTTTCTTTGTGGGCAAATGCCTGAGGTTTTGGATTCGTAATTTACAATAACCTGGTCTTCAATTTTGTTGCTATCTGCTTGTCTCTGTGTGGTTTTGGCTTCTATAATTCTTGCTCTTCCATTGCTGTCGAGTAACAATAACTCTTCGGCAATATGGGCACTTTTCCGGCCGAGTTTGCGACAAATGGCCACATAGTCTTCTTGTATTTCCGCCGATGTCAGCACCTCATATTTCCGGTAGATGCGTCCGTCGAAAAGTTTCACTTGGCAACAGATGTCAATGATGTGCTCCACCTCAGCCTCTTCGAGATGGAACATTTCGGCAGTGTCGAGAACAAGCTCTTCGCAAAACTTGAGGGCGTACCCTTCCACGCGATAGGTCTCGCTGAGCAGGTAGATATAGACAAGCACACCGTCATTGCCACACATGCGGCGCAGGCGCTTGATGTGGTGATTGAGGAAAAAATCCGTTGGGAAGCAGAAATAGTCGAATCCTTTTTTGATATTTGCCATGGTATGAGTATTGAAAGTGAATGAAGGTGATTGTTGCTGCGAAGATAAGCATAATTTTTCTATCTGCAAAATCCGGTGTCCTGAGGGTGTCTTTTTGTAGAAAAGGTTGACTCCTAATATTCAACCCAATGAAAGGAATTAAAATCCCAATCAATCGTAGCACATCAGAAAAGAATGCTCTATTGCGTGACTTATTGGAAGATTACTACTGCAATCATTTAAATTTTC
>JAFTNZ010000008.1 GCA_017451645.1 Bacteroidaceae bacterium | reverse complement strand
TTTCTGGAAAGCCTGCTTGGAGATATCGGTAAAGAAAGCTATGTTCGGCGACTGTATGTCGGAGAGATAAGCATTGATATAGGTATCTGTCCTCTTCAGTTCGTTGTAATATGACGGATAGGCTATCGCCACATACTTCTGCAAGTCTTCGGGACAATCTTCGAGCTTTTCAGCCGCACCGGTGCAGAAGAAATAGTCCTTATACTGTGTCCAAGCCACATTCTCATATTTTTTCTTCTGCTCGTTCCACTTCAGCGGGTCAACCTCCTGACCGTTTTCTATCTCCTTGGCCCAACCAACAATACGCAAGCGATAATACTTGTTCGGGTTCAGTTGCAGCATGTCTATCTGATGTTGGAAGCGGCTCTTACCCTTGAACAGGAAGCCAAAGGCTCTGTCATAGTCTTTCAGATTCTGGTTAGAACGGCTGTACTCGTAGATCAAGACAACGTTGTTCATGTCGAACACGAATGTGCGGCTTGCCTGTGCCTTTAACTGTTCCTTGTCGCCGTTGAAGTCTTTTGCCAGACGGTTCCATTCCGTTTCGTCCAACACACGGAAGTGCTCCTCAATCGGTGCTTCGGTGTTCAGATAAGGCGGAATGTAGAACTTCGGATTGATGGCATTCTCCTTCTTCCATCCCTTAGCCTGGATGGTATCTCCGATAGAGCAGTCACCGAAGAGTTTGAAGTTGTCGAGAGCATTGCCGTAGAAGATGTCGCACGGTTCACCACACTCGAACTCAAACCTGCGGTTGATATTTACCAGTCCTGCCAACAGACGCAACTTCACACGCACATCACCTGTGAAATATGTCGGATTAGGAAGTCCCAACCGGAGCACACCACCGATACCGGCATCGATGATGTCAATCTTCTTGTCCCAGAAACCAAGATTGATATGGATACCAAACTTGGCATAGAGGTAAGCATAGAGCTGGCCCTCGGCATACCATCCATTGAATCCCGGTGTCCGTGGAATATTCATACACGGGATGTTTCCGATATTGCGGATGCTGACATCGAATCCGGCCAAGGCGCCGATGTTACCATAGAACAATCCGAGGTCAACATCGATATATCCCCATGCCGAAGCACCCATCATCACACCGCCATACACCTGTGCCTGGAAGTCTTTGAGGGCTGCCGTGCGGGCATTGTTGGCCTTGCTGATATCAGCACTCTGCACACCACTACCCTTGGTAGAGCCATCGAGGAACTGGCGGATTTTCTGAGGAATCGGTGGCAACTCGCCGTTATTCGGCAATTCATTACCCAAGCAGAGGTAGGCATTGGCACCGATGTTCACACTTACAATCTTTGACTTGAAGTCAACCAGGATGAACTTGCATCGCAGGTCTTCATCGGGCTGTCCCAGGTAGAGGTGCCATTTGGCCTTGTCCAGTTTCTTTCCTTTCTCCTTCATGGTGACGCGGAAGTCGAGCGAAATGGAGACTTCGCCCACTTTGGGCTTTTCGGGCATCGTAGCACCGGGGTTCGAGTCGGCTTTTGAGTTTGAGTTGTCATCAAACGCTGCTTGCAATCCGCCACTGGCATTGCTCACCGCCTCCTTCATATTCGCGTTGAGCGTCTTCTGCATGTCTGCCAAGTCATCAGACAGGGCTGTCATCTTCTCACTGATGCCGCCAATACCGTCGGCCTTGGCATCGACCGTGATGTTCAGGGCAAAGTATTTATCAATGTCATCTTCCTGATAAACGACGGTGGCGCTCGAGTTGATCATGCCCGACACAGCTTTCAGATTACCTGTGAGCATGAAGGTGGTCAGGCGATCTTTTTCGTTATCATAGACTACTGTCATTTCAAAGTCGCCGCCCAACAGCTCCTTACCTGCCGACGAAGCGATTCCCAGTCCGGCTACCACACCGATGATTCCCTTCTGAGGTTCCACCTCTGTTTCCGACTTGCGGATGCAGTTGAAGTAGAAACCTGCCTTGATGTCGGTAATGGCTACAGGCGGAATCTGGATACCTGTGCTGCTGCCCAAGGAAGCGAGGAAATATCCCCAACGGTAATCCTCCCGTTCAAAATAGCCACCTTCGGCATTGGCCGTGAAGAGGTCGCCCGGCATCACAAAGGTGAGTGTGCCCTTGTATCCCTTGCCATACGTGTCATCTTCTTTGGCCGTGAGTTCACCGCTCAGCTTCATGCCGGCAAACGAACTGCCGAACGAAGCCTTGTCGAACTTGGTATCCTCGTAAGCGAATGAAATCTTCGAGAAATCAAAATCCTTGGCTACGGCCGTCACCCCGCTCAGGCGTGCCATGATGGTCATACCGGCCGTGGCACTGATGTCGAGTCCGTCAATCAGCTTCACCGTGCCCTCAATGGACATGCTCAGCAATTCGTTCTTGTAGTCGAAATTATATTTGTCAAGCGAGAGTTCAAAGGGACCCAACTTCTTGGCCATAGAAGCCAATGACCACTGGCCGGTGTTGAAATAGAGCTGGTTCTTGACATTGAACTCCTTGCCCTTGTAGAGCGACAGCAATACCTTGGTATCATCCTTGGCTTTCTGCAACTCCTTGATGTCGTCAAACTGCGATTCCCAAGTGGGGCAGTTGGCCAAACGCATCTTGGAGAAGTGGATGTCGGGCAAATCAAAGCTAAGCGGCAGACTCTGCATCTTGCTCTTCATGGCATCGCCACCGATGCTGAGGTCACCCGTCAGAAGCAGTTCCACACGGGTCTTCAACTCAGTCTTCTCAGGCACAGCCTCCACCAGCATGTAACTCAACTTTTCATCAAACTCAGCCGTAGCCAAGAGGAAGTCCATCTTCAGGTCATCAACCTGCTGCACCTTGAACACATAGGCATAGTTACCGGCCGGTGCATTCTTCTGGTCATTGACTTTCAGTATCTGACAGCTATAACCGATTTTTCCATCGAGCAACGGCACGTCGAACTTGCCGCTGAATCCGCAATCGTTAAAGTTGTTCTGAATAAAGCTGGCCTTCACCTTGTCGAGCGAGAAGGCCCATCCGCCCGCCTTACCGGTCTTGGCAGAAAGCACATCGTCGGCACTGACCACGAGGGTGGCACCCGAATCATCGAAGAACATGTCTTTGGCAGCAATCTTCAACCGCTTGTCGCCCGAAGAACCGAACTCCAGTGACTTGGGCATCTTCACGCTGATTTCCTTGATGTAGAGTCCTTGCCAGGTATCGATATCGCCAGCTACCGTGGTTTTCGACGCATTGTACCCGGTAGGGAACTTGCCCATGTGGGCCGAGGTACGATAGATGGAGTGGTCATAGACAATGTTCTGTGCCGTAAAGGTCCATCCGGGAAGGTCTTCGGCCTGGAAGGGATCCATAGAGATGTTATCCACCATCCAGTCTTCCCAATCGCCGACACTGGCTTTGATGTTCAGCACGGGAGACTCTGCCTGAGCGACACCATCCACATCCTTCTTCAATTCGGGGATGGTCATATCGACATCCACACCCAAGAGTTCTAAAGAATCGGCATGCCAAGAGACATAGCAGCCGTCCACCGGGTTCAACAGGTCCTTAGGTGCCTTGAACGTACAGTCGTAATCTGAATCGGGGTCAGTCAACGTCAGGTCGGAAAGCAGTGCCAAGGTTCCCGACTCGGGCAGGATGCGGTCGGGCGAGATACAGAGACGCGGAGCGCCAAACATCAGTATCTGGTCCTTCAGCACATCGCAATCGGGCAAAACGAACTCACCGATGAGGTCCATGGTGGCATGTGTGGCCGCAAACTTCATGGTGGTTATCTGTATGTTTACCGGGCTTTTATTAGTGAAATCCTCTGGTAGGGCTATGGGCATGTAGAGCTCGTCAATATCCTGACTGCCGATGGCATTCCACACATTCTGTCCCAGAACGACGTATTCGTAATACCTGCTCAGGTCAATCTTCTCGGCCAGACTCTTTACCCCGTCGGTAGCTGCCGACTGCAACTGGTTGGCGTATGGAATTTCTGTATCGGCAATGAGGTTGTCGATACCCCAGTCGCTGAAGAGCCCTTCCACGATGTCGTTGTTGCTCTTCGGGTCGCTGGAGTAGGTCTGTGCCGTACCACCGAAGACAGCCAGGTCGGTGTTGATTTTCAAGTCTTCAAACTTGACGCACACCATCACCGTGGTTCCCAGCGGGTTCCACTCCACGCGGCCTTTTCCTTCCCACGTGTCGGCCTCCTTGCCGGCCTTGATTTCGTCAATGGTCAGCTGGTATTCGCCGATGGAGATAATCTGTCCGGTGAGGTCTTTGGCCGACAGTGTGGTGGGAGTCTCGTTCTCTATCTCCAGCATGTTCGAACACTGGAAATACTTGCGCGACATGGACTCCACGATGGCAAAGTCAACCACATTGAGGCTGTCGTAATGATAGGCTATGGTGTCGAAGTTGGTACAGATGGGCTTGACGCGGAGCACCAGGTAGTCTCTCTCGGCCACCTTCTCCGAAATCATTTCCCAACGGATGGTATCGGTCAGTTCGCCCGTACCTTTAACCAACTTGGTATAGATGGGTTCCATCTCCAGGACGGCCTCTTTGTCTATCACATCCTTGCCATTGAAGAGCTGCACCTCATAGTCGAAGTTCAGGGTGTCGGGCTGCTGTCCTTCACCGCCCAGGTGCCACACTTCATCCCAAGCGACAGCGATGTTGCTGCGCAAGAACTGCTTGCGGGCAGCAATGTCGATAAAGGCGGGCGAAGTGATTTTCGGATTGCGGAAGTTGTAGAGCGCACTCAGGTCGAGGCTGTCCTGCATGGAGTTCCCCCCCCACAAGGCCATCAAATCCACATTCTCTTCATCATCCTCTTCGTCATTATTCTCCTCTTCTTCTTTTTCAGGTTCTTCAGGCTCAGGTTTTTCCTCTTCTTCCACCTCTGGTACAACCGGAGTCGGATTTTCTTCACCACCAATGTCGGTTTTGATTTTGAACGGATGATAGGTACTCTTACCATTATTCTCCAACATGACATACGAGAGTGGACCACTGGCTTTGGAAACAGCTGTCACCTGTGCCAAATAAGTCTTGTCGCCATAGAAGTTACTGGTTATTATCTGAGTAGGGATAACACACATGTTAGCCAGCAATCCTTCTGCCTGATAAATCACCGGATTGCGATCCATGGCCACATCGGGTTGTTGGCCAGGATACAGTTCCACCACCTTGAAGTCATACGTATAGGTGGCAGCCGCCCCACAAGCAATGACAGGCATAGTCCAGGTAAACTGAGCATTCAGCGGATCCACTTGTGCCATGGCATTCTCGTTCATTGCATTCACCATGGGCATGAGGAACTGAGGAGCCTGTGCCTTATAACATACCTGGAAAGAGCACCACCCTCCTTCAGGACTACTCACCACCACAGGAGTAGGCAGTTGCGGACTACTCCAACGATACGCTGTCACTTTGGCGCGGTAGGTTCCTTCGGGCAGAAGTCCAAAAGAACCATTTTGATAATTGCCAAAAAGATTGGCCGGACACTGAATTTCTCCCGATGGTATGTGGTCGAACAGTTTCTTCATCTCCACCGAATTGAGCGTATAAGCAGAATTGGCCTGAACGACAAAAGGCGCCTTCGGTTGGCGATAAGCCGGTGTGGAGATGGCCAAATCGGAAGAAGGAATGGTCTGTTCCAACTGAAGTCCCAGATGCACCTGCTGCACATCAGCTGTGGTATTGGTCAACGTGATGGTGAAATACTTGCCTGGGTCAGCCAAGTATAACAATACTTGAGGAGGAAGCACCTGTTGGGTAGGAGTCACAGTCACAATGACCTCTTGTGCCAACGTACAAAGGACACCGACAAACCACGTTGCAAAAACAGCTATTGACCTATATCTTTTCATAACTCAAAATATTCAATGTTCAAGATTCTTCACTTTTCATTCCTCATTCTTTTTCGCCTTGTTCTTGATAGCCAGCAATGTGAATGTGTAAGTATAGTTGAGACTGACCGTAATATCGGTACAGTCAAGGTTACTTCTGGTTTGAGTGATATTCACATCACCATATTTGTTGAAAGCAGCGCTTGCCGAAAACATGTGTACCTTCTTAAGGCTGAAACTGGCTGACATATCAGCACCAACCGACAGACTTTTCGACTGACGTTCTACCTCATTGTAACAAAGTGAAACACTGGCAGCGAGATTGAGATTCTTTTCCTTGAGGAAAGACCGGCTGGTACCTACTGAAAACACATCACTGAAGTACTTCGTCTTGTACCCCTCGGATTCTTGATGACTGTAAGTAAGGGTAAAATCGGTTTCGATGGGCTTGACATCAAGATTGTAGGACAGACCGAGTGCACGGGTTTTCACATCACTCTCACCTGTGGCAAACTTATTCAAGTCTTCGTTACCGGTAAAGTTGGCAGAAAGACTGACATTGTGCCCAAACAATTCAGTTTCATAGGAATAAGAGGGAGTGACACTAAAACTCGACATCACACGATGTACCTTGGTCGTATCATTGACTACGCACGTACCATCACGCTGTGTCTGGAGGTAGCCATTGTAACCGACAGTGAGGGTAAAATGGTTACCCAAACGGGTAGAGGCATTGGCCGCATAGACATAACCGCAGGTGGTATAAAGTTGTTCGTTTGAAAGGTTGTCTGCCTGGCCGGAAAAGGTACCAGACAAAGAAATTCTATTGAATAAGGTGGTACCTAACGTCACCCCCAGACTATGATAGTTATTGGACATATAGTATGTACCCAACGAAGTGTAGTCCGGTTGCACCAAGCGATAACTGACGGAGGCATTCACCCCTTTGATGTTGATGTTGGCATTGAGGTCGCCTGCAAAGCGTATCAGCGAGCTGTACTTGACATCAAAGACATCATCAAAATCTGTTTTAACAGGTACACTGGGAGTGCGCAAATCGGAATTGAACACAGAAGTGGCAGCATTGGCCGTGAACGAAAGCCAATTGAAAGGAGTGACACGCCCCTTGATACCCACTACAATATTCTCTTGAGGAGAGAGTTGCTCGCGCCAAAGTTCATCAATAGAATTTTCGCAGTCGTATGCCCGAAGCAGATAGAGGTCTATGTAATGTTCGCCTGAACCATAGCCCACTTTAAAGCCCCATCCTATGCGTTTATATTGGGGAGTGCGTGCAAAAGGGTCGGTGGGGTCGCCATTGATAGCATTGCGCAAACGTCCATAGAAAGCACCAACGCGAATCTTCTCGCTATCGTACTCCAAGCCTACACCGTTGAACGACATATTCATCACATAAGTGCTCATAGACATGGACGACTGGCCGAGATGTCCCACCCAATTCTTATAACGGGGAGTGAGATTAAAAGAAATCTGTGGATAGTTGAAATTGAGATTATCATTGCTATAATACAATGAAAAAGGCATGCTGAATCCATACAAACTGATATTCAGGTTGGCATATACCGTATTGCTCATAGGCGAGCCATAGCCATTGCCCACAGAAGAGTAGCGGTAAGTGTTCTGTGTACCCACGGCACCGGAGATAATCAAAGGATCGCTTTGAGCAATTTCGGATATATTTTGGGCACATAGCGAACCGCTCAGCATGACCGTGACAGCCAACAATAGTTTCAGTCTGATGGTTTTCATATTTTAAGTTACTTATTTATTCAGGCACGGATTTCACGGATGACAAGGCTTCTATCTCTTTATCCGTGTAATCCGTGCCTAAAAATCCAATCACTACTTAATCACTTTGCGGGCAACAATCTTACCATTCTCAAGAGTCTTGATGATGTAGATGCCACCGGCATTCATATTCTCTACACGACGACCACTGAGGTCGAAGATACCCTCAACAGTGGCATCAGGTGCAATCGTCTCAGCGATACCTGTAGCAATAGCATCAGATGTCAGTTTCACAGGATTCTTCAGCGAACCGGCACGTTGGCTATAGGTAATGGCCTCATCAAGTTCGAAGAACTCACCGGTCAACTCGTTGTACAGACGGAAGGTGACACGTTCACCAGCCTTACCGGCTACACTAATCATCATTTTGTTACCCAGAACGGCTCTACCCATCCCACGGCACTCATCGCCTACGAAAGCACCCACGGTATAGTCAGCGGGGAAATCCAGCTGAGGAATCTCAGCCACAATGGCCATGTTGTCGGCAAACTGTCCGGCATCGTATTGCCATACACTCTCGGCAGTGGTCTTTTGAGTGTTCAAAGCCACACTCTGTCCCAGAGGAGGTGTCACCTCTCCTGAACCAACTTCAGGGGTAAAGTCAAATGAGAAGCCGTCAAGAAGACCATTTTCGCCTGTGCAATAGTAGAGGTAACCCTTACCTACCTGGAATTCAAAGCCCTCAGAGCCGACCCATTCACCCGTGGAAGCATCATATTCAGCAAAACCGGTCTTGCCGATAATCTGGTCACCGTCATAAGGTGCATTTCTTTCCAAGGTATTGAGGTCGGCCACGGTCATGGTCCACTCGTTGGGATAGCCTATCCAGTTGTAACCTTTGAAGATCGCTTTATTCGGATAGCGTTCCCAGGTGCAATCACCACTAAGGTCTATTATCACAGCTTTGTCAGCATCCGTATAATCGGCCTTAATCTTATACATGCCATCGGCAGGAGTAAGCCCATACAATGAGCCGAAGATACCCAATGTTTCATCGTTGTAGAGCAAGGCTGTCTGCGAACGGATCTCGATGACGCGGTTGCCTGCATCATCGTCCAGCCAAGTCAGGTCATCAAAATTTATATTCGACGGAGAGTAAATCCAATCCCAACCGTCAGGATTAAAGGGTATTTCTGCGGGGAGAGCCAACGACAATTCTGCATAACCTTCGTCATTGTCCATCAGTTTTTCGTTGTAAGTAATATACGCGTAATATCTTCCTACTGCATATCCACGGATGTTCCATTTCAAGCCGTTGCTGCCTTCCACTTCTTCTATAGTAGGCATAGGCAAGACCCCTGCAGTTTCTCCTTCAATCCAGATGTCCAGCAATTCAGGATCAAAACTTTCAGCACCTTCCGTGATGGTCAGTTCCAACTCCGTATCCTTGAGTTTGGAGATAGTCAGCGAAGCGGGGTATGTAATGACTACAGGCTTTTTCACGGTAACTTTGATTTCAGCTGTTGCTCGGGGGCATTCACCGCAGGTGACAACCAACGTATATGTTCCGGCTTGCATGGCCATACCATCGGCAAAAGCGGCACCGTCAGCCTCTATAGGATTAATCGTGTAGGTTCCCTGAGGAAGGACATTAACCTCACCCTCAAGCAAGGTGTTGAAGTTCTCACCGACTTCCATCTCCAACGTTTCGGGAGCCTGAAGCTTCATAATCACCAAATTTATAGCCTCAGACTTGATCTCGTCGTTCTCATCCGCAGCTACATAGATAGTATATTCACCCGGCATATAAGCCACGTTGTCTCTGATAGCATCGGATGCCTCAGCCGGTATGTCAAGATGGAAGCCCGGATTGGTGGCATTTTCGGGGTAAACCGTCACATCATCCTTAATCAAATCATAAATATTTTCACCGACAACGGCATAGATAGTCGATGACGGGGTATTCAGCGAAATGCGCTGGACAGCCACAGTCACCTCCACTTGGATGGTGGTGTAGATGTTTCTGTCGGCCATAGAAACCACTTTTATAGAATAAGTTCCCGGATTGTTGAAGAACCCGTTGTTGTATTCAGAAGTCGTCAAGTCATCGGCAGGCACCAAAACATATTCTTTATTGGTAGCATCAGCTGGCAATACAGTGATGGCACTCTTCAGTTCCTCCAACTCAGTCAGATTCTGAGAAATGTCAATAGTGAAATATTCGGGAGAACAGGTGATGCTTTCTACAGCAACTTGAGGCACTGTTATCATCACATTGGTATATCCCCCAGCCATTGCAAATGGGCCAGACTCTAATACTGCTGACACTGTAAGGCCCAAATACATTGGAGCTTCTGTTTCTTGAAGAGCTGTAAGTACATTCTTTCCATCAACAGTAAAGTAGCTTGATGAATTGGAAAAATCCCATTCATAAGCCAACTCCGTCTCGATTACCGATTCGTTCAATGGCTCGTACTCAAAAGTAGCTTCAAGTGCTCCATAAGTAAACTGGATGTGCTCACTCAAATCGTATGTACCTGGCAACGTGGTGGTAATTTCCAGGTTTTCCGGAAGAGAGATGCCCGTCGGCCGGTCAATGTTGAGCACCAGCGGTATCGGACTGTAAGTCTCTCCGGTAAAAGGGATGGTCTTGGTCAGGCGATAGACTATACCATTTTCATCCCTGACCTTGAACGTAATGGTCTTGTCCAAATCATCCGTTTGGTCGCCCCACACACGGAGTTGGAAAAGCTGCATATTACCTGCCGTCACTTCAGCGCCATAAGCCACAGCACGGCATTCACCGTCAATGAAAGCGGCAACTTCTATCTTTTGTTGCTCTACTCCATTCAGATTCACTTGCACAAACACCGGTGTACTACTGTTGTAAGCATTCTCTCCCGGATCCATCCATTCTTGCGCCCATGCTGCCACACAGAACAGCATCAGGAACATCATACTTAATAGTTTTTTCATAAGCATATCTATAAATTAAATGTTAATTCCATCTCCGTTTGAATATGTAATAGCATTCAGGGAACCATCCTTCCACACTTTAACACAATGCAAAAGTAGCTAACAGGCGTTTAAAACAGTTTATCATTTATCGCCAAAGTTTTATCATTTAAGGACAAAACAGCAGTTCCAAATTTATCTTCAAAGGACATTATTTACAAGATAAGATATTAGACACCAGTAATATATAATGATAAATAGACGAAAACGAATGATAAATAAAATCGCTTCTTATAATTTCATTATTTCTTAATTTATTTCTATATTTGCAATGTAATCATAATTGACTTATCATCAACTTACAAATGAAATCCGTAACATCTGTACTGTTATTAGCTATCGCATCGTGGGTATCGTACCTATGGATTACGTCCTGCACTACAAATTCATCTATAGAGGACAATGGTGCTACAGCCAAAAAGACAACCGACAGCCTCTTGAACCTTGTCAGTGAACCGGACAGTCTGACCTTATGGATCAAGAAATATCAAAAAGAGCATTATTTGGAAGGGGAAATGATAGCATGGAGGCAATTGGGACGCAGATACAGAGAACGGAATCAATTTGTAAAAGCCATTGACGCCCACAACAAGGAGTGCGACATTGCCGTGCAACTGGCTGATACAAACAGCATCATTCAAGCATTGAACAACATCGGCACCAACCATCGGAGAATGAGTATGCTGGACGAAGCAGGCAAATACCACTATCATGCCCTGAGGTTGTGCGAAACATACAGCGACAAAGAGAGCTATACAGCCCGAAAAAACCGGGTAGTTTCACTGAACGGAATCGGTAACATCAGCCTGCGTATGGGAGACGACACCACAGCCGACTCTGTATTCCGAGCAGCGTTAGCCGGTGAACAGGCTCTGCAAAGTGCCCTCGGACAAGCCATCAATTATGCCAACTTGGGAGCCATATACGAAAGGAAAGGGATGACAGATTCCGCTTGGGTCTATTACAATCTTTCGTTGGAGAAAAACCAAGAAGCACAATCCGACTTGGGAATCGCTCTCTGTTACGGACACTTCGGCGACCTTTATATGAAAGAGGGGGACACAATGCATGCCATCAAAGAATATGAAAAAGCTTATCAAATGAAGGACAAGATTGACACATGGCATTGGCTTAACTCTTGTCTGTCACTCGCCCGCGTATATGTGAGGCAGGAGGCTTACACCCAAGCTACAGATTTGTTGGAGATTGCCTTGAACGGAGCCACAGAGGGACATGCCATGGATCATTTGGCCGACATCTACACATTATACTATCAAATCTATAAAGAACAAGGCAACGCGGGCAAAGCGTTGGATGCCTATCAGCAAAGCCGGATTTACCACGACAGCATTGCCAATATGGAAAAAGTGATGGCCCTACAGAACGAGCGGGTCAGATACGAGTACGAACGCCGGCAAAAAGAGATAGACTCTATCCAAGCCGACTATAAAAAAGAGAAAGATATACGCCACTCCCTCTCCATAGCGATGTGTGTCATCATCCTACTATCGGTAATCATCATTATTCAGATGCGCAATTCGCTGAAGATGAAAGAAAAGGAGAAACAACTACTCAAAGAGTTGGACCATGTACACACATCCTTTTTCACCAACATCACCCACGAATTCCGGACTCCATTGACCGTCATCATCGGATTGGGAGAAAAGATACAGAAACATGCCGTGGCATCCAATGACAACGAATATGATTGGCCATCGATGGGCAAGATGATTGTACGTCAGGGGAAAAACATGTTATTGCTCATCAACCAAATACTGGAAATAGCCAAAGCCAAAAGTCCTCATGCCCCCATCAACTATAAGCGAGGGGACATCATCGGGTATCTCTACCCCATCATCGACTACGCCAATGAGCTGGCAAGCAGAAAAGAGGTCAAACTGGTATTCATTCCGCAAGCCAGAGAAATAGAAATGGACTTTGTGCCCGACTATCTGACAAAGATAATGAGCAACCTGATTTCCAATGCGGTCAAATTTGCCCGCACAAACGGCAACGTATGCATCAGAGTATATGAAGAAAGGGACTGGCTGATTATCAGTGTCTATGATGACGGATGTGGAATCTCAGCCAAGGACTTGCCATTCATATTCAA
Organism: Bacteroidaceae bacterium; assembly: GCA_017451645.1. GTDB lineage: Bacteria > Bacteroidota > Bacteroidia > Bacteroidales > Bacteroidaceae > Phocaeicola_A. The sequence goes on along the minus strand of JAFTNZ010000008.1, from coordinate 56,774 downwards.
CGCATTCTACCAAGGAGACAATGGAAGGAATAAAGGCGGCTCAGGAGTGGGGCTCTCGCTGACCAAACAATTGGTAGAAGCCATGAACGGACATATCAAAGTAAAAAGCAATCCCGAAAAGGGAAGCGAATTCATCGTCAACCTACCAATATATCAAAAAGGAGGAGAATGGGAAAAGAACACTCTGAAGGCAGACATGGAAAATGCATTCCCGGATCAAGAGGAGACCTTCTCCAATGAAGAGGAGAACGAAAACGACAAGCCAAGAATACTGCTGGTTGAAGACAATCACGACATCGCACGCTTCATCGGCACCATCGTCTCCAACACCAACTTTTATTTTGCACGAAACGGCAAGGAAGGACTTGACAAAGCGTTTGAAATAATGCCCGACATCATTGTTACAGACATTATGATGCCGGAGATGGACGGACTCGAAATGTGCCGGCATATACGCCAATCTGAAACTTTGGGACGAATCCCTGTCGTCATCATCAGTGCCAAGACATCAGAGGAAGACCGTCTGGAAGGGCTGAAAGCCGGAGCTGATGCCTATCTCTGCAAACCATTCAGCGAAGAGGAACTCAACATCACCATCCAATCACTACTCAAAAGATGCAAGGTCATGCAGGAGAACTACGTGAGAAATTCGATGATTGAAGAAGGAAACACCCTGATGCCCTCTAACCAGGATCAGCAGTTCATGAGTAATGTGGTGGACATCATCTACAATCAGATGACGCGGCAACGGATAAGCATCAACGACATCGCCACAGCACTTTACATCACCCCCAAACAGCTGAACAGGCGAATCAATGCCATCACCGGTGAAAACATATCCAAATATATCTTGAAAGTGAGAATGGTGAGAGCCAAACAGTTGCTTGACTCAGACAAGAATTATCCCATAGCCGAAGTTGCACAAAAATGTGGATATGATGAAAATTCAAACTTTACACGTGCATTCAAACTCTATTACAACATCACCCCCACCCTCTACAAGAAGACTCACATGAATTGATGAAAGTAGGGGGCTTTGAATCAGACGTCAACTACTTTATAGGTCATATTCCAGCCGGAGTATATATGTTTTATAGACATATGGGAATCATACACGCAGTGTCAAGAAATAGGGCTAAAAAAATGAACATATGTTCAGGGGCCAACGAACATATGTTGCCATATCAGCGGCGTCGGTTTTACATACTTTATACTTCTTCAAAAGTGTTTTTCGTTCAGAAATATAGCAGAATCATCCAATCTACTCGAAATTTCTGTCACCAAATGACACTAATTTCGAATTGTATGCAGGATCTTGAATTATAAGCCCTGTTTCGCTGAATTCAAAATAAACCCACGTTTGTTTTGTCCTTCGCTTGATTTGCACTATCTTCGCGCCACAATTCAAGACAACGGAATGATAGAACTGACACAAGAAGAACTGAAAGAGAGACTCTCTGACAAGATATTCCACCAGATATCCGAAACGGCCGATGAACTGGGCGTGGAGTGCTATGTGGTGGGCGGATATGTGCGCGACATTTTTTTGGAACGCCCGTCGAAGGACATCGACGTGGTGGTGGTGGGCAGTGGCATTGCGCTGGCCGAAGCCTTGGCCAAACGGTTGGGACGGAAAGCGCACCTGTCTGTATTCAAGAACTTTGGCACGGCACAGGTGAAGTTTCACCAAACGGAAGTGGAGTTTGTGGGGGCACGCAAGGAGTCGTACCAACGCGACTCACGCAAACCCATTGTGGAGGACGGCACACTGGAGGACGACCAGAACCGGCGCGACTTCACCATCAATGCCTTGGCCATCTGCCTGAACAAGGCACGCTTTGGCGAGCTGGTGGACCCCTTCGGCGGTATGGACGACCTGTGGGAAAAGACCATACGCACACCGCTTGACCCGGACATCACCTTCAGCGACGACCCCCTGCGCATGATGCGATGCATACGCTTTGCCACACAGTTGAACTTCTATATCGACGACGAGACGTTCGAATCGCTCTGCCGCAACAAGGAGCGCATCGAAATCATCTCCAAGGAACGCATTGCCGATGAGTTGAACAAGATTGTGGCCTCGCCCATCCCCTCGAAAGGATTCATCGACCTGGAGCGGAGCGGCCTGTTGGCACTCATCTTCCCCGAAATGGCGGCTCTGCAAGGAGTAGAGACAATGAACGGACGGGCACATAAGGACAACTTCTACCATACGTTGGAGGTGCTGGACAATGTGGCCAAACAGACCGACAACCTGTGGCTACGTTGGGCCGCTATCCTGCACGACATAGGCAAACCGCGCTCGAAGCGATGGGAACCACGCATAGGGTGGACATTCCACAACCACAACTACCTGGGCGAAAAGATGATACCGAACATCTTCCGCCGCATGAAGTTGCCGATGAACGAGAAGATGAAGTACGTACAGAAGCTCGTGGGGCTGCACATGCGTCCCATCGTGATAGCCGACGACATTGTGACGGACAGTGCCGTGCGCCGTCTGCTCTTTGAGGCGGGCGACGACATTGACGACCTGATGCTGCTCTGCGAAGCGGACATCACCTCGAAGAATGCCGAGCGCAAGCAACGCTTCCTCGACAACTTCAAGATGGTGCGTCAGAAACTCATCGACCTGGAGGAGCGCGACCGCATCCGCCAGTTCCAGCCACCCGTCACCGGCGAGGAAATCATGGAGGTGTTCGGCCTCTCACCTTGCCGTGAAATCGGTACACTGAAGACCGCCATCAAGGATGCCATCCTCGACGGAGACATCCCCAACGAACACGATGCCGCCTTTGCCTTCATGCTCGAAAAAGCCAAGAAGATGGGATTGGAAAGGGTGAAGTAAAGGAAAAGGAAAAGGAAAATTCAAAATTTACACCACAAAATTCTAAATTCTATTTTAAATTACGACAGTTTCTTGAGGTTTATTACAAAACACTTTCGTATAATGAATGAAAACATATCGAGGAGGGTGCGCACAAGCACACCCTCCTCATTCTTTTTATAGTCTGTCATTCAAACTTTACGCAGCTCCGAATACCGTATCAATAAGGTTCTTGATTTCCTCTTTGGTCATGCCGATGTAGGGTTGGGTATCACCTACATACTTAACAGTAATCACCTTACCGTCTCTGGACACTTGTACACCTTCTGTCGGTTCCTGAATGTATCCTTGATACACCATCTCTGCCACCTGAGATGAACCGCAAGTGATTTGAGCTTCCATGGCTGTACAAACACCGTTGGACATGGTGAAAATCCACTTCTCCTGATATTGGGCGGAAGCATAGCTGTGGGTGTATATCAGTTTGTTCCCGCTCTCGGACCACTGGCCTTCAGTGAGCACATTGTCATAAATTTCGTTGGGATCCTGGAATTTCTCATCATCATCATCGCTTCCGCAAGCAGGGAATGCGAACACCATACCGACCATCATCAGCATGGCCATCAGTTTTTTCATTGTCTTCATTGTTGTTGTCTGTTAAGCGTTTATACCAATTATCTATATTCTCTTTATCTATGTTCTCTTATTTCATTCAGAACGCATAGGTCACTCCGAGTTGCAAGCCGATGTGGTTCCAGTCGCCGGCTATGTAATATTTCAGTTCTGCACCCAGGGAGAAGTTGTCGATCAATTTGTATTCGACACCGCCACCCAAGTCGAGTCCGAAGTTGCTCTCCGATTCAGAGATTTCGAATATCTCCACTTTTGATGTCACCAAACCAAGTCCTGCCAAGGGATAAGCATTCAGTTTTCCGTCCAGCATGGGGAACAGGTAGTGGGCATTGACTATGAACTCAGTCATGGACAAATAGTTCTTCTCGAAATAGTAAACGAATGTGGGTTCCACACGAATCTTGTCAGTCACCGAATACTGGAACTTGGCACCAATACCCATATTGTCATAGTCTCCATCGTAGCCGAATCCCATGTTGAGGTTCACACCTGCGGCCATGTCGCCCTTCACTTGGGCCTGTCCTACCGCCATACACATCACTGCCATCGCAAATAATAAAAACTTCTTCATAACACATACTTTTTTTAGAAGATTAGTCCTACTCTCTTTCAGCTTTTCGGTTCCGCTCTGTCGCGTTCGGAAAGTTTGAAGGCTCCCTTGCAACGTTTTCTCGGTTGCAAAAGTGTGAAGAAGTTTTCGAGCCTGCAAGAAAAAAAACAGGCAAGCAGTCCAAACATCGGATTGTTGGACTGAATTGCCCATGGGGAAGATGTCACCGACCATTTTACAGACAGTGCGTTGAGACATACAAAAAAATATACTGCAACATATAGAAAACATTGACACCGTTTTTCAGACACTAAATCCCCCTGATGACATTTAAGAGTTGCTGTGCCAACGCTTAAGCGTGGCTGGATAATGCTTAAGAGATATTTCAGCGGATTTTGATTAAAATTATTGGTATCCGATAGAGCGTAAAGGGCTTTGCAAGCCGCATTTTTCAAGCTGAAGCGGGGAAAGGGGGCAGAAAAAGTGTTATCTACACTGCCGTATCTGTTCCAACCAGGCAGCGGGGCTTTTCCCTTCAATTTTCTTGAAGACCATGAAGAAGGTGGAACGCGAACGGAAGCCACACTCGCGGTAGATGCTGTCGATGTTGAAACCCGAAGTTTCAAGGGTCAGCAGGCAACGCTTGGCCTCCTCCACCCGCATTCCGTTGATGAAGGTGAAGAAGTTGCAGTGCAGATGTCCGTTGATGCTGCGCGAAAGGGTACGCTGGGGGATGTCCACCTCCTTGGCAAAGACGGGCAATGAGATGTCGGGCCGCAGGTAAGCCTTCGTCTCGGACAGGTAGCGGATGGCACGTTCACACACGGTCTGCATCTCCTCGGCCTGCATGGCAGGCTCGTTGGAAGAGTCGGCAGAAAGCGTCATGACTGGCAACGTCTCCAATTCAGCCATGTCCATCAACGGTTTGTCCATCGCAGGGTTGGCGATGGCATGGTGTACCAGATAGAACATGGCTATCACGTTGAGTATCTGTATGAGCCAGGCATCGGTGCGCGGCCAGATGGCGTAACACACCATCACGACAATGAAGAACACACCATACAGTGTCATGAAACGGGCAATATAGACTTTTTCTGACCACTCGGAATCGCTCAACGTGTCGCCCACCTTGCAGCGGACACGGCGAAGGAAACGGAAAATGAGTGTATAGTAGAGCAGCAGCTGTACGGCCACGACCGTGGTGTTGAGATTGCCCAGCCACGTGTCAGTCCCCTGCATTTCGTGTACGATGGTCTGCATCCGCTCCTCCACCGGCATGGCGAGACAACATATCAGGAAGAAAAGCATGGGCAGGAAGTGAACCATATTCTTGTAATGAAGCAGGCGATAACTCCTGTCAAAACTGTGCTTGGTGAATATCCACAGCAAAGGGAGCTGCAACGTGTTCACCGAAAAGGATATGGGGAGCATGAAGAGGCTGAAGTCGCTCCACCCCAACATACGGCTCATGTTGTACAGGTACACAGGCACCGTAGGCACCACGATGATGGCGGCAGCATAACCGTTTCCCTTCCGGAAACGGGTGGCATGGAGCAGCACCAAGGCCAACATGACCAACAGGATGACGCTAGACGAGTTGACAGTGAGTATGAATTGTTCGTAGTTCATTTGGCCGGAATTATCCGCGCAAAGATACTCAATTCTTCCCAAACAACAAACATACAGTAAAAAAAACACAAATGGAGAGAATCATATATCCCGGACTTATCTATATACAATTCAAGAGGAAAAAGCTAGGGTGTCCAATTTGTTGTACCTTGTTTTTCGTGAGTTTGATATAAGGAGCGGAGTAACTACAACTCCTCCCCTAAGTTAGGGGCGTAGCAGGGCCAATAAAGGATTGACTAGATGTCAATCCGTGCCTTGCGAGGGGAGCACAATGCTCTGTGCGACGGTGGCCCGAAGGGTGGCCTTAAGCCGGAGGAGTGTGTAAAAATGAGGATTTTACGGACACATGCCCTCCCCCTACGGGGACTCCCTTTAACTTAGAGGGAGAGTTATAGTTACTACTGAACCTCATAGACTTAAGCGTTGAAAAAGAACTCAAAACAGAATCCATCAAATTGGACACGCTAAGAAAAAAGCCAAGAAGATGGGATTGGAGAGGGTGAAGTAAAGGAAAGAACGAAGAACACACACCGACTTTATGTTACTGCCACGGTGATGGCAGTTCGTTGCCTCGCCGTTGGCAGTGTACTGCCAACGTAGTGGCAGACGTCTGCCAAGCGGGATGGCAGAGATAAAAGAAAAGGAACATCAAGCTCTCAGAAAAGGAAACTCATAAGCTTTGTTCCGCTCTTCTTTTCCTCCATTTCGCGTTGCATGCGTTCGATGGCCATACGGAAGAAGAAGGCTATCAGGTGTTCGTCTGTCCTTTCGGTACGGATGCAACGCAAGGCATGGATGTATTCACCCTTGTTCTCCTGGCGGATGATGACGATAGGATGTCCGGCCTTGTGGAGGATAAAGTTGGAAAACAGACGTCCGATGCGTCCGTTTCCATCACGGAAAGGGTGGAGATATTCAAAGAAACCATGGAAACGGGCGGCCAGCACCATGGGATGCACACGCCCCTCGCTAATGGCCTGCTGGGTGGAATCCAATAATTGGGGAACACGCGCAATCAAGGTTTCATGTTCACCAAAGATGGTGTCGCCGGCACACATGTCAGCATCCGTATATTCGCCCGGCACTGCCCCCGGACACTTATAAGGCAAGGTGTGCTCCATCAGAATGCGGTGTGTCTCTTTCAGGAGTTCCTCTGTCAACGGTTCCTCTTTCTTCCCCAACAAAAATTCGTATGCCTTGAAGTGTCCCAAGATTTCGAATGCCTCATAAAGGGTCTTTCCTTGTGGAATCAGCCCCAATCCCTTTTCTTTCAATTCGCGGGTGTCGTCCACACTGAACGAGTTTCCTTCGATACCACAACTGTGAGCCGAAAAAAGTATTTCATTATACTCTTTCAACTCATCACCATTCATCCGTTGAGATATCTTTTGCCGATATTCAGCCAGGACTGTTTCGTAAATCTTAATCTCTTCTTCAAACATACCCTATGACTTTATGTCTGCAAAAATACAAATAGTTTATTTACCAACAAACATCTTGCCGCTTTTATCACTTATTCCAATCCACTACACTGTCCAATAAAAGTAGTGTTGTTTCATATCTATACACGATTTAGTAAGTTTTACTTCACCCGCGAAATGCGTACAGAGTAATAGATGATGACACCAAGCATCAGGAACACATTTCCAATCATGCCTGCAACGAAGAGGGAGGCATCCATGCGCAACGCCTCGTATTGGTAGGCTGACATCTGAAAGAGGATAAAGAGGAACATGGCTAACCCCACGATGTTCAGCCAACGGCAACAGCGTATCATCAGGGCCGACTGGGGAACTACGGTACTCTCTTTCAACACGACTGGCATATTGATGAATTGGGGGAAGTAGGCGGCAAAGAACATGGCCACGGCATAAAACGTCCCCATACCGCTCATGAAGAAATAAAATACTGCACTGCCCCATCCGCGCGGATTGCCCGCAGCATCGAATCCTGTAGGAACCTTGTCAGGCGCATCAATAAAAAAATAGATGGCCAACACCCAAAGTAACACGACCAAAAACAGGGCCGCCAAATCTAACACACGGTCGAAGCGGGTGGGCGGCACACGCACTGGCTTCACAGGTTGGTTATTCAGTCTCATTATATTCATTTCAGTTTAGGGATAGTCATTTGGCTGCCCAATCCAATACACGGTCAAAGTGGATGGCCGGTACATACAGGCTTTACAGATTGACCTTCAGCTTCATTGAAAAAAAATGCCGGAAGAGTATCACTACCCTTCCGGCAAGCACCATGATGATATTATATCATCTGTGAAAAATTATTTTCACTTGATTTCAACAATCACACGACGGTTGTAAGAAGCAGGCTTCAAAGTAGCAACGCCACCCTTGCCTTCGATAATCATCTGATCGCGGCTTACACCCAATTTCTCCAATTCCTTGGCAACAGCCTCAGCACGCTTCACTGAGAGTGACTGGTTGTATGAAGCACTACCTGTAGCGCTATCAGCATAACCAGTGATTGTCACCTTAGAGTTGTTTTCCTTAGCTACGTTAGCGATAGCCTCAAGGTTAACGATTTCCTTCTTAGAAGCGATCTTAGAAGAACCGATGTTGAAGAATACAGACTGAGGAGCACCAGAAGCCTTGTAAACAGTTTCAGTCTTAATGACTTCTTTGGGTTTCTTAGCCAACTCGCTCTTCAACTTGGCATTTTCAGCCTGCTGATCAGCCAAAGCTGCATTCAAAGCATCCAACTGAGAAGCGTTCAATGCCATGATAGCATCTACGTCCGGAGTATTCTTGAAACCAGTCTTTCCGAGGTTATAAGTGAAACCTACTTCTGCAGTGAAAGCCTTGTCAAAGCCTCTGAAGCCACGAACATTATTGCCAAGACCATCCAGATCAGCTTCAGCAAACATTGCAGCCAACTCGAGGTTTACAGACCAACGGCTACCCAAACGGAACGTATTCAAGATACCACCATTGTAGGTCATGCCATACATGTTTCCTGAGCAGTTGCGAGCCACACCGGCACCCAAGTAAGGAATGAAGTTCCATACACGCTTTTCGTTGTAACCACAGAGCATATTGCTCAAGTTAAACATAACGTCTTCGTGGATATTCCAGTAATCCATGTCCACAGACTCTTCGCCAAATGCCTTCTCACCGAGAACTGCCTTACCCCAAATTCCATTGAATTTAGTACGCAATCCCAAACCGGGAGTGAACCATTTACCTACAGCAACGCTGAATCCGAACTCACGACGTGCTTCTTCAAACGGACTCTTGCCTACACCCTGCTCCTGGCTGGAATAGAATGCACTGAAAGCACCATTAGCCTGAATAAACCAATTGTTCCAGAACTTGTTTGTCTGAACGCTGTACTTTTCAGTAGGAACCTCTACGACTTCCACTGTTTCAGTCTGAGCATAAGTAGCCACAGACATGCTGGCAGCAGCCAGCGCAACCATTAACTTTTTCATACTTTTTCTATTAATAAATTACTAAATTTACTCACACTAACATTTCAAATAACAGCCCATCTCTAACATTTGTTCTTTCATCAATCCTCTTTTTCCCTTTGTTTGCTCTTCAGGAAGAGGGAGTGACTATTCGTAAAAGTCATTCAACGAGCCTATTTTAGGCTGCAAAAATAACTATTTTTTTTTAATAGGACTAATAATTCTGAAAAATATAGCAAATAATTCACAATATTCGCCATAAAACAGTTCTTTAAAAGCAAGTTCTACAATTTTCGGGGCTATTTGAGACTTTTTTCAATCTCCTCCAGTGTAATGACAGTCAAAATCTTTTTTCCGTCCGGTGTATAGTTTGGTGAGGAGCTTACAAAGAGAGAACTTACCAAATCATCCATTTCCGCATCACTCAAAACCTGCCCTTTCACAATGGCCGCAGATTTTGCCAACGACAGAGCCACAACAGAACGGACTTCCTCCTTTATATCAGAGCCTTTTTCTATGGCTGCAGCCACCATCCGTCGTAGCAATTCTACCGGATCGACTCCTTCCGTCCCAACCGGTACCCCGTTGATAGAGAAACTACCACCACCTAAATTGGACAAATCAAAACCCACCGCCTGCAAATCTTCGTCCACAGCTTCAAGCACTATTTGTTCTGCCTGAGTGAACTGTACAATCTCTGGGAATAGGACTCCTTGGGATACACCACGCTGCATCTCCATTTGACTCAAATACCTATCATATAAGACACGTATATGAGCCCGTTGCTGGTCAATCAGCATCAAACCTGATTTTACAGATGTGACAATATACTGCCCTTTGAATTGATAGTGCATGGTTGATGCCGGAGATGCATTGATGGAAGAAACGAATGTCATCGTTTCCAAATCATGTGAGGATGAACCGGATGAAGCAGTCTCCTGAAACAAAAGACTTTCGTCAGAATAATCATCTGCTCCACACAATGCTGAGGCGACGTCGTTCCGAGGGACAAATGCAGTTTTCTCCAATCCACGATAAGCTCCCTCCCAATCAACGGAAGACGAGCGGGAACTGGCATATTCTGACGTAGATTCAAAAGGATTGAAATTCGGATTATAAGTTACCTTCGGCATTTCAACGGGCCATTCCGAATCTGAGGATTGGGAGGGAATGTCCGGCATCCCCACCGTATCAAAATCGATGGAAGGGACTGCATTGAATTTACCTAATGACTCCTTGACGGCAGCGGCCAATATCTGCCAAATAGCTTGTTCATTATCAAATTTTATCTCTGTCTTGGTCGGGTGGATATTCACGTCTATGTTGGCAGGATCCACCTTCATATAAATAAAATAAGAGATTTGTTCACCTACAGGTACAAGCTGTTCATACGCCTCCAACACCGCTTTATGGAAATAGGGGTGCCGCATATAGCGCCCATTAACAAAAAAATACTGATGGAATCCCTTTTTGCGCGAGAACTCAGGTTTGGCCACATATCCCGACAATTGGATTAAAGTGGTGTCCACTTCCACTGTCAACAGTTGCTCGTTCAACTTCTTTCCAAATACATTCATCAGACGCATCCTCAACGCTGCTGCAGGCAAACGATACAACTCTGTTCCATTGTGTTGCACACTGAACGACACTTCAGGATGAACCAATACGATACGATCAATTTCCGTCAATATATTATTCAGTTCCGTCTGATTTGACTTCAAGAATTTCCGCCGGGCAGGTATGTTAAAAAAGAGATTTTTTACAGAGAAATTAGAACCTATGGGACAAGCCATCGGTTCCTGTCCCTCAACCTTGGAACCGGAAATCATAAGGCATGTACCCAATTCATCTTCTGCCCGACGGGTGCGCAACTCCACCTGTGCCACTGCCGCAATGGAAGCCAAGGCTTCTCCACGAAACCCCATGGTAGTCAAAGCATACAAATCGGCAGCCTCACGTATCTTAGAAGTTGCATGACGCTCAAAAGCCAGACGAGCGTCAGTTTCCGACATACCTTTTCCATCATCCACCACTTGAATACACGTCTTTCCTGCATCCATAATCAGGATGTCTATATTCTGTGCGCCCGCATCTATTGCATTTTCTACCAATTCCTTTACGACGGAAGCCGGGCGTTGTATCACTTCACCTGCCGCAATCTGGTTAGCTACCGAATCCGGCAACAATCTAATGATGTCACTCATACACTACCTATTACCCCATTCAGAACGACCAACTACCCGTCACCAGATAATGTAAAAAGAATAATGCTATCCCTAAAGCCACAAGTACAACGGGAGTACTCAACGAACGTTTTTCTTTCCTCCGATTCAGGTGTTTGCTTGCCCCTGTTATACTCCCCCTAATCAGTTCGCCAGGCTTATATTCCTCCGGTGGCAATAAACCCAAATCACGTTTAGCCTTTTCTTCCATCTTTTGGAGTTTTTCCTTGCGTTCATCCACATATATCCAATGATGTTGGAAACCACGTGGCTTCCGTTGAGTAAACATTCCCATAGCTATTCTTTTTTCAGATTACTTCTTTTTGAATTTATCCAATGTGGGCAACGGCACTTCCCTACGAACAGTCTTTTTCAACTCTTCACCGGCATTCTTGCCCCTCCAATGGAAGATATCCTCTTTATTTTTCGGTCGCATGTAGTCAAACCATGCGAAATTTTCCAATTTCATTTTGGATGGTTCAATCAAGAACATGGGGGTAAAAGTACCCACAGGCTTGGTTATAAAGACAATGCGTTCCATTTTACCGTCCTTACGGTAAAGATTCAGTTTGCTGGATTCAATGAAATTCATTCCCATCATGACGCTGTCTTCATCCTCCGGATAAAATATTGATTGTACATTTCCGGTCACTTCTGCCTTCCGGATATCTCCCCCCTCAAAAAAGAACTTCATTTCCCGACCTGCCACTTGATTAAAATGGACGGAATCTTTTTTCTCTACCGTCAAGGCCTGATTGACAATATGAGCCCAATCTATCGTACTGTCATTCATATAAACTTTTATTTCTTCACCCAACAACTGCTGTCCGGCATTCCATAACACAGGATCGGAATACATTGTCAGGCAAGAGTCCTGAGAATCAAATACCATAGAATCGCACACACCTTGGAGGTCTATCCTATAAAAACGGACCTTATGATAAGCCTGCATCTGGCGGTACATAGAGTCTGTATCTATAAAGAAAGTGACGAGTTTCAAGGTGTCGCCATGCATATAGAGGCTGTCTCCCTGAGAATAATCTATTGCCACCGCCTTATCAGTGGCGAAAGCATATCCCGTCAGTTCATTGGAGTAGCAATACTCTCCTGTCAACATTGTCTTGTTAACGGAATCATTCATATAGACATTTCCAAAAGCCTCCCCAAACTTCAACGTTTCATCATAAAAGATGCTGTCACCGACAAGTTCCTTTCCCTGATTCATCAACACCGAACGATTAAGCAGATACGCTTTCCTTCCAACCGTATTATAATATCCCATTTCAGAATAAATACGGCTATTCCCACTCTCTATGTCCGATGGACCGACAATGTTGGCAACTTTCGTTACAGTATTATATATTAAGGTGTCAGAAGTAAGTACAAACTGCGGATTCACCAATTTTACGTCATAGTTGAAGACCGAAATTTTTGTCTGTGGACTATACTCTCCCCATTCTGAAGTAAGCACATTTACTGAATCCATCAAGGTTCCACCATCAAAGTAATATCCCAAATTATAGACCCGGTCATAATCCAGACTGTCAGTCAGTAAAACCACATTCTTATTTTCCATCCTCACATTCTCACGCACCTGAACCAAACGTTCATTACCATCATAATAAAGATAATCCCCATAAAGGAATAGAGTGTCCCCCTGATTCATTTTCACATCACCAAAAGCCTCAAAGTAATTACGGGATTTATAGTAATAGACCGTATCACAATACATATAGATACTGTCATACAAGAACTCGACATTCCCCTCCAAAATCTGAAGATCCTTATTGGCTGCCCTTTGAATGGTGCGGTCGGCATGAAGCAATGTCACCTTCATCGGTTTCTTCTGCGAATTTTCTCTTGCAGCAGATTGCTCCCCCTCAGGCATTCCTCCAGCTATCAGAGAAACAACAAACAGACACAGAACGCCAATCAATAGAATTCTGTGTCCGAATGTACTTATTCTTTCATTATTATTACGCATCTGTCTATTTTTCATTTTCAATGTATCCAACCCGGATATTTGAATTCACAGTTCCTCCATTTTTCATTGATGCGAATATAGGTACTTTTCTGTTTTTCTACAATCCATTTATTCAGTATTTCTTGTTGTTTTTTCAGCAACACTACCTCTTTCATGGCTTGAAAATCTTCCGCCAAAGTAGCCTTATGTCCCTTGATGCGTGATTTCAACTTAACGATAGCGCATACCTCCTTTCCTTTGGAATTGATCATAATAAAAGGTTCAGAAACCTCATTGACATTCATCTTGTCAACTACACGAGCGACCTCCTGCGGTAATTCCTGCATCTCGAATTTTGATGTACCATTCATGGGATTAGGCATCAACCCCTTATTCATACGCGTATCTTTGTCGCTGGAGATATGAGTAGCACCCTCTTCAAAAGTAAATTTTGCATTTCGAATGTCATCTGCAATGGAATCCAAACGACTCAAAGAAGCCATCAAGTCTTCCTCAGCCACTTGCGGTTTCAGCAAGATATGGCGTACATTGGCACGGTCTCCACGTTTTTCTATCAATTGGATGATATGATACCCGAATTCTGTTTCGACAATTTTAGATACTTTTTTCGGATCATTCAAGTTAAAAGCCACATTCGCAAATTCAGGAACATACTCCCCCTTTCCTTTAAAGCCCAATTCGCCTCCATGCACTGCACTCGCCTTATCCTCAGAATAAAGCAATGCCAACGTCGAGAACTGTGTTTCTCCCGTAACTATCCGTTCGGTAAATTCACGCAAACGTGCCTTCACCCGGTCAATCTCTTCGTTGGGGATATTGGGTTCAATCGTTATAATCTGCACTTCGACTTGAGTGGGTATATATGGAATGCTGTCTATGGGCAGATTCTTGAAATAACGACGCACTTCTGCAGGAGTAACCTTCACATTTTCCATCAATTTACGCTGCATTTTCTGCATTGTCAGATTGTTACGTGCCAATTCGCGCAATTCCTCCCTAATCTGCAACTGGGTCTTTTGAAAATACTCTTCCATTTTCTCTTTCGAACCAAGTTGGTTGATATAATAATTCATTTGGCGATCAACCTGACTCATCAATTCCGCATCTGTCACCTCTATACTATCAATGGCAGCTTGATGCAAAAAAAGTTTCTGCAAAGCAAGTTCTTCCGGGATTACACAATATGGATCTCCGTCAAACCTACGTCCTTCGTACTGGGCACGAATACGTTCCTCTTCCACCTGCGATTTCATAATGGCTTCGTCACCAACCACCCAAACAACCTCATCTATCACATTATCCTGCGCATAGCCGTTTACACTCCACACACACAGTGCACACCAAAGCAATATTCTAATTTTCAGACTCATATTCCTTATTCTTTACACTTTTATTCTGTAATAATCTAACGTTAATAATGATAAATTATCCGCTGCTCATTCTGCGCCTCCTCATAAAGCTTACCCTTCACTTGCTTCATGAAATCCACCTGCCTCATATTCATCAATATTTCACGAATTTCATTCTTCGCATAATCAATTGGCATCGGCTGCCCGGCAAGCAACAAAGTATCAATGTGCATAAAATAGCAAAAAGCGGTATCACGCACTTCTACGTCCATATTGCGACGGACATACTCTGCTGCATCGTCCACCTTTACAGGTATCCGGTCAAATATTTCATCCAAATACAACCAATGATTATAAAAATAGAGGTAATCCACAGCGTGCTGCAAACTGTATTTCTCCATTTTTTCAATCACCTCCTGGTCCTTTTTCTTGTACCATTGCCGCACATTATTCATCCCTTTGGCATTCAAAGGAACCTTTATATAGAGCCCTTTCACCATTGGCTGCTCCAACAAAAATTGAGATGTATTCTCCCGATAAAAACTATCAATTTCACTTTCACTGATTTCGAAAGCAAGACGTTGTTCCATTAACTTTTGCTGGTATCTATGCAAGACCAATGCCCGACGATAATTTTCCACCAATTGATGAATATTCTCATCTTCTTGCACATTGCGTTCCGCATTTACCAGCAGCAAGACATCCTCTATCCAATTTCGAATATAATGTTCCGCAAAAAGCAGGCTATCATCTTTTGAGACATTGGCCGGCAGCACTTTACGCAAATCCTCTACATACAAAAAATTGCCATCCACCTCCACCAGAGGTGTTTGTCCTTGATGGTCTTTGGAGTGCTTACAAGCAACCAACCCTATTCCCACCAGCCATGCCAATAGCCACAGTTTCACAACAGGCATCGTTTTTTTCAATGATTGTTCACTGTTCCAAGAACATCCTCATAAATCTCCACTTTGTATTTCTTACGGAGTTCCTGTACCCACAATTTCTCCAACTCAGTTTGATAGTCTGCCACCAGTGGTCCACGCACATCGCGATAAGATTCCGGATATTTCTTTTGCACTTTGCCGACAATCACGGGATAAGGGTAATTCTCTCTTGTTTTGAGTTCACCTTGTTTGAAAGCCAGATAATCAACATTTGCATTATCGCCCAGTTTGAAGAGTCCTCTCTCCAGGAATGCCAATCTCAAGGTATCCTGATTGATATCCTTTTGTATGTATTTCCTCCACTGATCTTCCGGCATTTTCTTCATAGCCTTTTTCACTTGCTCTGCCAATTCAGGTGTAACACAGTGTATCACAGCACCCTTGAATCGTGGAATATCCCACACGTATTTCTTCCTGTTTTTCTTAAAATACTGTTCCAAGCCTGCTTCATCTTGAGCAGCTTTCTCCCACACACAGCGGTTGCTTGCTTCAAAAAGTAACAGACCGTCATAATACTCTTGCATCAGGTATTTGAATTCTGGATATTTCGTATCCAACAAGCTGTCTTCATAGGCCAGCACATCCTCACGTTTTACCTTCCCACCGTATTGCACAAAAAGCGAATCGGCCTTCACCTCTATAGCCTTCTGACGAATGCCACGACGTTCCAAGAATGCATGAATGTCTTTTCTATGAAATTCATACGGTTCAAACTGTTTTTTATCCAACAATTTCACTACATGTACACCGGCAGGAGAAAGAAAGGGCTGTGACAATTCTCCCACCTGCAGGCTATATGCCACACGTGCAAATTCCGGATAGACCTGTTTGGCGAAGAGCCAAGGGAGCACACCTCCCTGACGGGCACTTCCCGGATCTTCGGACAACTTTGTAGCCAACTCACCAAACTCAGTACCCGTTTTCAGCACCTGATAAATAGAGTCCATACGTGCCTTTATACGCTCTTGGACAGTCACGTCCGCGTCCTGCGGAATTCGCAACAAAATATGTGCCGTACGCACCAAGCCTTCTTCTCCAATGTTTGTCAAAGTCGCTTCATACACCTTACGAGCCTCATTTTCGATAAATGCCGTATCAATCAAATATTCTTGTGCCTGTTGGTCGCGATAACCTTTGAACTCTTTCTTAAATGAAGACAACGTATCCAACCCCATCTCTTCAGCAGCTGCCACTTTTAATTTGAAATCAACAAACAACTGTACATACTCACCCAAGGATTTTCTATCCAATGTGCTCTCCGTGTTGTTTTTATTGTAAGAATATTCAAATTCTGCACGTGTTATATCCTTGTTATTGATACGCATGATAACAGGGTCTTCCTGTTGTGCACACATTGTCATACTCAAAGCTACAGCAGCCAGTATAGCAAAAGGTCTGTTCATTATTTATTTAAAATTTACGTGTTAGACTTCGATTTTGAATTTCTCGGCGAATATACGCATAATTTGCATAGCAAAGGCAATTCATTGCATTTTTTAAAGAAAAAACATGCTGCTACTGATTATTTGCCAATTTTACTGCCACTCTTTTCACCGCCCTTAAATAATAGGTTCTTTTCGTTCCTGCTTTCGATACGGACTTGCTGGTGTTCTCATTCCAAGCAAGCGCACGGACACCTGCATCGCAAAGATAGCGTACATTATTCCCGTTTTCATCCTCCACATTGTCCGAAAGCGGCATAAAGCCATTGGATTCAAGCGTTGAATTCGTTGTCACCAAAGCCGTATTGCCAATCGCCGTCCGTATAGCCTTAGCCTCATCAATCGTCGGGATGGACCATCCTGTCAATCCCTCTTCTTCATATTCTTCCACCAACATCTGGGCCAATTCCGGTTGTTCCAAATTATTAGCCGAGGGGACATTATGCCATTCGTCCCGGCTAAGCAACAACAAGTCTGCTCCGCTCTCAGTCACATTATCTACCGCACCAACAAAAAATCCATTCCAAAATGTCCCAGGAGAAGCAATCTTCTCACCTTCATCTTCGACAACTTCTCCATCTCCAACTTCATCTTCATCCATTTCATTCCCAAACAAGAAGTTGAAAGTCTGCGGTTCATTCCAACCAAGCACCGTAAAATTCCCACTTACAGCAAAGCCACCCATATAGCTGCCAACAAGTGAATAAGGAGTAGCAACTTCCAACGTTTTGTCACAAGTATATCCATATATTTCTTCACCCCCCAACCTATTCAACGAAATACTCAATTTCAATTGTTTCGACACACCGGGGAAGACGTAGAATTCCGGAGCACTCCAAACACCATCACCTTTTTCGGCCAAGTCCACAGTGACCTGAGCATTACCAGTATATGTTCCATCCAATGCCAATCCGTCATACAAAGATGACAAAGTAACACTCACCGCCGTCACATCCGCAGGAACCTGCATCAGTTCCAGTTCGACTGCAGCTACCTGGTAGGCCAGATTCAAATTTATCGTTGTACTTTTTGTTATATAGGCATCAGCACTTCCCATTTGCATAGGAGCCTGCATCATTCCCTCTTCGGGTACAGTTATTACATCTTCCAATGTCGGAGCCGAAGGAATCACACATTCCTCCGCCCCTCCCAAAGCAACCAACCGATAACTTCCCTCTACAAGGCCAAGCCTTATATTTTCTTCAGCAGTCTGTACGCTTGTTTGTGCCACCAGCTCTCCTGTTTCACTGTCAAATGCGTACAACCGAACCGGATAGATGACATCAGTCTCTGCCCTTGTCTGTACCTGTACCGCATGTTCCGTGTCCGGTTCCTCCCACCCGTCATCAATAGCTCTTGTACAAGCGACTAACGACAGGATGCAGACAAAACAACAACCAATCCAAGCCTTTTTTCCTTTTCTCATCTCCAAACGAATTATGTGTCACCGTGAGGAAACGATATCGTGTGCCCTGACATAATCATCCTCGCCAACGAACACTTTGACACTACCTCCCACAGTCAAATAAGGCGAAGTTACTGCTCCCATCGTTTCGTCGTACACCGTACACTTTATACCGTCCGACTGCAACAGACCTTTCACAATTTCAGCTTCCCACAAAGAGCCTTCAAACACTTCTTTCATACTTCTTATAATATTAAAAGTCACACATTTGCTCCATCTCTCTCTGTCCCACGGATTGCGTCTTTCATGCAGGACTGTTCTCACAACACATTTCCAAACAGGTTTGTTCTTCTATTTTTTCTCGTTCTGACGAATTTCCACCCGACGTATCTTTCCACTGATAGTTTTTGGCAATTCATTCACGAATTCAATGACACGCGGATACTTATAAGGAGCCGTCACACGCTTCACATGATCTTGCAATTCCTTGACCAATTCCTCGCCAGCACGTTCCTTATAGTCCTTAGCCAACACAATGGTAGCTTTCACCACTTGTCCTCTAATCTCATCCGGTACTCCAGTGATAGCGCATTCTACCACAGCGGGATGAGTCATCAGAGCACTCTCCACCTCGAAGGGCCCAATACGATAACCAGAACTTTTGATAACATCATCGGCACGTCCTACGAACCAATAATAACCATCTTCGTCACGCCAAGCTACATCCCCCGTGTAATAAATGCCTTCATTCCAGACATCCTTTGTCAGTTCCGCATTACGATAATATTCTTTAAAGAGCCCAAGAGGTTTCCCTTTATCAGTCCGGATTACAATTTGCCCTTGTTCTCCATCTTCTGCCGAACGTCCATCAGGAGTCAACAAGTCAATGTCATATTGTGGATTAGGCACTCCCATACTTCCTGGTTTCGGTTCCATCCAAGGGAAAGTAGCCAACGTCAATGTTGTTTCAGTTTGGCCAAATCCTTCCATCAGGCGGATGCCTGTCAATTCCTTGAAGGTGTCATAAACAGCCCCATTCAGAGCTTCGCCAGCCGTAGTGCAATATTCCAATGAAGAGAGGTCAAATTTACGCAAATCTTCCCGAATCAGAAAACGATAAATGGTCGGAGGTGCACAAAGTGATGTAATGCGATATTGCTCTATTTTGTGCAAGATGTCTGCCGGAGTGAATTTCTCGTGGTCATACACGAATATGTTTGCACCCGCAAACCACTGTCCATACAATTTACCCCACACAGCCTTTCCCCAACCGGTATCGGCTATAGTCAGATGCAAACTTCCATCGTGCAGATAGTGCCACAAGAAGCCCGTTGTAATATGTCCGAGCGGATAAGTGAAGTCATGAGCCACCATTTTAGGTTCTCCTGTTGTACCTGAAGTAAAATACATCAGCATCACGTCATCGTTAGTATTCACTTTCTCAGGACGAACAAAAGCCGGTGCATTTTCCAGGCCTTGATGGAAATCGCCAAATCCCTCGGGAACATCCGGGCCGACACTTACCAAAGCTGATACCGTAGGACAGTCTGGCATTGCTGCTACTATGTGATCAGTGATAACCTGCTCTCCGGCTGCAATAATGGCTTTTATACCAGCAGCATTGCACCGGTAAACAATATCTTTCTTTGTCAACAAATGTGTAGCAGGAATCACCACAGCCCCCAACTTATGTAAAGCCAGGATAGAGAACCAGAACTCATAACGTCTTTTCAAGATAAGCATCACCGGATCCCCCTTCCCGATACCGAGGGTCTGAAAATAAGCAGCCGTACGATCTGTTTCGCGCTTCATATCAGCAAAAGTAAACTGCCGTTCTTCTCCATGGTCATTAGTCCACAGCAATGCTTTCTTTTCAGGCTGTTCGACAGCATACACATCCACTACATCATAAGCGAAGTTAAAGTTTTCCGGCACAAGGATATGCAGATTCTTCTTATAGTCTTCTTGCGAAGAGAACACTGTCTGCTTCAAAAATCTCTCTATCATAAGTTATATTTATTGTATTGTATTGTATTACATTATCACTGCCAAAAATTTCACAGGTTTCCCGTCCAAAGCTTTCATACCGTGGGGCTGCAGTGCATTATAGTAGAGGCTATCCCCCGTATTGAGAACTATTTCTTTCTCACCGAGCACCACCATCAAACGCCCTTCCAACACATAATCCATCTCTTGCCCTTCATGACTATTAAGGTGAATATCCTCTTCTTTCGGTTCTACAGTCACAATGAACGGATCGATTTTACGGTCTCTGAATCCCGAAGCCAAAGCTTCGTATTTATAGGTTTTCCGTCGTTCTACTGACACACCTTTACCTGCACGCGTCAAGAAATAAGAACTCATTTTTGGTTCTTCGCCAAACATCAGCACATCCAATGTTATACCGTAGCGGCGTGCAATGGCCTGCAAAGCACTTACCGAAATATCTTTTTCACCACTCTCCATGGCCTGATATTCTTCCAAAGACAGATGGCAACTATCAGCCAGTTCCCTTTCCGACAGCTCCAACACTTCACGCAGCCCACGCAAGCGCGCGGCTATTTGCTTAATATGATCGTTCATTGTATTCCTATTATATAATTTGACAAAATTTTCTCAATTCACACTTTCACTCTGTATTCACCGGCTTGCCTTCATGGCTTTCACTATCGCAGAAGTAAATCCGGCATGTTCCAATTCATTCAATCCTTTGATGGTTATACCTCCGGGAGTCGTCACTTTATCGATTTCCACCGCCGGATGGGTATCATTTTCCAAAATAAGAGCAGCAGCCCCCTTTACACTCTGAGCCACCATGCGCTGAGCATCCTTTGGATACAGCCCCATCTCTACACCGGCCTGCATGGCTGCTTGTATATACTTCAACACGTAGGCTATACCACAAGAAGTGACAGCCGTGGCTGCTCCCATTTGGGATTCAGGGACGAGCATAGCCAATCCCATCTCATTAAACAATCCGAGCAACAACTCCTCTTGTTCCGGAGTCGCTTTGTACGAAGCTATAAGGGTCATGCTTTCCAATTGGGAAATAGCCGTATTGGGAATCAAACGGAACATCGTCATACCTATATTTCCTGTAAATTCCACCAATTGTTCAAAAGTGACCCCGGCTGCAACTGATACCAACACCTGTTCCTTGCGCCAAGTCAGTCCACTCAACACACTCTGCATCAGCCAAGGCTTCACTGCCACTATTATCAATTCCGCATCCCGAACGGCTTCTGCATTATTTCCCGTCACAGCCATTTCCGGATAATCTTTTTTCAGCGATTGCAATATTGGAACAGAAGGATCAGAAACAGTAATGTCCGCTACTTTCACCATATGCCCTTTAGCCAATCCACGGGCTATGGCACCACCCATATTTCCAGCTCCGATAATTGTTACTTTCATATCTATCTGATTTTTTCTGTTGCAAAGATACTCAATTAGCTTCATCTCAAATGTTTTTTCACAAAAAAAACGTATCAGGCACAACTTTTTTATATTTTCACGTGTCATTTTTGATAAAAATCCTTTTCTGTTAATATTAAATGTACTAACTTTGCCGATGTTAATTATTAATTATTCAAACAAACATTTAAAGACATGAAAAAGTACTTAGCAGAAATGATCGGTACAATGGTTCTTGTACTGATGGGTTGCGGCACAGCCGTTAGCCTCAATTGCGGTGTAGATCCTGCTTCTGTCATTGGAACAGCCGTAGCTTTCGGATTGGCCGTTGTAGCCATGGCCTACACTATTGGTGGTATCAGTGGTTGCCACATCAACCCTGCAATAACATTGGGATGCCTCCTGACAGGACGCATTAGCGGTAAAGATGCAGCCATGTACATGGTTTTCCAGGTAATCGGTGCTTTCATCGGTTCTGCTCTTTTGGCTCTATTAGTATCAGGTTTGACTCCTGAAGGAACAGCCACAGGTGCAAACGCCTGCTCTGGTGATGTGATGAATGGTCTGATTGCAGAAATTGTTCTGACTTTCATCTTCGTATTGGTCGTTTTGGGCACAACTGACAGCAAAGTAGGGGCTGGAAATTTCGCAGGTCTCGCCATCGGTCTTTCACTGATTCTCATCCATTTGGTCGGAATTCACTACACCGGAACTTCCGTTAATCCAGCTCGTAGTATAGCTCCTGCCGTATTTGAGGGTGGCGATGCACTTGCACAACTTTGGGTATTCATCGTTGGCCCGTTTGTTGGTGCTACTCTTTCTGCTCTCGTTTGGAAAGTGCTCAGCTGTGACAAATGCAACAAATAACAAGCAAGTTACATTATAACAACAGCTTGAATTAAACTTCATTGAGGCACGGAGTAACAGAGGTTCTGAATTTCGTTTCGGAGAAGAAGAAGTCCTGTTATTCCGTGTCTTTTTGTTTGGAATCTCTTTTTCAATTGCACTTACCTTGCCAACAGAGTGCACTTATTTTGCCAATGGAGTATATATTACTTTGCAGTTGTAGTATATATCCTCAAAATGGGACCTCAACCAAATTGAAGAACCTTCTATTAAAAAAAACATTTTCCTAAAGGAAAATCGGGGAAAATTTTCTCTACATCGTTTTTATTCCTTATTTTTGCGCTTTATTAAGATTAAGAGATAGTAGAACGCAAACTGTATAACATTAATAATAATCTAAAACAAGACTATGGCAAATAGTAAAGAAAAACTTTTCGCTGACTTTGCGCCGGTCTCTACCCAAGAGTGGTTGGACAAGATCAATGTTGACTTGAAGGGCGCGGACTTTGAAAAGAAATTGGTTTGGAAGACCAATGAGGGTTTTAAAGTGAAGCCCTTCTATCGCAAGGAGGACCTGGAGAACCTGAAGACTACCGAGGCTTTGCCCGGCGAGTTCCCCTACTTGCGTGGTACAAAAAAGAATGATAACACTTGGCTGGTGCGTCAGGATATCAAGGTGGATTGCCCGAAAGAGGCTAACGCCAAGGCACTGGACATCTTGAACAAAGGTGTGGATTCATTGGGCTTCAGCCTCCGCAAGAAGGACTTGAGTGCCGAGTTCATCGCTACACTCCTCGACGGCATCTGTGCCGATTGCATCGAACTTAACTTCTCTACCTGCCAAGGTGCCACCGTCATGCTGGCCAACTTGCTGGTAGCCTATTTCACTCAGAAAGGATATGACCTCAACGCCTTGCGTGGCTCTGTCAACTACGACCCCATGGGCAAGATGATGGTGCGCGGTAAGGACTTGACAAACTACGTTGCTACCGCCAAGGAATTGGTAGAGGTGATGAAGGCTTTGCCGAAGTATCGTTGCATCACGGTGAACGCCATTGAGCTGAACAATGCCGGTTCGTACATCAGTCAGGAGTTGGGTTACGCCCTTGCTTGGGGTAACGAATACTTGAACGCTCTCGTAGAAGCCGGTGTGGATGCTACCGAAGCGGCCAAGAAAATCAAGTTCAACTTCGGTATCAGTTCGAACTACTTCCTCGAGATTGCCAAATTCCGTGCCGCACGCATGCTTTGGGCAAACATCGTGAAGCAGTATGAGCCCAAGTGCGATTGCGCTTGCAAGATGAAGGCTCACGCCGAGACTTCAACGTTCAACCTCACCTTGTTTGATGCACACGTAAACATGCTCCGTACTCAGACAGAGGCCATGAGTGCAGCCCTTGCCGGTGTGGACTCTATCACCGTGTCTCCCTTCGACAAGGCTTATCAGGTGGCCGATGACTTCTCTGAGCGCATTGCCCGCAACCAGCAACTCCTCCTCAAAGAAGAGTGTCACTTCGACAAGGTGGTTGACCCTGCCGCAGGTTCTTATTATATAGAAAACCTGACCGCAAGCATTGCCCAACAGGCTTGGACAATTTTCCTCGGTGTGGAAGAGGAAGGCGGTATGATGGCCGCCATCAAGGCCGGCAAGGTGCAAGAGGCCGTGAATGCCAGCAATCAGGCACGTCACGAAGCCGTGTCAAAGCGTCGCGAGATACTCCTCGGTACCAACCAATATCCTAACTTTACCGAACTTTCTGAAGGCAAGGCACCGATGGGATGTCAGTGCTGTTGTGGTGGCGAACACAAACATGAATGTGAAAAGCCGTTCGCCACATTGGACAAGAGTCGTGCCGCCAGTGAGTTCGAGGCTCTCCGTTTAGAGACTGAGAACTCAAGCAAACGTCCGAAAGCATTCATGCTGACCATCGGTAACCTGGCCATGCGTCAGGCTCGTGCTCAATTCTCATGCAACTTCTTGGCTTGTGCCGGATATGAAGTGATTGACAACCTTGGCTTCCCCACCGTGGAAGAAGGTGTAGAGGCTGCCATGAAGGCTGGTGCCGACATCGTGGTGCTCTGCTCAAGCGACGACGAGTATGCCGAATACGCTATCCCTGCCTACCAGGCGCTCAACGGACGTGCCATGTTCATCGTGGCCGGTGCTCCCGCTTGCATGGACGACCTGAAAGCTGCCGGCATCGAGAACTTCATCCACGTGCGTTGCAACGTATTGGAAACCCTGCGTGGGTATAATGCGAAACTATTAAAATAAGTTTGTTTGAACACAGAGACACGGAGACACAGAGTTCTTTATGTTTAACTTTACGCGAGAAACATATAATTATTTGAGCCAATATATCATAGGTGCGGCGATTGAAGTTCACAAGGAACTCGGCCCAGGTTTATTGGAATCGGTTTATGAGACTTGCATGGTTGAAGAATTACAGAACCGAGGACTTCGTGTTGAGAGTCAAGTAATTCTCCCGTTATATTATAAAGGAGTTAAATTGGATAAGGAATTCAAAATAGATTTGTTAGTAGAGGACGAAATTGTAGTGGAACTTAAATCTGTTGAAGAACTAAAGACCGTACATGAAGTCCAATTGTTGACTTATCTGAAATTGGCCAATAAAAAATTGGGATTACTGATAAATTTCAATGTCCCTGTATTGACGCAAGGAGTAAAGAGACGGATAAATGGAGAACTTTAAATAAAAAACTCTGTGTCTCCGTGTCTCTGTGTTCTAAAAATAAATAAGAATATGCGTAAGAATTTTAAAGATATAGACGTGTTTGCCGGATTCAAAGCTCAGAATGGGGCTGAATGGCAACAAGCCAATGGCATTGAAGCCAATTGGAAGACACCGGAGCAGATTGATGTGAAGCCGGTATATACGAAGGAAGACCTCGAAGGAATGGAGCACCTCGACTATGTGGCCGGTATTCCTCCTTATCTCCGTGGCCCTTATTCAATGATGTACACTTTCCGTCCGTGGACAATCCGCCAGTATGCCGGATTCTCTACCGCCGAGGAGAGTAACGCATTCTATCGTCGTAACTTGGCCAGTGGTCAGAAGGGACTTTCCGTTGCCTTCGACCTCCCCACACACCGTGGATACGACCCCGACCACGAACGTGTGGTAGGCGATGTAGGTAAGGCAGGTGTGTCCATCTGCTCATTGGAGAACATGAAGGTATTGTTCGACGGTATTCCTTTGAACAAGATGTCCGTGTCAATGACCATGAACGGAGCCGTACTTCCCGTCCTTGCCTTCTACATCAATGCAGGATTGGAGCAGGGCGCCAAGTTGGAAGAGATGGCAGGTACCATCCAGAATGACATCTTGAAGGAGTTTATGGTGCGTAATACCTACATCTATCCGCCCGCATTCTCCATGAAAATTATCTCAGACATCTTCGAATATACTTCACAGAAGATGCCTAAGTTCAATAGCATCTCCATCTCGGGTTACCACATGCAGGAAGCCGGTGCTACGGCCGACATCGAATTGGCTTACACCCTTGCCGATGGTCTTGAATACCTCCGTGCCGGTGTGGCCGCAGGTATCGACATCGATGCCTTTGCACCGCGTCTCTCATTCTTCTGGGCCATTGGTATGAACCACTTTATGGAGATTGCCAAGATGCGTGCCGCCCGTATGTTGTGGGCCAAGATTGTGAAGCAATTCAACCCGAAGAATCCTAAGTCATTGGCTCTTCGTACCCACTCACAGACTTCAGGCTGGAGTCTCACCGAGCAGGATCCGTTCAACAACGTAGGACGTACCTGTATCGAAGCGATGGCCGCTGCCCTCGGACATACTCAGTCACTCCACACCAATGCATTGGACGAAGCCATTGCATTGCCCACCGACTTCTCGGCGCGTATTGCCCGTAACACTCAGATTTACATTCAGGAAGAGACCAACGTGTGCAAGAACGTTGACCCATGGGGCGGTTCTTATTACGTAGAGGCATTGACCAACGAGTTGGCTCACCGTGCATGGGAGCACATTCAGGAAATCGAAAGCCTCGGAGGTATGGCCAAGGCTATCGAGACAGGTATCCCCAAGATGCGTATCGAAGAGGCCGCAGCCCGCACTCAGGCACGTATCGACGGTGGCACACAGACGATTGTGGGTACTAACAAGTACCGTCTGGAGAAGGAAGACCCCATCGACATCCTGGAGGTTGATAACACCGCCGTACGTCTCGAGCAGATTGAAAACCTCAAGCGTCTGAAGGAAGGTCGCAACGAGGCCGAAGTGCAGAAGGCACTCGAAGCCATCACCCGTTGTGTGGAGACAAAGGAAGGCAACCTGTTGGAGTTGGCCGTAGAGGCCGCTCGCGTGCGTGCAACATTGGGCGAAATCTCCGATGCTTGCGAAAAGGTTGTTGGACGTTACAAAGCAATAATTAGAACTATATCAGGCGTGTATTCATCAGAAAACAAGAAGGATGCAGATTTCGTACGTGCGTGCGAACTGACCGAAGAATTTGCGAAGAAAGAGGGACGTCGTCCGCGTATCATGATTGCCAAGATGGGTCAGGACGGACACGACCGTGGTGCAAAGGTTGTAGCTACCGGTTATGCCGATTGTGGCTTCGATGTGGATATGGGACCGCTCTTCCAGACTCCTGCCGAGGCTGCCCGTGATGCCGTGGAGAACGACGTACACATCGTAGGTGTATCTTCACTCGCCGCCGGACACAAGACTCTCGTGCCGCAGATTATCGATGAGTTGAAGAAACTTGGTCGTGAAGACATCATGGTGATTGCCGGTGGTGTTATCCCCGCTCAGGATTACGACTTCCTCTATCAGGCAGGCGTAGCCGCCATCTTCGGCCCTGGTACATCCGTATCAAAAGCCGCATGCCAGATTTTGGAGATGTTATTAGAGGAGTAATCCTTTATAGTATGCATAAAATAAAAGGCTGCCCGTAAAGGGCAGTCCTTTTTACGGAATATATAAATAGGCATTCCAAATACTATTGATTGACAAGGTGTTGAGTTGTTAGACAAGTACGGATCATCCGTAAAAAACTCGTCTAAACTTTAATTTTTCGAAGATCCTACTCTTCTCATGTAGTCTTTTATGTAGTCT
Source organism: Bacteroidaceae bacterium (assembly GCA_017451645.1). Lineage (GTDB taxonomy): Bacteria > Bacteroidota > Bacteroidia > Bacteroidales > Bacteroidaceae > Phocaeicola_A. Next base: position 28,988 of record JAFTNZ010000008.1, on the reverse strand, counting down.
AATTAAGACCAATTAGGGCTACTTAAACAAAATTAAAGTAACAACTAAACACCTTAACACCTTGTCTTTTTATGTACACTATTAACATCAAGGGGCACGCAAACCCCAAAGACCCATCAATGGTTAAGTTGGAAATGATTTTCTTCAAGTCCAACTATCCACGAGTAACAAAGGTTGTAAATGTCACAGGTCTGATGTCCGACTGGAGCCATTTCATCGGCTAATCGAAGAATGAAAATAAAATAGTTTTAATCTATGAAAACAACTTTAATGAAACATGAATTGATAATATCGCTAATATGCGTTTTGTTATTTGGGGCTTGTAATGAGGATAATTTCGAAGAAAGATTGCCCGATTTACCAACAGAGCCTATCATCGTTCTTTATGAAAACGATGTCCATTGTGCAGTCGATGGCTACCCAATGCTGGTATCGCTTCGCAACGATTGTTTATCTCGTACCGATTATGTGTCAACCGTATCTTGTGGCGATTTTGCAAGTGGCGGTTTTGTGGGTGCTATATCGAAAGGTGAGCAAATCGTTGAGATTATGAATTATGTAGGCTATGATGTGGTGGTTTTGGGTAATCACGAATTGGATTACGGAATGCAGCAGATGTTTGACCTGACAGAAGCATTGGACGCGCCAGTGGTCTGTGCCAACCTTAAGAATATACAGACAGATACTTATCCCTATCCTGCCTATCATATGGTTCGTTATGGAGAAGTGGATGTGGCGTATATCGGATTTACCACAACCACAAGCGGCACAGTGACAAGTCTCAGCGATGAGCAGGGCAATCCGCTTTATAGCTTCATGCGCGAGAACTTTTACGAGAATGCCCAACATTTTATAGACGAAGCCCGCCGGAACGGGGCCGATTATGTCATTGCACTCTCTCATTTGGGCGATAGCGAGAAGACGGGAGGCCATCCCAATTCTACGGGTTTAATCGCCTATACTACGGGCTTGGATGCTGTAATTGATGGTCACGACCACCATGTTATCGAAGAACAATTAGTGAACAACAAAGAGGGTAAGCCTGTGTTGCTTACCTCGTCTGGAACTAATTTCCAATATGTGGGTCAGCTTACAATCAATACTGATGGTTCCGTACAATCTTCGCTTATTGATATTACGAACGGCAATGTGAGTGCTGACAACGAGACCCTACAATTTGTCGAGCAATTGAAGGAAGAGGTCAGCGGTAAGGGCAATTTCGTCATTGGTCACAGCGATGTGGATCTTATGATTTATGATTCCGAAGGAAACCGCATTGTCCGTAAACAAGAGACCAATATTGGAGATTTTTGTGCCGATGCTCTACGCTCTTTTACCGATGCCGACATTGCGATGGTGAACGGTGGTGGTATCCGTACCAATATAAAGCGGGGCGAGATTCTGTTTAACGACTTGTACAATGTTATGCCTTTTGGCGATATGATTGCTACGGGTACGCTCTCTGGAGAGCAGTTGCTCGATGTATTGGAGTTCGCAGTCTCAGCTTTGCCTACAGAGGCCGGTACATTTATGCAGGTCAGTGGTCTGCGGTTTACGGTTGACCCAGATATTCCATCTCCAGTGATGAAGGATACTGAAACAGGAATGTTCTCACATGTGGGAGAAGGCGAACGTCGTGTCTCCCATATAGAAATATTGGACAAACAGAGTGGTGAGTATAAGGCGGTGGAACTCTCTCGCCAATACACGATTGCTACATTGGACTACCTTATTCTAGAACAAGGGGGGGCCGGCATACTTAGTTGTGTGAAGCCTGATTCTATCTATTGGGGAGCAGATATTGAGGTTTTGCGTCATTACCTTGAGTCGGTTCTTGGTGGCAACATAGGTAGTGAGTATACCCAGCCTCAAGGGCGTATCATTTATAAGTACTTTAACTAGGTTAATTTAATTCATGAATTTTTACCGTAAATAGGATTTGTATGACACATAAAGACAGTGCAAATTATTCAAAAGGAAAATTAGCCGTCGGATATGGAGTGTGTCAAGGCGATACTGTTAGTATTTTGAGGTGATTATTATACACCCTAATACATACAATACTAATTAATGTAAAGTAGTGATACTTAATATGATAAAAAGAAGCGTATGTACGGTTTTATGTTTACCGCGCATACGCCTCTTTTGTCAGTATATTCTTCCAAGCGGAAGAACTTTGATTTCAGTGCTTTACTTTGGCAAGATTTATATATCTTTGCATTCGTAGTTAGTTGGCTTATTTACGACCATCATGTAGCCTTATATGTAGAATTTAGCGATTTTCGTAAAAACTAACACTGAAAATCAATCAGTTAAAAATTAAAAGTTATACCCACTACTGGATAGCCTTTTATTTTATGCATCAAATTCTACAGTTTTCACTCTTCCGTTTCTTCCCATTCTTCCTGATTCTCCAACTGTTCGGCCTCATCAGCATTGAGCATTTGGGGCTCATCGAAAAGATAGCCGTCCATTTCAGGCATAGGAAGAGCATCAAGATGCTGTTCGTAAAACAGCTGATAGTCATCAAAACTATAATAATTCATCAACAATTCATAGTTTGGCTTGGAGATAAGTACGACACGTATTCCATCCAGCTTTTCACTCATTCCCGGAGCAGCAAAGAGACGTTGCATATATTGTCGGCACTCCATGAAGTTCATAAACTCGCCCACCTGCATCATAGCAATACCTGCATCCTTTATGAATTGTATATCGAAATTGCGCACCATGAAGTTGCTGAAGTTGTAGCGAGCCACTTCGAAAAGCAACAGGTTCTCGTTGACAGTTCCCTCTTCGTATGCAAGAATAAAGAGATAAGGATCTGTAGATTCTGCTGAGAACGGAGGTACCGAATCAACGGAAAGAGAGTCGCCCGCCAAACCACTTCCGCGCCGACGAGACCAAAGCGAGCCTACAGAAAAACTGCCAGAACGTAATAATCGGCCTTCCTGTACACCTTTCAATATAAGTCCTGCCAATTCTGTTATCTCATGTTCTGGATATTTTTCCACAATGACCTTGAGGTTATCAAGGAATCCCTGCTGATTACCATTCTCCAACTGTCCCATTGCATCAAGGAACATAAATTTGGGACGATGCTTGCCCAAGGGGTATTTTTCACTCGAGCAGGATGCATTACCAGCTACGGCTACATAGTCGCCCTGCATATAAGCTGTGTAGGTAGCAGCATAAAGCGAATCTTCCAGATGCTTGCCATGAAGAGCATTATATGCATAATCAGGGTCAGATAGGAGAACAGTGTAATCACCCTGCGGATAACGGGACTTCAAACTGTCGAGAGCAACAGAAGCCATATCAGTCTTTCCCCAACGTGAATACATCAGGAACAGGTTATAATAAACAATCTCCATTTGCTCAAAATCAGGAAAATCCCGCTGCAAACGGTTGAAAGTTTCTTCGGCCAAAGTAAAGTCCTCCAGCTTGTCCTTATAAATAAGTCCACAATGGTAAAGCCCGTCTGAAAGTACAGCATTACTTTCAGCCATGGCCTCCTCCGTAAGAGGCAGCTGTTGGATATAGAATTGTGGATTCTTGTTGTCCGTCACCAACGAATCGGACACGTTAGAAGCCAAAGCCAGCGTGTCAACGGCAACAGAGTCATTTAGAGCGGCCAATGAGTCTTCCGCAGCATAGTCAAACCCGGCAAATTCATGCGTATTTACCACTGTTTTGTTTTTCCTTCGCCAATTGTCTTCCAGAGTACGTCGCCCCCACTTGCGTTGGAACTCACCTTTTCCCTGTGCCACCAACTGGGTGTTATAGAAATACCACGAACGGTCACCTGACAGATTGGCTGCAGGTGTACGCACGTTAGCCGTATTACGGTTGGCAGCTTCGGACAGAGCTTCGTCACGAGCAGCCATCCGCTCAGCTAATTCAGCCTCCTCGCGGGCTTTCTCCTCTTCCTCTTTCACCCGTTCTATAATCTGCTCGATAACCTTCATCCGCTCAGCTTCAGGCATGGCTGCCAACCGTTGGAGGCTATCTTGCAGTTCCACAGCCTCAGCATAACCCACCAGCTCGTCGAGCACCTCAGAACGATGACTGACTGTTTTATATTCAGCCGACTCTTTGTCCTCGAGAAGACCAATTACCTCTGCATAGCATCGTTGGGCATTAGAGTAGTCCGTCTGTTCCCAATAAAGATTTCCCAACCGAAGCAGCAAAATTCCTTTTTCCACTCCTCCACGGGTACTCTCTTTAGCTCCTGTTTCATAGTTCTTGATAGCCTCTGCCGTATCCCTTTTCGCTAAATAAACATTTCCAATAGCGTAATAAACCTGATCAAGATAATCCTTATTCTTAGGACTCCGAGCCATCGTTTTCAATCGTTTGACAGTGCGTTCACTTTCTCCTGATGAAGCGACCTCTGTTTGTTTGATACGGGCATTGAATTCCATTTCATAAGGAGGATTCTGCCGTATAACCTTGCTGTAAGCCTTGTAAGCCGCCGTAGTATTTCCCAATTGCTGATAAACTTGTCCAAGAAGGAAATAATGCCGGGCACGCTGCAATCCCCCACTCTCACGACGGACCGCTTGCTCCAGATATGGCAGTGCCTCTTCAAGTTTCCCTTGCTTCAGCAAAAGATTGCTGTAAGTAGCAGTCCGGTCGGCTTCCAACGAACGGGGCATACTGTCGCGTCGTGCTTTTCCCAACACATCCTCTGCATCGTAATACCACTCCAATTCCGTGTAGCAACGGGCCATCCATAAACGGGCTTCTGCCACTTTGTCCGGATCACCGATATAAAGACGTGCAATATAGGAAAAGGTTGAAGCAGCTTCCAGAAACTCACCTTTTTGGAACTGTGCCTTACCCATCAGGAACCAAGCCTTATGAATGAATGGGTTATACTCTTTCTTAGCATACCAACGGATAAGTTTTTCAGTTTTCTTCTGTCCGGGTTTCCGAACAGGCTTTTTCTTGATAGAATGTTGTTTGATGGCTTTTTGGGATTTCTCTATTGCACGGTCAAAATTGCCACTGCCACTACCCACACTTTTCTTATTCCCGATGGGGAAATAAGGAATCAGTTCCATATAATTATCCTTGTTGGCACGCTCCAGTTCCTGCACCCCGTCTTTATAGGCGACATGCCCGTTATAATACGTATTATATCGGGCTGTGAAAGCATGATATAATCGGGTATTGGCAGTATTCTTCTTTGTAGAGCATCCAACAATGCCCATCACCACCAACGCGGCCAACAATATATATATATGTCTCCTGTTCACTCTATTTTCGCGTCTTTACTTTATCTTCTAACTGACAAAAGGCTGATTTATTGCCCGTTTTCTCCTTTTTATACCCATCTGGAGCAATTTGCACATCACATAGATAAGCACCGATACAAAAATAATGGAAGCTCCTGACGGTACATTGAAAAGGAAAGCAAAGCCGAGTCCACCCAAACAACCCGCATAGCCAATGAGGATGGAAAGGACGAGAATACGTTTGAAACTGCCTGTAAAGAGGTTTGCTGTCATTTGCGGAAGGGTCAATAGGGAAATGACCAGCACAATGCCCACAATACGCAAACAAGCTACGATGGTGAGAGCGACAAAAAGCATCAACAGATATTCCAGCCAATCCACAGGCAACCCCTGCGAGCGGGCAAACTCACGATCAAAAGCGATGTATATGATAGGATTGATGAGCCAAGCGAAGAAGCCTGCCTGCACAAAAGCTACAACACCCAGAAAAATCAGGTCGGGAGCTGTAATGGTAAGCAAACTGCCAAAGAGATAGGCCGAAAGATCCGGCATAAAACCAGGAGTAAGGAAACTGAAGATAATACCGATAGCCATACCCAAGGTCCAAAATACAGCAATAGCCGAATCTTCACGCGTATCATATCGTTTACTCAACCATTCGACTCCAAATGCCGACAACACAGCAAACAATGAAGCAGACAATAAAGGGGAAATACCGAAATAAAGCCCCATACCCACCCCACCGAAAGAAGCATGGGTTATCCCTCCACTAATAAACACCAGACGTCGGGTAACAATGTATGTACCGATAATGCCGCAGGCTATACTGGCCAAAAGAGCGCCTATCAGAGCATTCTGGAAAAAAGTGTATTGCAACAGTTCCACTCTATCTCCCCCCTCTTCGTTCACCGACTATGAGGAACACTTCATCCTTCAGTTCATCGGGCAGTTCCACTGCACGTAGCTGCAAACTACGGACCCAACCGGCCACCTCCACTTCCTGCATGGTGTAAAGTATGTCCCTGAACTGTTCTACCTGCTCTGGTGTATAGTCACCGCCGGATATTCCCCGGTAGGCATCCAGTTCTTCATCGTCATAATACTCAATCTGACGGCTCACTGCAGCCAGCAGACTCTCTTTCTCACATGTCTGATGCTGACCGCAGCACTCCATATCTTCAATCTGACGGATATCAGGAAAATCCTCCCGCTCACCCCGTTCTATCTGCTTGCGGATGCGATGGTTGCGGGCGGCTCCCAACAACATAGCCACGACAACCAGCAGCACCAAGCTAACCACAAGTATCACTATCATAAGCTCCCCCTTTCTATATCTTGAGGCTTTACCCGATAACAAAACCTGCCCGTACCAAGTCATCCCAATAATGCGGATAAGACTTGCTGACAACCTCCGGGTGATTGATGCGTAACCCGCCAGACACGATACAGACAGGAGCAAAGGCCATGGCCATACGATGGTCTTCGTAAGTATCGATGGTAACTCCTTTCTCCGGTTCGCATCGATCACCTTCCCATCCGAGCACACCACCTTCCTCCTCATGGAGGAGTATTCCCAGTTTCTTCAATTCACGGATTAAGGCGGCTATACGATCCGTTTCCTTTATCTTCAGGCTCTGCAGACCAATGAAACGAAAAGGAATGCCGAGCATGGAACAAGTCACCACAAAAGTTTGTGCCAAGTCTGGCTGATTCACAAAATCATAGTCCATCCGGCTGATCGGAGTTCCTTGTTTGCGAAGAGTGACACGGTCAGCCTCTGCATCATACTCTGTAGCAACCCCCAACTGTCGGAACAGTTCGGCTACTGCACTATCTCCCTGATAACTATGAGCATAGAGTCCTGGCAAAACGACAGTGGCCTCTTCATCGGGAATCAAGGCCAACATCTCATACCAATAGGAGGCCGCACTCCAATCGCTCTCCACAGTGAAGGCACGGGGAACATAGGGATAAGATTCCACCACAATATCATTCTCTCCCACCCAACGGACTTTAGCTCCGAAATCGGTCATCAGTTGCAACGTCAGGTCGATATAAGGCCGTGAAATGACAGTCCCCTCCAATTTCAGATGCAACCCCTGTTTCATCACCGGTGCTATCATCAGCAAAGCCGAAATATATTGCGAACTGACGTTTCCCTGCAGACTCACTTCGCTCACTTCAAGCGACTGCCCACAGACCAATAAAGGAGGATATCCCTCGTTCTTAACATATTCAACCCTTGCCCCCAAATGGCGGAGAGCATCCACCAGAATGCGGATAGGGCGCTGTTGCATACGTTCCGTACCCGTCAAAGTTTTCTTGCTCCCCAGTGTGGCGGCATAGTAAGCGGTCAAGAAACGCATAGCCGTACCAGCTGCCATGATGTCCACCACCGGCGTATCTTCAGTCAGCGCCTTCACCATCACACGGGTATCATCACAATCGGAAAGGTTCTGTGGCACTTCTACCGATCCACTCAGTGCATTGATAACAAGCACCCGGTTGCTGATGCTCTTGGAAGAAGGCAACTTGATTGTAGTCCGCAACGTTGCGGGAGGAGTCACTTTTATCTGCGTCATTATGTCGTCTGCCATTATTATGTATTAAGGTGTATATCCTTCGTTCGTATTACCCCGCAAAAGTAGGAATAAATCTCATAATACTCTCTCTTATTCCTACTAAAAAGTTAAAAAGAGAACATTTTTTGTCTTTTCCACAAAAAAACGGAAGCAAATGTTTGCCATTTTGAAAATAAGCCGTACCTTTGCAGCGCTTTTAGAGAAAAGTCCAATCGGGATGTAGCTCAGTCCGGTTAGAGTACGCGTCTGGGGGGCGTGTGGTCGCTGGTTCGAATCCAGTCATCCCGACTGAAGAGAGAGCACTGATAATCGAAAGATTGTCGGTGCTTTTTGCATTATTGGGATTATCCTGCCATTTATGGGATAATGGATGCTCAGTAGAATTTAATGAGATAATTTCTACTGAGCCGTTAATTCAGCATTATGCTTTCATTGAAATCATTCAATTTCTTCGCAAAGCAAAGGAATACGACTTGCATTTCTCAAAAAGCAAGCCGCATTCCTTTTAGTTCAGTTAACGGTTCCTTCATATGTCTCGTTTTCACCCCATGAACCAATACTTGCATCTACGCCACCACCTTTTTGTTTCACTGTAACCTGGCAATCGGCACTCTTGCTACCAGCCGTGGCTGTGAGGGTTGCTGTTCCTGCACCAACAGGGTGACAGAGACGGCATGAACCCGAATCTTGTTTAAACCTCAAAGTTTTACCGGATACCTCTAATAAAAAACATATAATGGCGCTTTCAAAACTTCACGTACTTGTTCCAAAAGTTGTCGGAACGGTCACTATTATATAATCTGAAGCCCAGATTATATAATCCGTGATTCAGATTATATAATCCGTGACCCAGATTATATATTCCGTGATTCAGATTATATTATTATTGCGTATCCTACAAGAAAAGCACGTCTGAAAGATTGAATAATGGCACGGAGATAAGAAAAAGGTACTGCCAGCGAAAGTTCCACGTCGCTCGCAGGAAGCGGTGTGGTGAACAACAACAGTTCTGAAATGCTATTTCAAACGTAGTTTTATTCATTTTTCATCAAAAGTAAGGCAGATATTCTTTCTTATCTCATATTATTTGTACCTTTGCCCACCTCACGAGGAAAGAAATAACCATAAAAGACAAACATACGAGAAATGAAAAGAACACTTTTTGCCGTGGCAGCACTGATGCTGTCCGGCTGGTGGATGCAGACATTTGCGCAATCCGCCGGAAACGAACCTGTAGAGATTACCCGCGCCTTTGAGGAGGCAAAGAAAATCGAGCGCAGTATCAAACAGACGGCTTTCCCCGCCCGTGTCTATAACATTGTGGATTTCGGAGCCAAACCCGACACACCGGAGGAGCCTTGCCACGAGGCCATCAACGAGGCCATCCTGCGATGTAATCAGGATGGTGGCGGCACTGTGCTTATCCCCAAGGGGACTTTCTACACGGGCCCCATCACACTGAAAAGCAACGTCAACCTGCACATTGAAAAGGATGCCGTGCTGAAGTTCGACACCGACCAAAGCCTCTACTTCCCGCCTGTGCTGACACGTTGGGAGGGGCTCGATTGCTACAATGCCCGTCCGCTCATCTATGCCTACGGCGAGACAAACATTGCCATCACCGGAAAAGGTATCATGGATGCACAGGGCGACGCCGACCATTGGTGGTACATGGCTGCCGGACGTTACAAAAAGGATAACGGCAAACCGACTCAAGCCGATGGCGGACGCAAACGGATGTTGGCCTTGGGCGAACGCGGAGCACCGATGCACGAACGCATCTTCACTCCCGAAGAGGCCATGCGCCCACAGTTTGTCAACTTATACCGCTGCACGCAGGTGCTGATAGAGGATGTCACCTTCCTCAACTCACCCTTCTGGACACTGCACCCGCTGATGTGCGAAAGCCTCATCGTGCGTGGGGTAACCATCGAGAACGACGGCCCCAACGGTGACGGATGCGACCCCGAATCGTGCAAGAATGTACTCATCGAAAACTGCATCTTCAACACTGGCGACGACTGCATAGCCATCAAGAGCGGACGCAACAACGACGGACGCCGATGGAATATCCCCAGCGAAAACATCATCGTACGCGGATGTACGATGAAGAACGGACATGGCGGTGTGGTCATCGGCAGCGAGATCTCCGGAGGATACAAAGGGCTCTACGTGGAAGACTGCTACATGGACAGCCCGAACCTCGACCGCGTCATCCGCATCAAGACAAGCACCTGCCGGGGTGGTGTGATTGAAGACATCTTCGTGCGCAACGTGGAAGTGGGTGTCTGCCGTGAAGCAGTGCTCCGCATCAACCTCAAGTATGAGCAACGCGAAGAATGCGAACGCGGATATATCCCCACCGTGCGCAATGTGTGGATGAACAACGTGACCTCCAACGGAAGCAAATACGGAGTGCTCCTCGTCGGACTGGATGACAGCGAGAACATCTACGACATCCACGTCAGCAACTGCCAGTTCAACGGTGTCACCCATGCCGGGGAGGAGATTACCGGACTGACACGCAACATCAACATCAAGGATTGCACCGTGAAGATGGCCCCCAAGAAGGACAAGAAGAAAAAAAAGTAAGAAGATAAAATCAAAAAACAGAAGGCGTGCATTCTATGTTTCACAGAATGCACGCCTTCATTTCATATACCCGCAAAGAGATAAGACTTAGCGCCACCCGGCAGCTTCGGCTATCTTCAGCGGAATCTCGGCATTATCAGTACGACGGCAAAACTTCTCTGCCCCTGCCCCTATGGCGAAGACAGGCACATAGGCATCAGAATGGCTTCCACTCATCCAGCCCACGAGAGCTATCTCGTTGATAATTTCCTTGGCCACCGTAGCCAACCGCTCATCCTTCTGATATTCGCTGGCATCGAGAGCAGCCTCCTTGTTCAGGAAGTTTTCATCAAATGTTTTCCTCAGTCTTTTCTCCTGTTTGTCGCTCAGTTTCAGCGAAGTCCAGAAGCCGAAATTCTCCTCCAGGGCCCGGCGGACCATCTCCCAAGTCACTTTGTTCCCCGTCCGGGCACGAAGGTCGTTCAACAGACGGCTGAATTTGTTCACACTCATCTGCTGGTACTTCAGCGCCTGCAGGTTCAGAGCATAGGCTCCCGTACCCAAAGCCAGTCCGCCGGTCTCGTGGTCGGCAGTGACCACTATCAGGGTTTCATCGGGATGCTGTTCATAGAACTCATAGGCCACACGCACGGCATCGTCCAAGTCGATAACCTCCTGAAACACCGTGGCAGCATCGTTGGCATGGCAAGCCCAGTCAATCTTCCCGCCCTCAATCATGAAGAAGAAGCCCTTGGAAAGATCCTTGGAGAGGAAATTCACCCCTGCACGGGTGATTTCAGCCAATGTCAGATCTCCATTCTCACGGTCGATGGCATAAGGGATGGACGAACGGTCTCGCTGACTGGCCTCTTCGCTCTGCAACAAAATAATCTTTTCAGCTTTGCGTGCCCGCTTGCGATACTCTTTGTAACCACGGGCAATGGTATAGCCCCCCTGCCGGCACTGTTCGTAGAGGGGAGCCTCTTCCGGAGCTTTCCGGTCAACAGGCTTCAAGAAGTCCGATCCGGCATAGAAATCAAACCCGGTCTTTATCAAGTCTTTGCCAATCTGGTAATACATTCCCCGGTCGGGCACATGCGCATAGAAGGCCGATGGTGTGGCATGATCCACACTCACACTGGTGCTGATGCCCACACGGGCACCGTTCTCCTTGGCCCAGACGGCCACGCTGGTAAGCACAGAATCACGCTCCTTGTTCATACCTATCACTCCGTTTTTCGTCTTGTGTCCGGTGGCCAATGCCGTGCCCGAAGCAGCCGAATCGGTCACACCATTTGTCGCCGAATAGGTGGTGGCCACAGTGGCATAGGGGAATTGTGTAAAAAGCAGAGGCTGAATGCCGATACGCCCCTCCAACTCAGCGCGGTAGGCTTCGGCCCCATTCACCTGATTAAGTCCCATACCGTCACCGATAAAATAGAACACATACTTGGCCTCTTGGCCGAACAGCGTGCCCACCGCCAACACAAGCAGCAGCCATGCCGAGACAATGATTCTTTTCATTTTCCTGATATTTTGGTGTTAATTATTTCCTTCTCCAGGCTCAGCGCCGCACAAGCTCGTCGCCCAACCATTGACCCACAAAGATGTTTCCCTGCGGAGTGAACAGGGCGCCATAGCCGTAGCGCATATTGTTCCGGTACTGCCCATACCAGTAGTTTCCATTGGTCCAATAGTAGATGCCGTAGCCATGCTTATTCCCCTTATATGTCTCGCCAATGTAACGGTCGCCGTTGGAGTAGTTGAGTGATTCGAAATGATAATCCTCCGTTTCTGCTTCGGGTAGCATACGGTCGTTCCCGCTCTCGCGGATGAACTTGATGCGACTGGTAGTCAGATCGTAATAGACATAGTGTGTCTTGGAGCCCACCGTGGCCGAAGTGCCGCTGATGAGGATGCCGAAGATGCACTCTCCCTTGCGGTACTGCCCTATCCACTGGCTGCCATCGTCGGCATAATAGACACCGTATCCGTAGAGCAAGCCATCGCATGTGTGCCCCAAGAACTGCCCCTGCCCTGTGGTGATGATGCGGGTGTCGTACCCCTCAATCAAATCGAGGAACACCTCTTGGAAAGCATCGGGAATGATGTCGTAACGTCCGAGCGCATCGGCACTCTGTGCCCGAAGCGCCGTGAGGCCGCCCATAAGGAGCAGGCAGGCCAGCAATGTGATTCGTCTGATGCACATATCTGTCATATCTGTCGTTAAGTGTGTGTATTATCTTGTGCAAAAGTACAAATTAAAGTTGAAATACAAGCCCAATCGGTCTGCCTTTGCGTTAATTTAAATGAAGCAGGCGGAAAAAACGGCAGCAAACCCTTGCATACGTGGTGATTCTTTCCTTAATTTGCAGCATGACTTCAAACTATTTTCAAAAAAACGACTGACAATATGGCAACAACAATGGAAAAAACCTATGTGGTGGGCATGGACATAGGCGGGACAAACACCGTCTTCGGTGTGGTAGATTCGCGCGGTAACATTTTAGGTACCGACTCCATCAAAACCGGTGCCTACGAACAGGCTGAAGATTATGTAGCAGCCGTGTGTGAGAGACTGATGCCTCTGATTGAGGCTCACGGCGGAGCTGAAAAGTTCCGGGGTATCGGCATCGGTGCCCCTAACGCCAACTATTACAAGGGCACCATTGAACTGGCTCCCAACCTCCCTTGGAAAGGCATTGTGCCACTGGGACAAATGTTCAAGGAACGCACCGGCATACCCACTGCACTGACCAACGATGCCAACGCTGCAGCCATGGGCGAAATGACCTACGGTGCGGCACGAGGCATGAAAGACTTCATCATGATTACTCTCGGCACAGGAGTAGGAAGCGGCATCGTCATCAACGGACAGATGGTCTATGGACACGACGGCTTTGCCGGCGAATTGGGACACTCCATTGTGGACAGCACCCCCGAAGCACGCCAATGCAACTGCGGACGGAAGGGTTGTCTGGAGACTTACTGCTCGGCTACCGGTGTGGCACGGACGGCCCGCGAAGTGCTGGTAGCCAATGCCGAACCAAGTCTTCTACGTGAGATTCCTGCCGAACAAATCACATCAAAAGATGTGTATGACGCTGCTGTGCGCGGCGACAAACTGGCCATCGAGATATTCCAACGCACGGGAGAAATTCTGGGCAAGGCACTGACCAACTTCATCGCCTTCTCTTCCCCCGAAGCCATCATCCTCTTCGGAGGACTCATCAAGGCCGGTGACTTCATCATGAAGCCCATCCAAGAGGCTATAGACAAGAACATCCAACCCATCTTCAAGGGGAAGGCCAAACTCATCATCTCCGAACTGAAAGATGCCGACGCCGCCGTGCTCGGTGCCAGTGCGTTGGGCTGGGAGGCTAAGTAAAACGCTTCCCCTGCCAACTGTCGCGTTCCGCCATACGACGGCGCACACGGGCAGTAAACTCGTGGTTCTTCAATCCCCAATCGGGAGCTATCAACAGCTCGCGGGGCGACTGTGAGACAAATCGCTCCAGTACGATGTCGGGGCGAAGGTGCTCTACGTAGTCGATAACAAGGTCGATGTACTCGTCAACAGCATAGAGATGAAACTCCTCCGGATGCAACTGATACTCGGCAGCCATGCGTGTGCCGCGAATCAGTTGCAGTTGGTGGAGTTTCAACGTTTTCAGAGGCAAAGCCGACAGGGCTGCAGCCTGCTTTACCAGTTCATTATGCCCCTCACCGGGCAGTCCCAGTATCACGTGTCCGCCCACCCGTATGCCCCGTCCGGCTGTGCGGCAGACGGCATCGGCAGTGTCGGCAAAGGTATGCCCCCGATTGATGCGGCGCAAAGTGGCATCGCAAGTGCTTTCGATACCGTACTCCACCAACAGAAAGGTGCGGCGATTCAGCTCCTCCAAGTAATCGAGCAGCACGTCAGGCATACAGTCGGGCCGGGTGCCGATGACCAACCCCACCACTCCCTCCGCGGCCAATGCCTCTTCATAGAGGGCTTTCAATCGCTCTATATCGGCATAGGTGTTGGTATAAGCCTGGAAATAGGCCAAGTATCTCATCTCCGGATATTTGCGTGAGAAGAAGGCTCTGCCTTCGGCCAACTGCTCTGTCACACTCTTCTCCGTACGACAATAGTCTGGGTTGAACGTCTGGTTGTTGCAATAGGTGCATCCGCCCCATCCCCGTGTGCCGTCGCGATTGGGACAGGTGAAGCCGGCATTGAGCGAAATCTTCTGTACCTTGAAGGAAAACTCCCTGCGAAGCCACTCGCCGAACTCATTGTATCTGTTTCCGTTCTTTTCCATTGTGTCAGTATTTATCTTCCATTCGGATGGATATGGAGCGGAGATGTCATCAGAATCCCCTTTTTTCTCTGCAAAAGTAGGGAAACTTACGAAAAAAAACGAGTATAATTCCCAAAAGCGAAGATTATTCGACAAAAAGTTTCTCTTTTATGGCAATATTATGCCAAAATGTTCTAAATTTGCACCCCGAAAGAGACATTATTTATTAATAAACCAAAGATAAGAAAGAAAAATGAAAGTAGCAATTGTTGGTGCAAGCGGTGCTGTAGGGCAAGAGTTCCTGCGCGTGCTCGAAGAGAGGAACTTTCCTTTAGACGAGTTGGTGTTGTTCGGTTCTTCACGGAGTGCAGGCCGGAAATATACATTCAAAGACAAAGAGATTGAGGTCAAACTCTTGCAACACAACGATGACTTTAAAGGTGTTGACATCGCTTTCACCTCTGCCGGAGCCGGCACAACCAAGGAGTTCACCGACACCATCACCAAACACGGTGCCGTACTGATAGACAACTCCAGTGCCTACCGCATGGACGAGGATGTGCCTTTGGTAGTGCCCGAAGTGAACCCTGAAGATGCATTGAACCGCCCACGCAACGTGATAGCTAATCCTAACTGCACCACCATTCAGATGGTGGTGGCTCTGAAAGCCATTGAAAACCTTTCGCACATCAGACGTGTGCACGTTGCTACTTATCAAGCGGCCAGCGGTGCCGGTGCCGCTGCCATGGATGAGCTGTACGAGCAATACCGTCAGGTGCTGGCCAATGAGCCTGTGAAGGTGGAGAAGTTTGCCTATCAGCTGGCTTTCAACCTGATACCTCAGATTGATGTCTTCACCGACAACGGATACACCAAAGAGGAGATGAAGATGTTCAACGAAACACGCAAAATCATGCACTCCGACATTCAGGTGAGCGCCATGTGTGTGCGTGTGCCGGCTCTACGCTCGCACTCCGAAAGCATCTGGGTGGAGACCGAACGCCCCATCTCGCCCGAAGAGGCACGCGAAGCCTTTGCCAAAGGCGAGGGACTGGTACTGATGGACAACCCTGCCGAGAAGGAATACCCCATGCCGCTCTTCCTTGCAGGCAAAGACCCCGTCTATGTGGGACGCATCCGCAAGGATCTGGCCAACGAGAACGGGCTCACGTTCTGGATTGTAGGTGACCAAATCAAGAAAGGCGCCGCTCTCAATGCCGTACAGATTGCCGAGTACCTTATCAAGGTGGGCAACATCAAGTAAAAAAATTCTTTTTCATTATTAAAAACTTTAAAGCAAAGAATCCTTACTCCACACAAGTGGAATAAGGATTCTTTTTTACTCTAAACAGGACACGTTACCCCTCACTCCCCGTAGGTAAACAAGAACCAGTAGGTATCCTGCTTGTCTGGTGTAAGGCTGGCCGGTGTCTGGTTGATTTGCACCAGACGTCCGTCGGCATCGTACTGATAGCCGTAGGTGTAGTCCACATCCTCCAAGAAGTAGGGATAGCGAGTGCCTAACACGCCGGCCAGCTGGGCATAGGCATTCATAGCCATCAGCACATCCGGACGCGAATCTACCAGCATAGGCAGTACATTCAGGTCGAAGCTGTAGTCGTTCAATGTCTTGGAATATGCGTATTCGGCATTATAGGTGCCGGGGCGACTCTCCACGATGAGCGACTGCTTACCCCACGAGTAGTTGAAGCTGAGCGACCCACCGAAAGTAGCATCAGTAATATAACCCTTGCCGTTGTAGTAGTAGGTATAGTTGAAGGTCTCTGAAGAGATTCCCTGTGTGCGGTCGGCAGAGCCTACCTGTACCCTACCGTTACGAAGTTCGGCCTCGAAACGCGAGATGAAGAGACCATTCACCGTGTCGCGACCTTCCCAACGATAGGCGATGCTTCCTGTGCCATAGGTATAGCTGACTTCCTGCGTTCCGTAGTCGGTACGCACATTGGAGACCCGTCCACGTCCATCGTATGCCAAATGGTATTGCGACTGCAAACGGAAGACTCCGTCCTCAGCCTTGTAAATCTCAACTTTCACAATCTCCTTCGAAGGAGCCGACGGGCTATCGTCGGAGCAAGCAGTCACCGACATCCCTACCGAAAGGGCTGCCGCCCACCACAGAGCGACACTGCCCAACATACTGTTTTTCTTCATTCCTTATATTCCTTTATTATAATCTGATACTGATTTAACTTTGGGATTCTCCCCTATTTCACCCACACCTTCAAGCTACACCCCGGGAACTGCACGATGTAGGGACCGGCAGAAGGGAGACGGACCAGAACCTCTGCCCCCTGACCGAGGGTGACAACCTGCGCCACACGCATACCCGACGGACTGTAGATAGCCACGGACTGTCCGTCCTGCGACGAACGGACAGAGAGCAGCCTGTTGCCCACGGCACACACTTCAGCCTTGCCTCCATCCGGCAATACAGCCTCTACCGACTCCGACACATCGGCCCACCGGCTGAAGAGGCTCCAACCCGGAGCCGTGCGATAGTCGCTAATGCTCTCCTCGGGAACAAAGAGTCGGCAGGCTCCAGCATCCACGCCACTGAAGGCCAATGCTGTACACTCTGGTGGTGTAAGGGCTTCGCAGACGATTTTCTCCAATGCCACACACTGTCCGAAGGCATAGTCGGCTACGGACGACTGGCGCTTCATCAACGACACGGTGGCCAACGATGGGCAAGCATAGAAAGCTCCGTAACCTATAGAGTTCAGGCGGATTTGTGCCGAATAGTCGCGCAAATGCCGCTGATGGGCAAATGCGAACGGTGCCACCGATGAAACTGTGCTCTCGGCTGTAAAGGCTGTACCCGACTTGTTGGCAGGATAGGCCAACAGGGTGTTTCCGCTATAGTTGTAGAGGACGCCATCGATGCTCCTGTAGGCAGTGTTGTCGCTGGCCACCGTCAACTCCTGCAAGTCGGAGCAGAGGAGGAAGGGAGCATAACCGATGGATTCGACCTTGGCCGGAATCTCCATGTGCGTCAGCCTGCCGCTTCCCATGAAAGCATTGTCGCCGATACTTTTCACAGTGGAAGGCAACTGTAGGGTTTCCAACACAGGACAGTCGCTGAACATCCGTTCACCAATGACATCGTCAGCTGTAACCAAACGGTCAAGATAAGGCTCACCACCTGCCACGATACTGCATGCACTGAGGTCGATATGCTGACGCAGCGAGATGGGCACAGCCACGGGTGAAATTTCATCACCAGTCTCCACTGGTGCAAATAGATACTTGCGCATGTGACGTATGTCCGTACCGTTGAGTGCCCCCTCCAACACGAGTTGTTCCCCACTGCCAGAAAGAATATAATGAAGTTTTCCGGTTTCGAACTGTTGCGTCCGAGTGTAATCGGGCTGCTGCACGGTGAGTGTAAGCGTGGCAGCCAGAGCCGGAAGAGCAGCTGAAGCTGCCCGTATCTCCGTCACACCGGGTGTCAGGGTGGTGATGAGTCCGGTCGATTCATCCACCGAAGCCACTGAAGGGTTGCTGCTTGTCCAGACAAGTGCCTGCGGAGCGATGCGAGGCATCACACCGGCTCCGATGCCTGTTGTTATTCCTACATTCATCAGCGCTGTACCGTCTTCGTCAGTCCACACTACAGCCGTGGGAACGGCTTCTCCTACGGCAGGAGCGATTTCGCTGTAAGGCAATTCCACGGCCTGCAACACCTCGCCGGTGCGTCCATGAATGAGCAAGCCCACCAGCAGGACATCCTTCAAATCCGCAATGTTGCCAATATGAGCCGTGAGGGTGGCCGACACCTTATCACCGGCACCGATAACCGCCGAGACAGAAACGGGTACACCGTTGAAGGCATCTGCCGGCCAGAAGCCACGGGCCACGTCAATGAAACTGAACTCTGAGGAGCCTTCATACCACTCACGTTCCAGCGTAAGCAGGGCAAAGCGGCAGTCACTCCCTTCAGCCATCGGGTAGGCAAAGGTACTGTACAGCGTGACCTCCACTGCAGACCCACCGGTTTCTTGGGCGAAGCGGGCATCCATATCCAACGAAGCTACAGCAGGAGATGTGACCATCTGCGCCACCGCCTCTCCACAAGCCGCGGGCGATGCAAAAGAACGACGGTTCAGGAAAGAAGCGGTGCCCAAAGCTGCCACTCCCAATGAATCGGCATACCCGCCGACATAACCGACCTTGGACTCCGTTGCAGAGAAGACAACAGGAATGAAGGCTTCACCGTAGGTTGTGCTCCACTGCTCCAATTGGCTGAAACCGTCAGTAGTGGCCGACTCGTAGAGCTGCTCCATGAGTACGTGACGAGGATAATGGACTACAGGGGCAGGTACGGTGATGGTATGTTCGCTCAGAACAATGTCGTTGCCACCCAACGGATCGGTAAAATAATATTGCAAAAGGTATTCACCCGACTCCGGCAGGGTAATGGTAGAAGCCAAAGTATGGACCGCTACGTCGTACATGAACACACTCTCCTTGCCGGAAGCTATCAACACCGTATCCGTCTCTTCTTCAAAGTAAGAAACGCCATCGTTGTCCGACAAACGGGGCAGAGCATAGAGCGCATAGCCCACATTGCCGTTGAATGCATACGAACCGCTTGTGCTAAAAAGGGCTTTGGTGGGATAAGCTACACCGGGGACTGCCACGGAGGGTACAGGGTCAAGCGGCACAATTTGCATCTCAACACCTGACTGTTGCTTCGCGTAAAGGGTCACTGCCGTACCGCTTACTGTGAGGTCGATATAGCGTTGGTAAGTCTCATAATAGTAGGTAACCTCCTGCCACGCGGTGCCATCCAACGAGACGACCAGACGAAGCTGATAGTCTCCTTCAGGGGTGTCTTCGGGCAGATTGACGTTGACGGTCAGATTGGTCAGTCCGCCGAAGGTGGCCAGTGTGCGATTCTGCGGTGTACCGACCAACTGTACGAACTGGCCGTCCTTGTAGAGTGCGGGAGCCAACTGGAAGGTGGCAGCCTCGGGACCTTCGTTGTAGAGTCCGTTCACTGTCGTGCGGAAGTTTTTCCCCAATGTGGCAGAATAGACGGCAGGACGATAGAACTTGTGCAAATTGAGTACAGGCAGTTTCTCTGCTCCGCTCTCATCGGCGGATGCCGGCTGTATGCCCACAATGGCGACCTGTTCGATGTTGAAACGCCCCACTCCACCACCGATACCGGGATTGGCAGGATTGAGCAGATTCACAAAATAAAAGCCGTCACTATTGCCACTCCAACCCCAGTTGAAATGAAGGAAATAGTCGCTCTCCGTAATGCCGTCGCATACAAAGGCATGCCCCATACTGTAATCTTCGGCAAAACCGCTATAATAGACAGGACGACCGGCCTCCAGTTCGGCGCGGATGGTCGAGAGCCACTCGCCGGTGGTGAGGCTTCCACGCTGAATGTAGCGCAAACTACTGCTATACTTGAAGTGCCGGAAAAGGGCACGGTAGATATATATGTTCTGTGTGCCGCTCTCGACATCATAAGCCATGTTGGCAGCCATACCTACATCGTGCATCAAACGGGCGACAGCAAGTCCTTCCTCCTCGGCATAGGAACCTTCGGCATAGGTGTCACGCATCAGGCTCCAATCGTAGTGACTGGCAGAGAAATCGACAGTGACATTGTTCGTATTGTTGGTGTGCGTGCCCGTGCCACAGTCGGGCCAACGGTGATAATACATGATTTGTGCTGCAGCCGTAGCGGCACACCCCGTGGCTGACCGTTCGGAAACAGAAGTTGCCAACAGCGGACAAAGATTGTTGTAAGGAGCGTCCTGATTCCACCGACTTTGCAAAAGGGGCTGCACATCTATCTCCAAATCTTCAAGATCTGTATTGATTTCCATTCCGTCGATGATAAGGGAAGCAACACCGCTCCGACGGCACGTTTCCACCAATTCGTCAATGGAACGCAACCAACCGCGCACTCCATCGGGCATTTCTTCACCTACTGCAAACGTTCCCAGTTCGGAAAAAGCCAACACAGGCATCAGACAATCTTCGCCCGACACGATGACGAATCCGCCATCTGTTCCAAAATTATAGACATAACAGGTAGCTTCTCCGGCCACACTGCGTGTACCGGAATTCACAGCCATCCCTCCGGTATAGACCAAGGTTGGAGATTGTACGGTCGCACGTGCTCCGGTTCTCCCGCTACGGAAAGCAATGGCCGTCTGACGTGCCTGCCACTCCGAAACTGCTTCGGCTGCCGCCCCCAGACACACGAGCAGACAAATGAATGAGCTTAATAGTCTATGCTTCATATCTTACTTTTTTATACATTCCAACACTTTACCCGACAAAGGAACGAATAATTTCCGTAATTTCAGCAGATTCAAGATTCTTTAATATATCATTCATAAAAACAGGAGATGCGACCGGGAACAATCCCCGACACATCTCCTGTTATGCTTTTTACAGAGCTACACGCCCACATCCAAGCTGCCCAAGCTAATCTCCCACCAAATCATCCTCTTCCGTGGCGTTACCTACCCATTGGGCCGGATAACCTCCGTTGGTACAACTGCTCAGAATACCGTTTGGCTGTGCTGTAAATCCGCAGATGCCACCGGCATAATTCTCCGAAGCTCCGGATACAGAGGAGGTGTTGTAATTCTCGCAATCGCCCACTGTCCCATTACCGGAATTGTGACCGACAACGCCGCCGGCAGCTGCCAACGTCCCGTCAGCCTCCGCTTCACACAGCACAGTGACCTTGCCTTTGTTGACGGAAGATGATACGGAAGATGAATCCACCAATGCAGCTATGCCACCACCATAAGCATTCGTGCCTTCTGTCAGAGTGACATCAATCATTCCCTTGTTAGTAGAGGACTCCAAACTGCTTCCCTTTGCCAACCGTCCGACTATGCCTCCAACAGAGACAATGTTGTGAGATACTCCCACAAAAAGATTACCCAAATTGGTACACCCCTTTACCACAGTACCTTCACCTGTAGATAATCCGGTAATGCCCCCGGCACGCACCTGACTGTTGGTTGCTGTCAAACTACGGGTATTTTCACAGTCGCTGATAGTCCCCATATTAGCCCCGGAAATACCACCGACATGCAAATAGGCAGAAGTACCTGTATTGCAGTTGTAAGCGGATACCGAGCCATAGTTCTGACTGTTTTCCAACAGTTTTTCGTTGTTCCCGGCTAATCCGCCCACATAGGCATTGGTTTGCTTGCCTGTTTCAAGTTCCATACGTCCGCAAATGGTCATATAATTGCGACACCCCCTGATTACACCTTTATTATTGCCGCAAATGCCTCCTACGTAAATAGTCAAAGAGTCTGTCGGAGAAACTGCAGTACAACTGCCATCAACAACCACATTTTCAATCACACCGGCAGAAACACCGAACAAGCCGGCATATTTGATACCATCCATCGATGGAGCAAGCTGTCTGATTTGATAATTATTCCCCATAAACGTTCCCTTGAAAGGAGTTGCAACACGCTCACCGATGGCTTTCCAAGGATGTCCGTTCATATCCAGGTGGTTCAACAACACAATCGTCTTTCCCTCAAAAGAAATGCCTTCCCGGACCAATTGTGCCAACCCTGCCAACTCTTCGGGCGAAATAATGGACATGGTCGATGCCGTCTCCGAATACCAGGAAGTGTTGACGGTAGTGCCATCCCAAGGAGCAATTTCATAGTCCTGCAACTGTCCGCCCGTCTCTCCATCTTCCCAGTTGGTTATCTCCGCTTCCAACACAGAGGCTGTTTCTCCACCTTTTGTCAAAGTTATGTCATATTTGTATTGTTTTCCTCCGTCCCATTCATGGCCTGCAGTAAAGTAATGGATGGTGCGTTCACCGGTAGGAAGAGACACCACTGCCCAAGCGTCTTCGCACGATTGCGGAATCATAATGGCCACAGCTTCAAAAGCTGTTTCACCTTCCACAACAGGCATCGAAACCTGCTGCTGAGTGAGTTCCGGAACAATGCTTGCATCTGCTAACGAGAATGTTCCAGTGACAGAGACATCCTTCAACGTGACACTGACTCCTTCCAAATCAGCGAGGTCATATCCTTCCCCTGGCTGAATAGAAAAGACAACTTTACTCATCTGATGTTCGAATACCAGATTCTGGCTATCTGCAGATGGAGTCACTCCTGTCAGGTTTGCACTGTAAAGCAAGTCTATTTCTTCAGGGAAACGCTGGTCACTGACATCCAAAGACAACTGGTAGCCCTCTACATTGGAAAAAGGATAATAAGCTATAAAATCAACAGCACCTGTTTTTGGATAATAAAGACAATCCAGAGCTGTAGCAGGAGAAAGAGAGCCACTCGACGAAGCAAGATACTTCCGGTTCAAGGAGTTGTTTATCAAACTGGTAGCCGACAACTGTTCACCGGATTGGAACATACAGACACCAATTTCGTCTCCATCATCCCACCCGTTGTTTGTCACACGAGTAACAATCCTGCTTGTCAACTTCACTTGCAGTTTGTCTTCTTCAGAGTCTTTATCAAACTCATAGGTTTCCATGCTGCAAGCAGCAAGCAGCAAAGAGATTCCCACGAACAACATCTTATGCTTTTTCATTTCTCCACGATTTGAAGGTTATTTAATTCGTTATTTCTGTCGGATATAGATATTGATAGGAGTCCCTGTCAAAGCCCATTTCTCACGCATTTTGTTCTCAAGAAACCGTTTATAGGGTTCCTTCACATACTGCGGCAGATTGGCAAAATAGACAAACGACGGCACACGGGTATTGGGTAACTGGGTGCAATACTTAATCTTGATGTACTTACCCTTGACCGAAGGAGGCGGATAAGCCTCAATAAGCGGAAGCATCTCTTCATTGAGCCGAGCTGTAGGAATACGTGTCGTACGGTTCTGATAGACTGTTTTGGCTTCCTCAAGCACCTTGAATATGCGCTGTTTGGTCAGCGCCGAAGCAAAAATAACGGGGAAATCCACAAAAGGAGCAAAACGCTCTCGAATAGCATTCTCATACTCTTTTATCACTTTGGCACTCTTTTCCTCTACCAAATCCCACTTGTTGACAACAACAACCAACCCTTTTTGGCTACGCTGTATCAAAGAAAAGATATTCAAATCTTGTCCCTCAATTCCTCGGGTTGCATCCAACATCAGTATGCAGACATCAGAATTCTCTATCGCACGGATAGAACGCATGACTGAATAGAATTCAAGATCTTCTGTCACTTTGTTTTTCTTGCGGATACCTGCAGTATCCACCAAATAAAAATCAAAGCCGAATTTGTCATACCGGGTATAAATTGAATCGCGGGTAGTTCCAGCTATTTCTGTCACGATGTTACGTTCCTCTCCTATGAATGCGTTGACAATGGAAGATTTTCCTGCATTGGGACGGCCAACAACAGCAAATCTAGGAATCTCTTCCTCTAATATTTCATCAACTTTTTTTGGGAATTTACTGATAATCAAGTCAAGCAAGTCCCCCGTGCCACTTCCACTCATTGCAGAGATACAATAAGGATCTCCCAAGCCCAATGAATAGAATTCTGCCGAAGAATAAATCAGTTCATTATTATCTGTTTTATTGGAAACCAATACCACAGGAACCTTCGAACGTCTCAGAATAGTAGCCACCTGTTGGTCAAGGTCAGTCACCCCATTCTGTACATCCACTACAAACAGGATGACATCCGCCTCTTCAATAGCCAGCATTACCTGCTTGCGGATTTCTTCCTCAAAGATGTCATCCGAATTGACGACCCAACCGCCGGTGTCTACAATAGAAAATTCCTGACCTACCCACTCCACTTTACCATACTGACGGTCACGTGTTGTTCCGGCTTCTTCATTCACTATGGCCTGCCGTGTTTTGGTCAACCGGTTGAAAAGAGTCGATTTACCGACATTTGGTCTTCCGACTATCGCTACTAAATTTCCCATATATTGTTTTCTTTCTTCTATTCCAAATTATAACCAAAATTCCGCAATTCCCTGTCAGAGTTCCGCCAATTCTTATCTACCTTAACGAAAGTTTCTAAAAAGATGCTCTTCCCAAAAAACCGCTCCAACGAACGACGTGCCTCTGTGGCAACCTTCTTCAGCGCCTTTCCCTCTTTACCAATGATAATGCCCTTTTGAGAATCACGTTCTACATAAATGACTGCATTGATGTGAATAGACTTCGCTTCTTCCTTGAACTGTTCCACCACCACTTCTACGCTGTAAGGAATCTCCTTATCGTAATACAAGAGAATCTTTTCACGAATAATTTCTGTTACAAAGAAACGAGCAGGCTTGTCTGTCCATTGGTCTTTTCCGAAATAAGGAGGTGAATCCGGCAACAGTTCACGCACCCGACGCAACACCACATCCACATTGAAACGATTCCCAGCGGATATAGGTATTATCTCCGCATCCGGCAGTATACCATGCCATTCTTCCACCAAAGTCGCCAAATCATTTTGATTCGAAAGATCTATTTTGTTGACAAGCAGCAGGACAGGCACCTTCATTTTCTTTACCTTCTCTAAGAATTCACTATTCTTATCAGGCTTTTCTACGACATCTGTCACATAGAGTAACACATCAGCATCCGTCAATGCTGATTCTGAAAAGTTCAGCATCGATTCTTGTAGCTTATAATTCGGTTTCAACACTCCCGGAGTATCGGAAAAGACAATCTGAGTGTCTTCCGTGTTAAGTATCCCCATGATACGATGGCGGGTTGTCTGAGCCTTGAATGTGGCAATGGAAATACGCTCTCCCACTAACAGATTCATCAACGTAGACTTGCCTACATTCGGATTTCCTACAATGTTAACAAAACCGGCTTTATGCATTCTCTATACTTTTTAGAATATATGAAAGTTGCGGGACTACGGACTACAGAGCAAGACACATGAGGACATTCCGTACCGCATGCGTTGCAGCTGTAACCCGTAGCCCCGTAGTTTTTCCTTATTTACGTTCCGCACCGTCATACCCCCACTTGACATAGACTGCCCCGTAGGTAAATCCGGCTCCGAACGCCGTAAAAATCAGATTGTCTCCCTTCTTCAATTGTTTTTCGTAATCCCATAGACAAAGAGGCAATGTCGCACCACTGGTATTTCCATACCGCTGAATGTTTAGCATCACCTTTTCCATAGGAACTTCCAGGCGCTGGGAAACAGCGTCAATGATACGCATATTTGCCTGATGGGGAATTACCCAATCAATATGCTTTTTATCCAACCCATTTCGTTCTGCCAACTCTGCAGTTATAGCAGACATATTGGACACTGCATATTTGAAAACCGTCCGCCCTTCCTGATACAAATAATGCATCCTATTGTCTATTGTAAAATAAGAAGGAGGACACACAGAACCGCCCGCCTTCATGTGCAGAAAGGGCAAGCCCTTTCCGTCTGTACGCAGGATAGAATCCTTTACTCCGTAATCCTCGCTTGTAGCTTCCAGCAATATAGCAGCAGCTCCATCACCAAAAATAGGACATGTGGCACGATCTGAATAATCCACCATTGATGACATTTTGTCCGCACCTACAACGATAATTTTCTTGTGACGACCTGACGCTATCATACATGCCGCAGTCTCCAATGCATACAAAAAACCACAACAAGCGGCCTGAAGGTCAAAAGCAAATGCGTTCTTCAACCCCAACTTGTCACAAAGGATTGATGCTGTCGATGGAAACTTATAATCAGGAGTTGTCGTTGCCACAATCACCATCCCGATTTCATCCGGATTGACCCCCGTACGTTGCATCAATTGCTTGCCTGCTTTACGCGCCATATACGAAGTTCCCAGCCCTTCTTCATTGAGAATACGCCTCTCTTTCACTCCGATTCGGGTCATAATCCATTCGTCGCTAGTATCCACCATGCGCGACAATTCTTCATTTGTCAGCACATACTCGGGAACATAACCACCGACTCCTGTGATTACTGCATTTATTTTCTCCATTAAAATATATCCATTATTAAACGAAAGTAGCCGGAGAGCTGTGCTCTCTGGCTATATTCCCACGCTGCCGGATTACACAGCAGCTTCTTTTTCAATTGCCAACTTACCTCTATAATATCCGCATGCAGAGCATACAGTGTGGTAAACATAAAACTCTCCACAATTAGGGCAAATTGCCAACGTTGGAGCTACTGCCTTGTCATGAGTTCTTCTTTTGGCAGTTCTAGTCTTTGACTGTCTTCTTTTAGGATGTGCCATTTTACTTTACATTAATTATTATCTAATATTTTCTTTAATTCATTCCAACGGGGGTCAGGCGTACCGGAAGGATTTTCCAGGTCTTCATCTTCCTCCACTCCTATACCCGTCATATCTCCATCATCAGCTGAAAAGCTCAGATGCTTACTCAATTTACCTGCCATGGCCTTGTTGCACTTACCGGAGGGATGCACATGCTTCATCGGTACAGCCAATGCTATAAACTCATACATGAACCACGCAACATTGATTTCCCCCTCATCTTCGGGAATAATCACCCAATCTCCATCCTCTGCATATTCATCCCCCAATTTTACCATCAGTTTGTCCGACACGACAACATCAACGTCCATATCGTCCAAACAACGGTCGCAAGGGACTTGCACCACTCCACTCATTCCGAACTTGATTTCAAAAGCATCTCCTCCAATAAGTTTCTTGACATCCATTGTCACGCTCACCCTACCTTTGGTCACCTCCGGGGCATCTATATCGATGAAGAACTGACTATCCAAGAAGAACTCTTTTGTGCAAGCCATCACTTGCATATTTTTCAATTCCACTTTGTATTTATCAAACTTTCCCATTTATAGTCATTTATAAAGGTACAAAATCCAATATTACATCACATCATCCAGATTCTTCCTCCAGCTTTTTCTGTCAAGCCATAGAATTCGGGCGACAAAGATACAAATAATTATCCGTTTCCAAGCATAAAAACTTTGCTAATTCTCTAAATCCCATCATTTTTTCAATTCTATACGGAATATTGTCCCTTTATTCAGCTCCGAATGCCTCACATATATACGTCCTCTATGATACTCTTCCACAATCCTTTTTGCCAACGAAAGTCCTAATCCCCATCCACGTTTCTTTGTCGTGTATCCAGGAGTGAAAACGTTTTTATAATTAGATTTGGCTATTCCCTTACCCGTATCTTCCACTTCTATGTTGATTCGATGATCGTGTTCTTCCACACGAAGCATAATGGTTCCCTGCCCATTCATGGCATCTATTGAATTCTTACACAAATTCTCGATGACCCATTCAAATAATGAGGCATTTATTTTCACCATCAGCGGTTTATCTACCAACTGACAAATCATCATCACTTTTGAAGAACACCTCCTCTCAATATAAGCGACCACACGACCTAACACCTCATTCAGATTCTCCTCCTTCAGTTCCGGCATAGAACCTATTTTTGAAAAACGGTCTGCAATCAGCCGCAGCCGGGCAACATCCTTGCTCATCTCCGGTATCAATTCATCATCAATGTATTTTTCCCGCAAAATCTCCATCCAAGCCATCAGCGAAGAGATTGGAGTTCCCAGTTGATGTGCTGTTTCTTTGGACAAGCCAACCCAAACTCTATTCTGCTCAGCCTTTTTAGAACTCAGCAATGCAAAAATAGCAACCAAAACAAAGACTAACACTACTCCCAGCTGTACATAGGGATAAGATGCTAACCGTTTCAATATTAAAGACTCATCATAGCATATCTCAATATAGTCCGTTTCATCCTCTTCATTTAGTTGAATACGGATTGGCTGTTTGGACGAACGCATCACTACCGCCTTCTTTTTCAGGAATGCCAATGTGTCTTCCGCACTAATCGAAATATTGCGAAAAGTCTGTACTTCTCCTTCATTATCTACCACAATGACAGGTATTGTATGATTGCCATTTATGACAGTCAACACCAAATTCAAGTCAGTATCCGCTGATGCATTATTCAACGTACGCATAGCTTCTGCCCAAACCTCCATTTTTCGTTTTTCCTCCCGAGATAAATCCTGCACGAGAAAGTGAGATACTCCCAATGACAAGATTGCAATGACCACAGCAATCAATATCAAAACAAATTTTACCTGCTTTACTCTGTCAATCCATTGTACCATACCAACTATCATATCTTGTAAGTATAAAACGAATTGGTAGCAATTTTAGTATAATTCTTATCTACAAAAAAAGTCCCTGTTCCCATTGAGGAACAAGGACTCTCTCTTAAAAACGGCAGCGACCTACTCTCCCACCTTGGCAGTACCATCGGCGCGGACGGGCTTAACTTCTCTGTTCGGAATGGGAAGAGGTGG
>JAFTNZ010000034.1 GCA_017451645.1 Bacteroidaceae bacterium | reverse complement strand
CGCCGGATTCTCGTTCCGCTCGTGCGGGATGTAGCGGTTCATTTCCGTGTCGTTGAATTTCAGATAGACACCACTCTGTTTTACCAGTTCGAGGGCAAACTTCTGAATCTCCTCATCGGTGGTGAGCACCTGCTGGAGCTGTTGCAGGATGTTCAGTCCCAAGAGCTTGTTGTTTTTGCCGCAGATGACTTCGTGTTTCTCCTTGATGATGGATGAAAGGCGGATGTCAAAAGCGTCCTTGATGCGATCCACAGAAATACGGCTCACCAGATCATCGAAGGGGATAAAGTCGCCCTCCGGTACAATGACCTTGCGGAGCTCAGTGGCCATAGCCGGCTGGTCGCTCTTATTGGTCATCAGTTCCTTCTCGAAGTTTGAGATGCGCACCTCTTCACTCACTTCAATGATGGCACCGGTCATGTCTTCGATGCCCTTGTTCTCCTTCCGGTTGGCTGCAATCTGCTTGTCGCACTCATCGATGGCTTGAGAAATCTTGGCATAAAATGCACCGATTTCAGAAGAGAGGTTGCTCAGTTCGGTCAGCAGTCTGGCAGCCAGTCTCTTGGCGAACTCCAATGCACGGATAGTGGTCTTGGCTACATAGCACTCTGTCAAAGTCTCCTGATGCAGGGCGAAGATGTCTTTCTTCTTGCCCAACAGTTTGCCTTTCAAGAAGCCGGAGTCGTTCCAGTCGGCAATATCGGCCTTACGGTCTTCCTCCCAATTCTCCAGATTCTCCTGAGCCTTTACAGCCTCTTCGTCCAATTCATTCTGTTTGTTACCCATAAAGGCGAGCACTGTCTCTGCTATCTTTACCAGATCATACAGCGAGATGGTTCCCTCTTTCCACCAAGTGAAGAGGTCGCGCTCGATGTTCTGTCGGATTTCCCGTGCGAGGTCGTTGATGATTTCAGTCTTGTCCTTATAGAACTTCTCCACACCACCTCCACGGAAGGTGCTGTCGTAGAATCCCTTCATCAGGTCGTCCAGCGCATTCAGCGGAGAGTCAGACCCCTTCACTTCATCGGCATATCCGACTGCCTTGTCGTGCCAATAGTCTTGGAATGATTCGTACTTCTTTTCCGTCGGTAGAATGCGCTCTTCCAGCATCAGGTGCCGGTTGTCGAGCATCCACTTCTTCACTTTGTCGTCTTTGAGGTACTCTTCCTTATAGTCTTTATTGGCAGCTTCGCCTACATAGCCGTAGTTGTCACGCCAGTTGTTATATTGGAATTGGTAGAGCAGGCGTTGTCCCACCGAATAAGTCATGTGCTGGAGGATACGGGTTTCGGGGTAGATGACGCGCTTGATTCCGAACGAGTTGAATTTCTTGCTACGTGAAATCACGTTACCGGCTCCTTCGTCGTATTCGAAGCAGAAGTCATCCATATTTTCGAAACTGTAAGCCCGGAAAAAGTCTTCTACCTCTTTGCGCTTCTCCAGGAACACGCGGAAGTAGGCATAGTCTGCCACCAATTTGGGCAGTTCGTCGAAGGAACCGACGGACACACCGTTCTCGTTGACGTTGGAGTAGAGCACCACACCATCGGCCACGCCTTTGATGCGGATGGAGAAAAATTCGGCTTGTCGTCCGGCGCTCGAAACGTCGCAGGGGACAAAGCGTCCGGTTTGCAAACCGTTGATTTCGTTCAGCGCCGCATAGCCGTTCTGATAATAGCGTCCTTTATCTATACCGGGTTTCGGCAGTTTCATTTCGGGTACCATGGCATAGACCATGATTTTTGCTTCGGGGTAAGCTTTGCGTGTCTGTGTGATGGCATCGATGATAGATCCGGAGCCTGTTCCGCCTGCCAGACCGGTGAAGATGTGAATCATCACTTCGTCTGTTTTGGAAACATTATTCACGCGGGCATAGACGGTATCCAAAGCATTCTTGTAGCGGATGGCATTGGCTGCAAACAGGATGCGTCCGGCACGGCGCTTTTGTCCGGCTGCTTCGCCTAACGAACCGATAGCGGTTCTGACATCTTCCACGTTGTTTATCATCCCTTTCAGCGCCGGATAGTTGTTGATGTTGTCCAATACCTGGCTTACATCCACGCTCTTGATGAACACAAACTCGTTTTCGTTGAATGATGCGTCCTGACCCAGTACGCGGAAGTCCGGGCGTCCGATGCCCATCATTTCGCGGGTAGAATCCACGTAGAGCAGTCCCACGGGGAACTTGTTGCGCACTGCAGAGTCGGGGTACTCTTCAAACATTCTCATCTTAAAGGCACGCAGCACCTTACCTCCGGTACCGCCCAAGCCTACTAATATGTGATTGACGTTTTCCATTATATGAATAGGTTTAATATTTTTCTTTCTTTCTTTCTGCTTATTGTTTTGTTGATAACTTATGAAAGTGCATCCGGTGTTGTCAGCGGCGGCGGTGTACCGACCGGTGTGCCCTGTTGTGTGACACATGGGCGCGTACAGGGCGTGCACTGCCTCTTCTGTTATTCCGGCTTCGTGAAGAACTTCCTCCTCCCATGAAACCCAATGCGGTCATTCCCAACACTGCTACCAGTGCCATCCATCCTATCCTGCGCCAGATATATCCGTTGATGACGCTGTTGAGTGAATCGGCCAGATGGGTCACTGTACTGATTCCTGTGTCGATGCCGGCCTGAGCTATATCCTGCACTCTTTGCACATCAAACTGTTCGGTCAGTTTGTCCAGATTGGCTTCGTTGGCAAGATTGGGTATCGCCTGATTGCCGATGACATTGCCAAGTGAATCGGAAAGTTGGGCCATAGTGCTTACTCCCACATTGATTCCTGCTTGAGCTATCTCCTGCACTTCTTGTACGTCAAGCAGTTCCATCAGTCTGTTCAGGTTGGCATCGTTGGCAAGAGCTGCCACCGTCTGTGTGCCCACAGTGGTCAGGTCGGCCACATAATCTTTGGCATACCATGCCCCCACCAGTAGCACCGATTGGAACAGCAGCAGCAAAAACATCGCGATCATTACCAGAATGGCTCCTCCTTGGGAACGGTAGGGGGAGAACAGCAGATGAGCCAAAAACACCAATCCACCGCCCAACAGCAGAGCCAAAAGAAGGCCGAAACCGATGCATCCTATCAGGTTGGATAATACAAACATACGCACAATTCTTTAGTGGGCTTCTGCCCGTTGCGAAACGACAGAACCCATCACGAAAATGCCAATCTCATGATGTCGTCCTGTTTTTTATGCCGCTAAAGTAGCGCTTTTTATCCAATAACATTTCCCCCTCCCAATATTTAACATTATTTTAACAGTCTATCCTTGAACAATTAGAACATCTGTCTGAAGTGCATCACATTTCAGAAGGCATCCCCGGAACGGGCGGGAGAGGGGGTATGGGAGGCATACCCGGTAGCTGTGCCGGCTGGGTGGGAGCGGCATTCGTTGCCACTATTTCGGCTCGTTCTTGTTCTGTGGGGATGAATAAGGGTGGCAGTTGGCTACCGTCGCCTTCGCTGTGCAACAGGATGCTGTTCTTGGTGTCGCGTTTGCCATCGGCGGTCATCAGCAACTTTTCGTAGCGTTCCCTGTAATCTGCCAGTCCGTCGATGGCGCGCAGTGGGAAGAGGTAAACAACAGAGACGATAGATAATTCGTCTTTGCGTGAACTGTTCATATCCACCTGCAAGGTGGTTTGCTGTGACCCATTGTTGAATGAGTTCTTGAATGCGTTGGCCAGTTTGTCGGCAAAGCGTTTCAGTTCTTCATTCTCTTCGGGTGAAGGAATGGAT
>JAFTNZ010000007.1 GCA_017451645.1 Bacteroidaceae bacterium | reverse complement strand
TGACAGAAGTGTCAAGCCGAACAGTAGGGAATAGGAGAAAACGTAAACATCTCCAGTATGGCAAGAAGAAAGGTGTAAACCTTTTTAGCTAATGAAACAAAAAAACGTCTACTGAAATCAGGAAAAGACAATGCGCCTTGCTTTTTTTCAAATGCGGCTTGCATATTTCGAAATGCAAGCCGCATTTTGGAAAATGCAAGGCGCATTTTTTGCTTTTCCATTGATTTTTCCTTTTCCATTAAGGCTGTGTTCGCGAACGGTCTTGATGGTTCAAAAGTTACTGTTAATTGTTCTTAAACGCGGACGGTTTTTCTTTTTTTTTAAGTCAGCTTTATATAACTTTGCCCAATCAAGTGTGCCTTTGGAAGCAATAGGCGTGAGAAGTGATGTGAAATCATTCAATTAACAATTTAAATAACAACTATTATTAACTTAAGTAAAATGCTTATGAAACTTAAAAATCTACTGATTTTTGGGGCTGCCCTGTTGGGTACAGGTGCAGTGTCGGCTGACATTGTAGAGCGTCAGAAGCCGGTCTTCGAACTGAAGACACCGATTGAAGCTCCTACAGACGGTGTTACTTACGCCTACATGTACAACGTCGGTGCCAAGAAGTTCTTTACCGGTGCCAACTATTGGGGTACACACTCCAGTGTGGGCGAATTTGAGAATGCTTACAAAGTGACCTTCAAGCAGTATGTGGCTGCAGGTGCCGATTGGGACGGGTTTACCGTTGAGTTCCTTGACTCCTGTATAGCCAAAAGCAATGCAGTGAAAAATGTCTTTATTGACAATGTGGGTGGAAGCAGCTATGTGGACAAAGGCAATCAGGCAAACTACTATTGGAACCTGGCCAAGAATGCTGACAATGCATACTACCGCCTCTCTATGGGTGTTGCCTCCCCTAACTATCAGGAATGGCAGGTGGATACTCATCCCGAGACCTATTTCGGAAACAATGACACATTGAAGACAACAGATGCCAATAATAATGCAACTCCCGGTTCAACAACCTTGTGTTTGGCATTCTTGGATCCTGCCAACCCGCATGTGCATGTTGACTGGGCTTTTGTTTCACTTGAGGAAGGTGGCGCTTTTGAGGCTTTGTTGGACATCTACAATGAGTCTGAAATCCTGAAGGGGCTTATCGCTGATGCCCAGACGAAGGGTGTGCCCGTGACCGATGCCGAGGCTGTCTATAACAACGCTTCTGCTACGGTGGAAGATATTCAGGCAGCTTGTGTTGCTGTGCGTAAGGCTATTGCCCAGTACGACATGATGAATGTCGATCCCAGCAATCCGGATGACAAGACTTCGTTGCTGGCAAATCCTGACTACACCGACGGAAAGACCGGTTGGACGGACTCTAACTCTGATTGGGCTGTCAGCTACAATGTGGCTGAGCACTACAATGATGTGTTCGATCACTATCAGAAACTCGAGAATATCCCTTCCGGTGTTTGGGCAGTGACTCTCCGCGGATATTGCCGCCCCATCAGTGCAGCTTCTGCATTTGAGTACTATAATCAGGGATTGGGACATGGTGTTGTGGTTTATGGAATCTCCGGCACTGACACCATCGAGGCAGAGATAGCCAACATCTGGGCCGGTGCTTCTGAAGCAGAGCTGGGAGTCGGTACAGTTTCTCAAGCAAATGATGCTGAAGGTAAGACATGGTATGTGACCAACAATATGCAGGGCGCTGAGGCCTATTTCAATGACGAGGTGCTCGGCCCGAAGTATGATGTGACTCTCTTCTTCGGTGTAGAGGCTGACTCTATGCAGTTGGGAATCAAGCAGGAGACTCTGATTGGCGAAGATTGGGTATTGTGGGACAACTGGCGCCTGAAATACTACGGTGGTAAAGCTGAGGCTTACCAGATGTGGTTGGACAACCTGGTGGCAAACGCTCCGAAGTATGACGAAGATGTGTTGGCTACTGATGGTATGGTGGATGAATACAATGCTGTGGTTGCACGAGTTACGACCGCCTCTACCTATGCTGAGGTTGTTGCAGTGCAGAAAGCCATCAACGAGGCTGCTGCCGTGCTCGATGCCAATATCGCAGCATGGGCTGCTTATTCAGCCAAAGTGTCTGAAGGTCTTGCATTGGCTGCACGTGAAGACTTGGCCGGCCAGTATGTGGAAGACTTGGCCGACTATTGCGAATTGGAGGCTGAGGATGTCTTGAATGCGATGGGACTGACTACAGAAGAGGTCATCGCTGAGGCTGCCAAATTGGAGGAAATGATGGAGTTGGCCAAGAAGTACAGCTACAGCGAAGGTTCGGATGTTACAGACCTCTTCCTGGTGAATGCTGACTTCAGCCAGGGTGCTGGTAGTAACCCCGCTAACGTGCCCGGATGGAACGGTAACTGGACAAACGTCTCTTCTCAATGTATGGAGGGCTATGCCATCACATTCGATGCATGGCAGGAAGTGAAGGATGCCGGTGTAGGTATCTACGAAGTGTCTCTCCAGGGCTTCTTCCGTATCAAGCGCGATCAGGAAGCTTATAACCTTTACACTGAAGGACAGCAGATTTGTCCTGCTCACGTCTATGTGAACAACAACAAGTCTGGCATGAAGTGTGTGTTCGACGAACCGGTGCCTTACAACACATTGTACACTGCCGCCGACACATGGTCTGAAACTCCGGATGCAGGTGATCCCGAATATTGGTATCCCAACACCATGCTGACTGCCGGTGAGGCTTTCACTGCCGGTATGTATCAGGCTTCGGCCAACGGTCTGGTGGCTAAGGAAGGTGATGTGCTCCGCCTCGGTGTGAAGGGCGAACTGCCTGCCGACACTTGGGCTATCTGGGACAACTTCCGCATGATTTATTGGGGCAAGCGTGCCGACAAAGTGCAGCCCTATTTGTCAGATGCTATCGTAGCCGGTGAGGCTAACTTGCAGGACAATGCTATGGCGAAGGATGTACGTGCACAGGTAGAGGCTGCTATCGCCGGTGGTAAGGCTGTAGTTGAAGGTACGGATGGTGAAGCCATGTTCGACGCATTGGTTGCCCTCTATGCAACAAACGACTCTATTGAGGTCTCTATGGCGCTGTTTGCTGAATTAGGTACTGCTGCCGAAGAACTTTATGCACTCATCTCTGCCTCAGAAGCTTCTGCAGAACTTATCGCAGAGGCAAGCGTATTGGCAGGCAATGCCATGGATGCAACTGAAACAAGTGCTATCACCAATGCCGAGGCAAGAGAAATGCTTGCCCAGATTGCATTGTACAGCGTCAAACTGAGACTGCCCGGTGATATGAGTGCTGCAACAGATGACAACGTGATAGATTGTACGAATGCCATCTCTTCTGCCGACTTCGGCAACACAGAAGGAGCCAACACCGACAAGGGCTGGAGCTATAGCGCACAGGGCAGCTTCGGTAACGATGACACACAGAAGGCTGCATTTGCCTACGAGTATTACCAGAAGGCATTCGACCTCTATCAGGACATTCCGGGTCTGCCCGCAGGTACCTATACCCTGACAGTGGATGGATTCAGCCGCAACGGTTCAACTGAAAACGACTATGCATTGTGGAGCGCAGGTGTAGAGGCCAACACCACTTACCTCTATGCCATGACTACAGACTCTGTTGTGTATCGCCAGTCATCAGTTTCTTACTATTCAGCCGGTGCTTCTGACGTGAACAACGGATACAGTGGTGAAGGCGAGTTCGTAGCTGACGGTGGTGCAACAGTTTATCTGCCCGGTAGCATGGTTTCTGCTGTGAACTACATGGACGAATTGGGCAAGTACAAAGACAACAAGGTGGTTATCACCATTGCAGAAGGCCAGACACTCCGTATCGGTATGAAGAAGGCTGAGTACATCTCCAACGACTGGGTGATCATGGACAACTGGAAACTCTTCTACCACGGAACAAACAGTTCTGCTGAAGGTATCGAAGAGGTGGCTGTTCCTTCTCAGGCAGCTGTTGTCAAGGTGCAGGTATATGGCTTGAACGGTGTGCAGATGAGCGGTCTCCAAAAGGGCCTGAACATCGTCAAGACTACCTTGGAAGACGGTACAGTGATTGTCAAGAAGGCTTTCGTGAAATAATGAAGACTTTATGACAATTTGATAAATAAGCAATTGAGGGAACCGGAGGCAGGAAAAACTGCCTCCGGATTCCTTGCTTTAAAAGAAAGTAGCCTTGGAACTGATATGATGAAAACAGAAACAGTCCTTACAGTCCTCCTGCCTCAGGGAGCGTAGCGGAGGAGGTTAATTCTGAAAAAACAAAAGAAAACAACAAGGAGTGAACATCGAGGAGCCTGTCGCCTCGCGGCCCTACTCAGAAGAAAGAAACGGAGCCGGAAAACAGCAGGCACGGAGCGGCCCTATGGCCTTTCCTCCAACCGGATGAAGAACAAAGAATGAACGAAAAATATAACTTAATCAATAACTTTAAAGACATCTTTATGGAAAGCAAAGCAATGAGACATTGGGTCGGCAGAAGCACATTCGCCGCTGCCCTCGCGTTGGGTGCCACCATGATGCTGCAGTCGTGTGAGGACGATACCCTCACCGGACAGCCTTCGTGGCTCGGAAACTCCATCTACGAGCGGTTGCAGGAGGAAGGCAACTACACGACGACTCTGAAGCTGATTGATGACCTGGGACTGACAGACGTATTGCGCCAGACGGGTTCGAAAACATTGTTCGTGGCTGATGATGCTGCCTACGCTGAGTGGTTCAAGGACAATTCATGGGGGGTGAGCGGGTATGACGACTTGAGCTCGGCACAGAAGAAACTGTTGCTCAACAGTGCCATGGTGAACAATGCCTATTTGATTGAACTATTGTCGAACGTGAGCGGCAATCCGCCCGAAACAGGCAAGTGTATGCGCCGCGAGTCGGCTTTGAGTATCTACGACTCAGTCTATATCATGAGGCCTGATGAAATGCCGGAAACAGCCGTGTGGGAAAAGCATCGGAACAAGAAGGGCATCGTGCTGATGAAGGACAACACTTCTTCGCCCATGATCCATTTCTTCCCTGCTTTCATGGAATACAACAAGTTTACGGATGAAGACCTCTACTACCTCACCGGATTCCGTGGAACCTCTATCGGAGAGGCTTGGGTGAACGGACGCATGGTGACCGAGCGCGACATCACCTGCAAGAACGGATACATCCATAAGGTGGATGGGGTGATCGAACCTACGAGCAACATGGCTGAACTCATCCGCCAGAGCAACGTTAAGGATATTGACGGTAATCCTGTGAACACCCACTTGTGGTCGAAACTGCTTGACCGCTTTTCCGCACCTTATTATAACAAGAGCATCTCTGACGAGTACAACCGTCTCTATGGTACCAGTGACTCCGTCTTCGTGCTCCGCTATTTCAGCGACTGGGGAGCCGGTGGCGCTTTGACGGAGACTCCGGATGGAGAGACTGCCCCCAACCGCTTGCCGTTCGACCCGGGATGGAATCACTACATGTTCTCCAACACCATGGATCAGGATATGCACTACGATGCCGGTGTGATGATTGTCCCTACGGATGAAGCGCTGACCGACTGGTTTGAAAGTTCACCCTTGAAGGTGCAGTTCGGCGAATTGGACAGTGTGCCCGATCTGACCCTGAAGGAACTGCTGTCGGTGAACATGATAGAGTCGTTTGTGGCCAGAGGTGTCACCAGCAAGTTCGAGAACATTCTCGACGACGCGCAGCTGAAGTTGGGCATTGAGAAAGGGGATATCGTCACTGCAGCAATGGGTTGCAACGGTATCGTCTATGTGGTGAATAAGGTGTTCACACCGAGTGCTTATGCCAGCGTATCTTTCCCTGCTTTGATTCGTGAGGAGATCCTGAATGTGCTCTACCGCTCGTTCGACTACCTGGAGTTCCTGCCTTACCTGAACTCTATGGACTCCAAGTACAGCCTCTTCATGCCCACCAACGATGCCCTGTTGTGGTATCTCGACCCCGCCAACTACGGTGAGACCCAGCAGACCATGCTTGAGTTCTATTACGATGAGACCAAGAGGGACTTCCCCGTATCGGCCCGCCGTTTCTACTGCACGGTGGCTGAAGACGGAACCATCACCAAGGGGGTGAAAGTGTCGAACGATGTGAATGCAGACGTGGTGAAGAACCGTCTGGAAGACCTCATCGACCAGCTCATCATCGTAGGCGATGTGGAAGACGGACATACCTACTACAAGAGCAAGGGAGGAACTTTCCTCCGCGTGGCCAATGCCGGTACGGCGGGCACCATGAAGGTGGCCGGTGCATGGCAGATGGAGCATGGTACGGACATTGCCGTGACAGAAATCTATACCGAGCCTGAGAATGGTCGGTCATACCAGTTGGAAACGCAGGCTCCGATGTCTTCGCAGAAGAGTGTCTATGCTACTCTGAAGGCGCATCCTGAATACAGCCTCTTCCTCGACCTGCTCTTTGGCGGCGATCCCGAGACTCCCAAACAGAACATGCTGATTACAGAGACCGGAACCTCATCGAAGTGTACTGCCGGTGGTGCTGAGGGCGAGAACTACAACATGCGCCTATTCCAGAACTACGACTATACCGTGTATGTGCCCACCAACGAGGCTATCCAGAAGCTGATAGACGACGGTCTGCTGCCTACTTGGGAACACTTTGAGTACTACGACAGCATCTACACCGACGACAACACGTCAGGCTATGAGAGTGACTATGCCAAGGAGGCACGCGAGGTTATCAAGACACGCATCGAGTCGTTCGTACGTAGCCACTTGCAGGATAATTCAGTGATGATTGGTGGTGCTGTGGAGAAAGACTCTATCGGCGAGCCGATTCTGAACTACGACTATGAAACCATGAAAATCAACGAGGCCAACGGACGTTTCTACCCCGTTCGTGTCAATGTCAGTGACGGTGCGCTGACAGTGGTTGACTATTTGGGTAACACACGCAATGTGCTGACTACTGACGGGCTCTACAACAACATCTGCCGCGAATTCTGGTTTGAGGGCACCGGTAATGCCCGCAAAATCTTCATGGTGTCGGATGCGGTGGTACACCAGATTGACGGTGTGCTGATGAATGAGCCGATGACAAAATGGGAAGAAGAAGTGGATGAAAACTTGAAGTAATGACGACTATGAAACATATATTGCATTGTACAAAAGCAATCCGCCTGAGCATGATGGCGGCATTGATGCTGATGGTGACCGCTGTACAGGCACAGATAACCTCTGTACACGGAACTGTAAGCGACGACATGGGCCCGTTGATGGGTGCGACCGTGTGTGAGATAGATGCTAACGGACGTATCATCGAGAGTGCCTTGACCGACATGAACGGTAACTTTACCATGAAAATCCGTAATCCGAAGGACAAATTGCAGTTTGCCTTCGTGGGTTTGAAGACTGTGACCTTGCCTATCGACAAGACCACTTACAACGTGATGATGCAGTCGGCCATGACACTGCAGGTGGTGGAAGTGAAGGCTACAAAGAAGATTGGTGGTAACAACCTGGCCATTCCCGAACGCGAAATCTCATTCTCAACCCAGTCGTTGAACATGAGTGAGTTTGAGGGCTTGGGTAGTACCACCGTGGATGAGATGTTGCAGGGACGTATTGCCGGTCTCGACCTGGTGATGAATTCCGGTAACTTGGGATCAGGCTCTACCATGCGTCTGCGTGGTGCTTCGTCGCTCTCTACACTGACGGATGCCAACCCGTTGATTGTCATCGACGGTAATATCCGCAGCGTGGATATGTCCACTTTCGACCTCAGTTCGGCCAACGACGAACAGTTTGCCCAGTTGCTGAACATCAACCCCGAAGATATCGAAGAAATCCGTGTGCTGAAGGATGCTGCCGCTACGGCTGTCTATGGTAGCCAGGGTGGTAACGGTGTTATCGAGTTGACCACCAAGCGTGGTGCACGAGGCAAACCGCAGGTGACCTATTCGCTGAAGCTGACCTCCACCTATCAGCCCGACGGGTATGACCTGCTGAATGGTGACGACTACACCATGCTCTTGAAGGAGTCTTACTTCAATCCCCAGCAGAGCGACGGTGCCAGCAACATCCCCGAATTGAACTACGACCCCACTTTCTCAGAATATGAGCAATACAACAACAACACTGATTGGCGCGATGAAGTCACCCAATGGGGTCTCCGTCAGAATCACTATGTGACCATCAGTGGTGGTGGTGAGAAGGCTGCCTTCCGTGTGAGTGCAGGTTACGACCACGAAACAGGTACCATCATCGAGCAGAAACTGCAACGTTTCACCACCCGTATGAACCTCGACTACAACATCAGTGACCGTATCAAGGTGCAGACCAACTTCGCATTGACCTATACCAAGAACGAAAGGAACTCGGACGACCTGTTGGCTCTTGCCATGAAGAAGATGCCCAACATGAGCATCTACGAACAGTATCCGGTAGGACATCCCTTGCAGGGACAGAACACCTCAGCCTACTACACGATGTTGCAGAGCGCTTCCAGCGAGTTCAATCCTTCGAACAATAAGGTCGATAACCAGAAGGCTTACGTCAACCCCATTGCCAGTGCCCATCTGGCACAGAACGACCAGACCACTTACGACATGGCGCCCGAGTTGATCATCAACTACCGCCTGTTGGGTATGGATGAAGACCATTGGCAGTTGAACTGGCGCGGTTCGGTCATCATGAACATCTTCAACGAGTACGTGGATAAGTTCTATCCTTCTGAACTGAAGACAATCAAGTGGAACGACGGTGTGAACTCCTCGTATGCCGGAAACTACAAGAGTGTGGCATTCAACACCAAGCAGACCCTGACCTTGATTCCCGCTTTCAAGAACAAGGACCATTCGCTGATGATGATGGGACGTTTTGAACTGACGTCAGGCTCTTCTACCGGACAGAACACCTCTGCTGACGGACTGCCCTCAGGTGGTGTCACCAGTCCTGATGCCGGCGGACGCGTCACAGACATGGGCTCGAGCTATGCCGAATGGCGTTCGATGTACTACACATTCTCTGCCCACTATGCTTACAAGGGACGTTACATGCTTGACGCTTCGCTGCGTGCCGACGGTACGACCAAGTTCGGACCCAACAACCGTTGGGGCTACTTCCCCGCCTTGTCATTGCGCTGGAACATCATCGACGAGCCTTGGATGGAGCCCGCACGCAAGTGGCTCTCCATGTTGTCACTGCGTCCCAGCTGGGGTCGTGTGGGAAGACAGCCCGGTAGCGATTATCTCTACACCAGTACCTATTCTGCCGGTAGCACCTACATCGACATGACTTCTGTACACCCCAACAACATCCGTCTGACCGACCTCAAGTGGGAAATGGTGACCAGCTATAACCTCGGTATGGACTTCGGTTTCTGGGACGATCGTCTGAAACTGACGCTGGAAGGCTATATCTCTACCACTACCGACATGTTGATGAAGGATTACCGTATCCCCTCCAACACCGGCTTCAACTCGTTGCCCTACCGCAATAACGGTAAGATGCGCAACAGCGGT
This sequence comes from Bacteroidaceae bacterium, assembly GCA_017451645.1. Taxonomy (GTDB): domain Bacteria; phylum Bacteroidota; class Bacteroidia; order Bacteroidales; family Bacteroidaceae; genus Phocaeicola_A. The sequence continues at coordinate 103,147 of JAFTNZ010000007.1, read as the reverse complement.
TGGGAGTTCCACATCAACACCAACAAGCTCATCAAGAAGGGCAAGTTCTCGATGGATCTCAATGCCAACTTCGGTAACAACTATAACGAAATTCTGGAAATGGACGAGTATATCCTCAATTCGCTCAACTCAACCTATGGCTACGGCAACGGTGAGTGGTTGCAGCGCGTACAGTTGAACAACTCGTTCGGCTCTATCTACGGCTTCCGTTACAAAGGTGTTTACCAATACAACTACGACACCTTCAAGAACATGACTCCCGAACAGCGTCAGCAGTTCCTGGCTGAGGGCAAGACTGCTCCCGTAGCATTCAATGCTGCCGGCAATCTGGTGCTCGATTCGGAGGGTAATCCCGTACGCATGATGTACAATTATTCGAACGATGCTTCGGGCAAGAACTACAAGTTCAGCGGTGGTGATGCCATCTACGAGGACATCAACCACGATGGCCAGATCAATGCGCTCGACATCGTCTATCTGGGTAACTCATTGCCCAAACTGACCGGTGGTTTCGGTTTCACCTTCAACTATGGTGACTGGCGCTTGAACACCCAGTTCGTTTATCGTTTGGGTTACAAGATTCTGAATATGGCCCGTCTGAATGCCGAAGCCATGACCGGCAACGACAACCAGAGTCAGGCTGTGAACTACCGTTGGCGTAAAGAGGGCGACGTGACCTCTATCCCCCGTGCCATGTTCGGCAACACCAGCAACTACAACACTCTCGTGAGCGATCGCTTCGTGGAGAATGGCGACTACCTGCGTGTAAGCTACATCCAGCTGAGCTACCGCTTGCCAAAGAAGTGGCTCAAGCCGCTGGGACTCAATCAAGTGTCCATGTATGCCAGTGCCAACAACCCCTTGGTGCTCACCGAGTATTCAGGTGTTGACCCGGATGTGTCCAACAGCGGATATGCTCCTGCTATCGACTGGTCGCAGACACCGCGTTCACGCTCATATACCTTTGGTCTGACAGTAGGATTCTAAAGAAAAAATTGCTAATCATCAATAAAACAAAAATCGGAATATGAAGAAAACGATATATAATTTGATTTGTGCTGTCGGACTGGCCGGCGGGTTGGCTTCATGTAGCGACTTTCTGGAAATCGAACCTCAGGACAAGATTCTGTTGGAGAACTTCTGGAGTGAAAAGACCGATGTGCAGTCTGCCGTGGCCGGTTGCTACGAAGCGTTGCAGGCTGACCCCGTCATCCGACGTATGATGATCTGGGGTGAGTTCCGCAGCGACAACGTCACAGCAGGTGCTGGTCTGAACTATGACCAGAACATGGAGAACATTTTCAAGGAGAACATCAAGGCCACCAATGGCTATACCACGTGGGTGGATTTCTACAACGTCATCAACCGGTGTAACACAGTCATCAAGTATGCACCGGGAGTGGCTGCCATCGACCCCAGCTACACTGCGAGTGAATTGAAGGCAACATTGGCTGAGGTGTCCGCTATCCGCGACCTCTGCTACTTCTACCTGATTCGTGCGTTCCGCGATGTACCCTACGTGACCGAGGCATACACGGATGACGACCAGGTGATGGATTTGCCCGCCACTCCGTTTGATGCCGTGCTCGACAGCATCATTACTGACTTGGAGACCGTGAAGAGCGATGCCCAGCGCAAGTATTCGGAGGTGCAGCCGCTCTATCAGACGGGGCGCATCACACAGGATGCCATCAATGCCATGTTGTGTGAAATGTACCTGTGGAAGCATGACTATGCCACCAGTATCCATTATGCCGACCTGGTGATTGAAGCCAAGAAGGCCGATGCCGAGGAGGAGAAGAAAGAGAATCCGATGGCAGGAAGCTCTTCAAACAACGTCTTTAACGGTTTTCCTCTGATAGCAGAGTCATACAGTAGCAGTTCGTCTGCATTCTATGGCAATGCCTACAACACCATCTTTGCAGAAGGAAACAGCAGTGAGGGCATCTTTGAGCTGACCTTCATGGACGACAACTCCATGCCTCATAACACGGCGGTAAGTGCTGTCTATGGAAATGTCGAGGCTCTTCCCGGACTGGCCGCAGTGCCCGAATTTATCGGAAAGGATGTCAGCAATGGCACTTACAAGGTCTTTGCGAACAAGTACGATGCACGCTCTTATGAGAATTTCATTGAATTGGGTTCTCTCTGTGGTATTGGCAAATACACGAAATCCCTTATGCAATTCAATATTGCCACTTCCGGAGACAATACCGTCATGTATGGTATTCATGCCAAAGACAGACATACCTGCAACTGGATTGTCTATCGTCTGACGGACATCATGCTGCTGAAGGCAGAAGCGCTGGTGCAGCTGATGGCGGACGTTGATACCACCGGTGTGAACGACGACCTGAAGCAGGAGGCATTCACGCTGGTCAATGCAGTGAACAAGCGTTCGGTGTGCCAGTCGCCGTTGGCTCTGAAGGATACGTTGGTGGCAACCAGCTATTCTACCAAGGAGCAGATGAAGGAACTGGTGTTGTTGGAGCGTCAGCGCGAACTGATGTTCGAGGGCAAGCGTTGGTTTGACCTCGTGCGTGCGGCCCGACGCGATGGAAATACCAAGGTGCTGACAGGCAAGGTGCTTCAGAAATACAGCAGCGGAGCCTCCATCATCCAGAACAAACTGACCCGTATGGATGCCATCTATTGGCCCTATCATACGGATGAGTTGAAGGTGAACCCCAACCTGAAGCAGAATCCGGCCTACGGAACAGGCGAAGAGGGAAGCTACGAGCGGGTGGAATGATGCCTCTGCATGAAAGAATTAGTTTTGAAATTTGAAACCAAAAAAACAAACGTTATGAAATATTTCAAGCATATATTCGTCGGAGTCGTTTGCGCAATGGGATTCATGGCCTGCGAGGACGATTTGGACAACGAACACTACTATACCTTTACCGGGGAGATGATGAGCGACTACATCACTTCGCGCGAACAGTATAGCGATTTTGCTACGGTGGTGAAGCGGGCGGAACTGATGGACCTGCTCTCTACCTACGGCCACTACACCTGTTTCTTGCCGGACAACAAGGCCATGGCGGAGTATCTGGCCGGTAAGGGGGTGCCCTCCGTCGATTCGCTGACGGATGAGCAGTGCGACACCATTGCACGTACGCACCTGGTGGGCAACATGTATTCCACCATCGAGATGAACGACGGTACGCTGCACACAGCCAACATGAACCGCCGCTACATCCAGATTACTCACGGCACCGACTCCAACAGCAATGCCGTGGTCTATCTGAACCGTGCTTCGTATATCTACTTTGAGACGCAGGACGACTCGGTGGAGAACGGTATCGTGCAACCAATCAGCAAGGTGCTCGAAAACTCGAACAGCAGTGTGGTTGACATCTTGAAGGAGAACCCGAGAACAACACTTTTCTGTCAGGCGCTGACAGTCACCAAGGTAGAGAATGAACTCTTTGCCATAAAGGATGAAAGCTACGACAACACCAGCTTCGACCGTTACTACTACAAGTCGCACACCTGGAAAGAGGTGGCTACTGTACCCGATACGAAGAAGTATGGCTTCACCATCTTCGTAGAGCCGGACGATGTGCTTGCCGACAAGTATGGCATCCGTACACTGGAGAAATTGGCAGAAGAAGCCAAAAAAATCTATGATGCGACCTATCCGGAAGATGCAGGCAAGTATGACGATGACTATACCCATCCGAAGAATCCGCTGAACCGTTGGGTGAGATACCACATCCTGAACCGCGATGTGAAGGGATGGGACTACATCACCACGCTGGAACTTCATTCGGGAATCGTCAATGGTGCCATTGGTATCAAGACTGATTTGATGAACCCCATCGACTGGTATCAGACCCTGCTGCCTCACACGATGATCAAATTCGAACAGCTGACCATGCGTGAATATGCAGGCAACGGCACATTGGGCGAACGCTATGCCAACCGCCGCTACGACAATAACTATCAGATTGAGGGTGCCGAAATCTCACCGGTCATTGAAGACTCGCTGGTACAGGATGCCCCTAACGGACGCTACTTCTACATCAACGAGATGCTCGCATTTACCACTGATGTGCGCGACAAGGTGCAGAACATGCGCATCCGTATGGACTTCTCGACCATCTTCCCCGAAATCATGACCAACGACATCCGCTTGAACGGTGACCCGACCGTGGATGACAGCAATGCAACACCTGATGAAACCTTCAAGAACGGACGTAACTACTACTTCCCCGACGGTTATCTGGATGGTGTGAAGTTGAACGGCAGCCGCTTCGTCTATCGTCGTCCGCACTGGAACTTCTGGAGCTATTGTGGCGATGAGATGAACCTGTTCGGAGACTACAACTTCGAATTCCGTCTGCCGCCCGTTCCTTACTCCGGAGAGTGGCAGGTACGCTTGGGATTCTGTGCATTGGACACCCGTGGTGTAGCACAGATTTACTTTGACGATGTACCGCAAGGTATCCCCTTGGACATGCGTATCGGTCTGAACGACGAATCCATTTTGGGATCAAACTTCAGTGAGGATGAAGGAAAAGCTTACACAGACTTTACCGATGAGCAGAAGGCCGAAGACCAGAAGGCATTGAAGAATAAGGGAATCTACCGTGGTGCTTACGGTGGCTATCATACAGACGGTAGCGGCATGGGAGAGTTTGTCAACCACCCCACCACGTTCCGCCGTGTGTTGTGCCAGACCTATATCGATAACACGAAGGACCACTACATCCGCATCCGTTGCGCTTCGAAGAGCAAGACAGGTAACAACAACGAGTTCATGGTTGACTACCTGGAACTGGTGCCCAAGAGTGTGTATGGTGTAGTCAACGAAGGTGAAATGGAGGACGATTTGTAATAACGTGATGGAGCTTCCCGCCTCGCTCAGCAGAGTGGGGCGGGGTAGTTCCCCCGATAAAATAACGAACAGATATGAAACATACGAATAAATTCAATAAAGTGATGGGAGCGGCTCTGATGGCCCTGGCCTTTACGGCTTGCTCCGATGACTGGGACGACCATTACAAGGGGTCAACCACGCTGCTTGACGGATATACTCAGGCAGTGGACCAGAGCTTGTGGAAAACCATCAGCACCAATGCAGACCTGACGAACTTTGCCAGCGTCGTCAAGGCTACCGGCTATGACCGGGTGTTGGACGGTTCGCAAGTGTTCACCGTGTTTGCACCGACCAATGAAAACTTTACTGCCGAGGAGGCTGAAGCATGGATTGAAAGATATGCTTCGGAGGTAGCTTCGGGTGTGAAAGACGATGACAATGAGACATTGAAGGAGTTTGTGAAGAATCACATCGCTTTGTACAACCATTCGGTTTCTTCAAAGACCGAAAAGACCCTCTCCATGCTCAATGGCAAGTACCTGCCGCTGACTACGGAGCAGTTGGGCGGAAAGAGATTCCTCTCTGCCAACGTGAAGCATACCAACGGCGTGTTGTTTACACTGGACGGTGAGGTTGAATTCTTCTGCAACGTCTTTGAATACCTGAAGAAGGACTCCAATCTGTCCCATGTGGCAGAGTTTCTTTACTCCTACAACGAGTATGAGTTCGTCCCCGAACTGAGTGTGGAGGGCGGTATCGTTGATGGAAAGACCTTCTATTTGGACTCAGTGAGCCAGTTGGAGAACGAAATCATGTCAATCTATCTCGGTAAAATCAACTCGGAGGACTCTACCTATTGGATGGTGGTGCCCACCAATGAAGAGTGGACCCGTCTGACTGAAGAATACACCAACTACTTCAATTACGACGACAATGTGGCCGGACGCGACTCTTTGAACCGCGTGCAGACAGGTCTGTCGGTGTTGTTGGGAACCGTATTCAGCCGGACAACCAATCCTGCTTTGGAGAGCGGAGACTCAGCTTATTCGACCAACGCATTTGAATATTCGTTGCGCAAGTATGCTTATGGTTCCAGTGACTTGGCCTACTATGCATACTACAACACTTTTGCTCCCGGAGGAGCCTTCGAAGGTACAGAAGGAGCAGAATGCAGCAACGGTAAGGTGCTGAAAGCTACCCATTGGAACATCGACAAGACGCAGACTTTCTTCCAGCAACTTCTGGTAGAGACCGAGTACAGCAGGAACATCAAGGAGAGCGAAGATGACCAAAGTTCGACAAAGTTCCCGTTGCCGATGAAGAGTGTGGCCAGCGACAACCCCTTCTACGACAAGGTGTCCAATAACTCTTATTGCGAAATCGCCGGTCTGACTACCGCTACCTATCCTGCCGCTACTTTCTACATCCAGAATGTGCTTTCCAACATCCCTTACGACATCTATGTGGTGACGACTCCTGCCATCGCCGGTGATGTTTTGGCAACCGACACCCTGCCCACTATCATGGAATGGACATTGGGCTACAACAATCAGGCGGGTGAGTATGTGACAGAAGTCTTGCAGTCGAAGTTGGAAAACAACCCGATGGTGATGGATACCTTGCTGTTGGCAAGCGGAAAAACACTGCCTACCTGCTCATGGGGTTTGGACGATCCGCAAGTGACCTTGCGTGTGAGAAACCGTGTGTCAAGCTCGCAGGTGAGAAGAGGGGAATACACTCGTACAATGCGCATCGACTGTCTCTTGTTCAAACCGCATGTGGAGGAAGATACAGCCGGGGAATGACAATGGAATGCTCATCAATTTAAAAAATAGATTATGAATCGATATATATTATTTGGATTTACATCGCTGATGGCATTCTCATTGAATGCTTCAGCCCAAGAGGTGAATACAGAAGAGGTGGCCGAAGAGGTTGCCGCCCCTTCAGCTGCAGCGAAGAAGCAGGTGGCCACCCGTGTGGTCAAAGGCCGTGTGCTTGATGCTGTCACCGGTGCTCCCGTTTCCGGCGCAATGGTGCGTGCGGGCGAGATTGACGGATTCAGTGCTTTGACGAACGACGATGGAACATATGAGGTGAAAGTCCCTACCTATGCCTCTTCGCTCTTCGTCAGCGGACCGGACTACAACCCGGTTGTCATCGGATTGCAGAAAGGCGAAGAACAGTATGATGCCCGTCTGTACAGTACAGCGTTTGATGCCGAATATACCGGTGCAACCAATGTGCGCAACGATCAGTCTGCCAGCGATTTCCAGTATAGCAGTGCCATCAATATCAAGGACGAAATCCAGAACCAGTTGGGTGCATACGCCTATACAGTGAACCGCAACGCCACTCCGGGTGTGGGAAGCGTGATGTTCCTGCAGGGATTGAACTCCCTCAATGTCAATGCACAGCCGTTGGTGGTAGTGGATGGAGTTATCCTCGACCAACAGTATGGACGCGAACTGTTGCACTCAGGTTTTACCAACGATGTGCTCTCCAACATCAGTCCGGCTGACATTGCCAAGGTGGAAATCATGCGCAACGGTACGGCTCTCTATGGTGCCAAAGGTGCAAACGGTGTCATCCTCATCCAGACACGTCGCAGCAACACCATGGCTACCCGCATCACTGCCAGCGCTTCGTTGGGTGTGACGACATTGCCCAAGTACATCGACATGATGGATGCCGAGGAGTACCGTGGATATGCTTCAGAATTGTTGGCTGGTACGGGAACCCGTCTGCAGGATTTCAAGTTCCTGACCGAGGATCCGAACGACTACTACTATGAACAGTATCACAACAATACCGATTGGAAAGATGAGATTTATCGCACAGCCTTGACTCAGAACTACGGCATCAACATCAGCGGAGGTGACGATGTGGCCAGCTACAACCTCTCATTGGGTTACACCGGTGCAGAAAGTACGTTGGAGTACAACAACCTCAACCGTTTGAACGTGCGTTTCAATACAGATATCAACCTGACCAAGGCCCTGTCTGTACGTTTCGATGCTTCGTATGTCAACCAGACGCGTAACCTTCGCAACGACGGTGCTCCCTCTACCTACGATCAAGGGACTCCGACTTCTCCCTCTTTCCTGGCTTATGTGAAGAGCCCCTTCCTCAGCCCTTACACCTATTCTCGTGGCAGTTTGTCAACCGACCACCTGGACATCGATGACGAGACTTACCTGAACGAAGCCATGGCCAAAGTGTCCAATTACAACTATAAATTGGCCAACCCGTGGGCTATCAATGAGTATGGCGACGGTGAATACAAGAACCGTTTCGAAACCTCATTGCTCAATCTGGCAGTGACTCCGAAGTACAAGTTCAACGACCATTTGTGGTTGCACGAGCACTTCAGCTACAGTCTGGTGAACAACAATGAGAAGTTCTATGTGCCGGTGAACGGTGTGCCCGACTATTATGTAGATGCTGTGAATGCCTATCGCCAGAATGAGGTACGCTCGCTCTTCTCCAAGCAGGAGTCGATGATGAGTGACACCCGCCTCGACTGGAGCAACCGTTACGATGCACACAACCTGCATGTGTTCGGAGGTGTCCGTATCAACATCGACACCTATAAGCTGACCTCACTGCTTGGTTACAACACCGGTAGTGACAAGACACCTTATATTCACAAGGGCTTGGCCAATGCCACCACTTCCGGAGCCAAAGATTCATGGAATTCTGTGGCTTGGTATGCGCAGGCCGAGTACGACTATATGAGCCGCTACTATCTGCAGGCCAACCTGACGATGGAGAGCTCTTCACGTTTCGGTAAGGATGCCGGACTGGACCTGATGGGTGCCGGTTGGGGTATCTTCCCCGGTGTACAGGCTTCGTGGGTCATCTCTAACGAAAGCTGGTTTGCCAAGGTGAAGCCCGTCAACTACCTGCGCCTCTCTGCCGGTTTCGATGTGAGCGGTAACGATGACATCGACTACAATGCTGCACGCACCTATTTCAAGGCATTGCGTCTGCTGAATGATGCATCTGGTCTGACCATCGAGGGCATCGGTAACACCAACATCCAGTGGGAGACAACCCGTCGCTTCAATGTCGGTCTGGAGGCTTCGCTCTTCAACAACCGTCTGTACTTGAGCGCCAACTATTTCAACAGTACGACTACCGACCTGTTGACTGCCCAGAGTCTCAGCATCCTCTCCGGTATGGCAAATACATGGGGCAACGGTGGTGAACTGAAGAATCAGGGATTCGACGTGACTGCCAACCTGAAGGTGCTGGCCACCAAGGACTGGCAGTGGCAGTTGGGTGCCAGCGTAGGACACTACAAGAATGAGATTACCGAACTTCCTACCACCAAAGATGGCGGTAAGTATATAGAAACAGAGCTGTATGGTGCCACTATCCGCACTGAAGTGGGGCAAGCTGCCAACATCTTCTACGGATACAAGACACAAGGTGTGTTTGCTACAAGCGAAGCTGCTGCAGAGGCCGGACTCGGCATCAAGGATGCTACCGGTGCAAAGATTCCTTTCGAAGCCGGTGATGTACACTTTGTGGACAAGAACAGCGACGGCATTATCGATGCGAACGACCGTTTCGTCATCGGTGACCCCAACCCCGATTTCTATGGTAACATCTTCACAACGCTCTCTTACAAGCGTTTCAAACTGGATGTGAACTTCAACTACTCTGTAGGTGGTGATGTCTATAACTACATGCGTTCGCAGCTGGAAGGCGGCAACCGCTTCATGAACCAGACCACTGCCATGCTCAACCGTTGGCAAGTGGAGGGACAGGTTACCTCTATGCCGCGTGCCACATTCCAGGATCCGATGGGCAATGCCCGCTTCAGCGACCGCTGGATTGAGGACGGCAGTTACCTGCGTCTGAAGAGTGCCACTCTGTCGTATGACCTCCCGTTGGCTTCAGAGTATATCCAGGGACTCCAGTTCTGGGTGCAGGGAAACAACCTGCTCACATTCAGCAAGTATTTGGGTAGCGATCCTGAGTTCACCTCTACTTCATCCGTCATCGGTCAGGGTATCGACATGGGTGCATTGCCTCAGAGTGCTTCTGTAGTAGTAGGTGTGAAGATTAATCTCTAAAAAACAAAAACAAGCATAACGATATGAAATCAATGAAGAAATATATCAATGTTCCGGCAGGCAGACATCTCTGCGCGGTGGCCTGTCTGGCAGGTGCACTGGCATCCACTACCATACTGACTTCCTGCGAAGACTTCTTTGAGCAGGATTCCAGCTATGTAATCTATGAGGGAGACAACCCGCTGAACAGTGCTACAGATACCGTCTATTCGGTTGTCGGTATCATGGGTAAGATACAGAAAATCGCCGACCGCACCATCCTCCTCGGAGAGGTGCGTGGCGACCTGATGGACATCAATCAATACACTTCGTCCGACCTGCGCGACATGGCGCTCTTCACCATGAATGATGACAACGTCTATAACCAGCCGCGCGACTATTATGCCGTCATCAACAACTGTAACTATTACATTGCCAATGTGGATACGGCCATCCGCAACAACCGCAACGAACAGATGTTCTTGCCGGAGTATGCAGCCGTGAAGGCTTTCCGTGCGTGGACCTATCTGCAATTGGTGCTCAACTATGGCAGTGTGCCCTTCGTGACTGAGCCTATCCTCACACAGGAGCAGGCAGATGCCGACTATCCTCGCTACGGCATTCAGGAAGTCTGCGACTATTTCATTCAGGACCTGGTGGGGCTGGAAGAGGTGGAATATCCTGCTTACGGTGATATCCGCGGATTGAATTCACATCTTTTCTATTTCCCTATCCGCATCCTGTTGGGCGACCTCCACTTGTGGGCCGGCAATTACCGCGAGGCAGCGTTGAACTATTACGGATACATCAACCGTCGTAATGGAGACAACTCTTACTACGCAACGACGACATCCCATTATCGTTGGCGTAATGAAGATTGGGGAAATGCTTACACCTTTTCTTCTTTCGACAACAGTGAATTAAAGAATCCCCAGTCCGAATTGATTACGTTGATTCCCGGTGACTCAATCCCATCGGAAGGTGTCTATAGCCAACTGCGCAATCTGTTCAATTCGTGGACCTCTTCGTATGGCGCGTTGAATGAGGAGAACAATGGTAAAGTAAGCCTTGTGCCCTCTACCGCATTGAAGGAGTTGTCTGCTGCTCAGGTGCATTGTGTGGTGACAACCAATGCCGCAGGAACCATGTTGGCTGACACGCTCTATGCACCCAGCAAAATCGATGGATTTGATTACCCCGGTGACCTGCGCCTTTGGGTTTGGTACGGACGCTATAGCGAACGGTCGATTCTGGTTGACAATGTGCAGACCGAGGGGCAGATGATAGATAAGTACACCACACGTAACGTGCATATCTATCGTCGTATGATGGTGTACCTGCGTATGGCTGAGGCCCTCAACCGGGCCGGATTCCCGCGCATGGCATACCAGATTCTGGCCACAGGATTGAACAACGACGTTATCGAAGAGAAGGTGTTGCCTTATTGCACCAGCTTGGACGAACAGGCTTTCATCTCGCAGTTCAATTTCCCCATTGCCAATTATAAGCTCTATTCGGCATCAACGTTGCTCTCTGCAGTGAATCAGGCTAACACAATCGGAATCCATAGCCGTGGCTCCGGATTGTCTGATGCCAACAAATATTATCAGATGCCGGAAGGTGATGCCACTTGCCAGAATGCAGCCGACTCATTGGCATATCAGATAGAGAAAGTGGAAGACATGATTGTGGATGAAGGCGCGTTGGAGTTCGCTTTCGAGGGAACACGCTATTACGACTTGATGCGTGTGGCCTTGCGTCGCGGAGAGCCTGCCTATCTGGCTGACAGGGTCTATGCACGTAGTGGCAAAGGCAAGAATGCCATCCAGACCGACCTTTACAACACCAACAACTGGTATCTCAACTGGGGTGGCCAGATTGGGTTGAAATAATAAGTAGAGACGAAAGAGTGAAGGATGAAGTGTGTCCCGTGGGGGCAATGGCTTTGTCTTTCACTCTTTTTCCTTTATATACGCTATTCCTGATTCTTAATTTATCAAAGAACAATATTATGAAAAGAAAACCATTTCTTACATTCCGGAAGGCACTGGCGCTCTGTGCACTGTCTGCTCTGCCGGTGTTCGGCCTTGCAGCCAACAAGAAGACCACGGTGGCGCAAGTGTCTGGCACTGTGACACTCAGTGAGGACGTCGATTACATCGTCACGGGAGAGAAACCTTTCGCTGCCGGAGCCGTCATCGACATCACCAATACGGAGAATGCCGTGGTTATCCTCACCCAAGTGAAGCCTTCCAAAGCCCTGACATCATACTTGGGCAATATCCGCATCAATGGTGCCAAAGCCGTAAAGAACACCAACTGCATGGTGAAGATTTATGCCGGTGGTTGTATCATCCTTCCCCATGGCAACAGCATAAAACCATTGGTAGTCTATACTGAGGCAGACCAACAGGGCGAGTCGTCCTCGTTTGGTGTGGGCAACCGTCAGTCGTTGGCCAATCATGCGATGAACAACAAAATCCAGAGTTTTACCCTGAAGCGTGGTTATATGGTCTGGTTTGCTACCAAATCAGGTTCTACCAATCCGGGATACAACCGCATCTTCATTGCCGATAAAGAGGACATCGAAGTGAATCTGCCTGCCATTCTCAGCAAATCCATTTCAGCCTTGCGCGTCAGCCAGTGGAACGATACCAGCAAGAAGGGATATGCCGGATGGGATCCTGCATACAACGAACCCCTCAATACCACTTGGTGCTACAGTTGGGATGCCGGTATCAACATCTGGGACGACCGCGAGTATGTGACCCACCACCATCATGAAGGCTGGCCGGGCATTGCAGACGTGGGCAACAACGGTACATCACCCAGTATATTGGGTAACAATGAGCCGGACAATACAGGCGACGAACGCGAACAGGTAAACACCGTAGCTGAAGTGTTGGCCACTTGGCCGGAGATGATGGCTACCGGTCGCCGTTTGGGATCACCTGCTGTGGCGGGAAACTATGCCTGGCTCTATGAGTTTATGGACTCTATCGATGCACGCGGATGGCGTTGCGATTTTGTGGCAGTCCATTCCTACTGGTACAGCGATTGGCCCAGTTGGCAGAGCCAGCTTTCCGGAATCCGTAACCGCACGGGCCGCCCCCTTTGGATTACCGAGATGAACTACGGTGCCAACTGGACCGGTTGGCCGGGCAGCGACCGCACGGGAAGTGCTGCCAACTATGCCATCCAGACCCAACACATGAATCCCGTAATTGACGGGTTGGAGAATACTCCTTGGTTGGAGCGCTATGCTGTCTATAACTGGGTGGAAGACTGCCGCATGGTTATTGATGGAAGCATGAAACTGACCCCGTTTGGTGAATACTATGCCAACAAGGAGTCGGGCATGGCATACAACTCAACGTATGAAGTCGTTCCGAAATTGCCTAAGATGACAGCACCGGGCGGATTGTCCTTGCAATACGACAAAAAAGCGACTACTGCCACCTTGCAGTGGAATGAATATAACGGAGAGTACAATGCATCCATGAAGGTGATGCGGCGTAAGTCGGATACCTCCGGTTGGGAAGCCGTGGCTGAGATTCCTTTGCTGGAAGAGGCTGCAACCTATACATGGCAGGATACAGAGGCGGTCAGTGGCTATTCCTACCGCGTGGTTGTGGTGGATGCTACAGGTAAGGAACACAAGACCAATACACAGACGGCTGTCATTACCGACCTGGAAGCGGGCGATGGCTTGTTGATTGACGGAGCCGAACGCTACGTTGGTGGCAATGTTTTTGTCAACGGTGACTTCGACTTTGGAACATCCGGTTGGACAGATGGTACAGATGCACCGCTCAGCAGTGAGTATTACAGTGTCTTCCCTGTAGGCGGTGTTGATGGCAAAGCATATTTGCAGGCACATGGTCATGAAATTTCCATGAACAAGGTAGGTGCTGTCAAAACATTGGTAGAGGTGGTGCCCGGACAGGAGTATTATGCCTCTCTCTCCATACGCAATGCAGCGAAGGCCTGTGTACATCGTTTGAGCCTGACCACCGATGGAAGTGCGGAAGACAGTGTGGCGCTCAATGCACCGACCCAGATGACCAGTTGGACCAGCACCACTGCCACGTTCAACAGCGGTGCTTACAGCAAAGTGATGTTTTCTGCCCGTCGTATGGAGGGACTCTCGCAGATAGACAAGGTAATACTCTGCCCGTTGTTCAAAACCCGTGAAGAGGCTTTGGCCGATGGAATTTCGTGCATGGCAAAGCGTGGAGCGGTTGTCGTTGAGTGGCTGAAACCTGCTCATCCCGAATTGGCGGAGGAGTTGCAAGGTGTTCTTGATGCACCGCAAGGCGAGGGCGAAGCTGCTTTCTACCTGTTGCAGGATGCTATTGATGCAGCTCTTCGGGCTGCGGCTGAGAAGCCTTCGGTAGATTCTTTGCTGGCCGTGGTTGAGGTGTTGGCCGCCTATAACTTGCCGGGAGGCAGTGAGATGCTTGCTGCGGCAGAGAATGCTCGCTCAGCCCGTGCCGCAGCCGACCGTGTGGCCGCCTATGCTGCTTTGCAGGAGGCTGTGGATGAAAGTTTCCCCTATGTCTATGCTGATGATTATATCAAATATCCCTCTTTCGAGGCCTATACGGCTGATTGGAAGCTGAAGTCGGGTTCATACACCGGTGGCAGCCAGATTATCTCCACCTTGGGTGGAAAGCGTTGCTGGAGTGCCATGTGGACAGGCATCAGTGCTACCGAGGGAGCTGCTAAAAACATGCAGATAAGTCAGGTGGTGGAAGGACTTTCTCATGGACTCTATGCCTTGGAGTGCAAAGCTACGACCGACCACTATTGCCTCTCCGACCAGCATGGATGGATGGTGTCTGGTACTGACACGGTGAATACTCCTATGCTCAGCTTCGACCATCTGGATATCCCTGCTGTGCCCGATTCTCTTGTATGGGAGACATTGGCCACACCGGCAGTCTATGTAGAAGAGGGAGGTGAGGTGACTGTCGGCTTTACCGGCTCCAAGCAGGGAGCTACCGACAATGCATGGAAGGAGTTGTGCAACCTGACAGCTACGGGCGACTTGCGTGAAGGCTGGTGGGCTGCCACCGAATTCACTCTGCGTTTCCTCCCCATGTACCGTACTGCAGTCGATGCAAGTGGTTGGGGAGTCATCTGTCTGCCCCGTCAGATAGTGACGAATGCCGATGTGCGACTTTATCGGATAGCCGGTATCTTGTCCGACTATACAGCCCTCTGTCTGGAAGAAGTGGGCGAGGAGACTGTGGCCGGTGAACCCTACATCTTCTATACGACAGACTCTGTGGTTATCTTCCACGAGCGGGGCGAGGCTGTAGCAAAAGCCTCTACGGTCAATGATATGCGCGGATTCTTCACCACCAATGCCAGAGTGCCTGCCGGAAACTATGCTTTCAGCGAAGGCAAGTGGTATCGGGTAGCCTCTTCGGGCCGTCCGCAGATTGGAGATTATCGTGCCATCTTGCGCCAGACTACCGGACTCACTGTGCACGACTCATGGGCCGGACGCACCTTGCCTATTGAAGGAGCTGCTGAAGAAAATGCCAATGGCATTGGAGAAGTGACGATTGATTCCGTCCTCGGTGAGGATGCAGATGTCTATACCATCGATGGACGTAGGGCTACTGAAGCCGATTCGCAGCGTGGTGTCTATATCCGTGTGTCGGGTGGAAAATCGCAGAAAGTTGTGAAATAAAGAGAGTTTAGGAAAGTAAGTCAATCTGTCCCCTATCAGATTTGTTTTGACCATGTCATTATTTAATCTGATAGGGGACAGTTTTTTTGTCGTTTTTCAAAAAAAAACTTCATTTTCTTTGTCCGTATAGAATAAACCTTTATCTTTGCACCGTTTTGTTCCGAGAGGTTCGTTACGGGCCGGGTAGGATGAAAAGGGAATCGGGTGGAAATCCCGGACAGTCCCGCTGCTGTAAGCTCCAATTCTTTAGAGATGTCTGCTTAACTCACGCAGCCACTGCTCCGCGAAGGGGTGGGAAGGCCAAGCAGACAAGAGGAGTAAGTCAGAAGACCTGCAAAACAGAGTCAAGAATCCCTGTAGCTTCGAGGAAAGGCTGGGGAATGCGAGTGGTTTATCCCAAAAAAACGTTCCTTCATGAAGAGAAGGTATCAGTGCAACGTACTTTGTGGTATGGCATTGGGTTGTCTGCTACACGTGCCGTCTTCCCTGTGGGCAGAGTTACCGGTCGACACATTGGACAACGTTATCGGTGAGGTAACGGTGGAGGCACGTCGTGTTTCTGCCGTTGTATCGGCTTTGCAACCGGAGCAACGGATGGAGCGCGGTGAGATGGAGGCACTTGGCCTTCATGGTGTGGCCGATGCGGTGAAACGCTTTGCCGGCACCACCGTGCGCGACTATGGTGGCATTGGCGGATTGAAGACCGTCTCGGTGCGCAGCCTTGGAGCTGCCCATACGGCGGTGAGTTACGACGGGGTGACGGTGAGCAATTGTCAGGCCGGCCAGATTGATGTCGGCCGTTTCTCATTGGACAATGTGGAGGCCCTTTCTTTGGCCGTAGGGCAACAGAGCGATCTCCTTCAACCCGCCCGTGCTTATGCTTCGGCTGCCATGTTGGACATACGCACCCGCCAACCACAGTTTGCCGAAGGACGTAAGGATGTGTGGCAGGTAAAACTCTCCGGTGGCTCATTCGGCTATTTCGCTCCATCGTTTCGCTATGCCCGCCGATTGGGCGGACATACGTCAGTGATGGTCGAAGGCGACTATATGCGGGCCGACGGCATCTATCCCTTTGAACTGAAAAACGGGCGGCAAACCACCACCGAACACCGGCGGAACAGTGATATCTGCACGTGGCATGCTGAGGGTAATCTGTACCATACGTTTGCCGATAGCAGCCGTTTGGCAGCAAAGTGCTATTTTTATCGCTCGGAACGCGGATTGCCAGGTGCCGTCATCCTCTACAACCCGACGGCTAACGAACGGTTGTGGGACGAGAATTTCTTCACCCAGTTTACCTACGACAAATGTTTTTCGCCAACTTGGCAGCTGCGTGCTTCAGTCAAGTACAATCATGCTTGGAACAGATACGAAGACACCAATGTCAAATACGAAGGTGGTTTGCAGCGCGATGTACATCGACAGGACGAATATTACCTTTCGGCTACCGTGTTGTGGAAACCGTCTCCGACACTGTCCGTTGCTTTGGCACAAGATGGAGCGGTCAATACATTGCTCAACAACATCGACGATCGTCCCAATCCGAAAAGGCTCACTTCACTGACGGCGCTCAATGCAGTCTGCCACTTGGGGAATGTCCGGTTGTCTGCCGGTGCGGTGGCAACCTTCACCACCGATGAGGTGGAGAGGGGCGAAGCACCTGCTGACAGGAAGAAACTCTCGCCTATGCTGGCATTGAACTGGCGTCCATGGAGCAGCGAGGCATTTTATCTGAGGGCATTGTACAAGAACACCTTCCGGGTGCCCACATTCAGCGACCTTTACTACCGGCGGTCGGGAAATACGGCTCTGAAACCCGAAGATGCACAGGAACTCAATCTTGGTCTCACTTGGAGTCTCCGCCCCTTTGCCTCTGTGGAGGAACTGAACCTGACGGTAGATGGTTATTATAACAAGGTGGAGGATAAAATCGTGGCCTTCCCCTCAGTGTATGTCTGGCGGATGCGCAACTATGGCGAGGTGGAGATTGGCGGTGTGGATGCCACGTTGGCCGCTACCGTACGGATAGGCCGGCAGTTGAAACTGCATATCAATGGCAGTTACACCTGGCAGCGGGCGGTGGATGTCACCGACTCTGGTGCAAAGAACTATAAGGACCAACTGCCTTACACCCCGCGTCACAGCGGCAATGGCTCCCTGTTGTTGGAAACCCCGTGGCTACATGTGGGCTACACGGTCATGGCTGTGGGAAAGCGTTACTTCTTGGAGCAGAATATGGCAGCCAACGAAGTGCCTTCCTACCTGGAACACAGCCTTACACTGTCGCACACGTTCCGTTGGGGCGGGCGGCATTCTCTGCGTGTGCAGGGCGAACTGGTGAACCTCACGGATGAGCAGTATGAGGTTATCAAGTACTACCCCATGGCTGGCCGTTCGTGGAGGGTCAGCGGGAGCTGGGAGTTTTGATTTAGTGATTAGTGGTTGTGTCTTTAAAATAAGGGAGAACAATGGAGCGTTTCTGGTGTTTATCGGAAGCAATAAAATGAAAATAAACCATTTAAAAAGAAAAGAACATGAAATTCAGAAACCTGATGACAAGTGTGCTGTGCCTGTTGGCAATGGGTGCAGGATTCGTCGCTTGTGACGACGATGATGACGACAACAGTTGGAACAACGGTGCTCCCGTGGCCTTGCCCGAGGACCGTGTCTTCATCCTCAACGAAGGAAGTTGGGGGATGAACAACTCCAATCTGACCTTTTACAATCCCCGTTCGGGAGAGACTGTGTCCGACATTTACTATGCGCAGAATGGTACCCACTTGGGAGATACAGGGCAAGATCTCATCACCTACGACGACGACATCTATGTTGTGATGAATGGCTCCAGCTACATTGTCCGCCTGAATGGCGCCGGTGTGGAACAGGCCCGTTATTCTTTCACCGAAGAGCAGGGGCAGCCCCGTTATGCCGTGGCTGAAGACGGCAAGGTCTATGTGACCCTCTACAGTGGGAATGTGGCTCGTCTGGATGCCAAGACATTGGCATTCGAGAAGATGGTGCCCGTAGGCAACAATCCCGAACAGATTGTAGAGGAGGACGGCAAACTCTACTGTGTCAATAGCGGATGGGGGTATGACAACCGCCTCTCCATCATTGATGTGAATCGTTTTGATGTTGCTGAGCATGTGGAGGTGTTCACCAATCCGCAGCGCATCATCGAGTGCGACGACCAGCTTTTTATACAAGGCTATGGAGCAGCTTATCCCGACCCTTATACCTATCCGGTAGTGCAGTTTGATCCCGTTACAAAGAGTATCACCGAAATCGGTCAGGGCACCCACATGGCAGCCTATGGGCACACACTCTATATTGCCTTCTGCTATTCACCCGATTGGGTGAACTATACCACCACGTACTACACCTATGATGTACGTACCGGACGGGTGGACAACACCTCTTTCCTGAAGAATGCCCCGACGGAAGTGACCACCGGCAACATCTATATGCTGGAAGTGAACCCCGAAAATGGTGACATCTACGTAGGTGTGACACACTATACGGCCGGCAATGGTGACATCTACCGATTCAAGGCCGATGGCACCTATGTAGGTACCTTCGAGAGTGGCGGACAAGGTCCGAACGGTATGGTGTTCTTGGATTAATTAGGAATATGTTGCAGCGTTTTGTTTACATTGCGGTTGCAGTTTGCGTCAGCTTGTTCCTCTCTCCGTCGTGTGGCGGGGGGAGGCAACAGGCCTCTTTGTCTGAAGGAGACACGCTGTCCTTGCGTCATGCCACCCACCTGACAGTCGTTGAGCACGATGGCTATACGCTGGCCGTGGTGCGCAATCCGTGGGACACAGCGCGTGTGTTGCACACCTATGTGTTGGTGGAGCAGGGCACGCAACTGCCCGCCACAGCGCCCGAAGGCACTGTCGTGCGTGTACCTTTGTCGCGTGCAGTGGTCTATACAGCAGTGCATTGTGCCTTGCTCGACGAATGGGGGAAGACCGGAGCTATAGCCGGAGTGTGCGATCTCCCTTACATCTCCCTGCCGGCTGTGCAGGAGGGATGTCGTATGGGTAGGATACAGGATTTGGGCAATGGCATGGCACCGGATGTGGAACGCATCATCGACTTGCATCCCGATGCCCTGTTGCTTTCCCCCTTTGAAAACAGTGGTGGCTACGGACGGGTGGATCGTCTGGGAGTTCCCATCATAGAGTGCGCCGACTATATGGAACATTCGGCATTGGGGCGTGCCGAGTGGGTACGTTTCTATGGCCGCCTGTTCGGTTGTGCCAGGCGTGCCGACTCCATGTTTGCCGCAGTGGAGCGTGACTACCTGCAACTGAAGCGTTGTGCCCAAGCCTGTGAAGAACGTCCCACGGTGCTGACAGACCTGCCAATGAGTGCTTCGGCATGGTATGTGCCCGGTGGAGCCAGTACGGTCGGACGGATGTATGCTGATGCCGGGGCACATTTCCTGTTTGCCGGCAATGCCCGGAGCGGGTCGGTGCCTTGTTCCTTTGAGACCGTCTTCGAGCGGGCACAGGATGCCGACTGTTGGCTTATCCGCTACAATGCCCCGCAAGACCGCACCTACACCTCGCTGCAGCAGGAGTATGCACCCTACAGCCGTTTCCATGCTTTCCGCACGAGACAGATGTACGGGTGCAACACGGGAAACACCCCCTTTTACGAGGAAGTGCCTTTCCATCCCGAACGCCTGCTGGCCGAGATGGTACAGATATTTCATCCCTCCCTGCGGACTGACACCCTGCAGTGGCGGTATTATAAACCTTTGGAAGAATGAAGAAAGGAACAACTTGCATCGGATGGATGGCCGCACTGACGCTTCTGCTCTTTATGGGCAATCTCTTTATCGGGTCGGTGGATATACCCTACGGAAGTGTGTGGCAGATATTGACCGGAAGCGGGGAGGAGAGAGCCTCGTGGCAGTTCATTGTGCTTGATTCCCGTTTGCCTCAGGCACTGACGGCCCTTTTTTGTGGCGCGGCACTCTCTGTGTCGGGTCTGATGTTGCAGACCGTTTTCCGCAATCCATTGGCAGGCCCTTCCATTTTGGGTATCGATTCCGGAGCCAGTCTGGGGGTGGCTTTGGTGATGTTGTTCAGTGGAGGTAGCATGCTGGCAGGTGACATCCATTTTTCCGGTTTCCTGGCCGTCACGTTGGCAGCCTTTGTGGGTGCCTTATTCGTGATGGGGCTGTTGCTCTTCTTCTCCACCTTGTTGCGTAGCGATGTCATGCTGCTCATTGTCGGTGTCATGATAGGCTACCTCACCTCTTCGGTCATTTCGTTGCTCAATTTCTTCGCCACCTCTGAGGGGGTGCACTCCTATCTGATATGGGGAATGGGCAGTTTCGGTGGAGTCTCCATGGAGCAGATGCCTTGGTTTGCCGCCTTGGTGGTGTCGGGCATCTGTGTGGCCTTGTTGTTGGTCAAGCCGCTCAATGCTCTGCTGTTAGGCCGGTACTATGCCGAAAATCTTGGTGTGAATGTCCGATGCACCCGCTATCTGTTGCTTTTTACCACCGGTCTGCTCTCTGCTGCCACCACTGCTTTTTGTGGTCCGGTCTCTTTCCTTGGGCTGGCTGTACCCCATATCGCCAGGCTGATACTTGGCCGGGCAGACCATCGGTTGCTGATGCCGCTCACCCTGCTGACCGGCAGTGCTGTGGCTTTGTTGTGCAACAGCCTCTGTGTGCTCCCTGGCGACAGGGGCATCATCCCTTTGGCTGCTGTCACTCCATTGTTGGGGGCACCGGTCATTCTCTACGTCCTGTTAAAGGGGAAACGGTAGATTTCCCCTATTTTTCAGCAGCTCCCTCTTTTTTCTGATAAAAAATTTCGCTGTTACCTGTTTATTTCCTACTTTTGCCAACTACAGGCCGTGACGGACAACGGGTTGTGTGTAAAGGAAAACAGACAGACAATGAAAGCAATATTCAGAATACTTCTTTTTTTATGTTGTGCCGGTTTGGCATGGATGCCATTGCAGGCACAAGAGAGCAGTGGGGAGCAGCGTGTGGTGCTGGTCATCAGTTCCTATTCTTCCGATTCGCGCAAGACAGCCGAGTTCGTGGAGACTTTCGAACGATTGGTGAACGAGCGGAAATACAAATATATCTGTACGATGGCCTATATGGGCTATCTTGGCTTTGAAGGTTGCCACGAGTGGCGTCCTAAAATGCGCGAAGTGCTCTCCCGCTATTCAGAGGAAGAGCTGGCAGCCGTGGTGTTGTTGGGTCAGGAGGCATGGATTACCTATGTGGGACTGGATGAATTGCCCGATGTGCCCTTCTACGGATGTTACATCAACGAGTATGGTGTGGAGATTCCCAGTCAGGACATCCCCGACTTCCTCTATTGGTATCCCGACAACCTCAATATGGAAGAGCTGGCCAAGAAACGAGGACATACGGGTGGTGTGCTGACGCACTACGATGTGGAGGCCAACATCGAACTGATCAAGAAGGTCTATCCGGAGACCAACCGCATAGCTTTCGTCACCGACAATTCCTATGCAGGAGCGGCATTGGCCACCCTGATGCGTGAGGTGGTGGTGGAGAAGTATCCCGAGTTGAACCTTGCCTCGTTGCGTGGCCTGAGTTTCTCCGTATCACAAATCAGGGTGCGTATGCGCTCGTTGCCTGAAAACTCCGTTGTGCTATTGGGTACATGGCGCGTCGATAAGTCCGGTCGCTATTTTCTTGAGAGTTCCATCAGGGACATCTTCCCCGAGGGCTTCAACCTGCCGGTCTTTACCATGACGGGAGTAGGTTTGGGCGATTGGGCCGTGGGTGGATGCATTCCGCAGGAGGATGTCGATGTCAGCCATATTCTTGAAGACATCCATAAATACAATAGCGGAGAAGCCGTTGGAAGTGAGTTCGTACGCACCGGGACGCGTACCGTGTTCAGCCGGGAGAAGATGGAAGAATACGGCTTGCGCAAAAGGAATCTGCCTGAGGGGGCGGAGATTATCACCAAGGTGGATCCCGAAGTGGAACGCTATCAGAAGCTGATGTGGACAGCCATCTGTGTCAGTCTGGTGTTTGTGGCCTTGCTGGTACTCATCCTCTACCTCTATTATCGCAACCGGCGTATCAACCGGACGTTGCAGGAACGTAACGGCGAACTGTTGGTGGCCAAGGAACAGGCCGACCAGAGCAACAAGTTGAAGTCGGCCTTCTTGGCCAATATGAGCCATGAGATACGCACACCGCTCAATGCCATTGTAGGATTCAGCGAACTGCTGAAGGAGGCTGAGGATGTGGATGAAAAGGGAGAATACTGGAACATCATACGCACCAACAACGACCTGCTGTTGCGCCTGATAGGCGACATTCTCGACCTCTCCAAGATAGAGTCGGGCATGATGGAACTCAAGGCGGAACGCTTTGATATGGCTCTGCTCTTCGCTGACATACAGGCCGCCATGGAGCAGCGGATACTCAATCCGGAGGTGAAACTGGTGGTGGACAGTCACTATGCCCACTGCCTGGTGACATTAGACAAGAACCGTGTGAGTCAGGTTGTCACCAACTTTGTGACCAATGCCATCAAATTCACCCGCAAAGGGTATATCCGGATGGAATATGAGATAGAGAATGAGGGCGTGAAGGTAACGGTGGAAGACACCGGCATCGGCATCGAGCAGGACAAACTGGGCAGAGTGTTCGAGCGTTTTGAGAAATTGAATGATTTTGCACAAGGAACAGGACTTGGTATGAGTATCTGCAAAGCTATCTTGGAGGCACAAGGCGGAGAAATCGGTGTGGAGAGTGAGGTAGGCAAAGGCACCACCTTCTGGGCCTGGTTCCCCTGTAAGGATGTAGAGGCTCGCATGGCCGACGAAGAGGGAAACCATGATACACAGGAGAGTGAAAAGGCTGAGGCCGGAAAAGATGCATTGAAGCTCCGTGTGCTGGTGGCCGAGGACAACGACAACCATTACGTGCTGGTCGAGCGTATGCTGAAGAAGAGTGCTTCGCACATTGTGCGTGCGGTCAATGGTATCGAGGCGGTGGAGTTGGCCTCACACGAGACCTTCGACCTGATTCTGATGGATATAGGCATGCCGGAGATGGACGGATTGGAAGCTACTGCCCGGATTCGCGAACAGGATAAGGAGATACAGATAGTGGGTATCAGTGCCGAAGCCTTTGAGAGCGACCGGAAGCGGGCCTTTGAGGCCGGTTGCAGCAACTTCTTGTCCAAGCCGGTGAAGAAGGAGGAACTGCTGAAACTTATCACCCCCTGATGCCGGAGGCTTGGAGAGAATATGAAAGCCCTTTCACTGTATGAACTTAATAGCCGCGTGCGCGATGTGCTTGAGTGTGCATTGCCCGACGAGTGTTGGCTGCAGGCCGAACTGAGTGAAGTGAGGACCAATGCTGCCGGCCATTGTTATGTGGAGTTTGTCCAGAAGGATGCGCGTAGCAATGCGATGGTAGCCAAGGCAAGAGGGGTAGTGTGGAGCAATGTCTTCCGCCTGTTGCGTCCCTATTTCGAGCGTGAGACCGGACAGCCTTTTGCTGCCGGCATCAAAGTGATGGTGCAGGTGCGGGTGGAGTTTCACGAGTTGTATGGCTATTCACTTTGTGTGACAGACATCGACCCCACTTATACGGTAGGCGATATGGTGCACCGTAGGCGCGAGATACTCCGTCAGTTAGAGGAAGAGGGGGTGCTCACACTCAACAAGGAGCTGCCCATGCCACAAGTGCCGTGCCGGATAGCGGTCATCTCTTCAGCCACTGCGGCAGGCTATGGCGACTTCTGCAACCAACTCTCCGACAATCCTTGCGGCTTTGGATTTGTCACCCGGCTGTTCCCTGCTGTCATGCAGGGCGACAGGGTCGAGCCCACCATCTTGGAGGCACTCGACAAGATAGTCTCTTCTGATGAGGCATGGGATGTGGTGGTCATCATCCGGGGTGGAGGTGCCGTCAGCGATTTGGCCTGCTTCGACACCTATCTGTTGGCTGCAGCCTGTGCCCAGTTCCCCATTCCCATCATCACCGGTATCGGTCACGAACGTGATGACACTGTGGTCGATATGGTGGCACACACGCGGGTGAAGACGCCTACTGCCGTGGCCGGACTGTTGATAGAGCGTATGCGCGATGCCGACCAGCGGATAGACCGTGCCGCTGCTGCCATCCAACATCATGTATGCCGGTTGCTTGAGGCCGAACACCACCGTCTGACTGACATCACCCGTCGTCTGCCGGGTCTGCAGGCTTTGTGCCGGATGCGCGAAGAGAGGCATATCGACCTCTTGTGGCAACGGGCACGCATGGCTGTAGGCAACCGCTTGACCCATTGCCATCATGCGTTGCAGCTCATCGGACAACGGCTGGAGGGGTGCGATGTACAGCGGATGTTGGCCAAAGGATATACACTGACGCTCAAGGACGGTCGTGCACTGACGGATGCCTCCTGCCTGCAACCGGGGGAGGTCATTGTCACCCGGCTGGCACAAGGGGAAGTGGTTTCCGTTGTAAAAGAAACGAATGTATAACCCATCTTAAATAATATAGTACAGACAACGTGGCAAAGAAACAACAGAGTTATGAAGAGGCAATGGTGCGCCTGGAGCATCTGGTCGCCCAAATGGAGGCCAACGAACTCACCATCGACCAGTTGGGTGAGGCGCTCAAGGAGGCACAAGACCTGGTGAAACGGTGTAAAGCCAAGCTTTATCAGGCGGATGAGCAGATAAAGAAATTGCTCAAAGAGGAAGAAAACGAGGCAAAGAGTTGGTAAAGTGTAATTATTATAGTAATTTTGCTGCCAATTTGAAACTAAAACAAGAAAGATATGGATAAGATGAACGAAATTGATTGGGCCAATCTGTCATTTGGCTATCGCAAGACTGACTATAATGTGCGTTGCTATCATCGCAACGGAGCATGGGGAGAGATTGAGGTCTGCTCAGAAGAGACCATCCCCCTGCACATGGCTGCCACCTGCCTGCACTACGGACAGGAGGCTTTCGAGGGCTTGAAGGCTTTCCGTGGAAAGGACGGTAAAATCCGTGTTTTCCGTCTGGACGAGAATGCTGCCCGTTTGCAGAGTACTTGCCGTGGTATCCTGATGCCCGAAATGCCTACCGGACTCTTTGCCGAGATGGTGAAGAAGGTCATCAAGTTGAACGAGCGGTTTGTGCCTCCTTACGAGAGTGGTGCTTCACTCTACATTCGTCCGTTGCTCATCGGTACGGGTCCGCAGGTGGGTGTGAAGCCTGCCGGCGAATATCTGTTCCTGATA
Organism: Bacteroidaceae bacterium; assembly: GCA_017451645.1. Taxonomy (GTDB): domain Bacteria; phylum Bacteroidota; class Bacteroidia; order Bacteroidales; family Bacteroidaceae; genus Phocaeicola_A. The sequence continues at coordinate 77,293 of JAFTNZ010000007.1, read as the reverse complement.
TTTGTTACTCCTGTAGGTCCTTACTTCAAGGGTGGTTTTGCCACCACTCCCTACGTGATTACCCGTAAGTACGACCGTGCGGCCCCGCTCGGTACCGGCATCTATAAGGTGGGTGGCAACTATGCTGCCAGTCTGCGTGCCAGCAAGGAAGCCCACGAAGCCGGCTATTCGGCTGAGTTCTACCTCGATGCCAAGGAGAAGAAGTATATCGACGAGTGTGGCGCTGCCAACTTCTTTGGCATCAAAGACAACACCTACGTCACTCCGCTCAGCACCAGCATCCTGCCCTCTATCACCAACAAGAGCCTGATGCAGCTGGCCGAAGATATGGGCATGAAGGTAGAGCGTCGTGCCATTCCTGAAGAGGAACTGACGACGTTTGAAGAGGCCGGTGCCTGCGGTACGGCAGCTGTCATCAGTCCCATTGAGCGCATCGACGACCCTGAGAACAACCACTCTTATGTGATTGCGAAGGATGGCAAGCCGGGGCCTGTCAGCACCAAGCTATATACCAAGTTGCGTGCCATCCAGTATGGCGACGAACCTGATACACACGGTTGGGTGACTGTGATTGAGTAATGATACATCATGAGTAAAGGAAAATTAGCAAAGTTCGCCGACATGGCGGGGTATCCTCATGTGTTCGAGTACCCCTACTCGGTGGTGGAGGAGGTGCCTTTCGAACTGAAAGGGCGTTGGCACGAAGCATTCTTCCACAACAACCATCCCATCGTGTTGGAGTTGGGCTGCGGACGTGGTGAATACACGGTCGGCCTCGGACGACTCTTCCCCGACAAGAACTTCATTGGCGTGGACATCAAAGGTGCCCGTATGTGGAGCGGAGCCACCGAATCCTTGAACGAGGGGATGGAGAATGTGGCCTTTCTGCGTACAAACATCGAGATTATCGACCGCTTCTTTGCACCGGGTGAGGTGAGCGAAATATGGCTGACATTCAGCGATCCGCAGATGAAAAAAGCTACAAAGCGGCTGACATCCACCTATTTCATGAACCGTTACCGCCGCTTTTTGGTGGATGGCGGACTCATCCATCTGAAGACCGACAGCAACTTCATGTTCACCTACACCAAGTATATGGTGGAGCACAACCATTTGCCTGTAGAGTTCGTTACCGACGACCTCTATCACAGCGGCTTGGCTGACAACATCCTCAGCATACGCACTTACTACGAACAGCAGTGGCTCGACCGGGGGCTGAACATCAAGTATCTGAAGTTCCGTCTGCCACAGGAGGGCACGTTGGAAGAACCGGATGTGGAGATTGAGCTGGACGACTACCGAAGCTACAACCGTAGCAAGCGTAGCGGCTTGGAAAAGAGCAAATAACAGATTCCCAAGAAAATAATTTCAGGCGCGGATTTTCGCTTTCAAGGAAAATCCGCGCCTGAAAAGTAAGTGTCAACTATTTGTCAGCAACCTGTCAGACACCCTTGATGTACCAGTCGTACATCCGGTGTACACCCTCTTCGATGTCTATCTTGTGTTGCCAGCCGAGGGCATGCAGTTTGCTTACATCCGTGAGCTTGCGCATGGTGCCGTCAGGTTTGGAGGCATCGAACGACACCTTTCCTTCGAACCCGATCTCCTTGGCTATCAGTCCGGCCAGTCCGGCGATGCTGATTTCTTTCCCTGTACCAATGTTGATGTGGCAGTTGCGCACATCCCGACAATCGGGTGCATAGGTGTCTTTGAAGTCCACGTGTTCCAACACGAACACACTGGCATCGGCCATCTCCTCGCTCCAGAGGAACTCGCGCATCGGCTTTCCTGTACCCCACAGGCGTACTTCGTTAGGAAGAATGCCGTATTTGCCTAACACATTCATTATCTCTTCTTCACCGGCTTTGCCATCCACACCCTCTACGGGGCGCAGGTCCATGTCGTGGCGCACAGCTGTCCAATTGCCTTCTCCCAGGCATTTGGCCAAGTGTATTTTGCGCACCATAGCGGGCAGCACATGGCTGTTCTCAAGGTGGAAGTTGTCGTTCGGGCCATAGAGGTTGGTCGGCATCACGGCAATGTAGTTGGTGCCATATTGCAGGTTGAAGCTCTCGCACAGTTTCAGGCCGGCTATCTTGGCAATGGCATACGGTTCGTTGGTATATTCCAGCGATGAAGTGAGCAACGCCTCTTCCTTGATGGGTTGCTCGGCATCGCGTGGGTAGATGCAGGTGCTGCCCAAGAAGAGCAGTTTCTTCACCCCGTGGCGGAAACTCTCACCGATGACATTCTGCTGTATTTGCAGGTTCTGGTAGATGAAGTCTGCCCGATAGGTGTTGTTGGCCATGATGCCGCCCACGTGGGCAGCAGCCAGAATGACATATTCCGGTTTCTCCTGGTCGAAGAACTCCTTGACGGCAGTCCCATCGAGCAGGTCCAGTTCGTGGTGGGTGCGTCCTACCAGGTTGGTATATCCCTTTGCCTGCAGGTTCTTCCAGATGGCCGAACCCACGAGTCCCCGGTGTCCGGCTACATATATTTTTGCTGATAAGTTCATTTGCAATTTACAATTTACGAGGTACAATCTGATTCATGTACCCTGTACATGCTGTTATTTTACAATACCTTTCTCCAGATACTCGGCAAGGTTCATCTTTATCTGTTCGCTGGCACGCTCCACGGCCACCTTCTCCATGTCGTGCTTGACCATGATGCGCACGAGTTCTTCGAACGAAGTCTTTGCCGGGTTCCAGCCGAGTTTGGCTTTTGCTTTTGTGGGGTCTCCCCAGAGGTTGACCACATCAGTGGGGCGGTAGAAGTCCTTGCTCACCTCCACAATCACGCGTCCGGTAGCCTTGTCGATGCCCACCTCGTTCTCCTCTTCTCCACGGAATTCCAGTTCGATGCCGGCATGTTTGAAGGCGAGGTAGCAGAACTCACGTACCGAGTGCTGCACACCGGTGGCAATGACGAAGTCTTCAGGCTTCTCCTGTTGCAGGATGAGCCACATACACTCCACATAGTCCTTGGCATAACCCCAGTCGCGGAGCGACGAGAGGTTGCCGAGATAGAGCTTGTCCTGCTTGCCCTGTGCGATGCGTGCGGCGGCAAGGGTAATCTTGCGGGTCACGAAAGTCTCTCCACGTCGTTCGCTCTCGTGGTTGAACAGGATGCCCGAGCAGCAGTACATATTGTAAGCCTCGCGGTATTCCTTGATAATCCAGTAGCCGTAGAGTTTGGCCACAGCATAGGGGCTGTAGGGGTGGAAGGGAGTGTTCTCGTTCTGTGGCACCTCCTCCACCTTGCCATAAAGCTCGGAGGTAGAAGCCTGATAGATGCGGCAGCTGTCGGCCAGTCCGCACTGGCGTACGGCTTCGAGCACACGCAACACACCTGTGGCATCCACGTCGGCGGTGAACTCAGGGGAGTCGAAGCTCACCTGCACATGGCTCTGTGCGGCCAGGTTATAAATCTCACAGGGGCGAACCTTGGCAATGACCTGCACAAGACTCATAGAGTCGCTCAGGTCTGCAAAGTGCAGGTGGAATCCCGGCACACCCTCCAAGTGGGCGATGCGTTCGCGGAAATCCACCGAGGAACGGCGGATGGTGCCGTGTACCTCGTATCCTTTTTCCAACAAAAACTCAGCCAAGAACGAGCCGTCCTGACCTGTAACTCCAGTGATTAAAGCAACTTTTTTCATACAAATAGGTATTTGTTTTCTTCCGATTGATTGTCTTTTTTTTTAGGTATTATAATTCTTCTTTATCTCATCTCATTCTGAGAACTGTTTGATGCGCTGTTCCTCGCTCAGTTTGCAGATGAGCAGTGTGTTGTCCTTCTCGGCCACGATGTATCCGTCGAGTCCCTGCACCACCACACGGCGCTCCTGCGATGTATGGATGAGGCAGTTCTTCGTCTCGAAGAGGCGGATGTCTTCGCCGATGCACACGTTGTGGTTCGCGTCCTGCTTGCTTTGCGTGTGCAGCGAGCCCCATGTGCCCAAGTCGCTCCATCCGAAGCTGGCCGGACAGACGAAAATCTCTTCAGCCTTCTCCAGGATGGCATAGTCGATGGAGATGTTTTCGCATTTGGGGAACTCTATGTCGATGCGCTCCTGCTCTTCCGGTGTGCCATAGTAGGGGAGCATGTTCTCGAATATCTGCGAGATGGCCGGCTGATAGACGCGCAGGGCATTGACGATGGTGGATACATTCCACACGAAGATGCCGGCATTCCAGAAGAAGTTGTTCTTCTTGACATACTTCTCAGCCGTTTCCAATGCAGGTTTTTCCTTGAACGAATCCACGCGGAAAATCTCCTTGCATCGTGCCGATGAGGCTGTGAGGTCAGCTTCGATGTAGCCGTATCCCGTTTCCGGTCGGGTAGGCTTCATGCCCAATGTGAGGATGGCGTCCGATGAATCCGTGAAGCCCATGGCCGTGCGGATGACCCGTTGGAACTCTTTCACGTCCATCACCACGTGGTCACTCGGTGTCACCACCATATTGGCTTTCGGGTCGCGTGCCTTGATGCGCCAGCTCACATAAGCTATGCAGGGAGCCGTGTTGCGGCGGCAAGGTTCGCACAGGATATTTCCTTCCGGAATCTGTGGCAGCTGTTCGCGCACAATGTCTGCATAGGCTGCCGAGGTCACTACCCAGATGTTCTCCGGCGGGCAGATGCCTTCAAAGCGGTCAGCTGTCAGCTGTATCAGTGTGCGTCCGCATCCGAGCACATCAATGAACTGTTTCGGTTTCTCAGGAGTACTCATCGGCCAGAACCGGCTTCCGATGCCTCCGGCCATTATCACCAGGTGGTTATTGTTCTTTTCCATCATAGTCTTCCTTTTTTGTTTCTGTTTTTGGGGGACGGATTGTTTGTTTTGTTGTTCTCAATCAAAGATTTTGATGTGCAAAAATATACAATTCTTTCTTATCCGGCGATATGTTTTTGAAAAAAGTGGAATGAATGCCCCAAAAAAAACGTAGAAATGCTGCTGATTGATGCTTAAAAGTTAAAAAAGGTTGCAAATAGAAAGAAAAAAGCAGAAAACGCTTGCCGGTATGGAATAAAGCACTACCTTTGCATCGTGTTTTTCATGGTATTAGATTTAAGGTTAATGGAAGATTGGTTGTCGGGAGACAACCTTCTTTTTTTATATAACCTTTTATATAACCTCCCTTATGTACTATTCCCCCCAGTCTTTATTTGAAAGTGTCATACCAACGTGTTGTTACAATTCCGGATGCAGATATAATACAAATTATTTGCATAATACGGATAAATGACATGTTTTCCGCTTTCCTATGTACCAATCATAAAAACAAATAGGGGCGGGAACCCTGCCGGTTCCCGCCCCTATTTATCGTTGTCTGCTACAGTCTGTAGAGGTTATTTGTCTTCGAACCACCATGACGGTGTAGGGCGTGTGGAGGCTTCTTCAATCTCATCTCCGAATCCTACACTTGTTGTTGCATATCCTTTCTCCACCTGGCACTCTACTACAAATACTTCGGGTGCTACATATTGCTTGTTTTTTTCCATAATTTCGTATGTTTAATTGTTTGATGTTTGGTCTTTAATGTTTATCTCTTGATTTTTTTCACCCCATTTTGGATGTAGATCTGTCCCTTCATCGGTTTGCTCATGGCACGTCCTTGGAGGTCGAACATACCTTCTGTGGCATCGAATCCTTCAATGGCATCGCGTGAAATCTCCTTGATGCCTGTAGGTCCGCTGATGTACACGCGCATGGTAGCAACAGATGTAGCAATGTTGTTGCGTACATAGGCGGTGTAGGGATAGACGGTCAGCGTCTTCGTTACCTTGTGCAGTGTGCTCTTTACAGGGTTGAACACATAGTTGGCTGTCGTTGCATCGCAGTTGATAGTTTCGTTCTTCAGCGAACCCACGAGTTCCCATGTGCCTGCGGCAAAGTTGTTTACGGCAGTCGGGTCATTCAGGTCGAAAGTAGTTGCTCCACCGGTGATGGTGCTTGTGCGTGTAGCTCCCTCCTTGATGCTGTAGAGGTAGGGTCTTCCGGCTTCAGGTGCATCCACCTCTTCGAATGTGATGGCATCGCCGCTGGCACTGCTCAGAGCATAGAACTGGAAGTTTGTCAAGCTCTCTGCATCAGGAGCGAAAGGCAGACAGATGAGTCCGTAGGTGTAGCCGGTGTTCAGCTCGCGGTTATAGACTACACGGTCGTAGCTTTCCGAGGCCGGATTGAAGTCGGCACATTCAGTCTCTTTGTCGTCGATGACAAGCACACTCTCCTTGATGGCCTCGACAGAGATATAAGGGATGTAGCTTGAATACTCGATGGTCAATGTGGTAGCCTTGCCGTAGTAGTAGCCGTAGGCAACATAGTCGTCAGACTTCTTGTTCTTCCAACAATTGCCCAACTTTTCTACAACGAATGAGGTCACCACGTCACCGTCGGCATTCTTCACGGTCACTGTCTGTCCTGCATAGTTGCAGCTACCTACTCCTATCTTGACGCTTCCCTCTACTGGCACTGTGGCTTTGAATCCATTCCAACCATGGTCATTCCAGTATTTTCCATCAAGCACGATGTTGGCAGAGGCATTGTCAGCTGCCACACGGGTCAATGTCCCATCTTCTTCTACCACCAATCCCAAAGATACGGTCACACGATTTTCAGTATCCTTTTCACTCTCTTCCAAGAAATCGCTGGTTGTCAGGTCAATCGAGATATCTTTCCATGTAGATACGGGAGCCTTTTCGCCATCGGCGTTGACAGCCTCAGAAGCCTTGCCCAGTCCACCCATCTCGTTGGCGGCACGCACGCTGTAGTAGGCATCGTCGGTAGTAGCCGGAATTGTCCAGCTGTTTTCAGTCGTGAAGTCTATCACCTGACCGTTCTTGCAGATGGCATAGAGAAGAACATAGTCAGAGGCATTCCAGGTCAACACACCCTCTTCTACCGTTACCGTAGGAGTCTGAGCCTGCTCTGTCAGCAGTTGGGGTTGCCAACTGTCGTCGCCACCCAACACATTCTCAATTGTAAACTTGGCGGCTTCAGCTTCGGTCAACACGGGATCATAAGACACCGGCTGGGCTGTTCCGTCAACCTTAAAGCTGGTCTTACGCTTGCCGCAGTCAACGGCTGCACCGCTTGCTGTGCGGCTGTTATACTCGGCAAAGAGTCCGGGCACAACGCCCATGTCGCTCCAGCCTTCAGCTGAAGGGATAATCTTCATTGTCGTGTTGATATAGACAGCGCGCGGGCTACCCTGCCAGGGACGACCCAGTGAATAGCTGCCGTTCTGTCCGGCATCACCGTCAATCGTACAGTTGCTGAACACATATCCCCAGTCGCTTGAAGTGGCAGGTGCAGTGATGCAGTCACCGTTTGAACGCTTGTTGTTGTAGAGTGTCACACCGTTGAAGAACACGTCGCCACCACCGCAGAGGTAATCCACAGTACCGGCAATCATACCACCTTCCCAATAAGTACGCTTGGTTGCGCGGGTGTAGTAGGTGTCTTGGTTAGAGAGCAGACGGACATTCTTATAGACTGCCTTGCTGGCATTCTCCTGCAGAGCCACACAGCGTCCGATAGAGTTGTCTGCACCACGGTCGTAGTCGGCGCTCTCGATGGTGAGGTCCTGCATATAGATGTTTTCACCACCGGTGCAGAGGGTTGCACTTACGCTGATGCCTTCGGCTTGCGGGTCGTTCATGATGATGGTGTTCTCCATGCTTTCACCGATGAGTGACACATTGCCCGGCACACTGGTCAGGCAAGCAGTACCGAGGTCGTAAGTACCATCGTGCAAGAAGATGCGGAAGCGGGTTGAACCGTCAGCCTTCTTCAGTGCAGCCAAGAATTCTTCGGCATTGGTCACTATGGCATCATACTCAGCCTTGGTCACTGTGGGCGGAGCAATGGTGGTAAACTCAATAGTGATGTCCTCCTTGCAGGCATTGCCCGTCAGGTCTATTACCGAATTGGCAGGCAAGGTGAAAGTATATTGGGTGTTATAGTCCAATCCGGTGTAAGCAAAAGTGATGCTTGTACCTGACACAGCACCAGTCACCTCTTTGGTGCCGATGGTGGCAACAGCATCAGCTGCCAGTGTCACCTTCTCGTGGAAGTTGAGCACAATCTTTCCGGTTGCTGAAGCACCCGTAGCTCCTGTAGCAGGAATAGAAGAGGTCAGCGTAGGATCTTGTCCGTCATCTACTGCAGCCTGTGTGCCATAGACAAAGATGTTGGTGATGACGGTACCGTCGTTGGCAGACACTGTACCATCAGTACCTGCTGTCTTGTCGGGATAATAACGCACATACACCTTCTCTGCATTGTCGGCATCTTCGCCCAACTCCACGCTGATGGGATATTTGGTTTTTACCTCGCTCATGGTCAGTGTGCCGGCATCAGTCCAAGTAGAACCATCTACTGAATACTGCACCTTGATGGTGGTATAGACATTGTAGTTGTACATCATCTCTGCATCCACGCGGATGTCGGTAAACTCGCTGGCATTGAATTCGAACTGATACCAGTATTCACCAAGATTCTTCCAGTTGACGGCTGCACCCTCGAAAGATTCATATCCACCGGCAGCCTCATTTGACTTGTCGAGCCAACCGGCTGTAGCACCACTTTCGTTTATCAGATAGATGGTGGCCGTTTCGTTGTCAACGGTAGAGGCAAAGTCAGCCGGACGGTTGCTGCCTCCTCTCTTCATGAAGTCCCAACCTACGATGTAGTCTCCGGCACCATAATAGGCGGTATAGTTCTTGTCGGCATTCATGGTTACCGAGAACGATGTGGCCGTTTCACCGGTGCTCCAGTTCTTGAATGTCAGGATGGCGTTTGATGAAGCGACAATGCCTACGACAGTTCCTTCTTCATACATCTGCTTGCCATCTACCATGGTGGGAGCCGGGTTGTATGAAACCATATAGTCGTTGGCTCCACCTTCGACTGCCATTGTCAGCTCGTAGGTGTTCACCTGCTTGAAGTTGGCAGTCAGGGTCTCATCAGCACTGATGGTGTAGTTGAAGCTGCTTTCAGTTGAAAGTACAGTTCCTTTGCTGTCTGTCCAATTCACAAAGTCGTAACCGAAGTTCTCAGTGGCAGTGAGAGTGACTTCTGAATTGATGTCGTAAGTATCATTTGCAGGATAAACTGTTACCGAACCCGCATCAGCAGATGATATGGCAGTTCCTAAAGTTACTTGCTCGAAAACACCACCTTGTTCTACAACAGGCAACTCGGTCTGAATATACTTATAATAGCTGCCGTCTCCTATCACAATATTGATACTCTCAGCTGTATTGGCAACCGTGTAAGAAACATTTGTTCCTGCTGTGTAGTCACTCTGTCCGTCAATCGTCGTTGTACTGATGCTGAACGATCCGTGGCATTCCATTGAAACTACCGCCCCTTTGCATGACGGGATAGTGAATGTAGTTCCACTGTTTATTTGGGTACAATCGGAATTGTTATTGTTGTTGAATTTGCCTGGGTTTGTAGAGAAGTCGCACTTTACGTCAATGGTCTTACCATTTACTACGGCTTGTGTAACCCATATCAGGCCATCTTTACTTTGCCAACCTACAGTTGGAGCACCTTCATCACGACGGAAGTCCCACTTCAGTGTAACAGTTTCTGTGCGGTCTGCCAAAGAGACCTCGTTAGTGGTGAATACCGGAGTGAGGGTGATATCACTCGTTCCGATGGTAATTATATCATTTGCAACATAATTATTACTTCCATCAGTCCAACCGGTCAAAGTATGTCCTTCTTTGTAAACAGTGAAATTGGCGGGGATGGTAGTTGTACCTCCTTCATAATCTGTTACCGCTGCCGGTGCTTGTCCCTCAACACCTTCGCCCAATTCATAGGTTACGGTGTATTTGGCATTTTCTACAAAAACGGCAACCACTTCTTTATCAGCAGTAGCGTCAAAAGTATAGGGATTAGCTGTTGACAATTGTGCACCATTTGCATCTTGCCACTCCTTAAATGTATAATTTTCATTGGCTGTAGCTGTAAGAATCACTTCATCTGTTTCGCCATCAGCCTGGGTGTTTTGGTCAAGCACGATGGTTCCACCAGCCACAGGACTACAAGTAGCATCAATGTTGTGAACACCGGCTTTGTCGTAAGAAATCACATAGGTCGCAAACACTTGGTTGTTTTTAACCTTATTGGTATTGTCAAAACCAAAGACGATGGATGTTTGTGCCGAAATATTTTCCAACGTAACATCCTTTGCTGCCTTAGCAGTGTTAGAAGGAAGTGTTATGGTCGTGAAATCAGCTACAGCATTACCATCAACAGAAGCCGAAATCACATCAATAGTACCTTCATCGTTGGCATACATGGAGAGTGTGATACCGGTAATCTTCCAACCGGGGTTCACATCAAATCGAATGGTATTACCCGTGTTGCCGGTTCTAAGTTTTACACCACCTTGTGAAAGCATGTTTCCATAGGCTGTACCTAAACTGCCACCGGCATTGTAGGTTCCATCAATTGTATAGCTTTCACCTGCAATAGGAATATTTTTATCAGCGGGTTTTGTCGCTGGAGACTTTTCAGAATAGCTGGCATAAAAGACAGCGTTGATTTCGGTATCCTTTGTGGCTGTAAATGTATATTCTACATCGGTTGAAAGTAGATTCCCCTCAGCATCCTGCCACTCTTTGAATGCATAGTTATCATTAGGCTCTGCCTTGACGGTTATGGTTTCAGACGTATTGTCATCTGAAGCCGTTCTGCTAACAATCGTACCGTACCCTCCGGCGGTCGGAATAGAATTTACAGTCACTTCAAAGAGTTCCGGACATTCTACGATGATGAAACTAAAGAAAGTATCGCCATTGTAGCTGCCAATGTACAAGGGAGTCTCTCCATCAAAACCGGAAGGCACCACAAATTTATAAACATAAACTCCAGTAGCAGGATGTTCTGCTGTGGGAGCCTCATTCAACGTTTTAGTTAAACTTGCATCAGTAGCAAACTTGGGAATACGGGCATCTGTCCCCGTTTTATTATTTCCATGTCCAAACAGATAGATGGTTGATCCGGCAATAGGTTTCAATGCAATAAGATTGTCTGCATTCTTGAAACGAAGACAATTCAAACGTGAACCATAAGAACTATAAGTCGAAGACAAATAATCGACATCTGCCCCATTCACAGCTGTGTAAGTGGTTGTATTTGCTATATCGACGCTACCTTTGTTTGTAGCGACCGAACCTCCTTTCACGTCCAAAAAGAGACCGTTCCCGAAAAGTGTACCTGTAGCACGAGAACCTGCCCCATCACTCACATAATCACCAAAAGCAAAGACTTGGGTCGAATTGATGGTTTTCAAATCATCCACTGTTGATGCATTCACATGCATAACCACCCCTATCAGGAAGCATAGCATAGCAAATGTTTTCAAAAGAATGTTGTTTTTTCGCATAAATTAAATAGTTAAAAAGGTTATTATTAAATTAAATTCATTCTTAGTTTTTTATGGTCCTCACTTGGAATGAGGGTATTTGGGCACAAAAGTAATAAATATAGTCAAAATTACCCCCCCCGATTTGTTAAATGTGGTTAACATGTTCCTATATGTATAAAAATGGTTTGTTGTGGCTCTTTTTTTAATGAAATAGGGCTGAAAAATGAATATATCTCCAAGTGCCCACGAACATATCTCCAAGTGCCCACGAACATATATTCATATTTTTCCCCTAATCTCTTGTGCTAAAAAACAAATAGGGGCGGAAACCCTGCCGGTTCCCGCCCCTATTTATCGTTGTCTGCTACAGTCTGTAGAGGTTATTTGTCTTCGAACCACCATGACGGTGTAGGGCGTGTGGAGGCTTCTTCAATCTCATCTCCGAATCCTACGCTTGTTGTTGCATATCCTTTCTCCACCTGGCACTCTACTACAAATACTTCGGGTGCTACATATTGCTTGTTTTTTTCCATAATTTCGTATGTTTAATTGTTTGATGTTTGGTCTTTAATGTTTATCTCTTGATTTTCTTCACTCCGTTTTGGATGTAGATCTGTCCCTTCATCGGTTTGCTCATGGCCCGTCCTTGGAGGTCGAACATACCTTCTGTGGCATCGAATCCTTCAATGGCATCGCGTGAAATCTCCTTGATGCCTGTAGGTCCGCTGATGTACACGCGCATGGTGGCAGCAGATGTAGCAATGTTGTTGCGCACATAGGCGGTGTAGGGATAGACGGTCAGCGTCTTCGTCACCTTGTGCAGTGTGCTTGCTGCGGGGTTGAAGGCGTAGTTGAGTGTCGTCGTCTGGTCTGTGCAGTCAATAGACGCATTCTCCAGCGAACCCACGAGTTCCCATGTGCCTGCAGCAAAGTTGTTTACGGCAGTCGGGTCATTCAGGTCGAAAGTGGTTGCTCCACCGGTGATGCAGTTTGTGCGTGTAGCTCCCTCCTTGATGCTGTAGAGGTAAGGTCTTGCGGCCTCAGGTGCATCCACCTCTTCGAATGTGATGGCATCACCGCTGGCACTGCTCAATGCATAGAACTGGAAGTTCTTCAAGCTCTCGGCATCAGGAGCGAAAGGCAGACAGATGAGTCCGTAGGTGTAGCCGGTGTTCAGCTCGCGGTTATAGACTACCGAGCTATAGCTGCTGTATTCGGGAGCAAAGTCGGGATATTCAGTCTTTCCTTCTGCATCTGTGTCGTCGATGACGAGTTCACGAACGGGGGCATCTCCCGTGCGGCAAATCAGAAGATAATCGAAGTAGTTCTTATTGCTACCAGCAGATACCTTAATCTCTGTATCTTCGTAGAGTGTAAACTCTTCAGAGGTAGTTGTTACAACAGAACCGGTACTTGTCACCGTTAACACTAAATCTGAATTTGCATAAAAATTTGTGGTGCCTGAACGGGTGGCAGATGTAAGCGTATATACGCCGGCAGGAAGAGTGGTAATCGTAGTGAGGTCTGTAGTGGCATATCCGGCAGCACCTTTTGACATACGTGTTTGAATGTAGCCATCTTCATGTTTCGTTAGCCCCTCAATATCTTCCGCTTCGTTGAAATATACCGCGTTAGTTATGGAAGATGTGCTGTAAACAATATCCAAAACCTGATTATCAGCAGACAAAGTCAGAGAACTTCTGTATTCACTACTATTTGTCCCTTTCTCATACAAGATACCATCTTGAAGGATATATCTACTATAAGGTACTTTGACTGTCTCACCCTCAAAATAAGACCAACTACCCAACACTTCCAATACATTACCTTCACCATCGACTGCATTTGCGGTGTAGCTGTATGTTTCAGCTTCGCGGAAAGTGACAGTCATAACATTTGAAGCTGCATCAGCAACTGTAGTGATGCTTTCGTTGTCACAAGAAACATAGATATATTTTTTCGAATCTGTATAAATATCTGCTTTGTCTTCATCGGTAACAGAAGCGGTTTCTCCTATAACTATGTTACAAACCGCAGATTCCTTAATATCATTACCCTCACCATCTACATATTTCACAGTATAAGTGGTTATAGTACTGGCATCTGCAACCTCGATTGTAACTTGTGGGTTTTTGATGTAACCACCGGCAGCTGCAGTTTCGTACACAAGAAGAGTTACGACCTTATCTTCATCATTCTTGAATGCATCCAAAATATCAAATTCCTTGGTTTCGAATGTTGTAGAAGACTTAGTTGATGTCCACAGCAGATCGCCAATAGTAGTGATAGTCTTATCGGCAGTCTCATAAGTCATATCGGCACTCCAATCAGAACTGTTGTAACCTACGCCCCAACCCGTTGTACGCTTGTTATCACTTGAACCGGATACTTCTACGGTCAATTTTGCGCTGACAATATCGTCAGTGTAGCATGAAGCATCCACCTGGATATAGGTAATCTTGTTCTCACCCCAACCGGTATTTGCAAATGCCACAGAACCACCAGAAATCTTGTTGTATCCGGCACGTGCAGATGCACCTGCTGCGATTTCACCCATAGCAGTTGAAGGTTGGTTATAGTCAACGTATGTCATCTTAACCACAGCCTTTGTTTGTGCCTTCACAACCATCGCCATGAATAGCAATAAAAGAAATGAAGTAAATTTTCTCATAAGTTCTTTAATTATTAGTTAGTAAAGTTAATTTCAGTTTTCATGATCACCTGAATCCTGCAGCCGTGAGGCAGAACCGTAACCGGGCTTCAACTTACTCGAGGGAAGGCGCTGTTCACATGGCATCGGTAGGGATGAATATTTGCCTTAAATCCTCTTTGGAGCAAGATAAAACGTTGCAAATGTACTAAATAAAGCGAAAATTACCCCCCCAATCTGTTAAATGTGGTTAACGGTGTCTATTTTTATGAAATAAGAAGGTGAATAGGAAGATGAACTCACTGTCTTCCGGGCACCAATAATAAAAATTACGCCACCAAGCAGTTTGTACTACAAGGTGGCGTAATTGGAGTCATTGACTCAATCCGCGTTAATCCGTGCAATCCGTGCCCGAAAATAAATGGTAGCTAAGGCGTGAGTCCGATGGTGCGAACTCACGTGGCATCAGTTTGGCAATCTAAAAAATGCAGATTACATTCCGTCAATCTCTTCAGCAGATAGTCCGGTGGCTGCGGCAATCACTGAAATGTCCATTCCTGAGGCTTTCAGGTTACGGGCTATCTCAAGACGTTCTTCTGTCTTTCCCTTTTCCAATCCTTCAGCCAGTCCTTTGGCATGGCCTTTGATTTCTGCAGTCTCCATCACACTGAACCAGTCGCGGTAAGCTTTGAGCGTATCTTCATACTCCATGCGTTCCTGCTTGTTGAACTTCGCTATCTCGGCAACCTCGAAGAGCCGTAGGAACACTTTTTCCTGCAGTGCCTGTGGACGGTTCAGCAGTGTGGGCAGATGGCGGATGGCGTATAGCCATTTGTCGAACAGCGTCTCCAGTTCCTCTTCCTTTTTGGTGAATTTCGGCATCTCCAGATATACGTAGCACAGCTTGTCGTAGAACACCTCCCCCGTATTGATGTCCGTCAGCCGCACTTCGTGGTAATAGTTGTCGGGGTTCTCCTTGTCGAAGCAGAAGTTGAGTATGCCGATGGTATAGACCGCCTTCAGCTGGTAGTTCCACTCGGTTCCCCTCTGTGCCTGTTCGCGGATGGGGAATGTCGAGTAGAAGATGCTACGGTCTTTGAAATACTGCTGTTCTCCTTTCTGCATCTCCACCAGGAACTTCTCTCCCTCTTCGTTTTCGCAATAGACATCGAACGCGGCCTTCCGGTCGAATTCGGATGTTCCCATATGTTCGGTGTTCAGGTAGGTCAGGTCTTTGATGGTCTCTTTTCCGTCGAACATCGAGTTCAGGAAGCTGATGAGCAGGTCCTTGTTCACTTCCGTTCCGAACAGTTTCTTGAATGCGAAGTCGGTGTAGAAGTTCACGTATCTCTCCGCCAGGTCGTCTATTGCCATAAGTCAGTTGTTTTGAGGGTTAATCTTCTGCAAAGAAACAGCTTTTATTTCAGAAAAACAAAGGTTTGGGTGAAAATCATCCGCAAATGGCACAGCGGATGCCAATGTGCCATTTATTTTTTCATCCACGGAATCCGCTCATAAAAAAAGGGAATGGCATCTGCACATTCCCTTTTTGGCTATATATACCTTATTATATATATACTGGCGGACTCCTCTTAGAAGTAGAGGTAGCGGTTGTCCTTGACGTCGGCCTTCATGTAGAGTTCGTTCATGAAGCTGCTGATGCTGCGCATTGCCATGGCATTGAGCTTGACTGCCTCGGTCTCAGCATTGAACTCGGTGGAGTTCTGCTCCCTGTTGATGACCTGTATGAGATAGACACCGGCATTTCCCTTGATGGGTGCGCTCAGCTTGTTCAACTCGGCATTGGCGGCATAAGCTCCCAACACAGGTTCGCTTCCACGGGTGATGGATACATAGGCAGGTGCCGCAAAGGTGACATGCTTGATGGTGTCGGTCACTACATTGGCTGCAGCCTTGGCATCGCTGAAGTTGCTGATGCCCTTCAGGTCTGCCATCAGTTTTTCAGCTTTCTTGTTTCTGATGGCTTCAGCCTTCAACTGTTCTTTTACCTTCTCGAAAGGAATATAGCCCTCTTCGTTGATGTCTGTCAGTGCCACTACGAGCAGGTGGTTGTTCTCGCCACATTCGTAGAGGGGAGAGACTTCGCCCACATTGGCATCGAAAATCCATCTCAGTGCATCGCGAGTGCCGCTGATGTTGCTGACGTTGTGTGCATTGCTGAGGAAGCCATTGCGCTCCAGCAGGCGGTAGCCGTTCTCTTCGGCGTTGGCTTCAATCTGCTCCAAGGTGTTGTTGGATGCTACAAACTGGCTGAACTTGTTGTAAGCGGCATTGTAAGTCTCTTTGCTGAACTCGATGGGGCGCTTGATGGCAGCCACCTGATATTTGTCTGTCATACCTTTGCGGTCGAGCACTTGCAGGATGAGGTGTCCTTGTCCCAGCTGGAGGTCTTTCAACTCATTGACAGCCATACTGTTCAGTGTGTTGATGAGGGTGGCATCCTCTGCCTCTACGGGCATGGCTTCGTACTGGGCACCGTAAATCCACATAGCCTCACCTGTCTGGCTATATTTCTTTGCCAACTCAGCAAAGTCAGCACCACCCTTGATGGCGTTGTAGATGCTGTCTGCCAATGTGTTGGTTCTATCTTCTGTCTCAGCAAATACCTGGATGGCACGATACTGTACAGAGTCGGGACCGCTGACTTTGGCGATGACCTTGAAGGCATTGTATGAATCGTCGGCACGATTGTAGTAGGGGCCTACCACCTGACCAATCTTGGCAGTGTCCAGCCGGCTTGCGATGTCCTTGGCATAGGCACTGCTCTTCACGGGCACTTCAGAGTAGAGTACGCTTGAGCCAGTGCTGCGGATAAAGGCTGCCAGTTCGGCATCGGTAGTGGCCAGCTGCTGTGCATATTCGCGCACCTCTTCGTTCAGCATATTGCGGTCTTCCTGGCTGGGAGTGACGAGTACGTCGATGTACTTGATGTTGCGGCTCTCGGTGTACTGCTTGAACTGCTCCTTCTTCTCGTTGTAGAGTTGCTTCAGGTCGCTGTCGCTGATGCTGACGGTAGAGTCGGCCACAGCAGTATAGGGGACGGCTGCCACCAGCAGGTCCATCTGATTGTTGCTGCCTTCGAAAGCCTCTTTAGCTTCGGTGGGATTGGAAATCTGTGCATTGGCAAGCAGTGCCTGATACTTCTCCAACAAGAGAGTATGGCGGAGTTCCTTTTCCATATGGTTCCAGTAGTTGGTCATGGACTGGTAGTACTCCACATACTGTGCGGGCATCTGGCTCATGTCGATGGTGGATGCCTCGTGCAAGAATTTCTTGAGTATCTCCACATCGAAGCGTCCGGTCTGCGGATTGCTGAACGGAGTCTGCTGCAGCATGGGGTGTACACCGGCTGCAACGGTAGCCTTCACTTCGGCATCAGTCACCTGCAAGCCCAGTGCTTCTGCCTCTTTCTCCAGCAGTTTCTGGGTAACCAACTGATTCCAGATTCTATCCTTGATTTGTGTCAGTTCTGCATCGCTGACAGCTGTTGTCTGACGCATGAACTTGTAAACTTCGGTGTATTCGTCCACCGCCTTCTGATAATCTTGGGCAGAAATCTTTTCTCCATAAATTTCTCCTACGTCCTGCTGCCCCGTGTGTGGCTGCAGAACCTGCCATGCATCTCCGGCTATGAAAGCAAAGAGCGCAAGACCTACGAATGCGACCAGCACGGGTCCCATGTTCCGAATCTTTTGTAATGTTGCCATTGTTGATTTAGATGTTTTTGTTATTGTTATTTTCTTTATTTCCGTAATTAGCGCACGAAGATACGAAAAACCATTTATGTGACCTACTTTTTTCTCAGAAAAATGCGTTAATTCATCACTTTAAGCCGTACAAGGTCTATTTTGGTGGCCGACATTTTGACGATTTTGAACTGGAAGCGGTCTATGTTGACTATTTCGTGGAGCTTCGGGAAGCGCTGGTAGTGGTGGAGGATGAAACCTCCCAATGTCAAATATTCGTCATCTTCGGGCAGCTCCAGATCGAACGTTTCATTGATGCGTTCGATCTCCAGGCGGGCTGATAGCACATACTCGTTTTCGCCCAGTTGCTTGGCAATGTAGTTGGAGGTGTCGTGTTCGTCTTCGATGTCGCCCAGGATTTCTTCCACAAGGTCTTCCAGAGCCACAATGCCGGAGGTGCCTCCGAACTCATCGACCACTACGGCCAATGTGCGCTTCTGCTGCATGAAGAGCTGCATCAGCTTTTGGGCGGACATGGTTTCGGGGACGAATGGAATCTGGCTGATATGATCGCGCCAGCAGTCGGCATGGTGAAACATTTCCGACGAGTGGATGTATCCGATGATGTTGTCTATGTTCTCCTTGTAAACGATGATTTTGGAAATGCCGGATTCGATGAAGCGCGATTTCAGTTCGTCCAGTCCGGCTTCGTAATCTACGGCTATGATTTCGGTGCGCGGCACGATGCAGTCGCGTATCTTGATGTTGGAGAAGTCGAGTGCGTTTTGGAATATCCGCACTTCTGTGTCAATCTCTTCTTCGTCTTTGCTGTCGATGCTCGATTGGATGAAGTAGTCCAGGTCAACCTTGGTGAAGGCCATGTTGGAGGACTCTTTGCTGACCCGTACCCCAACGAGCCGCAAGATGCCGTTGGAGAGCAGGGAAGCGAATTTGGAGATGGGGTAGAGGACAACGTAGCAGATGAAGGCCGGGATGGCAAACACTTGCAGACACATGTTGGGGCATAGTTTGAAGAGGGTCTTCGGCATGAATTCACCCGTAAACAGTACGATGAGGGTGGAGATGATGGTCTGCGTCAGCACCAACAGGAACTCGTTGTCGATGATGCCGGCCAGCAGCTTCTGTTCGATGAGTTCTGCCATGAGGATACCGTAGATGACCAGCGCAATGTTGTTTCCCACCAATTGTGTGGAGATGAAGTCGTTGGGCCTCCGATAGAAGATGGAGAGGATGTGCGATGTGATGTTGCTGTTCATCTTCTCCAATTCGAACCGCAGTTTGTTGGATGATACGAACGCTATCTCCATGCCGGAGAAAAAGGCGGAGAATGCCAACGTGATGATAATCTGTATGATGATGTCTCCCATTTTGTGTTTATAAGGAATCTGTCCGGAGGGAATCTTGTGCGGATGCAGCTGCCGCCGGCGACTCTTCTTCTACGTAGAAGATGCCTTCGGTGCTGTGGATGGTGTAGTCCGTCAGTTGCTGGTTCGATTCGAATCCTTGTCCGGTGATGATTTTGTCGCTCTGCTCGATGCGTATTTTCTTTTCAGAATAGACCTTCTCTGTCTTCTGGTTCCAGAAGAGCAGTTCGGTGTCGAACTTCTCTCCCTTCAGGTTCTCGATGTGTACATTGCCTCTCAGTTCCCAAAGTTTTTTGGGGTCGTAGTAATAGGCTGTGTCGGCTTTGATGGTAGCCTCGGGCACCAGTTCTTCATTGAATTGCTCCAGATAGACCCCTTTCTCGAAGGCCCAATAAGGAGGGTCCGTCTTGTCGAAGATGAGCCATTCTTCGGCTATAATCTTGTAGCGTATCACTCCGGAGTCGGATATCAGGCTTTCCACTCCGACGGTGCGCATGACGGGCAATGAATCCCGGCTGGTGATGGCTGCAGCCATGTTCTTGTCCTGACCGGAACAAGCAGGAAATAAAAGAAACATAACAGTGGTCCACAAAACCACTGTTATGTTTATACAAAGATGAAATGCTCTTCTATGTTGTCCGATGGGCATACGACACGGGCTTATCTGATGGTTGTAGTTTCACCAATCCAACCGCCGATGGTCACGGTGTCGCCCTTCTTCAGACCGATGAAGAAGAGGTCTTCTGCTTTCGGTGTGTATGCAGAATAACTGCCAATCAGCTTGTTGGCCTCTTCTGTCACGCTGGGGTCAACACTCTTGGCACGCATCAGTTTGTCGATAGCGGCAAAATAGGTGCATTTGTTCATGGCCGGTTCGTCGCTCCACTTGGGGCTCGAAGCGTACATCTGTGCTATCAGGATGTAAGGTGCTCCATAGTTGCCGTTGAGTGAGATGGCCTTGCTGGCATAGCTCTTGGCTTTGCTCAACTGCTTGACAGAGTAGAGGATAGCGGCTGTCTTGTAGGCATACTCGGCCTTTTCCTTGTCGTCAGTCTCCAGTTCGATGGCCTGATCCATGAATTCCAGAGCCTTGTCGGTGTCTCCCTTCTTGAGGTAACGGCTGGCACATCCGGCAGCCGAACGTGATGTCGGCTCGATGTTGTGTGCATATTCGGCAGCAGCCATATAGGCTTCCTGGTCAGTACACTTGAGCATGGCCATGATGGAAATCACCTGTTTCAGGAATTCCAGATTCTCCTTGTTGCTCTCTACCTGCGGAGCATAGATGGCCTGCAGGCTTTCGCAGTTGGCCGCACCACTGTTGATGAAATAGGCATCCAGGTTGTTCTTGACCGTTTCCCACATGCCGGCAATCTTTTCGTAAGTGGCCTGGTTGGCATCTCCCTTCTCTGCATTCTTCTTGGCTGCATCAAGTTTCTTCGAAGCGAGTTCGCTGGTCTGCAGATAGTCTCTGACAATCTGCTCTTTGTGGCTTTCCTGTTTCTTGCAGATCAGTGATGACACCTGCATCAGGTCGAGCATAATCTGGTGTCCTGCATTTTCGGGGTCCATGTTCAGCACCTCCAACAGCATGGCGTGTGCCTTGACCAAATCCAACGGTTTGAAATAGACGATGTAGTCGTGGGCTCTCTTCTCGAGGATGCTTGCTTTGGTATAGGGCTTCTTTATCAGTGAGTTCAGCGACTCCAGATACTGTATGCGCTGGTCGTAGATGCCGAGCAGTTCGTTGACCAGCTCCGCTTTCTTGGCGGCATCGGCTTCGTTCTTGATCATCCAACGGAGGATATCCACACCGTAGTCGTACATGTCGTTGCGTGCAGCAGGATGCTTGGTGAACACCTTTTTCCAAGGTGTGTAGGCTTCTGCATAGTTCTTGGTCTTCACATGCTCGTTGTACAAGCTGATGTTGGAGAGACATTCGATACTGTCTTGTCCGTGACCGAATCTGTCTTCTTTGGCAATTTGGGCGAAGGAACTTGTTGCACCGATTGTCAGGGCAAACAAGAGGGTTGTCATCTTCTTCATGATAAATCTGTTGCTTCTTGTTTTATTGTTATGTTATGAATTCGATTATCTTACTTTCAGTTTTCTGAACCAGCATTCGTTGAAGGTGAGTCCGATGCTCAGCCGGAGGTAGTTCTCTGTCAGCACGCCGTCTGTCTTCGGGTCAATCTTGACCCATTCTCCGCTGATGTTGAGGATGGACGACTGCAACCATCCCCACTGTGATGTGATGGGCACGGCCACACCTGCACTGATGCCATATTCGTGAGCGGCTTCCTGTCCGTTGACCTTCACATAAGGTTTGGAATAATAGGCTCCGGCACGGTATCTGACCCGTTCGAAGAAGTTACGGCCTATGGGGTTGGGCAGGTATTGCACACCGACGGCACACTTCATCCGGTCGGCTAACTGCCCCTCCTTACCGAAAAAGCGGATGTCTCCGAACTTCTGCAGCAGGAACTCGGCTCCGGCTGTGAGCTTGCTGTCATAATTGTAGGTGGCGCCTACGCCGAAGGTGTGAGGCAACTGGAAGGCCTTGCTGATGTGGCGCACGCTGTCGGTGAGGATGCTGCTCCCGCTCAACTTCTGCTCAGAGATGTAAGCATTGATGGCATTCAGGTCTTTGCCAAGGGAGTAGGTGGCACCTATCGTCAGCTTCTCCTTCTTGCTCAGGGGAAGGGTGTATTGTGCACCGAAGTCCAGCTTGATATCGCTGATTTCCGCATAATAAGTCCGTTTCAGGGGGTAGATGTTGGCATCGCTGAAGTTGGCGGCCACCTGGTGTGTGAAGTTTCCGAACAGGTATGAGGCATTCACACCGATGGAAAGGTCGGGGAACAATTTGTATCCTACACCGATGAAGGCCTGATGCAGTCCGCCGTCGCCGGAATAGCTGCGTGTAGTGGTCATAGGGTCGTCCCAGATGCTCTGTGCAGGATGCTCCTCCGTTGTGCTGAAACTGTATCCTACATTGGAGTAGGGCAGGAATCCGAGTGACATGCCCATCTTGTTGAACAGCCGGAACTGCATGGCCATGTAGTCGAAACTGGAATTTTTGGCATTCATCTTGGTCGTTCCATCGCTGAGGTTGGCATTCTGCATGGTGAATCCCACTTCGAACAAGAAGGTCAGTGAATCTACGGCAGTATAGGATGCCGGATTGCTGACGTTGATTTGTGCACCGTCGCGCAGTCCGATACCGATACCTCCCATGGCTTTGTTGCCTCCCAGACTCTGGTCGGCCAGCTGGCCGAATCCATAGCGGGTGAATGGGGAATTGGCACCGTTTTGTCCCCATGCGCAAGATGATGCGATGAAGACGAAGAGGATTGCTGCAAGTGTTTTACGATAATGTATCATTTATTATATTATAGTTCAATATTCTGTTCAGTCCTTTGAGCACTAACATCTTGTCCGCAAAGATCGTCTCTTTTATCGGGCCGGCCAAAGAGAAACCGTCTCCCCCAGTCAGAAAGACCAGAAGGTGCGGGTCTTTTTCCTTTTCCCTCCGGATGTATCCTTCGATTTCCAGACCTATTCCCTGTCTGACACCAGCCCGGATGGCAGTCTCTGTCGATACTCCCCACAACGGGCAGTCTCCTTCGTGAGCGACGAGAGGCAATTTGTCTGTGAACTCATTCAGTGCTTTCAGCCGCATCTGCATCCCTGGTGAGATGTTCCCTCCCCGGTAGTTGCCTGCGGCATCGATGAAATCATAAGTGATGCAGGTGCCGGCATCAATGACCAGACAATTTTTCCCCGGCTGCATATAGTTGGCAGCTACAACGGCTGCCAAGCGGTCGGGGCCCAAGGTCTGTGGTGTCTGATACAGGTTGGCAACAGGCAGGGAAGTCTCCGGTGTGAGCCACATCATGGGGATGCCCGATGCTGCTATCTGCGAGCGCATCTCCTCAGTGATTGTCACAACGGAAGAGAGAATGCCCCGCTTTATCGGAAAGCTTCCGGCAAGTGTGGGCAGACAGGCCAACGAACGGTTTGAACCGTAGTGGATTTCGGTCAGTTCCTCTCCGTCGAATACCGCTATTTTGGCGGTTGTGTTGCCTATGTCAATTACCAGATTCACCTGATTCTTCCTGAATTCGCTTGCAAAGTAAAGGAAAATTTGGCATATGTCTGCAATGTTTGTCCGCTATTTCGCAAAAAAATAACTTTTTCTACCTCTTTGATTCCTTATTTAACTAACGACAACTATTCATAGAGACCATAAGTCGTGCGCAAGACTTTGAATTCTGTCCGCCGGTTGAGTCCGTTGCAGATTTCCTGTTCCTCTTCGCTGAGGGTGAGGATAAATTCTTCGGTGAGCGTGTCTCCCTCTTTCAGGAATCCCAATTGGGTTGCCAGCTTTTTCCTGAGTACTTTGGGACTGGATTCACCATATCCTTTAGCTACCAGACGATCAGGAGAAATGCCACCTGCAATCAGATAGTTGACAACGGTTTCTGCCCGTTTCTGCGAAAGGCGGAGGTTGTAGGCATCGCTGCCTTTGTAGTCGCAATGGGCGCTCAGTTCAATCGTCACGTTGGGATTGTCGTTCAGGAGGACAACCAGTGAGTCGAGTGAGGCGGCAGAGGCTTCTGTCAGGGTGGCCTTGTCGAATTCGTAGAAGATGTTTTCCAACAACACGGGGTGTGTCATGGATGACAGGGGGAATTGCAGGACGTAGTCGCGCGACTCGTTGGTGCTGTCTATCTGCACCTCCTGCTTGTAGTTGAGGAATCCTTTGCAGGTGCCCAGCAGGACGTAGTGCACTTCCGGATTGACCCGTTCGGTGAACGAACCGTCCATCTTGACGCTGAGTTTCTTGTTGGTGCCGTCGTTGCCCACCAAGTGGACGAGGGCTTCCGGCAGCTCGTATCCCTCTTTTTCATAGACCCATCCGGTGATGGTCTTGATCACTTCGGGCAATTCAAAAGTGAAGAGATGATCCCAACCGCGTGCATCGCCACGGTTGGAGGTGAAGAATCCCCGGTTGTATGGTCCTTCGAAGGTCATGCCGAAGTCGTCAGCCTGTGAATTCATGGGGGCTTGCAGGTTGGTGATGTCCCATTGTTCTCTCTCTTCATCCCAAATGGCTTTGAAGAGGTCGAGTCCTCCCATACCGGGATGACCGTTGGATGAAAAATAAAGTTCACCGTTCGGTCGGAAAGAGGGGAACATCTCATCGCCGGGAGTGTTGATCCGGTTGCCCAAATTCTCCACTCCTCCGAATCCGTCAGCCGTGAATCGTACCCGCCAGATGTCCTTTCCTCCCATTCCTCCGGGCATATCGGAGGTAAAGTAGAGCCATTCTCCATCGGGAGAAACTGCCGGATGTGCCAATGAAGAGAGGGTGTCTTTCACTATCTCGCACTTTTGTGGAGCGCTCCACGAAGCGTCGCTTCGGGTGGATTTGAAAATTTCAGCATAGCGCGGATAGTCGCTGTCCATCTGGCAGCGGGTGAAATACATGGTCTTTCCATCCGGAGTAAAGCAGCAGGCTCCGTCTTCAAAGTCGCTGTTGACTTCCGATTCGATGGGTTCGGGCTTTTGCCATTTCCCCTTTTCATTCTTTCTGGAAATGAAGATGTCGGGTGCCTTCATGCCGGTAATGCCGCTGAGGTCTTCACCCTGTGCATCTTCACGTGTGGAGGTGAAATAAATCTGTTCGGTGTCTTCCCCTGCATACATGGGGGCATATTCGGCCCTTCTTGAATTGAACAGGTCGAACTTCTTGACAATGTATCGGTTGGGGTGTTTTTTCCATACAGGTGCATCCTTGCAGGATTGCATACCGTTGATGGCGCGGATGTCTTCGGGCTTGTAGGTGTGATACACCTCGTAGTTCTTCAATGCACTCTTGTAGTCGCCGGTCATGCGTTGCATATCGGCCAGGTGAAGAAACACAATGCTGTCCGGATAGTGGTAACGTGCAGCATTCTTGTATCCTCCCACGGCCCGTGTAGCATTGTTTATCCGGCGGTAGCATTCGGCCATCTTGAAGGCCCGTTCTCCCCGCTTGTCCCGTTGTTTGACAGCTGTCTTCGAATAGGCTTTCTTGTAGTATTTGGCCGCTTCGGAATATTCGCCCAAAGCCTCATGCTGCTCTGCTTTGCGCAGAGCCTTCTCCGCACCGCACGAACAGCATAGCAACACGGTCGTCAGTACGAATGCAGACAGTCGGGATATGAACTTTTTTCTTTTCATCGTTATACCTTCAGGGAGGTACTATAAATTAGTTCCTTCGTCTGTTCAGGTTGGAAATCCTTGCAAGCTGATTTATAGAACCTCCCTTTATATAACTTTCAAGAGCCGTTTTTATTGTAGTGACAACCTGAAAAAGCCAGTCCGGTTATGAATGCTCCGGTGAAAAACGGAAATTCATAACCGGGCTGTTCACCGGATGTGTGCGACAAGTGTCCGGGAGTCACATCTATGCTTTGGACATTACGATTCTGTAACAATCACCGTCTCTTCTCCTGTGGCAGGAGTGGTGGTTCCTTCAGCTACAGCCTCTTCGGGCATGGATGGAGCCAACTGCTCATAAGCGACACCGAAGATGAAGTAGTAGATGACCATGGTGAAGAGGATACCCACACAGCAGAGGAGGAAGCCAACGAACAGGATGAGCACGGCCACAATGCCCAACAGGAAGAGATCCCAAAAGTGGTCTTTAGTCATTTCCCACGATTGCGAGAAGCATTCGCTGAGGCTCTTCTCGGGGTGTACGGACTTGATGTAGGGGGCAAACATCAAGCGTACGCTCAGGTAAATACCGGGTATGATGCAGCAGCAAACACCTATAATCACAATGGTTTCCACCAACAGGTAGGTGCCGACGTAAGGCCAGTAGCCTTTGTATGCACCCTTCAAGGCTGCGGTAAGGTCGGGCTTCTCGCCATGAACGGTGCGGTAGAGCATACGGTTGTATGCGATGAATACGTAGCAGTAGAGCAATGCTGCGACGATGGACAGCAACAGAATGCCTCCCAACATTCCAATCAACTCGGCAGGACTGAGTGATTCGATGACTTCCTCCTGAGTCATGATTGTACCATTTTCAAGTATGGAGTTGAGATACATCGTATCGCTTGCCATGTTCGGCAGGTAGCTGATGGTATTTAACAGGATGATGCCAAGCAAGAAGATGGGGAAATGCTTCTTGGTGAGTTCCCAGGCTTGTGATACGATATCGCTGATGTTGAAATCGCGGTAATTGACGCTTGTGTTTGTTTCCATAATGTTTTCTTCTTTAGTTGTAGTAATATTGTTTCAATCGGCAAAATTAAGATTATTTTATAAAATAGAGAAGGATGAGGGAATTTTTTTTTACCGGATGTTTCGCACAATCCCCCAAATGACAGCCAAAATGAGGTAAACCGGAAGGGCACGTCCGGTGAACATGCAGGCAAGTGTCCACCGTGGATGTTTGGCTGCAAACTCGGGAAAGAGCAACCGCCCCCCCAAAAGGATGAGCAACGGAAGGGCACACATCAATGCCGGATTGTAGTGCCAGGCAGATACGACATCGCCATGCAAGAGGCTGCGTATCAGGCGTTGGCCGCCACACAGCGGACATTGCCATCCTGTCAGCCGATGGAGCGGACAAGGAAGCAGCCACCGCTCGTCGAGTGGGAGGGCCAGAACTGTGATAACTGAAGCGGTCAACATAATATATAATGTTCGCGTGCGCACGTGATGGATTATTGCTGTTTAAATGTGGTGCAAAGGTAGTGCTTTCCAAAAGTTTCCTTCGAAAGTTCGTTGATAATTCGTTATGGTTAAGTAAATTTAACAGCCAGTTTGCAAAGAAATGGTTCGTTCTTTATATTTTTGTACCGATTAAATGAATTTTTAACTAAATACGATTCGAATTATGGGATTTTTAGAAGCTGTTAAAGCATGCTTTGGCAAGTATGCAACTTTTGAGGGACGCGCTCGTCGCTCAGAGTATTGGTTCTTTGCATTGTTCAATTTCTTGGTCAGCCTCTTGTTGGGCTGGATTCCGGTGCTCGGCTGGCTTATCTGCTTGGCTTTGTTCTTGCCTGGCCTTGCTGTATGCGTCCGTCGTCTGCACGATACCGGTCGTAGTGGCTGGTGGTTTTTGCTTGTATTGATTCCTGTTGTAAACCTCATTTTGATTTACTTCTATATTTTGGACAGTACACCGGGCACAAACGAGTATGGTGCAAATCCGAAGGGTATTGAATAACCTGCTTAGGGAGTAGAAAGATTCCCCATACATCTTCCCCTACCTGAAAAGTTTCGGTTCAGGTAGGGGATTTTTTCTTATTTCAGGTAGGGGAAAACGGGCAATTTGGGCGAAAAGGTTGTCTGTAATATTTTTGTAACATTTTTGTAATAATCCTATAATAGGACTGTCGTATCTTTGCAAACGAAATTTTGTAAAACCCAAAAAACCGTATGGAAACAGTCTATTTTGGAATCATTGTTTTTCTGTTTGTACTTGCCGTCTTCGACCTCAGCGTGGGGGTAAGCAACGATGCAGTCAATTTCTTGAATTCGGCGGTAGGTGCCAAAGCCGCCAAAGTGAAGACCATTATTGCCATAGCCGCTATCGGCGTGTTCTGTGGGGCGGCCATGAGCAACGGCATGATGGACATTGCCCGTCATGGTATCTTCCGCCCCGAACAGTTCTACTTCTATGACATCATGTGTATATTTTTGGCTGTGATGGTGACCGATGTGGTGTTGCTCGATGTGTTCAACACCTTGGGTATGCCCACCTCCACCACCGTGTCGATGGTGTTCGAACTGTTGGGAGGTACATTCGTCTTGGCCATACTCAAACTGGCTGCCGACGAAACCGGTATGCTTGGCTTTGATGATTTGTTGAACACAGAGAAGGCACTCTCCGTCATTTTCGGTATTTTCCTTAGTGTGGCCATAGCCTTCTTCTTCGGAACGTTGGTCCAGTGGCTCTCGCGCATCATCTTCACCTTCAACTACAAACCGCGTCTGAAGTGGACCATTGGTCTGTTTGGTGGTATAGCAGCTACGGCCATCATCTATTTTATGCTCATCAAGGGGTTGAAGGACTCTTCTTTCATGACTTCAGAGAACAAGGCATGGGTAAACGAGCACACATTGGCGATTGTGGGATATTGCTTCATAGGCTTTACCATACTGATGCAGATTCTGCATTGGTGCAAGGTGAATGTCTTCAAAATCATAGTACTGTTAGGCACTTTTGCTTTGGCCATGGCTTTTGCCGGCAACGACTTGGTGAACTTCATCGGTGTACCTTTGGCCGGATATGATGCTTATCTCGATTATGTTGTCAATGGTCAGGGCAATGCAGAAGGTTTTTTGATGGATTCTCTTAACAGTTCGGCCAAGACCCCGATAGTGTTTCTTATAGGTGCCGGCCTTATCATGGTCGTATCGCTGGCCACCAGCAAGAAGGCTCAGAATGTCATCAAGACTTCGGTCAACCTCAGCCGTCAGGACGAAGGGGAAGAGATGTTCGGCTCATCAGCGGTGGCCCGTAGCATTGTCCGTTCTACCACCAATGGAGTAGCAGCTGTGGTCAAGTTGGTGCCCCAGAATGTACGTACATGGATTAACGGACGCTTCAATCGGGATGAAGCCATCATGGCCGATGGTGCCGCCTTCGACCTTGTCCGGGCTTCGGTCAATCTGGTGTTGGCAGGTCTGCTTATAGCTTTGGGCACATCGTTGAAACTGCCGCTTTCCACCACTTACGTTACCTTCATGGTGGCCATGGGTACTTCATTGGCCGACCGTGCCTGGAGCCGCGAAAGCGCTGTGTTCCGTATCACCGGCATGCTCAGTGTGATTGGTGGATGGTTCCTCACTGCCGGTGTGGCCTTTGTGCTTGCAGCGCTGGTGGTGCTTGTGATGTACTACGGAGGATTCATCGCTATGGCAGCCATGATAGCTTTGGCCGTCTTCCTGTTGGTGCGCAGCAACATTGCCTATCGGAAGAAACAGCAAGAACTGGCCGATGACGACCTTTTCAAGCGTCTGCAGAACACCCGCGACAAGGAAGAAGCATGGCAACTGTTGAGCCGTCATGTAAAGCAGAACCTGAGTGGTGGTATTGAGTTTGTGGTGAGCAACTACAAGGGGATAACGGACGGACTGATAGAAGAGAACCTGCGTATGTTGCGCAAGTCGTTGTCCAAAGTCGAGGAAGAACGGAAGAAGCACAAGCGTATGCGCCGTCGTGAACTGATAGGTATCCGTAAGATAGACCGTACGCTGGCTATGGAGAAGAATACATGGTTCCACCTGGGAAGCAACAGCAGTGCCCAGATGCTCTACTGCCTCAAGCGGATGGGCGAACCCTGTCTGGAGCATGTGGACAACCATTTCCAGCCGTTGCCTGCAGTATGTATCAAGGAATTCCTTCCGCTGCGCGACACCCTGTTGGTGCTGATGGGCCGTGCCGAGAGTGCCATTGCTACCGGTATCTACGATGAGTTCGACCACATCCGTCAGGAGTGCAGCGACCTCAAACGTGAATTCTCGAGCTTGCGCCGTGCCTTGTTCGACCGGGTGCATCAGAATGAAGCCGGCAGCATCGAGGTCTCCCTTGTCTATCTCAACCTCCTGCAGGAGTCGGAGGAGCTGGCCAGCTCGTTGCGTCACATCCTTCGTGCCAACGGCAAGTTTCAGGGAGTGGCCCGATAGCTGTTGGTCAGAAAGGTTTTCTGAATGTGCAACCGTTGCGCCACTCTGAACATCCGAAGGCGGTTTTTCCCCGTAGGATGACACCTTTTCCGCAGAGCGGACACGGTTGGCCTTCAATGCTATGTTGGGGGGCTGTGGTGGCAGATGCCGCTGCAGCCTCTTTCTTTTTCCTGCCGGAGCCACTCTTCTTTGCCCCGTCGGTTTGCGCTTTCCGTGCCTTTTTCCCGGCAGCTTTGGCCTTTATCTCCTCGGCAGGCGAGGGGAGTTCTGTCACGGTGATGCGCCGGTTGGAGTTGTCGCTCAGCACTTCGTGTACAATGTCTCCCACCATCTGTTTCAGTTCGTCGATGAAGGTGCGTACATCGTAGTTGCGGCGTTCTATCTCACGCAGTTTCTTTTCCCATAGACCTGTCAGCTCAGCCGATTTCAGCAAGTCTTCATGAATCAACTGTATCAACTCCACCCCCGTAGGTGTTGCTATCAGGTTCTTTCGTTCCTTGCGTATATACCTTCGCTTGAAGAGGGTCTCAATGATGGCAGCCCGGGTGGAGGGCCGCCCTATGCCATTCTCTTTCAGTGCATCTCGCAGCTCATCGTTATCTACCAGTTTGCCGGCTGTTTCCATGGCACGTAGCAGAGTGGCTTCGGTGTAGGGTTTGGGTGGTTGTGTCCATTTCTCTCCCAAGTCGGGCAGGTGCGGTCCGCTTTCGCCTACGGTGAAGAGGGGTAGTGTCCGCTCCTCATCGTCGGTTTTCCCCTCTTCGCTTTTCTCTGTGTTGGAGGGTTGTCCGAAGACTGTCCGCCATCCGGGGTCAGTAATCAGTTTGCCTGTCACCTTGAACTCGATCTTTTCCACATCCCCCAGCACTGTAGTGGTAGAGAAACGGCAGTCTGGGTAGAATATGGCAATGAAATGGCGTGCCACCAGATCGAACACCCGGCGTTCCATGTCGGTGAGGTTTTGTGGAGGTACTCCCGTGGGGATGATGGCATGGTGGTCGGTCACTTTCGACGAATCGAACACCTTTTTGCTCTTATTCAGTTTCTTTCCCTCCAGTGGAGCCGTCAGGGCTTCATAGTCGCGCAGCCCTTTCAGTATGGCCGGACACTTGGGGTATATGTCGTCGCTCAAGAAAGTGGTATCTACGCGCGGATAGGTGGTGAACTTCTTTTCGTAGAGCGACTGTATGATGCGCAGGGTGTCGTCTGCCGAATAGCCGAACTTTTTGTTGCAGGCCACTTGCAGTGAAGTCAGGTCGAAGAGTCGTGGAGGGGCTTCTGTCCCCTTCTTTTCAGCGACGTTCGTGACGGTGAAGGGGGCATTCTTCACCTTTTCCAGAAAATCCATACCCTCCTCTTTGGAGGTGAATTTTCCTTTGGTGGCCGAGAAAGTTGTTTCCCTATAGACGGTTTTCAGTTCCCAATAAGGCTCCGGTTTGAAGTTCTCAATCTCCAGTTGGCGGTTCACAATGAGGGCCAATGTAGGGGTCTGCACCCGTCCGATGGAGAGCACCTGCCGGTTTTGCCCGTACTTCAGCGTATAGAGTCGGGTGGCATTCATCCCCAGCAGCCAGTCGCCGATAGCCCGGCTCAGTCCGGCCTCATAGAGCGATTGTTTTTCCGACTGGTCCATCAGGTGGGCAAATCCCTCCCGGATGGACTCTTCGGTGAGCGATGATATCCACAACCGTTTGACGGGGCATTTGGCTCCGGCTTTCTGCATGACCCATCGCTGTATCAGTTCACCCTCCTGGCCGGCATCGCCGCAATTGATGATTTCGTCGGCCTGTTGCATCAGCCGTTGGATGATATTGAATTGTTTCTCGATACCCGTATCCGCTATCAGTTTGATGCCGAAGCGCGGTGGAATCATGGGCAGACTGCCCAAACTCCAGCTTTTCCATGCCGGAGTATATTCGTGCGGTTCTTTCAGTGTACAGAGGTGGCCGAAGGTCCATGTCACCTGATAACCGTTACCCTCGATGTATCCCTCGTGGCGGTTTCTGGCTCCCAGCACGTCGGCAATGTCTTTGGCCACGCTGGGTTTTTCGGCAATACAAACTATCATTTCTTGTCTCTATTTGGTTGATTGAAGACGCAAAGATAGTGAATAAATCTTTTCTATCAGTATGTTCTTCATTATGTTTTATAACCTTTTAGTGATGTGTGAAAAACAAAGTGCATCAGTTTGACCCAACTTTGCAAGTGATTTTTTCTGAACTCCCTCCCCCCTTCGGGGTACTCCCTCTATAAACAGAGGGAGAGTTCTGGTTGCTCACCAGTCTGCTGTTTGTGGTAGGGTAGTGGGGATGTCTGTTTCTTTTTCTGCTGCCGTTTGTGGTGAGGTGTCAGGTAATCTGTGTCTTTTGGGGTGCCCCACTGAGTTACCGTTACCATTCTTCCGTTTGTGCTCCCGAGCTCCTCCTCTGTTTATAGCGATTGCGAGCTGGCACAGCAATCGGGGAGCTTTAGCGACGGAGTCCGAGGGGGACCGCCGCCCCAAATAACCTGTGGGCTTGCGGTGGAGGAGTGTTCGGTTTCTACTTGCGAAACTTGAATTATTTTATTTCCAACGTAGCACCCTTCTCTACCGTAAATCCTCCTGAAAGAGTTACATTATCTCTTGCATCAAGAACGAGCTTCTTCGTCAGCTATTCCACCACCCGTTTCTTTCCTCCTTGAATATAAACACCCTTTTCAGGAACGCTATTAAGTCTGCGTCCGGTCAGGTCGTAGATGGGGGCATCGGTATCCGTGCAATCATTGAAAGTGGGTGGAAGGATGTGGTCAGCATCCATACCGATACTTTTCTTTATCTGTTCCATCAGTTCATCATCTTGGAGGATGATTTCACCACGATAGAAGAGACAGAGGAATCGATTTAAACTATGATAGCTTTCTAATTCTGGATTCCAATCCTCATCAGACCAAAATAAAGGATGTGATTTATGTCCTAATCCGTAGATGAATTCTTCATTTGCAATAATCGCCCTATATCCTCCATTTAATATGATGGTATCTATTTGTGTGACAGTTTCCTGTGAGTATTCATTGTTTTGATTTAGATAAACTATATTGTTTCCCATAGTAAATCCTTTTTCTCCTAAATTATAGAGAACTGTTGGAGAAACTGCATTATGATACAATACCTGTAATTTACCATTTTCTTTCATTGCAAGATAATAGTAATCTGTAGATTTATAGCACGAATCAAAATCATAATCAGACCAACTTCTGATTGATACAGCCCAATACTTTGTATCGTTTATTATTGTATCTTTTTCAATTTCATTGAGAAAAATCTTTTGAACTCTTTTCCCGCTAAATGATTTATCATCATAGAGTAGCCACACTTCTACAAAAGCTGTTCCCTCTTCTAAAAAGTCGGTAATAATGGAGTCCTTTTGTGCAAGCAATATCACATTGCTTGCACAAAATATAGTGAATATAACCAATAGTCTTTTCATAATACACCTTTTTTTATTTTATTTCCAACGTAGCACCCTTCTCTACCGTAAATCCTCCCGAAAGGGTAACGTTATTTCTCGCATCAAGAACGAGCTTCTTCGTCAGCTATTTCACCACCCGTTTCTTCCCTCCTTGGATGTAGATTCCCTTCTCGGGAGCACTCTTTAACCTGCGCCCGGTCAGGTCGTAGATGGGGGCATCGGTATCCGTGCGATTGTTGAAAGTGGGTGGAAGGATGTGGTCGGCATCCATACCGATACTTTTCTTTATCTGTTCCATCAGTTCATCATCTTGGAGGATGATTTCACCACGATAGAAGAGACATAAAAAACGGCTAATGTCAAAACCTTCATTTCCGTCATCAACAACAAAGGCCCAATAGAAAGGATGGCTTTTATGCCCTAATCCATAAATATACTCATCATTGGCGATAAGTCCTTTTATCCCATTTAGAAACGTTATTGTATCAATTTTTTCTACCGTACATTCCGACAGAGTATTATAATCTCCCCTTTGGGCATACCTGATTCTATTCCCTATATTATATTGTTTACCAAAATCATACAGAATATGTGAAGTGTCTTTGGCATTAAAAAAGAACTTCTCTCTCAGTACTCCTTCATCATTCAAACCAATGTAGGCATAATCAACTCCCCCATAGGAAACATCCAAATGATGATTGTATAATACTTTACAAGCCAAATTCCAATATTTTACACCTCGTACGATGGTGTCACTTGTAATATAATAATATGTTATTTCTGCTTGTGCACCAGATATATCATTTTGTTTTAAAGCATGAAAGAAATAATAAGAAGGACGAACCTCTACCCATGCTGTTCCCTCTTCTAAAAAGTCGGTAATAATGGAGTCCTTTTGTGCAAGCAATGTGATATTGCTTGCACAAAATATAGTGAATATAATCAATAGTCTTTTCATAATACACCTTTTTTTATTTTATTTCCAACGTAGCACCCTTCTCTACCGTAAATCCTCCCGAAAGGGTAACGTTATTTCTCGCATCAAGAACGAGCTTCTTCGTCAGCTATTTCACCACCCTTTTCTTTCCCCCTTGGATATAAACACCCTTTTCGGGAACGCTATTAAGTCTGCGTCCGGTCAGGTTGTAGATGGGGGCATCGGTATCCGTGCGGTCGTCGAAAGTGGACGGAAGGATGTGGTCGGCATCTTTCTTGAAACTTTTCATTACACGCTCCACAAAACCGTCGTTGTTGAGGATTTCTTTCAGATGATCTCTGACATATAAGAACTCACCATCACGGATGAAGGCGAGAAATACCCATGACCGACCATCTTCAATACCTTCTTCCTCCGGCGCGACAGGAGAACAATAACAATGCCCTATGCCATATATATATTCATTGTTAGCAATAAGCCCTTTGCTGCCATCCATGAAAGTGATGGTATCTACTTTCGAAATGACATGTTTCAGATATCCATCGCGATTATTTATAGTGTCGCCTATTTCAAAATTCCTACTAAAGTCTATAAGAAAGATATTTTCTTCTTCATTCCGATACCTAGTCCACATACAATTCGAACTGTCAGTTTGGATAAAATAAAGATCTTTCATGTCAAACCAATCATAGGAACAACTACTTTTCCAAGTTCTGGTGTTGACTCTTTGGTATATGCTTTCTCCTATTAAGGTATCTCCTGTGATATAATTGAGTTCAACACTATACGTATCACCTGGAGTGTATTCTCCATAGACACCATAACCACCGGTTTTCACACGCACATCAATCCATGCCGAACCTTTCTTGATATAATCATCAAGAGATTTACGTAACTCCTGTGAATGTGTAGAAATAGGATGAGTACCTATAATACCAATTAAAAATATCATCAAAATTTTCTTCATAGTCATCTTTTATTTGTTTATTTCCAATGTTCCTCCTTTTTTTACTGTAAATCCACTGGACAATGTGACATTTCCCGTTGAATTGAGTTCAAGATTTGCGCCACTTTTTACGACATAATCCCCTGTGGAGATTTCTGCGGTTACATTTTTACCTACATATATATTCCTTCCGTTATAGATTTTATCAGTCGTCTGCACTTGATTTTGCAAATAAATGTCATGGGCATTAGTTAAAGTCTTATATACTGGACGGCAATTGTGCTTTTGTATGATAATCTCATAGTCGCAATCACTGTATTCAAATGTGAATGTACCTATTAAATGGTCCACCATCTGAAACTCTAAACTGTCTTCATCTTCAGTGGGCTTAAGAATAATCCGACAATCTTCAAGCCCGTTGGTATTTACTGATATCCGGCCATTTACTTGACTAATGGTGATATTGTTCAAATTTTGTGCAATTCCTGTATAGATTTCCGTACTGGGATCTCCAAAGAGATGAAAACGTTGTATGTTCTGAATCTGAGTATTCGTCTGCAAGTTATCTTCATAAACAATGCCATAACACTGTATTTGTTTCTTGATACCTTCATTCATGACCTCACCCATAGCATACACAGCAGTGGTATCAAAAACGGAATAAGGTGTATAACTTAAAGAGTTTCCATAACCATTTTCGTAAGTTTCGGCCATTTGAGGAGAAATTCCAGGATTAGGGAATATTGCATTAAACATTCCTTCAACAAAAACATCATTGTATCCCGAAAAGGTTGCTTCAGAAGCTGCAATCACTCCACATGCACCCTTTTGGGGGGCATTCAATAATGAAGACGCAAAACAATTTGTAGGTAAGTTATCAGTCATATTATAAAATTTTCCAGTCAGACAGGTTGTATTAAATATGAAGGGATATAATTGTGTATTTGTCAAAAAGGAGATATCCGTGATAGAAAACAGATTGTTTGTCCAACTGTCAACGTTACCATGTCCGCGATATAATATAAAATCTACATTTCCATTAATTGCGTCTATAACATCCCCATTACTTCCTTGCCAATTAAAATTCGAGTCTCTTAATTCTTCAGGAAATAAGGAACCATCGGAATAATGATAAACGTTATAACGCAATGGAGTACAACCTTGTGGAGCATAATATATACGTTCGGCATTTTGATAATCTTGATATGTTAACAGATAATCCCGAACCTCTTCACTCGTTTTGATGAAACGTGCATTCTCCATAGTATTGTCTGATTCCCAATAATTAGACTTCATTTTTAATGGTTCAAACTCTGCACATAAAGCAATGTTTCCTGTATAATGTTGCGTTCGAGTGTAATTGGTAATCTTTTCAATTATAACAGATAGCTCAGAAACTCCATTAATATCCCAACGCCCTCTCGCCAAATCGGGCCAATAATCATTCTCTCCATCCATACAAGAATAATAATGATCTGTCACATAAGGTTCTTGTTGATTCCATTCATTAGACTTAAACCACCAATTATATTTTATTCCAGCTGGCACATCCTCATGTCCTCCTACAATCAGCAAGAAACGAGGGCGAGAATTTTCACTCCTGTCATACTCTGTCTGAATGGCACTCTTCACTTCCGTAGAGCTACTCCATGATGGTTTAGAAAGTACTACGACCTTATACCCCAATTGTTCCTTGGATTGGACAAACGATGTGAGAGTACTCTTGTATTTGTCCACTGTCACAATAATGTATTTGTCTGGCGAAGTGTAATAAAGTGCTTCTACCGTATCAGTGTCTTCTAATGCAGCCACAACTTCGTAAGGAACTGCGTCTTCTATTTCTTCTGTTGTCATAGCGTTGTCCAACTCATACACAATATTGGAATGGCAACGGATGGTGCGTGTCACAGGGTTATATTGCACGGGATTCACACGAACAAGAGCTTGTGGGATGCCACGATATTTCTGCACATCCTGTACCTCCACCAGATTTTGTGGGTAGAATGCATTAGTGGCATAGATGGTAGAATCCTTGACGAAAGGATGGCTCGCAGTGTCACTCTCCGTTTCGGGTATCTGTGCGGGGAAGATGTCAAAGTCCGTGTATTCTACATAGTCGGAAGAGACAATGCGGACTGTCGGAGCCTCTGTCTTTACGGCAATAATATCGGTATAGCCCGGCAATTGCGGACAACCGATACGGGTGTTGATTCCGAATCCCTTGATGCGCAGGTGGGAATAATTCACACCATCCACAAGGCTTTTGTTCTCCACGGCATTTTCGAAAGTGTAATTTATCTTGGCTTTGGAGTCATCGGTTATCGAAATGATACAATTAGGAACAACAGACTCGGCTGCAATGCTATCATCAGTTGCAAATGTACGTGCCACGTTCCGGAACGGAATAATGGTTTGTGCCTGCATAACCAAAAGGGGAATGCAGGAAAAAAGGAAGGAAAGGATCTGAACTTTCATGGCATTATTGTTCTACTTCGTCAATATCATCCGTTTCGTATCAATCACTTTTCCGTCAGCAATGAGTGAATAGAGGTACATCCCAGCCTTGAGCTCGCCACCGCTGATTGTTACCACTGCATTGCCTCTTTCAGACAGGGGAATCTGATGGATTTGCGTTCCGTTCATGTCGTAAATATAGATAGTGGCATGCTGCACGTTTTCAGGCAGTGAGTAGGCGATGGTGGTGTTTTCCGTGAACGGGTTCGGATCGTTTTGTTCCAAAGTGGGGATGGTGACACTCGTTGCATCCTCTACCGGGGTGGCATTGTTACCAAGCGAACGGGCATGAACAGTCCCATTGTTACCCATAAGCGATACATTCCCGCTTTTCAGAGCTGTGATTTCGGATTGGAGTTCCTTGATGGACTGCACAAGCAGCGGCACCATCTCAATGTAGTTGATACAGAGTTCCCCATGTTGGTCTTCATAGACAAGGTCGGGGAAGACAGCTTGTAGTGCGGTGGCATCAATGCCGTAGTGGGTCTTTTCCAATGCCTGCACCTCAGCCTCGCATAAAGCGACAGTTGCCATGGTGTCGCTGTCCATGGATGCCGGTGCTACGGGAGTCTCCAACATATATTGTATGGGAGAAAGTTGTGCCAACTTGGCAGATACCGTTTCCGTGGTGCTTTCGTCTGAAATGTTGAGTGTTTGTGCCACCGCACTGCTGTTTGACGATGCACTTGCTGTTAACACTGTGCCATAGATGTTTCCTGTTGCCTTGATGTCTCCGGCAAAATAGCCGGCATATAGTCCGGGTACGTAAGCATTGTATGGGTTGACAGTCCCGAAGACTGCAGCACCATAATTGCTGCCATAAATCACACCGAACACACCGTAGTTGTATCCGGATGTACAATTGCCTGCATCACCGTAAATTCCATACGACCTGCCTGATGTTGATGCCGTTGTTCTTCTGGCTTGTCCTTTTGTGCCAATGTAGAAACGATTTGAATTAGGATAATTTACTCCCACTATTCCGCCTGTCCATGAATCTGTAGTATTTGTCGGTGTCCCATATCTCCTTCCGAAAATTCCATCTTTAACTCCTGTGGCAGCTATGCTGTAGGTGGAATTTCCTGCATATCCGACAGCTAATGGAGACACCACACTGTCCGTTGTCTGGATACTGACATCTCCGTTTTCATTTACTCTCAATTGAGCTTGTGCACACACACTTGCAAGCATCACACTTACGCAAAAAAGTAGTTTTTTCATTAGTCGCAATTTCCGTTAAGGGTTAGACAAAAAGTTATTCCTCTGCTTGCAAATTTACAGTGTTTTCGTCGAATGAGCAAGAAAAGATGAAAAAAACGACTGTAAACCAGATAGAAAAGATTGATAAGAACCTCCTTAAAACGACTCCAACGATACGAATAGAGGTCGAATATTGATTCCCCTAAAACTGGGAAGTTCAAAAAATGCGCCTTGTATTTTCCAAAATGCGGCTTGCACTTGGTGTAAATGCGCCTTGCATTTGGGAAAAAGTAAGGCGCATTTGAAAAAAAGCAAGGCGCATTTTTAGAGTTTTACAGACACATGCTATTGAACCTATGAAAACATCCCCCCCTTAAATCCTGTCCAATACTATCTGTATGAGATCGTCGATGGAAGAGTGGTAGCCGGTGTCAGACTTGTGTGCAAAGCGGTTGGCCACAACCATGCAGACTGTGGTGGCCTTGTGTCCGAGGAGAGCGGAAAGTCCTGCCAAGGCACT
Organism: Bacteroidaceae bacterium; assembly: GCA_017451645.1. GTDB lineage: Bacteria > Bacteroidota > Bacteroidia > Bacteroidales > Bacteroidaceae > Phocaeicola_A. Next base: position 37,891 of record JAFTNZ010000007.1, on the reverse strand, counting down.
GCTCTCCATCTCGAAATTGGTGATGTGCCGGCCTTGGTACTCGAAGGACCGAATCTTTTCGTTCAGGTCTGAATCGGCCAAAGGAAGGCGGAGCATCCGTCCTTGTGGGCCATAGAAACCTCCGCAGGCAATGGTGACACCTTTGATGAAACGGCTGTCGTCTCTGCCGGAGATGCGGGCGGTCAGCTCTCCGTCGGCACGGACAACATAAGGATTCCCCAGTACGGGATTCCATTTCACCTGTTCCTTGAAGGCAGTCTCGAAGGCGAGGTCGCACACACGGGAACGTCCGGCATAGAAATTGAGCAGACCATCGAATCCGATGGAACGTTCTGAGATGATGTAAGACCCGGTGGGGGTGTAGGGCTGCAGACCACCGCATGTGCCTATGCGTACAAGTTCCAGCGTGCGGTGTACATCCCTTATCCGGCGGGTGCTGAAATCGATGTTGCCCAAGGCATCCAGCTCGTTCAGCACGATGTCGATGTTGTCGCATCCGATTCCGGTGGATACGACAGTCAGCCTTTTGTCCTGATAACGTCCGGTGACACTGCGGAACTCCCGGCTCTCCACCTTGTGATCGACGACATTGAAGTGGGAGGCTACAAGAGAAACACGCCCCGGGTCGCCCACTAAAATGACTTTGTCAGCCAACTGCTCGGGGCGCAGGTGCAAGTGGAAGATGGAACCGTCTGCATTGATCATCAGTTCCGATTCGGGGATGGGGGATGACATGGAGTGCTGCATAAGGAAAAAAGTCAGGAGGTTATTTGGAGCCGATTTCGGCATTGCGTATGTCCGTAGCCATCCGTCCGATGGCCGTTTCCAGCGCTTCTGCCTGTTGCTCCATTTCCAGTAGAGAGGTGGTCATCTGTTGTCGTTGCCGGTCGTTGCTGCGGGCATATTCCATACGTTTCTCTTCGAGTCGGTCGGAGAGGATGTCCAAGCTCTTCTGATGCTGTTGGCGCCGGATGAACAGTTCGCGTGCTTTGGCCGAACGGAAGTCGTCCAATGTATGATAGACCGTGAGGTCGTCGATGATGAATGTGAAGTCGTGCCTCCGGACAGCTTCCGGTTGGCTGTAGATGCAGGTGGCCAACCGTTGTTTCCCCGTCCTGACGGCATCCTCGTCCTGCCATGTATCCTTGATGGAGGCCAATCGGGCACGTGCTTGCAGCACTTCGGGCAACATTTTTTCTTCGTTCAGCATTTTGTTCCCTTCGTTGGGCAGGAACACATAGATGCAGACTTTTCCGTCCGGCTGGTTGCGGTCGGTGGCAAACCACCCCAGTCCGTTGAACTCGTCGATGACAAACATATAGTCGTTGGCCGGTGAGTTGAAAGGCATGCCAATGTTTTCGGGTACGAAAAAACGGTCGTCCTCGGAGTCGTATCGGGTAACGAAGATGTCGTACCCCCCCAACGAACCTTCCCCTTGGGTGGCATAGTAGAAGGTGGCTCCATCGGACAGCATATAGGGATAGTTCGTGTCGTGTTTTTCGGGCAATCCGTTCAGCTGTGTGCCGTTTCCCCAACGATTGCCTATCAGGTCGGAGGCATAGAGATGCATCTGTCCGTCGTTGCCGCGTGCACTGTAGTAAACCTTGTTCTTCATTTCAGTCTGGTAAACCACTCCATCGGGTTGGTCCTGTCCGTTGAAGAACGCATTGTAGTCCGTCAGCGTGCCGGCTTCCGGACTGATGCGGTAAGTGCTGAGGAATCCTTCTTTGTCCACTATAAAGCTGTCGATGAAGCAGATGTCCTGTACGCTGCGCATCATCTGCTTGCCCAACGAAGCCTGGTCGTAAGCCGGTTGGTATTCGTCAGTGGGCTTCTTGGCCTTTTCCATCAGGGCAATGTATTCCTCCCAGCTCTCCTCAGCCTCGGCATACCGGTAGCAGTCGGCATGGTACATGGCCAGATAGCGGTGTGCTTCGCGCACCTTACGTTCGGCTGCCAGTTCCAGATGAGGCAGACACTTGTCCGCTTCGCCGGTCTCATAGCAGCAGGCGCCATACCAATAGTTGAGGCTTCCGTTACGCGGATTCCTCTTGAGGAGTTTCTCAAACATCGGTTTGGCTTCGGTGTAGTTGCCCTCATTGAAGAGTTTTTTTGCCTGCTCCTGGCTTTGGGACATCCCCGGCAGGCAGTTGAACATCAGGCTGCAGAGCAGTATGCAGCAGTTTCTTTTCAGCGTCATATTCAGGTATCTCATTGCTTTTGTCCGCCCAAAAGTACGCAGTTTTTCATGAATTGACGAATGTTTTGTGAAATCATTTAGTTAAATGTTGCTTAAAATGGTGTTTTTGATGTATTTTTGCCCCCGTTTTCAGAAATTATGGCGACATTTACAGAAGAAGAACGCTTGGTGCGGCGTATAACAAAGCACTTCTGCAAAGGGGTGGTGGACTACCGTCTGATAACGGATGGCGATGTGATTCTGGTAGGGCTTTCGGGTGGCAAGGATTCGTTGGCACTGCTTGAACTGCTGGCCCGACGGTCGCGCATACACAAGCCGCACTTTGAGGTCAAGGCCGTGCATGTGCGCATGACCAACATCCCCTACCAGTCGGACACCGGTTATCTGCGCCGCTATGCGGAGGAGCTTGGCGTGCCTTTCCAAGTGTACGACACTTCGTTCGACCCCTCTACCGACACCCGGAAGTCGCCTTGCTTCCTCTGCTCGTGGAATCGGCGGAAAGCACTCTTTACCGTGGCCAAGGAGTGGGGATGCAACAAAATAGCTCTGGGACATCACATGGACGATATCCTGGAAACGTTGCTGATGAACATCTCCTTCCAAGGAGCATTCAGCACCATGCCCCCCCGGCTGGTGATGCGCAAGTTTGACATGACCATCATCCGTCCCATGTGTCTGGTGCACGAGCGCGACCTGACCGAACTGGCCAAGCTCAGAGGCTACCGCAAACAGGTGAAAAACTGCCCCTATGAAACGGCTTCCAACCGCTCACAGATGAAGAGACTGCTGGCCGAACTGGAAAAACTCAATCCCGAAGCACGCTATAGCCTGTGGGGAAGCATGACTAATGTGCAGACGGACCTGTTGCCGGATAAAAACAACTGAATCCATTGTTGGACAGAACTACAAACATAGATAAAGAGACGGAATAATGAAAAGTATCTACACAGTGTTGTTGCTTGTGGGGTCGAATGTGCTGATGACCTTCGCCTGGTATGGCCATTTGAAGCTGCAAGAGATGAAGGTCAGTACCGGTTGGCCTCTGATAGGTGTCATCGCATTCTCGTGGTGTGTGGCCTTTTTTGAATATTGCCTGGCTGTGCCGGCCAACCGCATAGGCTTCCAAGGCAACGGCGGACCCTATTCGCTGATGCAACTGAAAGTGATACAGGAGGCCATTTCGCTGGTGGTCTTCACGGTGATTGTCACAGCGCTGTTCAAGGGAGAGGGGCTGCATTGGAACCACGCCATGGCCTTCCTCTGTCTGGTGGCAGCAGTCTATTTCGCTTTCATGAAGTGAGGGCCTCGGGAAGAATCTGTGAAATCCTTCTTAAATAAAGATAAAAAAGCGCGGAGCGTATGCCGCTGCTGTCTGCGGTATGCCGGCAAAATGCTATCTTTGCGCTACATAACGAATTAAAGGAGACAGACGAAAAAATGAAGAACGGACATTTGCTATGGGCTGACGATGAGATGGAACTGCTCCGGCCGCACGTGCTCTTCTTGGAAAATAAGGGATACGAGGTGGTGACGGTGACCAACGGACAAGATGCGCTCGATGAGTGCCGCAGTCAAGCCTTCGACCTGATACTGCTGGATGAGAACATGCCCGGACTGAGCGGACTGGAGACCTTGGCCCAAATCAAAGAGATTGCTCCTGCCGTGCCGGTGGTGATGGTGACCAAGAGCGAGGAGGAGAATATCATGGATCAGGCTATCGGCAGCAAGATCGCCGACTATCTGATAAAGCCTGTCAACCCCCATCAGATATTGATGACGCTGAAGAAGAACATCCATCAACGGGACATCCTGTCAGAGACAACCGACACGAACTATCAGCAGAATTTTGCCCGCTTGGGAATGCTGATAAACGATGCACGTACTACGGAAGAGTGGACAGAGGTCTATCGGCAGCTGGTATCGTGGGAACTGCAACTCTCTGAGGCAGACAGCCGCATGACGGAGATGCTGCAGATGCAGAAGACGGAGGGGAACAATGGCTTTGCCAAGTTTGTGAAGCGGAACTACCTCGACTGGATTGCCGGTGTGGGAGACAGACCGTTGATGAGTCCCGACCTCTTCAAACGGAAGGTGTTCCCGGCACTCGACAGAGGAGAGAAAGTCTTCCTGCTCGTGCTCGACAACTTCCGGTATGACCAATGGAGGCTGGTGGCCGGTGAACTGGCACAACTCTATTCCATTGAAGAGGAACTCTATATGAGCATATTGCCCACAGCTACACAGTATGCCCGCAATGCCATCTTCAGCGGACTGATGCCGAACAAGATTGCGCAAATGTTTCCCGACCTGTGGGTCGATGAGGACGAAGAGGAGGGGAAGAACCTGAACGAGGCACCGCTCATACAAACGCAAATCGACCGCTACCGCCGGAGGGACACATTCTCTTACCACAAGATAAACGACTCTGCCGGGGCCGAGAAACTGATAGGGCAGTTCAAGCAGCTGGACCGGTATGACCTCAACGTCGTGGTGTTCAACTTCATTGATATGCTCAGCCATGCACGCACCGAGAGCAAGACAGTGCGCGAACTGGCCAAAGACGAGGCTGCCTATCGCAGTATCACCCTCTCGTGGTTCAGGCATTCGCCCCTGCGCGAATTGCTGAAGATGTTGGCAGAGAGCCATTATACTGTCATCATCACGACAGACCATGGCAGCATCCGGGTGGACAAACCCATCAAAGTGGTGGGCGACCGGAATGTCAATACCAACCTGCGCTATAAGTTGGGAAAGAACCTCGGATACAATGCCAAGGAGGTGTTCGATATAAAGGAACCGGCCAAGGCCCAGCTGCCTTCGCCAAACATCAGCACAACCTACATCTTTGCTACAGGGGGAGATTTCTTTGCCTATCCGAACAATTACAACTACTATGTGTCTTACTACAAGGATACCTTCCAGCATGGAGGAATCTCGATGGAAGAGATGTTGGTGCCGTTAATTGTGCTGCAGCCGAAGAAAAGGTGAGACAATACGGGCTGAACCGTAATATGTAAGCTATGACTTTGTAAATGTAACTATGGAAATAAGAATCGAATCATTGGAACATATCCATGAGGCTGCCCGGCAGTTTGTGGCAGCTATGGAGGATAGCACCGTCTTTGCCCTTTATGGCAAGATGGGAGCCGGGAAAACAACGTTCGTAAAGGCTGTGTGCGAAGTGCTGGGAGTGACGGATGTCATCAACTCGCCCACTTTTGCCATTGTCAATGAATACCGTGCCGACGAGAGCGGCGAACTCATCTATCATTTCGACTTCTACCGTATCAAACGCTTGGAGGAAGTCTATGACATGGGGTATGAAGACTACTTCTACAGCGGTGCCCTCTGCTTCATCGAGTGGCCGGAACTGATAGAAGATGTGCTTCCGGAAGATGCTGTCCGCGTCACCATCGAGGAGCAGGAAGACGGGGTGCGCGTCATCCGTTTCTGAGTCTGTCACATAACTATACGAATCAGCATGATTCCTACCGACCCTATGATGCTTTACAGCTTCATCAACATGAAGCTGCGCGACCAATACCCCTCGCTCGATGCCCTGTGCGACGATATGGATATAGACAAAGATGTCCTTCTGTCCACTCTTGCAGCCTCGGGGTTTGAGTATAGCGAGGAGAACAACCGCTTCTGGTGATGACACAATACTGCTTTTTGGCCTTATAAGTCGCGGAATCGCAAAAAACATAGATTCTGTGAATTATAAGGCTATTTTTGTATCTTATGCGGCACAAATAAAGGGAATTTATGCTTGTCGGAAGAATTGATTTTAGTGTCTACTTTTTGAGGCTGGTACAAAGAGTGAAAATAAAGTGACGAAAAATGTATTGAATACATTAATTTATGTGTCGATTTTTGTATCTTTGCGATGTAATTATGTGTTAGAAAATGTGTTTTATATATGGAAAGAGTTGCATTACAACAACTTATAGAATGGAAGAGTAAAATAGATAGAAAGCCGCTGATTCTGAATGGTGCCAGACAGGTGGGAAAAACTTGGCTTCTGCGTGAATTCGCACGAATGGAATACAAAAAGGAGGCTTACGTAAATTGTCGTAAGAATGAACAGGCTAACCTGATTTTCAAGCAAGACTTCAACATTGACCGTATCCTTCGTGCACTACGGGCTTTGACTGGGGTGGATATAACTCCGGGGGATACACTCATCATTCTGGACGAAGTGCAGGACATTCCTGAAGCCATTGAAGCATTAAAGTACTTCTGTGAGGATGCACCAACGTATCATATAGCCGTAGCAGGGTCGTTGTTGGGCATTTCACTTCATAGTGAAGTGTCTTATCCCGTGGGAAAAGTCAACGAGATGAACATCTATCCCATGAACTTTGAGGAATTTCTCTTGGCAAAAGGCGAGATGGAAATGTACAAACTGCTTGTCGGACAGGATTTTGATACCATGAACCTATTGCATGAGCGTTATGTGGATTTGCTCCGCCAATATTATTACGTAGGAGGTATGCCCGAAGCCGTGGCCAGGTATGTGGAAGATGGAGCCTTGCAAGAGGTCAGACGCATACAGATGGAAATACTGAACGGATACGACCGCGACTTTTCTAAACATGCACCTAAGGAACAGGTGCCACGCATACGGATGGTGTGGAAGTCAATCCCCTCGCAACTTTTCAAAGAAAACAAGAAGTTCATCTACGGTGCCTTGCGGAAGGGCGCACGTGCAACGGATTTTGAATTGGCCATCAAATGGCTGGTCGATGCAGGATTGGTGTACAAGGTGCCCCGATGCACCAAACCGGCCTTGCCATTGCCCATCTACGAAGACCTTTCAGCATTCAAACTCTATCTGCTCGACATCGGCCTGCTGGGAGCTATGGTGGGTGTAGAGGCCGTACAAATTCTGCTTGCAAACAATATTTTTAGCGAATACAAGGGGGGAATGACGGAGGAATACGTGCTTCAGCAAATGACAAGTCATCATCAGAAGCCAATCTATTATCACAACTCGGACAATTCGCGTCTTGAAATTGACTTTCTTATTCAGCACAATGCACATCTGCTTCCCATAGAGGTGAAAGCCGAAGGAAATGTCCGCGCAAACTCTCTCTCACGTTTGCTTAGCGAGAACGAGGAACTGAGGGCAATTCGTTACTCTATGCTTCCCTATAAAGAACAGGGGCAGCTGACCAATGTGCCGCTCTATGCAGTATTGTAGTTTTGAGCCATAATTTTATGCTCCAGAACGTAAGAGCGAAATACCGTTATTTGGCCTTATAACTCGCGGAATCGCAAAAAGCATAGATTCTGTGAATTATAAGGCTGTTTTTGTATCTTGTGTGGCATAAATAAAGAAAAATTATGCTTGCCGGAAGAATTGGCATTTTTGACACTTATGCAGCCTTCTTGCCACTCTTGCCTCCGCTGGTTTTGAATACAGCAAGGAAAACAACCGCTTTTGGTGATGACACATTTTATGTGTGGTAATTCGCTTACATTTTGCTACTTCAGGTGGCAGTTTTATAGGGGGGGGTTGTATAGTTATGCGATGTTTTCAGGTTTGATTTTACATAAATATGTAGGAATAACCGTTCTTTCATTCATTCGTTTCTGCGGAAACAGCTTTTTTTATGTGTCAAAATTGGAATGGGGTAGCCAAGTTGCTCCCATCCCCTTTGGAGGAGAACAGCTATCCGTCTGCAGACAAACAGCTATCCGTCCGTTGGCGGATAGCCATCCGTATAGCCAATGAACAGCTGTTTGACAGTAGTCCGATAGCTATTCTCCTCCGGACGGATAGCTATCGGACTAAGTTGGCGTTGTTTTTCATCTTTCTGCTCTCCTTCCATTTCTTCGTTTCTTTCCCGTTTTTCCGTTGTAGAATTTCCTCTTTTCAGCCGGTTTATTTTTTTAATTTGCTATAAGTTAGCTATATAGTGCAATTCTAATCCCCAAAATTCGCCTGTGCACGTTCAAACTCACTTGCGGATGTATATACGCGATTCTCGTGTGTAAAATATACAATTTGACATTTTGTCAAGATGGGGTTGATTGTTCTATAATCAATATGAAGTTGTACAGAATGCTCGCGTGGGAATCATTCAAAATGGAGTGACGACTTTATTGTCTAAAAGAGCGTAAAAGAGTCTCTAAAATTTGTAAGAATGATGTTACGACACATTTCTTTCTTTAAAATTGAATATATGTTTTTCAACATCATTTCCTTAAATTTTCCAGTTGTCATTACTCTTTTTCGCTTTTATTCATTATTTTTGTGGCGACAAGTGAAATACTAACAAATAAATATCAGTATATCAATGAGATAAAATAGAAAATCAAGACAAAAAAGCGTTCCGTTCAAACTTGAAATATTGATTTGAGCTTTTTGCTCTTGTTCTCTTTACGTAGAATACCGCCAAATTATTCGTCACATGAGGACAAGTGTTGAGAGGTTCACGTTCCGTATAGGGCGTGAACCATTCTATGCTTGTATGTGACAGGTCACTTGGCGGTAACCTTACGTAAAAACAAGCAAACGAATGGTTCGCGTTTTTTTTATATCCATGAAAATGAAAAGAACAGAAGAATACACAGACGAACAGATCGTCAATGGCATCCTCAGCGATGACCGATTGATGATAGAACACTTCTTTTATCGGAAGTGCAAACCGATGTTTGCCTACATCATACAGGCCATTTTTGAATTCCAAATAGATGAGCATACACTTATCAGTGAGCTTTACATCTATCTTCAGGCAAATGATTGGTACAAGGTGCGCCAGTTTGATTATCGCAGCAGGCTGACCACTTGGATAAGTGTGGTGTCTATCCGTTATTTCCAAAAAAAACGCAATGAACTGATAGATTCCGGCTTTTTGGAGGATATAAATAAGAAAAAGGACATCGGGTTTACCCCTAATGTCCACATCGACCGGCGGATTGACATTCTGAAGGCTATGGACAAGATGCCCAATGCCCGTTACCGTAGAGTGATTCAGATGCTAGACCTGAAAGAAGTACGCCCGGAACTCTTGGCAGAGGAGATGGGCATCACAGTCGATAACTTGTACAATATCCATCGCCGTGCACTACTTCAATTGCGCATGGTCATGGGCAGAAAGGAGGACTACGTATGATAGAATGGAACGATGAAATCTCTGACGAAATGCTGGCGGCCTATATCGATGGGAATGCTACGGCGGAAGAGGCATTCCGTATAGAAAGCACTATAGCATCTGATGGCACTCTTCAAGAATGCTTGGATATAGCTAATGACTCAATATCCATTAATCAAAACAGTGATTGCATGGATGTGTGGCAAGGAGACTATGGTTTTTGGGAAATGGGGATTCCTCCAATATTCTCTATAGAAGAATCAGACAACAGTGCATTCAATATGTTTGGTAATGAACGTGACTATATATCAAATGATTACGATTTTCAGGCGATGGATGATTTTGATGACTTTATTGAAACAGGTAATGAATGCGATATGGATTTGACTCATTACATCTCCGATATGGAAGACACAATGATAGATTTTAATGATGTAGATTTAGAATAAACAGTGTATGAGTATGACGGAATTTGAATACGAACCGACTGGAGATTTGCAATTAGACAATCTTCTACAAGAGACTCAGATGGTGATACAAGAGAACAATGACATCTTGCTACCTGATGCGATGGTCAATGATGCAGTTTCTCGTGCGTGTGATTTCTTTGGCTTACCTGCTGCTCCCATCTTGGATAATGCAGATGTATGCATCTGGCCGGGGGATATAAGCACGGTGTCGGATGATGTATTTGGCTTCAGCCGAGAGCAGTTAATGAATATGGGAATAAGCGGTGAAGACTCATTGACACTTGTATATACTCATGAATGTGCCCATCGGGTTTTGCAAGACAATGAAGAATTAAGCGGAAAGGAGAAAGAGTTGGCTTGTGATTTCTTTGCAGGTGTTCATGCGGGAATGGATGGAATGGATACAGAATTGTTAGTGAATGCATTGGGGGAATCAAATGAAAGTGAGAGCCACCCAGCAGGGGAGCTAAGGGCAGAAATCATTGAATATGGGCAAAACTATGCACAGTCAATGTTGGATAAAGGCTTGCCCATCACATTTGATGGTAGCATGGAGGCTTTTCATGAATTCCTTACTGAACATGCTGATTCCATGGGAATTGCAGAACCAAAGGAATATGGTCATGGCGAAAGTATTTCATTTGGATCTGCTTATTCTGCTAATGAATATGAATCCAAAGCTGAAAACTGTTATAAAGAAGAAAGGCATTATATGGATAAAGCTGCCCGATGCGATAATCCTGATGATGCAAGGCATAATTTGAATGAAGCAAAGAAATGGCGACAGAGAGGAGATGAATATATGCAGAAAGCATATTATGAGCGAAAGTATAACGAAAATAAAAAATAACAGAATATGGATATACTGGGAATGCTAGGTTTAGGAAGTATAGGTGGAGGCATTGTTGCTTCGAAATTGATTGATTATATAGTGCCCTTCAACCATACTCCGCAAGGAAAAGCTTTTGCAGAACAAAAGAAGTTTCAAATGAGGTTGGAACATGAACGTATGAGTTTCCAAGAAAAGATGGAAATGAAGCGAATGAAGTTCCAAGAAAATCTTCAGACTCATTTGACAGAATTGAATATTGAAAACAGTCGTGAAATTGCAATATTTCAGGCACAGGCTGCCCGGCAAACACAAATGTTAATGGCACGTGAAAACGCACGCAATCTGTTACAAGACCATCTGATGCAAGAGGCACTGAAGACATTCCCTTTGAATGTCTCTCCCTTGGTTTTATTAAAGAATCAGACCCCCTCACTATATTCATTGTTGCGTTTTTCAGATGAAGGAGGTGATAAAAGCACAGCTGTACAGCAGGTCTATGAGGAAGTGATGGATGCGGTCAAACATCCTGAAGCCTTAAATGTTTTTGTAGCTCCGGTTCATGTCGATGCAAAAATAAAAAATCGGAAAATATTGAGTGAACAAATCTGGGACACAGTGTATCAGAAGATGGAGAGTTTCTTTACTCAAAATTACAATCGGAACAGTGACCATCCGGTTATGTTTTTTCCTACGGCATGGAGCGACAAATATAATCCGGGAATGCATGCCAGCGAGACCTTGCATTTTTTCTTAAAAGACATTCCTTGTATCGTTATCGACCCCGTTTTGATGGAACGACATTTCGTTTGATGTTCTCGTCATGGGGAATTGGATACAATTCAACCATCCATCATCGCACGGAACTGAATTTTCCTATAAATATAGATGTAGTGTTGGCAAATGCCGTATATGAGCGATCTATAAAAGCACTGAATGCCATCAAAGAGATAGACTGTTTGTTGGATGCTAATGCCTTAGGATTTAAGATGATGCGTGATACATTGCAACGGAATGTGGATTTGTACCAAGCCCTCCACATTGAACAACGTATGGCTGAGAACAGGATGGAAGAAATAGAGGCATTGGACATCTATAACATATTTAAGGTAGAGCCTCTGAAGGATTTAAATCCGTTGGCTGACATCTTTTCTGCATACATAGGATTGAATTTGGCTGCATTGGCCGACATTCATCATCTTCGGTCTGTTGATGCAGAACCGTTACTTCCCAAATTGATGAAATCTTATTTCCCTAAGTTATACAAGGATATTGAGTTGCGTAAGAGTCTGGCGGAAGCGTACGAAGACACGTACCGATTTCTCAGAAAAGAAGAAATGGGTTTGACTGCAATGGAAGGAATTAGAGAATCACAGTATGAAGTCATAAACAAGGAATTGGAATTATCTCAAGCTTCATCTCGCGAAGTTGTTGAAAAACTGTGGAGAAATTATGTGACGGAACGTTTCCATATAACAAACGAAAGTTTTGAAGAAATCATAGATGAAACTCTCTATGGGGATTACCTTACTCATGATGATGTTCCTTTTTTTGAGAATTTGCTAAAAAATATGGAATCTTCTGATGATTTATATATAAAATTGAGTACGAAATTGTTTGATTTGATGCAACATTAAGATAGCTAAAATGGGAACATCTATATATATAAATTGTGGTACACCTGTTACTCCTAAAAAGGATTTTAGCATATTTACAGAAGGAACTGTAATTATAAAGGATTGGAATCTTGATTGCTATTTTTTTACAATTCTTGGGGAGTATTTTCTAAGGATTAATAATCTAAAAGTAGAATTACTATATCCAGGTTTAATATACCTAAATTATAAGGATATGCATTACAATGACTTTCAATCTATAATGGAACAATGGAAAACCATTTTGACAAGGTTGCTTAATGCAAGAAAGATTGACAGCGCAGAATGTTCAATAATACTTCCAAAATCTTTTTATATTTGGTTTAAATACGAGTTCTCAATTCGAGCAAATGAAACATTATTGGAAGAACCTATAAATATACCTTTTAATTACTTGTATCAAGAGTTGATTGAGAATGTATTATTAAAAAAACTAATTATTCTAAATAATAATCAAATTCATGAATGTAAATTAAGTTCAATCAAGTTTGATGTAGATATATTTTTGCAGAATTCTTGTTTTTCAAAAAAAATAAAAGAAATATTTGGCCTTTACCCAAATGTCGGATACTTTTCCAATGAAAGGATTTTATATTGTCAAGAAGAACTAATTGGAGTAAAAAAAAACAAATGGGGATTTGCAAACAAGAATGCCAATACAGTCATTCCATTTGTGTACAACGATATTTGCAAATTTTCAGAAGGATTAGCATGGGTAAAGTTAAATGGAAAATGGGGGTGCGTTGACAAGAATAACAAGACAGTTATTCCATTCGTTTATGAAAGTGGAGGCCTATTTTCGGAAGGTGTTTCAAACGCTAAACTTAATGGGAAATGGGGGTATATTAATCAATTAGGAATAACAACTGTTCCGTTTGTATATGAATATGCAATGCCTTTTTTAAATGGATTTGCAAAAGCCTATATGCGAGGGAAATGTGGACTAATTGATAAATACAACAAAATTGTGATACCTTTTGATTTTGAAGATGTCTCCTCATATAGTGAAGGACTAGCGGGGGTCAAATTGCAAACGAAGTGGGGGTATATAGATACAAAATTTAATAAAGTGATTCCTTGTATATATAAACATATTTCTGAATTTAAAAAAGGAATTGCATGTGTGTACAAGGAACTTTTCAAAAGGGAATATATAAATGGGACGGGGGCCTCCGTTTTCTCTTTGTATGGTTCTATTATTGACGATGTAATCCATATTGGATATTCACGCTTTATACAAAATGAGAAATATGGCATAATCAATTCAAAAGGGGAAATAATAATTCCATGCATCTATGATGATTTGAAGAATTCCACAACGGAACTATTTTGTGCAAGAAAAGGGCACAAATGGGGTATCGTTGATTTCATGAAGGGAATAGAAGCATTACCATGTGAATATGAAGATATAAGGGGAGTATCAGAAGGGATTATCTTTGTGAAACAAAGAAATTTATGGCACGCTATTAGTATAAATAATGATAAAATATTCTCAATCTCGTGCGATGATATAAAATCTTATGCTGAAGGTTTTGCCAGAATAAAGCGGAATGGGAAATGGGGCTTTATTGATAAAGCAGGCAATGAAATAATAGAATGCAAATATCAGAAAGCATATGATTTTCACAATGGATACGCACGAATAACCCTTGACAAAAACAGTAAAGGAATAATTAATCAAAGCGGAGAAGAATATTATTTCATCAATGATATCTACAATATAGGGAAAGAACTTCTTTTTATTCGTGCCCAAGAATCAAAAGCAAACTTCACTAATATGTTCGGAACTAATATGTTCGGAGTTTTAGCAACAGTAGCACACGAGGTTACAAAAAAGAATAAAGAAGGATTTCTCAATAAAGAATTATTAAGTTTATTATAACAGACACTAGTGAATTAAGCTATTTAATCTATAAGAAGCATATGCATAAGAATTTTGTATATTGTAAAATAGATTCGTCTCCACTTCCACCAAAAGTAGAGAGCGGAATTGTATTTGATTTGAATTTAGAAAACTATTTCTGCACTTTGTTTGGAAAAAAGTTATTGGAAGAAGTCAACATAAATCAACCTGTTCCTTTTTCAGGAAAGATAATCTCCGATTTTAAGGATTCTTTTCCTGACATTTACAATGAGATTATTGTTCAGTGGGAAAGTATGCTTGTAAAGTTGTTAGGGTCTGACCACGGAGAAAACTTACACTTCGAAATGAATCTACCCGCGACTTACATCAATTGGTTGTCACATCATGATAATTCTATTTTTAGAGAAATCGGGAACAAACAATTTTTGCATCTTTCTTTTAAAGGAGAAGATTTGTATAAAGAATTGGTTGCATCCGTTTTAATGAAACGGTTGCGTTTTACATTAAGTAAAATAACTGATGAAATTGATTTTATCGCGATAAGTTTTCAATCATTAGATGAAGTTACACCATTTATCAATTATCTAAAACAGCTGAATAATTCTTTTAGAGGTTTAGAGGTTATTAGTCGCCAAAAGTTTTTAGATACATATGTTGCTGAGAAAATGGTTGCAGAGAAAAAAGCAACTTTGGAGTCCATGTATGAGTTGTATCCACTTCGTGATGAAAGAATCAGAATAAGGGATAAGAAGACAAAAAAATATGGATTCATTAATGAACAAATGGAAATAGTTATACCTTGCGAGTATGATTTCTGTGCCAATTTTGTCGATGGTTTTGCTTTTGTTTATGACAAATATAGGGCTTTTCAAATTGATAAAACGGGTAGTCCTCATGGCATACCGAGCTATGATTATCGTGATGTATATGATTTTTCTAATGGGTTAGCTAGAGTCCGAAAGGATTATTGTGGAAACTATGCTTATATAAATAAAGAGGGAAGAGAAATGATAAACATCCATTGTGATGGTGGATGTAATGATTTTAAAGAAGGTCTGGCCATGGTAAGAATCAATGGCAAGAGTGGATTTATAGATAAAACAGGAACAATTGTTATACCATGTCAATTTGATTGGGCATCTAGCTTTGAAGACGGTTTGGCCTGTGTAGCAATTAATGATAGGTATGGATTTGTTAATAAAAAAGGGATTGTAGTTATACCATGTCGTTTTATAGGTGCAAGTTCTTTTTCAGAAGGTTTAGCACGTATTAGGGAAGCAACAACAGGGCGCGTGGGATTTATTGATAAAACCGGAACTGCTGTCATTCCCCATCAATATTTCAATGGAGGTTCCTTTTCTGAAGGTTTAGCTGAGATTCAATTGGATATTAATTGTCATTCAAAATTTATTGATAAAACAGGGAAAATCGTTTTTTCTACACTGGGGGAGAGCTGTAAAAGTTTCAAAGACGGATTAGCGGCAATAAAAAAGGACGATAAGGTAGGTTTCATAGATAAAACAGGAAAAGTGGTCATCCCCTGTCGATTTGAGACGTGGAGGTTTGATCATTGTAATTATTACAGTTTTACAAATGGATTAGCAGTTGTATTTAATAAAGATCCTGTATATGGTTATAGAGGTCAATTAATCAATAAAAAAGGAGAAGTGGTTTTCTCATCATCTTTCATAAATTCTGTAGGAGTAGATGGGTTGGCAAATGTGGACTCTGGTGGATTCATTGATATAAAAGGAAACGAAATCATTCCTAGAGGTATTTTTTTTCCTTGTAATTCTAATACATTCTCGGAGGGAATGCTTTGGATTCCAATTTACGTTAGGGGGGGAGAGAAACAATGGGTATTATTCAAAAAAGATTGGCTAATATAATAAAGGATGTCTCCTTCAACACTTCAGTGATAGATTTTCCACCTCCCCGGACTCTATACAATAAAAAATGTTCGTTATGGAAAACAGACAAATGATCAGTTATGCCCAACTTTGGGAGAAAATGAAAGGTTATGCTCGCAAAGTGGGAAGAGTCAGTGCACGCCCGGTGTTGCTGCTCTATTATGTGATGAAAAGTGAACAGACGCCTAAAACTGACAAATTGCTGATATGCTCTACACTGTCTTATTTGGTGTTGCCCGTTGACATCCTTGATGCCAGACGGTTGCCTCTGATCGGATGGCTTGATGAGATTGTGGCAGTCTCTGTCGCCTATAAAAAGATATGCCGACATATCACTCCTGAGATAGAAGCAGAGGTAGATGCAGTGCTTGACAGGTGGTTCGCGGATTATACACCTTATGAATTAATCATAGATTAGCAATTCTTACAATGAAACAGCATTTCCTTTTCAAATTAGACCTTTTGTGTGGCAGCGTTTGGGCCATGTTTATACTTCGGCTGTGGATTGCCGATGTATTTACGAGTTGCTGCATTGAAGACGCGACATTGTTTGCAGAGTGGACGTTGCCGCTTGTGGCTTACACCGTGTTGATGAGACTGAGCCTCAGTTTCATGATGTATAGAAAAGAAAAACGGGGTTTGTATGCTACTTTGGTGTATGCACCTATTTGGATGCTTTGCCTGATATTGTTGCCCAGAGAAGCGATGTCCGATGCATGGAGGGATATGTATAACTACTGCATGGTGGCTACCAATTACATATTCTCTCCCCGCTGGCTCACTTCGCAATTGATGCCGTATGGATTTAGGATTATGATGGGAATGTTATTCTGTTGTTGGTGGGTAATAGTGCCAATTGCCTATTTCCTGATAAACTACAAGAGGTGCCGGCTGTCGGGAGTGGCGGACAGATGGATATGGAGCGGACTTTATCTGTGGAAAGACCCTTTGCGGGGCAAGTATTTTGGCGGATGCTGCTATTTCCTTGTTGCATGGTGTGTGGGCATCATTATGAACGAATGGCTTTCACTTGTGGCCATGATAGCTGTGCCCTTATTGGCCTATCGGTTTCTTAATAAAGGAGATAATGGCAAAAGGGTGCTCTATGAATATGTGTTTATCGGGGTGGCGCCTGTGCTTTTGTGGTTTGCCCAATACGAAACAGGTACATACCGTAATGGGCTTTTATGGAGTTCGCTTCTGCTGGCATTGGTATCTGCCGGAGGTTATATCCTGCGGACTAAGAAATGGGTAAATGGCTGTTGGGCTTTTGTGGCTGTGGGCATCTTGTTGCCGTCATTTTGTTTGGGATATGATGTCTATACCGTGAAAGAGGCAAAACGAGTAGGGAACTTTCGCGAAAAATACTGCTTTACGGGCGTATTGATTGTAGAAGATAGCGAAGGGGCTCTTGCTTTGCGGGACAGATACCATCTGATTACTCCTTTGAGGTATTCCGACATCCAACCGGACTGCTTGCCTTTGGTACGGGTGAAAGAGAATGGGGAATGGAAAAGCCTGAACACGTGTGGAACAGGATATCCGAGAGGTGACTTGAACCGGATGGAGGAGTGGCAAAGAAGGTCATACCATTTTTATCAGATACCTTCAAAATGAAAAAGACGATAAGACAATCAAGTCTTCTGCTCTATCTGGTTGGCTGTGTCTGGTGGGTATCCTGCACTCAGCAGAGGGCTTTCCATGATGTAGATATTGCCGTCATTGAAGAGAATATTCGGAAAGCAGAAGAAGTGACTATGTTTGAAGAACTTTTTCCAGGACTGTCTGAATATGAAGGCGAACAGGTTAGATTGGTGGCAACAGTCTATCATCTTTATGATTTGCTGAGGGAGGAAGAGACCGGTTTCAGAGAAGCGAACATCACATACCTTTTATGTAAAGAGCAGCAAGAAACTGTACCTGAACCGAATGCTTGCTCCCTGCAGGCTTTGGTGGAGGATATGGTAGCCCGTATGAGAGCTGTCAACTTGTACGGATATGCAGACGATATGTCCCAAATAAACACCGCACTTTATATTGAAGAACTGCTGGCCGACTATCTGGTGGCATTTTATGCGAGAATCATCAATGGGCAAATGGAGCCTCCTCTGAAAGAGGCGTGGAGCAAATACGACAGCTTGGCTGATGCATATGGGGAAGTCTTTCTGACTTTTGCCGGAGAATATGAGGAGGGTACACTCCAATCTGGAATGTTCTGTGTGACAAACGAAATGCGTATGGAGGACTACAGGGATTTGGCTCATTCTTTGCTTGATGCAGACTATATGCCGTCCGATAAAGGCTATCAAAGGTTGCCGGATGCAGAGATGAAAGACCTGTATCAGGACCTTTACAAGGGATTTTCAAATGCCCCAAGCGACATCAAAGAAAGACTCACAAGGGCTGTCCACAATGAAGAAAAGGCTTGGTTTGAAATGATGGATGCCCGGTTGCCAATCTATCTTTTGCTGAAAGGTAATCCCAAAAACTGTTTTGCCAATGCCACAAACAGGATGCAGAAAAGACATGCTTCTATCCTTGCGGGGAATTGTGGAAATGAAAGAAAATAGTGATGCAATACTGTCTGCCTTATAACTCGCGGAATCGCAAAAAGCATAGATTCCGTGAATTATAAGGCTGTCCGCTCTATACTACACCCTTACCACCAGTACTTTGTCGATGCGGGCACCGTCCATGTCGATAATCTCCATCCGGAAGTCTTGCCACACGAGGCGTTCGCCGGTTTCGGGGATATGACCGAGCTGCTCTAATATCAGCCCTGCCAAAGTATTGCAATTGGGAGCATGGGCACTCAACTCTTCGCACTCGAAGTGGGTGAGGAATTCGTAGAGGGGGCATTGGCCATCGACTAACCATCCCTTGTTGTCTTGGCGTTCGACGATGTAGGGTTGTTCGTTGTCAGCCGTATCACCCACTTCGCCTACAAGTCCCTCAAGGATGTCCTTGGTGGTGACGATGCCCTGTGTGCTTCCGTATTCATCGCAGACAAGGGCACGACTGACCTTCTGTTCCTTCAACAGTTCGAGAGCCTTATAGACGGTCATGTTTTCCGGCAGGTAGAGCGGTTGGCAGATGATGCTCTCCAGTGAAAAGTCTGGGCGGTCGAGTCCTACAATCAAGGCTTTGAGGGTGGCAATGCCGCACACTTTTTCCAATGTGCCGTCAATCACGGGGTAGGCTTCGTAGAGGCTGTCGCGGATGATGTTGCGCACTTCGGTAGCGCTCATGTGTATGTCGAGGCATACCAGCTCTTTGCGATAAGTCATAATGGAGGATACCTTCAGGTCGCCCATCACGAAGACACGCTCCATGATGTCTTGCTCCACCTCCTGCACTTCGCCGGATTCGGCTCCCTCTTGTATCATGGTCTTGATTTCCTCTTCTGTCACCCGGCTTTCATTGTCGCGGATACCCATTAGTCTGACTATAAGTGCTGTGCTTTGCGATAAAAGCCATACAAAAGGCTTGGCAACCACCGATAGCAGGTGCATAGGAGGTGCCAACAATTTGGCTGCACGGTCGGCCAAGGCAAGCCCGATGCGTTTCGGCACCAGTTCGCCGGCCACAATAGACAGATAGGTGACGAAGAGGACTATCAACGTCTGCGCTATGGAGTGTGCATAAACTGCAGGAAATCCCCAACCGATGAGGATGGAGGTGAAGTCTGCGGCCAGAACATCACCCGAATAGAGACCTGTGAGGATACCGATAAGCGTGATGCCTATCTGTACGGTGGACAGAAACCTGTCCGGCTCGTTGGCCATCTTCAAAGCCCGTTGTGCCGAACGGTTGCCATGTTTCGCTTCGGTGGCCAATTTGGTCTTTCGGGCAGAAATAAGAGCTATCTCCGCCAATGAGAATATCCCATTGAGCAGAATGAGGAGCAAGATGATGACAATTTCTTTCATGCGCTCTTTCTCATTCGTTTTACCGCACGATAGATTTCACCTCCCCAAAGAATGAGTGAGGTGGAGGCAATGATGATGCCCCACGTCTGCCAATTGAGCGGTGTGGTGCGGAATACGTCTCCTCCCCATTGGACGATGATGAATTGGCCGATGAGGATGATGCCGGCTACAATCCATTGGGTGTATGACTTGCCCAATCCCTTGAAGGCAGAGTCGTTGGTGCCCAATACACGGGCATTGAAAAGATTCCAGAATTGCAGCATGACGAAGATGGTGAAGAAGACGGTGAGTCCCTTAATGTCGAGCAATCCGTTGGCGTTCATGTAGAGATACAATCCCAAAAGGATGGCAACGAAGAGCAACCCCATGCCGCCGATGTTGCGGTACATGGATGGAGTGATGATGAAGTCGGTGCTTTTGCGTGGCTTCTCTTTCATTACACTCTCGCTGGGCGGAATGGAAGCCAACGCCATAGCGGCAAAGGTGTCCATGATGAGGTTAATCCAAAGCATCTGTGTTACCGTCAAAGGAATGGCTGAACCCATGCAGGCCCCCAACAGGACGATGGCCAGTGCCACAACGTTGATGGTCAGCTGGAAAGCGATGAAGCGCTGGATGTTTTTGTAGAGCGAACGTCCCCACATGACGGCGGTGCCGATGCTGTTGAATGAGTCGTCGAGCAGGGTGATGTCGCTTGCCTCTTTGGCTACGGAGGTACCCGTACCCATGGAGAGGCCTACTTGTGCGTGGTTGAGTGCAGGAGCATCGTTGGTGCCATCGCCCGTAACGGCTACCACCGCCCCCTTCTGTTGCAGGAGTTGTACGAGGCGTTGCTTGTCGGTAGGGCGTGCACGCGACATTATCTTGAGATCCATAACACGGTCAAGAGCCTCTTCGTCGCTAAGTGCGGCAAACTCTACACCTGTAATATGATTCCGGTCAGTGTCTTCAGGTTTCCAAAGACCGATTTGTCTGGCAATCTCCGTTGCTGTGCCCGGTGTGTCGCCGGTGACAATCTTGATGTCGATGCCGGCACTTTGGCATTTGTTTACCGCGGCAGGAACATCGGGGCGGATGGGGTCGGAGATAGCGGCAATGCCGAGGAACGTAATGTCGGAATTGTTCACTAATGTTTCGCAATCGGTGCCTGCATCAGCGCTGACTTCAGCCATGGCAAATCCTAAAGTACGCATTGCCATGTTCTGATAGTTCATCAGTTGCTGGTTGACTATAGGCAGGTACTCTTCGATGGGACTTTTTTTCTCTCCCGTGCTCAAAAAGTTTTTTGCGTGTCTGAGAATAATTTCGGGCGCACCTTTGACGTATAAAGTGCGTTTCCCCTCTTCCTCCACCAAAGTTGCCATGTATTTGCGTTCGGTAGAGAAAGGGAGTTGGCTGATGGTTTTCACCTCTTCACGGAGCTGTTCATAATTCTGACCATTTTTGTGTAGCCAGAGTAGGAGTGCACCCTCTGTGGGATTTCCGATGGGGCTTAATTCATCCCCTTTGCGCTCAATAAAAGCGGTGCTGTTTGCTGCCATAGAGAGGTAGATGCGCGATGCTGCACTTGCGGCCTCTTTTTCGTTGCTTGTAGCCAGCGAAGGGAATTGCGTCTCATACACCTGCATCTTGTTTTGTGTAAGTGTTCCCGTCTTGTCGGTACAGATGACGGTGACGGCTCCCATTGTTTCGCAGGCGTGCATTTTGCGTACGAGATTGTTGGTGGCCAACATGCGGCGCATATTCAGTGCAAGGCTCAAAGTGACGCTCATGGGAAGCCCTTCGGGGACAGAGACAACGATGAGGGTCACGGCCATCATGAAATATTTCAGTACGATTTGTGCGATGGCCATCCAATCATGCCATCCTTGAATGCCGTTGTGTACTTGGAACCATGCCATAAGGTCGCGGCAGACGAACACGACAAAAGTTACTCCCGCAATGGTGAATCCCACTTTGCCGATGAGGTTGGCCAAACGGGTCAGTTGCTTGTTCAGCGGGGTCTCTTCTTCGTTTTTCTCTGTCGATTGGCGGGCCACTTTGCCTATCTCCGTCTGGTCGCCCACATGGAGAACACGCATGATGCCATGCCCATCGGTCACTGTAGTACCACGCATCACTTGGTTGCTCGGGTAGGTGGCTTCGGCATCAAACTCTTCCGGCAAGATGGTCTTCTCCACCATCAGTTCACCTGTCAGGCTCGATTCGTTCACTTGCAGTGAAGTCGCTTCCAACAGCTCCCCATCAGCGGGAATCTCTTCGCCATTCTCTATAATTACAGTGTCACCCACGACCACTTCCCGGCGTGGAATGCTGTGTATCTGTCCGCCACGGACGACTTTCACTTCGGTCTCTTCGCCTACGGCGCTGAGGAGGTCGAATTTCTTGCCTGCATCGTACTCGAAATAGAATCCGATGCCTGTGGCCAGAAAAATGGCAAATATGATGCCGATGGTTTCAGCATATTCATTCTCTATCATGGAGATGCCTAACGAGAGGAGGGCCGCAACCAAGAGGACCTTAATGACGGGGTCCTTGAACTTTTCCAGATAAAGTTTCCAGATACTTTCTCTTTTTGGGGGAGTCAGGCTGTTCTCTCCATGCTGGGAACGGCTCTGCTTGACCTCTTCTTCATTGAGGCCCTGATACTTGGATTTTGTAGTTGCCATCGGCAGGTAAATTACAGGTAAATGAAATGCTTTATTTACAAGATAACGTTTTTGTCTCCTTTCCGGATTTGCTCAGCAAAGGTAGATATAAAAGAGATGCTTTCCCCTATTTTATATTCTTTTTTAGTAAAAATATCCTTTTTTTTCCATTCGGAATAAAAAAAACATTACCTTTGTCCCTTACAGGACATTAAAGGGAAAACTTATACAATAAATATAGGAATTATATGGAATTTATGAAGAGTGGATGGAGAATCGTTGCATTGACGTTATCATTGTTGGCGCCGGGTGTTAGAGGGTATGCGCAGAGTGAACTTTATCCTGAGCATTTTGATTTGGAAGAGGTGAGATTGCTTGACAGCCCGCTGAAACAGGCGATGGGAATCAACATCGATTTGCTGCTGCAATATGATACGGACAGGTTGCTGACACCTTTTGTCCGTCAAGCCGGACTTCATGAGAAGAGCGGGAGCAAATATTACCAATGGACGGCCAAACACCCTTCGTTTGCCAACTGGGGGCTCTCTTCATGGTCGCTTGAAGGACATGTGGGCGGACATTATCTGACCGCTTTGGCATTGGCTTATGCTGCAACGGAAGATGCGGGACTGAAGGCGGAATTGAAGAACCGGATAGACTATATGCTGGAGGTGATGAAGGAGTGTCAGGATGCCTATGCCGGACATACCGGGGGAATGGAAGGATTCATTGGCGGACAGCCAATCAACCAAATCTGGACAGGACTGTATCGAGGAGACCTCACGGCTTTCAAACAATACGGCGGGTGGGTGCCTTTCTATTGTAGCCATAAAATTTTGGCAGGCTTGCGCGATGCCTGGATATACGTGGGCAGTGAAACGGCCAAAGAACTGTTCAGGGGATTGTGTGACTGGAGCGTGAACCTCATAGCCAATCTTACAGATGCCCAAATGCAAGATGTATTGGGATGGGAACATGGAGGTATGAATGAGACTTTGGCAGATGCCTACCGCCTTTTTGGGGAAGAACGTTACCTCGTGGCGGCAAAGCGTTACAGCCATTTGTATGAAATCAACGGTATGCAGGGGACGGAGGCTACCTACTCTACTACTTTCCTGAACGGACAGCATGCCAATACGCAGGTGCCAAAATTCATCGGGTTTGAACGAATCTGGCAAGAGGCCGGCGAGAACGCGTCGTACAGGACCGCAGCGCATAACTTTTGGCACGATGTGGCCATGCATCGCACGGTGTGCATTGGCGGAAACAGTGTAAGCGAGCATTTCCTTCCACACGAGCGCAGTGCGGAATACATGACCAATCTGGATGGACCGGAGAGTTGTAACTCCAACAATATGTTGAAACTCTCTGAAATGCTTTTCGATGAGACACACGAAGCACGCTATGCGGATTTTTATGAAAGTACGATGTGGAACCATATCCTGTCAACTCAAGACCCGGCAACGGGTGGCTATGTCTATTTCACCTCGTTGAGACCTCAAAGCTATCGCATTTATTCACAAGTCAATCAGGCCATGTGGTGTTGTGTAGGCACCGGAATGGAGAATCATTCCAAGTACGGTCATTTCATCTACACTCACACGGGGGAGGATACGCTGTTTGTCAACCTGTTTACGGCCAGCCGGTTGGATGCCGAGAATTTTGCATTGACACAAGAAACAGGTTTCCCTTATACGCAGGCAACCAAACTTACACTCCGCAAAGGAGGAGATTTCACTTTGGCTATCCGTCACCCGGCATGGGTGGGAGAGGGGTTCTCTGTAGCGGTCAATGGAGAGAAACAATCCCTGTCCGTCAACGTGGGAGAAGCCTCCTATGCCCGAATCAGGCGTCAATGGAGAGAGGGAGATGAGGTGGTGGTGAATCTGCCAATGAGTTTGCGCTACGAAGAGTGTCCGGGTTATGGCAATTACATCGCTTTCAAATACGGGCCAGTGCTTTTGGCCGCCCGAACGACTGCATCCACGCTACAGGAGGCAGACTCTTTGGGGGTAGAGTATGAAACTTTGCAGAATGAATATGCAGGGGAAGGACGTATGGATCATGCTCCCGGAAGTAGAGCGACATTGAAGGGATTGAACAGTGCACCGCTGTTGATAGGTGAACGGACATCGGTGTTGGAACTTGTCGAACCTGTCAACATGGAGAAGTTGCACTTTAGCATTGACGCTTCATCCGAGGCAGGTAGTGGTGACTGGGGCAGACTGATGCTGGAACCGTTTTATGGTATTCACCATAGCCGTTACTCCTGCTATTGGTACCAACAGACGATGGAGCAGTATGAGCAGAGCAATATGGGGAAGGCTGATGCGGAAGAAAAGGCTTTATTGGAGCGTACACTTGATTTCGTGGCCACGGGTGAGCAACAGAGTGAAGCCGGACATGATGCTCTGTACAGCACAGCATCGACGTCCGGTTCGTACAACGGGGAGTTCTATCGGGATGCTCCGGCTGGAGGATTTATCCAATATACCCTTGCCAACACAACAGGGCAGACGGAAGGGGTGGCAATCATGTGTCGTTTTACGTTAGCGGACAAAGGACGCATGGCTACTCTCTATATCGATGGAGAAGCATTGGCTGATATAACAATACCTTCGGCATATGCCAAGGCGGATGAAAATGGTTTCTTCAATGTGGAATACCAACTTCCTGAGTCAATGTTGACCCGCGAGGATGGCACAGTGAAGGAAAATCTCGTATTCAGAATCGTTGCCTCTTCATCGACCTATTGCCCGGGCCTTTACTATCTGCGCCTTGTCAATGGGTATGAGAGCAAGGCTTATAAATTTTGTGCATCGGACTGGATAACGGGCGATGCAGGGAGGGTAAACCAAGACAATATCAGCTATGATGAAACGGCCAATACGTTGACGGTCAATGCCGGCACCGGAAAAAACAATGTATGTCTGATGCTTGACCATGCACATTGTGACTATACTGCCAACGAGGCAGACCGTTATCTGATAGTCAAAGGGACGAACCTGAGCATGACGAAAACGAACTCTTATCTTTGGTGGCTCAATGGAACCAATAGGGGAAGCAGTGTGCAGCCGACAGTGGTAAGCAGGATGAGCGATGGAGAGGTGATTGTCGGATGGGATTTGACCCAAAGTGGATTGGATGATAATTGTAAAGGCAGTGAATACAGCCTGTCTATGGGTATGACCATATTCGGGTTGACTTCCACTACTGGAAGTTCAACAATCAGTCATATAGGATTTTACGATTCAGTAAACAGCTTCTTGAAAGCTCAGACTGTCCGTCATCCAGAGGAATACAGCGTTGACAGGGTGGATGTATATAGCACAGAAGGTGTGCTCGTGCGTTCTGCCGTAGCGGAGGGAAAGGCCGTTGACGGGCTGTCGGAGGGAGTCTATATTGTGGGGAACAGTAAGGTGTTGGTAAAATAATATTTTTTATTGCCGGATGAATCGGAATAGAAAAAGTTTCGCTACTTTTGCAATTCCTATGTACAGCGGGAAAACTGCCGGGCATTGAACCACAGAACAGTTTCTGCTGTTGACAATAGAGACAACAATAAATTTATAGTAGGAGGAACAGTCGTGAAAAAAGTGGAATTGAAGGTGCTGGATGTCACACAAGGTACGATGGGGGGAAAGCCTTTTTTTCTGATACTTCAGGAAATGGACGGAGACCGCAAACTATCGGTGATGATAGGGGCAACAGAGGCGCAGGCTATTCTGATAGGTCTGCGTGGTATATTGGTGCCTCGCCCGTTGTTGTGTGATGTGTATATCAGTACTTTGGATACTTTTGGCATCAAGTTGCGTGAAGTGATTATCTATAAAGTGGAGGATGGGGTCTATTACTCTTCGTTGGTGTTGGAGGGCGATGACGGAACGGAGTATATCGATGTACGCACATCGGATGCCGTTGCTTTGGCTGTCCGTTATACGGTGCCTATCTATACGGTTGAAACCTTGATGGTGAGAGAGCACATATACGAAGATAGCAATGGGGCAATCTCCATACCTGTATCTTCGGTGAATGTCAGTGTGCTGAAGGAGGCTTTGGAACGGGCTGTCAAGGATGAGAATTATGAGTTGGCTGCCCAACTTCGTGATGAAATAGCCCGTCGGGCAGACAAGGAAAACGAAAAAATGACAGAATAGTATGCATGTGTTTTATGTACCGGACATAGAGAGACTGGAACTGCCGGAGGAGGAAGCTGCTCATTGTGCCCGTGTGTTGCGGATGAATGAAGGCGACGTGGTGACCATTACAGATGGGAAAGGTTGTTTTCATGAAGCCGAATTGACGGTTGTCACTCCCAAGAGATGTTTGTTCAAAGTGTTGCAGACGCATGTACCGGAAGCCCTTTGGAGTGGGCGCTTGCATGTGGCAATGGCACCGACAAAACACATGGACAGGGTGGAATGGTTTGCAGAAAAGGCTACAGAAATAGGATTTGATGAGTTGACTTTCCTCAATTGCCGCTTCTCTGAACGCAAAGTCATCAAAACGGAACGGATTGACAAAATCCTGGTGTCAGCTATGAAGCAGTCGTTGAAACCTGTCAAGCCCAAATTGAATGAGATGACAGAGTTTTCACGATTTGTCAGCAGAAGTTTTGACGGTCAGAAGTTCATTTGCCATTGCTACGATGATTTGGGAGAGAAACACCCTTTAAAAGAGGTAATTGTTCCCGGAAAAGATGCAGTGGTGATGATAGGTCCGGAAGGGGATTTCAGTCGCGAAGAGGTGTTGTCGGCTATAGAGCAGGGGTTTGTTCCCGTCAGTTTGGGACGCTCGCGCCTGCGTACTGAAACGGCAGCATTGGTAGCCTGCCATCTGTTGAATTTGTTTAACCAGAAATAGAAAGAGAAAATGAAAACGATGAGAAACTTGTTCATGGTGCTGCTGATGGCGGTGCTGTGTGTTGCCTGTAGTCAAACGGACAGTTATGTGAACGTCATTCCAAAGGATGTGGCAGTTGTCGCTTCTGTGGATTTGCAATCTTTGGGCGAAAAGGCTTCGCTGAAAGACTACAAAGGATTCATAGATATGGCATTGTTGAAAGTTCAAAAGAGTGACGAGGCATTGTATGAGCAATTGAAGGAGATTGTGGATGACCCCCTTTCCTTGGGATTGGCTCTGAATGAACCTCTTTACGTCTTCTCGCTGGAAGGCGGACAGAGTGGTGCTGCCGTCATGAAAGTGGATGATGGTGATAAGGTAAAGCAACTGGTACAACAAGTGCTTACACAAGAGGGGTTCGAATACCAAGAAGAAGGTGACCGCTTGTGGATATCCGGCCCGGTGGCAATTGTGGTGACAGATGAATTGCTCCTTGTCGGAGAGAATCGGGTGGCTATGGAAAAACTGCTTGAGCAGACCGCAGGCGAAAGTTTTGCATCTACTGACCGGTGGGATGAGTTGGAGACTGTAGCGGGTGACGTCAAACTGTTTGTAGCTCAGGGACAGTTGGAGCAATTTAAGGAATTGATGAATCAGGCAGAGATTGCCGAACTGTACAAGGCACTGGGAATAGACGTACAGGAGGCTACACAGGTGCTTGGATTGGACTTCCAACCGGGTAAGGCTGTTGTTACAGGCAAGGTGAAAGTCTCCGAAGAATATGGGAAGATACAAGAGGATTTGCTTGACAAACTGGATGGCAGTTTCTTGAAGAAAATGCCTGCAAATCCGGTTGTATGGATGGCTTTCAATATGAATGGTGAAGCTTTGTGCGGACTGATGGAGCGGGTTTTGGAGGCCATGCCTGATGCTGCCCGGAATGTGAAAATGGAGGACTTGAAACCTCTTTTGGAGAATATCGATGGAGAGTTGGCTTTCGCGATGAATGGAATATCTCAAGGCGGAAAGTCTGGAGTTCCTGATTTGACAGTCTTTGCCAAGGTAAAAGACAATAGTTGGGAACAAGAACTCAAAAAACTGGGTGATGCTCCGGGGATTGCTTTCGGTATGGCTGAAGATGATGTCTTCTATCTGACTACCAATAGTGAAGTGATGAATGAGCCGGGAAAGGACCTGGACAATTCCGTAGCTGATGCAGCGTGGGCCGATAAGGCGGATGGTTCTTATTGTTGTCTGGTGGTGGAAGCTGAGCCAATGAAAGATTTGGCAAAAATGTTCTTGAACCGTAGAGAGATGCGTCAGGCAGAGGTCGTATTGGAGAAGTTGGAACGTGCAGAGCTGGAGGCTGTCTCTTTGACGGAATCAAAGGCAACAATCCACTTTGACAACAAAGAGGACAATGCTTTGAAACAACTGATTCAATTGGTGGTTTCCATGAATATGTAAGGTTGGCAAGCGTATAACAATGAATTGTATAGAACTACAGCAGGCCCTCCCCGAAGTTTTCGCGGGGAGGGATTCTGTTTCTTCCGATGTGTGGCATTCAGTGCTGGCCTTGGAGAAAGGGAAAAGCTACCTGATAGAGGCTGCTTCTGGTACGGGGAAGTCTTCGCTTTGCAGCTATGTGTATGGCTATCGGAATGATTATCAGGGAATAATTACTTTTGATGGAAAGAATATCCGAAGTCTGACGGAGCCCGATTGGGTGATGGCTCGCAGACAATCGTTGGCTATACTTTTTCAGGATTTGCGCCTTTTCCCGGAACTGTCGGCATTGGAAAATGTGCAACTGAAAAACCAGTTGACCGGGTTCCGGAAGAAGAAGGAAATCTTATGGTGGCTTGATTCGTTGGGCATTGCCGACAAAGTGGATGTGCCGGTCAGGTATCTGTCGTTCGGGCAACAACAACGGGTGGCCTTCATTCGGGCGCTTTGCCAGCCTTTTGACTTCATCTTCTTGGATGAACCGGTGAGTCACTTGGATGAACCGAATGCGGTCATCATGGCAAAGATATTGACGGAGGAAGCCGACAAACAAGGAGCTGGCATCATTGTGACTTCTATCGGGCGGCATATCATGTTGGATTATGACAGAAAATTGAAGCTATGAGGTTGGTATGGAAATTGTTGAGGCAGCACATCAGTCCGTCTCAATTGTTAGGGTTCTCATTGGCCAATCTTTTCGGATTGGGTATAATCCTTTTGGGAATACAGTTCTATAAGGATGTGCTACCCCTTTTTGCGGGTGGCGGCAGCTTTATGAAGAATGAATTTCTGGTAGTGTCGAAAAAGATAAGCACGATAGGTTCTTTTGTAGGAAGAGATAACTCTTTTTCCCGTGAGGAGATGGAGGAAATAGAGGGACAACCTTTCGCGAAGGGGGTAGGTGCCTTTATGCCATCTCAGTTCAGAGTGACTGCGGGAGTGAGTATGGAGGGCACGGGAATACATGTTTCCACAGATATGTTTTTCGAGTCCGTACCGGCTGCTTATGTGGATGTCTCCACGAAGGATTGGGGATATGTGGCGGGAGAAGAGAATATACCGATTGTCATCCCACGCAATTATCTCAATCTCTATAACTTCGGTTTTGCCCAAAGCCGCAATATGCCTAAAATCTCCGAAGGACTTATGAGTATGATACAGTTGGACATACTGATTCGTGGGAATGGTAAATCTGATCATTTTACCGGACGCATAGTCGGGTTTTCAGACCGTTTGAATACCATTCTTGTGCCGGAAGAATTTCTTTTTTGGGCCAATGGCATATATGCTGATGGCAGGGAGAGCCGTCCGGTGAGGCTGATTGTGGAAGTGGGCAATCCGGCAGACGAACGTATAGCCCAGTTCTTCCGTCAAAAAGGGTATGACATTGAGGATGGGAAGCTGGATGCCGGAAAAACCACGTGGTTGCTCCGCCTGATGGTGGGCATTGTGTTGTCTGTAGGGGTACTGATCAGCTTGCTCTCATTCTACTTGTTGATGCTCAGTGTCTATCTGCTTTTGCAGAAGAATACGGGTAAGTTGGAAAATCTGTTGCTCATAGGCTATTCGCCTGATCAAGTGGCTCGACCTTATCAGGTGCTGACTGTTGTACTCAATGGGGTGGTGTTGTTGCTGGCTATCGTGTTACTCTTGCCTGTGCGCAACTTGTATTTGGATGTCCTGCAAAAACTGGCGCCTCAATTGCCGGATGGGGGGATTGCTGTATCTTTGCTGGTTGGTGGCGGGTTGTTTCTGCTCTTTTCAGTCTTGAATGTTTGGGCTATCCGCAAAAAGGTGATGGCTATTTGGAGGCATAAGGAGTGATTTTTTAATGAAATAATGCCTTTTTTTTATCGTGTATGTTCCAATTTTGTGTTATTTTTGCAGCGTTTTCTGAGAATTGGACTAAAAATAGGAACGGTAAACAAGTAAGATATTGTAATCCAAGACTATAATAGAAAGACAAATAGTACGAACCAATATACTTTAAAGATAAAAGAGATATGAAGCAAGACATGATTGTAATTCTGGATTTGGGTAGTCACGAGAACACCGTGCTGGCCAGAGCAATCCGTGCATTGGGTGTGTATAGCGAGATTTATCCGCATGACATCACTGCTGAAGAGTTGAAGGCATTGCCCAATGTGAAGGGTGTTATCATTAACGGTGGCCCCAACAATGTCATTGATGGTGTAGCCATTGATGTGTTGCCGGAAATTTATGAGACAGGAATTCCTGTAATGGCTGCCGGCCACGACAAGGCATTGTGCGATGTGAAGTTGCCGCAATTGGCAAATGACGAAGAGGCTATTAAGGATACCGTCAAGTCTTTTGTTTTTGACACTTGCCAGGCAGAGGCCAACTGGAACATGAAGAATTTCGTGGCTGACCAAATAGAACTGGTGCGTCGTCAGGTGGGCGAAAAGAAGGTGCTGCTCGCTCTTTCAGGCGGTGTTGACAGTTCGGTGGTTGCGGCATTGTTGCTGAAGGCTATCGGAGACAATCTTGTCTGTGTACATGTGAATCATGGACTGATGCGCAAGGGAGAGTCGGAGAATGTGATTGAAGTATTCAAGAACCAATTGAATGCCAATTTGGTGTATGTTGATGCCACCGACCGTTTCCTCGGACTGTTGGCCGGTGTAGCTGATCCTGAACAAAAACGTAAGATTATTGGTGGAGAATTTATCCGTGTGTTTGAAGAAGAGGCACGCAAATTGGCCGGAGGCATCGATTTCCTTGGACAGGGAACCATTTATCCCGATATCGTGGAGAGTGGAACGAAGACAGCCAAGATGGTGAAGAGCCATCACAACGTGGGCGGTTTGCCTGAAGATTTGCAGTTCCAGTTGGTAGAGCCTTTGAAGCAGTTGTTCAAGGACGAGGTGCGTGCTTGCGGTGTAGAGCTTGGCTTGCCCTATGAAATGGTTTATCGTCAGCCCTTCCCCGGACCAGGATTGGGAGTGCGTTGCCTTGGCGCTATTACTCGCGACCGCTTGGAAGCCTTGCGCGAGAGCGATGCCATCTTGCGCGAAGAGTTTGCTTTGGCCGGTCTTGATAAGAAGGTATGGCAATACTTTACTGTGGTGCCCGACTTCAAGAGCGTGGGTGTGAAGGATAATGCCCGCAGCTACGATTGGCCCGTCATTATTCGTGCTGTCAATACCGTAGATGCCATGACCGCCACCATTGAACAGATCGAGTGGCCTATCCTGATGAAAATCACCGACCGAATATTAAAAGAGGTGCCGGGTATCAATCGCGTATGCTACGATATGTCGCCGAAGCCGTCTGCAACCATCGAGTGGGAATAAAATAAACCCTTTTTAAAGCATATTTTTAATAGCCTCGACTCTAAAAAGTCGGGGCTATTTCGTTGATATATAGCCTCCAGTGCTCTCAGGAAGTTTTTTTAGTATTTTTGTTAACGAATGTAATTTGACACCAGTTTTTGACACCAGTACCATTTTCTACTATTTCTCCTGTTCATTTTTTACCAGTAATTTTGAGGAAAAGAAAAAATATTTTCATCCAAGGTATTGACTTCTATTTAAGGGACGATATACTTTAAATAAAAAGGTAAACAAAAATAAGTCCTCACAATAGGACACATTAAAATATATAATGTTATGGTTGAAAACGAAGTTTCGATAAATGGTAGATTTAGTATGAAGATTAACTTCAATCTCAAAGGGATTGGAGGAAAGAAATCTCAAATATGGTTGACAACAACTATCAATAAGGAAAGAGTAAGAGCATATACTGGCTTATTGATTGAACCAGAGTTCTGGATTAAGACTACAAGAACCCAAGTCGGTGAACGAGCATCAGAAGATAGTGCTTTGGGTAATGTTCAACTTAAATATAATAAAGGTATAAACAAAGGCTTGAAAAAGATTCTTGGATATTGCCACGAGTACGGAATCCAAGTTAGCCAAAGCCATCTAATGAGCAATGGAATGGAACACAATGCAAAGAACTTCACTAATTTCATCAATGGAAAGATTAGAGGTGTTGAAGCCAACACCCGTAAGAACCCAGTAGAGTTTATCAATGCCTATATTGAACGCAAAAGCCAAATGGTCAACAAAGACACCCAGCGAAAAATCGTAAATGGTACAATCTATAACCATCGTAATGCGTTAAAACGATTGCAGAAGTTTTGCGAAGACAAGCACATAAGGTTAGTTTGGGAACTCTTCAATACCCAATTAGAGGAACGTTTTACAGCTTGGATGATGAGTAAAAACTACACAGCCAATACCATCGCATCCCAATATAGCATAATGAAAGTATGGTTGAGTGAAGCGGAAATTCAAGGACTGATAACAGATAAATCATTCCATCGTTACCGCACCAAATGCCAAGATGTTGAGAATGTTTATCTGACAGAAGAGGACATCAATAAAATCTATGCCATCAACTTTGAAGATGAGGCAGTCAAGGAACAAATAAACCCTCGTGAGCAGATTGAAATCACAAGAGATTTATTTGTTGTTGCATGTTGGACGGGACTTCGCTTCGGGGACTGGAAAGACTTATCGGGAGCAAACATTATCAATGACACGATGATAGTACATACCCATAAAACAAACACAACCGTAGTCATTCCATTGCATCCAATGGTTAAAGACATCATTGCCAAGTATAATGGTGTGTTGCCTAAAAGTACCCACAAGACACATACACTGAAACACATTCGCAAGTGTGCAGAGTTGGCAGGTATAAATGAACAAGTATCTTTGGGTCGTGTCAAAGGTGGGCAAAGCGTTATCAGAACTGGAACAAAATCCCAGTTCATCATGAACCATACAGCCAGACGAAGTTTTGCTACGAATATGTATCTAAGAGGTGTTCCATCCATTAGCATTATGGCAATCACAGGACACACCACAGAAGCCAATTTCTTGAAGTACATCAAAGTGGATAAATTACAACACGCAAAAATAGTAGCACAAGCATTTGCCCACTAATGTAGGTAACTGCTTTCTAATAGAGCCGATTTTAACCTTTCTACCAGTAAAGCGTTCTTTCCATAAAATTTCCTGTAATTTTTTCTAACTTTTTTCAACCTACCTACTATTTATAGTAAAAAGGTTTAACAATGAATGAACAAGTAAAGAGAAAGATTTCATACGCTTTACGAGGTAGAAAGAAATCTGCTACAACAAAGAAGTTGATTAGCCAAGCGTTGAAAAACCAGCCAAAGACTAAACAACATAAACAAGCCATAAGCGAAGCAATGAAAGCATATTGGCAGAATAAATATAATAAACAAAACTAAACGATTTTATGGTACCAGTAATCGACAAGTTAAAGATTTGTTACACATTGTCTGAATCAAGCAGACTACACGATTTAAGAGAAAATCCAATAGAAGCCTATGAGGTACAAGGATGGGATTTCCAGTTACGAAGAATAGACGGAACTCA
The DNA here is from genome assembly GCA_017451645.1 of Bacteroidaceae bacterium. Taxonomy (GTDB): domain Bacteria; phylum Bacteroidota; class Bacteroidia; order Bacteroidales; family Bacteroidaceae; genus Phocaeicola_A. The sequence continues at coordinate 3,506 of JAFTNZ010000007.1, read as the reverse complement.
TTTCAACTATATCTATGAGATAGTCTATACATTCTACAATGATAACACTTTTGAAGATATGGAAGAACAAGTATTTGGAACAATCCAATGGGGTTTGCGTTCGGACCACGATGATGCTTTCCAGCCTTATGTATGGTTGCAGATAGATAACCAGCAATTCTATTTGAAGTACAACCATTGCACCAAAGGCAGACTTATGTTCTTGGACTACATAGAGCAGATGTTAGGACTACAATTCAACAACATTACCCATTTGGATTTAGCCATTGATACCAGCACCAACTTTTCCAAAGCATTAGTCAAGATGATTAGGAACAAAGACTACTACCCTATCATCAATGGCACAAAGATAACAGACAGAAAGAAATTGATAGAAGACATTCTATATATCGGAATCGGAAATCTTGAACGCATCAAAGAATATAGCATCCTTATCCAGCAAAAGAAAAATGATTTGAGCATCAACGCATACAACAAGAAGCGTGAGATTGAGAACAAAAGCCATAAGGAATACATAATGGAAAGCTATGACAATCCAAACCAGTTGCATAGATTGGAAGTTAGAATCAATTCTGACGCAATGAAAGATTTCTTTACAAGAGAGCATATTGAATACGACCCATCAATGTTTATCAATGACGATTGGTTATGGTTGTTCTATCTCACTTTCTTAAACAGAGTGATACGATTCCAAGCAGTCAAAGGGAGAAAAGTCTATGGAGTAATGGATTTAATCTAATGGTAAATGGTAAGGTATTAGTAAAGTACCTTACCACTACTTGTTTATAAACGTAATATAATGATTATCATATTTATAGCTTATTTTGATAAAATTATTATCAATTCAAGTAAATAAAACGATTTTTACAATCATTAAAAACAAGGGTAGTATTTGTCATTTCTTCAATTTTTATATAAAATCTTGATATTCAATTCAACATATCTGTTTATCGTTTATCTCTTGTACTCAAAAATAATTTGTATTCAAATAAATCTGTATTCATATCCCAAGCCCAGCATTTTTTGTATTCAAAATATTCTTTGAATTTTATGCATCAGAGATTTGCTGGAACAGGATATTCCAGTTATATTTGCCAGTGTTAAAGAAGTAACCATTATGAAGACAGCAGTAATTTACGCCAGAGTATCATCCAGTAATGACAGACAGAACACCCAGCGTCAAATCGAGGACTTGACCCAGTTTGCCAGTCGTAACGATTACCAGTTGATGGGAACATACGAAGAGCATATCAGTGGTGCAACCAAAAACGAAAATCGGTTGGTTCTGATGGAATGTATCAACTACTGCATTGAGAACAAAGTGAACTATCTCCTGCTTTCTGAACTTTCTCGCTTGGGTCGTTCAACGCTTCAAGTATTGAAGTCATTGGAACAACTTCACGAATCGGGTGTATCTGTTTACATTCAGAATCTTGGCATCCATACTTTGCAACCCAATGGAGAGGTTAATCCAGTTGCCAGCATTATGGTTACGGTGCTTGCCGAAATGGCAAATATAGAGCGTTCTAACATCGTTTACCGCTTGAATAGTGGTAGGGATAGTTACATTAAGAACGGTGGAAAATTGGGCAGGAAACCAGGTTCAGTGAAGACTTCTGAGCAGAAACGAGAGGAGTACAAGGAAGTGATTTCACTTCTTCGCAAAGGGTATTCAGTGCGTAATGTTGCTAAGTTGGGTGGTGTTAGTGTTAGTACCGTTCAGAGGATAAAGAAAGAGTTCAAAATAATAAGTAATAATTAAATATCAAATATATATGAGCGATTTTCTAAAATTATACTCCTATCCTGAATTCATAAATGAATATGGAGAGATTGTTATTGTAAACAATGAAACAGCCACATTATTAACAATTAAAAATATCGTGGTTAATCTTTCTTGCCACTATAAAAAGGCTATCGAAGAGCAAATAATATCATTAGATATAAATACAATAAAACATTCATTTTTTGTATTATTTGCTGAAGACAACTATGATGAAAATGGGTATAGATATAAAGAAAGAAAATGGTATTTATTTATGAAAGGTTTTTTAAATGATTATAAACTAAAAGAGACTAAAAATTTTGTTTTATTCAAGAATATTCCTTATTTGAGTGTTGTTCAAAGAAATAATTTTTGTCGTTTACTAATCCAACAAGAAGATAATTGTTATTTTGAACTTGACAATGTTGAGATTTACACATTTGAATATCTTGGTAATCAATCATACTTAATTAAAACCAATAAAGGAACTCTAAATAGTAAATATACATCACGCATTTTTATATCTACATTTGCAAAAATTGTAAGTCTTAATACAAGCGGTTCTGAAGAACGTGAATTTTACTATATTTTATATATGGATGGTCGTTTTGAACGAGTTTCTTACAAACCTGTCATTGCTGTTTTTTAATTTTTATCTCAATTAAAATGAAAGTTAAATTTATTCTTATGTTTGATGAACAAGAGTTTGTTGCTGTTTGTCGAAAAACTGATTATGAAAATGATAATATAGGTGATGGCATATTTCTTGTATGCAAAAATGAATGGGAAGACACAGATGATTATTCCATAAAGACATTTGACTTACTCTTGACATCTATTGAGGGCAATACAATAAAGTTATATCCTGCACCAAACAATGCTGTCATTATTGTACAACAACTTCCATATTCAAGAAAATCGGAGTATATGGAAATACCCAAAGAATACACTTTTGACACCAGTTTTTGACACCAGTTCACTCTTCAAAGAGCAAAATAAAGAGTTAAAGTATTGATAATAAAGTTATAATATCAAGTCTTATTTTAACAATTAAAATCGAGTGGGAATAATTCGGTCCATATAATTCGACTTCTGCAACTCTTGAAAGTTGAGCTTGCGATATATAAGTTTGAATAAATCTATTTGTGATCGAGGGTGGGTCAAATGCTTGGCTCACCCTCGCTTCTTTAGTTTCCAAGCTGAACCTTTTGGAGTCCCTCCTCCCTCTTGCCCTCTTACTTTTTATTATTGGTGTCGGTAAAACTTTGAGTCTTAAACAAGATTCGGGTTCATGCCGTCTCTGTCACCCTGAGCGCAGTCGAAGGGTCTTAGAGTACAGCAAAATATGGACCGTCAGCAATGCTCCGGGACCCACTTTTCGAGCAGAGTTCTCAACGAAAAGCGCTTCAGACTTTTACACTAAGGTATGGTCGACTGATTGAGTCAGCCTTATTAATATAATAAGGTGTAGTATTTCTCTTCCTTCCCTTTTTTTCTTTTCTATTTTATGTTTTACAACACATTTTTCTTCTTTGTCATTCAGCGGTTTAGCGTTTTATTTTGTATTTTTCTCAAAAAAACTTTCATAAAAGTTTGGTTTGTATTGCTAAAAGCAGTAATTTTGCACCCGCTTTCGAACGGAAAGCAGTTGTATAAGCGGTCTTTGAAAGATTTACATAGAACAGACAAGTAGTACAAGGAGCCATTTATTTAAGAAATGAGTGGTAAGCAAGATACGAAC
>JAFTNZ010000006.1 GCA_017451645.1 Bacteroidaceae bacterium | reverse complement strand
GACGTTTGCTCAGCCCTGAACTGTAGTAATCACGAAGAATAGATAGACACTCTTCTTCACTGTAATGTTGCCATTTCTTACGCATACTGCTTACACATTTTAATTGTTAGTAAATGTGTCTACCTATGGCAGTATAAGACAAAAATATGGATTTGATAGGATTTGTGCATCTGGTATGCATGGTTAATATAATTTAACTTTCAGGGGGGTAAAATCAACATCTTTTAATATCTTTGCATCAAATTGTACACTCTCCTTTGGGGAAGTGGTAAGATATCATGAAAAAGTAGGAGACAATCAATAGATCTGTTGTCATGAGAATGAGCAAGATTACAACTCTGTTTTGTAGAAATCCTTATAGATTTTTGAATTTTTTAGTTGATGATGCTATATTATCATGTCATTAAGATTGTCGTTTAGCTTGGGTATTAAGATAAATTAAGTTTAATTTCTAAATATAAGATAGTATGAAGAAAAAAATGATTCCGATTTCACACGAGGAATATCTTTCGGGAAAATATCAAAGCGTATCTTCCTCTGGAGGTAAGCATGAAGCAAGAGTTTGGTATAAGGACAATGGGGATATTGATGAAGAATCTACTTATAGTCGTTCATATTTAGCTAAGAAAAATGGAGGTAGCAAAAGCTCTTCGAGTAAAGCGAATGGTTCTGTTGCAACTGGCGGCATATTGGGAGGGATTTTTGCATCTTCAAGTTCTAAAAAGGGAAAGAACAAGGTGGAAACAAAGTCTTCTACAAAAAAACGTGCACCTATTTGGGATGATGATTTTTCATCTACTTGGGATGATGATTTTATGAGTAACAATAATGATAAAAAAGAAAAGAAAATGAGTAAGCAAGAGGAATTAAAGGAATATATTGAGGAAATAATGAAAGATGGCCTTTTGAGTAAATCAAAGAAATCTGCTGCTATATCAAAAGCAATTTCGCTTGGTTTAAATGCAGAAGATGCTGAAATTCTATTAGAGAGAGAATATCTTCTCAATACAGATTTGGACTATTACATGACAACGAAAAGGTGTGGTGTAGATCAGGCCTTGAGAAAAATTTCCATACCCCATACAGACAGAGATTCATTATTGAAATATTTTATTTGTATAGCGAATGCGTCAGGTTTAGATTTAACAGATTCTAAAGTTGAAAAACACTTAAAACGTCATCTTTCTTACGTCAAAACGTATTATAAGAATGATACAGAATTAAAAGAATATGCAAACTCTGTTAGTAAGAAATTAAAAAGAAACAACTATGCTCGTTGCATTATCTTGGTTTTGGTTTTTTGTATTCCGTTCTTTATGCTCTTGCTAGGATTACTACTTGATTAACCTTTAGCATTGATACAATGGAACTCTTGGCATTAATCATCCTCGGCATCCTCGTTTTTGTAGTGATGGGTTTGGGAGGATGGATCTTGAAACTGTTTGACGGTGTATTCAAGTTCCTGTCCGAAGGCTTTTGGCGTTCATGCAGTTGCCTTGTTTGGATATTCCTGATTTTTTGCTTTCTGATAGTATTGTTATTATAAACAACTTATTTTAATTGTTATAACTAAAATAGTACATATGAAGAAAATAGCTTTTTTTATTGTTCTTATAATTCTTTTTGTATCAAGTGCTCATGCTCAGCGGTTTGAGAATTTGTTTTTCAAAAAACTCAGTGATACAGAGGGGGTTACAATTGCTTGGATAGATTCTGTAGCAGATGTAATGGAATATCGTGAAAAAGTATATAAGAACAGACTCCCTATGGGGCGCTTTGCCGTAGTAAGAGATTGGATGTGGGAAAATCAATATGTGCAATGTTATGCAGGTGGTTTGGACTGTAGCTTTAATGACGAACCTTTGTTTAAGCAAACGGGTACAACCTATTCGTTCAGTCGGAAATATACAGGATATGGAAAAATGGCAAAACGATACAATGTGCCGGACGAAGATTACAGTATAGGTATGGCTGATAACCTATCCGGACCAATATTAGATTTGGATGTCAAAGTAACACCGACAACCTTAACCTATACCATTGTTACTAATCAACAAGGAGGTTGCGACTTTGGGGAAGGTGGACATCCTGTAAGGCCTGGAGATGTACATCAGATAGAAATGGGATGTAAGGGAGGTACGCACAAAAGTACTGTAAAACTGCTAAAAATGAATGATAAGGATGAGATACTTTGTCCTTTTACCTATACATGTACGCACTATATCCGCCAAGTACCTCGTACCACAAAAGGAAGGACTGTCCGCAAAAGTGGCAGTACGAATCTTTATGTCCGACACAATAATGTCAGAAATAATGTAAACGTAGCTCCGGGGAAAGTCTATATTGGAAAAGCCGGAGAGTATAGTGCCGATCCGTTTGCGCCATGGCAATTTACTTATAAGACGAAAGTGACGATTTCATGGGATGAGATGGCTAAAGCCAATGGATTGACGAAACAAGAATTGGCTTTTAAACTAATATATTCGAATTTTCTTAATGGTGGGCTATATCTTCCTACACATGTGTTGAAAAGTGGTTATCCATTTTATTATCCGATGGGAGGAGCAGGAATAAATGGAAGTCCAAGTAATGTAATTGCATATTGTCTTTGGGAAATTTTCCATATGGAGAGTTATACGCATGAAAAGCATGATAAATATGTGCAACAGGCACAATTGTTGCTCGAACAGAAGAAATACGAAGAAGCTGCTTTGGATGCTGATATCGCATATGATTATTGGAATAATGATAGCACCCAACAACTGAAAGAAAAAATCGCTTACAAAATCATCATGACGAAGATTCATGAACGTAGCGTTAAAAAAGAAGATTTTGAGTATTTTCTTCAGAAATATAAGCCTAATAAAATCTCTCCACTCTTTTTATATGGTGATAGGAGGGGATTGAGTTTATCTATAAATGAAGAAGAAAAAAGACTGAACGAAGAGATGAAGAAGCAAATGGCACGAGATTCTCTGCCATCTCCTGCTTATTTGCAGGTGCAGCATATCTATAATGATTCGCTTAGGAGATGGGATTGTGCTACTCATTATCGAATCATCGGACCGGAAAAGACTCTTTCAGCGCAAAGGGCTGAAAAGGATAGTGTTTATATGGTTGATTTGGGATTAAGTGTTCTTTGGGCGGACAGAAACATTGGCTCGAAAAGCCAGGAAGATGTTGGATACTTGTTTGCTTGGGGAGAAATAGAACCAAAGGAAAAATTTACAGAGAAAAACTATAAGCCTCTAATTAAGCCAAAGAAAGGTGCCAAACTGAATGAAATAAATGATCCGGCTATTGTCCGATGGGGAACGGGATGGCATGTGCCTACCGAAGAACAATGGAGGGAATTGTTTGATAATTGCGAAATGAAAAAGGCTGAAAATGGAAAAGGGATGATTTTTATAGCAAAAAATGGAAAATCGTTATTTATTCCTTTCACTGAATATGTCTATTGGGCACATTATTGGACAAATACCACCAGTACGTATGTAAAAAGTTCTGCAGTGAAGGCTTCAATCCCAACTGATACATCCATGCCGGAAGAGATGAGAAAGATGATAAGAAATGGAGAAAGTTCACGAACGACATACAAGCCGGAAATAGGGACTCTTTCAAAGGATTATGGTTTTCCGATAAGAGCTGTAATGGATAAATAAAATTAGTTGAAATAAAAAATGATCATTTTTCTTTTGATTTTTTTGAATTTTTCTCCCGATGTCACTATATTATCCCTGTAACCAATAAAAAAAGATATGGAAAAGGTATTTGTAAAAGAAGAAGAGACCTCTACCGGTGTTTGGCCCATGGTTTATCTGGCAGATTTGCCATCGCATCTGGCACACAGAGGGGTCCCCTCGGATGTGGCACGCACAGGGATGTTCAAACTTTACAAACGGGAGAATAATGAACTTGTCTTCAAAAATAACAAACGCGATGACCACAACCTGTATCGTACCAGGGTACTCAAAAGCCCCACAACGGGCAATGAAGTGTGCTATATCCAATACCGTGGCTCACGTATCCTGTTGGATGCTTCAAATTATATGCATGGTGGACGTCGGCTGACACAGGAAAGGATGGACTCCCTTCGCACCGATGACGGCCGCACCCTTCGCCAATTCCTGGCGGATGAGGCTGCCAAACCTCTGGAGGAGAGGCTATGAACCAGTTTTCTACAACCAAAGGATTGGAGCAATTCTGCCGTGAGCATGGTTTCCTGTTCCATGCCCATGGCAGTGGCAAGTGGGGGAGTGGACGCTACTGGAGCTACTATGAGGTGGAGAACAACGACCGCACCGTGTTCTCCATTGAGTACTTCCCCGTCAGCAGTACTGCCCGGATAAGCATTGCCAACAACCGCTATCAAGGTGGGGTGGAGTCTGTGGCGCACCTGCAGGAACTGTTGGCTGCAATGCGGATAAATTTAAGACAGGTGATGCCGGTAAATGAAATGCAATAACCTTTAAACCATTAAAAGCCAGATGAGAGGAAGTCGTGATTTTATAGAAAAGTTACAACGAATGATGGACGGAGAAAAAGAACAGTTCAGAGAGCACGAGGCAAAGAGGGCTGCCAATGATATTGCTACGATTCGTGCTGACATCTACGACTTGTGTGCCGACATCATCAGGAAGCAAGTGGCAAACCAGTTGCACATACCTGACGGATGGGAAGGAGTGAAGGAGATAAAGACTGCAGCCTATCGCGTTAAAGAACTGTCCCATTCGGACGAGGGACGATGCATGAGTGTGGTTAAAGCGGATGGCGAGTGGTACGTATGCGGTGCGCATGGAGACAAACTCCCCCTTAGCCGTTTGAGCGTGGATTCGTTGCTCCAAGTGAAAGACGCCTTGCTCGAAGTGTATGCAAACATCATCGATTGGGAAAAACAGTGGGAGTGAAGCAAACTTCACAGATAATATGTTCAAGTAGAAATAATACATACAAATGAAGACATCTCTTTCAAAATCAAGATATACCAAGTATTGCCAATGCGCGAAAGTTCTGTGGCTTAGTGTAAACAAACCCGAAGAAGCTACAGTAGATGCCGGTGTGGAGGCCCGCTTTGCCGAGGGCAATGTGGTGGGCGACCTCGCTATGGGACTCTTTGGAGACTTCGTGGAGGTGACTACTGTGAAAGAGGACGGTAAGCTTGATCTGGGTGTCATGATAGAAAAGACGCGCGAGGAGATGGCACGCGGGACGGAAGTTATCTGCGAGGCCTCGTTCAGCTACGACAGATGGTCGTTGTGGGAGAAATCCGGAATGGTGAGGCCTCCGTTTGATGAAGATGGAAATTACGATGAATCGGCGCACGGTGACGGACCGATGGCAAGGGTGGATGCGGGTAGCAACTACTGTGCCGTGGACATCCTGCGCAAGACGGCTGACGGGTGGGCCATCTACGAGGTGAAGAGCAGTTCGAGCAATGCAGACGCTGATGCCACAGACAAGGAGTTTGGCAAGTATGCCATAGACATAGCCTACCAGAAGTGGGTGTTGGAGCAGTGTGGTGTGAAAGTGACCGGTACTTACTTGGTTACCTTGAATAAGGACTATGTGCGCCAGGGAGATCTGGATTTGCAGCAACTCTTCAACATCATCGACCTGAAGGAACTTGTGGCCAACGAATACCTGAAGGTACCTATGCAAGCAGGCCATGCTCACGAAGTGCTTGCTATGGAGAGCGAGCAGCCCTCTGTGTTGGCGGAATACTGCCAGAAACCCTATAAGTGCGCCTTTTGGGAATATTGCACACGCGAACTGCCAGTGCCATCGGTCTTCAATGTCTATGGCGGCAAAGGACGTGGCGGTTTCACTTTCACCAAGAAAATTGATTGCTACAACAGGGGGATCATCACTTTTGAGCAGTTACAAAACGTATCTTTGGGCTACATACAGGACATGCAAATCAACTGCACGCTAAACCAGGTGGAGCATATTGATAAGGCGGGCTTGCGGGATTTCCTTGACACAATCACCTATCCGCTCTACTTCCTTGACTTCGAGACCATGCAGCAGGTGGTGCCTCAGTACGACGGCACACGTCCCTATCAGCAGATAACCTTTCAGTATTCGCTTCACTACATCGAGCATGAGGGTGGTCCATTGAAACACGCAGCATTCCTTGCCCCGAGCGATGGCAGTGACCCACGCCGTGCATTGTCCGAAGCGCTCTGTCATGATATTCCGATGGATGCCTGCACAATGGTTTATAACGATACTTTTGAAAAGGCTCGTATCAAGGAGATGGCTGAAGCATACCCTGACCTTGCCACTCACCTGATGAACATACGCGACAACATCATTGACCTGCTTATCCCCTTCCGCCGTGGGCATTACTATACTCCCGCCATGGGCGGTTCGTTCAGCATCAAGAGCGTGCTGCCCGCCCTCTTTCCCGATGATGAGGAATTGAATTACCACAACCTCAACCCCTTGGTGCAGAACGGTGGTCATGCCATGACCATCTTCCCGAAGATTAAAGACATGTCGACCAAAGAGGCAGAAAAAGCACGCCAGGCCCTGCTTGCCTACTGCCACCTCGATACCCTTGCCATGGTGCGTGTGTGGGAGAAACTGAAGAAAATCGTATAACAATAGAATATATAAAAACTTAAAAACCTCGCGATGAAATAGGGAATCGTAGACACATTATGAATTACGTTGCAGAAATACAAAGAAAAGGTGGACGATTAAAGATTTACAAACGTTTATTGAAGCAGCAAAAGGTGTGCAGTATCGTATAGAAGAAGAATTAGAAGAATAATCTGAATGTAGAGATAAATCTTTGAATTTTTCTCCCGGTGTTACTATATTGGATTCATAGAATGATTAAATAATAAAATGATGAAAAACTGGACCGCGGAAAAGATTAAAGAAGTGGCTGAAAGCATTGAAAGTGAGAGAAGCCGGGTAAGCAACCGCCAAAATCCCTATAATGTATTTACGGCATGGAAGATGAGCGAGAATGACCATACCAAAATGTTCTTGGCATTGATGCGCTACCAAAATGCTTCCGGAAGATATGCCTT
>JAFTNZ010000005.1 GCA_017451645.1 Bacteroidaceae bacterium | reverse complement strand
TTGTTCGAACACTGTTTGAACAAATGAAAAAAGCCGCTCAATGAGTGGCTTTTTCTGTAATTTTTGTGCATTTCGTTTTTGCTCCAAAAAATCACATTTCGTTTTTGCAAAGTTGCGCTTTTGGTTTTGCCGTGATTATTCTCAACAGAGAAGTAGATGTCCTGAAAGATTTTCTTACGCTTGCCGCCTGTACCGAAAGCATAGACAGAAATAGCCATGCCTACAAGGATTGCTACGAATGCAAGGATTACATATAAAACCATATTCTTTTCATCATCATTATTTAAGATAGGCTCATCCTCACGAGAGGGTGAGCCTATCGATTACACATTATTCAGAATTCAACACACTTGCTCATTTGTTTACTTTTGAATTGTTTTCTAAATTCGGCGCGAACATGAATAGACAAATACACCATGATCCGATTTCTTAGTATGCAATCCTTTCTTTTGCTTGAAAAAGATAAGTGCAGCACCTGTAGAAAGAGAAACAGCAAGAACAATAAGTCCAGCCAAAAATCCCACAATACAGTAAACGATGATGAAACCGAGAATGGCCCCACCTATAGCACAAGCTGCCCATGTGATATAACGCCCCTGAACACCCATGAATTCCAGAGGTTTCTGAAGCCCCTTGAATATGGGATAACTGACGTATTGATTGTACTTTTGTTCTGCTGCCATGATAAATGTCTATTCTTTAACCGAAGGATTAAATACCGAAGAACAATGGGAGAGCCTGAGCTGCAGCAACAAGGAAGATACATGCTCCGACAACCATCATAATCTTCTTCTTGACATCCTGTTCCTCGTTGTTCATGCTGATATAGACCGAGATTGCACCTACAACGGCAACCACACCGGCAATAGCATAACACAACTTGACAACATAAGGAACGTACTTTGCGATTTCTTCTGTAACGCTTGCAAGAGCACTGGTTCCTGCGCTGTAGTCACCTGCGGCATTCTGTGCAAAGGTCAATGCAGTTCCGAACATTAACATCATAGCGAGTGTTTTCAAACGACCTGCGCCGAAAATACTCTTTGTGAGTTTCTTTAATTTTTTCATTTTCTTTTTACTGTTAATACTAATTGTTATTGAACACAATCTCTCCTGCAGGTTGAGATATCTTTCTTTCAAAATAGTTATCCTAAAAACTTTACCCTAAACTATGTTATACCCAAAAAATGCGGGGAATACGATAAATGCTCCAATCATGAACAAACAACCTCCGACTAACATCATGATGCTCTTGGTTATATCACCTTCGCCTGTTGTCATCTTTATGTAGATTTGAGTGGCTCCGATAATCACAATAATTGCGGCAATGGCATTTGCCAGATAAACGATATACAACATCATCGTAACGGCATAATCATGCGCGTTTGCGAGAGCATCAGCTCCCCAACTGTAATCCACGCCACCGCATTTTGCAGCTGCGGACATCGGAAGGATGAGCATGATGCTGACTATGCAAAGAAAAAACTTGCTGATTTTACACATTGTCGATAACGCCTTTCTTTTCTAACTTACGATTATTATGCATATCATTCAAATGATCGAAGAAGCAATCCGAGATTAAACTTTCCTGTGCTTTTGTTTCAATGACTTCCATATTTTCCTCATGTTCCTCATTTAGTTCGTCATTATCAGAGTCATCTGGATTTTCTTCTGGAATTGATTGAGTCGGTTCATTACTTTGCTGATTACCACCGATGGGGTTAAGTATTCTGATACCGTCGTCTGTGATTTCATCCGTGTATTTAAGAACGCCGTTTTCTTCACTATTAACTTCTTCTTCAATACATGTTGGCTCCTCCTGTTGCGACATATCACTAACGTCGAACACTTCTTCGTCACTATTTTGTACTTCCTTCTTTTTATGAAGATCAAGTGTTATCATAACTGCGAAATATACCACATAAGCGAATGTCAGGAAGAGAACGAAAATTGTAAATGCTGTCATAAAAATATCTGATATTTATGTATTATCGTTTGTTGAAAATCATACTACGAAAATTGATTTTAATCTTATTTCAATTCAAATGTTGGTGCAAAGAAACAACGAATTATACAAATGGCAGAATATTGCAAGGTTTCACAATTGAAACTTAACACAGTTTACATAACAAGTATGATATTTCTCAAATTACCATACTATAACTTTGATTATAATCAAAAAAAAGAGACAACCTATTGGAAGTCTCTTTCATGATGACAAATTGTACTATAATTATCATTGGTGTGATTTTATTGTAATGCCACAAATCACATCGTTGATGTCATTATATTCTTCATATCTGTAGGATTCATCGACTGAAGTAGTGGGGTAAGCATTCAATATTATATTTGTTGTAGCTTTTCCTGATGAGTCATTGTCAAGAAAACAATGGATGACTTTATATCCTGACAGAAAAGGAAGTGCTATTTTAATATTACCTATGCTATTCAAAATATAATAGTCACACTTCGCTTCCAAACATAGTCCGATGTCCATATTCCATTTCCTGATAGTTTCATAAGTCAGCATATTGAAGAAACCCTCAAATATGCAACACTCAGTGTTATTCTCGGAATCTGGTTTTACTATAGAAATGGATTTCCTTCCTATGGTTCGCTTGCTGAACTTGTTTCTAACCTCCATGCCACCTTCAATATTTGCAAAGGATATGGCATAATAGCTTTTACCATAAACAGAATAGTGTACCTGTTTGCAGTATTTCTTGGCAACGTCAAAATCGACCCTTCTGGAAGTTATGTAGTTTCGAAGGTTAGGATGGGAGAGTTCGTATATGCCGTCAATGACTGTATTAGAATCCTGTCCTCTGTCCTGGCACGATTGTTTCCATTTTTCCTTTTCCTGCTGTTCTCTGTCTCTTCCTACATAATCGATATGGAACTGGAGATTATTATCTTGAATTATCCTTTGAAGTTCAATCAACACCTCATGATTGGTATAGGTTGGATGCTCCTTTTGGAAAAGGTTGATGATGTTCCCACCTTCACATGTGGCATAATCATACCAAAAGTTATCTTTAGCATTGACTGCGAATGAGGGATTCCTTTCACTTCTATAAGGGGAAAGATAGAAATAGATGCCTTTCCTTATATAGGAATGTTTGCGGTTCGTTGCTTCAAGGTAGTGTATAATACTGACGGACTTTATTTCTTCTATTGTCATGAGTGAATAATAAGATTAATTTAATATGTATATACGCTTTTAAACTTAAACCTAAACTCACTTGGCATTGGCCAGTTTCTCTGGATGAAATGTATAGCCGTTGTCATCGTGGGTAATCACATGGTTTTCTTTCAAAACCTTAAGCAGTTCTTTGACACCATTTATCCCACGCTGATAACCTTCTTTCGCATACGTTTTTGCCATTAAATCAATGAGTTCCAAATATTTGACAGACTTGACTCCATCAAAAATTTGATTCAAGACAGTCAAGTGAACTTCGTTAGCTAACGATGTAAGCGGTTTGTCTTTCGGCTTGACAACAGTCACATGGTATCCGGGATCCAATACTGGAAGGGAATTGCTGTCAATATGGAATGCAAATGATGAGAATTCCTTGTCTCGCATGTGCATAGGCTTGACCTCACTGATACTGGCATCCTGCTTGTTTTTGCTGATGACAAGTACAGTCTCAGCCTTGTTCTCCAATTCCGTACCAATATGACCTCTGGTATTATTGTCATTCTTGTTAAGATGGAGTACACAATGGATATGCAGGTCATATTTGCTTGTCCATGCCATGAGCATGGTCATCACATCTGTTGACTCCTTTGCGTTATTGATGTCATACATGAGGTCACGAAGACCATCTATGATAACAAGACCAATGCCGTCGATAGTTCTTAATGCGTAGTCTATAAGAGCTATTCTTAGGGTAGGAGTAAATTCACGCAAGCCAAAAAATTTGATTCGCTTGTCTTCACGTTTCATGCTTAAATTGGCCAGACGGTATATTCTTGTAACGACATTATGGCAGTGATACCGGCTTTGTTCGGTGTCGAAGTATAAGACTTTTCGCTTACCCTCTGGGAGACTGGCCCGATAATTCAGTATGGTTGAGTTTGTAACAGCTGCTGCTACCATCGCAGAGATATTAAATGTCTTCTTTGATTTGGCCTTGCCTGTGGATGCACTGAAATTCCCGAAGGTTGCAATCGTACAGTCACCGACCCAGAGTATTTGAGGAGGAACCTGAGGCTTGTCGGAAGCTTTAATCTCTCCCTGGTTAAGATAAGCTTCTAGTTCGTCTTCGCTAAAATCGTTTTTGCCAAGCATGCCTATCTCTGGAGAACCGTTTTTAAGTGACTGCTCCGAAATATTATTTTTGTTTCTTCCCATTTCTATTATTCTTTTTACGGTTCTTGAACTTCCAGATGACAATTTCAGTTTTTCTCAACAACGTGGTGAGATATTGGTCTGAATAGTTAACCGCTTGCATTTTATTGTCCTTCTTTATCATCATTCTTCTTTGAATAACCACGTGGCACCATGTGATTCTTTTTCATCCATCTGTTGAGTTCTTTCTTGTCGAAATAAACCATCTTGCCTCTAGGCTTGTAATGCGGAATGGCCATTGTACTGGTCATTTTATATATTTGTGACATGGAGAGTCCCAGATACAGGGAAGCTTCGGTAACGGTCAGCATCTCCTTGGCAACGTAAATGGTTTCTTCGACTTGTTTAAGTCTTGTTTCATAGGATTCAGGGGCGAGTTTTTCCAGTTCCTTTATTTTCATTTCTAGAAGTTCAACTCGCTTGGACATTATCTTCAGGTCCATTTTGGTATTACTCATATTTATATATGCTTTTATTGTTAGACAAAAGGGGAGCTACCCCTGAACAGAACCGATTCAGTGGCAAAGGTAGCTCCGATAAGTCACTAATCATCAGAAACTTTCGTGATCACATAATGAGTCACGAAACTAATCACGCTACTATTGTTTCAGATGATTGATTTTCTTCTATTCTACATACATTCTTTCAGTTGTTTGATTAACATACTATATGGGCCGTTCCCTGTATATGGGAACCTCGTCATCTGTTCGGCAATACGACTGCTGATTGCAGTTTTTGACATTGTTTGTCTGCCACGATTTGATTTCAAAAGCCCCTTGTCAGCTACCAGTTTCTGCCACCCGAATGATACCAACTTGTTCTTGTACAGCATATTCAAAAGAAGCAGGAAAGAACTGGCATTTGATGCTACCAAAGGATATTCCAGACTACAGCTAAAGAATGCACCAAGCGTTCTTTCGTTGACAGGCTCCATAAACAAATTAGCCTCATTTACAAATTCTGTAATGAGGCTAATCTGCTTTTCATTGAAGCAGGCAATTAGTTCTGCCTGCTGACGGACAATGCCAACGGTATTGAACTCTTTGTACATGATTTCATAATCGGCAAAAGAGAAATCATCTTTGTCGAAATACTTTTTTACGAGGTCAACACGTTCTGTAAGAAGTTCATGCATAGCATTGACATGCATGACATGTCTTCTGATTACATGTTCATCAGAACTGAATACTGGAAGATGATAACTTATGAAATCATTGACATAGCGACCATAAAGCTTGTCACCATTGATGATTTCAGACTGGTACTGCTCATAGGCAGTACGAAATAAAGCCCAAAGTCTATCGACCTCGGGCTGCTCAATCTCTGATTTTGTACATTGTTCAAAACAACGTGAACACAAAAAGAGAGAGTCCGGAAGTTTGCTTTTCCCTTGACATAATTCTTTTTGTGAATAAAATGTTTAAAGTATAATATTTTGCAAAGTTACTTACAAAATGTGCAGATTATCTTCATTTAAGAAGAGTTTATATAGATATAACCGATTATTTGTATCTTTTAGTATGCAAACCAAATAATTATACGCGTTTTCTGTAACTTCGTTTACGTAAAATAGATTCCATTTCTTCAAAAGACGGAGTCGATTCGTTTTTTCGTCCTGACTCAACCCATTTGATTAGCTCATCTTTGAAAAAGGTGTACTTTTTCCCTTTCTTGCTAGTCGGGATTAAACCATTCTGTATGTAATAATACATAGTGGATTTCTTTAGATTCAAAAACTCACAAGCTTCTTGAACATCCATTGGAATGTGCTCAGATTCCTGATGAACCTTTGTCTTCTTGATGTCTTCACGAAGCCCGACAATGGCTTGTTCCATGTTTTCTACTTTTCTGAGCATAACTGACATTGCTTCAGGCAAGTCATTAAAGGTGATACCTTGTTCTTTGTATATCTTATCCATCATAATTAAATAATATTTCGAATCAATGAAAATCAAAACTGTCTTTGGCAGGAATGTCAATGTCAATAATACATTTGCCCTTTTGTCTGAATGTCCTTCTTATTGTCTCAACTTCAAGTTCTGATAACTCCTTAGGGAAACATAATTTGATGAATGACGCTCTTTGCTGGCCACTCCAACCGAGTCTTTCGCCAATATTCCATCCGTAATGTTTGATGTCAAGCGTTGATAAACTGCCGTTTGTCCTAATGGCAGTCAAACTTGAACCAGGAACTTCAAAGAGTTTGATGTTCTGGCATAACAGATCCAAACAATCATCAGTAAGGAAAGGAGACATTATATTATATGTGTAGTCGGTCACTGTTTTAAGTCTGACATTTTTTTCCACTTCCATATCTTTGCGATGTTTCTCACGTATATAGTCAGCACTTTCATTCGGATAATTTGCAGTTTGAACAGGTGTGACATTATTGTTAATCACTATTCCAGATTGGTCATGTTGCCTGATAAAAGCATAGAGTACACAAATCAGAACAACGCAACAAAGACAGTAGATTATACCGCCTATAGATGTGTAATTTGATAAGGCTATTCCTTCATCATCTGAAATAACAGTGCCGTTCAATATCCGCGGAATAATGATTACCATTACAATGGTACAGATGTTTGAACTGAGCAGAATAAAGAAATTCTCTCTAAACTTATTTGTCATAATTACTCTTGATTATTTGAGTTTCGTGACACAAAGTTAGAGAGAATCCAACGAATTAATATTAGTTAGTAAGATAAATCTTTCTTTAGTTAAGTTTATTTATAATACTGATATACAAGATATTGCAAACAATTTTAATTTCACATTTTGGATATATTTTCACTTGTTTGTATCTTCTTTGAAAAATATGATTATTCGTTTTCACTTGTTTTCATTACTTATATTAACATCTGTTAACGTAATTCTGTCAGCAGCTTCACGAAGTTTGGGGTCAGCATGAGATGCATAAATCTGAGTAGTCGATACATGTTTGTGACTCAATAGATGCTGGACGGTATAGATGTCAGTACCCATCTCCAATTGCAGTGACGCATAGGTATGACGGAAACAGTGGAAGGTTATATGCTTTTCTATACCGCAATCCATAATCCATTCTCTTAATTCCTTTTGTGTATGTTGCCTTTTGAGTCCCCTAAATATTAAGTCTCCTCTTTGAGGTAGTATCAACTCAAAAGTTTCCTGGCTTATTGGAACGACTGTTTTTCTTTTGGTCTTTTGGCAGATGAACTCTAAATATCTGCCACCATCAGCATAGGTTCTGATATTGTCCCACCTGATTTGGAGTATATCACTTATACGCAATCCAGTAAGACAGGCAAATATGGCTGCTTTTCTTAATTGAGGCACGACGCATGGAGTTGCATACATATCACGAACTTCCTCTAATGTAAGACTTTGTCTATGGGTCTCTACATAAGGAATGAATTCAAGTCTGTCCGCTATATTGTCACGTAATATATTATCTCTATAGGCATTGCCTAACATTCTTTTAAACACCGACCAGTAAGCAGCAGCTGTATTCTGTGATAGTCGTTTCTTATGAATCATGCTTTTGGCACCTAACAGATATGACAAATATTTCTTGCATAGCTTCATGTCTATATCTTCAAATAAGCACACACCATCACAGAAATACTCGAAATGTTTGAAAGAAGCTTCCATCTTTTCGTAGTTGTTTCTTATCTGCTCCCTGTAATATTCAAGAAAGCTCGCTTTAAGCTTGTCTTTATCAAAGAACTCATATTTTTCATTAATGACATCGATATAGACCTTGCATCTTATAGCTTCGGCTTTTTTAATAATGAGTGCATTGAATTCCTTCTGCTCAATTGTAGTCGGATTCTTATAGATATACATGCCTAAAGATTGACGACGTTTCAGTTCCATCGTTTTGGGGTCACGATAACCTGGATAATAATCCAAGAATAATGATTGTGTTCCATTCCGTCTGTCGCGAAATCGGAGAGTTACTGATTTACAACACTGCATAATGATATGTTTTTGGTTATTATTTATTATTTGGGCGCAAAATTCTATAATGATATAATGCTGATACTTGTAATCATCAAGTAATTCATTCTATTTCTCAATATTTTCTATATTGTTCTTTTCTAAACGAATCATTTGTCTTTCTTTAATCACTCTATCCAACTCATCTTTTTTGAAAAATACGAATTGTCCAAATCTAATTCTAGTGATTTTATAGTGCCTTACGTAATACCTGACCACATCCTTACTTATTTTATGCTTCTCTGATGCTTCTTCTATGTCATAATATCTTTCACGACCTTCAAAGTTACGTTCCTTCACATCAATGATGTGTTGTTTTGAATAATAGGTTTTTCCATATTCAACTTTGGCAGGTATTTGGTGTCTTTTGATGAAACTTCTACAAGCTCCTTCTGTCATCTTGAAAGTAGCCCTCATCTCTTCCGGAGTAATCCAATCAATAATATCTGCATATTTCATCTTTTTGTTATATAATGAATCAACAGCTGTTTTCTCATAGAAATTAAACCCCTTCAGAGCTATCTTTGGTATATCATGTTCTCTAGTTATGTTTCTTACATAACTGTGAGATGCTTTAAACATGGCAGCCATCTCTTCTGTTGAATAATACCCATCTGGAGTAGGAGGGCATGTTCTTTCTTTAGGTTTGGCTTGCATAACAATGGATTCCGTGCCATCTAAGTGTAGAACTCGTTCTGCTCCTGCTAGACGTTTGGCAGCTACTTTATCAAAGTCCGTTCGGTATATCATGGTAAACTTTCCACGTTTCTCTGTTTTAATATCATATGATTTTAGTGTATAACTTATCTGGTCTTTAGTAAAACCGTATCGTTCTGCAATTTCTGGATATGTGTACCAATCTGGATCTGGACCTTCTCCTTTACGCTTGAAACTATCAATATGAATTTTAGAATAATAAACAGTCATGCCACGTTTTACACGTGGTATCTTATTCCTATAAACAAATGATATTACGTTCGCTTTTGACATACGATATAGTTCCATTATTTCCTGTACTGTATAATAGTTTTCAAGATTAACATCTTCTATAAGTTCACCAAACTTTGAATCAACAGCGGTTTTACTAAAGAATGTATTACGACCAATATAGATTTTAGGTATTCCTAATCTGTCACACCGCCCCCATACAGCTTTGCGGCCTATATGGTATTTATCCATAATTTCACGTAGTGTATAATATTCATTCTTGTCAGCTCTTTGATTACTTCTTTTCCTATATGATGAAGATTCTTCGAAGAACTTATCCAAGTCTTCTCTACGAATAAACGTTCTTTGTCTTAGACGAACAGCTTTGATAGTACCTGAATAGAAATATCTATATACTGTTGTTATACATACTCCCATTAAAAGTGAAACTTCTTTTGGTGTCAGAAATGGTTTAAGATAAAGGTCTTTTTGTTGAGTATTTTCTTCGTTTGAATTTACTATTTTACGCACTTTCTTCTTATATCGCATATTTGCTTCACATTTTGCGACATTCTTACACTTTGATGAACAGTACTTGTTCGTCATTTTGGAACCAACAAATGGTTTTCCACACACTTTACAGGTCTTTAAAATCTTCATATTTATGTATTCATAATGTCGCATAATGGTGATAATATCGCCTTTTTTCTTTGCAACGTTTTTCACCTTTTTGCAACGTTTTGCATGATGGTTCCGTGTTTCGACAAACGCAGGTAATGTCGGACATTGGTGATTTTGCAGTGTTTTGCACATAGTGTCCTTAATGAGTTTTTTGCATCATTTCAGAACCGCACGTTGGAGGGACAGGAACGAAATTTGAGCCAAAATTAGTGTGAAAAACTAGTAAAAACAAATACTAACTGGAAAGTGTTAAAATAAAGAAAGCCACCCTAAGTGGGTGACTTTCAATACTTTATTATAAATTAGTGCAAGTTAGTGCAAGTTGCTAAAAATGAGGCTATTTGCCGATGCAAAAGTGCCTAAAAATGTTTTGAAGTACAGAATCATTTGACACCTCACCTACGATGTCGGAGAGGTGGTGGATACATTCGCGGAGGTCTTGCGAGACAAAATCGCCAGAAAGGTTCATCTGTAGGCCATTCTGTACGCGGTGGATTGAATCGAGAGCATGAGTGAGAGCCTCATAATGGCGGACATTGGTGACAATGACATCGTTTTGGGTGATTTCGGGAAGGGCTGCGGTCTTTACCAATAGGGTTTCCAATTCGTCCAATCCTTGGCGATGCTTGGCAGAAAGAAAGAGTTTGGGGGCATTGACATCGGCAAAGGTGGTTTCCCATTCAGCAAGATGTTCAGGGGATACTTTGTCACACTTATTGAAAAGAATAATCAGGTTCTTGCCTTTGAGATGGGGAAGGAGTTCTGTTTTGAGTGCTGAGTTCTGAATTTTGAGTGCTGAATTATCGGCATCAATCATCCAAAGGACGATGTCTGCTTGGTCTATCTTCTGGAAGGTGCGCTCGATACCGATGCTCTCCACCACATCAGTTGTCTGACGGATACCTGCCGTATCAATGAAGCGGAAAGTAGTGCCACGAAGATTGATGGTGTCTTCAATGACATCGCGCGTTGTGCCATGAACATCGCTGACAATGGCCTTCTCTTCGTTGAGCAAGGCATTGAGGAGAGTGGATTTTCCTGCATTCGTCTCACCGATGATGGCAACAGGTACTCCATTCTTCAATGCATTGCCTACACTGAAGGAGTTGGCCAGGCGGCTGATGACTTGCTCTATCTCATCGGCTATCTGTGAAAGTTCAGTGCGGTCGGCAAACTCTAACTCCTCGTGATCGCTGAAGTCAAGTTCCAGTTCCATCAATGAAGTGAGGTGAAGCAATTTGTCACGCAAAGCGGAAAGTTCGCGACTGAATCCGCCACGCATCTGGTTCATGGCCAACCGGTGGGTTGCCGCTGAAGAGGAAGCTATCACATCGGCCACGGCTTCTGCCTGGCTCAAGTCCATTTTTCCATTGAGGAAAGCACGCTGGGTATATTCTCCCGGCTCGGCAAGGCGACACCCTTGCCCTATCAGCAGTTGGAGTACGCGCTGAAGAATGTAAGAGGAACCATGGCAGGATATCTCCACAGAATCCTCACCCGTATAGGAATGGGGAGCACGGAAAATGGAGACCAATACCTCATCAATAATTTCTCCCTCGTCTGAGAAAATTTTCCCAAAGGTCAGGGAAAAATTCCGGTGCTCTTTTAAGCGCTTTCCATTAATAGGTGAAAATAAACGTGAGGTTGCCTCTATGGCTATCTGTCCACTGACGCGGATAACTCCGATGGCTCCGCCCTGAGCGGTAGATATGGCGCAAATGGTATCGTTGTTCATATATGCTTGCTTTTCCTTGTCTTTATCATTTTCGTCTGCAAAGATACACAAAGCATCGCCAAAAGCATCCTTTTTTCTTTTTTTATGGATGAATATTTGCCTGTTCATGTACAAGTTGCTATCTTTGTCAGAGAAATGAAGGGTTAAAACCGTATCAATAAAAACGAATCATAACGTATTATGACTATAGCAGTAGATTTTGATGGAACCATTGTAGAGCACCGATATCCTGAAATCGGGGCAGAGATACCTTTCGCCATTGACACGCTGAAGCTGCTTATCAAGGAGCATCACCGGCTGATACTATGGAGTGTGCGAGAGGGAGCATTGCTTGACGAGGCGGTAGAGTGGTGCCGCCAGCGGGGTGTGGAGTTTTATGCTGTCAACAAGGATTATCCGGAAGAGAAACTTACTGATAGGGGGTATTCCCGCAAATTGAAGGTGGAAATGTTTATCGACGACCGCAACGTAGGAGGCATCCCCGATTGGGGAGCCATCTATCGGATGATCAAGGAAGGAAAAAGTTATGCCGAAATTCTGCGTGAGGAGATAGAGGACTCGCTGGGAGTGCCGAAGCCTGTCAAAAAGAAATGGTGGCAGATAGGGTAGGTGCGGTGCTAAAAGGAGGCTGATTTACTTGTCTATTCGCTAAAAAGGTCGTACTTTTGCCGCGCAATTGTAAGGTAATGATTAAAAAGAAAAAAATAATGAACTTTGTAGAAGAACTCAAATGGCGCGGCATGATACACACCATGATGCCGGGCACAGAAGAACTCCTTGCCAAGGAGATGGTGACGGCTTATCTGGGTATCGACCCCACGGCCGATTCATTGCACATCGGACACCTCTGCGGAGTGATGATGCTGAAGCATCTGCAGCGTTGCGGACACAAGCCGTTGGCATTGGTGGGAGGAGCCACAGGTATGATAGGCGATCCCTCGGGAAAGTCGGCAGAGCGTAACCTGCTCAACGAGGAGACCTTGCGTCACAACGTCGCTTGCATCAAGAAGCAGCTGGGCAAATTCCTCGATTTTGAAAGCGATGCGGAAAACAAGGCAGAACTGGTGAACAACTACGATTGGATGAAGGATTACACCTTCCTTGATTTTGCCCGCGAGATAGGAAAACACATCACCGTCAATTACATGATGGCAAAAGACAGTGTCCAGAAGCGGCTCAACGGTGAAGCTCGCGACGGACTTTCGTTCACTGAATTCACCTACCAGTTGCTTCAGGGATACGACTTCCTCTACCTTTGGGAGAACAAGAACTGCCGGTTGCAGCTGGGTGGAAGCGACCAATGGGGAAACATCACTACCGGTACGGAGTTGATTCGGCGCACCAAGGGGGGTGAGGCATTTGCCCTGACTTGTCCGCTCATTACCAAAGCAGATGGGGGCAAGTTCGGAAAGACCGAAAGTGGAAATATATGGCTCGACCCTAACTATACGTCTCCTTACAAGTTCTACCAGTTCTGGTTGAACGTGACCGACGAGGATGCCGCCCGCTATATCAAAATCTTCACTACCATCGGTCGTGAGGAGGTGGAGGCACTTATTGCCGAACATGCCGCTGCTCCTCATCTGCGTCTCTTGCAGAAGCGTCTGGCCAAAGAGGTCACCGTCATGGTGCACTCCGAGGAAGAGTACAATGCAGCAGTGGAGGCTTCGAACATCCTGTTCGGAAATGCCACGAGCGAAGCACTGCACAAGCTTGATGAGGCCACACTGCTGGCTGTTTTCGAAGGTGTGCCCCAGTTTGAGATTGACAAAGGATTGCTTGTTGAAGGTGCAAAGGCTGTTGACCTTTTCGTTGAGGCTGCTTCCGTATTCCCCTCAAAAGGTGAGATGCGCAAGCTCACACAGGGTGGGGGTGTGTCGCTCAACAAAGAGAAACTGGCTGCTTTCGACCAACTCATCACTGTGGCCGACCTGTTAAACGACAAATATCTGCTCGTACAGCGAGGAAAGAAGAACTATTATCTGGTGATTGCCAAGTAAAATTTTAATCATAAACTGACGGCGCGGAGAAAGGGATTTTATAGCCTTTTCTCCGCGCCGTCGCGTTTGTGTAAGGCGAGTGTTCACACACAAAAAACCGCCCTCCACGACCGAAGTCAGTTGGAAGGCGGCACTCACCCCTGTTGGGGTATATGGACTCGAACCATAAATGACAGGACCAGAATCTGTAGTGTTACCATTACACCATACCCCAATTTGCTAATTGCTGTGCAAAGGTACGGCTTTTTATGGAACTGGCAAACTTTTTTGCTGAAAAAATGTATTCAGAGAGTTCTTTTCTCCAATAGTAGGAGAGAAAAGCCTGTCAAAGTCCCTGTTTTTTGGCTTCATTCCAAAGAGAATCCATTTCGGAGAGTGTCATCTCCTTCAGTTGCCGGCCTTGTCGGATGCTGTGTTCTTCCACATATCCGAAGCGGCGGATAAACTTTTGGTTAGTAAGCTCCAGTGCGTTGTCCGGATTGATGCGGTAGAGCCGGGCTGCATTGACCAGACTGAAGAGTATGTCTCCGAACTCCGCTTCGGCCTTTTCCTTGTCCATGTTGGCCACTTCTGTCTGAAATTCTCCAATTTCTTCCTTTACTTTGTCCCACACCTGCTCGCGTTCGGCCCAATCAAATCCCACATTGGCCGCTTTCTCTTGCACTCGGAAAGCTTTGATGAGGGACGGCAAGGCCGAAGGCACTCCGCTGAGTATTGTTTTGTTACCGTCTTTTTCCTTCAGCTTGATTTGTTCCCAATTTTGAGACACCTGTCCGGCTGTTTCTGCCTTGGTGTCTCCGAATACATGCGGATGGCGGAACACCAGTTTGTCGCTCAATCGGTTGCAGACATCGGCCATATCGAAGTCGCCTGTCTCTTCGCCTATCTTGGCATAGAATGCCACGTGCAGCAGCACATCTCCCAGCTCTTTGCAAATCTCCTTCTTATTGTCTTGTATCAGCGCATCGCAAAGTTCGTACACCTCTTCGATGGTGTTCGGGCGCAGGCTCTCGTTAGTCTGTTTGCGATCCCAAGGACATTTTACGCGCAGTTCGTCTAAAATATCCAGAAATCGCCCCATGGCTTCCAGTTTTTCTTCTCTTGTATGCATTACACCTAATTATAATTGTACGTTATGTAGGTGCAAATATACTGTTTTTTGTAAAGAATGCGAACTTTTATTTGTAATTTTGTGCGATTTCGCACAAAATGTGTGCGAAATCGCACAAAAAAAGAACTCTTTTTCCTTGTTGAGATTATTTGAATACATTGAGAAACAGATAATTATAGCTTTGGCACAGTTTTTGTATTATAATATAATAGGAAGACGCTTGAAGAGCGTTTGGTGAAAAGTGTTATTTATAAATCTTAAAAACAGATAGGAAGAATGGAAAAGACTATGATTAAAACGGAAAACATCGAAAAAGTGTTCCGTACAGAAATGGTGGAGACAATAGCCCTCAACGGAGTGAGCATCGAAGTGCAGAAAGGCGAATTTGTGGCTGTGATGGGGCCTTCCGGTTGCGGAAAATCTACATTGATGAACATCTTGGGGTTACTCGATAGTCCTACTGGCGGGAATTATTGGTTCGATGGAGTGAATGTGGCAGAGTTTGACGAGAATCAGCAGACCATGCTCCGACGGGGCGGTATAGGATTCGTATTCCAGAGCTTCAACCTGATTGACGACCTCACCGTGTACCGCAACATCGAGCTTCCGCTCATCTATATGAAAGTCCCGGTCGATGAGCGCAAGCGTCGTGTAGAAGAGGTGATGGCACGCATGGACATCAGCCACCGTGCCAAGCATCGACCCAACCAACTTTCGGGAGGTCAGCAGCAGCGTGTGGCCATTGCCCGTGCCGTCATCAGCAACCCTAAAGTAATCCTGGCCGACGAGCCGACGGGTAACCTCGACTCTAAGAACGGGCTCGAGGTGCTTGGCCTCTTGAAGCAACTCCATGCCGAAGGTGCCACCATCGTGATGGTGACCCACTCGCAACGCGACGCCGGTTTTGCCGACCGCGTCATCAACATGTTCGACGGACAAATTGTAGCGGAGATTATGGTATAAGGCCTTGCCGAAGCGCATAAGCAGACAAACCTATTATATGAAAGAAAACGTATGAAAGAGTTTCTATATAACCTCTTCGCCACACGCCGTGTGGCATTCTACCTGAACCTGCTGGGTCTCACGCTGGCCTTCGTCATCTTCTACGTGCTGATGGCCGAGGTGAAGTGGGTGCATGGCTTCGACCGGCAACATCGTGACTCAGGACAACTCTACAAGTTACAATACTATAATGGTGACCACAGCACCTTCATGTTCACAGGTGCGAGAGTGAATGAAATTGCTAACAGTCTGCCTGATGGAGTAGAAGCTTTGGCCGTAACATTTGGAGAAAACAAGTTTGACGTTGTGCCTTCAGATTCAGCTTTTGGGAAAGAGCCTATCCGCTTCAAGATAAATCCTGTGCTCCCCGGATGGACGGAAGTCTTCACCTTCGACATGGTGGAGGGAGACAGCCATTTCAGTGGAAAACCGCACGAGATAATTGTGCCGCTGAGTGCCGCACGCAAACTTTTCGGTGAATGCGACAGCTACTTGGGGCTGACTTTTGAACCAGCCAAAGATGCCAAGACCTATTTTCAGGTAACAGGTGTCTATCGCGATTTTCCCAAGAACACCATTGTGTCCAACACCTGCTACATGGTGATACCCGAGGGTCTGTATGGCAAAGTGAAAAAAGATAATACGAACAGTAGTTACCAGTGCTACCTCCGCCTCCATAAAGGAATCACTTCGGAGTTGGCAGAGAAGGATTTGTTTACGAAATACATCAACAACGCTCCAAGCGCAAAGCCCAATGAGGAGGAACTGGCCCAAGCGGGCTTCCGCCTCTATCCCTTGCACGATGTCTATTTCATGGATAAGGCCGACTTTGGCGGCGGGGGTAGCCGTGACATGTTACTGTTGTATTTCATGTTGGCAATACTTGTGGTCATCATTGCCGCCATCAACTACATCAACTTCGCATTGGCCATGATTCCCTATCACATCAAGGCCATCAATGTACGCAAGATATTCGGAGCTTCGACCAGTTCCTTGCGCTTGTCGCTCGTCGGACAGACGGTTGTAGTGATTCTCTTGTCGGTTTCGTTGGCCATTGGTGCTTTGTGGTTCATTGTTCAAGGTGGTTATCTGGACGAACTGATGAATAGTGACTTGGCCTTAGACAAGAACCTCGATGTCCTTTGTATCATGATGGTGGTGGCCTTGTTGGTCGTACTTGGTGCCGGTGCTTATCCCACTTGGTATCAGACAAGCCGTAAGCCTGCCCTGGTCATCAACGGGAACTTTGCACTCAGCGAACGCGGACGAATGTTACGTAAGGGACTTATCGGTATGCAGTTCACCTCTTCGTTGGTTGTCATCATCCTGTTGTTCCTGATGAATTCACAGCACCACTACATCGCCACCAAGCCCGTAGGGTATGCCCGCGATTCCATTTTCTATCTGCAAAGTTCAAGACTCAACGATGTTTCGGTAAGTGAAGCCATCAAAAGTGACCTGAATATGTTGCCCGATGTGGTGGGTGCCTCCAAGTGTATGGACGTTCTTGGAGAGAAAGATGTCTCTATGGAGTGGGGATTCTCACACGAAGGACAGCCGTTACGTCTGCAGGTATATGTGGTGGAACCAGACTTCCTCGACGTGATGGGGATACAGATTACCGAAGGGCGCAACTTCCGCCATGAAGACCATTTCTCGTTCATCCTCAACGAAACGGCCCGGAAGGAATACGGCAGCATCCCTTTGGGCACAAAGTTCAACATCACATTTGAGGGGAAAGACGTCGATGTCGTAGGTTATGCGGAAGATATCCATGCCCGCAATATGCGCAACCTGATAGGGGCTTCGGCTTTTCACGTGAATACATTATACAAGTTGAACAAGATAGCTATCCGTGTCTCTTCGCCTGAAAAGATGGCTGCGGTCATCCGCCAGGTAGAGGATGTTTGCCAAAAGCATGACTTGGCAGATAAGGACTACTCCATCATCACCAAAGAGCGTGTCCTCGAACGTGCTTATCGCGAAGAAAATAATCAGAAGACATTGGTACTCATCGGCTCCATCATCTCGCTCGTCATCTCACTGATTGGTGTCTTCGGCCTCGTGCTCTTCGAGACCCAATCGAAGCGCAAGGAGATAGGCGTGCGCAAGGTGTTCGGTGCCACCACGCGTGGCATCCTCGCCATGTTCAACATGCAGTACCTGCGCATCCTCGCCGCCTGCTTCGTCATTGCCGCACCCGTGGCCTATTACCTCTATATGGTGTGGGTGGAGTCGTTCGCCTACCGCACACCCATGCACTGGTGGCTCTTCGGCGTGGCCTTCCTCATCGTGGCCGCCATCGTCTGCCTCACCGTCACCATCCAAAGCTGGCGTGCGGCAAAGGAAAGGCCGGTGGAGACGATAATGAAGTAGAGGGAGGCTCACCCTGGCGGGGAATGTTTAGGCAAAACGGGCCACGAGTGAAGAGTTACGAGCCACAACTGAAAAGAAAAAATGAATATGCTACGGAGAGAAATAGGTTTGACACCAGCAAAAACTCGTCTGACTAATGCGAAAACTTTAATCATCGTCGATGATTACATGATTATCGTCGATGATTATATAGTTATCGTCGATGATTACATAGTTATCGTCGATGATTAAAGTTCTGACTAAAGGCAAAACGGAAAAAGAGCAAGGCAAACCGACTTTTCCCTTAGGCAAATAGGCAAAACGAAAAGAGAGGGAGAGCAAACTTGACGTACCCTAATCCTCCCTGTGAGGGAGGGGACTTAAAAAAGAATTAGTATTGCGAAATCATAAAACGAAGAAAGAAAACGCATGAAAGAGTTTCTATATAACCTGTTCGCCACACGCCGTGTGGCATTCTACCTGAACCTGCTGGGTCTCACGCTGGCCTTCGTCATCTTCTACGTGCTGATGGCAGAAGTGAAGTGGGTGCATGGCTTCGACAAGTTTCACGATGGAGCGGAGCGCATTTGCCGCATGGATAACAATGGCATGTGGCGCCAGAATCACAACGGCCCCACGGGCGAATGGCTTATAAACAACAGTGCGGATGCCTTTGAGGCTGCCGTCTATTTCAGATGGGGAAACAAAGGAGCCTCTTTCTACGACATTGGCGATAGCGACTCTACCGCAGAGTTCAAGAGCATCAGCGTCCCCATCCTCGATGTGACTAAGGGACTGCCCAAGGTCTTCACCTTCGACATGGTGGAGGGGAATGCTGAAGACTTTGAGACCCCCGGTGCCGACTTCTTCCCCCTGAGCATCTGCCAGAGGCTCTTCGGCATGGAGGGGCCTTACGTGGGTCGCACCTTCTCCTTTTGGAGAAAGGGCGGATACACCCGCCGTGTGTCGGGCGTCTATCGCGACTTCCCCACCAACTCCATCCTTGGCAACTGCATCTACCACTCGATGAACGAAGAGGAGTACGACCGCTTCATGCACCGAGAAGCATCAGAGTGGGCCAGCCACGTCTATGCCAAAGTACACGAGGGGATGACCCCGGAAACGGCCGCCTCGATGATAACCGACAAGATGAGGGAACTGAGTCAGGACTCGACCATACAATACGGCCTCCCCACCCTACACGAACTCTACTTCATGTCGGAAGATGCTGGTGGAGAGCAGGGCAGCCGCTACATGACAATACTCTACTTCCTCATCGCCTGGCTGGTGATGGCCATTGCGGCGGTCAACTACATGAACTTTGAGATTTCCCTTATACCTTATCACATTAAGGAGATAAACGTGCGCCGCGTCTTCGGCTCACGGGCATGGCCGCTCCGCTGGAAGCAGTTGGGACGGGCCTTCTTCACCATCGTGCTGGCTCTGTGCCTCTCCTTAGTGGTGCTGAACATCATCGACAAGCAGGGGTGGTTGCTGGAGTACATGCACGCCGACATGGCTTTCAGCCAGAACCTCCTCATCTTAGGAGTGATGGGCGCGCTCACGCTGGTCATACTCCTTGTGGCTGGTGGCTATCCTGCGTGGTACTCCACTTCGCGCAAGCCCGCCCTGGTCATCAACGGCAACTTTGCCCTCTCCGAGGCCGGCCGTGCCTTGCGCCGTACATTGGTAGGGATGCAGTTCACCGTGTCAATGATTGTCATCATCTTCACCTTGCTGATGACTTCGCAGACCCACTTTATACACACTACACCCGTAGGCTATGCCCGCGACTCCATCCTCTACATGGGTGTGGACGGAGAACTGCGCGGAAAGCACTATGCCCCCATCATGGAGGCCCTGAATGCCAACCCCGATGTGAAAGAAGCTTCATGGAGCCGCAACCGCTTTGGAGAGAGTGACTATGTGATGGGATGGGGACGTCAGTATAAGGGTGAACAGATTCACTTCAAGAGCTATCCCGTGCAACACAACTTTCTGAGTACAATGGGCGTGAAACTGACCGAAGGGCGTGGCTTCCGTCCCGAAGACGCCTCGAGCACACACGGTGCCATCCTCTTCAACGAAGCCGCCCGAAAGGCATACAACCTGGAGCTGAACAGCACCATCGAAGCAGAAAGCGGACCGGCCGAAATCATCGGTTTTATCGAAGACATCAAAAGCGGTACTTTCCACAAGGCGGTCGAGCCGGCTGCCTATTACGTGCAAGGAACCACCAATTGGGGTATCGGACAATACTTGAACTGTGCCATCCGCCTCACCTCGCCCGACAAGGCCGCCAAGGTAAGCCGCATGTTGGCCGACCTCAACCAGGAGCTGACAGGCGGACAAGCCACCATGAAGTTCTACACCTCGGACGACATTGCCGACATTGCCTATGCCGTGGAGAACAAGCAGTTCAGCATGGTGCTCACCGGTGCCATCATTTCGCTCGTCATCTCATTGATTGGTGTCTTCGGCCTCGTGCTGTTCGAGACCCAATCGAAGCGCAAGGAGATAGGCGTGCGCAAAGTGTTCGGTGCCACCACGCGCGGCATCCTCGTGATGTTCAACATGCAGTACCTCCGCACGCTCATGGTCTGCTTCATTCTGGCCGCCCCCGTAGCCTATACCTTATATAATAGGTGGATAGAGTCGTTCGCCTACCGCACACCCATGCACTGGTGGCTCTTCGGCGTGGCCTTCCTCATTGTGACCGCCATCGTCTGCCTCACCGTCACCGTACAGAGCTGGCGTGCGGCCAAGGAAAGGCCGGTGGAGACGATAATGAAGTGAGGGCGCTACCCTGACCCTCCCTGTGAGGGAGGGGAATGTTGTGATAAGGCATAAACAGAAAGAATGGAATTCACCAAATACCGATTATGAAAGACTATTTGAAAAACCTCTTTGCCGCACGTGGTGCGTCCTTTTGGCTCAATCTATTGGGCCTCAGTCTGGCCTTCGTCATCTTCTATGTGCTGATGGCGGAGGTGATGTGGCACGTCACCTTCGACTGCTTCCACAAGGATGCGGACAGGGTGTGTCAGGTGTTTCATCGGAATAAGGAGTTTGATGAAGCATTCAAAGAATTTGGGAAAAGGGATGAACAGGACATCTACATTGCCTCTTTCATGGAGGAGATTGTCAAAAGCAGCCAACAGTTTGAAAGCCATGCAGGGATATATTACTTGGATGGAGAAAAGGAATTTGTCCCTGTGGAGAATGAAGGCGCTGAACCCTTGATGGCAAACATCCGTTACTCCACACCAGAGCTGTTCAATGTGTTCTCGTTTGACCTTCTCGAGGGTGATACGGCGGCTTTTCGCGATTCGCACAACGTATTCATCTCTTTGAGTTTGGCCAAGAAACTCTTCGGTGAAGCAGACTCTTATGTCGGCCGGCAATGTCGGGTGAAAGGACTATGGGACAAGCACTATACGGAAGTGAACGTTGGTGCGGTTTACAGTGACTTCCCCTCCAATAGCCACATGGAAAACGACGTGTACCGATGCTTGAGCGAACAACAGCGGGATGAATTGTGGAAAAATGAGGGGAGTTGGAATCATTGTCTGTTTGTCAAATTGCGCGAAGGAGCGGAAAGCGAGGCCATCTCGGAGGAACTTTTGGCAAACAGCACTCTTTTGAGGGAAACTGCCTCCCATTTTACGTTCATCCCTTTGCATGATGTTTATTTCATTCAGAACGAGCATTATAAGGATGACAGATTTGAAGATATGTTTTTTGGCAAGCGCAATGGGAATGAGACTTTGGTGTGGGCCTTGACTTTGGTGGCATTGTTGGTGATAGTGATTGCCGCCATCAATTATGTCAATTTTGCGATGGCCATGGTGCCTTATCAGATAAAGGAGGTCAATGTGCGGCGTATCCTTGGGGCAAAGTCGGCTTCGCTTAGGTGGAAGATGTTGAAAACAGCAGTCTTCAACACCTTGATGGCAATCGTTTTATCGATGCTTTTGATGAATGTCATCATTCACCTGGGATTCTTGAACGACTTGCTGAAGTGCGACCTTGCTTTTGCCAAGAATGGCGAGACGCTTCTGATAATGCTCGCTTTGGTAGTACTGCTTCCTGTTGTGGCCGGTTGCTATCCAGCCTGGTATCTGACCACACGCAAGCCTGCTTTGGTGATAAACGGGAACTTTGCCCTTTCGCCCGCCGGTCAGATGTTCCGTCGTGTGCTGATTGCATTTCAGTTTACGGTCTCTTTGGTCATCCTGTTGGTGTTACTTCTCTTTTCTGCCCAACATTATTATATACGCACCTCCTCCGTAGGGTACGACCGCGATTTGGTGCTTTATGTAGAAGTCTCCGAAGACTATCTGATAAAGACGCATCGGTTCAAATGGTTCAATTACCTTGACCCCATGATGCAAGCGATAAAGAGCTCTCCTGCTATCAGTGAAGTGTCGTGGTCAAGCGCAGTTTTAGGGCAAGACCAATTTCAGGGATGGGGACGTGAGCACAATGGCCGAAATATAGCATTCAATGCGGAATATTCAGGGTACAACTTTCTGACTACGGTTGGAATCAAAGTGACAGAAGGACGCAACTTCCGTGCCGAAGACAAGGATGTGGCAATCTTCAACGAAGCGGCCCGCCAGCAATTTGGTTTGAAGCTGCACGACGTTGTGGGAAATCATGAAATTGTCGGCTTTATGGAGAATATCCACCACAAGAGTCTTCGTAATGAAATCTCTCCCATGGCCATTTGTTTTGGTGGAGGTCTGGGCTCTAACTTTGTTGTGCGTGTGGCCTCTCCCGGCAAAGTTGATGAGGCTATCCGCTTTATTGACGAGCAAAATCAGAAAATCTCTGAAGGACAGTGTAAATTGACTTATTACAAGCCTGATGATGTGCTCGGTCAGGCTTACGCCAACGAAATGAAACAATTGAAACTCCTTCTTGTCGGCGCGATAGTCTCCCTCCTCATCCCCCTCATCGGAGTGTTCGGCCTCGTCCTCTTCGAGACCCAATCGAAGCGCAAGGAGATTGGCATCCGCAAGGTGTTCGGTGCAACCACACGTGGCATCCTCGTGATGTTCAACATGCAGTACCTCCGCACGCTCATGGTCTGCTTCATTCTGGCCGCTCCCGTGGCCTATACGTTATATAATAGGTGGATAGAGTCGTTCGCCTACCGCACCCCCATGCATTGGTGGCTCTTCGGCGTGGCCTTCCTCATTGTGGCGATTGTCGTCTGCCTCACCGTCACCGTACAGAGCTGGCGTGCGGCACGGGAACGACCGGTGGAGACGATAATGAAGTGAGGAAACATCCCTAATCCAAAAATTCTATATGATTTTTCGGATTGTAATCCAAAAATTCTATATGATTTTTCGGATTAGGCCGTTTTTTGTGTTACTTTTGCATCGTCTTAATCAAGAAAAACGGTATGATAACGAGAACATTGCAAAGGCGGATAGAGGAAAAGCTCTTCAAAGGGAAAGCCATCGTTGTGATTGGAGCAAGGCAGGTAGGAAAAAGTACCTTGTTCCGACAAATCACAGAAGGGTTGGATATGTCTGTACTGTCGTTGAATTGTGACGAGCCGGAGGTGCGTGAGATGCTGGCAGACATGAATACAAATGCGCTGAAGCTTTTGGTAGGAAACCACCGCCTTGTGATGATAGATGAGGCGCAACGTGTGCCGGATATCGGTATGACACTGAAACGCATGACGGATAATCTGCCCGATGTGCAACTGATGGTGACAGGTTCCTCCTCCTTTGAATTGCAGAATCGGCTGAACGAACCGTTGACAGGACGGAAGTATGAATATCACCTTTATCCCATATCTACTGGTGAACTGCTGGAACATGGGGGGCTGTTGGCAATCAGGCAATCGTTGGAGTCGCGACTTATCTATGGTTCTTATCCCGACATCGTAAACCATGCCGACGAGGCCAAGGAATTGTTGATGAACATTGCTGGCAGTTATTTGTACAAGGATTTGTTGGCATTGGAGGAGATCCGTCGGCCTGCGTTGTTGGAAAAGTTGTTGGTGGCACTGGCTTTACAGGTGGGGAGTGAGGTGTCTTACAACGAAATAGCCCAAACCGTAGGGACTGACAGTAAGACGGTAGAGAAGTACATCGACCTGTTGGAGAAATGCTATATAATTTTTCGTCTCAGTGCTTTCAATCGCGATCTGCGGACAGAATTGAAGAAAAGTAAGAAGATCTATTTCTACGACAACGGTATCCGCAACGCTGTCATCCAGAATTTCTCTCCATTGGCCATGCGTAACGATGCGGGAGCCTTGTGGGAAAACTTCTTTATCAGCGAACGTATCAAAGCAAACGAGTATGCCGGGCGTTATGCCAAAAGCTATTTTTGGCGTACCACCCAACAACAGGAGATTGATTACATAGAAGAGGCTGACGGCCAATTCACTGCCTTTGAGATGAAATGGAATCCCCGAAAGAGAGCAACAGCGTTGCCTGCATCCTTCCTGAAAACATATTCCGTGGCACAGTCGGCTGTCATCACTCCCGAGAACTACATG
>JAFTNZ010000004.1 GCA_017451645.1 Bacteroidaceae bacterium | reverse complement strand
GAGCGGAAGCGGATGGTGGATGACTTCAGGCAAGGGAAGCTGCAGGTGCTGGTGAATGTGGACATCTTCAGTGAGGGGTTTGACTGCCCGGATGTGGAATTCGTGCAGATGGCCCGACCGACCCTCTCGTTGGCCAAATACTTGCAACAAGTGGGGCGGGGACTGAGAATGACCGCCGGAAAGGAGAGCTGTATGCTGATAGACAGTGTGGGGCTTTACCGGGTGTTCGGCCTGCCTGTGGTGAACCGGGACTGGAACGCGATGTTCCGTGGGGAGGAGACCGGCAAGGGGACGCGGGCGACTGCGGCTGCGGGTGAAATGGCCTGCCGGGTGCACCAGTCAGCAGTGGTGGAGGCATCTGATGCGGGTGTGGGACTGGTGGTTTCGCACGATGTGCTGTTGGAGAAGCTGGACGAGTGGAGTGCACCGTTCGTCATGCAAGAGAAGAATAGGATGCCATTGAAGGTATGGAAAGATAAAGAGAGCGGTAAATACGGACTGAGGAGGGGAAAGGAACGACTGACGGAGGCCACATATAATAAGGTGTACGAGATGAGAGAGGGCCGAATGGCTGTGCAGTTTGATGACGGCAGTTGCGGAGTCATCGGATTGGAAGGGAATGTATTGTGGAAAAGAAACACGACCTATCTGGCAATGCGATTTGTGAAAGACCACTTCCTCTGCACAAGAACTCCTGACGGGAAGGTGGGCTGGCTGGACCTGTACAGCCTCAGACACTACGGCCACAAACCGGAGGTAAAGCATTATCGGGAAACGGAACTGCTGAAGGTGAACGGCAATTACTACACCCGCACAAAGAGGTGCTACATGTGCCGTGCCAATGATGAGTGTGTGGAGATACTGGACTATGGATTCCACCTTGATGTAATGGAACTGGCCGGCCATCTCCTATCCGACCCTCCGCGCTATTGCATCCTGAAGGATGACCACGAAACCTACTACCGGCTGCGCCGGAGACTGGCAGACAGAAGCATCATCATCTCAGACATGGAAGGGAATTGCTACCATGTGACACCGGAAGGAGAGAAAGCCCGCATTGGGAATGAACGAACGAAAGAGACTATGGAGAATTGCAGGACAAACATCATGCGTGTGGTCAGACAGACGGATGCTGCAGCCAACAGACAATAGGGAGGTTCAGGCTGTCATTGAACAATAACGATTCAGGGGGTGCATCGAACATTTTCGATGCACCCCCTGAATCATTTATTTCATCAGATAGCGTTCTCCGGTCTCTTCTGCCACACGTCTGTTGAACGTTTCAGGATAGCCCGGACGCTCTACAGGAGCACCCTGATTCTCCGGAGTACGTGCAAAGGTGCCATCGGGATTGAGCTTCTTCACCACCATATCATTGTAGCGCACAATGAGGAATTCACCCAATTTCTTCCACTCATTCAATGTCTGCTGTGCACAAGCGATGGAATAGCCGGTCAGATATTTGCGGGCTTCATCGGGCGACTGGGCATAAAGTTCGGATGCGCGACGCTCAATGTCTGCCTGCGACTTCAAGAAACTATCTTCAAGTAAACACTGCCGTTGGCGGAGGTCACCTATCATCTGACTGTATCGCATATAGACCATGTTGGAAACCCAATTGAAGACCCAGAAAGATGATTTCCAAGAAAAAGTGACCCCATCCGCAATCTTATCGGAATAGCATTCGGGTACCTCATCCACACAACAATAGACAGGTGTAAAGACTGCCATGTTGGCATCGTCCGTACCAAACCAAAGAACCCCTCCCATCGGACTGTGCATGGTGTTGCGCATTTGGGCTACAAACACGAAAGCACTCTGCTGGGTGGAAATAGGACGTTCGTTGAAATATTCCTTCCCATCGGCTTTGAAGCTCAGAGGAGACGGACGATAGGGCATCTGCCATGCACCGGCACCAAGATCTTGAGTAATGTCGAGGGGGGTGCCTTCGTAATGGTCGCGCATGGCTTGTTGCAAATCGGCTACAGACAACTTACGGTCCGGACGAAGATAGAGTGGCATAGCCTCGTCTGAAGAACCATTGATGTAAGGCAAGTATCTGTCCATGCCATCGACAAACATATTGTAAAAGCTCCACACACGGGCCTCACAATAGCGGCGCCCACCAAAATCGAGCGGACAATAGGCATCGGCAAAACTGAACTCTGTATTCTTCTTACCCACAAAATATCCTTTCTCGCGTGCAAAAGAGATAACATCAGCTGAATAGAGACAATTCTCCTTGTCGTCCAAGGGGAACTGACGGATCCGTGCCTGATTGGCATGAGCTGCAATACAATCATCGGGAACACGGACAGCTACCCACACTGCTCCGCGAACACCCGGACCCTTGCCTATCATCTCCATAATCCAAGCTTCATTGGGATCTGCAATGGAAAAACTCTCGCCACTGCTATAATAGCCGTACTCCGCTACAAGGTCTGTCATCACCTGAATGGCTTCACGAGCTGTACGAGAACGTTGCAAAGCTACATAAATCAAGCTACCATAATCCATGATGCCGGTGGTATCTATCAACTCTTCACGTCCGGTAAAAGTGGTTTCACCAATCGTTACTTGGAATTCATTCATATTACCTATCACGTTATAGGTACGGGGAACCTCCTTGATTTCTCCAAGGTATTTACCGGTGTCCCAATCATGAATGGGACGGACATCGCCCAACTGATGTACTGCTGCAGGATAATGGCACAAATATCCGAACATACCGTAGGAGTCTGCACTGTATGAGACAAACACGGAACCATCTGCCGAAGCTTTCTTGCCGACAATAAAATTGGTGCATGCCATTCCATGCAACACAGCCCAAACAGCCATGAATGTACTGATAAGGATTCTTCTCTTCATTTCTTTTGACGTTTTTATTATTTGATTCAAACTATTAAATTCCATTCGGCGAAAATACAACACTTTTCAGGGGTATGCAAACTTTTCCAAGAAATTCAGCAGAAAAAAACGGGGGAATATGGGAACATATGTCCAAACGGCACAAACATATGTCCGATATTGCAAACGTTTGCGATTTGTT
Organism: Bacteroidaceae bacterium; assembly: GCA_017451645.1. GTDB lineage: Bacteria > Bacteroidota > Bacteroidia > Bacteroidales > Bacteroidaceae > Phocaeicola_A. Next base: position 50,725 of record JAFTNZ010000004.1, on the reverse strand, counting down.
TCACAAGGTTTGGATAAGATAAAAAAGTCGCATTCAATGACTTTGGCTACTTTTGCAGGGACAATTCCTAAAAAGCAATACAGTATGAAACAGTTTGTGTATAATGTATGGACGTGGCTCGTGATGCTGACAGTGGTTGTAGCATGTTCGGATTCGGAAAGTGAAAATCTGGGTGACATTCTGAAACCGGCAACGGGATACGAATACCTGTTCAATGATGGCATACGAATGACTGAAGGGCTGCAACAAAAAACCGTAGCCTTCAAGGCCGGAACAAACTGGAAAGCTGTACTGACTGCAGATGCTGACCTGAATGGAAATGAAACATGGTGCAGCCTCAACCGGAAGGAAGGCTCTGCCGGAGACAACGCCATCACCATCAGTGTAGAACAGAACAGGACGGAAGCCGAACGGAGTGCCACAGTGGAACTGATGGCCGGTGAGGCTTCGCTGATGCTCCACATCCTCCAAGCTGCAGGAGAAGCTGATGCCCCTATCCAGTTAAAGGACGGATATAACTTTTCTCCAGAGAATCCGGATGCTGACCAACCTCTGACTGTCACATACAAAGCCGGAAAGAACTCATCTCTCTACAACTCGACAGAAGAGATGTATCTCTATGCGGGTGTCATCGTAGCCGGACAATGGAAATACCAACCTTCGGCTTGGACTGACAATGATGCCAAATACAAAATGGAAAAAACTGAAGAAAACACATGGAGTATCACTCTGGCACCAACCCTGAGAGAATGGTTTGCTTCGGGCACGACCCCCATCGAACAGATAGCTTTGATTGTACGTACGGCTGACGGAAGCAAACAGACAACACCAGATTATCTGCAAACGGTGACAGACAATCTATACAAGGGATTCCAAGCCGCCGCCATGGTAGAAAAACCTATGCCTACCGGGATGCTGCACGGAATAAACATCGTGGACAACCAAACAGTGACGCTGGTGCTCTACGACTCAGACAAGAATGGGAAGCACAAAGATTATGCCCATGTAGTGGGAGACTTCAACAACTGGACTTTGGCTAATGATGAAACCTCACAAATGTATCGGGACGAAGCCAACGGATGCTGGTGGATAACAATAAGCGGACTGAATGCCAGTGAGGAATACCGCTTCCAATATTATGTAGGAACAGAAGACGACGGTGCCATCTATCTGTCGGATGCCTACACTGAAAAGATTCTCGACCCGAACAATGACAAATACATCACTGGATATGACGGTGACCTCGAGTATCCAGAAGGAGGAAGCGGTATTGTTTCAACCTTCAGACTGACTCCTGAAACTTATGCTTGGGAAAATGACATTTTTTCAGTGGAAGACCCAACGCAATTAGTCATCTATGAATTACATCTGCGCGATTTCACTCCTCAAGGGAATCTGGCCGGAGCCATGGAAAGACTTGACTATCTGAAGAAATTGGGCATCAATGCCATTGAACTGATGCCCGTACAGGAGTTTGACGGAAATGACAGTTGGGGATACAATCCGGCACACTTCTTTGCCCTTGACAAAGCCTACGGCTCGAAAAACCAATACAAAGCATTCATTGACGCTTGCCATGGACATGGGATAGCCGTCTTTTTTGATGTCGTTTACAACCATGCAACCGGAGATAATCCTTTTGCCAAACTCTATTGGGACAAGGAGAAGAACTGTACTGCTGAAGAGAATCCTTGGTTCAACGTATCGGCTCCTCATCCCTACAGCGTCTATCACGATTTGAATCACGAAAATCCATTGGTACGGGATTTCGTCAAAAGGAATCTGAAATTCTTGCTCGAGGAGTACCATATAGACGGATTCCGGTTTGACCTCACCAAAGGATTCACACAAAACAAAAGCAATGAATCGACTGCAGGGAATTATGATGCTTCGCGTATAGCCATACTGAAAGACTACCATAGCACCATTGCTGCCACTGACAACCATGCGGTGATGATATGCGAACACTTCTGCGATGCACGGGAAGAAGGAGAACTGGCAGAAGAAGGAATACTGATGTGGAGGAATATGAACAATGCTTATTGCCAAAGTGGTATGGGATGGCAAAACGATTCGGATTTTTCCAGTATGTACGACAAGCGCGGATCATGGGTAGGCTTCATGGAGAGTCACGATGAAGAGCGTGTGGGATATAAACAAAAAGAATGGGGAAACTACAGTCTGAAGAGTTCATTGGATGACCGGGTGAAGTGGGCACAAGCTAATGCAGCCTTCTGTCTGACTGTGCCCGGACCTAAAATGATATGGCAATTCGGAGAGTTGAACTACGACTATAGCATCAACAGCAATTATGAGGGTACTGCCATCAATGATGGAAACCGCACAGGACGGAAGCCCAGTGCATTCAGCTTGAACTACGACACGGACGACACGAGACTGAAACTCTACGACACCTATGCCAAAATTCTGAAATTGCGCAATAGCCATCCCGACCTGTTCAAGATGGAAGCATCATTCAACTGGCAAGTATCAACCAACCATTGGAACAAGGGGCGCACCATGACACTGACCAATGGCACAGAAGCACTGATGGTTGTAGGCAACTTTACCAATGTGGAAACCAAAATTCCATTGACCCTCCCGGCAGCAAGCAATAATATATGGTACAGACTTGACAACGGACAAGGTGAGGTAGTAGGAGACAGCATATCCGTCCCTGCAGGTTCTGCCATCATCTATACAAACTTTCAGACAGAATGACAGAGTAATTTAAATAAAATTGTTTTTAGTGTGTTTGTTGGGTTTCCGATGCTTCTCTACGGAGGACATCGGAAACTTTTTTATACCTATTACTTGGAAGCTTCGGCTATTATGCTTACTTTTGCCACCAGAAAAAATATATAAAAAGGACAACGATGCATAATGTCAGGACTCTGGAACAACAGACCGCCCTATATATTACACAGACATGCCAACTGCTTCCTCCAGAAAGAAGTTGTGACAAGATACTGACAGCCCTCAGCGGTGGAGCGGACAGTGTAGCTCTGCTACGAATGATAATACGATTGGGATATACCACTGTTGCTGCTCACTGTAACTTTCATTTAAGAGGAGACGAGAGTGAACGAGACGAGGCATTCGTGCGCAACCTCTGTAATCAACTCGGCATACATCTGCACGTCACTCACTTTGATACACAGGCTTATGCCACACAACAGGGCATCAGCATCGAAATGGCAGCCAGAAAATTGCGATACCAATGGTTCGAAGAGCTATGTCAAAAGCACGGATACACTCATGTGGCCGTAGCTCATCACCGGGATGACAGTGTGGAAACGGTACTGCTCAATCTGATTCGGGGTACAGGCATTCATGGACTGACTGGCATCAAACCACGCAAAGGAAGAATCATCCGACCATTCCTGCAAACAGACAGAAAGAACATTATAGAGTATCTGGCTGCTTTAGGACAATCATACGTGACTGACAGCAGCAATTTGTGTGACAATTATGTGCGCAACTATATCCGGCTGAGCCTGTTGCCTATGATGGAAAAACTCAACCCGTCTGTCAGACAAAGCATAGCAGAAACAGCTGAGCGACTGGAACAGACAGCCTGCATCTATGATGATGCAGTATGCCAAGCAATGGAGAGAATCTGCAACAAAAACCAAGACACCATCGACATCCCCGCTTTACTGAAAGAGAAGAATCCACAAACTGTTCTCTACGAACTGCTTGCCTCCAAAGGATTCAATGCCAGTCAGACGAAACAGATATACCAATGTATGCTCACAGGAGAAAGTGGGAAAGTATTCCAAAGCAGCAAGTATCGGCTTCTACGAGACAGGGAGACTCTGATACTGACTCCTATCGGACATAACCAACTACCGGAAGAGGGGAATAACGGCTTCACTTACAGTATCCACAATTATACCCCAGACTTCGCTATCCCACGTGACAAAGAGACAGCCTGCATAGATGCCGAAACTGTAAAACTCCCCTTGTCTATCCGCCTCTACAGACAAGGAGACAGATTTGCACCTTTCGGTATGGGAGGAAAAAAGAAACTGGTAAGCGATTACCTGACCGACTGCAAACGTTCGCGATTCCAAAAGGAACGGCAACAGGTGGTGTGTGATGCAGAGGGCCGTATCGTCTGGCTTGTAGATGAAAGAAGTGACGAACGATTCAAAGTTACAGCAAAAACCCGGCAGGTGATTATCATAAAAGCTACTGGTATAAATTTATAAAAACGGATTACGTATGAAAAGACACTCACTGAACGATTGGGTGATGGCAACCCGTCCTTGGAGTTTTCCTGCATCTGCCATCCCCGTGATTGCCACATTAGCCTACCTGCATTGGTGCGGTTATGAAGTAAATTGGGTTACCGGAATCTGGGCATTGGTCAATATTGTGTTTTTCCATGCTGCAGGAAACACATGGAGTGACTATCACGACTATCAGCATGGGGTGGATTCATCCGACACATACGGTGCAAAGACACTCACCAGCGGATTCTTCCAACCCAAAGAAATATACTATCTCTCCATCGGAATATTAATCATAGCTTTGGCTGGAGGTGTCGGGCTCATGCTGATGACAGACTTCGGCCTGATATGGTTTGGATTGGGCGGAATTCTTTGTACCTTGTTATATCCCTATCTGAAATATCGTGCATTGGGCGATGCAGTCATCGGATTGGCCTATGCCTGGCTACCCATGTGGGGAACCTCATATGTAACTATCGACCAAGTGGATATGCGTGTATCTCTATTGGCTATTCCTGTCGGAATGATAACGATTGCCATACTACACGCCAACAATACCCGCGATGCGCAGACTGATGACAGTGCCCATATCGTTACACTGGCCATGAAACTCGGACACAGCAAGGCTACTCTCCTCTACCAATTCTGGATACTGTTCCCATTCGTCTATATAGCAGGATGTAGTATGGCCGGCCTGTTTCCATGGTGGACACTGTTGACCATGGTTGCTCTCCCCCTTGCTTGGAAGAATGCACACAGAATAAGACACTGCAGTGCCCAAGACATTTCAGACATTGCCAGCCTTGACGAAGACACAGCCAAACTGCAACTTGTCTTCGGATTGCTATTTTCAATCTCCTTTTTCATTGCATCATTATGAAAAGACTCATCTTCACCTTGATTTCTGCCACCGCATTGTGGACCGTCATGTTCTCTCCTCCGACAGCTCCACACATCAACTTCTGGTGGATGATGACCGCTTCTGCCATCACTCTTACCGCGCTCTCCACATGCTTCCGCCCACACCTTTGGAAAGAACTACATTGGACCTCATCCAATATACTCACAGGTATAGCCACCGCTGCTGCTTTATGGGGCATCTTTTGGATAGGAAACGAACTTTCAGCATGGATGTTTGATTTTGCCCGCCCGCAAGTGGATACCATTTATGGAATGAAAGAAGGAGAGTCTCCCTGGATACTGACCGCTCTGATGCTATTGATTATCGGTCCTGCTGAAGAAATCTATTGGCGCGGATATGTGCAACATGAATTGTCCGCCCGTTGGAATGCCAACATCGGATACATCATCACCACCACCATCTATGCATTGGTCCATGCAGGCGCCTGCAACTTCATGCTATTGATGGCAGCATTGGTGGCCGGTGCATTCTGGGGACTGCTCTATCGCTTTTTTCCCGACCGACTGGCCGCATTGGTACTGTCTCATGCCTTATGGGATTGCGCTGTATTCATCTGGTGGCCCATCTGAACCGAAACCTCCAACTTTCCGGAATCTCCTTCGAAGTGAAGCAGACGTAAATAGACAGGTGCCGAGTTATCCCATTTCTCGGCATCAACAACAATGTAGTCATTTTCATAGACCCACGAGAAATATACCGTCTGTCCGATAAGAGATTGGGCATCTGTCCCACATATCATACCCGTTCCATCCTGAAATAGAGAAACCATATACTCCGCCTGAGAAGGTAAATCACCACATTTTCTATCTGCCCATACATAAGGATACTGATAACGACAATACCACTTACCTGCCAATGCGGATTCTATACCTGCCACATATCGATTCCTGATAATAAACAAGAGAACGACAAATACAAACAGAAATACAGTGATGCATATTGCCATATTTCGCCATTATTTGATTGATTGCTTTAAGGATACATTGCACACAAATCAGGATCCTAAACAAATTCTTGTTTTAAAAGTTCTGCAATTATAAGCATTTTTTTGAAAGCAGCAAATTACCCCCCCCGATTTTAACCTTATTTAAATATACTAAACAATATATTAAAGTCGACTTTTACAGACATACGTACAGGGAGAAAAAAATAAGCATATCTTATATCAATATCAGCATAATGAAATGCTATAATTGCCATAGCAGAAGGAATATAAAACATTTTCACACGTTTTAAGAGAAAAAAGTTGCAATTTGTTTGTCAATTCAAATAAAAGATGTACTTTTGCAAACAGTTTAATCATACAATCCTTTCAACAGAAGATATGAGAACAATGAATAATACATATTGGTGGTGGCATCGCTTACAACTCCATAAGTCGTAAGGGAACGAGACTCCTATGATATGTATATATTAATAAGGTATAAACAAAAAGAGGAGGCCTGACGTAGAACTTACGACAGGCCTCCTCTCTTCTTTCACCATAAAGAACAACAACAGATAACAACAATATAAAATAAAAAAAAGATAGAAGATTATGAAGACTACATTTCAAATCACCCCAGAGGGATATTACGGAGAATTTGGCGGAACGTACGTACCTGAAAAATTGCAATACTGTGTAAAGGAGTTGCAGACCACTTATCTGAAAGTGATTGAGAGCGAAGAGTTCAAGCAGGAATATATGCAACTGTTGCAAGACTATGTCGGCCGCCCTTCGCCACTTTACTTAGCTAAACGCATGAGTGAGAAATACGGATGCAAGCTCTATTTGAAACGCGAAGATCTGAACCATACAGGAGCTCATAAAATAAACAATACCGTAGGACAAATCCTATTGGCACGTAAGATGGGCAAACGACGCATTATAGCTGAAACAGGAGCCGGACAGCACGGAGTCGCTACCGCTACGGTATGTGCACTGATGAACATGGAATGTGTAGTGTATATGGGAAAGACAGATGTAGAACGACAATATGTGAACGTACAGAAGATGAAGATGTTGGGTGCAGAAGTTCGGGCCGTCACCTCTGGAAGCATGACGTTGAAAGATGCCGTCAACGAAGCCATAAATGACTGGTGCTCACACCCCGAGGAGACATTCTACATCATCGGCTCAACTGTAGGTCCACACCCCTATCCCGATATGGTAGCTCGTATGCAATCAATCATCAGCGAAGAACTTAAAGGACAATTGATGGAAAAGGAGGGACGTGATTATCCCGACTACCTGATGGCATGCATCGGCGGAGGAAGCAATGCAGCCGGCACCATCTATCACTACTTGAATGATGAGAGAGTGAACATCGTGTTGGCCGAAGCAGGTGGTATGGGAGTAGATTCCGGCAAGACTGCCGCTACTATCCAACGCGGCAAGTTGGGAATCCTGCATGGTTCCAAGACTTTGGTGTTGCAAACACCGGACGGTCAAGTCATAGAGCCTTACAGTATATCAGCCGGCTTGGACTACCCAGGTATCGGTCCTATGCATGCCAATCTGGCCAAACAGCACCGGGCAACAGTGCTGGCCATCAACGATGATGAGGCTCTGGACGCCGCTTTCGAACTGACTCGCATGGAAGGTATCATCCCAGCCATTGAATCAGCTCATGCATTAGGTGCACTTCCCAAAATGAAATTCAAACCTACGGATGTAGTAGTACTCACCGTTTCCGGCAGAGGAGACAAGGATATAGAGACTTATTTGAAACATTTTGGGGAATAGACACTACAAACAAAATACAAATACACAGATGATGAATACCTGAGAAATTCGTATCTTTGCCACGAATTATCCCCCTCAGGGGGGGAAAACAAGAAGATTTCATGAAAAGAGGGAAAAACTTTTGGTGCTACATTGTAGCCTTTCTCACAGTAGCCATTTGGGGAACAACCTTTGTATGGACCAAACTTCTGATTAACAACGGAATTTCTCCTGCTCAGATTTTCACCCTGCGTTTCATCATCGCCTACGTATTGATGTTGTTCTTTTCATTGGTGTGGCAGAAACACACTCCACACAAGTGGGTAGCCGACTCATGGAAAGACGAATTGCTGATGGTAGCTTTGGGCATTACCGGCGGCTCTATCTATTTCTTGGCAGAAAACGAAGCCCTGCGCTTTACCACAGCCACCAACACATCGCTCATCGTCTGTTCCTGCCCACTGCTGACTATGCTGTTCAACAGACTCTGTTACCGCAATGAACATTTGGGAGCAATGCAGGTTACGGGGTCTGTCATTGCTTGTATAGGTATGGCTATTGTAGTTCTCAACGGACGATTTGTACTCAATCTCTCTCCCGTCGGCGACATATTGGCATTTACTGCTTGTCTGTGCTGGGCTCTCTATTCCTTGCTGATGAAACCGGCAGTACAACGGTATTCATCGGTCTTTATCACCCGAAAAGTGTTTTTCTATGGTGTACTGACCATCATTCCTTACTACCTGATTGTTCCCGGATTTCCTCCAATGGAAACTCTGTTACAACCCTCCATCATCACCAACCTGCTCTTTTTAGGATGTGTAGCCTCTATGCTTTGCTTTCTCACATGGAATTGGTGTATCCGTAAGTTAGGTGCAGTAAGTGCTACCAATTGGGTCTATATCAACCCTTTGACCACTATTGCAGCCGCATGGATGATACTTGGAGAAAAAATCACTCCCTATTTCCTCGCCGGTAGCCTGCTCATCCTTACAGGAATGTATCTGACCGAGAGAAAATAGGGAGTATTTCAAGTTATAGGAATCTCAAGCTATACGATTTACGTACGGCGCATACCGGACATCAATCATACTTCAGCAGTTTCCCGTCAAGACTGAACTCCATATCAAGGTCGTTCTGCAATTTCACTTCATAGTGGCGACGCTCTTTTTTCACCTCCACTACCTGCTGACCTTTGTGCTTGTCGGAGATATACTTGCTGATAACATCCGGAAGTATGCCGGCAGGCACTTGATGGTGTTCACAGTCCACCTCTTTCCAGTTGCCGTTACGGTCAAACTCCACCTTATCGCCATTGGTCAATACCACAGTGTAGTCGCGATCAAAAATGTCAGTGTCTTGTTTGGCATAAGAGACCTCCACATTCGGGAAATACTTCTCAAGGAATTGCTGCGCCTTGACCGGCAGTTGGTCGGCATTGACAGGCTTTTCAGCCATAACCAGTTGTACACTCAGAGAGAACAAACAAACAATTGCAAATAATACTTTCTTCATACTCTTTCTTTTTTATTGGTTACTGATTCATTTTAATTTGATATTGCAAAGGTATGGAGCAATTCTGAAATGAATCTGAAAAAATGGACTATTTGCTATTTTTTTCAATTTTCTGCCAATATTCCTCATTCCCTGACTCTGAACGTATGTTTTCCCGCTTCAAACTGATAGCTGACATCCAAGTTGTAGAGCCGGGCTATAGCATCAACAATGGAAAGTCCCAATCCTGTAGAATCCGGTTTGCCACCAGCCTTATAGAAGCGGTCAAAAATACAATCAGCATCCAATGACGTGGCTACTCCATCATTTCTCATTACGAATCCCTCAGCATCCACCGCTATATCCACACGACCACCTTTGGTATTGTGTATGATTGCATTGCGTAGCAAATTGTGTACTAAAGCCTTGGCTAATGATTCATTCATCATCCACACAGGTCTGCCAGCTTCATGCAAATGAACATCCACTTGCTCTTTGTTCGCCAACCTACGATATTCCCCTACAGTCTGTTCCAATAAAGCATATACATCTATTGCCACAACTTCCGGAAACTGTCTGTTATCAATCTTCGAAAGAAAAAGTAACGAACGGTTAAGTTCAGACAGATGTTCCAGTGTCTGGAGAGTTTTGATGATCTCTCCCATCTGCTCTTCCGAAAGTTCTGTATTGCAAAGCATCTCCAGGCGACTTTGACAAATGGCCAAAGGAGTCTGCAACTCATGAGAAGCATTGCCTATAAAACGCTTCTGCTGTTCAAACAGTTTACGGTTACGAAGAGAGTAGTTCCATATGGTTTCATTAAGTTTACGGAATTCCGTCACCCGGGTCGGATTGTCCAAAGGTTCCGGCTGTTCTGTTATATTATAACGGTCAAGCCAGCCAAGTAACCGATAAAGCGGACGCATACTACGCGAAATGACCCAGGCACTCACCCCGATAATGACTAACATCAAAACTGCAAAAAGCCCCACAACCCAACAAGCTATCGCACGATACAGATCGTCCTTTTCAATGGTGGGAGTCATCACCGTCAATTCGCCGTAAGTCCCATCCTCCCTCAAGAAGATGGTTTTCATCACACGGGCCGGCTCCGTTTCGCGCTTGACTTCAATGTAGACTGTCTCATCAGAAAATGACAATCTGGGATGTGTACGTGCATATTCTTCATCCACTTCACGAAGAAAATAGCTGTTGTTTGTACCGTTATCAGCCAGGGGCAATTCTTTTCCCGCAAGGCTGCGGGTCATCAATGTTTCAGCATAAAGTTCCAGAGCATCGTCCACTTCATCCGTCACCTCATCCATCATGGCCATATAGAACAGCCAGGCCCAAAGCGAAAGCAATATGAGCAAAGAGAAAGAGATACGGAATATAATTCTATAAGTCAGCGACATATATTCATCAACATTTAGTCATACAAGTAATATTCATTCTTTCTCACACAATTTGTATCCGAACCCATACACCGTCTTTATCTCTACTGTGGCCTTTGCTGCTGCCAACTTACGACGCAGGTTCTTCAGTTGGGCATAGATGAAGTCGTAATTATCTGCCTGATCAATGTCATCTCCCCAAACAGCTTCAGCCAACACCTCTTTCTTTATCAGATAACCACGCCGGTTGATAAAGTAATAAAGAATGTCATATTCCTTACGCCCCAGCTCTAAAGGAACTCCTCCCACCTCCACCTGATGCTTGTCCGGCATCATACGCAGGTTTCCTACCTCTATCTGCACACTGCCGGCCTGCTGCCTACGGCGGATTACACTACGGATACGTGCATGAAGTTCAGCCATGTGAAAAGGTTTGGGCAGATAATCATCGGCCCCCAATTCCAAACCGGCCACCTTATCCTCTATAGAGTCTTTAGCCGATACGATAATGACACTCTCCTGCCTGTTCAGCTTTTTGAGATGTTCAAGCAGTTGTAATCCGCTTCCATCGGGCAACATCAAATCCAACAGGATGCAATCATAATTATAAGCATTCACCTTACGAAGGGCTGAAAGACTGGTTTCAGCCGTCTCCACCACGTAATGTTCCAACTCCAATGAGCGACGGATGACTTCCAACAAAGCGGCTTCATCCTCTACTACCAATATTTTCATGGTCAACCTCTGCTTTATTCCGACACAAAGGTATAGGAAAAAGCAATACAGACAAAAGGATAAAGCATAAAAAAAGTTATGGCGAATTTCACAATCCACCATAACCCACTGTTGTAAATTTATGAAAACCTTTTCTTATCTATTGCATTTCTCTAATTGCCTATCCCGAAAGTAATAAAAGTATTTCGTCGTCAGGCTTCTACATTTCAGCAAGACTCTGCAAAGGTACAAATCATTTTCACATTGCACAAGTTTTAAGCTAAAATAATTACACTTTTACTAGAAAAACACTAAAAAAGTAACAAAAACCACACAAAACACACTTATTTCATTTCAAATAATTCCATAAAGCATCTAACAAAGCGTCGTTTTCTTCACAAGTGCCAACCGTTATGCGCAAACAATCCCGACAAAGTTGCACATGGGTCCGGTTACGTATAATGATTCCCTGTGTGAGCAGATAGTCATAAATAGCCTGCGCATTCTCCACACGTACAAGTATGAAATTGGCATCTGTAGGGAATACATGCCGGCTTGCCGGATAATCGGACAGAGCTGCTATCATACGTAACCGTTCACTCTTCAGATGTTCCACCCATGATGCGATGCGGGCTGTATCAGACAAGATGTCACAGGCTGCACGCTGGGTAAGCACATTCACGTTATAGGGATACTTCACTTTATTGAACAAAGCGATTACCTCCGGAGATGCAAATGCCATTCCCAAACGGATACCGGCACAAGCCCATGCTTTGGAAAAGGTCTGCAGCACTATGAGGCGGGAATAATCAGAGAGCACTTGCAGGAAAGAGGGTTCGTCCATAAAATCCGCATAAGCCTCATCCAAAACCACTATGCCATCAAAAGATTCCAGCACTTTCAATATCTCGGCACGAGGCAAACAGGCTCCTGTAGGATTATTCGGCGAGCAAAGGAAAATAGCCTTGGTGTATCCATCAACAACCTCCAGCAATGCCTCTGACCGAAAAGCGAAATTTCCGTTTTCATCCATTTCCAGAGGCACCGGACGATACGCAATGTCATTGATGTCTGCACAGACCTCATACATACCATAAGTGGGAGCAATACTCACCACATTGTCTATACCCGGTTCACAAAAAATCCGAAAGACCAGATCAATGGCTTCATCACTTCCGTTACCCAAGAACATACACTCCTCCCCTACTCCTTTAATGGGAGCCAACAGACGCTTGACTTCCATCTGCAGGGGATCCGGATACCGGTTGACCGGAGCATTATAAGGACTTTCATTGGCATCCAAAAAGACTTTGGCATCCACTCCTTTATATTCATCACGTGCCGAAGAGTAAGGTTTCAGATTCCATACATTGGGACGAACCAATTCTTTCAATGTTCTCATCTTTTCTTTCTGCTGTTTCATTCTTTCATTTCAATTTTTCCAATCTCACAGTCACGGCATTCCGGTGGGCATCCAGTTGTTCGTTGGCAGCCATGATTTCAATGGCCGGTCCGATGGCTCGGATACCTTCAGGAGTTATTTCTTGAAAAGTGACTTTGCGTATAAAACTGTCCAGACTGACTCCACTATATGCTTTGGCATACCCATTGGTAGGCAATGTATGATTGGTACCCGAAGCATAGTCCCCTGCACTTTCGGGCGACAAGTGTCCAAGAAATACCGACCCTGCATTAGTCACCCGTTCGGCAAGTGACAGATAATCCTCCGTCTCTATTATAAGATGTTCCGGAGCATAGTCATTTGTCAATGCCATAGCCTCCTCCATGTCCTTCACCAGAATCAGCTTGCTGTTTTCAAGCGAACGTGCAGCTATCTCCTTGCGTGGAAGTAGGGCCAACTGATTCTCAACCTCCTGTTGCACCCGTGCGAGCAACTCCTCATCAGTGGTAACCAAAACAGCCTGACTATCCACTCCATGTTCTGCTTGCGAGAGTAAGTCAGCAGCCACAAAGGCCGGGTTAGCCGTAGCATCAGCCAACACTTCCACTTCCGATGGGCCGGCAGGCATGTCAATAGCCACATCATGCAGAGACACCTGCTGCTTGGCAGCAGTCACATATTGGTTGCCCGGACCAAATATCTTATATACTTTGGGGACACTCTCTGTACCATAAGCCATAGCTGCAATAGCCTGCACTCCACCTATCTTGTAGATGCGGTTCACCCCTGCCACCTGAGCAGCATAAAGGATGGCAGGATGAATGCGTCCGTCACGTCCCGGAGGAGAACAAAGTACGATTTCTCTACAACCGGCAATACGGGCAGGAGTGGCCAACATCAACACTGTAGAAAAAAGCGGTGCCGTACCACCGGGGATATACAGTCCCACTTTCTCTATGGGAACAGCCTTCTGCCAACAAGTCACTCCCGGACGTGTTTCTATTCGTTTCCCCTCAAAACGTTGGGCAGCATGAAACTTCCCGATATTGGCATGTGCCAACTCTATAGCAGCCTTCAGCTCAGGTGCAACCAATTCTGCTCCCTCAGCCATCTCTTCCGGTGTAACAAGCAGCGTATCCAATACAACCTTGTCAAACAAAGCTTCATATTCGATGACAGCCCGGTCTCCTTCTGACCGAACACGTTGCAATACAGTGCCGACCGTTTCGCGCAAGGCATCCACATTCAAAGCAGGACGTTTCAACAAAAGGTTCCACTCCTCTTTAGCCGGATATTTTATAATTTGCATGAGTAACGTATTATACCAATGTTATACAATCATTTTCTCTATCGGGAGCACCAGTATTCCCTCAGCACCCAAAGCTTTCAGTTTGCCGATAATCTCCCAAAAACATCTTTCGTCGAGCACTGTATGCACAGCACTCCATCCTTCTTGTGCTAAAGGAAGCACCGTCGGACTCTTCATACCCGGAAGCACCTCGATAATCTCTTTCAGTTTTCCGGTAGGTGCATTCATCAGCACATACTTCTTATCTTCAGCAGTCTTCACGGCCTCGATGCGGAATAGGAGTTCGTCCAGCACTTCCCGCTTTTCGGCAGTCATGTTCCTATTACCTATGAGCAAGGCTTCAGACTTCATCACCACCTCCACTTCACGTAAATTATTGCTGACCAATGTCGATCCGGAGCTTACAATATCAAAAATGGCATCAGCCAACCCGATACCCGGAGCAATCTCCACCGACCCTGTAATGACATGGATGTCAGCTTTGATACCTTTCTTAGCCATAAAATCCTTTAATATCACGGGATAAGAAGTGGCTATTTTCTTCCCCTCAAACCATTCAAGTCCCGGATAATCCACAGCCGCAGGAATTGCCAATGACAGACGACATTTGCTGAAGCCCAAACGACGGACAATGTCTGCATCCTCTTCACGCTCCACAAATTCATTCTCTCCCACAATACCCAAATCTGCCACTCCACTGGCTACCGACTGTGGGATGTCATCATCACGTAGGAAAAGGACTTCCACCGGAAAATTGGTTGACTGTACCAACAAGGTACGCTTAGAGGAACTCAACTTGATGTCAGCCTCATGCAACAGGGCCATCGTCTCTTCATTCAGACGCCCCTTTGATTGTACTGCAATTCTTAACATAGTTCTTATCTTTTTTCTTATCAATCAAAACAAAAAGGAAGCCTTCCTCCCCGGTAAAGCTTCCTTCTCTCATATCCTCTCTGCGACACAAACACCACATCAGCCTACCGAAATCACTCGACGGGGAAGATGATGATGATGTGTCAGCACTTGATTCATACTTTATTCTTTTAAATTTGCTGCAAATTTACATCTTTGAATTGACAAATGCAAACAAACAACGACAAAAAGTGCCATAAATATCATTTTTTATCTTTTTCGCTTCTATTTTTCCACTTCACAGCATTCAAAACCCATATCTTCTTTTGATTTCTCTGGAGAGAAGGTAAAGTAGAGACATCGTGCCTGCGTACACAATTCCCCCACCTTATTATATATATAGGCGTCCACCGTCACCAGGTTCCGACGCTGCTCCACTATGCAAGCCTCCAGACGAAGGCACTCGTCTTGGGTAGATACCGGCTTCATGTAGCGTGTCTCCATTTTAGAGGTCACTCCGGCACGCTGCAACTTACGGAGCACTGCCCAAGCACATATTTCATCCAGCAATACAGCCTGAATACCCCCGTGTAACGTGTCAATCCATCCCTGATATTGCGATGCGGGTTGCCAGATGCTTACCACTTTGTCCCCCTCTTCATAAAATTCCATTTTCAATCCGTATTCATTGTGCGGGGCACAACCAAAGCAATTGTATCCTTCGCGCCCAATCCAAGGATTCTTTATCTTTTTTCTTTCCATATCACAAACAAAAAAATGGTTATATTGTTATCTGTTCATTCGGTTTTCAAAAAAATACAAAGCATGTATAAAGCAATGATCATCGCCGGTATTGGCGGATTCATCGGCACTTGTGGCCGTTTTCTCATCGGCAGACTGGCTCACCACTTGTTTGCCTCCCCATTTCCCTACGGAACCTTTGCGGTAAATATCGTAGGATGCTTCCTTATCGGACTACTTTTCGGATTAGCGGAGAAGTCCCAACTCTTGTCGGCCAACTTGAGCCTGTTGCTCATCACCGGCTTTTGTGGAGGATTCACCACATTCTCCACCTTCTCAGACGAACTTTTCCTTTTCCTCCAACAGCGGCAATGGGGATACTTTGCCTTCTACCTGAGCCTGAGCATCATTCTCGGCCTGCTGATGGTATGGGCAGGCCGAAGCCTCATCAAGGTATTTGTCTGATGTTCCTCAATCAAAGAGCCGGAGCCTGTTCCGGCGTGCCTCTTCCAAAGAGACCGTCTTCACCTCCTCTTCAGACTTGGAGCGTACCCCTTCATAGTCGGACTCCAACTGACGGACAAACTCTTCCGAAGTCTTTTTGTCCAACAGTCTGGTGGCCACAAGCGCATTTTGCGAAGCATCTTTTACCCAAACGACAGGCCCCTGATAGACTGGGGCTATCTTCAGTGCCGTATGCTTCAGGCTCGTAGTGGCTCCACCTATCATGATAGGGATATCCACCCCCGCCTTACGAAGCTCTGCCGCCACATGGGTCATCTCTTCAAGTGAGGGGGTAATGAGTCCGCTCAGTCCGATGATGTCCACCTGTTCCTCAATGGCACGTTGCACAATTGTCTCAGCCGGCACCATCACTCCAAGGTCGATGATTTCATATCCGTTGCAAGCCATCACCACCGACACGATGTTCTTGCCTATGTCATGCACATCACCCTTCACCGTAGCCAACAACACTTTTCCCGCACCTGCATCTCTGCTGCCTGTATGTCTGTCCGCCTCAATACGGGGTTGCAGGATAGACACAGCCTGCTTCATCGTACGGGCAGTCTTCACCACCTGTGGCAAAAACAGTTTCCCTTCGCCAAACAGTTTCCCCACACAGTTCATCCCCTCCATCAAAGGTCCTTCAATAATCTCCACCGCATGCTCATACTTCTCCAATGCTTCAGCCAGGTCAGCCTCCAAGTAATCTCCGACACCTTTTATCAAAGCCTGCTTCAGACGTTCTTCCACGGAGAGTTGAAACCTCTGACTTCCGACTTCCGATTCCGGTTTTACTGATGGCCTGTTACCATTCATCAATTGGGAACTTTTCTCCACAAGCCTTTCCGTTGCATCCGCCTTGCGGTTGAGCAACACATCTTCTATGCACTCCAAGAGGTCAGCGGGTATATCCGAATATTGAACGGAAGTGGCCGGATTGACAATACCCATGTCCATCCCCTCGCGGATGGCATGATAGAGAAACACGGCATGCATGGCCTCGCGCAGATAGTTGTTGCCACGGAAAGAGAAAGAGAGGTTGCTCACACCTCCACTGACGTGTGCTCCGGGCAGGTTTTTCCTGATCCATCCGGTAGCACGGATAAAGGCTGCAGCATAGTCATCATGCTCGGCTATGCCCGTAGCCACGGCCAGAACATTCGGGTCAAAAATGATGTCTTGGGGAGGGAACCCGACCTCATCTACCAGCAGACGGTAAGCCCGGGCACACACCTCTATCTTGCGCTCATAAGTGTCCGCCTGCCCCTTCTCGTCAAAGGCCATCACCACCACTGCTGCTCCCAAGCTACGGACTTCGCGGGCGTGGGAAAGAAACACCTCTTCTCCTTCCTTCAACGAGATGGAGTTGACAATGGCTTTTCCTTGAATACACTTCAATCCGGCACGGATTACCTCCCAATTGGAAGAATCCACCATCACCGGCACACGGGCAATCTCAGGTTCAGAGGCAATCAGGTTCAAGAAGGTGACCATCTCTGCCCGGGCATCCAAGAGACCGTCGTCCATATTCACATCTATAATCAGAGCACCGTCCTCCACCTGCTTGCGGGCAATGGAGAGAGCCTCGGTATAGTTCTTTTCGTTAATGAGCCGGAGGAACTTCCGCGAACCGGCCACGTTGCACCGTTCACCGACATTGATGAAATTATTCTCTGCTTTAACCTCCAATTTTTCCAGCCCTGCCAGAGAAAAAGTTTTTTCAGGTAGGGCAGGAATATGGGGCACACCTGTCCCCTCTTCATTCACCATGCGGGCAAAGCGTGCGATGTATTCATCCGTCGTACCACAACATCCGCCGATGATATTCACCAATCCCTCTTGCAGGTATCCGGCCACCTGTGAGGCCATCTCTTCCGGTGTCTGGTCATACTCCCCCATGCTGTTGGGAAGTCCGGCATTGGGATAGACAGAGATGTAGTAAGGAGCCTCGGCAGCCATTTCACGCAAGAAAGGCTTCAGTTGGGCCGCTCCAAACGAACAGTTGAGCCCGACAGAGAAGATGGGTGCATGCTGCACCGAGGTGAGGAATGCCCCTAATGTCTGTCCCGACAACGTACGCCCACTCACATCAGCCACCGTCACCGAAAGCATCAGCGGGACTTCGCGTCCGGTGCTCTCCATCGCACGGCAAGCGGCATGGATAGCCGCTTTGGCATTGAGTGTATCAAAAATAGTCTCTATCAACAGAGCATCCACTCCCCCCTCCAGCAGAGCGGTCATCTGCTCCTCATAGGCTTCAGCCATCTGGTCGTAGGTCACAGCCCTGTAAGCCGGATCGTTTACATCA
Source organism: Bacteroidaceae bacterium (assembly GCA_017451645.1). Taxonomy (GTDB): domain Bacteria; phylum Bacteroidota; class Bacteroidia; order Bacteroidales; family Bacteroidaceae; genus Phocaeicola_A. The sequence goes on along the minus strand of JAFTNZ010000004.1, from coordinate 32,146 downwards.
GGACTCATGGAGCAAGTCTTGTTTGTAGGTCCTACCGAACCTGCCACAAATCGCGGTTTATCAGGATTCATGGCCGTAAACCGGTCGGCTATCGAACGGGCCAACTTTGCTCCGGCCAGATTGATTTCACGGCAATACTCCTCCATGTGATAGTCAGCCATAGAGATGCGTTGGGCATTGAACGTATTTGTTTCGATGATGTCGGCCCCGGCTTTCAAATAACGCTGATGGATGTCTGTCACCACATCAGGACGCGTCAGACACAACAGGTCATTGTTTCCCTTCATCATTCCCGGCACATTCACAAACCTGTCTCCCCGGAAGTCAGCCTCTCCCAACTGGTAATGCTGAATCATGGTACCCATGGCACCATCCAATATCAGAATCCGCTTCTCGATGAGAGCGGAAAGCGTTTTCTTCATTGCTATCTTTGTATTTTATATAATAGAAAAACGTGTCATCGGCATCTGAGGGATTGATTCACGACACACCCCCGTATATTTGTCTTTTTATCTTTTGAACAATCTGTCCATTTCACGGCGGTCATCCTTCTCCTTGAGCGACTCCCGCTTGTCGTATTCCTTCTTTCCCTTAGCCAATGCTATGACCAGTTTGGCCAATCCCTTCTCGTTGATAAACAAGCGGGTCGGCACAATCGTAAATCCCGGTGTCTTGGTCGATTGCTGTAGTTTGCGTAGCTCTTTCCGGTTGAGCAGGAGCTTACGGTCGCGACGTGCCGAGTGGTTGTTGTATGAGCCATAGAAATATTCGGCAATGTGCATGTTCTTCACCCACATCTCACCGTTGCTGAAGTAGCAGAATGTGTCAACCAGGCTTGTTTTTCCTGCCCGGATGGACTTTATCTCTGTACCAGTGAGCACGATACCTGCCGTGTAGGTGTCTATGAACTCGTAGTCAAACGAGGCACGTTTGTTCTTTATGTTAATCGGTGACGGTTTCATCTGTTTTTCATCTGTTTTTTGAATACGGAGCCATCAATTCACCATCTTGCTCAACTGGCCGAAGACAAAGTCTATCATGGCCGGTGAAGCCAGAATAATGATGGAGGCCACCAGCGTATATGACAACATCTTCTCCTCAGCAATCTCCATCAGCACCTTGGCTCCTTCCCATACGATATAGACAAGATAGAACTGAAGAATCCACCGGAGGACAAAGAAACTGGGGAAAAGCCCCATCAGGATGTCGAGCACAAAAATCACTACCATGGAGTAGCCTACCAGTTTCTGGCAATTCTCCCGGTCGTCGGCAGGCCTTCCCCAGAAACGCTCCCCACAGAGGCTTATCAGATAGGAAGCCAGAAAGAAGCCCCCGAACAGCGAGATGAAGATACCGCTACACTCAGTCAGCACCAGTTGCAGATTAAAGTCCTCCACTCCGTTGCCGAACAGGATGCCGACAAACATCGACAAGCCGCACAAGGCTATCATGGGATAGACAAAAGACGCCTGCAAGTGCTGTCCATCCTCTTCCCGAATCTTCTCCCAAGCCTTGGCCGGGGCAGAAAGCAGCATGACGCTCCTCTGAAACAAATCTTTGTAATTCATATCTCTTATCAGAACCTTTGTACGTTAGCAATCACATCATTCCTCACTGATAGGACGGTGTATCCAATCGGACACGCCCCATTCTGAAGCCCCGGCTCAGAGTCACCACAGAATCCTTGCGGCTATCATACCACACCTTGCCCGACACCACAATGCAAAGCGAATCGGCAGTAGTCTTCGAACGGACAAAGTCCGGAATCTCGGCACACACCGTTTGGGGAATTTCCATATTCCATGTCCCATTCCCCTTGGCATAGTGCAAATCCATGAAGAGGGTGTCACACTTCATTTTCTCATCATTCACAAAGCGGTTGCGGTCATACGAGCAGGTCAGCCGGCAGTTGTTGTTATTTCCCGATGCCACCTGCAGGGTGATGTATCCCCAATAGGCATGGAGTGCAAAATTGTTCACTACCTCAGTCCCCAACGTGTCGGGCAGCACTTCCAATCCGGTCACATCGGCCAAGTCCACCACCTCTATACGCTTGGCATCGCGCACTATCGTCCTGAAGCTGGTGGTCTCCTTCACTTCGTTCAGATAAGGGAGGTCATACTTGATGTACGCCCTGCGGGTATTCTTCCAATGCTTCACCGCACTCTCCTCCGAGGGAATCAGGATTCCCCGTTTCTCATCCAGATAGAGCCGGTAGTTTCCGGCTCCGTCCGTTGTCACTGTGGCAAAGGTCGGAGCTGTCACCCGGTATTCATTCTCAGCTGCGTCCAGACACGAGGCCACCACCAATCCCAGCAGACACACGGTCAGGAGCAGAGTCATTTTCCATTTTTTCATCATTCGTACGCTACTTTACAACTTACAACAATCATTTGTGAAACGGGGCAAAAGTATAAAAAAGAATCATACCCCACTCTTCCTATTGGCATTTTTAGGCTGTTTTTAGGAATTATTTAATCTGTCACCACCTCACCGAACTCCTCAATGTGTTCATCCACATAAGCGGCCAGCTGTGCGGTCACCAGTTCTTCCATCTCCATGAACTCCTCCTCCAGTTTGTCAAATTCCTCAAATCGTTCATACGTGGCCATAAACTCCTCGTCGCTCTTCTCCCGCGTCAGCTCCTGCTTGTGGGCATCATACACTTTCCGTCCGCTATACACCAGTTTGGAGAACTCCTTTGCTCCGAACAGCCGCATGGCCTTGGCAAAAGGATTCTCGAAGATGAAGCTTCCATACCCGTTGTATATCAGTTGCACGAATCCGCCCTCATTCACTTCACGCCGGAAATAGTGATAGGCCAGCAATGTTATCTGGCTTCCATTGAGCAGGGGCATCGTCTCAGCGGTCAGTTCTCCACCTATCGCCTGCTCGTATGCATCAATGAACACCTGCAGGAATTCATCCATCCCTTCAGCCGCCCCCCGGCACAGGTCGGCATCTTTAATCGTTATCGTCATGTTTCTTTCCTCTCTTGTACGGTTGGCATTATACTTCGAAAAAGGTTGCAAAGATAATGCATCGCCCTCAGATATGCAACCTTTGCATAGCAAAAAGCAGACTTGGAAAAGAGAAATTAAAATTTATGCTAAAAAGTGTATCAAACTTTACGGCAAAAAGGAATAAAACCATTACCTTTGTGTCGCTTTATAGTGGCCGGTACATCCTGCCCGGAAGCGATGACGTGGTTTACAGAAACATTTATATCATTTTACTCATATAAAAAACGTAAGAGAATTATGACTTATTCACACGAAGTGGAACACATGTGTTGTGTTGCCAAAGGTCCCAATCACGGACCGGCTCCCATTCCCGAAGAAGGCAAGTGGGTACAGGCAAAAGAAATCAAGGACATCTCAGGTTTGACCCACGGTATCGGCTGGTGCGCTCCCCAACAGGGTGCCTGCAAGCTGACGCTGAATGTCAAAGAGGGTGTCATTGAAGAGTGCTTGATTGAGACCATCGGTTGCTCCGGTATGACCCATTCAGCAGCCATGGCTTCTGAAATCCTGCCCGGCAAGACTATCCTCGAAGCTCTGAACACCGACCTCGTTTGCGATGCTATCAATACAGCAATGCGCGAGCTCTTCCTCCAGATTGTCTATGGACGCACCCAGTCAGCTTTCTCAGAAGGCGGCCTCATCGTAGGTGCAGGTCTCGAAGACCTCGGCAAGGGCCTCATCAGCCAGATGGGTACACTCTACGGCACCAAGGTGAAGGGCACACGTTACCTGCAACTCACCGAAGGATACATCACCAAGATGTTCCTCGACAAGGACGACCAGGTTTGCGGATACGAGTTCGTGCACATGGGCAAGTTCATGGATGCCATCAAGAAAGGTGTTCCTGCTGACGAAGCCCTCAAGAGCGTAACAGGCACATACGGACGCACGAAGCCCGAGCAGGGAATTGTTAAATCTATTGACCCACGTAAAGAATAAGAGGAGGACCCATAGTATGATTAGAGAAGTAAAATTTGAAAGTCAAGACCGCCGTATCAAGCAGATTCTTGCTGCCTTGAACGAGAATGGTATCAAAGATATTGAAGAGGCCAACAAGATTTGCGAAGAAGCCGGACTGGATCCTTACAAGACTTGCGAGGAGACTCAGATGATCTGCTTCGAGAATGCCAAGTGGGCCTATGTAGTAGGCTCGGCCATCGCTTTGAAGAAAGGTTGCAAGAACGCAGCTGACGCAGCAGAGGCTATCGGAATTGGCTTGCAGGCATTCTGCATCCCCGGTTCAGTAGCTGACGACCGTAAGGTAGGTGTCGGCCACGGTAATCTCGCAGCCCGTCTGCTCCGCGAAGAGACCCAGTGCTTTGCTTTCTTGGCCGGCCACGAGTCGTTTGCCGCAGCCGAAGGTGCCATCAAGATTGCCGAGATGGCCAATAAGGTGCGCAAGAACCCCTTGCGTTGCATCCTCAACGGTTTGGGTAAAGATGCTGCCATGATTATCAGCCGCATCAACGGATTCACTTACGTACAGACACAGTTCGACTACTACACCGGTGAACTGAAAGAGGTAAAGCGCATAGCTTACTCCGATGGTCCCCGTGCCAAGGTCAACTGCTACGGAGCCGATGATGTCCGCGAAGGTGTAGCCATCCTGTGGAAAGAGAATGTGGATGTATCCATCACAGGTAACTCTACCAACCCCACCCGCTTCCAGCACCCCGTTGCAGGAACTTACAAGAAGGAGCGCGTGCTTGCAGGCAAGCCTTACTTTTCAGTAGCTTCTGGTGGTGGAACAGGCCGCACACTGCATCCCGACAACATGGCTGCAGGTCCTGCCTCTTACGGTATGACCGACACACTCGGACGTATGCACTCTGATGCCCAGTTTGCCGGTTCATCTTCAGTGCCCGCTCACGTAGAGATGATGGGCTTCCTCGGTATCGGAAACAACCCGATGGTAGGATGTACCGTAGCTTGTGCCGTAAACGTAGCTTTGGCTTTGAACAAATAATCCAAGCAGTTTTATTGCATTGAATACGAAGCCTCTGTAGCCTGCATGGTTACAGAGGCTTTTTTTACCGCTACCCGACAACAGCCTGATCAAATGACAAAGTGTAAATCCTCCCGGTTGGCAATTGCACTTACTTTGCCAACGGAGTGCAATTACTTTGGCGATGGAGTATATATCCGTTGAAGTTAATTGTTGTGCATTTAATCTTCTCATTAAAGGTTGGTTTCCGATATTCTTTAAGCCTCCAAAGTTTCCATTCTCAATATACTCGTAAAGCACATTCCATTGAATAAAGATTATATTTAAATATTTTACACTTATTTTTTTTGACTATTTAGAAATAATGTTTAGTTTTGCATCCATTCACAGTCACTTTATCGGGTGCATAGCATTGATAAAGAAAAGAAAAAACTGAAACCATGAAAGGAAACAATATACAAATATTTTTAGTAAAATTCAGGAACGAGATTTCTTTCCATGAAATTCCACTATTCCGTGGTGCAGTATTGAATGCTTTGGGCGATGAGGCAGAATTACTCTATCATAATCACACGGGAGAATCTACTTTCAGATACTCGTACCCCCTTATCCAGTACAAGCGTATCCAAAAGAAAGCGGCCATCTTCTGCATTGGTGAAGGTGTGGATGCTATCGGACAGTTTCTGGCAGCACAGGAGTTCGACCTTCATTTGGGCGAACGTCTTGTACAGTTGTCTATCGAAACTGTCTATCCCAAGCGCAACTTGGTGCAGACATGGGACTCCACCTTCCGCTATCACCTCCGCAATTGGCTTGCTTTGAATTCTGAAAATTATCAGAAATACAAAGAGCTGGATGAAATGTCTGCCCGCATATCCTTTTTGGAGAATATTCTCATCGGCAATCTGCTATCTTTTGCCAAAGGCATGAAGATAGACATTCAGAACCAGATCGTCTGCAAATTGCTCTCTATGGACGAGCCACGCATCACCACCGTCAAAGGAGTCAAGATGATGGCATTCGACGTAGAGTTCAAAAGTAACCTCTCCCTGCCCGACTATATGGGACTTGGGAAGCACGTCAGCATTGGGTATGGCACTATTGTGAGAGCATACAACACAGAAAATAATCATAAAGAATAAAATAAAGTAATATGGAATCAATCAGAGAACATATTTATTTGGCTGCACTGCTGCACGACATCGGCAAGTTTTATCAGAGGGCGGACGTCGGTAGTGTACGTGACAGCAAATATTTAAAAGAGCATTGTAAGGTTGAGTCTTCGTTTTGTCCACAAGGATTAAACAGATTTTACACTCACAAACATGTATTATGGACTGCACAGTTTATTGAAGACTTTGCCCCAGTATTCAAATCTTTAGTAAATGCAGATATCAGTAATTTGTCTATAAAAGATAACTTAATAAATCTGGCGGCAGGACACCACTTGAAGTCTGAACAGCTTTCTGATTTGGGAAATATCATCAAAGAAGCCGATTGTTTGTCCTCTGGTATGGACAGAAGTTGTGATGAAGCATTAAAGGATTCACAAGATGAAATGGAGACTTCCTGGGATGCTTTCAAGAAAAAACGAATGATTTCAATACTTCAAACCATCCGCACGTCAAGTAAAAATGTATCCTCCAACGAATGGATGCACCAACCTGTAAGGAAAATGGAATTGAGCAAAAATTATTTTCCTCAGCCGTCTTTTGAGAACAATCCCGATTATGCTACGCTTTGGAAGGAATTTATCCAAGAATTCAAATTTATTCAGGCAAATACCTATCGGGCATTCTCAGAAACATTACTTAATCTGCTATACAAATATGCCACAACAATCCCTGCAAGCACTATCAATTTTCCTGATGTATCATTGTATGACCATTTGAAGACGACTGCCGCATTGGCTGTATGTTTATATGATTACCAACAAGAAAAGGGGAACGAAGGAAATCCTTTCTTACTGATAGGAGCAGACTTTAGCGGTATTCAATCATACATTTATCAGATAGTGTCCAAACATGCTGGAAAGAATCTAAAAGGACGTTCTTTCTATTTACGTATTTTGTCGGATACTATAGTTCGATATTTATTAAAACAACTGCATCTATTTCAAGCCAATGTTATTTATAATTCAGGTGGAGGCTTTTATTTATTGGCTCCCAATACTTCTTTTGTAAAAAAACAATTGGAGCAAGCTATCAAAACGATAGAAAAACAATTGTTCGCGACTCATGGACCAACACTTTACGTTGCTATCGACAGCATTGAGTTGTCAAAAGATGCACTTATGCATCGAGGAGGAGAACATTTGGGAAAAGTTTGGGGTGAGTTATTTATAAAAAGAGATAAGAAAAAAGCCACCAAGTTTGCTTCTCTCATCCAAACAGAATACTCATCATTTTTTGAAGCATCCATGGTGGGAGGGGAAGCCAAACGTGACAGCATAACAGGTGAAGAATTCCAGACCAATGAGATTGTCAAAGAAAAAAGTGGTTTGATATTAAAAGAAATCACAGCTTGCCAAATAGAAATCGGCAAAAAATTGCGAGAAACCAATCTGCTCGTTATTAAGGAAGGTGAACCTTTAAGCTATTGGAAAGACAGAGTACATATTTCTCCTGCATCTTTGGGATTCACCTACTATTTCTTAGACAGTAAAGAGGAATTGGAGAAAATGAAAGAGAAACTGAGCGCTTCGGCAGATGAAGTGACAGTTCTCACCATGAATGGAACTAATGGCGATTGTGACTTCTTACATACTTTGAATGGAATAAACAATATTTACGGTCTTGAGTTCTATGGCGGAAATGAAATAGACCACAAGAACATCCAAACATTCGAAGATATGTGTGAAAATAAGAATTTGTCCCGTTTGGGAGTTCTTCGTATGGATGTGGACAATTTAGGCTTGATATTCCAAAAGGGTATTCCGACAGAACGAGCCACACTTTCCCGCTATGCAGCATTAAGCCGTTCGTTTGACTATTTCTTTTCAGGATACCTCAATACCATTTGGAAAGAAACAGCCCCTGAACGTTCATTCATCATTTATAGTGGAGGCGATGATGTTTTCATCGTTGGCAGTTGGGATGTCACCATCAAACTTTCAAAAAAAATTAAAGAAGATTTCTCAGAATTTACTTGCCTGAATCCGACATTTTCTCTATCGGGTGGTATAGCGATTCTTCCTCCCAAATATCCAATCATGAAAGGAGCAGAAGAGAGTGCTCAGGAAGAGAGTAAAGCCAAGAATCATACCTGCAAATCCCAAACAAAGAATGCAATTTCATTCATGGATATGCCCTTGAATTGGGATGAGGAATTTTATATTGTTGAGCAATTAAAGACTGAACTGTGTGACTTATTAAAAGAAAATACTTTACCTAAATCATTCTTGTCAAAACTGATGGCTCATCATGCAAATGCAGAAATCAAAGAGCATAAAATAACCAATTACAAAACATTTTGGATGCTGACATACGACTTAAGCAGAATGAAAGAACGTCATAATAAGAATTCTAAAATCAACCAATTAATAGAGAATTGTATAAAAGAGATATGTGACAAGTCCCTTGGTATGTTGAATGGAAACTGCATTCAATCGGATTATCATCCATTGGAACTGTGGACATTTGCCGCCAGATGGGCAGAATTAGAGTATAGAAAAGATAAAGAATAACTATAAAATTTAAGATTATGGATCAACCAAAAAGAGAAAGATTTATGAATTCTGGACCAAGAAATAATGGTTTTAGCGGATTCAAAGGTAATGAGCCTAAAGAGAATGCGGAATCGTATTTCTCCAAACTACAGTATAATAATGAATGGATTAAGCAAGAAGCTACCCATGAAATGGTTGTTTATGCAGAATCTGCAGGAAAGTATATGGCTGACAACAATTTGACTAATTCAAAAATACGAAGTATTTATGGAGAAATTAAACGAATTCAAATGGGAGAATTTGAAAAAGAAAAAGCCTCATTCTATTTGTTAAAGCCCAAAGTCGCCTATGCACTAGGACGTGATGATAAGAATCAAGGATTAAAATTATTCAAACTGATATTTGATAAATGTTTTACAGATGTAATTGATCAGAAGTCATATCAAAACTTCTGCAATTTTATCGAAGCCATTTTGGCGTATCATAAAGCATATGGCGGTAAAGATTAGAATTTAGATTATTAACATCATAAATATAAGATAAATATGGCAACAATAAAATTAATAAAGAAAGTTATATACAGTGGCGTTATTACTTTAAAAACGGGCTTACATATTGGTGGAACCAATGCTGCATTAAATATTGGTGGCCCTGATAAATTTGTAGTTCGTAATCCGATAAATAACAGGCCTTATATACCAGGCAGCTCTTTAAAAGGTAAAATGAGAGCATTGGTTGAAATTTGTAATGGAGAAACTAATGGAGGAAAACCTACCAACAATCCTTTGCATAAAGCAGGAGCTTTGTTTGGGGTCTCAGGAGATAATGAACAGAGTCATGCATCTAGACTTATTGTACGTGATGCAGAGCTAGACATAAACTCATGTGATTTCAGTAATACCGATCTTCCTTATACAGAAAGTAAAACAGAGGTTGCTATTGATCGTGTTACAGCTAAAGCTAATCCCCGAACCTTCGAACGTGTACCTGCTGGTGCTCAATTCTGTCTGAATATGGTACTCAACATCTTTGAAGGTGAGGATGAACAAGGATTAAAGGAAACATTGCAGCAAGCAATTCAATTATTACAAGATGACTATTTGGGCGGACATGGTTCACGTGGTTATGGTCAAGTAGAAATCACACTCAATGAACCTAAAGAAAAAACATATTGATATGGCAACATACACCATTATCAAACTGAAAGACATGTCGCCTTTGCACATGGGAACAGGCAAAGAAAACTATGATTTTTCTGCATCCCAATTGCAAAGCGACACGCTTTCAGCGGCATTGGCTTCAATAAGAGTGCAACAAGGGGAGAAAGATGACATCGCTGATTTCTTGGAATCTTTTTCGCTCAGTTCTGCATTCCCTTATTATGCGGAATATTATTTCCTTCCGCGTCCACTTGGAAAAATCAATGTTTTCATTGACGATTGTGAGGAATACACATCCCGAAAGAAATTGAAAACCATCCGCTTTATTGAACAGGGCTTATGGAGTGAATTGATTTCTGGTAAAGATGTTCATATTCAATCCAACCAACTAAAAGATGGTTTTTTGTTGCCTGTTTCAGATTCTTCATTCAAAAAGCCATATAAATCCATAGTTAATCAACGGGTGGCTGTACCACGTGCTGATGGGCAAGATGCTGAACCATTTTTCTTTGATTGGACATTCTTCGACAAAGAAGCCGGTCTGTATTGTCTGACAGATGCTCAAGGTGAACTACTTGATGAGTTGATTGATTTATTCCACATTTTAGGCGAAAATGGAATAGGCACAGACAAGAACATCGGAGGTGGAAAATTTACAGTTGACAAAACAAACATTTCTTTGCCTGATAAAAAGTCGGACACACACATGTTGCTCTCTTTGTATATACCCCAGAATGAGGAAATGTGTACTCTTGATTTGACTAACTCCCGATTTGAATTGATACAGCGGGGTGGATACATGGCAGGAAGCATGGAAAATGATTTTTGGCATTTACGTAAAAAGTCTATCTATATGTTTCAGAGTGGCTCTATCTTAAAAACATCACAACCATTACAAGGTAAGATTGTAAACTTGTGCCCAACTGATTATAATGACAATCGAATGCATCCGGTATATCGAAGTGGCAAACCGCTGACTGTACCTGTAATAATAGAATAATTATGAGTAAAGTAAAGATAGAAACATTAACGCCCGTTCATATAGGCAGTGGAAACTTTTTACGAAATAACTCCGACTTCGTACAACACAACGATGGCGAAGATTCCTATATTTATGTGATTGACCCCAAAAAAATATTAAATTTGATTGGCATAGAACATCTTGATGATTGGGTAAGATTGATTGAACGGAACGGAGACACTAAAGATTTCGTCCAAAGAATGGGACACAATGCAGCCCCAGAAAAATATGCTCTGCGCACATTAGTAAATTATGCACATTCCGTTCGCCCAAATGACACACTAAAAGAATGTATGCATGATGGTTTAGGTAGAGCTTATATTCCCGGCAGTTCTATAAAAGGGGCCGTTCGCACTGCTGTACTCACTACTTTTGCTCGGCAAATGAATGACTTGGAATCTATTGTTGCTGAAAAGAACTTTAGGACTGGTAAAACTAAGGTTGAAGCAAAAAAGGTTGAAGCAAAACTGTTTGGAAGCGATTCCAATAGCGACATATTCCGATTCATAAAAATTGGAGATGCCTATTTTGAAGAAGGATGTGAAATTTCTTCCCGAATCATAAATTTGAATATCAGAGAACGTAATGATTTAATGGATTCAAGTAAACCGCAAATCATAGAAGCAATAGCTCCTGATTACGACTCTGTTATTCAAATGAATATAGATAAAACTTATTATGATTGGGTTAAGGCTCATTGGCCTAATATAACAGGAAAAACTAAATCCTTAGGCACATTTCCCAATGAAATGGCTGATATACATTCATTATTCAAACTCATTAACAACCATACTAAGAAATTGGTAAAAGATGAAATAGATATCTGGTCAGAGTTGAAGAATGATCAATACAGTGGTGCAGAAGATTATTTAGAAAGAATGAATGAAATCCTTCAACAATTCAATTCATGTATCCAAGGGAAAGAATGCATCCTGCGTATCGGACATGCTTCGGGATGGCGTTTCATTACAGGAGCATGGGCTGAGCAGTTAGATAACTTTAAAGATATAATTGTTCCAGCATCTCGTCCTGGGAATCATAAATATCAGCAATATGATTTTCCCAAATCAAGAAGGTTGGATGAAGATAGTGATATATTCGGATTTGTAAAATTATCAATCTTGTAATAACACTTGAGCAACAGATTTGTGATATAACGCATAAAACAAACCTATTTTTATGTGTTATATCACATAAGAATCAAAGATACGGCATGCGCCAACCGTCATTCTATGACAAAAACAACCGATTTATACCGTCACTTTATGACAAATTTCATATATTTGCACCGTCATTTTATGACAATAAAGCAATAATGATATGATAAAACGGACTATATTAGAGAAACTTAGAGCATGGAAGGTGTCACCAAATAGAAAGCCTCTTATCCTGCGTGGCGTACGCCAAGTGGGAAAGACAACTGTTGTGACGGAGTTTGCCAAGGAATATGATTGTTTCCTTCATTTGAATCTTGAACGTGAGAGTGACCGTATGCTTTTTGAACAGACGGACGACGTGCAACAGCTTCTCCGGTCGATGTATATGCATAAGAAACAGGTGCAGAGAGAAGGTACAGTATTGCTGTTCATCGATGAAATACAGAACTCCAAACGGGCGGTAGCTATCTTGCGCTACTTCTATGAAGAGGCCAACCATATACACGTTATCGTGGCAGGCTCTCTGTTAGAGACGGTGATGGATGTGCGGAAAATTTCTTTCCCCGTGGGGCGTGTACAGTTCATGTTGTTAAGGCCCTGTTCGTTCTTAGAGTTTTTGGACGGCATAGGTGAAACTTTTGATATTGACTACATCAAGAATTTGGATGTCCAACCGATTGTTCACGAACGGGTGATGCGCCTGTTCAGAGAATATACATTGGTTGGTGGTATGCCTGCAGCGATTGTACAATATGCAGAGAAGCGGGACATCCTTTCATGTGCTGATATTTATCAGTCACTGATACAGGCATACAAGGACGATGTAGAAAAATATACTAATAGTGTCAATCAAATAAAGGTTATCCGCTCAATCTTGGATAATGGTTGGAAGAGTGCGGCTGAAACCATTTCGTTTGAAGGATTTGGAGGAACTTCCTGCCGTTCACGTGAAATGAGCGAAGCTTTCCAAACGATTGCCAAAGCTATGCTTACCGAACTTGTTTATCCGACTTCGGACACCCAGATTCCTCTGATGCAGAATTTCCGGAAACGTCCCAAACTGTTGTGGTTCGACACGGGATTGGTCAACTATGCATCAGGAGTACAGCACGATGTGTTCTCTACAGCAGACATCTGCGATGTATGGCGGGGACGTATAGCCGAACATATTGTAGCACAAGAGTTAGTAGCCTACGACAACAGTCTGTCATTGCATCGCAATTATTGGCGTAGAGACAAACAAGGGTCCGATGCAGAGATCGATTTCCTCTATCAGTACCAAAGTATGCTGATTCCTATCGAGGTAAAATCGGGACACAATGCCAAGCTGAAGTCCTTACACATCTATATGGACATGGTTTCTCACAACATTGCCATCAGAATATGGTCGAATCCCTTCTCCATAGATGAAGTAAAAACACCAAATGGAAAGACATTCAAACTGCTGAATATACCCTTCTACTATGTAGGGCAAATAGAGAAGATTTTGGAACAGAATGTGTAATTTGTAATAAAAGAATAAATGTTATGAGCAAGATACATATTACATTGGTAGGTGGACAAACAGCCCCTGTATATAACGGAATAGTTTATACTAATCCTGATAAAATCATATATATATATTCAGATAGGACGAGAGAAGAGACTGAAAGATTATCAACCGAAATAAAGATTGAGTCTGAAAAACGAAAATTTGATCCAGTTAATCTTGAAGAAATTGAACGGGACGTGCAAAAATGTGCTGAAGATTTTAGGAACGAGAAGATTTCTATAAACATATCAAGTGGAACAAAGCCATGGGCATTTTATTTCTCAAAGATTTTTTCACTTATGCCAAATGCTACACTTTTTTACGTAGACCAGAACAACAAAGTGTGGAATTTCTCAAATAAGACCTTTGAGACAATCAATATTGATGTAGATGTTCATTTGAACTTATATGGAAATTCATTGGATAAATATATAAGATTCCATGATATTTCAACAGAAGATAAGGATGTTGTTCTGAAAATCATAGAATTACATGATTATAATAAAGAAACCTTTTTCCGCTTAATCGCCCGCATGCGTGATAGAAGCAATGAAATAGAGCATCACCTACCCAATGGTTCATATCTCAAATGGGATGTTTCAAACAAACAATTTTACTTCAATATAATCAAAAAGGGCATTTCCCTTAAAAAGACACTCAAATCAAAGAATGTTCGTCATCTTTTATTAAAAGCTGGATGGTTTGAATATAGGATTGCTTCTATTATTTCTTCTTGGGAACACGCTATAGAAATAAGGATGAATTGTACATTCCCATATAAAGATAGTGCAACAAAAAATGAAATAGACATCATTGTGAATACAGGAAAAAAACTTCTTTTTGTAGAGTGTAAAACCCAGATAGAAGACAACACAGACATTGACAAATTCAATTCTGCAGTTAGGAACTATGGAGGCACAGGTTGTAAATCTCTTTTTGTTACGAATACTCCCATGACAGATAGAGCTAGAGAAAAATGCGAGGATTACAAAATTCTCACATACTCTCTGCAAGATAATCATTTTAATATGACAAACGAAGAAGCTCTTCATCTTCTACTCAACAACGAACTATTTAATATCAATGCTTAGAATTATGGCACGAAAAGTATTTATATCCTTTTTAGGAACAGGGAACTATGTAAATTGTAAATACCGCTTTTCAAATGAATATATATCAGAGCCTGTTAGATTTATCCAAGAAGCTTTGATTAAAGTGCTATGCAATGATTGGATAGAAAACGATAAAATACTTATTTTTTGTACAACAGAAGCCATTAGAAAGAATTGGAATGATAATGGACATGTTGACCCTGATAAACCCAATCAGGTTATTGAAGAAATAGAAAAGATTGGATTGGAAAGCCGTTTACGTAATACTAAGTTTTGGGATATTGTGTCAATGCACCAAATAGAAGATGGCTTTAGCGAAAAGGAAGTTTGGAATATTTTTGATGAAGTATATAAACATTTACATGAGAATGATGAATTGTACTTCGATGTTACTCATGCATTCCGTTCTATACCAATGTTCTCTACAATTCTTTTCAATTATGCAGGCTTCATGAAAAGGATAAATATCAAAAGTATCCACTATGGGGCATTCGAGAAATTAGGTACAGCATATAAAGTTAAAAAGGAGATACCGTTAGAAGAACGTATTGCTCCAGTTTTAAATTTAACTAATCTGATAAGACTGCAGCAATATACTGATATCGCAAGTTCGTTTACTACATTTGGGAGAATAAAGAAATTAAGTAAAGCTTTGAAAGATGAAATATCAGAAACAAGTCAAATAATTGAAGATGTTCATAAGTCACTTGAAAATTTTGATAATGCTTTGCTGACAAACAGAATCTCAGAAATTGAGCAAGGAAAATATATGCTTGTGATCAATAATTCTGTAAAACCAATAAAAAGACAAAATATACCTACTCCAATTAAAGACATATTAAATCGGGTACGTGAAAAACTTACAGATTTTGGTTTTGTTCCAACTAAAAGTTACAAAAATATAGAGGCTGCAATATCATGGGCTAAACATTATAAAATGCTACCACAAGCATATACGATGGGACAAGAATATATAATAACTTTAATATCTAATAAGTATGCAAGCTATTCTCCATATCGAATAAATAAAGATGGAAAGAAAAAATTCAGAATGTTTATAAGTTCTATCTGTAGTATTGGAGATGATGATGTGAAAAATAGAAATTATAAAGGCTCACTTAAGGATAATATAAAAACAACCGATTTACTACTAAAAGAACCTATTATAAATGAACTTAGACCATATTTCTCTCAACTTGGAGAGAAACGAAATTCTGTCAATCATGGAAAAGGTGATGTAGATTACGAAACGTTCGTAAGAGAATTTGATGTACTTTTTAACAAATGCTTAGATATTGCCAAAAAGTCATTTATTAGTATAGAAAAAAAGATTGAGCTTAAATCCATCTTCCTCAACCTTACCAATCACCCATCATCCTTATGGTGTGACAAACAACTGGAAGCAGCACATGCCTATGGAGAAATCATGGATATGCCTTTTCCCATGATTGACGAAACGGATAATGAAACATATATATCATCTTTGGCCGATGAGTACCTTCAAAAGATTCTTGACCTTGCCAAAGATAATAATGTGACCGTTCACCTGATGGGTGAACTTACCTTCACCTTTGCATTGCTGAAACGTTTGCAAGAGTATGGCATTCCGTGTGTAGCCTCTACTTCCAAACGTATAGTCAAGGAAGAGAGCGCAGGACGGAAAGGCGAAGTGATTTTCCAATTTGAAAGATTCAGACGTTATGAGTAAGAAAAAGATAGAATTGACTCCACATCAACAACATGCATTCAATCGCATGGTGGAATTTATCCGTAACAAGTCTCTTCAGGTTTTCATTCTCAAAGGGTATGCCGGAACGGGAAAGACTACGATGATGAAGTGCCTGATTGAGGAACTTGGCAAAAGGAATTTGCCTTGCACTCTGCTGGCCTCTACCGGACGTGCGGCCAAAATTCTTTCGAACATAACAGAGCGAGAGACGAAAACTGTCCACAGCTTGATTTATACCTATAATGATTTGAATCAGGATATGGAGGAATTGGTTTCATTCAGAGACAAAATGGGAAAAGATAATGGCAACCAACTGTTATTGCAATTCTCACAGGAATCCATCCAGACGGATGATGAAATCTATTACTTGATTGACGAATCATCCATGATCCCTGATAAAGAAGACAAGACGGCTACACAGGCTATGTTTGGAAGTGGTCGGCTGCTTAACGACTTGTTACAATATAACCCAAATGGGAAGTTCGTCTTCGTTGGTGACACTTGTCAGTTACCTCCTATTACCCAACGCTTCTCCCCTGCCTTATCTGTAAATTACTTCAAAGAGGCATTCAATATGAAAGCTGAAGAAGTGGAATTGACAGAGGTCATGCGCCAACAAAAGGGAAATGACATTGTCCACTCAGCACAAAAGGTGCGCCAACTTTATGCTAACCCCCAACCATGGAAATGGGCCAAATTTCCTTTCCGAAACTACAAAAATATCCATATCTTGGATAGCCAGACTGACCTCATCAACCGATATATCAAATGCGCTAAGGAGAAAGGGTATAATAATGCAACCTTATTAGGGTATTCAAACAAGCAATGCGATACGCTGACTCAAATTCTCCGTCCGGCTTTTGGCATACATTCCAATGAACTGTCAGTTGGAGACTTATTACTTGTCACACAGAACAATTACATATCAGGATTGATGAATGGCGACCAAGTAATTGTCAAAGAAGTAATGATTCAAGAACGCCGTGCCGGACTTACTTTCTTGAAAGTAAGTGTAGAGGAGTTAGTGACAAAGAAGACCTATACCCAACTATTGATAGCTGAGATTCTATATCATAACCAGACAAACCTGTCGCAAGAACAACAGAAGGAATTGCTGATTGACTTTTATATCCGCATGAAAGCTAAAGGCATCAGACAACGAACCGACCTGTTCAATAAGATGATGATGTGCGATCCTTACTTGAATGCTTTGCGTACCGTTTTTGGCTATGCACTTACTTGTCATAAGGCACAAGGTGGTGAATGGGAGCATGTCTATCTTGATATTCCGCGTAACTTGCCAGGTATAGAGAAACCCTATGTCTATCAGTGGATTTATACAGCTATGACACGTGCCAGCAAAGAACTGTACGTAGTCAATGATTTTTGGATAATGTAACTCACCTTATTATATATATATGGAACTTGTACTAAATACCTTCGGAACTTCGCTCAGCCGCGACAATGAGGCTTTTGTCATCACTCATAAGGATGGGCGCCAACGCATACCGGTTATCGGTATCAAATCGATACAAATCAGTCGGGGTGCACAGATAACGAGCGATGCTGTGATGCTGGCCATAGAGAATGAGATTGAGATTATGTTTATGGACAAGGGTGGAACTCCTGTCGGAAGGGTGTGGAGTCCCAAATATGGTTCCATCTCCACCATCCGCAAAGGACAATTGAACTTTACCTTTACCAAAGATGCCCTTCTTTGGATAAAGGAGATTATCTCCCAAAAGATAGAGAACCAACAGGCTCTGTTGCTGATGATGCGTACCGAAAACACTGCTATCGACAACTTACGCAACAAGAGCATATCGCGCTTGGAAGACTACCGCACCAAGATTGCCAAGCTGGACGGTGAAATAGTCTCTGATGTAGCTTCGCAGCTACGTGGTTGGGAAGGAGTTTCTTCGAAGATATACTTTGAGACACTCAACCATTTTATTCCCGAAGAGTACCGCTTTGCAGCCCGTTCGCAACATCCGGCCATGGATGTGGTGAATGCTTTGCTGAACTATGGCTACGGTCTCCTGTATGGAAAGATTGAGGGAGCACTGATAAAGGCCGGTATTGACCCATACGTGGGTATCATGCACCGCGATGACTACAATCGACCGGTACTGGTCTATGATGTCATTGAAATATACCGTATCTGGGTAGATTATGTAGTATATAGTCTGGTTGCCCAACGGGTGATAACAGATGATTATTATTCGGTACGCGAAGATGGTTCCTATTGGTTGGAAGGACTTGGCCGTCGGGTACTCATCCAATCCATGAACGATTATTTGGAAGAGGTGATTAACCAACGGGGAGTGTCCCGCTCGCGTGCTACCCAGATACAGCTTTATGCCCAATCGTTAGCTCAAATGTTCAAGAAATACGAATAAGCCTATGTTGTCTGTTGGAAGTAACATCATCAGCAGTGCAGATGCCTTGAATAAGGTGAAGGTGGGCTACCTCTACCACAGTCTGCGCAACCCAAAACCGGAAATTGTTTCACGGATGAACCAGCTCCGTATAATCCGCAATCTGGATACCAAACAGTATTCTATGCTGAAGCGGCAGTTACCCTATGTGGTATGTGGCATGTTCAATCCGCCTTACCGCCGGACCGAGAACTTTGCCTATACCGAATATTTTATATTGGATATCGACCACATCTATGACAAGGGGTTGGATATAGCCGCAATTAAGGAGAGGCTGAAGGCCGACCCTCGGGTGATGCTCTGTTTCCTCTCTCCCAGCGAAGACGGATTGAAAGTGCTGTTCCATCTGAAGGAACGGTGTTATGATGCCGGTCTTTATTCACTGTTCTATAAAGCCTTTCTGAAAGATTTCTCCATGCACTACGGTTTGGAGCAGGTCATAGACGAACGTACCAGTGATGTTTGTAGGGCTTGTTTTATCAGTATTGATGCTGATGCCTATTACAATCCTGATGCAGAAACTGTGGATATGAACTTTTATCTGCCTAAGGATGATGTGAGTCTGCTTTTCGATTTGAAAACCTCACTGGCTAAGGAGATGAAAGAGCAAGCCTCGTCTGCAGAAAAGGAAGAACGGAGCATAGACCCTGACGCTGATGTCATGCAGCGGGTAAAGGCATTGCTCAATCCCAAAGTCACAGCCAAGCAGAAACCAGCTCCATACGTGCCCCAACGATTGGATGAAATTATGGGTGAATTGAAACAATACGTAGAAGAAACCGGTGTACAGCTCTACGAAGTTGTAAATATCCAATATGGCAAGAAACTCCGCTTCCGTATGGGACAAAAATTAGCAGAAGTCAATCTGTTCTACGGCAAACGTGGTTTCTCTGTGGTGCAGACTCCACGCGGCGGAACATCTGCTGAACTGAATGAGTTGATGGTGCAACTGATAAACGGTTTCATAGAGACAATTGTAGGATATGGCTAAAAAGAAGCAAGAACTGACCTTCCCACAAAAGCTGGCCAAATTATACCGTGCAGGAGTACAAGGCTCCAAGATGGTTTCGACCTCCAGCAACGGTTGGGAATCGTTGGAAAGCATAGAGAAACGGATTGAGAGAGTCATAGGTATTGCTAATAATAAAGAAAGGAACGTAACGGACATGCTGTTTTTTGTAATGTATGATATAGAGAGCAACAAGGTACGTCAGCAGGTTTCGAAATATCTGTTGAAGATGGGGTGCTTCCGCATCCAACGTTCCATCTTTCTGGCAGACCTTTCACCGGAGAAATACGAACAGATACGTTCAGACCTGACTGAAGTACAGGCCTTTTACGAAAATGAAGACAGCATTTTGGTTGTCCCCGTTTCCACAGATTTACTGAAATCCATGCGCATCATTGGTAAGACCATCGATGTGGATATCATTATGCGAACCAAGAATACACTATTCTTTTAAGTAATTTTGTATTTTTGATACTTTGCGTTCTTTGAAATTTTGTGTAATTTTGCAGCCCCTTAGGGAAGAGTATATTTTTATCAAAATATAAAGTCTACCACTCATATCTGATTGCTAATTGATTGAAATTCCATTATTTCTAAAATTTGCTCTCGTAGAGTGTGTTCCAGTATAATAAGGATTAAGACAAATCGAACTTCTCAACAAGCGAGGAAGAAACTACACGACTCGTAGAGTGTGTTCCAGTATAATAAGGATTAAGACATCTCAATCCTTCCAATTTCATAATAATTCGCCCCACTCGTAGAGTGTGTTCCAGTATAATAAGGATTAAGACCTTCTTTTGAAATAAGGTTGACAACTTTATTCACATTCCTCGTAGAGTGTGTTCCAGTATAATAAGGATTAAGACCTTATTTTGCAGATTGTCTGCAATGATTTGTTTGTCTCGTAGAGTGTGTTCCAGTATAATAAGGATTAAGACTTAATACTCGATTGTTGTTATATCGTTCGTTGGTACTCGTAGAGTGTGTTCCAGTATAATAAGGATTAAGACATGTCCTTCAATAAAGCAGGGGAAAGCTGTTTTTTGCTCGTAGAGTGTGTTCCAGTATAATAAGGATTAAGACACACATTTCCCTGCCAAAGATTGACGAATCAAATTCCTCGTAGAGTGTGTTCCAGTATAATAAGGATTAAGACCAATGTAGGTATATCTTTTAATAAAGCAGGCGTTACTCGTAGAGTGTGTTCCAGTATAATAAGGATTAAGACTATACTCGGTTATTACCTATTTCCCGCTCTTGTGTTCCTCGTAGAGTGTGTTCCAGTATAATAAGGATTAAGACTATCCCTTCTCGCTTCTCTCCAAAAATAAGATAGCGCTCGTAGAGTGTGTTCCAGTATAATAAGGATTAAGACTTTTTGTGCTGATTCGGTCGATAATTAACTCTTTCTCGTAGAGTGTGTTCCAGTATAATAAGGATTAAGACATTCCAACTACTGAATCATTATTTGTTGTCATAACACCTCGTAGAGTGTGTTCCAGTATAATAAGGATTAAGACAATACTTTTTACTTCTTTGTTTGCACTCTTCACTCGTAGAGTGTGTTCCAGTATAATAAGGATTAAGACTTTCCCGCTATACTTCTTTCGGAAATCGTCTTCACTCTCGTAGAGTGTGTTCCAGTATAATAAGGATTAAGACATTTGTTATATTCGGTTTATTCTCAAATATCCCACACTCGTAGAGTGTGTTCCAGTATAATAAGGATTAAGACGGTGCAACTCCACCTCGTGCAGAGTTTCGTAGAGGTCTCGTAGAGTGTGTTCCAGTATAATAAGGATTAAGACACTGATAGTGCAGGCTGTTTCGTCTTAATTCGCAAAGCTCGTAGAGTGTGTTCCAGTATAATAAGGATTAAGACTTGTTCTCTTGCTGTCATAAATACTTTCATCTTTATACTCGTAGAGTGTGTTCCAGTATAATAAGGATTAAGACATATCATACCCCATCCGTTTTGACGCAATGAGCCAATACTCGTAGAGTGTGTTCCAGTATAATAAGGATTAAGACTTTCAAAAGATTCTTCAAAAGACATTTCTCCATATCTCGTAGAGTGTGTTCCAGTATAATAAGGATTAAGACACCTTACAGGCTCTGTTTATTGTGATAGGTTTCCTAAGACTCGTAGAGTGTGTTCCAGTATAATAAGGATTAAGACTCGTTTGCCCTCGCTGAAATCCTTGGGCATTTGTCCAAGCTCGTAGAGTGTGTTCCAGTATAATAAGGATTAAGACTGTTTCGGTACGTCGCGAAGCATGCAGCGACGAATAACTCGTAGAGTGTGTTCCAGTATAATAAGGATTAAGACTTTTCTTCAAATAGATCTAATTGGGGATCCCATTCCCCTCGTAGAGTGTGTTCCAGTATAATAAGGATTAAGACTAGGCAAAGCCTACTCATCCTCCAAGGCGTCGTCATCTCGTAGAGTGTGTTCCAGTATAATAAGGATTAAGACGCTCTTTTTTCTTTTCTCTTTTCTTTACACCATTCCTCGTAGAGTGTGTTCCAGTATAATAAGGATTAAGACTCAGCGTTGTGATAAGCAGTAACCATTCTGTCAAACACTCGTAGAGTGTGTTCCAGTATAATAAGGATTAAGACAATTCATTTTCCAACTCTGTCACCGCCTTGATATTTCCTCGTAGAGTGTGTTCCAGTATAATAAGGATTAAGACCATCGCTTTTTTTACTTCAACCTCAGAAAACATTGCTCGTAGAGTGTGTTCCAGTATAATAAGGATTAAGACTTTCACGGTTTTGATTTCTAGTTTTTCAATTGTACTCGTAGAGTGTGTTCCAGTATAATAAGGATTAAGACCAGTTCAACACTTTGTGTTGATTGTTTCATAAAACGACTCGTAGAGTGTGTTCCAGTATAATAAGGATTAAGACGGCTTTCAACTCCGCGGGGTCACTCCGACATATAGGAACTCGTAGAGTGTGTTCCAGTATAATAAGGATTAAGACGCTGATGCAAAGGTTCTTTACATCGGTGTTGCCGGTCTCGTAGAGTGTGTTCCAGTATAATAAGGATTAAGACGTATCGTTCACCCTCATTGAAATCCTTGGGCATTTGCCCTCGTAGAGTGTGTTCCAGTATAATAAGGATTAAGACGCTGTTAATTCTAACTTTATTCATAATTTTACTATTCTCGTAGAGTGTGTTCCAGTATAATAAGGATTAAGACTTGTTAATTTTTAATAAAGTGAATAATTGTTAATGGCTCGTAGAGTGTGTTCCAGTATAATAAGGATTAAGACGACAATAATCAGGTTGATCCTCCCATACTTGGTCAATCTCGTAGAGTGTGTTCCAGTATAATAAGGATTAAGACTTTGCCGGCGGTAATCGTTTTGATTTCGATTTTCTCTACTCGTAGAGTGTGTTCCAGTATAATAAGGATTAAGACCGCCCGCCCTGACCCGAACCCCACAACTTTTGCCTTCTCGTAGAGTGTGTTCCAGTATAATAAGGATTGAGACTGCCAGGGCACGACATGCGGCGGGGGTGATCTCAATACTCGTAGAGTGTGTTCCGGTATAATAAGGATTAAGACATTGTAAGACGGATGGAATCATGGACTCTATGAAAGAAAACTGCTTTCTACATGGCAAGAAAGGAATCGGCTCATCTGTATCATAAAATCAGCTCATTTTCTTGCCTATTTGAGCCGATTTCCATACTTTTGTGAGCTGATTTATAAAATCTCACTAAAAAGGCGATAGTGTTATGGATAAAAAAGTAATATTGGAGTACATTAAAACTCATCCTGGGGTTTCTTCAAGACAGATAGAGGAAGCAATGAATGGTGAAGTCAGTTTGGCCACTGTCAAACGGATGGTAAATGAACTGATGAACAATTTTTATGTTTATGCCGAAGGAAAAGCACGAGCCACAAGATATTATGCTTCAGCACTGTTTGCCCCTGTGGATTTAGATGAATATTATAGTAAGGAGGTGGACGAACGCGAGGTTCAGACAGGATATAATTTTGACCTCATACCTAATGTGTTGAGCAAGATCGCTTTGTTTACAAAAGAAGAAATGGACGAATTAAATGCGTTGCAAACACAATTTGCCGAGAACTTCTCGAGTCTTTCAGAAGAACAGAAAAGGCGTGAGATGGAACGTCTTGGAATTGACCTTAGTTGGAAGTCCTCCCAGATAGAAGGAAATACGTACTCTCTATTGGAAACAGAACGATTGTTGAAAGAGAAACAAACAGCCGCAGGTAAAACAAAGGAAGAGGCCATCATGTTGCTCAACCATAAGGATGCATTGGATTTCATTGTTGCCAATCCGGATTATCTTCAACATTTGACGATTTCACGCATAGAGGATATTCATAGTTTGCTCATAAAGGACTTAGGAGTGGATCGGAATATCCGTACACGAAGGGTTGGTATTACCGGCACAAATTATCGCCCGATAGACAATGAATTCCAAATCCGTGAAGCACTGCAACAGACTTGCGATTTAGTGAATGCGAGGGATAATGTGTTTGAAAAAGCACTATACATTTTGGTTCTTCTTTCTTACATTCAAGCATTCAATGACGGCAATAAACGGGTGGCCCGAATTACCAGCAACGCTATTCTTATAGCCAACAGATATTGTCCTGTCTCATTCAGAACTGTAGATAGCATCGACTACAAAAAGGCTATGTTGCTTTTTTATGAACAGAACAATATTTCGGCCTTCAAGCAAATATTCATTGAGCAATTCCGCTTTGCGGTCAATACGTATTTTTAAGGGAGGTTCTATAAATTAGTTTGAGAGGATTTGCTTTGGATTTTTGAGGATTTTTATCCTTATCTGTGAAGATGCGTAGCAAGCTACGTATCAAGAAGATAAGGATAAAAAGAACCAAAAAGACAAGCAAAGCATCCAAGCAGAAAACCAACCAGAACAAACAAAGGAACTAATTTATAGAACCTCCCTTAACTTGAATAAATCGACAATGCAATCATAAAAACGATATTCGGAAAGGGGAGATAGTGACGAGTGATGAGCTACGAGTGGTCAATATTCCCCATTTACCGCTTCGTTAACCGTCACTTTGTGACAAAATCAGCAGAAATATACCGTTCTTTTATGACATTTTCTACAATCTACACCGTCACTTTATGACAAAAGTAGTATATTTACACAGTCATTTTACAACAATTGAGTAATAGGGATATAATAAAACGGGCTTTGTCCTGTAATCCTATTCTTGTTGGGTAAACATCCCGAACGAATACTTATTTATAAGATTAACAAAAACAATCTGCATTGCCCTATATATTTTGAATAGGACATACTCAAAATGACAAAAACAAGAATCTCGCGTAAAATTTACACCTTTTTATTTGCAAGTTTAAATTATAGTTTTTACTTTTGCAGTGTAAATGTTACACAAGTGATTTGATAATGGAAGAAAACAACTATTGCTACAAGTACCCCCACCCTGCCGTGACCACAGATTGTGTAATATTCGGCTTTAATGGTGAAAGATTGCAGGTACTACTTATTGAAAGAGGTATTGAGCCATTCAAAGGTCGCTGGGCATTTCCCGGCGGATTCTTGAAAATGGATGAAACTGCTGAAGAGGGGGCAAAGCGAGAACTGAGAGAAGAAACAGGACTTGAAAATGCCTACATCCAGCAATTGCACACATTCAGTGCTCCCAACCGTGACCCTCGTGAAAGGGTCATCACCATAGCTTATTATGCCTTGGTAAAGATACAGGAAGTGAAAGGTGGTGATGATGCGGCTTCTGCCCGTTGGTTCCCATTGGATGAAATTCCGCCTTTGGCATTTGACCATGACTATATCCTCAGAATGGCTACACAAAGATTGCGTGAACAGATACACTTCCAACCCATCGGATTTGAACTGCTACCTGAGAAGTTCACCATTAAGGAATTGCAATCGCTATATGAAGCCATTTTGGGAATAAACTTTGACCGAAGGAACTTTGCAAAAAAGATGTTGCACCTGGAAATACTTACAGAATTGGATGAAACAATCTGGCCTACCTCAAAACGTGAAGCCAAGCTATACAAGTTCAATGCGGACAAATACGAAGAACTGAAAAGGAAAGGATTCAGAATAGAGTTTTGAGGCCATAAAAATAAGGATCAACAACATCAAGTTTGAAAACATTAACGGCAAGGAAGATAGGGGAATCATCTTCCCCCTCTTCCGATGCCAGACCAATGGTTAGAGGGAAACTATGACACCCTGTCATCCATTCCCCTCCAAAAGAGTGCCATAATGTCTTGTAAATAAAACAAATACAGACAATTTGGCTTACAAAAAAAGCATGGTATGAACTTTGTTTGATTTTCAATTAAAAAAAATCACCCAATAGAAGAAAGTATATATGGAAGTAGCAATTGTAATCGTTATCGCCGTAATCTTTACGGCCATCTATGCAAACGCAAGAAAGGCTAAAGAAACAAAAGAGACAACCGGAAAAGCCGACGAGGAAAACCTGTATGACTACATAAAGACTGACCCCGAAGAGTTGTTCAAGGCACTGGGTGTGGAGGTGAAGGAGAAACAGGTGATGAACGACAACGTTACAACCGGCTATTGGGTGGTTTTTCAAGGAGGAAACTTCCACTTCGTATTAAAAAAAGATGACACTTGGGCAAGCCTCCATTACTTATCATTCTACGCTTGCCAGATAGAGCACATGAACAAGGCTTTCCTCGCGGCCAATACCATGAACCTGAGATACAGCGGATGGGGATGCAACATCAATTTGAACAATGGCGAAAAAGAAGAAAGTCCGGTATATGCAAACCTTTCCTACGGATTTGCGCTGAACGAAAGGATGGAAAACCACGTGCAGAATCTGAGACGACTGATGGAGCATGCCTTTTACATTGCCCGCGACTTCTGTGCCGAAATGGACAAGCTGATAAAAGAGCATTATGATATAGACCTACCTCTATTGACTGACAAGGCTTTCCAAAACCGCATTGCCCGCATACAATGGATGAAGACAACGGAGAGGTGGGAAGAGATGGGTGAGGAAAAGCCTGATGCTTCTACCCTATCAATAAATGCCCTGGTAAGACTATTCGACAATGCAGACTTCGGATGCTTGCAAAGCCTACGGATAGTAAACGGCCAAGAGGTGGAGACAATGACGGACATCAGTGCCATCGAGGCTTTCAACATACGCGAATATATCCGCCAACGACCGGATGCGACGAAGATAGAGAGCCTGAACCTGACTTTCGGATTTGAATATCAGGAGTTGTTCGTGAATCTGACAAAAGCAAGGATGTCAACAGAGAACACCCTCTTCTTTGTAATGAACATCGTCCGCTCAGGTAGCGAATTGGACGTACATATGGACAACCGCATCCCCTTCAGTAGCCGCACCATGCTGGAAGTGCGCCTGACAGATGCCGAGAAGGATTATTGGGAAGTCAAATACATGGTGGACGATGCCATGGACAAATTCAATAGCGGACACACGGAGGAGTTGACAAATGAGCAACGGTTGCTGATTGCACACAACAACCTGACCATACAAACAGACCTCTATTGGGGAAAGAAGTACTATAACAACCGATGCTATTTCCAGGCATTGTACCACTTCAACAGGGTATTTTCCTATCTCAAGAACAATCCCAATAATTGGACTACAGATACTGAGAATCTCTATTGCGAAATCTGCTTCTACATCGGATTCATCTACAACGACTTGGGAATGTACGACCGTGCTTTCTTCTACCTTTACATAGCACAAAGGACCCGGATTGACGGCACTCAAGAGTTCACCAATTGCCTATGCAACATGAAGGACGTGGGTGCAAAGGGATATATTTACTCACGAGCCGAAGCGGTGATGAAGCAGATGAGAACGAGTGAGGAAGAAGCCGAACGCCTGATGCCTTTCTACAACTTCCTGCGCCGCCGCTATACCTATGTGCTGATTGATCGTGGCGAACTGGACGATGCTGAACGGATGCTGAACGAAATGATTGCCGATGAACAGGACGTAGAGTTTGCCAAAGGTGAACTGGAATACATCAAGGAGAGGAGAATTAAGGAAGAACGAGAAAAGGTGCTCAAACAAAAGGAAGAAAAAGAATGACTAAAAAGCAATTGCTGTAATTATGGAAACATATCACTTTGCAGGCATCTATAAACAAAACAACAAATGATTACACAGACCTTCCGCTTTGTCGCATCGGCTCTGTATGCGATAGCCAAGATGTTTGGCTTGACTTACAACCAAGTGAACATCCTCGCTTATTACCTGCTAATTCCGCTAACGTGGACGGTGATGCTGGACATTTACATCGGTCGTCCTATCACTACGATAGCCTTACTCTGTATATGGCTCGGCATAAAACTCGGTACATGGCATGTGTTTGGAATATGGTGCGATTGGGCATTCGAACGTTCGGTCAAATTACTCAACTACTTCAACCGTTGGGGAGGGAACTATGTGCTGAACTCTGTCATCATCTGTGTGGTGATTCCTGTGCTGGTGTATGCAGGGTTGGTATTCATGTTGATAATGAAATAACACAAAATTATAAATCTGAGAAATTTTTAATTATATGACATACGAACAATTTAATGACATTTGTTTGTGCATTGCACATATATTCTTAAACATACTCTTTGTTTATGGTTTATATCACTTTTTAGGCATTTGGGGATGTATCTTGGGAATATTGGTATTGGTGGCATTCTGGGGATTCATCATCTTCTTAGGAATAGCATTTGTATATGGTTTTCAAAACAAATATAGAAACTTTGATGGGGCTTTTCAAAAAAAGAAGCCAAAGTTATCACCTTCAAATAAAGGTCTATTGCCACGCAAGTGATTGATAATTTCAATTAGTAATTCACTAGTGAACACTAAAAAAATGGACAATAGTGATATAAAACAACATATGATTAATCTGAAAAATATTTTTTCCTCGTTGGAGAAAAAGTTTTCTCAGGTAAGGAAGAAAAAAAATAAAGGAAATACAATGGAATACAAAGCAAAATCATTGGAGCGGTTTGTGGATGCACAGGCGTCCGCATCGGTTTACGAACGGGCATTGGCCGAAGTGAGAAACGGACAGAAGATAAGCCACTGGATATGGTACATCTTCCCACAAATGAAGGGCATTGGCAGGAGTTACAATTCGCAATACTATGGCATGGAAGGATTGGAAGAGGCACGGGCCTATCTGAAACACCCGATTCTTGGGAAACGATTGAGAGAGATAACCACGGCATTCCTGGAGTTGCAAGGAAAGAGCGCCGAAGATGTGTTCGGACATTTGGATGCCATGAAGGTGTGCGCGTGTATGACGCTGTTCGACGAAGTGGCCGAAGACGAGTTGTTCATGCAAGTGTTGGAGAAATATTATCACGGGAAGAAGAATTTGCAGACGATGAAGATATTGGGCAAGTTATCGTGAGGTCTAAAAAAACTTCCGTTTTCTTCGCCTATTCCAACGTTTTTCCGTATATTCGCACCGCAAATATATAGCAAAACAATTATCATGGAAGATTATATCGTATCGGCACGGAAGTACCGGCCTGCCACTTTCGACAGCGTGGTAGGACAGCGGGCACTGACCACTACCCTGCAGAATGCCATAGCTTCAGGCAAATTGGCACATGCCTATCTCTTCTGCGGACCACGGGGAGTGGGTAAAACAACCTGTGCACGAATCTTTGCCAAAACTATCAATTGCCTGCACCCCACACAGCATGGTGAGGCATGCAACGAATGTGAGTCGTGTCAGGCATTCAACGAACAGCGCTCCTACAACATCCACGAACTGGATGCTGCATCCAACAACTCAGTGGAAGACATACGGTCGCTGATTGAACAAGTGCGCATCCCACCACAAATAGGGCAATACAAGGTGTTCATCATCGATGAGGTGCACATGCTCTCTACTGCAGCATTCAATGCCTTCCTGAAAACATTGGAAGAGCCTCCGCATCATGCCATCTTCATCCTTGCCACAACTGAAAAGCATAAGATTCTGCCCACCATCCTCTCGCGATGTCAAATCTATGACTTCAACCGTATGGGAGTGAACGACACGGTAGAACACTTGAAATATGTGGCAGAGAAAGAGGGAATAAAGGCTGAAACAGAAGCACTGAATGTGATAGCACAGAAGGCCGACGGAGGTATGCGCGATGCACTGAGCATCTTTGACCAGGTGGTCAGCTTCACGGGAGGGAACGTAACCTACCAACGGGTGATAGAAAACCTGAACGTGCTGGATTATGAATACTACTTCCGCATAACCGACTGCCTGCTGGAGCATAAAGTGACAGACTCCCTGCTGCTGCTGAACGAAATTCTGAACAAAGGTTTTGACGGACATCACTTCATCACCGGGCTGGCATCGCACTTGCGTGACTTGCTGGTAAGCCAGGACGAATCCACTCTCCCACTCTTGGAAGTGAGCGACAGTGTGAAAAACAGATACCGGGAGCAGGCTCATAAGTGTAACCCGAAACTTCTGTACAGAGCCATCAAGGTGTGTAACGACTGCGACCTCAACTATCGGACAAGCAAAAACAAACGGTTGCTGGTAGAGATTACCCTCATACAGGTTTCACAATTGACTGAAGATACAGACCCCGTGGGGGGGCGTAGCCCTAAGAAGATTTTAAAACCACTATTCAGCAAGCAGGCCGTCGGTACATCAAGCAACAACGTACAGACGACTGTGACGCCAAAGCCTCAGGCTGATGCGTCTGCTACCACACCCCACCACGAACAGAATCCACAAGCAACACCTGTACAGACTACAGCTGCATTGCTCTCTGCACAGAAACAGACGGAAAGGAAATTGCCGACCATCAAGCCGGGTTCTCTGTCTGTGTCTATAAGGAATATACAACAACCGAAACCGGATGAAGCCCCCCACCCTTCTGCTAATCCTGCATCTGCTACAACTGTGTCGTCGCCTGCCCAACAGACAACAATGGAGGCCGACCGGCCTTTCAATGAAGAGGATGTACAACACTGCTGGATGGACTATGCCAACCAATTGCCCATAGAAGACAGTGCTACTGCCGGACGAATGAAGGACATGACGCTGAAACTACTGGATGAGTACACCTTTGAAGTGACAGTGAATAACGAACTGGTGGAAAAGGAATTGCTCAAACTGAAACAGCATATACTCAGCCACATGCAGAAAAGTCTGCATAACAGAAGAGTAGATATGCTGATAAAAATCGAAGAGACAGAAATCAAACGGGCTTATGGACGAGTCGAACAATTCCAACTGATGACGGAGAAGAATCCGGTATTACAGAAGCTGAAAGAAACGTTCAATCTGGAATTGGGATAAACAGACAAACGAGGAGGTTGTGTACAAAGTGCAACCTCCTCGTCTGATAATCTGATAATATCAATAATTCTCCTTCTTTACCTCAAAATAGGCTTGTGCATGCGCACATGCCGGACATGCTTTGGGAGCCTCTTTTCCCGTGTGGATATAACCACAATTGCGACACTGCCAAGTCACTTCTTCATCTTTCACAAACACCTTTCCTTCTTCTACATTCTTGGCCAATGCAAGGTAACGTTCCTCGTGTCCCTTCTCTGCTATAGCAATCTCGCGATACATCTTTGCGATGGCAGG
This sequence comes from Bacteroidaceae bacterium, assembly GCA_017451645.1. GTDB lineage: Bacteria > Bacteroidota > Bacteroidia > Bacteroidales > Bacteroidaceae > Phocaeicola_A. The sequence goes on along the minus strand of JAFTNZ010000004.1, from coordinate 705 downwards.
GAATCCCTCTTCATCAGCAATATCGGCAAACTTCGGATAGTCAGTAGTCCATTCTTCATTCTCACCGGCAGCAGCAGCCTTCAAGTTCTCCAATGTTGTGCCAATGACTCCTGAAGGATAGCTGGCTGTAATCTCTACCATACCACCTTCCAACCATTTGAACATACGTTTGGCATGCTCTTTTTCCTGATCGGCAGTCTCTGTAAAGATTGCTGCAATCTGTTCGTAACCCTCTTTTTTAGCTACACTTGCGAAGTAGGTATAGCGCATCCTTGCCTGTGACTCACCGGCAAAAGATATTCCCAGATTCTTTTCAGTTCTGGTTCCTTTCAAACTCTTACTCATAATATTCCTCTGTTCTAAAGTTAATATACATGTGCAAAGATAGAGAAGAAATGCGAAAAGCCCAAAGAAAAAAAGAAAAGTTTTTTGTTATTGAGGCGAAAGTGTAAAGACTTTTAGGGAACATATGTTCGTGAGCTCCTGAACATATGTTCGTTGGCTCTTGGAGATATGTTCGTTGACACCTGAACATATGTTCATTTTTTAGCCCTATTTCTTGCTGGTGTATGTTAACGATTTTAGTTGACTACTTTTCGTCTTATTTGTATAGCAAGTTGACCCAGTTAAACAATATTTTTAATTATGGTTGACTTGTTTTTTATTTAGTCATACATTTGGTTTACTTTTTCCCATTTGAACAAG
>JAFTNZ010000033.1 GCA_017451645.1 Bacteroidaceae bacterium | reverse complement strand
AACCAAATGTATGACTAAATAAAAAACAAGTCAACCATAATTAAAAATATTGTTTAACTGGGTCAACTTGCTATACAAATAAGACGAAAAGTAGTCAACTAAAATCGTTAACATACAGAGAAAAGTTTAATCATCGACGATAACTATATAAACATCGTCGATAATCACATAGTCATCGTCGATGATTATATAAACATCGACGATGATTAAAGTTTCATGCAAAGCCATTTTGTTTTTTCAGCAAGTCTTATTAACTTTGCACACAAGCAAACCAACTTTTAATCTTAACATCACTATGGCAGAGTATATCAAACAGGAAATTGTGGACTTGAATGACACAGGCGAGAAGCAAGTCTATTACCGCATGAAGCGCAACCTGCACTTCACACACGAGCAGTTTTTGGAATGGTTGGAGAATGCTGACCCGTTCATCACGAAACATGCAGAAAGTGTACTGAAACACATCACGCACCAAATGGCTGTAGTCATGGCACTGGGACACAGCGTGACGATTGACGGACTGGGCACTTTCCGTGCCGGCATCGGACTCAAACGCGGGAAGGAGATGGACGGATTGAACGACGGAAAACCAAGCCTCAATGCACAGAGCCTGCAGGTGACGGACGTATATTTCCGGCCGGACAAGAAACTTATCCACGACACGAACTACAACTGCACTCTGACACGCGGTGGCACCCGACGCATCCGCGAGCAGAAATATACCCGTGAAGAGCGACTGGCCCGTGCTTTGGAATATCTGGACAAACACGCAACCATGAACATCGCGCAATACGTGTCGCTGACCGGCCTGTCGCGCACAGCTGCCACTCTGGAGCTGCAAGCCTTCCGCAACGACCCTGAAAGCGGCATCACCCACGAAGGGCGTGGCACTCACAAAGTGTATGTAAGGAGGAAGTAGAGGTGGATTTGTGGGCTAAAACGATGAAGAATCCGCTGTTTTAGCCCACTTATAACTGATAGGAGGGCAAGACATCAGTCTGGCCCACAAATCTCAAAAAGGTTGTATCTCCTGTGGTGGAATAACAGAAACAAAGCATTCAGGAGCCGCTCACTTGATAAAGATGATTTTAGTGACAATCCCCTCCTCGCCCTTTTCATCGGTAGCCATCACATGGTAAACCCCGGAAGCCACCCGTTTGCCCTGCGCGTTACGCCCATCCCAAGAGAAACTTCCTCCCACGGAGGTGCCTTCATGAATCAGGCTGCCATAGGCATCTGTGATTTTCACCTGCGAATTCATCATCAGGCCCACGATGCTGACCGTACCCGCATAATCGGGACGCACCGGATTAGGATAGGCACGCACACTGCTCTCTGAAAAAGAGGATTGTGCCTGAGTGGCTTCACTCTGGTAGGCAACCAACCCTTTGCTGGTGCCTATATAGACCAAGCCGGTCTCTTTGTTGACAGCAATACTCTGTATCTCATTAGAAAGTAAGGGGCTGTTTTCAGTAGTGAAATGAGCAATCTGTTCCAGTCCGTCTGCCGAAAGCAGATAGATGCCACCCGATTCTGTACCCACCCATTTGCGATTGGCACCATCGATAGCAATCTCGGTAATGGCCACACCATCCATCAGATAGTCGGCATAGTTGGTCCCATCGTTGCGTGGTACCTTTATCTGGGTAAAGCGGAAGTTGTCGGCCTCATCGAATATGGTGGCCGGATTGGGTATGACAAGAAGCCCTTGCCGGGTACCCACCCAGATGGCTCCATCGGCCTCTTCCACGGCACAAGTCACTTCCGCATTGTTCATCTTCTCGCCATCTTGATTCGTCAAGTCTGAGAGGTAAGCAATGCGGTCGTCGGACACGTCCTCGATAGTACCCTTGTGGTCAAGTACAACGATGCCTGTCTTGGTATAATTCGGTGTCAGAAACCACATCCACCCCCGACGGTCGAAAAAGGTTCTGCGGAAAGTTTCTACCTGACTAATTTCCTGATGGTAAAGCGACACCCACTTTTTTTCGTGTGTATAGACACTAATGATGTTGGTAGCTCCGGCACAGAGTGCCCACAGATTCTTCTGGTCATCGTAGCAGAGACCATCTACCCGGACGATGTTAGGATAGCGGTGATCGCTGCTGATAGCGCTGTTGGCCGGAGTATGGAGTCTGACGAACTTCCCGTCTTGAAACTCGTAAAGCCCTTCACCTGCCGAAGCGGCAAACAGGTGACCGTCGTCATCGGGATCTACAGCAATGGAGGTGATGTCCCCGTAGCGTGACTTTCCGGTCTGCTCTGTGATGCCTTCCTCCTGATAAATAAGCCATTGGCCATTTCCATCCATCATTTGAATGGTACCGGGATTGTAGTAGCGATCCAGATAGATACCTCCACCGCAAGTATATAGTTTGCCTCCATGCATGAACATCCTGTAAAAGAGGTTGCGCTTCGGTGCATTCAACGCGAGGGGAGCCACGCTCTGTTTCAGCGTATTTCCATCGGGGATATAGCCTGCCAATCCTTCGCCGGTGTGCGACACCCAATAGGTGGACTTGCCATAAGTCACATCGACGGCTCCCAGTGGAGCTTGCATGACCTCGTAGTCTTGTGGAGATTCGAAAAGATAGAGTTTGTCATCAGTACCTACAGCCAGTTTGTCGGCAAGCAGACTGAAATAGTTGCAAGTACCCTCCAGCACGCGGGTATATTCTCCCGTCGCAGGATCGAGTGCAAGCAAAGCATGACGGGGAATGTAGCCATAGAGCACCCCCTTGTGGCTGACAAGATGCGTGAATGTATTGGTGCGTATCCGGGTCCACTTGCTGATGTCGAGCAGATTGTCTGACAAACGGCCACTATAAAGCCCATCGCCCGGAACAGCAGCCAACAAATAACCATTGCTGACAGCACAACTGACCACCTGTTTGTCAAGCGTATAATTGACAGCAATAGTCCGCTGCCTGACATCCAGTACAACAATCCCCGTGTTGGTAGCCAAGTAAGCGCGACTGCCTTCCACACTCACCCCATTCACACGCTTGTCGGCCAACGACGAGTTCTTCAAGTCTGTAATGTTGTAAATGTCTTCCTGTTCGTCCATCAGGTCTATGTTCCCGTTGCTGTAAACCAGCAACAATTTCTTTTCCTGACGACAGAGAGCGATATGCGCTATTTCCACGTCACTCAACGTATGGACAAGGTCGTATGTCACAATATCACTGTCGTCGGGGTCATAAGAAAAAAGCGAGCCACTGCTCAGGGCATATACTTTACCGCCAAAAAACACACTCATGGAGGTGCTTCCATAGGCCATGTGAGCCTGCCACTCACCTACAGCCAACTGAGCGTGAAGAACAACTCCCAAGCACCACAACAAACAAAGAAGAACAAGTTTTTTCATACAAACTCTAAAATACTAACACTTGTAACTACTACACGGGGAATGCTCCGCAAGAAATTTGCACAACTTCTCCACAGCACGCGCACGATGGCTAATGCGGTTCTTGATGTCATTGCCCAACAACGCGAAAGAGTGGTCGTAACCTTCGGGGCGGAAGATGGGGTCGTAGCCGAATCCGCCTTCTCCCTCGCGCTCTTCCAGGATGGTTCCCTTTACCACTCCCTCGAAAAGGAACTCCTCTCCCTTTATTATTAACGCAATAACGGTGCGAAATTGTGCATGACGGTCATTTTTTCCATCCAATTCTTCCAAAAGCTTCTGCATGTTGGCTTCAGAATCATGTCCCGGACCTGCATAACGGGCAGAATAGACACCTGGGGCCCCATCCAAGGCATCGACTTCCAAACCAGTGTCATCAGCAAAGCAATCCTGCCCATAGCGCTCATAGATATAACGGGCTTTCATCAATGCGTTTCCTTCCAAGGTGTCGGCTGTTTCGGGAATGTCGTCGGTGCAACCTATCTCTTTCAGGCTTTTCAGTTCAATACTGTCTCCGAGGATGGCGCTAACCTCCTCCAATTTGTGTCGGTTGTTTGTTACAAAAATCATTTCATTTACCATTTACCATTTACAAAGTACCATTTATCATGCTGTACACAAATTGTACCTTGTAAATGGTAAATTGTACATGCACTTATTTTTTCTTGCTCTTTACTTTAATCTGGTCAAATCCTTCGCCATAGACACCCACCACGTTGCTTTGCGAAATGAAGGCGTTGGGGTCTATGTCCTTCACCAGGCGGAAAATGTGGATGGCCTCACTCTTCTTGGCCAATATGCAAAGTACCTTCATAGGCTGTTTGCTGTAAAAGCCTGTACCATCCAGTATGGTGACACCGCGGTTCACTTCCGTTAAGACAGCTTCGCCAATCTCCTCGTACTTCTTGCTGAAGATAAGGAATTGCACACTCTGTCGGGCACTGTTGACAATATAGTCGATGGCCACACTGATGATGATGAGTGTGACGAAACCGAATACTACGCGGCGCCAATCTTCGAAAATGAAATAGCAGGAAGAGATGATGACAATGTCGCACACCATAATCATGCGACCGAAAGTGATGGTCTTGTACTTGTTGACAATGGCAGCGATGATGTCCGTACCACCCGTACTACCACCTACTATGAATACCACGGCAATACCTACTCCGCAGAATATGGAACCGATGACGCAGGCCATAAAGTCCTGTCCGGGACCGATAATTTGTAGTAGTTCGCCTGTTTCGGGGTTCTTCATCATCTCTTGGAATACATCCAGGAAGAATGTCAGCACCGATACAGAATAGATAGTTTTCAAGCAGAATTTCAGTCCCAAGATATAGAGGGCTACTGCCAGAAAGGCCGCATTGATGACGAAATAGGAAATTTGCATCTCAATGCCTGTGGCATAGTATATGATGGCCGAGATACCTGTCACTCCTCCCGTGGTTATCTGATAGGGTAGCAGGAAAAGGGTCCATCCGAGTGCATAGGCCATCAAGCCTAAAGTGATTGTGAGATAGTCTTTGGTTTCTCGCCAAAGAAGACCCACCCTGCCCCTCCCAGAGGAGGGGAGTGAGTTGCCTTTTTTGTCTGTTTCCATACGTATTGTCTATTTACTCCCCTCCCTTGGGAGGGGTAGGGGGAGGGTCTGTTTACAGTACAATGTTCACAATCTTTTTCGGTACGATGATGACCTTCTTCGGAGTCTTTCCTTCAATCCATTTCTGACTCTGCTCGTCAGCCATCACAGTACTTTCGATGGTTGCATTATCGGCATCTGCAGGGAAGTCCAATGTGAAACGTGCCTTACCGTTGAAAGAGATGGTATATTTTACGGTATCCTCTACAAGGTATGATTCATTGTACTCCGGCCACTTGGCATCGCAGACACTGGTAACTGGCAGTCCGTCACTATGCAGCATTTCCCAAAGTTCTTCGGCCAAATGGGGGGCAAAAGGCGCAATCAGCGTGGTCAGCAGGCGCAGGACCTCTGTAGAACGACACTTCAATTGGATCAGTTCGTTGACACAAATCATGAAGGCACTGATGCTGGTGTTGTATGAGAAGGTCTCGATATCACCGGTTACCTTCTTGATGAGTTTGTGGATGCACTTCAACTCCTCTTTTGTCGCGGGGACATCGGTGGGCAGATATTCATCCGTACGGCTGTAGAACAATCCCCACAGCTTCTTCAAGAAGCGGTGTACACCATCGATTCCGTTAGTATCCCATGGTTTGCTCTGCTCTACAGGTCCCAAGAACATCTCGTACATACGCAAGGTGTCGGCACCGTATTTCTCTACAATCATGTCGGGGTTCACCACGTTGAACATCGATTTTGACATCTTCTCTACGGCCCAACCGCAGATATATTTGCCATCCTCAAGGATGAACTCTGCATCGTTATACTCAGGACGCCATGCCTTAAAAGCTTCCACATCCAACACATCGGCACTTACAATGTTCACATCGACATGCAGGGGTGTCACATCGTACTGGCCCTTCAGGCCATGGCTGACGAAGGTGTTGGTATCCTTGATACGATATACGAAGTTGCTTCGTCCCTGAATCATTCCTTGGTTCACCAGTTTCTGGAATGGCTCATCCTTCATGCTGACTCCCAGGTCATAGAGGAACTTGTTCCAGAAACGGCTGTAGATAAGGTGTCCTGTAGCGTGTTCGGTACCACCTACATAAAGGTCCACATTCTGCCAGTAGCCTGCAGCCTTCTGACTCAGCAATGCGTTGTCGTTCTGCGGGTCCATATAGCGCAAATAGTAGGCGCTTGAACCGGCAAAGCCAGGCATTGTATTCAGTTCCAAGGGGAATACATTTACGTTGTCGATGAGGGTATTGTCCACCACTTCGCCTTTCTGTACATCCCAAGCCCACTTGGTTGCATTGCCCAACGGTGGTTCGCCTGTCTCGGTAGGCAGGAACTTGGATACTTCGGGGAGTTCCAGTGGAAGTTTGCTGCTATCAATCATGTAGGGCATGCCATCCTTGTAATATACAGGGAACGGTTCGCCCCAGTAGCGCTGGCGGCTGAAGATGGCATCGCGAAGACGGAAGTTCACCTTCACGCGGCCAAGTCCGTGCTCTTTCACATATTTCTTGGTGGCAGCGATAGCCTCTTTGATGGTAAGTCCGTTGAGGACCAGACCCTCCCCCTGCCCCTCCGCAAGGGAGGGGAGTGAATTGTTTTGCCCATCAATGGCAGAAGTTTTTACTCCTTCCCCTTGGGGAAGGCTGGGATGGGGTCTTCTGGGACTGTTGCAGACGATACCCTCTTTGGCATCGAAACTTTCTTCGCTCACATCGCATCCCTCAACCAATGGGATGATAGGCAAGCCAAAGTGCTTGGCAAAAGCATAGTCACGGCTGTCGTGGGCAGGTACGGCCATGATGGCACCTGTTCCGTATCCGGCCAATACATAGTCACTGATCCAGATGGGTACAGCCTCACCGGTGAAGGGGTTGATGGCATACGAGCCACTGAATACACCTGTCACCTTGCGATCGGCGATACGTTCGCGCTCGGTACGCTTCTTGGTGCGGTCAAGGTAAGCTTCTACCTCCTCCTTCTGCTCGGCTGTTGTCAGTTGGGCAACCAACTCACTTTCGGGTGCCAATACCATGAAGGTGACGCCGAACATGGTGTCTGCACGGGTGGTGAAGATGGTGAATTCCATGTCTGAGTCTTTCACGCGGAATTGTACCTCGGCACCCTCTGAGCGGCCAATCCAGTTCTTCTGGGTCTCCTTCAGTGACTCTGTCCAATCTATCTTGTCCAATCCGTCAAGCAGACGCTGTGCATAGGCGCTTACACGCAAGCACCATTGGCGCATCTTCTTCTGCACTACAGGGAATCCGCCGCGTTCAGATACACCGTCCACCACTTCGTCGTTGGCCAATACTGTACCTAAGGCCGGACACCAGTTTACCATGGTTTCGCCCAGATAAGCGATGCGGTAGTTCATCAATGTCTCTTGCTGCTCCTTCTCTGTCATGGCATTCCACTCATCGGCGGTGAAGTTCAATTCTTCACTTTGGGCCACGTCCAGTCCTTCTGTACCCTTCTGGGCAAAGTGTTCCACCAGTTTGCTGATGGGTTGTGCCTTCTGGCAAGAGTTGCAATAGAAACTGCCGAACATCTGTTGGAAGGCCCATTGGGTCCAATGGTAGTATCCCGGTTCGCAGGTACGCACTTCGCGGTCCCAATCGAATGAGAAACCTATCTTGTCCAATTGCTCACGGTAGCGGTTGATGTTTGCTTCTGTGGTAACGGCCGGGTGTTGTCCGGTCTGTATAGCATATTGTTCTGCTGGCAATCCATACGCATCATATCCCATGGGATTCAGCACGTTGAATCCCTGTTGGCGTTTGTATCGGGCATAAATGTCACTGGCAATGTAGCCCAGCGGATGGCCCACGTGCAATCCGGCCCCTGATGGATAGGGGAACATATTCAGTACATAGAATTTCTTTTTGGTGTCGTCTTCAGCAACTTTATAGGTCTTCTGCTCCACCCATCGTTGTTGCCATTTTTTCTCAATTTCTCTGAAATTATATTCCATAACGGATCTCTTTATATATATTTTATTATGTGATTATACCCTATTTCACTCTCAGAAGAAAGTAATCATCCCATCGGATTCGACATGCGTATCGGCGGAATCCGACTGTATTGAATCCGCTTCAGCAGAAGCGGACTCGGGGTGACGCAGTGTTTCAAGCTCTGCCAATTCTTTGAAGGTACGTCTGTAAGCAGGTGAACTTTCGATAGCTGCAATGAGAGAGGCATTGTCCAAATCCTCATCAGCAAAAAGGAAAGTGCGCACAGTTCGTTTGGGAGAAAGTTTCGAAGGACCATAATATTTCTCCACCTTAGCTTGATTCTCTTCGGTCTGCTGGATACGCCAACGTTCGTTACGGATACGTTCCTCGGTACGCCGTCCTGCCAATGCCTCATCCATACCAGGAATATGCTCCATACTGAATCCGGTAGCCAGCAAAGTGATTTTCACCTCATCCTGCAAAGTCGGATCGTCAGCAACTCCCCAGATAACCTCTATCTCCGAAGAACAAAAACGGTTCATGAAATTATCCAACTCATCCATTTCCTCCACAATAAGCGGTTTCGTTGTACTCTGGTAAATGTTGAAGAGAATCTTGCGGGAATTGTAAATGTCATTATTATTGAGCAGAGGAGAATAAAGCGCTGCGGAAATGGCATTGTCGAGACGCTTCTCACCTGTACCTGTTCCGGTACTCATGATGGCTACACCTCCATCTTTAAGCACTTTGCTGACATCACGAAAATCAAGATTGATAATGCCCTCTACAGTTATGATTTCAGCAATACTCTTGGTGGCAGTAGTGAGCATACGGTCAGCCACACGGAAGGCTTCGGCAATCGTCTGACTGGGATACATCTCACGCAAACGCTCATTGTTGATGACAAGTAGGGCATCCACATGCTGTGCAATAGCCTCTACCCCTTCAATAGCCTTTAAAATTTTAGGTTCTCTCTCGAACTTGAAAGGAATAGTGACAATACCCACCGTAAGCATACCCATCTCTTTGGCAGCACGGGCGACCACAGGAGCAGCCCCTGTGCCTGTCCCCCCCCCCATACCGGCAGTAATGAAAACCATCTGTGTACGGTCACTGAAGAGTGACTTGATTTCCTCAATGCTCTCTTCTGCCGCCATACGTCCGACTTCAGGTTGGGCACCGGCACCCAATCCTTTACAGGTCTCAGGACCCAACTGGATTCGGATGGGTATATCAGAACTATTGAGTGCTTGAATATCGGTATTGCAAAGTACAAAGGTAACATCATGAATACCTTCGTGGTACATATTCTTTACAGCGTTGCTACCACCGCCTCCTACACCAATAACCTTTATGATGTTGGGAGTGCCGGTAGGTAAATTCAATGGCAGGGTGCTATTATAGTCGTTCATCTATTTTTAGTTTTGAGTTATGATTTTTACACTTTCTTTTCCTCATCATCCATCAGTTCCTGAGTGAATTTTTCCCATTTCTTCTGCAAAAGTCCGAAAAGGCTGTTTTGACGGCGGCGGCGACGTTCTTCATCATCTTCCTCTTTTTTCTTCCTTATATTCTCAATTTCTTCGGCTGCCCGTTCTGCCGCACGACGATCAGCATCTTCCTTGGCTTTGATGGCACGCCGGGCAGCTTCCTCATCTTCTTTCTGACGAGCCAAACGGACAGCCTTGTCCTTCTGCTGCTGGATGAGAGCTTCCTTTTCATCACGTTCGCGCTCCGCTTTGGCGGCAGCATCTTCACCCTCCTCATCGAAAAGAGAGCCAATCTGCTGCTCCTGCTGTCCACAACAATTTTCGCGCGCAGCGGCTAATAAAGAGAGTAAAGTGACTGTACGACCATCTTTCGTTAAAGGTTCGGGACTGACACTCTCGACGGACAGACCAACGTAAGGAGCATAACGGAACTTTTCAATATGAGTTTTGGCCACAATGGCTTCCTGCAAACCACTGATTGCAGAAGCCCCCCCGGTAACGATGATACCACCCATCAATTTATCGTCGTACCCTGAAAGACTCACCTGATGCCATACATTAGCAATAATCTCTTCCTGACGGGCTTCGGCAATTTCAGAAAGCAAGCGGGCACTGACAGTAGCCCCCTCAGTGCCATAAGTGTAAGAATTGCCATTATCAGCACCTGCAGATCGATTTTCAGTTTGAGGATGGGTAAAGACATTTGCATAATCCAGTTTGAGTTGCTCGGCATCAGCCTCCTCAATCTTCAGACTGCAGATGTCTTTAGTGATAGAAGCTCCACCCAAAGGTATAACAGCCAAATGGCGCAACAAATGGTCTTTGTAAACTTGCACAGTAGTGGTTTCAGCACCAAAATCAACTAAAACACATCCCGAACGCAACTCCGCATCAGTGAGCACTGTACGAGCCATCTCCAAAGGAGCGATGAGACAACCTGCAATGCGAGTTTTTGTCTGGGCAAAACATGCTTCAATTCTCTGACGAACAGCAGTATGAGCCACGATGTTCAGAAAACGCCCTTCAATAGCAGAACTGACCACTCCCACAGGTTCAGCAAGCATACCACTATCTACACGATATTCTTGAGGAACAACCTCCAAAATCTCCTGACCAGCCATCTGAATAGTACGATTGACCGCAATGAGTTCGCTGACAATGGCAGAAGTTATACGTGTCTCCTCATCAAAATGACGGCAGGCAGAGTTTTTGACTGTATGAAGCGATTGCCCGCCAATACCTACATAAACCCGAGCAATGGGAGCATCAAGAGCAGCTTCAAGCCGATTAAGAATAGAGGTGACGGCAATAGCCGTCTTGTCAATGTTGAATATGACTCCCTTGCGAATGCAAGCAGACGCCTCTTCTGCAGCATATGCCAATATATCGAGCGTACCGTCTGAACGCTTGCGCCCGGCTACGCCTGTAATTTTGGTGGAACCCAATTCGATTGCCACCATGAAATCTGTTGTTGCTGTCATAACTTATAGTTCTATTTTCTCTTACATATCACTTGGTTATCAAACTCCACGCTAATGCGAGAATACTTATTCCATCCAATGCGATGAAGTGCTTTATCATAAAAGGTGCGGATACGGCGAAGTTTTGCTTCCAGATTCTCAGCCTTTCCGAGAAAGAGAATGTGATTGCCCACACGCGGAACCAGTTCCAATGACCCGTCAGAAGTGACATTAATCTGTTCGACCTGCTTATCCCAAAAAGAATCTGCCCGAAGAAGCAAAGAAAAATGGTACAAGGTACTCTCGGCCATTGTCCGGTTAATATAACCTGTAGCCACAGGAAGACGAGCTGCACTACCTGCCGCGTAGGGCATAGTGCGCCCCTGTTCATCAACATAATAGCTTTCCCCTGAAATGGGAATAACACGCAAAATGGGACGACGCTGTTGTACACTGATACATAGGCTACCACCTGGCGTCTTGTAACACTCTGCATTGTCAATGAAAATGTTTTTTTCCAAAGACTGTTCGATAATTTTGCTCTGAACACTATCGATTGGCGTTCCCAAAGGATAAAGGCGACTCTGTTTAAGGATAGCATCCACTTCGTTAGAAGTGATGAAACAAGGGCCTGTACTATCATTCATAATGATGTTGACAGATTCACAAATACGTCCAGAAGGTGTACTGTTGAGTACTGTGAAAGCTACGGCCAAATAGGCCGTCACGCCCAACAAAACAACTATAATTAATATTCGACGAAACATATTTTTGAGTTTAGGTTACAACTTTTTTATTCTTTAACTGATACAGATTACTCTTTTACCTTTTCATCTTTTTCCTCCATTATGCCCACGATTTCTTCCGCATAGTTCTCTACATCACCCGCACCGAGCATGACCAATACCTCTATATCCGTACGCTTACGTACAATATCCGACAATTCCTCCTTACAACAAAGCCGACAAGACATTCCTTGGCGTAAATGATCAGCAATAAGCTGGCTCGTCACACCGGGAATAGGTTGTTCACGGGCCGGGTATATATCCGTTAGAATAAGGTCGTCGAAAAGTGACAGACTTTCAGCAAACTCACGATAGAAATCACCTGTACGACTATACAGATGAGGTTGAAATATCGCTGTAATGCGACTGCCGACATAGAGTTGGCGAATGGAAAGGGCACTTTGTCGTATTTCCGAAGGATGATGAGCATAATCGCAAATGAAAGCCCGAGTATTGCTCTTGTACTTGAAATCGAACCGGCGTTCTACACCACTGAACGAGGCCATAGCCAAACGAATTTCCTCCATAGACATACCCACCAACTGAGCTATAGCCATAGCAGCAATGCCATTGTCTATATTGATACTCACGGGAACCCCCAAATGAACATCGTCAATACAGCCCAGCGGAGATACATAATCGAATATTATTTCTCCTTTACCAATACGTACATTAGCTGCGTGAAAATCGCCCTCATCGCGCGAATAAGTGTATAGGGCAACTCCCTCTGCCAAATCAGGAACTACCTCAAGTCCCTCGTGCATAATTAGAACTCCTCCCGGACGGATGAGTGAGGTATAATGACGAAAACTCTCCAGATAGGCTTCACGCGTTCCATAAATATCAAGATGATCTGAATCGGCAGAAGTAATAACAGAGATATAAGGTGAAAGATGATGGAACGAACGATCAAACTCATCAGCCTCTATAACAACATACTCACTCGCAGGTGAAAGGATATAGTTAGTGCCATAATTTTTAGAAATTCCTCCCAAGAATGCGTTACAATCCACATCTGACTGGTGAAGCAGATGAGCCAACATGGTAGAAGTAGTGGTTTTGCCATGAGTACCTGCAACACACAGGGCTTTCGAGGAACGCGTAATAATACCCAACACTTGAGCACGCTTCTCCACACAAAACCCTCTAGTGAGAAACCAACAAAGCTGTCTGTGATCTGACGGAATGGCTGGTGTATAAACAACTAACGTAGTCTCTTTTCGGCGAAATTCCTCCGGTATCAAAGCGGGATTGTCTTCATAGAGTATTACAGCTCCTTCCTCAACCAGACGAGAAGTGAGAGAAGTGGCGGTACGGTCATACCCCGCTACCAATTTCCCTTGTGTGAGGAAGTAACGAGCTATGGCACTCATACCAATGCCTCCGATACCTATAAAATAAACCGATTGTATATCCTTGATGTCCATAGTTGATGAATATATAGTTGTTACTCAATGCTCGTTTTTCTTCTTCCCAATTTATATACTTCTCTGGCTATGACATTTGCAGAGTCGTTGAAAGCCATGGTGGCAATGTGTTGACTAAGTGATGTCAGCACATCATCTTTTAAAACAGTATCTATAGCTGTCTCCAACAGTTTTTCAGTCGCATCAGCATCTTTAATGTAGAGAGCCGCCTGTTTTTCTACTAATGCCAAAGCATTCTTGGTCTGATGATCCTCAGCCACATTGGGGGAAGGCACCAAAATAACGGGTTTTTTCAAGACACAGAACTCAGAAATAGATCCTGCTCCGGCTCTTGAAATAACCAAATCCGCTGCGGCATAAGCACAGTCCATCCTCGAAATAAAGTCCGTAACACAAAGCATAGGCAACTTTTCTGTACGATTTAACCGGTCAAGAATTTCCTTGTGATAAAATTTCCCTGTCTGCCAGATAAACTGCACGCCTGACTTTTTTACCAAATCAAGATGTTGCAATACACTCTCATTCACAGTGCGTGCCCCCAAACTACCCCCTATAATGAGAATTGTACGTTTGTCTGGCGATAGCCCAAATGATTGTAATGCCTCCTCTCTTGTAATGTTGCAATTGGACAACCCTTGTCGAACGGGATTTCCCGTAAGTAATATTTTCTCTTTTGGAAAGAAACGTTCCATACCTTCATAAGCCACACAAATGGCATCAGCTTGTCGAGCCAATAGTTTATTGGTTACGCCCGCATAGGAATTCTGTTCCTGTATCAATGTAGGAATTCCCATCATAGCTGCGGTTTTCAAGGTAGGCCCACTGGCATAACCACCGACTCCCACCACCACATCAGGACGAAACTGCCGTATGATCTTCCGTGCAATCCATTGGCTCTTAACGATACGCCACAATACGAGCAAATTACGCAAAGGATTCTTGCGGTCGAACCCACAAATGGGTAGTCCTTCTATACGATATCCTGCAGCAGGCACACGCTGCATCTCCATACGCCCTTCAGCCCCTACAAAAAGTATTTCCGTCTCGGGCCAAAGTTTTTTCAGTGCGTCTGCGATGGATACTGCGGGGAAGATGTGTCCGCCAGTACCTCCTCCGCTAATGATAACTCTGATGTTGTCCATGCTTCCGATATGTTTTCTTTATTTACAATTTCAATTATCTCTTCACTCTCATTTTCAGCAGATAGCCCCTCATTTTCTTCTGACTCCGTAACAGGAATAGCAATCTGATTTTTCTTCATCTGTTCCACATAACAGCTCACACTGAGAATGATGCCGATATAAACACAGTTGATCAATGTAGATGTACCGCCTTTACTTATTAGGGGGAGAGGTTGTCCTGTTACAGGAAATAACCCGACAGCCACCATCATATTTAACATAGCCTGTGCTACCAATAACAAGGCTATACCCATAACCAATAGTGACAAATATTTCTTGTCGCACTGCCCAGCTATACGTCCTGCTCTGATAAGAAGGATTATGTATAGAAAAACGACAAATCCTCCACCAAGCAATCCCAATTCTTCAATGATAATAGCAAAGATAAAATCAGAAAAAGCTTGAGAGAGAAAATCCCTTTCCACTGAATTTCCTGGCATTTTCCCTACTACATGACTTGTAGCAATAGCAATGCTTGCATGTGCCTTCTGTGCATTTTTGTCTATGTCGTAGTCTTGAGGCGACACATCTTTGCTGACAAAAAATTCCGTCAGACGATTCTTCCAAGTAATGGCACGGTGCAATCCTGGAGTCTCATTGAGAACTTTCTCTGGAGTGGCAAAAAGTGCAGCAACAGCAATCCCTGCAGCTACAGTAATGACTCCCAATAATTTACCCAATTGTTTCATAGACACTCTCCCAATATACATCAACAACAAGGTTACCATAAAAAGCATTCCTGCTGTTGAGAAATTCTCTGGAGCAATAAGTAAACAATTCACTCCCACTATCCCAAGAATGTACCTAAAAGCTTTCGGTTGTGCATTGCTTTCGCCTTGCATCATTGACAGAATAAGGGCTGTAGAAGTAATAACAGCCATTTTGGCTATTTCCGACGGCTGAAACTGTATTCCAAAAATTGGTAACCATCGACCAGCTCCATTCACTCTTTCACCGAACAGCATAGCAACCAGTAACAATATAATACCCGCAGGCAATGTCAATACGGGAATAAGACGCAACAATTTGCATGGAATATTGTGCACTATCACCACCACCCCGGCTCCCAACAGCAAATAAAGGCTATGCTGTGCAATGGGTGCCCAGTGATCACCACTCTTATAAGTGAGCGTACTGGCCGCACTGAACACTTCTATGATAGAGATAAGACACAAAGTCATGAAAACCACCCAGATTACTTTATCTCCCTTGAAAAGACTCTTTAATAAATCCATATAATTGCACTTCGATTTATGAATAATACACCCCTAAACCAACTCATAACTCTTTTACACACTGCTTGAACTGCCTTCCACGATCTTCATAACTCATAAAAAGGTCAAAACTGGCACAACAAGGGCTAAGCAACACTGTATCTCCAGACACTGCCATACTAGTAGCAGTTTCTACAGCCGCCTTCATACTCTGTACATCAGCCACAGGTATTCCTATAGAGTCAAACGAATCATGCAACTTTTCGTTATGCACCCCCAAATAAACCAATGCTTTGCACTTTTCTTTGACTAACGGTATGATTTCCGCATAGTCATTTCCCTTATCCTTCCCTCCAAGTATAAGCACGGTAGGAGCCGTCATGCTTTGTAAAGCGTACCAACAAGAGTTTACATTCGTAGCCTTTGAATCGTTGATATATTCTATACCCTTCACCCTTCCCAGTTTCTCTAACCGATGTTCCACACCACCGAATGTGGCCAATGCGCGTCGGATATCCTCCTTACGTATTCCTGCCAAACCTGCTGAAATTCCTGCAGCCATGGAATTGTAGAGGTTATGTTCTCCTGTCAGTGCCAACTCCTCCTGTTCCATATTAAAAGAAGGAACTTCAGAATCAATAGCCCCCTCAAAACAGAGGTAACGATCTTCTGTATAGGCTACCAATCCCTGCGCTTTAGCTATGGCAAAAGGACACAGACGTGCCTCGATACCGTATCGACGCAATTCACGACGGATAACAGGATCATCGTTCCAAAATACGAAGGCATCTTCTGGCGTCTGATTCTGCAGGATACGGAATTTCGCATCCACATAGTTTTGCATCTCCCCCTCATAACGATCCAAGTGATCGGGGGTAATGTTCATCATTACAGCTATGTTTGCTCTAAAACCATACATATTATCAAGCTGAAAACTACTTAACTCCACCACATAATACTTATGGTCTCGGGTGGCCACCTGCAATGCCAAACTCTGCCCTATGTTCCCAGCCAATCCTACATCAAGTCCAGCTTCTTTAAAAATATGATAAATGAGGGATGTAGTAGTGGTTTTTCCATTCGAACCAGTAATGCACACCATGGTAGCATCAGTATACCGTCCTGCAAACTCTATTTCCGAGATAATTGGTATCCCGTGTGCCATTATCTTTTGCACAATAGGAGCCTCTTTGGGTATACCGGGACTTTTTATCACCTCGTGGGCAAAAAGTATAAGATCTTCCGTATGCTGACCTTCTTCCCAAGAAATTCCATGACAATCGAGCAGTGCCTTATAATGGGACTTGATGGACGATGCATCCGACACAAATGTTTCCAATCCCTCTTTCTTCGCCAACACAGCAGCTCCCACTCCGCTTTCGCCAGCTCCCAATATTACAATACGAGACCGACCCGATTTCTCACAGTGAAAATCGCTTCGGCTATTTCCACCCCCTCCTTCATGAGGAAAATTCAGGTGTCCTTTATCGTCATTCATATTTTTCTCCTTAACATTAAACATTGATTTCTTCGTTCTTCACTCTTATCTTATTTTCAACGTGATGATGGTAATGGCAGCTAATACCAAAGTGACAATCCAGAAACGAACGGTAATTTTCGATTCGTGAAAAACACTCTTCGGCCCCATAATCAGATAAGAACATTCAGGATCAAGCATCGATGGCAGTGTGCGAAAGTGATCATGTATGGGTGTACGCTTAAATATACGCTGCTTCCGTCCATGACGCTTCCCTTTCTGAAAATACTTTACCTGTAGAATGACACTCAGATTCTCTATCAAGAAAACTCCGCAGAGTACCGGTATGAGCAACTCCTTGTGTATGATAATGGCTATAACAGCTATAATACCTCCAATGGTTAGACTTCCTGTATCACCCATGAATACCTGAGCAGGATAGGCATTGTACCAAAGAAATCCCACTAAAGCACCTACCAGAGCACAGACAAAAACCACCAACTCTTCAGCCCCAGGAATATACATGATATTCAAATAGGCCGCATATGCTGTATGACTCGACACATAGGCCAACACTCCCAACGTGGCAGCAATAATGGCTGAATTTCCTGCTGCCATACCATCCATGCCGTCATTGAGATTTGCTCCATTTGATACAGCCGTTACCACCAATATAGTAACAATGACAAACAGAATCCATCCTGCCGCCTGCGCATGCTCTCCCATAAAGGCCGTCAAATCTGCATAATCCAAGTTATTATTCTTCACAAAAGGAATGGTCGTCTTAGTCGATTTCTTATTTTCTGCACGGTGTACCACTTCGATATGACCTCCTCCTTTAGAATTTGTCACTTCCACATTTTCTCGCATCACTACATCAGAACTCAGATAAAGAGTCACTCCCACAATAAGCCCTAATCCTACTTGTCCGATAATTTTAAAGCGTCCATGCAACCCTTCTTTATTGTGATGAAAGATTTTAATATAGTCATCCGCAAACCCTAAAATACCCAACCAAAGCGTAGTAACAATCATCAACTGCATATAAATGTTCCCCAGTTTCCCTAATAAAAGACAGGGAACCAACACTGCCACAATAATAATGACTCCTCCCATAGAAGGAACTCCTTTCTTCTCCACTCCAAAGGGATCTATAGCAGGGTCTCGCTGTGTCTCGGTAATCTGACGTTTTTTCAGAAATTTGATAAACCGTTCACCGAAAATAGCCGAAATCAGCAATGCTAAAATAACAGCAGTCAACGATCTGAACGAGACATACCCCATCATCCGTGCACCTGGAAAATCAATTTGCTGTAAATAATCAAACAGATAATATAGCATTTTCGAATTTTATCTAAAATTTAACCTTAATGGACAGATTCATTAATCCGCACTTGCTTCTCAAATCTCTAATTCTACACTTTCTCTACCTCTTCCTTATCATCAAAATGGTGTTTTACCCCCTTCACTTCTTGATAATTTTCATGCCCTTTGCCTGCTACAAGCACAACGTCTCCTTGCTGAGCCATCATACAAGCAGTCCGAATGGCTTCGCGACGATCGGAAATGGACAATGTGCGCGTGCGCTGCCCTTCATTGAGTCCAGCCATCATATCAAAAATTATTTCTTCCGGCTCTTCCCATCGGGGGTTATCTGAAGTCAAGATAAGCAGGTCACTGCCTTTGGCTGCTTCAGCAGCCATCAGAGGACGCTTTCCTTTGTCACGATTACCTCCTGCACCTGTTACAGTGATTATTCTTCCTTTTCCTGCAGTGACTTCACGTATAGCACCTAATACATTAGCTATAGCATCAGGAGTATGAGCATAGTCAATCACAGCAATGTATCCCTGCGATTTCTGTACAGTTTCGAACCGACCGGCTACAGGTGTAAGTACACTTAGCAGACGCAAAACCTCTTCTTGAGTTTTTCCCAACATCAGAGCTGCTCCATAAACAGCCAATAAATTGCTAACATTAAAACGTCCCATTAGCTGGACAGCAACTTCATGTCCATCAATACTGATGAGCATTCCACCCAAATACTCTTCGACAATCCTCCCTCTGTAATCAGCCATACTCCTGAGAGAATATGTTTTGACCGTAGCCAAAGAATTCTGTATTACCACACAACCATTCTTATCATCAACATTAGTCAGCGCAAAAGCATCAGATGGCAAGTTATCGAAAAAGCTCTTTTTAGCCTTCAGATAATTCTCTACCGTTTTATGGTAATCAAGATGGTCTCGTGTCAGATTGGTAAAAATACCACCAAAAAACTTTAATCCACCAACACGTTGTTGTACCACTGCATGCGAACTTACTTCCATAAAAGCATATTCACACCCTTCATCGACCATGCGTGCTAACAGACGATTCAGAGTGATAGGGTCAGGAGTTGTATGATCTGTAGCCACGGCCTCCGTATCAATGTAATTGCATACGGTAGATATTAATCCCACTTTATGCCCCATCTGACGAAATAATTTATAGAGCAGTGTGGCTACAGTGGTCTTTCCATTTGTACCTGTCACTCCAACCAATTTTATTCGTTCCGTAGGTTTCCCAAAAAATGTTGTAGCAATGCATCCGGATACACTCTCAGTGCTTTTCACTTTCACATAAGACACCTTTGAATCATCTCTTTCTATCGGTATTTCTTCACAAATAACAGCTACTGCACCAGCAGCAATAGCGTTGTTTATATAAACGTGTCCGTCAGCAACCGTACCTTTAAGAGCGATAAAAAGGTATCCTTGCTTTATTTGGCGCGAATCAATGTCTATGCCAATAATTTCCTTGTCTATGCAACCCACGGTCTCCACAATCGGCAAACCCGCTATCAGTTCTTTCAAATTCATTTTATACCTACATTTATTATTTAGGTGACCACAAGAGAAACCTACAATTCTTTTATTTCATTTTCAGCACCACCGTATGCCCCTTCACCACCCGACTTCCTGCCGCAATACTTTGGGAAGAAACTTTACCGACTCCATTGACCATCACTCTCAGCCCACTACGCTCCATCAGATAGACAGCATCTTTGGCTCCCATTCCACGTACATCCGGAACACGCCCGTCAACCACCTCCATTTGTGTCAGTAACACTTCTTCACCTACAATATCAGCCTTACCATAAACACCAGCCTTCTGATAATATCCATCCCATTCACTTTCTATGTCTAACTCGTCAAGCAAATAACGTGCATCACCGAGTTCACCAGGTTTGACATCAGGAACCCTCACAGCACCCGAATCTGCAGCTTCTGCCAAACTGCGCTTCAGACTACCAGCCATCACCCGTTCAGCTATGCGACTGAAAACAGGCCCAGCCATTCCTCCTCCTGAAGCAGGATACCCAGGCTTACAAATTGCCACAAGCAAGCTGTATTTGGGTTGATCTGCAGGAAAGTATCCACAGAAACTCACCAAATATTGCATCGGCCCGCTCTTATATCCGGCAGCACCTTGTGACACTTGAGCCGTACCCGTTTTACCTGCTACTGCAAATTGTTTACTACCCGCCTTTTTTCCCAATCCCTTGCTCACCACCATTTCCAACATATATTGTACCTTCTTCAAGGTTGTTTCCGAACATATAGCAGGTATAAGAACTTCAGTAGGAATCTCCTCTACAACTTCACCTCCTCGTACCACGGATTTCACAAATTTCGGTTTTACCATTACTCCCCCATTAGCTATGGCATTGTAAAAAGCCAATGTGTTGATAGGAGGTATTTGCGTTTCATATCCGATAGACATCCACGCCAAAGCTGTCTTAGACCAATAAGGACTACTGGGTCGTTTGATACGTGGAGTGGCTGACCCGGCAAAAGGCAATTCCAAATCAGCGGCCATCCCTATACGATAAAGGCCATCAACAAATTTCTCCGGCTGTTTGTAATAATAATCATCAATCAAACGAGACACACCTATATTTGATGATACCATCATCACTTCTGTGGCTGTGAGTTGCTGATAACCTCCACGATACCAATTGTGATCTTTCATTTTGCTGCCATGCATATTGTAAATCCCACATCCTGTATCGACCACCGTAGATGTATCGATGACTCCATCTTCCAATGCCACCATCATTGAAGCAGTCTTGAAAGTCGATCCTGGTTCCATTAATGCCGACACTGCATGATTCTGCATTTCATAATATTTTCCATCAGCAGCACGCGTCATATTGACTATTGCTTTCACTTCTCCTGTTTTCACCTCCATCAACAAAGCTACTCCCATCGAAGCTTTCAATTCAACGAGTTTGTCCACCAATGCTTTTTCTGCTATATCCTGCATATTCACATCAATGGTTGTCACAATGTCAGCACCATCTACAGGAGCTTTATCTACGATATCAAGATAGGTATTTTTTACTTTCTGCCGATGTATCAATCCGTTTTCACCTTTCAAGATAGAGTCGTAAGCCAATTCCAATCCGTTTTTTGCGGAATCTGGATATCCGATGAAAGTATCGCCCAACGTGCGCATTGCCAATGAACCAAAAGGTTTTTTTCGTCGACTGAAGGGCAATCCGATAAATCCTCCTCGATACTGGTTCATCCGGAACACGGGCAATTTTTTTACTTCCTTGTACTGTATGTATGATATACGCTTAGGGTAAATGGGCCAATTGCGGCTCTTCTTTTTCCTTCCCTTGAGCAGATGAGCCTTGAATTCTGCCACACTTTTTTCTGGAAATATGCGATGCAACCCTCGGCAAATAGAGTCAATGTTGTTTTGCAACAGTGTATCTCTCCGATATTGATCTTTCTCCCGCTTCTCAGGATTTTTTTTCGATTCTGCTGTCATGAAATCCATGAATATCTTATATTCAGGTAAACTACTGGCCATCAGTTGGCCGTCAGCAGAGAGAATGTTTCCCCGATTCGGTTTCTTCACAATATCGACCTTCACGAAGCGTGCAGCCACCTCTTCCCAATAATCGCGTCGGGCGAACATCAGGAAAGCAGCTTTTACAATGATAGACAATGCTACAACCACCATGATGGCAACTACAGAGAAGTAGCGCATCGATATGTTCTTTCTAAAATCCAAGATATACCTTTATTTTAAACGTTCTATACTCTCTTTTTTCTAAACCACTCATTCCACGACATAGGGTGGAGCCGTTGATGTCTGCAGTTCACTGTTCTTCTCCGACACATACTCCTCTATGCGAGACTGCCGGGTACGCTCTGTCAACTCGCTTGACCGTGTCAATGCATCGTATTTAATATCCACCAACTGTTTGCGCAAGCGATCTATTTCTATCATTTCCTGCTGGCAGGAATACCGGTTGCTTATGTATATCACTGTGTATATGGTAATCAGTGCCAACAACAATGCCTGCCTACGTAAAAATCCTCCTATCAGAAAATCTCCTAGAAAAATACTTTTCAAAGTAATCTTCCTTCCTGTTGAGGACACATCTCCCCGCTTGTTATCCTCACCATTGCTTTTGGGCATTTCACCCTGTCTGTCCAAAACTTCGTTCCTCATTCTTCTATTTTTTCCGCTATCCTCAATTTAGCACTCCGTGAACGTGGATTCTGTTCCAATTCCTTTTCACTTGGAGTTATTACTTTCCCTGTCAATGCACGCAAAGGCGAAGTGACACGTCCGAAAAAATCTTGTTTGGCATTCCCCTCTACATTTCCTGTTTTCATCATATTCTTTACCATACGATCTTCTAACGAATGATAGGTAATGACCACCAACCGCCCTCCCGGCTTCAAAGTCTTCACTGCATCCTGCAGCACTTCACGCAAAGCATCCATCTCCTGATTCACTTCAATGCGTAATGCCTGAAACACTTTTGCTAGCTCCTTTTTTTCACGCTCGCGTCCGAAAAGAGGTTTGACAATATCCAAAAAGTCACCAATCGTTTCAATCTGACGTTTTCCTCTTGCTTTCACAATGGCAGTCGCTATACGTCGGCTGTTCTTCAACTCTCCATAAAGATAAAAGATGTTAGCCAAACTATCTTCACTAAGAGTATTCACCAATTCAGCTGCAGTCCGTCCCGCCCGTTTGTTCATGCGCATATCCAATCTGCCATCAAATCTGAATGAGAATCCACGTTCAGCCTCGTCCAGATGATGAGATGAGACACCCAAGTCCGCCAAAATAGCATCCACTCTTCCCGCTGTGCCATAATAACGCATGAAGTTATTCAGATAACGGAAATTACTGCGTACAAAAGTGAATCTTGAGTCAGCAGGTATATTCCGTTCCGCATCCTCATCCTGATCAAATCCGTAAAGATGGGCATCTTCGTCCATACGTGCCAATATTTCACGTGAATGACCTGCTCCTCCCAATGTCAAATCAACATAGATACCTCCAGAGGTTATATTCATCCCCTCCAAAGCTTCATGCAACATCACAGGTACGTGATATCCATTCACTTTATTCGTTTCTTTTCCCTTCATCATCACCTCCACATATCTATAGAGCGGCATCTTTGCTCAAATCCATCAATTTTTCCAATTCTTCACTGAATTTTTCTGGTGACATGAAAGGTGCATCAACTTTTTCACGAGCCCACACTTCAATCACGTCATCCATCCCAATAAATCTAACATCTTGTACAATGCCAACCATATCGCGGTAACGCCGAGGCAGAAGAATACGCCCATTGGCATCTGGCACCAGCACTTCAGCATCAGCAGTAAACTGCCTGAAAATATTTTGTTCATGACTATTCCACCGACTAAGTTTCCCCCGCAAAATTTCCAACTGTGTTTCCCATATCGATTCGGGATAGATGACCAGACAATCCTGAAAGACATCCTTGCGCATAACCATACCTTCTTCACCGGCTTCCTGCATTACTTTACGAAAGTTTGCCGGGAAAAAAATTCGGCCTTTTGCATCGGCTTTAGCATCACTGCTCCCTATAAATCGAATACCCCTCATTTTAGTAGAAATAGAATTTGGCCGTAAAATTACACAATTCCCCACAATTCCCCACACTTTTTATGAAAAAAGTTTCAAAAAGGTTATAAACAGACTTGTTAATAACTACAATACGCTGATTTTAAAGCTTCTGAAAACGATGACCAAAAGGAGCTTTCTGGTATTTTGAAAGTAGAAATTAAGAAGAAATAGGAATATCTTATGCTGATGTGAATGATTTTGAATTTTGGAAATCCAACATATCAAAAGCTAACAAATTATACTTTCGTACGATACTGATGAGGTGTTACACCAAACTGTTTCTTAAAATGATTGTAGAACTGATTAGAATTCCCAACACCACATTGTAAGCGAATTTCCTCTATTGTTAAATCTGTTTCCAACAAAAGATGTGCAATATGCTCCATACGCACCTTTCTCAACATTTCCGAAGGTGTCTTGCCTGTTACTTCCTTTATGCGTGTATATAACCGTGTACGGCTCAAATGCATCTGTACAGCCAATTCATCCACCGTGAATTCCGGATTTTCGGCATTCAATGATAAAATAGTCTGCAACCTATTATAAAACCGCAGATCCTTCGGGTTGAGCACACTTTTTTCATCATTGTCTTTTTGCATTGTTTCTCTTTCAGTTTGTTCCTCAAGCTCTCTTTTTACCCCCGAATGCTTTTCTCTGTATTTTCTTTTGTACACAAAGACACCTGATATACCCCCTATAACTAATATATACAATATTTGGTCAGACCATTGACTCCACCAAGGGTGTTCAATGAAAAAAGTATAAGATGAAACCTCTCCCCAACAATCACTACTATCGGCAGACCGCACATGAAATACATACATTCCTGGAGATAAATTATGGTAAACGGCAGTATGACCGGAAGTAATTTCACTCCATTCATTCTCTATCCCTTCCAAATAATATTGATAACGAACGGAACGGATATCCGCATACTGAAAATTGGAAAAATACAAAGTCAATTTTCTATGTTTTCCTTCTAGTTCTAAAGGCGTTCTATCTGGGGTAAAATGCTGATTTCCATAAATAATATCGGTGACTACGCTTACAGAATGGACTTCATTTTTTTGACTAATTCTCAAACAGAGCACACCATCTCTTTTTTTACCTATCCATATACACCCCGTCCGATCTGAAACCATAGCAGTAATGCTATCCCCCTTCTGTACTATCGGACATTTGTCCAGTTCATTTTGTTCAATATCATAAATCCATAATCCTTCATCGTGTACAGCTATAGCTTCTATGTCGGCATTCACCTTTGCATAAAGAGGGGAATAGCGTTCTTTTTTCCTAACTTCATCTGATTTCAAACGTTTTACTTCTCCATTGCTCCTGTAGCAGAGCCACTCTCCCCTTTCATCCTCTACCATCACATCCCCCTCATGTTCAGAGAATACACTGCCATCAGGCGCTTGCCATTCCTCAGGCGAGGTGAATATGCCATCAATGATATGATAGGCATAAGTTCTTCCAGAAGAAAATAATAGCAATTGTTCATTCCAAACAGACTTATCCGAGCAATTGCTCAAATCAGCGAGCAAATTGGCAGGAAACAGCGTCTCTCTCACAACACGTCTGGAAACATTATATATAATTATCCTGTCGGAAGCGATAGCTAAACATATGTTACGATAAACTGCTATGTGACGAACATTATCCGAATGAGGAAGCATCCTCTCAAATCCATTTAAATATACTCCATCATTAGTCAATATCCAATCATTTCCGGCTTGATCAGAACATATATCATTCACTTTTTTACTGAACTCCTCTTTATGTATCTTGCCTCCTACAAAACGTACTCGTCTGCATTTCTCCCCATCACCATATTGCCACAAATACAGCTTTCCCACGTATTGTTGTGCAAATTTACCCGAATCTTCTCCTTGGTCAAATTCTATGAAACAGTGCTTTTTAAGGTCCAAACAATCAGTCCCTCCCTGCTTGTACAGAATCCATAAAACCCCGTTTTTTTTATCTTCTGTCAGACAAACAACATCTTGACTATTTTTCCTGTCAGATTCAATCTTTCGCAACCAATATCCGTCATACCTATATATTCCCTTATCGGTAGCAATCCACATATATCCCTGTTCATCTTGCAGTATTTTTACAATTTCACACTCTTCCAAGCCATCTTTAGCCGATAATCGTTCAATATCATACCCACCTATGGCCCAAAGAACTGTCTGAAACAGCATAGCGACAAGACACAAGAACCATTTTTCTTTTTTCATTTTTGCTCTCCCCATCGGCGCAGCCATGGTCCACCTTTCATGCAAGCAATGCCTATAATTATGAATGGCACACTCAGCCATTGCCCCATATCCAACACCATTCCTTGTTCGAAATCTACCTGTATTTCTTTACAGAATTCCACAAAAAATCTGAATGTAAAAATAGTAGCCAAACAATAACCGAAGAAAAATCCCGAACCTACCTGTTCAGGCTTTTTCTTGTAAATGTTCCATCCTACAACAAAAAAGATGAAATAAGCGATAGCTTCATAAAGTTGAGCCGGATGACGCGCAAAATCTTCTCCATTCTGTACAAAAACAAATCCCCAAGGCAAATCAGTTGCCTTACCGACAATTTCACTGTTCATCAGATTTCCTATCCGTATCAGACAAGCCGTAACAGGAGTAGCAATGGCAATGTTATCCAACACACGCAATATGTTTACCTTCGTCTTACGAACATAAAACCACAAAGCTATCATTAATCCTAAAGTTCCTCCATGACTGGCCAATCCTTGATACCCAACCATTTTCCATCCATTGGCAGTCTCACGGAAAGGCAACAACATTTCAATAGGATGACTCAGATAAAAAGCGGGTTCGTAGAACAGGCAGTGCCCCAAACGAGCACCGATAAGAATACCAAAAAAACAGTAAAAAGCTAATGGGTCGAACTTCTCGTCCGAAATTCGTTGCTCCTTATAAAGATGCTGTACAATGAAATAAGCCAATGCCAATCCTATAATCCAACAGAGCGAATAATACCGTAAGGAGAAATCACCTATAGAGAACAAATCCATAGACGGATTCCATATTATTTGAAGTAACATAATTCAGCTTTATTCTTTCCTTCTCTCTCTCCGAGAGAAAACAACTATTTTTTATCTCATCCCTCCTTGAAAGAAAATGGAGAATCATTATACATTAAAACGGAAATGCATAATATCTCCATCTTGTACCACATATTCCTTTCCTTCTACTCCCATTTTACCAGCTTCCTTGACGGCTGATTCTGAGCCATACTTGATAAAATCATCGTACTTGATAACTTCAGCACGGATAAACCCTTTTTCAAAATCAGTATGTATCACACCTGCACACTGTGGTGCCTTCCACCCCTTCCGATAGGTCCAAGCCTTCACTTCCATTTCACCTGCTGTGATAAAAGTCTCCAGATTTAGCAATTTATAAATGGCCTTTATAAGACGGTCGCATCCAGACTCCTTCAATCCTAAATCCTCAAGGAATATCTGTTTCTCTTCATAGTCATCCAATTCCGCTATATCCGCTTCTGTTTGTGCACTGATAATGAGCAGTTCGGCTTCTTCATCTTTGATGGCTTCACGCACAGCCTCTACATAAGGATTTCCGATGGCTGCAGCGGTATCATCCACATTACATACATAAAGTACTGGTTTTGTTGTCAATAAAAAAAGATTTTTTGCTGCAATTTCTTCATCTTCCGTATCAAAAGTGACTGTTCGTGCCGATTTTCCCTGCAACAATGCATCCCGATACCTGAGCAGGACATCGTATTCTATCTTAGCCAACTTGTCACCTCCCACTTTGGCTTGCTTTTCCACACGCTTGATTCGATTCTCTACCGTCTCCAAATCCTTCAATTGTAACTCTGTATCAATGATTTCTTTATCACGTACAGGATTCACAGAACCATCTACATGTACAATGTTATCGTTATCAAAACAACGTAACACATGAATGATTGCGTCCGTTTCACGGATGTTCCCTAAAAATTGGTTTCCCAATCCTTCACCCTGACTGGCTCCTTTTACCAATCCGGCAATATCCACAATGTCACACGTAGCTGGCACAATACGTCCAGGGTGTACTAATTCTGCCAACTTGTTCAGTCGCTCATCGGGTACAGAAATTTGTCCCTGCTGTGCATCTATGGTGCAAAAAGGATAATTGGCACTCTGTGCCTTTGCGCTTGACAAACAATTGAAAAGTGTAGATTTCCCCACATTCGGTAATCCTACAATACCTGCTTTTAATGCCATATATGATTGAATGTTTTTTTTTTGAAGTACATAATGAAATATCCTGCAAAGATAGTGTTTTTTCTTGGTTAATAGGTAAACTCCACCGTTTTTTTACTTCCAAATGCAATCTATCTGAAAAAAATACATTACATTTGCAGCAAACAATGGCAAATTTGACAGCATAGATGGAACAAAAGAAAGACAAACCTTATGGAAAAGTGCTTGTGGTAGATGACAACGAAGATGTTCTTTTTGCACTCAACATGATACTTAAACCCCATGTGGAAGCTGTGCGGGTAACTACCCAACCTGCCCGTGTAGAACATTATATCACAACATTTTGTCCCGATGTGGTACTGCTTGATATGAATTTCACAATTGATACAGTCGAAGGTGAAGAAGGATTTGAACTTCTGCAACATATTCTGACATTGGAACCACAAACTTCTGTCATTATGATGACAGCTTATGGCGACACTGAAAAGGCTGTACGAGCCATTAGGCAAGGAGCTGTCGATTTCATTTGCAAACCATGGGAAAACGACAAACTGTTGGCCTCACTTCTTGCAGCTATACGCCTGAAGCAGTCTCGTCAGGAGGTTTTCCGCATGAAAGAACACATCAGCATGCTCAGTCCTCACACATCAGACATTATAGGCCAATCACCGGCCATGCAACGTGTGTTTGCCATGATAGAACAAGTGCGGAATACGGATGCGAATGTACTCATTTTGGGAGAAAATGGAACTGGTAAAGATTTGGTTGCCAATGCATTGGCAAATCCATCTTTAGAACGCGGAGCACCTTATGTATGCGTTGACTTAGGAAGTATTCCTGAAACACTTTTCGAAAGCGAACTCTTCGGTTACGAAAAAGGAGCCTTTACTGATGCGCGTCAGGCAAAAGCCGGACGTATGGAATTGGCCGACGGAGGTACTCTTTTTCTCGATGAAATAGGCAATTTGTCTCCGGCCATGCAGTCAAAACTACTTACAGCCATAGAGAAGAAGCAAATTATGCGTGTAGGTTCTACCCATTCACGAAGCATAGAAATGCGACTTATTTGTGCCACTAATGCCGACATACGTCGTATGGTACGTGAAGGTACGTTCAGACAAGATCTTCTTTATCGTATCAATACGGTAGAAATACACATTCCGCCTTTGCGCGAACGCGAAGGCGATGTAAAATTGCTGGCACACTTTTTTCTCAAGCAATTTTCAGACAAATACAAAAAAAATATCGATAACTTTTCAGAAAAGGCCATACATAAGTTACAAATGTATAACTGGCCCGGCAATGTGCGCGAACTGCAACATACTATCGAACGGGCTGTAATCCTTTGCAACACATCCACTATAGAATCAGCCAACCTGATGCTTTTACCCATCAATGAAGTACAAGAAATTACTGATAAATTGCCTACACTCAATCTCGACGAACTGGAACGAAGAGCTGTGTCCGAAGCTATGAAAAATGCCAAAGGAAATCCACAGCAAGCAGCCGAATTGTTGGGTATCAGCCGATATGCCATTTATCGGAAATTAGAAAAACATCATCTATGACCACTCTCACAGACATACAATCGTACACCATCATTTTTGGTATAGTAGCGGTTGTCATAGCCATGTTATACTATATCCATTATTTACGTTCACGACTGAACACTATAGAGCAGATTCTCAACTGCATAAAATGCAATAATTATTCTGTGCGTCCTCTTTCGAAATGGACGCTCCCCTTTATAGACAGACACGAAAAAACAGTCAACAATGTTCTCAACTATCTCAACGAACGTTATCTGCAACAACAAGAACAGCTGCTTTATCTGAACAATTTGCTCGATAACGTGGATTCAGCGCTTATCGTTTTAGATGAACATGGAAACATCAATTGGTGTAATCGGTCGGCTCAACACTCTTTATTGGGATATACACCACACAAACTACAACAATTGGAAACACTCTCACCCGAACTCCCCGGACAACTGGCACAACTCCGTCCAGGAGAAGTCAAATCATTACGATTCGAACGCAATGGAAAAAACTATGAAATGGCCGTTACCATGACACGTTATTTTTCGCGAAAACAATCGCTGACCATTTTCAATCTGCGCAACATCCATCAGTTATTGATAGAAAATGAACAGCAGGCCAATCACCAACTGATGAAGGTACTTACACATGAAATGATGAATTCATTAACTCCCATCATTGCCCTGAGCGAAACATTGAAAAAGGCCGTTTTACAGCCCGAATGCGACTTGCATGAAATCTGTGAAGGCATCGAAGTCATCCGCCGACGTAGCGATGGTCTTTTACGTTTTGTCAACAATTACAGGCAACTAACCAAACTCGCCTCTCCCATTTTACAATCTTTCTCACCGTATGATTTATTGAAGACTCTGCGTCCACTCACTCACGGCTTCCGTGCAAAAGTAATTTTCCCTTCTATCCCACACAATGTCAGTACACTTCGCGTACAGATGGATCCCATACAGATAGAACAAGTGATACTTAATCTTTTGAAGAATGCCGATGATGCTTGTCAACAAACAAACCAACCGCGCATAGACATCAACATTGAAGTTTCTGAAAAACAAGTACAGTTACACATTCAAGACAATGGTACAGGCATTTCACCTACAGCAATCAAGCATGTTTTTGTACCCTTCTACACCACAAAACAGCACGGTTGCGGTATCGGTCTGGCTCTTTGCCGTCAGATAATGTTAGGACATCATGGAAACATAACATTGAAGAGCACCCCGGGAAAGGGAGCATGCTTCACCTTACACTTTCCTCGCGAAGAAAGTTAAATCTTCAGTACTCATTTTCCTCTGACAATCTTTTTGATGTCATTCAGTTTGTTAAGAGCCTCTAATGGAGTCAGATTATTGACATCCAAATTAAGAATTTCGTCACGTATCTGACAAAGTACCGGATCATCCAACTGAAAGAAATTGAGTTGTATTCCTTCCCTACTGTCAGCCACTCCAGCAACCGATCCTACCGGATTTCCTTGCCGGCGATTTTCTTTCTCAAGCTGTTTTAATATCTGCCCTGCACGTTTCACAATACTCTTCGGCATACCGGCCAACCTCGCAACATGGATACCAAACGAATGTTCGCTCCCTCCAGGTTCCAGCTTCCGGAGAAATATCACTTTACCATCCACTTCACGTACTGATACATTGTAATTCTTGATACGTACAAACGAACGTTCCATTTCGTTCAGTTCATGATAGTGGGTAGCAAAGAGTGTACGTGCCTTAGCTTTTGGATGCTCGTGAATATGCTCTACAATAGCCCATGCAATAGAAATACCATCGTAAGTTGACGTACCTCGACCCAATTCATCAAAAAGCACCAAACTGCGTGATGAGAGGTTATTCAATATGTCAGCCGCCTCATTCATCTCTACCATGAAAGTAGATTCTCCTACCGAAATATTATCACTGGCTCCCACGCGGGTAAAAATCTTATCCACCAATCCGATACGCGCACTTTCTGCGGGGACAAAACTACCCATTTGTGCCATCAATGTAATGAGTGCGGTCTGACGCAGCAGAGCCGATTTTCCGGCCATATTAGGACCTGTAATAATGATTATCTGCTGCCGTTTGCTGTCCAAAGAGACACTATTCGGAGTATATTTTTCTCCTGCCGGCAACTGATGCTCTATCACCGGATGCCTTCCTTGGCAAATGTCCAACGTATCAGTATCGTCCACTATCGGACGGATATAGCGGTTTTCCAAAGCAACATTAGCCAACGAAAGCAGACAATCAAGTCGTGCCAATTGATTGGCATTGACCTGAATGGCAGGAATAAACTCTGCTACTGCCATCACCAATTCATTGAAAAGGCGTGTTTCAATAGCCAATATTTTCTCCTCTGCACCCAGTATTTTTTCTTCGTAGATTTTCAATTCTTCCGTGATATAGCGTTCAGCATTTACTAATGTCTGCTTACGTATCCATTCGGCAGGTACTTTATCTTTGTAGGTATTACGTACTTCTATGTAGTATCCGAACACATTGTTGTAAGCTATTTTCAGGCTTTGTATTCCTGTTCGTTCAGCTTCGCGCTGTTGCATCTGCAATAGATAGTCCTTTCCACTGTAAGCCATACGGCGGAGTTCGTCAAGTTCCTCATTCACCCCACTGTTGATTACTCCTCCTTTAGCTACTAACAAAGGAGGATCCGGAGTCACTTCACGAGCAATCCTGTCTCGTATGCTCCGGCAAAGATTCAGTTGTTCACCTATCCGTTCCAAACTGCCTTCTCCCGTTTCCATACAAAGTTGCTTGATTGGCTCTATTGCCTGTAGAGCCACTTTAAGTTGCACCATTTCACGGGGTGATACACGCCCGACAGCCACTTTCGAAACTATTCGTTCCAAATCTCCCACTCGTTGAAGTTGCTCACCCACAGCATCCCTCAACGATGGCTCACGGAAAAAATGTTCTACAGCATCCAGACGCTCCTCAATAGGTTTTACATCTTTCAATGGAAAAATCACCCACCGTTTCAGCATACGTGCCCCCATAGGGCTGACAGTACGATCCATCACATCCAACAATGCAGTTCCTCCCTCATTCATAGGTGCAGCCAACTCCAAACTCCTGACAGTAAATTTATCCAACCGTACATATTTGTCCTCCTCTATACGGCTTAATGCTGTAATGTGTCCTGTGCGTGTATGTTGCGTCATTTCAAGATATTGCAGAACAGCTCCAGCTGCCACAATACCCAAACGCAGATGTTCCACTCCAAATCCTTTCAGGTTCTTCGTTTCGAAGTGTCCGGTCAGTTTCTCTCTGGCAAAATTTTCGGTAAACACCCAATCATCCAATTCATAAGTGAAATGCCGGCTGCCGAAACGCTCTTCAAACATACTTTTCCGTCCACGTTCAAAAAGAATCTCTTTCGGACTGAACCCTACCAATAATTTATCTATATAATCAGCGGTCCCTTCGGCAGTCATAAACTCACCGGTAGAGATATCCAACAGTGCCACTCCACATAAGTTCCCTTTTCCGAAATGAATGGATGCCAAAAAATTATTTTCTTTGTAATTGAGTACATTGTCAGCCATGGCAACACCGGGTGTTACCAATTCCGTAATACCTCTCTTTACTAATTTTTTCGTCAGTTTAGGATCTTCCAACTGGTCGCAGATAGCCACTCTCCGTCCGGCTCTCACCAATTTTGGCAGATAGGTATCCAATGCATGGTAGGGGAATCCTGCCATCTCTATTATACTTCCCCCTCCGCCATTGTTCCGGCGGGTCAGTGTGATACCCAATATGTCCGCTGCAACTACAGCATCTTCCGAATATGTCTCATAGAAATCTCCACACCTGAAGAGCAGCACCGCATCCGGATGCTTTGACTTCAGCTCCAAAAATTGCCTCATCATTGGAGTTTCCATAGCCTCTTTTAGTTTCGCCATTCGCTTTCTGTCTTCTGTTTTTTAGAAAAGTGCAAAGATAGATTTTTTCGAAAGAGGGTCAAAGAAAAAAGAAGAAAATTAATGGAATCTCATACAAAAAGTAACTTTATTACAACCTTAAACTGATAAAGAATACCAATCGTACACACGTAAGATTAGTATTCTTTACTCATCAAGATTACCATTCTTTCACTCTTTTTTTGCACATACATCCGAAGCGTAAAAAAATCTCATTTTGATTTCTTTCCCATGCCTTCCCCTG
This sequence comes from Bacteroidaceae bacterium, assembly GCA_017451645.1. GTDB lineage: Bacteria > Bacteroidota > Bacteroidia > Bacteroidales > Bacteroidaceae > Phocaeicola_A. The sequence goes on along the minus strand of JAFTNZ010000033.1, from coordinate 23,267 downwards.
TTTCCCTATTTGCAGAAGTTTCCTGTCAAGCGGTCGTTTTCCTACCTTTTCAGGTTAAATAAACTTATAAACAAGCGGATATATAGGATTTATCTGCAATTCTTATTTATCTTTGCCCGATAAAGCCTGCAAACAACCTCATACATTGGTAATTTTGAAGGCATAGACTACACGGAAAAGGAAAAAATAAAATAATAATAGTCAAAAATGAAAAAGTACAGTATCGTCAACAACATCTTCGGCTGGATTGCTTTTGCCATTGCAGCCGTGGTGTATTGTATGACCATCGAACCGACAGCCAGTTTTTGGGACTGTCCTGAGTTTATCACCACCGGCTATAAGCTGGAAGTAGGCCACCCTCCTGGTGCTCCTTTCTTTATGCTGACAGCCAACATCTTCTCGCAGTTTGTCAGCGATCCGAGTCAGGTAGCCTACATGGTGAACATCATGTCGGCATTGCTCAGTGCAGGATGTATCCTTTTCCTTTTTTGGAGCATCACACACCTGACCAAGAAGTTGGTGTGCCCTGATGAAACAAAGATGACTACCGGAAAACTGATTACCATCATTGCTTCAGGCATGACCGGTGCTTTAGCTTACACGTTCAGCGATACTTTCTGGTATAGTGCTGTGGAGGGTGAAGTATATGCCTATTCGTCACTTTTTACAGCTGTAGTTTTTTGGTTGATACTCAAATGGGAAGAGCAAGCCGATAAACCTCACAGCGACCGTTGGCTGATACTTATAGCTTATCTGACTGGACTTTCAGTGGGTGTACACCTGCTCAATCTTCTCTGTATCCCTGCTATCGTACTCATTTGGTACTACAAACGGAATCCCAATGCAAACCTGAAAGGTTCCTTAGGAGCACTCATTGTTTCAGCACTGCTGATAGCAGCCGTACTTTATGGCATCGTGCCGGGCATCGTGAAGGTAGGCGGATGGTTCGAACTATTGTTTGTCAACACTTTAGGTACACCATTCAATACAGGTTTGATTGTCTATATCATTTTGTTGGCAGTTACCCTTATCTGGGGTGTCTATGAAACCTTCCGTAGCGAAAATCGCAAACGGATGAACATCGCCTTTCTCCTTTCTGTAGCTCTCTTGGGTATCCCTTTCTATGGTTACGGATTCAACAGTATCCTCATCGGAATGGTGGTATTGGCCGTATTGGCTTTCTTCCTTTTCTACAAAAAGGGTGGAAACTACCGGGTATCAGTGCGCACACTGAACACAACATTACTCTGCCTGACAATGATTGTAGTGGGATATTCCTCGTATGCCGTCATTGTCATCCGTTCTACGGCCAATACACCGATGGATCAGAATTCACCGGAAGACATTTTCACCTTAGGTACCTATTTAGGACGAGAACAGTACGGCGACCGACCGCTTTTTTATGGACAAGCATACTCATCCAAAATAGCACTGAAGACTGAGGGAAATCACTGCATACCCGTCTATGAAGAGGGTGCACCTGTCTATCACCGCAAGGAGAAAAAGTCTGCCGACGAACCCGACCGTTACGAATTGATTCGTTACAAGCAGAACTACAAGTATGCACAAAATATGCTCTTCCCACGTATGTACAGCCCTGAACATGCTGACAAGTACAAACAATGGCTTGGAGGAATCAAAGAATATAAGGTACCCTATGACGAATGTGGAAACATGGTGACGGTACAGATGCCTACCCAGTTGGAAAACTTGAGATTTTTCTTCTCTTACCAGATAAATTTCATGTACTGGCGCTATTTCATGTGGAATTTTGCCGGACGACAGAATGACATTCAGGGCAACGGAGAACTGGAACATGGCAACTGGATAACCGGTATCAGTTTCATAGACAATCTGCTTGTGGGTAACCAGGATAATCTGCCCAGTGACCTGAAAAACAACAAGGGACACAACGTATTCTACTGCCTGCCATTGTTGTTAGGACTCATCGGACTCTTTTGGCAAGCCTACCGGGGAGAACAGGGAGTAAAACAATTCTGGGTAGTATTTTTCCTCTTCTTCATGACGGGTATCGCCATCGTATTATACCTTAACCAAACACCGTCACAGCCACGTGAACGAGACTATGCCTATGCAGGGTCGTTCTATGCTTTCGCCATCTGGATTGGTATGGGAGTGGCCGGACTCACCGAATTGCTCCGCAAGAAAATGAAAGAGACACCAGCCGCCATACTGGCTGCAGTGGCATGCCTCTGTGTACCTGTCCAAATGGTCAGCCAGACATGGGATGACCACGACCGGAGCGGACGATACACTTGTCGCGATTTTGGACAAAACTATCTGAACAGTATTTCGGAAAAAGACAATCCCATCATCTTCACCAATGGAGACAACGACACATTCCCCCTTTGGTACAATCAAGAAACCGAAGGGGTCCGCACCGATGCACGTGTCTGCAACCTCAGCTACTTACAGACCGACTGGTACATCGATCAGATGAGGCGTCCGGCATACGATTCTCCTTCATTGCCCATTGAATGGAAACGCTACGACTATGTGGAAGGCTCAAATGACTACGTACGGATTGAGTCCAAAATGAAGAATGAAATCAGGAAACTTTATAAGAATCAGCCAGAAAAGGCCAGACAAGCATTCGGAGATAATCCGTTCGAAGTGAAGAACATCATGAAGCATTGGATTTGTTCTGGCAATCCTAACTTTCAGGTTATTCCTACAGATACGTTGGAAATCACTGTAGATAAGGAAGCTGTCCTCCGCTCAGGTATGTTCATTCCTGATTCAGCTGAAATTCCAGACAAGATGTATATTTCATTGAAAGGACGCAACGCACTCTACAAAAACGACCTGATGATGTTGGAAATGTTAGCAAATGCCAATTGGAGCCGTCCCATTTACATGGCCATCAGTGTCGGACCACAGAATCACTTGGGGTTGAGTGACCACTTTATTCAGGAAGGATTGGCCTATCGCATTACACCATTCAACTGGGCAAAACTGGGCTACTTGCCAAAACAACAACAATATCCGAGAGAATATTTCATGGATACGGAAAAGACTTACGATGTCATGCTCAACAAGTTCAAATTCGGAGGTATAGACAATCCGGATATCTATTTGGATGAAACTGTGAGCCGTATGTGTCACAGCCACCGCCGCATCTTTGCCCAACTTATCAGACAACTGATTCGTGAAGGAAAGAAAGACAAGGCACTCAAGGCACTTGACTATATGGAAAAAGTGATTCCATCTACAACGCTGCCTCACGATTATCTCATGTCAGGCTCTATGGAATTTGCCGAAGCATATCTCCAATTGGGTGAAAAAGAAAAGGCTACAGGCATACTCAAACAATTGGGAGATAAAGCAAACGAATATATCGACTGGTATCTTTCATTGGATCAAAAACAACTTCAGGCCAAAATTAGCGATTGCCAATGGAATTTCAGCATACTGAACACAGTAGCTACACTATTGGGTAACTCTGAAGAAGGATTGGCTTATCAGCAATCACTCGATGAGAAATTTGCCAGATTGCGTGGCCGGTTGAATCAATAACATCGTTAGAAAAAGGGGAGATTGAAGCTACTGTACAGCAGACAGACTTCACTCTCCTTTTTCTTTTTTTTACATCAGACTATACACATGTTTATAGAACAACCTCCAAATATTGTCAGATGGATATATCCCAAGGCCATTTGGCGGATGAATCCCAATGAAAGAAAGGTTTACCTTACTTTCGATGATGGCCCTATACCAGGCATTACACCTTGGGTACTCGACCTTCTTGACAAATACAAAATAAAGGCAACTTTCTTTCTTGTGGGAGACAATGTGAGGAAACACAAGGAAGAATTCGACATGATTGTCAGACGTGGACACCGGGTAGGCAACCATACATATAACCATGTAAGAGGATTCAGTGACAAAGCACCACAGTATATTGAAAATGTGAAAAAAGCCGATGAACTCATACATTCCGACCTTTTCCGTCCACCACACGGATATATGGGATGGAGACAGTATCATACCCTATGCAAGCAGTACCGCATCATCATGTGGGATCTTGTCACACGCGACTATAGTCGGCGGCTGAATGGCAAACAGGTCTTCGAAAAACTCAAGAAATATGTACGCAATGGTTCCATCATCACTTTCCACGATTCACTGAAATCCGAAAAAAATCTCAAATATGCCTTGCCACGTTCCATTGAGTGGATGATAGAACAAGGATACAGTTTCGGCACACTATAAGATGACAATCTCCCCTATAGATACAAAACGTTTGAAGGAAGAAGCTCTGAAACTCGGGTTTTCAGCTTGTGGAGTGACTACTGTAAAAGCTGTTGACCACATTCAGTGCGAAAACTTTATGCGATGGTTATCAGAAGGCAAACAGGCAGAGATGCATTATATGGGCAATAATGTAGAAAAACGCCTTTCCCCAACTCTGCTGATGGAAGGGGCAAAAAGCATTATCAGTCTGGCTATGAATTATTACCCCCAAAAAAGGTTGGATCCTTCATCACAATACGAATTTTCCTATTATGCTTATGGAAGAGATTATCATGAAGTGATGAAGGAACGTATATACACCTTATTATATATTATAAGACAATGGACGGACAAGGAGATACATGCACGTGTCTTTTGCGACACAGCTCCCATGTTTGAACGCTATTGGGCACAACAATGTGGAATAGGATGGATAGGTAAAAACACACAATTGGTTATCCCTAACGCAGGCTCTTATTTCTTTTTGGGAGAAATTCTCATCGACCAACCATTCACTCATTACGACACACCCATAAAAGACCGTTGTGGAAATTGTAATGCCTGCATCAGGGAATGCCCCACACACGCATTGGAAAAACCTTACAAATTGAATGCGGCGCGATGCCTTTCTTATCTGACTATCGAATACAGGGGAGAAACGCTCACTCCTGAAGCAGGGAATGCTATGGGAAACTGCATCTATGGTTGCGACCGGTGCCAAAAAGTATGTCCATGGAACAGATTTGCCACACCTACGAAAATTGAAGAATTACATTCTTCTGAAGCATTCATCCAAGCTACGCACGAAGATATGGACAATTTGGACAGAGATACATACCGCAAACTTTTTAAAGGTTCTGCTGTCAAACGTGTAAAATATGAAGGATTGGTACGAAACATCCAAGCAGCAAAAAAACAAAAATAACAAGGCTTACATTTCGTATATCCGATAAAAAAGCCTACCTTTGCAGCCTGAAAGTATTGAGTTGCCTCTGTAGTTCAACGGATAGAATAGAAGTTTCCTAAACTTTAGATAGGGGTTCGATTCCCCTCGGAGGTACACTTTTAATACAACTTTACATAAAAGTTATCCTGACTGACTAAAAGATAGTTAAGATACTTGGTAACCAACAGATTTTATTTTTACTTTTGCTGCATGTTAAGATATCTCCATACAGCTATATTTGCCGGATTTCTTGCAATCAGCATAAATGCTTATGCACAGACACAGAGCACAACTGAAAACAGACGGGTAATGCTCAGGTTATGTGTATATGAAGGAGACACCATACCATGGATACAGCTCCGCACGGTATATATATATAAGCCACTCAAACTGAAAAACAAAAAACAAAGAAAGGCCTACGACAAATTGGTGCGCAACGTGAAAAAGACATTGCCCATAGCCAAAGAAATCAATCACATCATCATAGAGACCTATGAATATATGGAGACATTGCCTGATGAGAAGGCCAGAAAAAAACACATCAAAGCTGTAGAAGAATCGCTGAAAGAGCAATATACACCACGGATGAAAAAACTCACCTTCTCACAAGGAAAACTGTTGATAAAGTTGGTGGACAGGGAGTGCAACCAGTCGTCATACGAATTGGTAAAAGCTTTTATGGGACCTTTCAAAGCAAGTTTCTATCAGACCTTCGCTTCGCTCTTTGGAGCAAGCCTCAAGAAGGAATACGACCCTGAAAACGACGATGCTATGGTCGAACGCGTGGTGGTATTGGTTGAAAACGGACAATTATAATTTCATTATCCGGCGGGCAAATTCCCAAATGATGATACCGGCAGTAACGGAAACATTCAACGAATGTTTCGTACCAAACTGAGGAATCTCTATACATCCGTCGCAAGCATTCACCACCTCCTGCTTCACTCCCTTCACTTCATTTCCCAATACAACAGCATATTTTCCTTCAGACGACAGCGCTATATCCTGAAGCATCGTGCTTCCTTCACACTGTTCGATAGCAAACACAGTGTAACCTGCTGCATGAAGTTGGCCGATGACATCCGATGTATCGGTGTGATATGTCCATGCTACAGTGTCTTCAGCACCAAGTGCAGTCTTGTGCATCTCGGGATGTGGTGGAGTAGCTGTAATACCACACAAGCAGATGCGCTCCACTTTGAAGGCATCCGACGTACGGAAAACTGACCCTACATTATGCAAACTACGCACTTCATCAAGCACCACTACCAAAGGTATTTTTTCCGATAGACGAAACTCCTCGGCACTGATACGTTTCATTTCTGTTATACTGAGTTTTCTCATTATTCTTTCCCCTAATCCTATAAATATTTTGCAAAGAAATGGATTTTCTTTCACAACAGCAAAGGTTTTCAAGGGAATTTCGATAAAAGGAGGAACACAGCTGACAAATCTACTTGCTTCAGAATGTCAACAACCCTTGCTTATTTGTTAACAACCGGTGAAAAACCGGTGAATTAAAATCTGAAAGAAAATAGGAAAAACTTTTGGTCATTCAAAAAAAACGCATATCCAAACGCAAAATTGAACTGCCCAAAAAAAGAAGCAGAAAGTTAATTCTATAATATAAACTCACTTTTCAATAATAAATGGCATGGTTTTTCAAATTTACTTTTTAACTTTGCACTTATAAACAGAAAGTTGAAAACTATGCAATTCCTTTTATAATCAAAGAACTATCCTGTGGACAGATAGAGGAAGACAGTTAATAATACCTTAATAACTTAATGAACAAAAAAACGGAAGTTTCATTATCCACACAGTTAACAGGCTATTATCATCAGCATAGATTTTTCTTCTATAGAAATAAAAAAATATATATTAATTTATGGTTAAGCAGAATTGGTTGAAAAAAGGATTTGTAGATGAACCTATCGATGAATCCGTAGATTTGAAAAAAGAGATTGACAGGTTGCGCAAAGAAAAGAATGCAGTCATCTTGGCGCACTATTATCAGTCTGGTGAAATACAGGATATAGCCGATTATGTGGGCGATAGTCTGGCATTGGCACAATGGGCGGCAAAGACCGATGCTGACATCATAGTACTTTGTGGAGTGCATTTTATGGGAGAGACAGCAAAAGTCATCTGTCCTGAAAAAAAAGTGCTTGTGCCCGATATGAATGCCGGATGTTCATTGGCTGACAGTTGCGATGCCAAGGAGTTTGAAGCTTTTGTAAAGCAGCATCCCGGACACACTGTCATTTCTTATGTGAATACTACAGCTGCTGTAAAGGCGGTAACGGATGTGGTAGTTACCTCTACCAATGCCCGACAGATAGTAGAGAGTTTTCCTGAGGATACACCCATTATTTTTGGACCCGATCGCAATTTGGGCAATTACATCAATTCCATTACTGGGCGTGAAATGCTCTTGTGGAATGGTGCCTGCCATGTGCATGAACAATTTTCTGTACAGAAGATTCTCGAACTCAAGCGCCAGTATCCCGATGCACTCATCCTTGCCCATCCGGAGTGTAAGGGCGCAGTGGTGAAGTTGGCTGATGTGGTAGGTTCTACAGCTGCTTTGTTGAAGCATGCTGTAAATAGTAATTGTAAGGACTTCATTGTAGCTACCGAAAGCGGTATTTTGCATGAGATGCAAAAACAGTGTCCTGAGAAAAATTTCATTCCTGCTCCGCCTGAGGATAGCACGTGTGCTTGTAACGAATGCAATTTCATGCGTTTGGGTACATTGGAGAAATTATATAACACCCTGAAATATGAGTGGCCGTCCATTGAAGTGGATGCAGAAGTAGCTGAAAAAGCTGTGCGTCCTATCCGGCGGATGTTAGAAATTTCAGCCAAGCTTGGGTTATGATGACAGTGCGGTTTGGTTTGGTTTGGTTGCTGTTCACATTGGTGACTGCTCCTCTGCACGCCCAAAAGAAGAAAGGTGAGGAGGCAAGGGTGAGCGGCCGGTATGAATTGAGGAAAGATATGCCCGTGTTTCTTGATGCATTGAAGTCGGAGCTGACCTATCCCTTAGCTTGGGGAAACAGTCCTATAAAGAAATTTTCAAAATGGAAGCGTGAAGCGCGCAGAAAAGTGTTCGAATCCATGATGGCACCTCCTCTTGAAAGCAGTTCGTACGACATGGAGGTCAGCGCTGTGGAGAAACGTCCGGGATACGAGGTAAGGAAAATAGATTTCAATCTTACGCAATATTCCCGTGTGCCTGCCTACTTGTTGGTACCTGAAGGTGAAGGCCCTTTTCCTGCCGTTGTGCTGATGCATGACCATGGTGCACACTTCTCGATTGGCAAAGAGAAAATGGTGCGTCCTTTTGGAGTGGATTCATTGGTGTTGGCTGATGCAGACACTTGGGCACATGGGTGTTACGACGACCAGTATGTGGGCGACTATCTGGCTTCACGCGGTTATGTTGTGCTCACTTTCGATGCACTCTTTTGGGGAGAGCGTGGACGCAAAGAGGGAGTAAAATACGATAGTCAGCAGGCTGTAGCTTGTGTATTTGAGATGTTGGGTCGTAGTTGGAGCGGATTCACCACTTATGAAGATTGTTATGCAGTAGATTTTCTGACAACTTTGCCGGAAGTGGATAAAGAGCGGATAGGAGCAATGGGATTTTCCATGGGGGCTTATCGCACCTGGATGCTTTCTGCTTTGAGCGATAAGGTGAAGGCAGGTGCTGCCATTTGTTGGATGGTGACTACCGACTATCAGCTTCATTGGGATTATCGTGGAGGAAAAGGAGGTTCTGACTTTGCCAATACATTGCCTGGTATCCGTCAGTATATGGATTATCCTCACATTGCCTCTTTGGCATGTCCGAAGCCCATGCTTTTCTTCAATGGAAGAAAAGATAAACTTTTCCCCGTGCCTTCTGTCGAAAAGGCTTATGCAGAAATGCGTCGTGTGTGGGAAAGTCAAGATGCTTCAGATAAGCTTGTCACCGAATTTTGGGATCTTCCTCATTTTTGCAGTAAGGAGATTCAAAAAAAAGTAGCCGATTGGTTTGACGAAGTCCTGAAATGAAATATTCCGGACATGAATGACGATGTGACTGATTTTTCAACATCATTCATGTCCGGAAATTTTATTCATAAATGGTTGCCACTATTTTTCGTTCTCCGCCATAGTTGCGGAATTCACAGAGGTAGATACCTTGCCAAGTGCCAAGGTTCAGACGTCCTTCTGTGATTGGAATAGTCAGACTTACACCAAAGAGTGAGCATTTTGCATGTGCCGGCATGTCATCTTCCCCTTCCATTGTATGGTTGTAATATGGTTCATTCTCTTTTACAAGCCGGTTCATTATCTGGTTCAAGTCGCTCCGTACGTCCGGATCAGCATTTTCATTGATGGAGAGTGCGCATGAAGTATGTTGTACAAACAGGTTAAGCAATCCTGTTTTCGGCAGAGGAGTTATGTTTTTCAATATTTCGTTGGTTATCAGATGACATCCTCTGCGTTTTGATGAAATTTTGAACGTAAATTGTTTTATCATAGTTGTGGATTATTTATAGAATCACCTTAAATTTATTTCATCATTCAATAAATTTATTCCTGCCTCTTTTTTTATTTTTTTTGATATCTTCTTCACCACCTCATTGTAGCTGTGTCGGATGAGTGAACATATCAGGTTGTCGGGTAACTGGCCGAAAAGATTCAATTGGTTCCAGTATTTCTTGTTCATGTGCCAGGCAGGAGCTATCTCCGGATAATGCTCGCGTAACTCAATGGCATATTCAGGTTCACACTTCAGTACAAACCATTCTGTATTTTCCAAATCCATCATGGCAAATATTTTTCCACCTATACGAAATACCAATGTTGTTTCGTCAAATGGGAAATCTTCTGTTACCTGAGGCAGTGAGAGGCAATAATCTCTTGCTATTTCTATATCCATCTTCTGTATTTTTGGAGCAAAAGTAATCAATCTTTTCTGAATACATAGTATTTTTTACAGATTAATGATTTGATTGATGTGTTTCCAAAATAATTGCAATTACTTTGCCAACGAATATATACTGCGTTGGCACTTGGAGTATATATTACTTTACCGATGGAGTCCATTAAGGATAAGCAATAGCCAAAGACATTCGGGCCTGACAGTTGATATTCGGGTATCAAAAATCTGATTGCCTATGCAAACTTTTTATTTTGCGGATGTGAAAAGTTTAATTTAAACTTTTGCGTGCTGCATGACAATAAAAGTAAATTGATTTTACTTTATTTCTCGTATATATGAGTAAAATTGTTTTTTTTGAAATCAATCGAATAATGATAAGAATTAGCGTAAAACCACTTTTTTCGAATGAAATATGTGTTTGATTGAAAGTAAATCAGTAGATTTGCATTATAAATATCAATAGTTACATCTAATCAGGTTTATGCAGTTATCTGTCGCTTTCCCGATCTGTTTGTGAAATCCGAAGGGCGGATAATGTTGATGATATAAAAGAATAAGACTTTATGATAGCAAATACATTCAAAGATAAAGTAGTTATTGTAACCGGTGGTGCCAACGGTATTGGCCGGTGTATTGCCGATGAGTTCCGTTCAAAGGGAGCCATTGTCTGTGTGATTGACAAGCAAGAAGGTGAGCATTTACCAAGCAGATGATTTATCACGGAGACTGTGGGTGGAAGTTGGAGGAATAAATATTCAGACAATTATGTTAGCATACACATACATCGAAAAAGGAAAGTTCGCTTTGGTGGAAAAGCCGAAGCCTGCACTCATTGAACCTACCGATGCCATTGTTCGAGTGACGATGAGTAGTATCTGCACCAGTGACCTACATATTAAGCATGGAAGCGTGCCTCGTGCAGTGCCTGGTATTACTGTCGGTCACGAAATGGTAGGTGTTGTTGAAGAGGTTGGATCAGAAGTCACCAATGTAAAGCCAGGGGATAGAGTAACTGTAAACGTAGAGACCTTCTGCGGAGAGTGTTTCTTCTGCAAGAATGGCTACGTGAACAATTGTACCGACCCGAATGGCGGTTGGGCATTGGGATGCCGTATCGATGGCGGACAGACGGAATACGTGCGTGTACCGCTTGCCAATCAAGGATTGAACCACATCCCTGATAGCGTTTCCGATGAACAAGCCTTACTAGTAGGCGATGTCTTGGCCACAGGCTTTTGGGCGGCCCGTATTTCTAAGATTACTGAAGACGATACCGTACTAATCATAGGAGCGGGACCTACAGGTATCTGCACGCTCCTTTGCGTGATGTTGAAACACCCCAAACGCATCATTGTCTGTGAAAAATCTGAAGAAAGATGTCGCTTCATCCAAGAACATTACCCCGATGTGTTGCTCACTACTCCCGAAGAATGCAAGGAGTTTGTCTTGAAGCATAGCAATCATGGTGGAGCCGACCGTGTGCTTGAAGTGGCCGGAGCCGATGATACTTTCCGCCTCGCGTGGGAATGTGCCCGCCCGAATGCCATCGTAACGGTGGTTGCCCTCTACGACCAGCCTCAGGTTCTTCCTTTACCCGACATGTATGGCAAGAACCTTACCTTCAAGACCGGTGGTGTGGATGGATGTGATTGCGAAGAAGTCCTTCATCTTATTGAACAGGAAAAGATTGACACCACTCCGCTCATCACGCATCGTTTCACATTGAGTGAAATTGAAGAAGCCTACCACATCTTCGAGAACAAGTTGGATGGGGTGATTAAAGTGGCGATAGTTTGATTGCTAACCACCATTACCCAAGCATCTGCTTGCCTGCATCGTATGCCTTTTGCAAGTCTTCCTCCCAATGGGCATCACGCCAAGCATATTTGGCTTCTTCGGAAAAACCGCCCAATTCGTAATTGCCATATTTCGCCACCTGACAAGTGTTGTAGGCTACTATACGTTGTGGCTCGCCAAGGGCTGTAGTGATGCACCATTCCATCGAGCCAAAGCCGTTGCTATTATTGCGTTCAGGCGTACCATTCATGGTTTCAACAAGTAGCACTGGCATACGCTTGGGGGCGGTCAGGCTGTAATCGTTATACGATAGCCACGGGAATGCCAAACGCTCCAGAAAAGCACGCATCTGTCCCGTTACTTCACCAAAATAGATTGGTGAGCCAAGCACAAGACCATCAGCCTGCGCAATCTCCTCCAAGAGGGGAGTCAGCGTATCCTTAAAACGGCAGATATTCGATGCTTTACCTTTGAGTTTGCAAGCCATGCACGACATGCAACCCTTATAATCGAGGTCATAGAGCCGTACAGTCTTAACTTCAATATCACTACCCACAGATTTGGCTCCTTCGGCAGATCTCTGCAACAACTTTGCAGTATTCATATTCTTTCGTGGACCGCCATCGATAATTATAATCTTTTTCATTGACTCTATTGTTTATTCTTATACAACTTCAATAAATGAGATTTTGTTCACTTCCCGATGCAGCAAAGTAACCCTTCTGATAGTCAATAACTTACATGAAATTGGGCAAAAATTTGGGCCACGCTTGTAACTATCAAGCTTTCAATGACTTACAAAGATAGTATTTGAAATTCAAAAAGGAAAAAGAAATTTCCCTGAAAAAGTCAAGATTTAACATATTTAACTTTTATTAAGTGCTATATCTCAGTGATTTACCTGATTTCATGCTGTTTTACTCTATTTAGATTAACAGTTGCCATATGGGTTTAAATGGCCTGAATAAATTTGGGCCAAAAACTGTCCAAATTTGGTTGAAAAATCATTTGTGAGCATTCTGGAACATTTAAAAGATATTGTACAGAATCTCATCGGTGACTACTTTGTATTCCATTGATAGCTAGTAGATAAACGCTGTTTTTGTATTGTCTTTGAGTTTAAGTTTAGGTTTAAATAGGCATATACATATATATGATATTACTTAAACTCATTTGCTTTTCACGGAAGTAGATTTGAGTTTAATTTTCGGGTTTAGATTACATGTATATATACATGATTTTAACATAAACTTTGATGATACTTTTCTCTTTACTGAAATAACAGGTTTGTGATGAGTTCGTTGATTTCTTGATTAATGCTTCTGCGTTTTGCATAGCGCAACAGCTTTTGGGTATTTATAGAATATTGGTCGAATGCAAGCCAGTACATGTTAAGGGATTCAACTCCACGCAAATAGTCAAAGTCTGCATCTTTTTGAGTATCGACCAACAATTTTTCCAAAGTTGGCACTTCCTTCTACAAAAGGGCGGCTTCGGTCGCTTTTTTCTTTACTGAAAAGATTTCTTATTAGACTAATTGATAATAGGTTTACCGCCGACAATGACATACATAAGTTCACCTCTCTCATTATGACTCAAGTTATATCATTTGAAGAGAGAGGCGAATTTCGTTATCCACAAATTCGATGGCTACTTAGATCAAAGAAGGATAATCTTTGCAAAATCAGTAATATCTCCATTGATACTTGCCTTTTCAAGTGCAGCCATATATGTGGAACGTTCTTCAACAGTAATGATTTTCCAAGGGTAACCGGCCGTAACCAGCATTACATTCATCAGGAATCGCGCTGTTCTTCCGTTTCCGTCCATGTAAGGATGGATATAGACAAAGAAAAAGTGCCCTAAAATGGCTCTTACCATGGCATTCTCCTCTTCCTTCATCAGATCAATGAATACGGGCATAGCGTCTCTGACCGCATCGGGAGAAAGGGGTGTATGCTTAGAACCACGAATGTAAACTTGTCCAGTTCTATATCCAATCAGGTCTGAAGGCTTGATGATACCGGCTACGATACAGGGTTGAAACATCTCAAAGTGCCAATTCTCAAAATTACGCCCGGCGATTTCTCCTGCATTGCCGTTCTGAATAATCTCCCTTACACTTTCCTTAACTTGCAGGAATGCCTGATAATACCCTCTTGCCGCTAATGCGTTCTTGCGTTCTGCATCTGTCTTATCATCTTTAGGATTCCATTCACCAGAACGCACTCGTTCTATAAGTCCTTCTGTAACTCTGTAACCCTCGATTGACAGGGAGTGATAGGAGTCTCTAACATAGTTCTCGTCCATGTTACCAAGAACCTCCTCCAAGGATAATGTTGAATTAGCTGCCTTTGGATTCAATGCAAGAATCTGTTCTTTCATCTTCTTCCACATCAGGCGTAAGCGTATTGTATAGGGAGAAATGATACGACCACTTGCAAACGTGCTTTCCATTTTATCCTCAAAAGGGTCCTCGGGACGCAGATTGTGACCTATTCTTACCATATAGTCAAGGATTCTCTGAGCCATTTCCTCGCGCCCGACATTGCGAAGAGCACCAACCAATCTTGATGCTCTGGATGAATTTCCTTCATCTGCAACTTCCCTTAGTATTTCATCCGCACTACCAACCATCAAAAGACATGTACGTGCATTTACAGCACTCTTCTTGAAGTACGTGGGAGTACAAAATGCCAAAGCTTCGGGCAGAGTGTACAATCTTAAACCATATCTTGGTTCGATGTACACCTGTCTGGGCATCGAGGCAGTGATGTCCAATAATGAGTCGCCATGTTTCAGCTGGATGATGTTATTACTGGCTTTTGTGGAACGCAGAATCAACTGATGCGGAGCAACAGTCTCTCCTGCATAAAAATCTAATGATTCTTCAGGGGTAAGACACCAGCCCTCTCCGAATCTATTGTTTGCATAGGCTACGACGAAATGCCAATAAGAAGCGTACCAAACTGTGGTATCTCCTTCCATGCCAGGCATGGTGGGCATATACCATCCTTTGATGATCTGTTCAAGGTAGCCATTTTGAATAAGGCGTTTTGAATGAACACCCCCCAAGGTTTCAAGACCTTTAATGATGCAGTTTTGGTGAGTGTCTTGATATTGTTTCAAAACACCCAATGAATCTGCCAGTTTCTCTTGTATGCTTGCCATTAGTATTTATACTATATGATGCTGTTAGTTTTTATATAGAGCGATGATATTAGTTTATATCAATGCATCGATGTTAGTATTTACGCCTGCAAAGGTATTAGTTTTTACCGTAACACACAAGCTTTACGACAATTATTTCAAATTCTGACTACCTGATTTTTGCATGTTTTCTGCAAGAATCGAGGATTAAATGTGATTTTTATGTATTTAAGCCATTCGGGGATGAACCTTAATTTTCGGGTTTAGATTACATGTATATATACATGATTTTAACATAAACTTGGTGCTTGATAATGCTTTTCTCCTTATTGAAAGACAGGCTTGTGATAAGTTTTGAATATAAATTCGGCAATAACTCTATATTATTGCCGAATTTATATAACCGCTTTAAATGTGATTAACCGAGTAACTAGTTCTATTTAGCCTGAAGAAGTAAATTTTGGAGATTGACTTTTCAGCTCTCGTTTCCATAGTTCTGAATAAAATCCCCTCAACCCATCATATAATTAATGAAACATACCCATATAATGTACTATAATAAATGTTGAGCCATCTGTATTCTACTTTCCTTTCTGAGCAGAATGCGTTCAATGTGAGATTTAATCTTACTAACCAATAAATATAATTTTGCCTTATTTGAATCCTTAATCGACAAAATTACCCTAAAATACGCCTCTTAATCGACAAAATTACCGTTTCTTGTAGCAATTGATGTCGCTTAATGGAAAAATTTGCTTTTAATCATAAGATAAATATCAAAATCTGGCTTTTTAATCAGAAAAATCATCTTTTTAACCCCTTAATCGACAAAATTACCCTAAAACACACCCCTTAATCGACAAAATTGCCTAATTTTGCATTAGAATTGAATTATTAATAGAAAAAAATGGCAAAAAACAGTTCAATGCAGAATGTCTTGGAAGTGATAATGGCTACTTCCGAAAAGAATGATTCAAGCCGAAAGGCAGAAATGATAAAACAGGGTACAATAAGGAAAATTGCTCCAAAGGTATATACTACCAATATGGAAGATACACCGGAGGTAATTATCCGTAGGAATTTGTTCTACATATTAGGACAACTATACCCTCGTGCCGTCATAAGCCACAGGTCTGCTTATGAACTGAAACCTACAGCAGAAGGTGATATATTTCTGACCTACTCATATACCAAGAACATTTCTTTGCCAGGAATTAAAGTACACCTGTTGCAAGGACCACAAGGAACGGAGCATGATATGCCTTTCATCGAAAACCTCTATATCTCCAGTGCGGAACGCAGGACTTTGGAAAATCTTCAGAAAGGCAGAGCGCGTTCAGGTGTATCCAAATGTATGCCCCGTACATTCATTGAAGAGAATTTGGAACGGATGCTTCAGATAAACGGCGAGGCTTACATCAATATGTTCCGTGATAAAGCTAGGACTATTGCTGCAGAACTTGATATGGTAGAAGAGTTTGAGACTTTAAACTCCATTATCGGTGCACTGTTGTCAACTCGCCCGACTGAAATACTCACATCCGAAAGTGCAGCAGCAAGAGCTAAAGGAGAACCATTTGATTCAGAAAGAGTGCATCTATTTGGAACTTTGTTTCAGGCACTTCACAATGAACAGTTCCCTTATATAGACGAACCCAATGTGGAAAATTCGGCTTTCAGAAATTTTGCATTTTTTGAAAGCTATTTCTCCAACTATATTGAAGGAACTGAATTTGAAATCGAAGATGCTTGGCAAATAATTGAGACTGGCCAGCCAATGCCAGCACGTAATGCTGATTCACATGACGTTTTGGGTACATTCCAAATTGTTGCAAGCCGAAGAGAAATGCGGCGAACCCCCACATCATCAGATGATTTGATTGAGCTGCTTCAAGACAGGCATCGAATAATGATGGCTGCTCGTCCGGACCGAAATCCTGGTATGTTCAAGATGCAAAACAATCATGCAGGAGACAGCCATTTTGTGGATTGTATGCTTGTTAGAGGCACACTTCGTAAAGGGTATGAATTTTATCAGGCTCTCGAACATCCTTTCGCCAAGGCTTTGTTCATGCTGTTTATGGTAAGTGAGGTTCATCCGTTCAATGATGGTAACGGACGTATTTCAAGAATAATGATGAATGCAGAACTTGTAGCGGCAGACCAGTCAAAGGTAATCATTCCTACAGTTTTTCGAGAAGACTATCTGAATGCTCTTCGAAGATTGACAAGAAAAGGAGATCCGAGTGTCATCATAAGAGCTATGTCCAGAGTCCGTCAGTTCAGCGCAAAACTGACTGGTGACGATTTTGAGACTACCCGAAAATATCTGGAAGAATGTTATGCATTCAAGGATGGTGATGGGTATATACTCCGTTTCTAATCTTTGATATGTATTCAACAAGAAATATCCAAATAATATTGTCTGGACACATATTCGAGATATGTATAAAAAGCAGTACCTTTGTACCCCCAATTCAGAAATATAATAAATTAAGAAGATAATTATGACAAAAGCAGAGATTGTAAGCGAAATAGCTTCTAAAACAGGAATTGATAAACGTGAAGTTTTGATGGTTGTTGAGAGTTTGATGGACACAATCAAGACTACAATGACCAATGGTGAAGAAGTATTTCTTCGTGGATTTGGCAGCTTTATCATTAAGCGCAGAGTGGAAAAGACTGCAAGAAATATATCAAAGAATACCACAATGATTGTACCTGCTCATAACATTCCGGCATTCAAACCTGCAAAAGAATTTCTGGAGAAAGTAAAATAATCACTATAAAGCAATATAAGACCGTAAAAGTCTGACTGTGGCATAAGCTTTCAAGAGTTGAATCGTTTTAAATGGTTCAGCTCTTTTTTCTTTATTGATACGGTATTTCACCTGGGGAAACCTGCTTTTATGAAGAATTTTAGCCTATTTTTTATGTTTTTCCAAAAATAATTTTCGTTACGCAAAAACAAAAATCATATTTTATTTATGTGATTTATTGGATTCCCGTAATTTCGGACCGAAACCGCTCTTGGCATGTGAAAAGCTTTTTCTTCTTCTTGGTCTTCCTTTGAGTCGTTCCTTATCATTCAATATTGCTCACTTGGTTGCTGCATATCCGTAAACTTGCCTGCATTTTCATTAGTTCTTCCTCTGTTCGTGTCTTTCTGTCAGATTCCTATTTCTAAGACAATGAAGAGTCGTATCTGTTCTGGCCACTTTGCTGTTTAGCAGATATGCTAGTATATCTTTTCTTCTTACTGAATACTGATGTGAATAAAGCGACAACATGTAGCAAACTCTTAGGGCAGCTTACCTTATGAACCTGTGCGAGTGTTCTTGGTCATCCTCTTCATATCAGTTTTTTCGAGCGAAGTATCACACTTACTTTTTCCGCTGCAAAGTTAGTGCAAGCCGTATTCCTACAAGTACCAGTTCCTTATTTCCTGAATTTTTTCAAAAACTTTTCCGCATGCTGCTCATACATAAAACTTTTCCAGGCAGAGTGAAATAATTCGTTAATTCCTTGCTTTGCATCCTTTCCTTGCCAACTCTGAGAGCACCGTAAAAAATAAATGTATAACTTCTAAAAAACAAAGATTATGAAAAAGATTGAAAACACTTTCGCAGTTACAGGTTTCGTTGGTAAGGACGCTTCTATCCATGAGTTCACAACATCTAGCGTTGCTCGTTTCTCACTTGCAATCAGCCGTACAGAGAAGAATGGCGATGAAACCAGCCGTACATCAGCCTTCATCAACATCGAGGCTTGGCGCAAGAACGAAAACACCTCTTCATTCGAACGTCTCACAAAAGGAACCATGTTGACAGTAGAAGGCTACTTCAAGCCAGAGGAATGGAACTCTGAAGATGGTGTCAAACACAACCGAGTTGTATTTGTCGCAACCAAGTTCTACGAGCCTGTTGAAAAGGAAGAAACTCCTGCTCCAAAGGCAGAAACTCCTAAGAAGAAGGGCAAATAAGCCTTTCTTCTACATGCCAAGGGCGGCTTCGGTCGCCTTTTTTTATGTTCATGTTTTATTCACATAGTGGTTATCCTTCTTTTACTGAATCGTAATGACTCTTTCATCAAGTGACTTCTGGCAACCGTCAGATATTCTGTTGCGAAGGTAATATGTCCTGTCTTTCATCTACAAGGTCAGGGCTTCGCTTTGCATGAAAATCTCCACACCGATGGGTAGTATTTTGATGTCAAAACCTTGTATTTGAAGACAGAACACCTTCTGAAAGCAACATAATTTCTAACCATTCCCGAAGTAGTTGATAAACGAAAGGGAAATAAAAATTTAATTGATATGGCAAATACGTGCGACACCTCCTACAAGGTTATCGGTTCACCAAAAGCGGTGAAAAAGTTGTGGAACACACTTCAGGAAATGGAAGTGAACAGTAAGAACGTCTATCTCTATGAATTGGCTGAACGCTATGGCATAGACTATGAGAAGAAGGGCATTTCAGTCCGAGGTTTCATCTATTGGGCAGAATTTGAGGAAAAGGAATCAGACGATTATTGTCTGCTTTCGTTTGATACGGAAACGGCATGGTCTGCTTGTGACCTCTTCTTTGATGAGTTGAACAAGGCTCTCGGTGGTGAATTGTCCATCAGTTACCGGGAAATAGAACCTGGATGTGATATATACTTCGTTCACGACGAATGCGGATGGTTTCCAGAAGAATGTTGCGTGAGTTCGTCTGGTGAACCTTTTGAAGAATCCTGCAGTGATGTTTTCTCTACTGTGAAAGATGCCATCAATGAATGGTGTACCAAGATGAACATAGAGCAAGGCGAGCGGACAGATGCAGAAATGCTCGAATATATCAGTGAATACGACTATGATGATTTGGATACCTATTTCTACATAAACGAATTCACGTTTGGATGATGGAAATCCTGTGATATGTTGCTGATTGTCGGCATATCACAGGCATAAACAACTCTTGATAGTGATACTTATCGTGCTATCTGAACTGCTCACGATGAAGCTTTCAGATAGCTGCTATCAAGGATATACCTTTGTACACATGGATACATGATTACATGTAGATATGTATCCTTGAAGACATATATACAAATAAACATATAATCATATGATACAGAAAATCATAACAATCTGCAATGCGAAAGGTGGAGTAGGAAAGACGACCTCTACTGCCTCCATTGGTGCTTGCATGGCTTTGATGGGCAAAAAGGTTTTGCTCATAGACTTGGATGGTCAGGCAAATCTGACATTATATTACATCCCCAATGACAGTGAGATAGAGGTCAGCATCTTTGATTCGTTGATTTCTGGTGAACCATTGCCTATCATCAATGTGAAGGAGAACTTGGACATTGTTCCGTCCTCACTTGAAATGGCAAGTGCAGAGATTGCCCTTACAAACCTTCTGGCAAGGGAACAAATTCTCAGCAGATTGCTCGATGATGTGAAACAAGACTATGATTATATTCTCATAGATTGTCCACCCTCATTGGGCATAGTAACAACCAATGCTTTTCTGGCTGCTGATGAAATTCTTGTGCCGATGACTCCCGAACTCCTTCCTCTGAAAGGTATGCGAATGCTCGATAGTTTTATCACCAGTCTCCAGAAGGTGAAACCGTCCATTCATCTAAGTGGGGTTTTCACTACCCGTTTCAATCATCGCAAACTTAACAAAGCCGTAGAGAATGTGGTACGAAACCGATACCAGGACATAACACTTCAGTCAAGAATAAGGGAAAACATCGCTTTGGCAGAATCTGCAGGTAGCGGTAACAGCATATTTGAGTATGACCCCAATTCAAATGGAGCAAAAGACTATCAGGCTTTGACAGAAGAAATCATGAACAGATAAAATAGAAATGCTATGGCAAAAAAGAATATGGATTTGCTGCTCAGCAATATCATGGGCGATGCGGTTATCAGACCGCAAGACAAGTATGAACCTCCCATTGGAAGTAAAGAGGTTAAAGCTTCAATGAAAGCGACAAGAATGGAAGAGAAAACGGCAGATACGCCTTGGAAACATTTCTCCTTCATCTGCTCCGTCGAACTCGTTGACAAGATTCAGGCGATAGCGCATAAAGAAGGGTTCACTATTCGTGCCTTGATGGAATTTCTTATGCGTCAAGGTATTGACAAGTACGAAGCTAAACATGGTAAAGCGAAGAAAATCAAGACAAAAGATGTAAATGACGTGATGTAAACGTTGATATATGTTTTCATCTATACATGTGTATATGTGTACATGTTTATATGAATACATGTATCCAATATTGTTAAACTTTATAATATCCAACAAACAATGAAAAAGTATTTTTATTATGCCATCTCAGCATTGCTGATGGCTTCATCTGTGATTACAACCTCTTGTAGTAATGATGATGATTCGTTGAATGAAATTCGGTCTGACAAGCCTACCATTACACATTGGGTTGAGCCATACCATGTGAAGGATGGTACTGTAGAAGATGCAAAGGCTTATATGTCTGATGCCATGCAAAGATATGGTCTGTCTGGTGAAACATCAAATTCAAGCTCAATCCAGTTGCGTTACACAACCGGCGTAAATGACGAAGGTGTGCTTTATAGTTTTACCAAGCATACAGGTTCGCTTTATTCTGTCATTGATACGGAGCTGGTGGTGAATGATGACATTATCTTCAAGTATCTCAACGATAAGTACGATGAAGTGCCAGGAGCATACAAGAATGAGGCCAGATTGCAGTACACCTTTACCAACCAAGATAAGTCTATGGTTATTACAACGGTTAGGGTCTCCGATGTCTGCTTCAATATAGACTATAGCTTCATCAGCAAGTAAAAGAAAAGTCACCATCAGATCTGATTAGAACTGGTGGTGACTCTCTTTATACACATGAATACATGTTTTCATGTAGATATGTATTCACGTTTATATGTTTACATGTTTACAACATTATGTTATCCAACATTCTGATAATAGGCTATTTATCAGTAACCTTGTATCGAAGTATGTCTCCGCAATTCTGATAAACTTCATCGTAGATTTCTAGGCAACGCTTTTCGCTTATCTTCGTTTTTGTGCCTACGGCAATGAAGTCCTTCAGCGTAGGAGTGCCAGTCTGGTTGACCGATGTGGCATGCTGTCCGTTATAGCCTTCCGTGCAGAGTGTCAGGTCATAGGCAGGAGCGAGGTGCCAACACCATTTACCCGTATTGTCTTTGCTCACATAGAAACTGAAGTTTTTGCAATGGTCGTCCTTATTGTCTGTCAGGTAATTGAATACCATCCGACGATACATCTCTTCCACATCCTTCGGATTTTGTGTGAGATATCCTGTCAATGCCAACAGGTTGCTATAGTCCAGCACAGGCTCGGAAAGGGATATGCAAAGCAGACCACCAGCCGTAGCTGTATGGATACGTTCGCCATCCGAGGTCAGGTCAAAACGTCTGGTGGCAAAATACTTCCCTTTTACAAGCTTAAAATCTGGCACACTGATACCACATCGTCGAGCGACTTCATTGTAGTGGAACTCTTGTATTCCCATGTCCTTGGGGTCGTATGTATGTCGGAATTTTACCAACCAATGTCCTTCGTTGTCCGAAAAGATGGCTTTTGGTCTGCAACCACCGCTATTGCCACTATTGTAAAGAAGCAATCCAGCATCTGTGTCCTGTTGTTCCTTCAGTACCTCCAGTGCCTTTTCCTGCAATAAATCAAAGTCGGTAAGTTCTTGACTTCTGCCAATAACGGTCTCAGGTTCGTAGCAAAGTGCTCCCATACCGCTATGACCCACCATACTCAGACGGTCAATGGATGTAAGATTCCTGTCATCTATTCCTTCACGCAACAACGCCCTGTGGAGTAGGTAGCGTCCATATCCATCGGGCAGACTGTCTTCGAAAATCCCGAAGTTCCCGTAGAATGGAGTAGGTTTGGCAATGAACAAGCCTGGCTTCAAAGGTAATTCCAACGGAGAAATGCTGAAACCATTCACCAGCCATGCCTTGTCATACTCAAATGCGCACAGCTTGTTGTCTGGAGTGAGGGACAAGATGCCCACGACCTCCTCGTGATATTTCACTGTAAGTCTGTCTATCATATTTCCTTCTTAAATGCCCGACTTTTGCCGGTGTTCTTGCGAATCTGAGTCAACTCTTCCATGGTGGAATATTTGGGTTGGCTGAAGATGTTTTTT
>JAFTNZ010000038.1 GCA_017451645.1 Bacteroidaceae bacterium | reverse complement strand
TTGACACCATCTTCAGAGTTCCATTCCTCTGGCTTGAAGTAGCCTTCTACTGTCAACATGGTTCCTTTTGTGAGACGTTCGAATGAAGAGGTGTTTTCGTTCTTGCGCCAAGCCTCGATGTTGATGAAGGCTGATGTACGGCTGGTTTCATCGCCATTCTTCTCTGTACGGCTGATTGCAAGTGAGAAACGAGCAACGCTAGATGTTGTGAACTCATGGATAGAAGCGTCCTTACCAACGAAACCTGTAACTGCGAAAGTGTTTTCAATCTTTTTCATAATCTTTGTTTTTTAGAAGTTATACATTTATTTTTTACGGTGCTCTCAGAGTTGGCAAGGAAAGGATGCAAAGCAAGGAATTAACGAATTATTTCACTCTGCCTGGAAAAGTTTTATGTATGAGCAGCATGCGGAAAAGTTTTTGAAAAAATTCAGGAAATAAGGAACTGGTACTTGTAGGAATACGGCTTGCACTAACTTTGCAGCGGAAAAAGTAAGTGTGATACTTCGCTCGAAAAAACTGATATGAAGAGGATGACCAAGAACACTCGCACAGGTTCATAAGGTAAGCTGCCCTAAGAGTTTGCTACATGTTGCCGCTTCATTCACATCAGTATTCAGTAAGAAGAAAAGATATACTAGCATATCTGCTAAACAGCAAAGTGGCCAGAACAGATACGACTCTTCATTGTCTTAGAAATAGGAATCTGACAGAAAGACACGAACAGAGGAAGAACTAATGAAAATGCAGGCAAGTTTACGGATATGCAGCAACCAAGTGAGCAATATTGAATGATAAGGAACGACTCAAAGGAAGACCAAGAAGAAGAAAAAGCTTTTCACATGCCAAGAGCGGTTTCGGTCCGAAATTACGGGAATCCAATAAATCACATAAATAAAATATGATTTTTGTTTTTGCGTAACGAAAATTATTTTTGGAAAAACATAAAAAATAGGCTAAAATTCTTCATAAAAGCAGGTTTCCCCAGGTGAAATACCGTATCAATAAAGAAAAAAGAGCTGAACCATTTAAAACGATTCAACTCTTGAAAGCTTATGCCACAGTCAGACTTTTACGGTCTTATATTGCTTTATAGTGATTATTTTACTTTCTCCAGAAATTCTTTTGCAGGTTTGAATGCCGGAATGTTATGAGCAGGTACAATCATTGTGGTATTCTTTGATATATTTCTTGCAGTCTTTTCCACTCTGCGCTTAATGATAAAGCTGCCAAATCCACGAAGAAATACTTCTTCACCATTGGTCATTGTAGTCTTGATTGTGTCCATCAAGCTCTCAACAACCATCAAAACTTCACGTTTGTCAATTCCTGTTTTAGAAGCTATTTCGCTTACAATCTCTGCTTTTGTCATAATTATCTTCTTAATTTATTATATTTCTGAATTGGGGGTACAAAGGTACTGCTTTTTATACATATCTCGAATATGTGTCCAGACAATATTATTTGGATATTTCTTGTTGAATACATATCAAACATTAGAAACGGAGTATATACCCATCACCATCCTTGAATGCATAACATTCTTCCAGATATTTTCGGGTAGTCTCAAAATCGTCACCAGTCAGTTTTGCACTGAACTGACGGACTCTGGACATAGCTCTTATGATGACACATGGATCTCCTTTTCTTGTCAATCTACGGAGTGCATTCAGATAGTCTTCTCGAAAGACTGTAGGAATGATAATCTTTGATTGGTCTGCCGCTACAAGTTCTGCATTCATCATTATTCTTGAAATACGTCCGTTACCATCATTGAACGGATGAACCTCACTTACCATAAACAGCATGAACAAAGCCTTGGCGAAAGGATGTTCGAGAGCCTGATAAAATTCATACCCTTTACGAAGTGTGCCTCTAACAAGCATACAATCCACAAAATGGCTGTCTCCTGCATGATTGTTTTGCATCTTGAACATACCAGGATTTCGGTCCGGACGAGCAGCCATCATTATTCGATGCCTGTCTTGAAGCAGCTCAATCAAATCATCTGATGATGTGGGGGTTCGCCGCATTTCTCTTCGGCTTGCAACAATTTGGAATGTACCCAAAACGTCATGTGAATCAGCATTACGTGCTGGCATTGGCTGGCCAGTCTCAATTATTTGCCAAGCATCTTCGATTTCAAATTCAGTTCCTTCAATATAGTTGGAGAAATAGCTTTCAAAAAATGCAAAATTTCTGAAAGCCGAATTTTCCACATTGGGTTCGTCTATATAAGGGAACTGTTCATTGTGAAGTGCCTGAAACAAAGTTCCAAATAGATGCACTCTTTCTGAATCAAATGGTTCTCCTTTAGCTCTTGCTGCTGCACTTTCGGATGTGAGTATTTCAGTCGGGCGAGTTGACAACAGTGCACCGATAATGGAGTTTAAAGTCTCAAACTCTTCTACCATATCAAGTTCTGCAGCAATAGTCCTAGCTTTATCACGGAACATATTGATGTAAGCCTCGCCGTTTATCTGAAGCATCCGTTCCAAATTCTCTTCAATGAATGTACGGGGCATACATTTGGATACACCTGAACGCGCTCTGCCTTTCTGAAGATTTTCCAAAGTCCTGCGTTCCGCACTGGAGATATAGAGGTTTTCGATGAAAGGCATATCATGCTCCGTTCCTTGTGGTCCTTGCAACAGGTGTACTTTAATTCCTGGCAAAGAAATGTTCTTGGTATATGAGTAGGTCAGAAATATATCACCTTCTGCTGTAGGTTTCAGTTCATAAGCAGACCTGTGGCTTATGACGGCACGAGGGTATAGTTGTCCTAATATGTAGAACAAATTCCTACGGATAATTACCTCCGGTGTATCTTCCATATTGGTAGTATATACCTTTGGAGCAATTTTCCTTATTGTACCCTGTTTTATCATTTCTGCCTTTCGGCTTGAATCATTCTTTTCGGAAGTAGCCATTATCACTTCCAAGACATTCTGCATTGAACTGTTTTTTGCCATTTTTTTCTATTAATAATTCAATTCTAATGCAAAATTAGGCAATTTTGTCGATTAAGGGGTGTGTTTTAGGGTAATTTTGTCGATTAAGGGGTTAAAAAGATGATTTTTCTGATTAAAAAGCCAGATTTTGATATTTATCTTATGATTAAAAGCAAATTTTTCCATTAAGCGACATCAATTGCTACAAGAAACGGTAATTTTGTCGATTAAGAGGCGTATTTTAGGGTAATTTTGTCGATTAAGGATTCAAATAAGGCAAAATTATATTTATTGGTTAGTAAGATTAAATCTCACATTGAACGCATTCTGCTCAGAAAGGAAAGTAGAATACAGATGGCTCAACATTTATTATAGTACATTATATGGGTATGTTTCATTAATTATATGATGGGTTGAGGGGATTTTATTCAGAACTATGGAAACGAGAGCTGAAAAGTCAATCTCCAAAATTTACTTCTTCAGGCTAAATAGAACTAGTTACTCGGTTAATCACATTTAAAGCGGTTATATAAATTCGGCAATAATATAGAGTTATTGCCGAATTTATATTCAAAACTTATCACAAGCCTGTCTTTCAATAAGGAGAAAAGCATTATCAAGCACCAAGTTTATGTTAAAATCATGTATATATACATGTAATCTAAACCCGAAAATTAAGGTTCATCCCCGAATGGCTTAAATACATAAAAATCACATTTAATCCTCGATTCTTGCAGAAAACATGCAAAAATCAGGTAGTCAGAATTTGAAATAATTGTCGTAAAGCTTGTGTGTTACGGTAAAAACTAATACCTTTGCAGGCGTAAATACTAACATCGATGCATTGATATAAACTAATATCATCGCTCTATATAAAAACTAACAGCATCATATAGTATAAATACTAATGGCAAGCATACAAGAGAAACTGGCAGATTCATTGGGTGTTTTGAAACAATATCAAGACACTCACCAAAACTGCATCATTAAAGGTCTTGAAACCTTGGGGGGTGTTCATTCAAAACGCCTTATTCAAAATGGCTACCTTGAACAGATCATCAAAGGATGGTATATGCCCACCATGCCTGGCATGGAAGGAGATACCACAGTTTGGTACGCTTCTTATTGGCATTTCGTCGTAGCCTATGCAAACAATAGATTCGGAGAGGGCTGGTGTCTTACCCCTGAAGAATCATTAGATTTTTATGCAGGAGAGACTGTTGCTCCGCATCAGTTGATTCTGCGTTCCACAAAAGCCAGTAATAACATCATCCAGCTGAAACATGGCGACTCATTATTGGACATCACTGCCTCGATGCCCAGACAGGTGTACATCGAACCAAGATATGGTTTAAGATTGTACACTCTGCCCGAAGCTTTGGCATTTTGTACTCCCACGTACTTCAAGAAGAGTGCTGTAAATGCACGTACATGTCTTTTGATGGTTGGTAGTGCGGATGAAATACTAAGGGAAGTTGCAGATGAAGGAAATTCATCCAGAGCATCAAGATTGGTTGGTGCTCTTCGCAATGTCGGGCGCGAGGAAATGGCTCAGAGAATCCTTGACTATATGGTAAGAATAGGTCACAATCTGCGTCCCGAGGACCCTTTTGAGGATAAAATGGAAAGCACGTTTGCAAGTGGTCGTATCATTTCTCCCTATACAATACGCTTACGCCTGATGTGGAAGAAGATGAAAGAACAGATTCTTGCATTGAATCCAAAGGCAGCTAATTCAACATTATCCTTGGAGGAGGTTCTTGGTAACATGGACGAGAACTATGTTAGAGACTCCTATCACTCCCTGTCAATCGAGGGTTACAGAGTTACAGAAGGACTTATAGAACGAGTGCGTTCTGGTGAATGGAATCCTAAAGATGATAAGACAGATGCAGAACGCAAGAACGCATTAGCGGCAAGAGGGTATTATCAGGCATTCCTGCAAGTTAAGGAAAGTGTAAGGGAGATTATTCAGAACGGCAATGCAGGAGAAATCGCCGGGCGTAATTTTGAGAATTGGCACTTTGAGATGTTTCAACCCTGTATCGTAGCCGGTATCATCAAGCCTTCAGACCTGATTGGATATAGAACTGGACAAGTTTACATTCGTGGTTCTAAGCATACACCCCTTTCTCCCGATGCGGTCAGAGACGCTATGCCCGTATTCATTGATCTGATGAAGGAAGAGGAGAATGCCATGGTAAGAGCCATTTTAGGGCACTTTTTCTTTGTCTATATCCATCCTTACATGGACGGAAACGGAAGAACAGCGCGATTCCTGATGAATGTAATGCTGGTTACGGCCGGTTACCCTTGGAAAATCATTACTGTTGAAGAACGTTCCACATATATGGCTGCACTTGAAAAGGCAAGTATCAATGGAGATATTACTGATTTTGCAAAGATTATCCTTCTTTGATCTAAGTAGCCATCGAATTTGTGGATAACGAAATTCGCCTCTCTCTTCAAATGATATAACTTGAGTCATAATGAGAGAGGTGAACTTATGTATGTCATTGTCGGCGGTAAACCTATTATCAATTAGTCTAATAAGAAATCTTTTCAGTAAAGAAAAAAGCGACCGAAGCCGCCCTTTTGTAGAAGGAAGTGCCAACTTTGGAAAAATTGTTGGTCGATACTCAAAAAGATGCAGACTTTGACTATTTGCGTGGAGTTGAATCCCTTAACATGTACTGGCTTGCATTCGACCAATATTCTATAAATACCCAAAAGCTGTTGCGCTATGCAAAACGCAGAAGCATTAATCAAGAAATCAACGAACTCATCACAAACCTGTTATTTCAGTAAAGAGAAAAGTATCATCAAAGTTTATGTTAAAATCATGTATATATACATGTAATCTAAACCCGAAAATTAAACTCAAATCTACTTCCGTGAAAAGCAAATGAGTTTAAGTAATATCATATATATGTATATGCCTATTTAAACCTAAACTTAAACTCAAAGACAATACGAAAATAGCGTTTATCTACTAGCTATCAATGGAATACAAAGTAGCCACCGATGAGATTCTGTACAATATCTTTTAAATGTTCCAGAATGCTCACAAATGATTTTTCAACCAAATTTGGACAGTTTTTGGCCCAAATTTATTCAGGCCATTTAAACCCATATGGCAACTGTTAATCTAAATAGAGTAAAACAGCATGAAATCAGGTAAATCACTGAGATATAGCACTTAATAAAAGTTAAATATGTTAAATCTTGACTTTTTCAGGGAAATTTCTTTTTCCTTTTTGAATTTCAAATATTATCTTTGTAAGTCATTGAAAGCTTGATAGTTACAAGCGTGGCCCAAATTTTTGCCCAATTTCATGTAAGTTATTGACTATCAGAAGGGTTACTTTGCTGCATCGGGAAGTGAACAAAATCTCATTTATTGAAGTTGTATAAGAATAAACAATAGAGTCAATGAAAAAGATTATAATTATCGATGGCGGTCCACGAAAGAATATGAATACTGCAAAGTTGTTGCAGAGATCTGCCGAAGGAGCCAAATCTGTGGGTAGTGATATTGAAGTTAAGACTGTACGGCTCTATGACCTCGATTATAAGGGTTGCATGTCGTGCATGGCTTGCAAACTCAAAGGTAAAGCATCGAATATCTGCCGTTTTAAGGATACGCTGACTCCCCTCTTGGAGGAGATTGCGCAGGCTGATGGTCTTGTGCTTGGCTCACCAATCTATTTTGGTGAAGTAACGGGACAGATGCGTGCTTTTCTGGAGCGTTTGGCATTCCCGTGGCTATCGTATAACGATTACAGCCTGACCGCCCCCAAGCGTATGCCAGTGCTACTTGTTGAAACCATGAATGGTACGCCTGAACGCAATAATAGCAACGGCTTTGGCTCGATGGAATGGTGCATCACTACAGCCCTTGGCGAGCCACAACGTATAGTAGCCTACAACACTTGTCAGGTGGCGAAATATGGCAATTACGAATTGGGCGGTTTTTCCGAAGAAGCCAAATATGCTTGGCGTGATGCCCATTGGGAGGAAGACTTGCAAAAGGCATACGATGCAGGCAAGCAGATGCTTGGGTAATGGTGGTTAGCAATCAAACTATCGCCACTTTAATCACCCCATCCAACTTGTTCTCGAAGATGTGGTAGGCTTCTTCAATTTCACTCAATGTGAAACGATGCGTGATGAGCGGAGTGGTGTCAATCTTTTCCTGTTCAATAAGATGAAGGACTTCTTCGCAATCACATCCATCCACACCACCGGTCTTGAAGGTAAGGTTCTTGCCATACATGTCGGGTAAAGGAAGAACCTGAGGCTGGTCGTAGAGGGCAACCACCGTTACGATGGCATTCGGGCGGGCACATTCCCACGCGAGGCGGAAAGTATCATCGGCTCCGGCCACTTCAAGCACACGGTCGGCTCCACCATGATTGCTATGCTTCAAGACAAACTCCTTGCATTCTTCGGGAGTAGTGAGCAACACATCGGGGTAATGTTCTTGGATGAAGCGACATCTTTCTTCAGATTTTTCACAGACAATGATGCGTTTGGGGTGTTTCAACATCACGCAAAGGAGCGTGCAGATACCTGTAGGTCCCGCTCCTATGATTAGTACGGTATCGTCTTCAGTAATCTTAGAAATACGGGCCGCCCAAAAGCCTGTGGCCAAGACATCGCCTACTAGTAAGGCTTGTTCATCGGAAACGCTATCAGGGATGTGGTTCAATCCTTGATTGGCAAGCGGTACACGCACGTATTCCGTCTGTCCGCCATCGATACGGCATCCCAATGCCCAACCGCCATTCGGGTCGGTACAATTGTTCACGTAGCCATTCTTGCAGAAGAAACACTCTCCGCAGAAGGTCTCTACGTTTACAGTTACTCTATCCCCTGGCTTTACATTGGTGACTTCTGATCCAACCTCTTCAACAACACCTACCATTTCGTGACCGACAGTAATACCAGGCACTGCACGAGGCACGCTTCCATGCTTAATATGTAGGTCACTGGTGCAGATACTACTCATCGTCACTCGAACAATGGCATCGGTAGGTTCAATGAGTGCAGGCTTCGGCTTTTCCACCAAAGCGAACTTTCCTTTTTCGATGTATGTGTATGCTAACATAATTGTCTGAATATTTATTCCTCCAACTTCCACCCACAGTCTCCGTGATAAATCATCTGCTTGGTAAATGCTCACCTTCTTGCTTGTCAATCACACAGACAATGGCTCCCTTTGAACGGAACTCATCGGCAATACACCGGCCAATACCGTTGGCACCACCGGTTACAATAACTACTTTATCTTTGAATGTATTTGCTATCATAAAGTCTTATTCTTTTATATCATCAACATTATCCGCCCTTCGGATTTCACAAACAGATCGGGAAAGCGACAGATAACTGCATAAACCTGATTAGATGTAACTATTGATATTTATAATGCAAATCTACTGATTTACTTTCAATCAAACACATATTTCATTCGAAAAAAGTGGTTTTACGCTAATTCTTATCATTATTCGATTGATTTCAAAAAAAACAATTTTACTCATATATACGAGAAATAAAGTAAAATCAATTTACTTTTATTGTCATGCAGCACGCAAAAGTTTAAATTAAACTTTTCACATCCGCAAAATAAAAAGTTTGCATAGGCAATCAGATTTTTGATACCCGAATATCAACTGTCAGGCCCGAATGTCTTTGGCTATTGCTTATCCTTAATGGACTCCATCGGTAAAGTAATATATACTCCAAGTGCCAACGCAGTATATATTCGTTGGCAAAGTAATTGCAATTATTTTGGAAACACATCAATCAAATCATTAATCTGTAAAAAATACTATGTATTCAGAAAAGATTGATTACTTTTGCTCCAAAAATACAGAAGATGGATATAGAAATAGCAAGAGATTATTGCCTCTCACTGCCTCAGGTAACAGAAGATTTCCCATTTGACGAAACAACATTGGTATTTCGTATAGGTGGAAAAATATTTGCCATGATGGATTTGGAAAATACAGAATGGTTTGTACTGAAGTGTGAACCTGAATATGCCATTGAGTTACGCGAGCATTATCCGGAGATAGCTCCTGCCTGGCACATGAACAAGAAATACTGGAACCAATTGAATCTTTTCGGCCAGTTACCCGACAACCTGATATGTTCACTCATCCGACACAGCTACAATGAGGTGGTGAAGAAGATATCAAAAAAAATAAAAAAAGAGGCAGGAATAAATTTATTGAATGATGAAATAAATTTAAGGTGATTCTATAAATAATCCACAACTATGATAAAACAATTTACGTTCAAAATTTCATCAAAACGCAGAGGATGTCATCTGATAACCAACGAAATATTGAAAAACATAACTCCTCTGCCGAAAACAGGATTGCTTAACCTGTTTGTACAACATACTTCATGCGCACTCTCCATCAATGAAAATGCTGATCCGGACGTACGGAGCGACTTGAACCAGATAATGAACCGGCTTGTAAAAGAGAATGAACCATATTACAACCATACAATGGAAGGGGAAGATGACATGCCGGCACATGCAAAATGCTCACTCTTTGGTGTAAGTCTGACTATTCCAATCACAGAAGGACGTCTGAACCTTGGCACTTGGCAAGGTATCTACCTCTGTGAATTCCGCAACTATGGCGGAGAACGAAAAATAGTGGCAACCATTTATGAATAAAATTTCCGGACATGAATGATGTTGAAAAATCAGTCACATCGTCATTCATGTCCGGAATATTTCATTTCAGGACTTCGTCAAACCAATCGGCTACTTTTTTTTGAATCTCCTTACTGCAAAAATGAGGAAGATCCCAAAATTCGGTGACAAGCTTATCTGAAGCATCTTGACTTTCCCACACACGACGCATTTCTGCATAAGCCTTTTCGACAGAAGGCACGGGGAAAAGTTTATCTTTTCTTCCATTGAAGAAAAGCATGGGCTTCGGACATGCCAAAGAGGCAATGTGAGGATAATCCATATACTGACGGATACCAGGCAATGTATTGGCAAAGTCAGAACCTCCTTTTCCTCCACGATAATCCCAATGAAGCTGATAGTCGGTAGTCACCATCCAACAAATGGCAGCACCTGCCTTCACCTTATCGCTCAAAGCAGAAAGCATCCAGGTGCGATAAGCCCCCATGGAAAATCCCATTGCTCCTATCCGCTCTTTATCCACTTCCGGCAAAGTTGTCAGAAAATCTACTGCATAACAATCTTCATAAGTGGTGAATCCGCTCCAACTACGACCCAACATCTCAAATACACAAGCTACAGCCTGCTGACTATCGTATTTTACTCCCTCTTTGCGTCCACGCTCTCCCCAAAAGAGTGCATCGAAAGTGAGCACAACATAACCGCGTGAAGCCAGATAGTCGCCCACATACTGGTCGTCGTAACACCCATGTGCCCAAGTGTCTGCATCAGCCAACACCAATGAATCCACTCCAAAAGGACGCACCATTTTCTCTTTGCCAATCGAGAAGTGTGCACCATGGTCATGCATCAGCACAACGGCAGGAAAAGGGCCTTCACCTTCAGGTACCAACAAGTAGGCAGGCACACGGGAATATTGCGTAAGATTGAAATCTATTTTCCTTACCTCGTATCCCGGACGTTTCTCCACAGCGCTGACCTCCATGTCGTACGAACTGCTTTCAAGAGGAGGTGCCATCATGGATTCGAACACTTTTCTGCGCGCTTCACGCTTCCATTTTGAAAATTTCTTTATAGGACTGTTTCCCCAAGCTAAGGGATAGGTCAGCTCCGACTTCAATGCATCAAGAAACACGGGCATATCTTTCCTCAATTCATACCGGCCGCTCACCCTTGCCTCCTCACCTTTCTTCTTTTGGGCGTGCAGAGGAGCAGTCACCAATGTGAACAGCAACCAAACCAAACCAAACCGCACTGTCATCATAACCCAAGCTTGGCTGAAATTTCTAACATCCGCCGGATAGGACGCACAGCTTTTTCAGCTACTTCTGCATCCACTTCAATGGACGGCCACTCATATTTCAGGGTGTTATATAATTTCTCCAATGTACCCAAACGCATGAAATTGCATTCGTTACAAGCACACGTGCTATCCTCAGGCGGAGCAGGAATGAAATTTTTCTCAGGACACTGTTTTTGCATCTCATGCAAAATACCGCTTTCGGTAGCTACAATGAAGTCCTTACAATTACTATTTACAGCATGCTTCAACAAAGCAGCTGTAGAACCTACCACATCAGCCAACTTCACCACTGCGCCCTTACACTCCGGATGGGCAAGGATGAGTGCATCGGGATACTGGCGCTTGAGTTCGAGAATCTTCTGTACAGAAAATTGTTCATGCACATGGCAGGCACCATTCCACAAGAGCATTTCACGCCCAGTAATGGAATTGATGTAATTGCCCAAATTGCGATCGGGTCCAAAAATAATGGGTGTATCCTCAGGAAAACTCTCTACTATCTGTCGGGCATTGGTAGAGGTAACTACCACATCCGTTACCGCCTTTACAGCAGCTGTAGTATTCACATAAGAAATGACAGTGTGTCCGGGATGCTGCTTTACAAAAGCTTCAAACTCCTTGGCATCGCAACTGTCAGCCAATGAACATCCGGCATTCATATCGGGCACAAGCACTTTTTTTTCAGGACAGATGACTTTTGCTGTCTCTCCCATAAAATGCACTCCACAAAGTACTATGATGTCAGCATCGGTCTTTGCCGCCCATTGTGCCAATGCCAGACTATCGCCCACATAATCGGCTATATCCTGTATTTCACCAGACTGATAATAGTGCGCCAAGATGACTGCATTCTTTTCTTTGCGCAACCTGTCAATCTCTTTTTTCAAATCTACGGATTCATCGATAGGTTCATCTACAAATCCTTTTTTCAACCAATTCTGCTTAACCATAAATTAATATATATTTTTTTATTTCTATAGAAGAAAAATCTATGCTGATGATAATAGCCTGTTAACTGTGTGGATAATGAAACTTCCGTTTTTTTGTTCATTAAGTTATTAAGGTATTATTAACTGTCTTCCTCTATCTGTCCACAGGATAGTTCTTTGATTATAAAAGGAATTGCATAGTTTTCAACTTTCTGTTTATAAGTGCAAAGTTAAAAAGTAAATTTGAAAAACCATGCCATTTATTATTGAAAAGTGAGTTTATATTATAGAATTAACTTTCTGCTTCTTTTTTTGGGCAGTTCAATTTTGCGTTTGGATATGCGTTTTTTTTGAATGACCAAAAGTTTTTCCTATTTTCTTTCAGATTTTAATTCACCGGTTTTTCACCGGTTGTTAACAAATAA
This sequence comes from Bacteroidaceae bacterium, assembly GCA_017451645.1. GTDB lineage: Bacteria > Bacteroidota > Bacteroidia > Bacteroidales > Bacteroidaceae > Phocaeicola_A. The sequence continues at coordinate 40,461 of JAFTNZ010000038.1, read as the reverse complement.
GCAAGGGTTGTTGACATTCTGAAGCAAGTAGATTTGTCAGCTGTGTTCCTCCTTTTATCGAAATTCCCTTGAAAACCTTTGCTGTTGTGAAAGAAAATCCATTTCTTTGCAAAATATTTATAGGATTAGGGGAAAGAATAATGAGAAAACTCAGTATAACAGAAATGAAACGTATCAGTGCCGAGGAGTTTCGTCTATCGGAAAAAATACCTTTGGTAGTGGTGCTTGATGAAGTGCGTAGTTTGCATAATGTAGGGTCAGTTTTCCGTACGTCGGATGCCTTCAAAGTGGAGCGCATCTGCTTGTGTGGTATTACAGCTACTCCACCACATCCCGAGATGCACAAGACTGCACTTGGTGCTGAAGACACTGTAGCATGGACATATCACACCGATACATCGGATGTCATCGGCCAACTTCATGCAGCAGGTTACACTGTGTTTGCTATCGAACAGTGTGAAGGAAGCACGATGCTTCAGGATATAGCGCTGTCGTCTGAAGGAAAATATGCTGTTGTATTGGGAAATGAAGTGAAGGGAGTGAAGCAGGAGGTGGTGAATGCTTGCGACGGATGTATAGAGATTCCTCAGTTTGGTACGAAACATTCGTTGAATGTTTCCGTTACTGCCGGTATCATCATTTGGGAATTTGCCCGCCGGATAATGAAATTATAATTGTCCGTTTTCAACCAATACCACCACGCGTTCGACCATAGCATCGTCGTTTTCAGGGTCGTATTCCTTCTTGAGGCTTGCTCCAAAGAGCGAAGCGAAGGTCTGATAGAAACTTGCTTTGAAAGGTCCCATAAAAGCTTTTACCAATTCGTATGACGACTGGTTGCACTCCCTGTCCACCAACTTTATCAACAGTTTTCCTTGTGAGAAGGTGAGTTTTTTCATCCGTGGTGTATATTGCTCTTTCAGCGATTCTTCTACAGCTTTGATGTGTTTTTTTCTGGCCTTCTCATCAGGCAATGTCTCCATATATTCATAGGTCTCTATGATGATGTGATTGATTTCTTTGGCTATGGGCAATGTCTTTTTCACGTTGCGCACCAATTTGTCGTAGGCCTTTCTTTGTTTTTTGTTTTTCAGTTTGAGTGGCTTATATATATATACCGTGCGGAGCTGTATCCATGGTATGGTGTCTCCTTCATATACACATAACCTGAGCATTACCCGTCTGTTTTCAGTTGTGCTCTGTGTCTGTGCATAAGCATTTATGCTGATTGCAAGAAATCCGGCAAATATAGCTGTATGGAGATATCTTAACATGCAGCAAAAGTAAAAATAAAATCTGTTGGTTACCAAGTATCTTAACTATCTTTTAGTCAGTCAGGATAACTTTTATGTAAAGTTGTATTAAAAGTGTACCTCCGAGGGGAATCGAACCCCTATCTAAAGTTTAGGAAACTTCTATTCTATCCGTTGAACTACAGAGGCAACTCAATACTTTCAGGCTGCAAAGGTAGGCTTTTTTATCGGATATACGAAATGTAAGCCTTGTTATTTTTGTTTTTTTGCTGCTTGGATGTTTCGTACCAATCCTTCATATTTTACACGTTTGACAGCAGAACCTTTAAAAAGTTTGCGGTATGTATCTCTGTCCAAATTGTCCATATCTTCGTGCGTAGCTTGGATGAATGCTTCAGAAGAATGTAATTCTTCAATTTTCGTAGGTGTGGCAAATCTGTTCCATGGACATACTTTTTGGCACCGGTCGCAACCATAGATGCAGTTTCCCATAGCATTCCCTGCTTCAGGAGTGAGCGTTTCTCCCCTGTATTCGATAGTCAGATAAGAAAGGCATCGCGCCGCATTCAATTTGTAAGGTTTTTCCAATGCGTGTGTGGGGCATTCCCTGATGCAGGCATTACAATTTCCACAACGGTCTTTTATGGGTGTGTCGTAATGAGTGAATGGTTGGTCGATGAGAATTTCTCCCAAAAAGAAATAAGAGCCTGCGTTAGGGATAACCAATTGTGTGTTTTTACCTATCCATCCTATTCCACATTGTTGTGCCCAATAGCGTTCAAACATGGGAGCTGTGTCGCAAAAGACACGTGCATGTATCTCCTTGTCCGTCCATTGTCTTATAATATATAATAAGGTGTATATACGTTCCTTCATCACTTCATGATAATCTCTTCCATAAGCATAATAGGAAAATTCGTATTGTGATGAAGGATCCAACCTTTTTTGGGGGTAATAATTCATAGCCAGACTGATAATGCTTTTTGCCCCTTCCATCAGCAGAGTTGGGGAAAGGCGTTTTTCTACATTATTGCCCATATAATGCATCTCTGCCTGTTTGCCTTCTGATAACCATCGCATAAAGTTTTCGCACTGAATGTGGTCAACAGCTTTTACAGTAGTCACTCCACAAGCTGAAAACCCGAGTTTCAGAGCTTCTTCCTTCAAACGTTTTGTATCTATAGGGGAGATTGTCATCTTATAGTGTGCCGAAACTGTATCCTTGTTCTATCATCCACTCAATGGAACGTGGCAAGGCATATTTGAGATTTTTTTCGGATTTCAGTGAATCGTGGAAAGTGATGATGGAACCATTGCGTACATATTTCTTGAGTTTTTCGAAGACCTGTTTGCCATTCAGCCGCCGACTATAGTCGCGTGTGACAAGATCCCACATGATGATGCGGTACTGCTTGCATAGGGTATGATACTGTCTCCATCCCATATATCCGTGTGGTGGACGGAAAAGGTCGGAATGTATGAGTTCATCGGCTTTTTTCACATTTTCAATATACTGTGGTGCTTTGTCACTGAATCCTCTTACATGGTTATATGTATGGTTGCCTACCCGGTGTCCACGTCTGACAATCATGTCGAATTCTTCCTTGTGTTTCCTCACATTGTCTCCCACAAGAAAGAAAGTTGCCTTTATTTTGTATTTGTCAAGAAGGTCGAGTACCCAAGGTGTAATGCCTGGTATAGGGCCATCATCGAAAGTAAGGTAAACCTTTCTTTCATTGGGATTCATCCGCCAAATGGCCTTGGGATATATCCATCTGACAATATTTGGAGGTTGTTCTATAAACATGTGTATAGTCTGATGTAAAAAAAAGAAAAAGGAGAGTGAAGTCTGTCTGCTGTACAGTAGCTTCAATCTCCCCTTTTTCTAACGATGTTATTGATTCAACCGGCCACGCAATCTGGCAAATTTCTCATCGAGTGATTGCTGATAAGCCAATCCTTCTTCAGAGTTACCCAATAGTGTAGCTACTGTGTTCAGTATGCTGAAATTCCATTGGCAATCGCTAATTTTGGCCTGAAGTTGTTTTTGATCCAATGAAAGATACCAGTCGATATATTCGTTTGCTTTATCTCCCAATTGTTTGAGTATGCCTGTAGCCTTTTCTTTTTCACCCAATTGGAGATATGCTTCGGCAAATTCCATAGAGCCTGACATGAGATAATCGTGAGGCAGCGTTGTAGATGGAATCACTTTTTCCATATAGTCAAGTGCCTTGAGTGCCTTGTCTTTCTTTCCTTCACGAATCAGTTGTCTGATAAGTTGGGCAAAGATGCGGCGGTGGCTGTGACACATACGGCTCACAGTTTCATCCAAATAGATATCCGGATTGTCTATACCTCCGAATTTGAACTTGTTGAGCATGACATCGTAAGTCTTTTCCGTATCCATGAAATATTCTCTCGGATATTGTTGTTGTTTTGGCAAGTAGCCCAGTTTTGCCCAGTTGAATGGTGTAATGCGATAGGCCAATCCTTCCTGAATAAAGTGGTCACTCAACCCCAAGTGATTCTGTGGTCCGACACTGATGGCCATGTAAATGGGACGGCTCCAATTGGCATTTGCTAACATTTCCAACATCATCAGGTCGTTTTTGTAGAGTGCGTTGCGTCCTTTCAATGAAATATACATCTTGTCTGGAATTTCAGCTGAATCAGGAATGAACATACCTGAGCGGAGGACAGCTTCCTTATCTACAGTGATTTCCAACGTATCTGTAGGAATAACCTGAAAGTTAGGATTGCCAGAACAAATCCAATGCTTCATGATGTTCTTCACTTCGAACGGATTATCTCCGAATGCTTGTCTGGCCTTTTCTGGCTGATTCTTATAAAGTTTCCTGATTTCATTCTTCATTTTGGACTCAATCCGTACGTAGTCATTTGAGCCTTCCACATAGTCGTAGCGTTTCCATTCAATGGGCAATGAAGGAGAATCGTATGCCGGACGCCTCATCTGATCGATGTACCAGTCGGTCTGTAAGTAGCTGAGGTTGCAGACACGTGCATCGGTGCGGACCCCTTCGGTTTCTTGATTGTACCAAAGGGGGAATGTGTCGTTGTCTCCATTGGTGAAGATGATGGGATTGTCTTTTTCCGAAATACTGTTCAGATAGTTTTGTCCAAAATCGCGACAAGTGTATCGTCCGCTCCGGTCGTGGTCATCCCATGTCTGGCTGACCATTTGGACAGGTACACAGAGGCATGCCACTGCAGCCAGTATGGCGGCTGGTGTCTCTTTCATTTTCTTGCGGAGCAATTCGGTGAGTCCGGCCACTCCCATACCAATCCAGATGGCGAAAGCATAGAACGACCCTGCATAGGCATAGTCTCGTTCACGTGGCTGTGACGGTGTTTGGTTAAGGTATAATACGATGGCGATACCCGTCATGAAGAAGAGGAAAAATACTACCCAGAATTGTTTTACTCCCTGTTCTCCCCGGTAGGCTTGCCAAAAGAGTCCGATGAGTCCTAACAACAATGGCAGGCAGTAGAATACGTTGTGTCCCTTGTTGTTTTTCAGGTCACTGGGCAGATTATCCTGGTTACCCACAAGCAGATTGTCTATGAAACTGATACCGGTTATCCAGTTGCCATGTTCCAGTTCTCCGTTGCCCTGAATGTCATTCTGTCGTCCGGCAAAATTCCACATGAAATAGCGCCAGTACATGAAATTTATCTGGTAAGAGAAGAAAAATCTCAAGTTTTCCAACTGGGTAGGCATCTGTACCGTCACCATGTTTCCACATTCGTCATAGGGTACCTTATATTCTTTGATTCCTCCAAGCCATTGTTTGTACTTGTCAGCATGTTCAGGGCTGTACATACGTGGGAAGAGCATATTTTGTGCATACTTGTAGTTCTGCTTGTAACGAATCAATTCGTAACGGTCGGGTTCGTCGGCAGACTTTTTCTCCTTGCGGTGATAGACAGGTGCACCCTCTTCATAGACGGGTATGCAGTGATTTCCCTCAGTCTTCAGTGCTATTTTGGATGAGTATGCTTGTCCATAAAAAAGCGGTCGGTCGCCGTACTGTTCTCGTCCTAAATAGGTACCTAAGGTGAAAATGTCTTCCGGTGAATTCTGATCCATCGGTGTATTGGCCGTAGAACGGATGACAATGACGGCATACGAGGAATATCCCACTACAATCATTGTCAGGCAGAGTAATGTTGTGTTCAGTGTGCGCACTGATACCCGGTAGTTTCCACCCTTTTTGTAGAAAAGGAAGAAAGCCAATACGGCCAATACCACCATTCCGATGAGGATACTGTTGAATCCGTAACCATAGAAAGGGATACCCAAGAGAGCTACAGAAAGGAGAAAGGCGATGTTCATCCGTTTGCGATTTTCGCTACGGAAGGTTTCATAGACACCCCAGATAAGGGTAACTGCCAACAAAATGATATAGACAATCAAACCTGTATTGAATGGTGTACCTAAAGTGTTGACAAACAATAGTTCGAACCATCCGCCTACCTTCACGATGCCCGGCACGATGCCATAAAGTACGGCTGCTATCAGCAGTGCTGAAACAATGAGTGCTCCTAAGGAACCTTTCAGGTTTGCATTGGGATTCCGTTTGTAGTACCAAATGAGTACGATAGCAGGGATACAGAGAAGATTGAGCAGGTGTACACCCACTGAAAGTCCAGTCAGATAAGCTATAAGTATCAGCCAACGGTCGCTGTGAGGTTTATCGGCTTGCTCTTCCCATTTGAGTATCAACCAAAAAACTACAGCTGTAAAAAGTGACGAATAGGCATATACTTCACCCTCCACAGCACTATACCAGAAAGTATCGCTGAACGTGTAAGCTAAAGCACCGGTCATGCCTGAAGCAATGATGGTAATCAGTTTTCCGGTAGTCATCTTTGTTTCATCAGGGCACACCAACTTCTTGGTCAGGTGTGTGATGCTCCAAAAAAGGAAAAGGATACATCCTGCACTGAGCAATGCCGACATGATGTTCACCATGTAGGCTACCTGACTCGGATCGCTGACAAACTGCGAGAAGATGTTGGCTGTCAGCATAAAGAAAGGAGCACCAGGAGGGTGGCCTACTTCCAGCTTATAGCCGGTGGTGATAAACTCAGGACAGTCCCAAAAACTGGCTGTCGGTTCGATGGTCATACAATACACCACGGCTGCAATGGCAAAAGCAATCCAGCCGAAGATGTTGTTGACGATACTGTACTTTTTCATTTTTGACTATTATTATTTTATTTTTTCCTTTTCCGTGTAGTCTATGCCTTCAAAATTACCAATGTATGAGGTTGTTTGCAGGCTTTATCGGGCAAAGATAAATAAGAATTGCAGATAAATCCTATATATCCGCTTGTTTATAAGTTTATTTAACCTGAAAAGGTAGGAAAACGACCGCTTGACAGGAAACTTCTGCAAATAGGGAAACAGGGGAAGGCATGGGAAAGAAATCAAAATGAGATTTTTTTACGCTTCGGATGTATGTGCAAAAAAAGAGTGAAAGAATGGTAATCTTGATGAGTAAAGAATACTAATCTTACGTGTGTACGATTGGTATTCTTTATCAGTTTAAGGTTGTAATAAAGTTACTTTTTGTATGAGATTCCATTAATTTTCTTCTTTTTTCTTTGACCCTCTTTCGAAAAAATCTATCTTTGCACTTTTCTAAAAAACAGAAGACAGAAAGCGAATGGCGAAACTAAAAGAGGCTATGGAAACTCCAATGATGAGGCAATTTTTGGAGCTGAAGTCAAAGCATCCGGATGCGGTGCTGCTCTTCAGGTGTGGAGATTTCTATGAGACATATTCGGAAGATGCTGTAGTTGCAGCGGACATATTGGGTATCACACTGACCCGCCGGAACAATGGCGGAGGGGGAAGTATAATAGAGATGGCAGGATTCCCCTACCATGCATTGGATACCTATCTGCCAAAATTGGTGAGAGCCGGACGGAGAGTGGCTATCTGCGACCAGTTGGAAGATCCTAAACTGACGAAAAAATTAGTAAAGAGAGGTATTACGGAATTGGTAACACCCGGTGTTGCCATGGCTGACAATGTACTCAATTACAAAGAAAATAATTTTTTGGCATCCATTCATTTCGGAAAAGGGAACTTATGTGGAGTGGCACTGTTGGATATCTCTACCGGTGAGTTTATGACTGCCGAAGGGACCGCTGATTATATAGATAAATTATTGGTAGGGTTCAGTCCGAAAGAGATTCTTTTTGAACGTGGACGGAAAAGTATGTTTGAAGAGCGTTTCGGCAGCCGGCATTTCACTTATGAATTGGATGATTGGGTGTTTACCGAAAATTTTGCCAGAGAGAAACTGACCGGACACTTCGAAACGAAGAACCTGAAAGGATTTGGAGTGGAACATCTGCGTTTGGGTATTGTGGCAGCTGGAGCTGTTCTGCAATATCTTGAAATGACGCAACATACACGCACAGGACACATTACAGCATTAAGCCGTATAGAGGAGGACAAATATGTACGGTTGGATAAATTTACTGTCAGGAGTTTGGAGTTGGCTGCACCTATGAATGAGGGAGGAACTGCATTGTTGGATGTGATGGATCGTACTGTCAGCCCTATGGGGGCACGTATGCTGAAACGGTGGGTGATTTTTCCATTGAAAGATGTAAAACCTATTGAGGAGCGTCTGGATGCTGTAGAACATTTTTTCCGTGAGCCATCGTTGAGGGATGCTGTGGGTGAGCAACTTCAACGAGTGGGAGATTTGGAACGAATAGTTTCGAAAGTGGCTGTCGGGCGTGTATCACCCCGTGAAATGGTGCAACTTAAAGTGGCTCTACAGGCAATAGAGCCAATCAAGCAACTTTGTATGGAAACGGGAGAAGGCAGTTTGGAACGGATAGGTGAACAACTGAATCTTTGCCGGAGCATACGAGACAGGATTGCTCGTGAAGTGACTCCGGATCCTCCTTTGTTAGTAGCTAAAGGAGGAGTAATCAACAGTGGGGTGAATGAGGAACTTGACGAACTCCGCCGTATGGCTTACAGTGGAAAGGACTATCTATTGCAGATGCAACAGCGCGAAGCTGAACGAACAGGAATACAAAGCCTGAAAATAGCTTACAACAATGTGTTCGGATACTACATAGAAGTACGTAATACCTACAAAGATAAAGTACCTGCCGAATGGATACGTAAGCAGACATTAGTAAATGCTGAACGCTATATCACGGAAGAATTGAAAATCTACGAAGAAAAAATACTGGGTGCAGAGGAGAAAATATTGGCTATTGAAACACGCCTTTTCAATGAATTGGTGATGGCAGTAGCAGAGTTTATTCCTGCCATTCAGGTCAATGCCAATCAATTGGCACGACTTGATTGTCTGCTTTCGTTGGCTAATGTTGCTTTGGAAAACCGCTATATCCGTCCGATAGTGGACGATACTGATACGTTGGACATTTGCCAAGGAAGGCATCCGGTGATAGAGCATCAGTTGCCGGCAGGAGAAAAATATACTCCGAATAGTGTCTCTTTGGACAGCAAACGGCAGCAGATAATCATTATTACAGGTCCTAATATGGCCGGAAAATCGGCTCTGCTGCGTCAGACCGCACTCATTACATTGATGGCACAAATGGGTAGTTTTGTCCCCGCAGAAAGTGCGCGTATCGGATTGGTGGATAAGATTTTTACCCGCGTGGGAGCCAGTGATAATATTTCGGTAGGAGAATCTACTTTCATGGTAGAGATGAATGAGGCGGCTGACATATTGAATAACCTCTCATCACGCAGTTTGGTGCTTTTTGATGAATTGGGTCGAGGTACGTCAACTTACGATGGTATTTCTATTGCATGGGCTATTGTAGAGCATATTCACGAGCATCCAAAAGCTAAGGCACGTACACTCTTTGCTACCCACTATCATGAACTGAACGAAATGGAACGTTCGTTTGTACGTATCAAGAATTACAATGTATCAGTACGTGAAGTGGATGGTAAAGTGATATTTCTCCGGAAGCTGGAACCTGGAGGGAGCGAACATTCGTTTGGTATCCATGTTGCGAGGTTGGCCGGTATGCCGAAGAGTATTGTGAAACGTGCAGGGCAGATATTAAAACAGCTTGAGAAAGAAAATCGCCGGCAAGGAAATCCGGTAGGATCGGTTGCTGGAGTGGCTGACAGTAGGGAAGGAATACAACTCAATTTCTTTCAGTTGGATGATCCGGTACTTTGTCAGATACGTGACGAAATTCTTAATTTGGATGTCAATAATCTGACTCCATTAGAGGCTCTTAACAAACTGAATGACATCAAAAAGATTGTCAGAGGAAAATGAGTACTGAAGATTTAACTTTCTTCGCGAGGAAAGTGTAAGGTGAAGCATGCTCCCTTTCCCGGGGTGCTCTTCAATGTTATGTTTCCATGATGTCCTAACATTATCTGACGGCAAAGAGCCAGACCGATACCGCAACCGTGCTGTTTTGTGGTGTAGAAGGGTACAAAAACATGCTTGATTGCTGTAGGTGAAATGCCTGTACCATTGTCTTGAATGTGTAACTGTACTTGTTTTTCAGAAACTTCAATGTTGATGTCTATGCGCGGTTGGTTTGTTTGTTGACAAGCATCATCGGCATTCTTCAAAAGATTAAGTATCACTTGTTCTATCTGTATGGGATCCATCTGTACGCGAAGTGTACTGACATTGTGTGGGATAGAAGGGAAAATTACTTTTGCACGGAAGCCGTGAGTGAGTGGACGCAGAGTCTTCAATAAATCATACGGTGAGAAAGATTGTAAAATGGGAGAGGCGAGTTTGGTTAGTTGCCTGTAATTGTTGACAAAACGTAAAAGACCATCGCTACGTCGGCGGATGACTTCGATGCCTTCACAGATTTCATGCAAGTCGCATTCGGGCTGTAAAACGGCCTTTTTCAATGTTTCGCTCAGGGCAATGATGGGAGTTAATGAATTCATCATTTCATGTGTAAGTACCTTCATCAGTTGGTGATTGGCCTGCTGTTCATTTTCTATCAATAACTGATGGATGTTGCGCAGATTGAAAATGGTCAGCGATTGTTTTCGCGAAAAATAACGTGTCATGGTAACGGCCATTTCATAGTTTTTTCCATTGCGTTCGAATCGTAATGATTTGACTTCTCCTGGACGGAGTTGTGCCAGTTGTCCGGGGAGTTCGGGTGAGAGTGTTTCCAATTGTTGTAGTTTGTGTGGTGTATATCCCAATAAAGAGTGTTGAGCCGACCGATTACACCAATTGATGTTTCCATGTTCATCTAAAACGATAAGCGCTGAATCCACGTTATCGAGCAAATTGTTCAGATAAAGCAGCTGTTCTTGTTGTTGCAGATAACGTTCGTTGAGATAGTTGAGAACATTGTTGACTGTTTTTTCGTGTCTGTCTATAAAGGGGAGCGTCCATTTCGAAAGAGGACGCACAGAATAATTATTGCATTTTATGCAGTTGAGAATCTGCTCTATAGTGTTCAGTCGTGAACGTAAATAATGGATATAGTATAACATGGCTATGACAACCGCTACTATACCAAAAATGATGGTGTACGATTGTATGTCTGTGAGAGTGGTCATAGATGATGTTTTTCTAATTTCCGATAAATGGCATATCGGCTGATACCCAACAATTCGGCTGCTTGCTGTGGATTTCCTTTGGCATTTTTCATAGCTTCGGACACAGCTCTTCGTTCCAGTTCGTCGAGATTGAGTGTAGGCAATTTATCAGTAATTTCTTGTACTTCATTGATGGGTAAAAGCATCAGGTTGGCTGATTCTATAGTGGATGTGTTGCAAAGGATTACAGCCCGTTCGATAGTATGTTGCAGTTCGCGCACATTGCCGGGCCAGTTATACATTTGTAACTTATGTATGGCCTTTTCTGAAAAGTTATCGATATTTTTTTTGTATTTGTCTGAAAATTGCTTGAGAAAAAAGTGTGCCAGCAATTTTACATCGCCTTCGCGTTCGCGCAAAGGCGGAATGTGTATTTCTACCGTATTGATACGATAAAGAAGATCTTGTCTGAACGTACCTTCACGTACCATACGACGTATGTCGGCATTAGTGGCACAAATAAGTCGCATTTCTATGCTTCGTGAATGGGTAGAACCTACACGCATAATTTGCTTCTTCTCTATGGCTGTAAGTAGTTTTGACTGCATGGCCGGAGACAAATTGCCTATTTCATCGAGAAAAAGAGTACCTCCGTCGGCCAATTCCATACGTCCGGCTTTTGCCTGACGCGCATCAGTAAAGGCTCCTTTTTCGTAACCGAAGAGTTCGCTTTCGAAAAGTGTTTCAGGAATACTTCCTAAGTCAACGCATACATAAGGTGCTCCGCGTTCTAAAGATGGATTTGCCAATGCATTGGCAACCAAATCTTTACCAGTTCCATTTTCTCCCAAAATGAGTACATTCGCATCCGTATTCCGCACTTGTTCTATCATGGCAAACACACGTTGCATGGCCGGTGATTGGCCTATAATGTCTGATGTGTGAGGACTGAGCATGCTGATGTGTTCTTTCATGCGGAAAACCTCCTGACGAGACTGCTTCAGGCGTATAGCTGCAAGAAGTGAGGCCAACAGTTTGTCGTTTTCCCATGGTTTGCAAATGAAATCGACAGCTCCTTGCCTAATGGCTCGTACAGCCTTTTCAGTGTCGCCATAAGCTGTCATCATAATGACAGAAGTTTGTGGTTCCAATGTCAGAATATGTTGCAGAAGTTCAAATCCTTCTTCACCTTCGACTGTATCAATTGTGAAATTCATATCAAGCAGTACCACATCGGGACAAAATGTTGTGATATAATGTTCTACACGGGCAGGTTGGGTAGTTACCCGCACAGCTTCCACATGGGGTTTAAGTATCATGTTGAGTGCAAAAAGAACATCTTCGTTGTCATCTACCACAAGCACTTTTCCATAAGGTTTGTCTTTCTTTTGTTCCATCTATGCTGTCAAATTTGCCATTGTTTGCTGCAAATGTAATGTATTTTTTTCAGATAGATTGCATTTGGAAGTAAAAAAACGGTGGAGTTTACCTATTAACCAAGAAAAAACACTATCTTTGCAGGATATTTCATTATGTACTTCAAAAAAAAAACATTCAATCATATATGGCATTAAAAGCAGGTATTGTAGGATTACCGAATGTGGGGAAATCTACACTTTTCAATTGTTTGTCAAGCGCAAAGGCACAGAGTGCCAATTATCCTTTTTGCACCATAGATGCACAGCAGGGACAAATTTCTGTACCCGATGAGCGACTGAACAAGTTGGCAGAATTAGTACACCCTGGACGTATTGTGCCAGCTACGTGTGACATTGTGGATATTGCCGGATTGGTAAAAGGAGCCAGTCAGGGTGAAGGATTGGGAAACCAATTTTTAGGGAACATCCGTGAAACGGACGCAATCATTCATGTGTTACGTTGTTTTGATAACGATAACATTGTACATGTAGATGGTTCTGTGAATCCTGTACGTGATAAAGAAATCATTGATACAGAGTTACAATTGAAGGATTTGGAGACGGTAGAGAATCGAATCAAGCGTGTGGAAAAGCAAGCCAAAGTGGGAGGTGACAAGTTGGCTAAGATAGAATACGATGTCCTGCTCAGGTATCGGGATGCATTGTTGCAGGGAAAATCGGCACGAACAGTCACTTTTGATACGGAAGATGAAGAAATTGCAGCAAAAAATCTTTTTTTATTGACAACAAAACCAGTACTTTATGTATGTAATGTGGATGATACCGCTGCAGCCATCGGAAATCCTTATGTAGAGGCTGTGCGTGAAGCCATCAAAGATGAAGAAGCCGAACTGCTCATTATCAGTGCACAAACAGAAGCGGATATAGCGGAATTGGATGACTATGAAGAGAAACAGATATTCCTTGAGGATTTAGGATTGAAGGAGTCTGGATGCGACCGTCTTATAAAGGCCATTTATAAATTGCTAAATCTGGAGACTTTTATCACAGCAGGTGAAATGGAAGTGAAGGCTTGGACCTATCGGAAGGGGTGGAAGGCACCACAGTGTGCAGGTGTGATACATACTGATTTTGAAAAAGGGTTTATCCGTGCTGAAGTTATCAAGTACGATGATTTTATCAAGTATGGCTCAGAATCAGCCGTCAAGGAAGCTGGTAAAATGGGAGTAGAAGGAAAGGAATATGTGGTACAAGATGGAGATATTATGCATTTCCGTTTTAATGTATAATGATTCTCCATTTTCTTTCAAGGAGGGATGAGATAAAAAATAGTTGTTTTCTCTCGGAGAGAGAGAAGGAAAGAATAAAGCTGAATTATGTTACTTCAAATAATATGGAATCCGTCTATGGATTTGTTCTCTATAGGTGATTTCTCCTTACGGTATTATTCGCTCTGTTGGATTATAGGATTGGCATTGGCTTATTTCATTGTACAGCATCTTTATAAGGAGCAACGAATTTCGGACGAGAAGTTCGACCCATTAGCTTTTTACTGTTTTTTTGGTATTCTTATCGGTGCTCGTTTGGGGCACTGCCTGTTCTACGAACCCGCTTTTTATCTGAGTCATCCTATTGAAATGTTGTTGCCTTTCCGTGAGACTGCCAATGGATGGAAAATGGTTGGGTATCAAGGATTGGCCAGTCATGGAGGAACTTTAGGATTAATGATAGCTTTGTGGTTTTATGTTCGTAAGACGAAGGTAAACATATTGCGTGTGTTGGATAACATTGCCATTGCTACTCCTGTTACGGCTTGTCTGATACGGATAGGAAATCTGATGAACAGTGAAATTGTCGGTAAGGCAACTGATTTGCCTTGGGGATTTGTTTTTGTACAGAATGGAGAAGATTTTGCGCGTCATCCGGCTCAACTTTATGAAGCTATCGCTTATTTCATCTTTTTTGTTGTAGGATGGAACATTTACAAGAAAAAGCCTGAACAGGTAGGTTCGGGATTTTTCTTCGGTTATTGTTTGGCTACTATTTTTACATTCAGATTTTTTGTGGAATTCTGTAAAGAAATACAGGTAGATTTCGAACAAGGAATGGTGTTGGATATGGGGCAATGGCTGAGTGTGCCATTCATAATTATAGGCATTGCTTGCATGAAAGGTGGACCATGGCTGCGCCGATGGGGAGAGCAAAAATGAAAAAAGAAAAATGGTTCTTGTGTCTTGTCGCTATGCTGTTTCAGACAGTTCTTTGGGCCATAGGTGGGTATGATATTGAACGATTATCGGCTAAAGATGGCTTGGAAGAGTGTGAAATTGTAAAAATACTGCAAGATGAACAGGGATATATGTGGATTGCTACCGATAAGGGAATATATAGGTATGACGGATATTGGTTGCGAAAGATTGAATCTGACAGGAAAAATAGTCAAGATGTTGTTTGTCTGACAGAAGATAAAAAAAACGGGGTTTTATGGATTCTGTACAAGCAGGGAGGGACTGATTGTTTGGACCTTAAAAAGCACTGTTTCATAGAATTTGACCAAGGAGAAGATTCGGGTAAATTTGCACAACAATACGTGGGAAAGCTGTATTTGTGGCAATATGGTGATGGGGAGAAATGCAGACGAGTACGTTTTGTAGGAGGCAAGATACATAAAGAGGAGTTCAGTAAAAAAGTGAATGATATATGTTCTGATCAAGCCGGAAATGATTGGATATTGACTAATGATGGAGTATATTTAAATGGATTTGAGAGGATGCTTCCTCATTCGGATAATGTTCGTCACATAGCAGTTTATCGTAACATATGTTTAGCTATCGCTTCCGACAGGATAATTATATATAATGTTTCCAGACGTGTTGTGAGAGAGACGCTGTTTCCTGCCAATTTGCTCGCTGATTTGAGCAATTGCTCGGATAAGTCTGTTTGGAATGAACAATTGCTATTATTTTCTTCTGGAAGAACTTATGCCTATCATATCATTGATGGCATATTCACCTCGCCTGAGGAATGGCAAGCGCCTGATGGCAGTGTATTCTCTGAACATGAGGGGGATGTGATGGTAGAGGATGAAAGGGGAGAGTGGCTCTGCTACAGGAGCAATGGAGAAGTAAAACGTTTGAAATCAGATGAAGTTAGGAAAAAAGAACGCTATTCCCCTCTTTATGCAAAGGTGAATGCCGACATAGAAGCTATAGCTGTACACGATGAAGGATTATGGATTTATGATATTGAACAAAATGAACTGGACAAATGTCCGATAGTACAGAAGGGGGATAGCATTACTGCTATGGTTTCAGATCGGACGGGGTGTATATGGATAGGTAAAAAAAGAGATGGTGTGCTCTGTTTGAGAATTAGTCAAAAAAATGAAGTCCATTCTGTAAGCGTAGTCACCGATATTATTTATGGAAATCAGCATTTTACCCCAGATAGAACGCCTTTAGAACTAGAAGGAAAACATAGAAAATTGACTTTGTATTTTTCCAATTTTCAGTATGCGGATATCCGTTCCGTTCGTTATCAATATTATTTGGAAGGGATAGAGAATGAATGGAGTGAAATTACTTCCGGTCATACTGCCGTTTACCATAATTTATCTCCAGGAATGTATGTATTTCATGTGCGGTCTGCCGATAGTAGTGATTGTTGGGGAGAGGTTTCATCTTATACTTTTTTCATTGAACACCCTTGGTGGAGTCAATGGTCTGACCAAATATTGTATATATTAGTTATAGGGGGTATATCAGGTGTCTTTGTGTACAAAAGAAAATACAGAGAAAAGCATTCGGGGGTAAAAAGAGAGCTTGAGGAACAAACTGAAAGAGAAACAATGCAAAAAGACAATGATGAAAAAAGTGTGCTCAACCCGAAGGATCTGCGGTTTTATAATAGGTTGCAGACTATTTTATCATTGAATGCCGAAAATCCGGAATTCACGGTGGATGAATTGGCTGTACAGATGCATTTGAGCCGTACACGGTTATATACACGCATAAAGGAAGTAACAGGCAAGACACCTTCGGAAATGTTGAGAAAGGTGCGTATGGAGCATATTGCACATCTTTTGTTGGAAACAGATTTAACAATAGAGGAAATTCGCTTACAATGTGGTGTTGGGAATTCTAATCAGTTCTACAATCATTTTAAGAAACAGTTTGGTGTAACACCTCATCAGTATCGTACGAAAGTATAATTTGTTAGCTTTTGATATGTTGGATTTCCAAAATTCAAAATCATTCACATCAGCATAAGATATTCCTATTTCTTCTTAATTTCTACTTTCAAAATACCAGAAAGCTCCTTTTGGTCATCGTTTTCAGAAGCTTTAAAATCAGCGTATTGTAGTTATTAACAAGTCTGTTTATAACCTTTTTGAAACTTTTTTCATAAAAAGTGTGGGGAATTGTGGGGAATTGTGTAATTTTACGGCCAAATTCTATTTCTACTAAAATGAGGGGTATTCGATTTATAGGGAGCAGTGATGCTAAAGCCGATGCAAAAGGCCGAATTTTTTTCCCGGCAAACTTTCGTAAAGTAATGCAGGAAGCCGGTGAAGAAGGTATGGTTATGCGCAAGGATGTCTTTCAGGATTGTCTGGTCATCTATCCCGAATCGATATGGGAAACACAGTTGGAAATTTTGCGGGGGAAACTTAGTCGGTGGAATAGTCATGAACAAAATATTTTCAGGCAGTTTACTGCTGATGCTGAAGTGCTGGTGCCAGATGCCAATGGGCGTATTCTTCTGCCTCGGCGTTACCGCGATATGGTTGGCATTGTACAAGATGTTAGATTTATTGGGATGGATGACGTGATTGAAGTGTGGGCTCGTGAAAAAGTTGATGCACCTTTCATGTCACCAGAAAAATTCAGTGAAGAATTGGAAAAATTGATGGATTTGAGCAAAGATGCCGCTCTATAGATATGTGGAGGTGATGATGAAGGGAAAAGAAACGAATAAAGTGAATGGATATCACGTACCTGTGATGTTGCATGAAGCTTTGGAGGGGATGAATATAACCTCTGGAGGTATCTATGTTGATTTGACATTGGGAGGAGCAGGTCATTCACGTGAAATATTGGCACGTATGGACGAAGATGCCCATCTTTACGGATTTGATCAGGATGAGGATGCGGAACGGAATATACCTGCTGACTCAAGATTCACTTTTGTACGCAGTAATTTCCGTTATCTGAATAACTTCATGCGTTATTATGGCACAGCGGGAAGAGTGGATGCTATTTTGGCGGACTTGGGTGTCTCATCTCATCATCTGGACGAGGCTGAACGTGGATTCTCATTCAGATTTGATGGCAGATTGGATATGCGCATGAACAAACGGGCGGGACGGACTGCAGCTGAATTGGTGAATACTCTTAGTGAAGATAGTTTGGCTAACATCTTTTATCTTTATGGAGAGTTGAAGAACAGCCGACGTATAGCGACTGCCATTGTGAAAGCAAGAGGAAAACGTCAGATTGAAACGATTGGTGACTTTTTGGATATTGTCAAACCTCTTTTCGGACGCGAGCGTGAAAAAAAGGAGCTAGCAAAAGTGTTTCAGGCATTACGCATTGAAGTGAATCAGGAGATGGATGCTTTGCGTGAAGTGCTGCAGGATGCAGTGAAGACTTTGAAGCCGGGAGGGCGGTTGGTGGTCATTACCTATCATTCGTTAGAAGATCGTATGGTAAAGAATATGATGAAAACAGGAAATGTAGAGGGGAATGCCAAACAAGATTTTTTCGGACGTGTCACTTCGCCTTTGCGTGCATTGACAGGGAAAGTAATAACTCCAAGTGAAAAGGAATTGGAACAGAATCCACGTTCACGGAGTGCTAAATTGAGGATAGCGGAAAAAATAGAAGAATGAGGAACGAAGTTTTGGACAGACAGGGTGAAATGCCCAAAAGCAATGGTGAGGATAACAAGCGGGGAGATGTGTCCTCAACAGGAAGGAAGATTACTTTGAAAAGTATTTTTCTAGGAGATTTTCTGATAGGAGGATTTTTACGTAGGCAGGCATTGTTGTTGGCACTGATTACCATATACACAGTGATATACATAAGCAACCGGTATTCCTGCCAGCAGGAAATGATAGAAATAGATCGCTTGCGCAAACAGTTGGTGGATATTAAATACGATGCATTGACACGGTCAAGCGAGTTGACAGAGCGTACCCGGCAGTCTCGCATAGAGGAGTATGTGTCGGAGAAGAACAGTGAACTGCAGACATCAACGGCTCCACCCTATGTCGTGGAATGAGTGGTTTAGAAAAAAGAGAGTATAGAACGTTTAAAATAAAGGTATATCTTGGATTTTAGAAAGAACATATCGATGCGCTACTTCTCTGTAGTTGCCATCATGGTGGTTGTAGCATTGTCTATCATTGTAAAAGCTGCTTTCCTGATGTTCGCCCGACGCGATTATTGGGAAGAGGTGGCTGCACGCTTCGTGAAGGTCGATATTGTGAAGAAACCGAATCGGGGAAACATTCTCTCTGCTGACGGCCAACTGATGGCCAGTAGTTTACCTGAATATAAGATATTCATGGATTTCATGACAGCAGAATCGAAAAAAAATCCTGAGAAGCGGGAGAAAGATCAATATCGGAGAGATACACTGTTGCAAAACAACATTGACTCTATTTGCCGAGGGTTGCATCGCATATTTCCAGAAAAAAGTGTGGCAGAATTCAAGGCTCATCTGCTCAAGGGAAGGAAAAAGAAGAGCCGCAATTGGCCCATTTACCCTAAGCGTATATCATACATACAGTACAAGGAAGTAAAAAAATTGCCCGTGTTCCGGATGAACCAGTATCGAGGAGGATTTATCGGATTGCCCTTCAGTCGACGAAAAAAACCTTTTGGTTCATTGGCAATGCGCACGTTGGGCGATACTTTCATCGGATATCCAGATTCCGCAAAAAACGGATTGGAATTGGCTTACGACTCTATCTTGAAAGGTGAAAACGGATTGATACATCGGCAGAAAGTAAAAAATACCTATCTTGATATCGTAGATAAAGCTCCTGTAGATGGTGCTGACATTGTGACAACCATTGATGTGAATATGCAGGATATAGCAGAAAAAGCATTGGTGGACAAACTCGTTGAATTGAAAGCTTCGATGGGAGTAGCTTTGTTGATGGAGGTGAAAACAGGAGAAGTGAAAGCAATAGTCAATATGACGCGTGCTGCTGATGGAAAATATTATGAAATGCAGAATCATGCAGTGTCGGCATTAATGGAACCAGGATCGACTTTCAAGACTGCTTCAATGATGGTGGCATTGGAAGATGGAGTCATCGATACATCTACGGTGGTCGATACAGGATGTGGGATTTACAATATGCATGGCAGCAAAATGAAAGATCACAATTGGTATCGTGGAGGTTATCAGCAACTCACAGCCACAGAAGTGATGATGGTATCATCAAATATAGGTGTGTCTCGTTTGATTGATGATTATTATTACAAACAGCCGGAGAAATTTGTTGATGGCCTTTATCGTATAGGGATGGCCGCTGATTTG
The DNA here is from genome assembly GCA_017451645.1 of Bacteroidaceae bacterium. Lineage (GTDB taxonomy): Bacteria > Bacteroidota > Bacteroidia > Bacteroidales > Bacteroidaceae > Phocaeicola_A. The sequence goes on along the minus strand of JAFTNZ010000038.1, from coordinate 20,710 downwards.
GAATTGCCTTTTGCCGGGTCAGCCACTCCACGTATCAAACGACCCAGTAGTCCTTATTGGTCTAAGACAGCTTTGGCGTGGATGTCTATCGGATATGAAACGCAAATACCTCCTATCAACACATTGGCTTTTTACAATGCCATAGCTAATGGGGGAGTAATGGTAAAACCGAAATTTGTGAAATCCGTGGTACGAGGAGGTGAAGTTGTAGAGGAGATTCCTACTGAAGTTCTTATACCTGCTATATGTTCGGAAACAACCTTGAAGAAGGTACAATATATGTTGGAAATGGTGGTGAGCAAGGGATTGGGAAAAAAGGCGGGTAGTAAACAATTTGCAGTAGCAGGTAAAACGGGTACGGCTCAAGTGTCACAAGGTGCTGCCGGATATAAGAGCGGGCCGATGCAATATTTGGTGAGTTTCTGTGGATACTTTCCTGCAGATCAACCCAAATACAGCTTGCTTGTGGCAATTTGTAAGCCTGGGTATCCTGCTTCAGGAGGAGGAATGGCTGGGCCTGTTTTCAGTCGCATAGCTGAACGGGTGATGGCTGGTAGTCTGAAGCGCAGTTTGGCAGAAGCTGCAGATTCGGGTGCTGTGAGGGTTCCTGATGTCAAACCTGGTGAACTCGGTGATGCACGTTATTTGCTTGACGAGTTAGACATAGAAAGTGAATGGGATGGATATTATCAGAAGGCTGGTGTTTATGGTAAGGCTGATATTGTAGGTGAAGAAGTGTTACTGACACAAATGGAGGTGGTTGACGGGCGTGTTCCGGATGTACGTGGAATGGGAGCCAAAGATGCTGTCTATCTGATGGAGCGTAGTGGGCTGAGAGTGATGGTCAATGGAGTCGGTAAAGTTTCTTCCCAAAGTATTGCGGCAGGAAGTCGGGTGGTGAAGGGGCATACGGTGGTGCTGAAAATGAAATAAAAGAATTGTAGGTTTCTCTTGTGGTCACCTAAATAATAAATGTAGGTATAAAATGAATTTGAAAGAACTGATAGCGGGTTTGCCGATTGTGGAGACCGTGGGTTGCATAGACAAGGAAATTATTGGCATAGACATTGATTCGCGCCAAATAAAGCAAGGATACCTTTTTATCGCTCTTAAAGGTACGGTTGCTGACGGACACGTTTATATAAACAACGCTATTGCTGCTGGTGCAGTAGCTGTTATTTGTGAAGAAATACCGATAGAAAGAGATGATTCAAAGGTGTCTTATGTGAAAGTGAAAAGCACTGAGAGTGTATCCGGATGCATTGCTACAACATTTTTTGGGAAACCTACGGAACGAATAAAATTGGTTGGAGTGACAGGTACAAATGGAAAGACCACTGTAGCCACACTGCTCTATAAATTATTTCGTCAGATGGGGCATAAAGTGGGATTAATATCTACCGTATGCAATTACATTGATACGGAGGCCGTGGCTACAGATCATACAACTCCTGACCCTATCACTCTGAATCGTCTGTTAGCACGCATGGTCGATGAAGGGTGTGAATATGCTTTTATGGAAGTAAGTTCGCATGCAGTGGTACAACAACGTGTTGGTGGATTAAAGTTTTTTGGTGGTATTTTTACCAATCTGACACGAGACCATCTTGATTACCATAAAACGGTAGAGAATTATCTGAAGGCTAAAAAGAGCTTTTTCGATAACTTGCCATCTGATGCTTTTGCGCTGACTAATGTTGATGATAAGAATGGTTGTGTGGTAATACAGAATTCTTTGGCTACGGTCAAAACATATTCTCTCAGGAGTATGGCTGATTACAGAGGGAGGATTGTCGAAGAGTATTTGGGTGGAATGCTCATCAGTATTGATGGACATGAAGTTGCTGTCCAGCTAATGGGACGTTTTAATGTTAGCAATTTATTGGCTGTTTATGGAGCAGCTCTGATGTTGGGAAAAACTCAAGAAGAGGTTTTGCGTCTGCTAAGTGTACTTACACCTGTAGCCGGTCGGTTCGAAACTGTACAGAAATCGCAGGGATACATTGCTGTGATTGACTATGCTCATACTCCTGATGCTATAGCTAATGTATTAGGTGCTATACGTGAAGTCACTGCAGGAAAAGGAAGAATAATCACTGTAACAGGTGCAGGAGGTAATCGTGACAAAGGAAAGCGTCCTCTGATGGCTGCTGAAGCAGCCAAAGGCAGTGACCTGCTTATCTTGACTTCAGATAACCCCCGATGGGAAGAGCCGGAAGAAATAATTTTTGATATGATGGCTGGACTCAATGAAGGGCAGCGCACGCGCACATTGTCCATTTCCGATCGTCGCGAAGCCATTCGGACTGCTTGTATGATGGCTCAGCAAGGAGACGTTGTGCTTGTAGCAGGCAAAGGGCATGAAAATTATCAAGAAGTGAAGGGGGTAAAACACCATTTTGATGATAAGGAAGAGGTAGAGAAAGTGTAGAATTAGAGATTTGAGAAGCAAGTGCGGATTAATGAATCTGTCCATTAAGGTTAAATTTTAGATAAAATTCGAAAATGCTATATTATCTGTTTGATTATTTACAGCAAATTGATTTTCCAGGTGCACGGATGATGGGGTATGTCTCGTTCAGATCGTTGACTGCTGTTATTTTAGCATTGCTGATTTCGGCTATTTTCGGTGAACGGTTTATCAAATTTCTGAAAAAACGTCAGATTACCGAGACACAGCGAGACCCTGCTATAGATCCCTTTGGAGTGGAGAAGAAAGGAGTTCCTTCTATGGGAGGAGTCATTATTATTGTGGCAGTGTTGGTTCCCTGTCTTTTATTAGGGAAACTGGGGAACATTTATATGCAGTTGATGATTGTTACTACGCTTTGGTTGGGTATTTTAGGGTTTGCGGATGACTATATTAAAATCTTTCATCACAATAAAGAAGGGTTGCATGGACGCTTTAAAATTATCGGACAAGTAGGATTAGGGCTTATTGTGGGAGTGACTCTTTATCTGAGTTCTGATGTAGTGATGCGAGAAAATGTGGAAGTGACAAATTCTAAAGGAGGAGGTCATATCGAAGTGGTACACCGTGCAGAAAATAAGAAATCGACTAAGACGACCATTCCTTTTGTGAAGAATAATAACTTGGATTATGCAGATTTGACGGCCTTTATGGGAGAGCATGCGCAGGCGGCAGGATGGATTCTGTTTGTCATTGTTACTATATTGGTGGTAACGGCTGTATCAAATGGAGCAAATCTCAATGACGGCATGGATGGTATGGCAGCAGGAAATTCAGCCATTATTGCTGCCACGTTGGGAGTGTTGGCCTATGTGTCGAGTCATACAGCATATGCGGCCTATTTGAATATCATGTATATTCCTGGGGCTGAAGAGTTGGTGGTTTTTGTCTGTGCTCTGGTAGGTGCTTTAGTGGGATTTCTTTGGTACAATGCCTATCCTGCTCAGGTATTCATGGGTGATACAGGAAGTCTAACCATTGGAGGTATTATAGCTGTTATAGCCATTATCATACACAAGGAGTTGCTCATACCGGTACTCTGCGGAGTTTTCTTGATAGAGAATCTGAGTGTCATTCTACAGGTAAAGTATTTTCAGAAAGGGAAGCGTCATGGACGGAAGCAGCGTATATTTAAGCGTACACCCATACATGATCACTTTCGCACACTGCCATCGATGCTTGATCCTGAATGTTCTTATCTGATTATGGGGCCGAAGAGTGTTTTTCACGAATCGAAAATTACCGTTCGTTTCTGGATTGTCACTTTGGTATTAGCTGCCATTACCATCATCACGTTGAAAATAAGATAAGAGTGAAGAACGAAGAAATCAATGTTTAATGTTAAGGAGAAAAATATGAATGACGATAAAGGACACCTGAATTTTCCTCATGAAGGAGGGGGTGGAAATAGCCGAAGCGATTTTCACTGTGAGAAATCGGGTCGGTCTCGTATTGTAATATTGGGAGCTGGCGAAAGCGGAGTGGGAGCTGCTGTGTTGGCGAAGAAAGAGGGATTGGAAACATTTGTGTCGGATGCATCGTCCATCAAGTCCCATTATAAGGCACTGCTCGATTGTCATGGAATTTCTTGGGAAGAAGGTCAGCATACGGAAGATCTTATACTTTTTGCCCACGAGGTGATAAAAAGTCCCGGTATACCCAAAGAGGCTCCTATTGTGCAAAAGATAATGGCACACGGGATACCAATTATCTCGGAAATAGAGTTTGCAGGACGGTATACTGATGCTACCATGGTGTGCATTACTGGTTCGAATGGAAAAACCACTACTACATCCCTCATTTATCATATTTTTAAAGAAGCTGGACTTGATGTAGGATTGGCTGGGAACATAGGGCAGAGTTTGGCATTGCAGGTGGCCACCCGAGACCATAAGTATTATGTGGTGGAGTTAAGTAGTTTTCAGCTTGATAATATGTATGGTTTTAGAGCAAACATAGCTGTAATGATGAACATTACCCCCGATCACTTGGATCGTTATGAGGGGGAGATGCAAAACTATGTGGATGCGAAATTCCGTATCCTGCAGAATCAGACGCCAGAAGATGCCTTCGTATTTTGGAACGATGATCCTGTTATCCGTCGTGAATTGCGTCGATACGGTATCGAGGCACGTCTGTGTCCTTTTGCCATAGCTAAAGCGCAGGGATTGGTAGCCTATACAGAAGATCGTTACCTCTGTTTTGAGGGGGCTATTGATTCTGAAGTTCCTTCTTTTAATATGGAACAGGAGGAGTTGGCACTGACAGGAGAACATAACCTCTACAATTCCATGGCTGCAGGAATTTCAGCAGGTTTGGCAGGAATACGTAAGGAGGATATCCGACGCGCATTGGCCACATTCGGTGGTGTGGAACATCGGTTAGAGAAACTGGGAAGGGTGAAGGGTATAGAATATATCAACGATTCAAAGGCTACGAATGTAAACTCTTGTTGGTACGCTTTACAAAGCATGACGGCTCCTACCGTGCTTATACTTGGAGGGAAGGATAAGGGAAATGACTATGCGGAAATCATACCGTTAGTCAAAGAAAAGTGCAAAGCATTGGTTTATTTGGGGGTGCATAACGAAAAGTTGCATGATTCGTTTGACTCTATAGGAATACCTGTGGCTGATGTACAGAGTATGAAGGCGGCTGTAGAAACTGCTACTAGTATGGCAGTGTCTGGAGATACAGTGTTGCTTAGCCCTTGTTGTGCCAGTTTTGACCTTTTTATGAGTTATGAAGATCGTGGAAGGCAGTTCAAGCAGTGTGTAAAAGAGTTATGAGTTGGTTTAGGGGTGTATTATTCATAAATCGAAGTGCAATTATATGGATTTATTAAAGAGTCTTTTCAAGGGAGATAAAGTAATCTGGGTGGTTTTCATGACTTTGTGTCTTATCTCTATCATAGAAGTGTTCAGTGCGGCCAGTACGCTCACTTATAAGAGTGGTGATCACTGGGCACCCATTGCACAGCATAGCCTTTATTTGCTGTTGGGAGCCGGGGTGGTGGTGATAGTGCACAATATTCCATGCAAATTGTTGCGTCTTATTCCCGTATTGACATTGCCTGCGGGTATTATATTGTTACTGGTTGCTATGCTGTTCGGTGAAAGAGTGAATGGAGCTGGTCGATGGTTACCAATTTTTGGAATACAGTTTCAGCCGTCGGAAATAGCCAAAATGGCTGTTATTACTTCTACAGCCCTTATTCTGTCAATGATGCAAGGCGAAAGCAATGCACAACCGAAAGCTTTTAGGTACATTCTTGGGATAGTGGGAGTGAATTGTTTACTTATTGCTCCAGAGAATTTCTCAACAGCAGGAATGCTTTTTATGGTAACCTTGTTGTTGATGTATATTGGGAGAGTGTCTATGAAACAATTGGGTAAATTATTGGGAGTCATTACTGTAGCTGCAGGGATTGCTGTTGCTGCACTTTTTGCCACTCCAGAGAAAGTTCTCAATGAGACTCCAGGATTGCACCGTGCCATTACTTGGAAGAATCGTCTGACGGAATTTTTTGTCAGCAAAGATGTGTCGCCTCAAGACTACGACATAGACAAAAATGCACAGAAGGCACATGCAAGCATTGCTATTGCTACAAGTCATGTAGTAGGGAAAATGCCAGGAAATTCAGTGGAAAGGGATTTTCTCTCTCAAGCTTTTTCTGATTTTATCTTTGCTATTATCATTGAAGAATTGGGATTGCTTGGTGGAGGATTTGTCGTTTTTCTATACATAATCCTTCTTATCAGAGCAGGACGTATAGCTGGGCAGTGCGACAAGAAATATTTGTCACTATTGGTTATGGGTATAGCCTTGTTATTGGTAGCACAGGCTATGTTAAATATGATGGTGGCTGTCGGGTTATTTCCTGTAACAGGACAACCTCTCCCCCTAATAAGTAAAGGCGGTACATCTACATTGATCAACTGTGTTTATATCGGCATCATTCTCAGTGTGAGCTGTTATGTGGAACAGATGAAGAAAAATCAGATTGCTATTCCTGTTACGGAGTCAGAAGAAAATGAGGGGCTATCTGCTGAAAATGAGAGTGAAGAGATAATTGAAATTGTAAATAAAGAAAACATATCGGAAGCATGGACAACATCAGAGTTATCATTAGCGGAGGAGGTACTGGCGGACACATCTTCCCCGCAGTATCCATCGCAGACGCACTGAAAAAACTTTGGCCCGAGACGGAAATACTTTTTGTAGGGGCTGAAGGGCGTATGGAGATGCAGCGTGTGCCTGCTGCAGGATATCGTATAGAAGGACTACCCATTTGTGGGTTCGACCGCAAGAATCCTTTGCGTAATTTGCTCGTATTGTGGCGTATCGTTAAGAGCCAATGGATTGCACGGAAGATCATACGGCAGTTTCGTCCTGATGTGGTGGTGGGAGTCGGTGGTTATGCCAGTGGGCCTACCTTGAAAACCGCAGCTATGATGGGAATTCCTACATTGATACAGGAACAGAATTCCTATGCGGGCGTAACCAATAAACTATTGGCTCGACAAGCTGATGCCATTTGTGTGGCTTATGAAGGTATGGAACGTTTCTTTCCAAAAGAGAAAATATTACTTACGGGAAATCCCGTTCGACAAGGGTTGTCCAATTGCAACATTACAAGAGAGGAGGCATTACAATCATTTGGGCTATCGCCAGACAAACGTACAATTCTCATTATAGGGGGTAGTTTGGGGGCACGCACTGTGAATGAGAGTGTATTGCAACATCTTGATTTGGTAAAAAAGTCAGGCGTGCAGTTTATCTGGCAGACAGGGAAATTTTATCACAAGGAAATTCTTGACCGGTTAAATCGTACAGAAAAGTTGCCTATGCTTTGTGTTACGGACTTTATTTCGAGGATGGACTGTGCTTATGCCGCAGCGGATTTGGTTATTTCAAGAGCCGGAGCAGGATCTATTTCTGAGTTCTGTGTCTTGAAAAAACCCGTTATTTTGGTGCCTTCCCCCAATGTGGCTGAGGATCATCAGACCAAGAATGCTTTGGCATTAGTAGAAAAACAGGCGGCTCTCTACATTAAAGATGCTGATGCGACTGAAAAACTGTTGGAGACAGCTATAGATACTGTTTTAAAAGATGATGTGCTGACATCACTTAGTCAACACATTGCCACCATGGCTTTCAACGACTCTGCAAATGTCATAGCCAGAGAAGTATATAAATTGGGAAGAAGAAAAACGAGCATTGAGTAACAACTATATATTCATCAACTATGGACATCAAGGATATACAATCGGTTTATTTTATAGGTATCGGAGGCATTGGTATGAGTGCCATAGCTCGTTACTTCCTCACACAAGGGAAATTGGTAGCGGGGTATGACCGTACCGCCACTTCTCTCACTTCTCGTCTGGTTGAGGAAGGAGCTGTAATACTCTATGAAGACAATCCCGCTTTGATACCGGAGGAATTTCGCCGAAAAGAGACTACGTTAGTTGTTTATACACCAGCCATTCCGTCAGATCACAGACAGCTTTGTTGGTTTCTCACTAGAGGGTTTTGTGTGGAGAAGCGTGCTCAAGTGTTGGGTATTATTACGCGTTCCTCGAAAGCCCTGTGTGTTGCAGGTACTCATGGCAAAACCACTACTTCTACCATGTTGGCTCATCTGCTTCACCAGTCAGATGTGGATTGTAACGCATTCTTGGGAGGAATTTCTAAAAATTATGGCACTAACTATATCCTTTCACCTGCGAGTGAGTATGTTGTTATAGAGGCTGATGAGTTTGATCGTTCGTTCCATCATCTTTCACCTTATATCTCTGTTATTACTTCTGCCGATTCAGATCATCTTGATATTTATGGAACGCGTGAAGCCTATCTGGAGAGTTTTCGTCATTATACCTCACTCATCCGTCCGGGAGGAGTTCTAATTATGCACGAGGGACTTGAGGTAGTTCCTGATTTGGCAGAGGGAGTTGCCCTATACACTTATTCGCGCGATGAGGGCGATTTTCACGCAGCTAATGTACGTATTGGTAAAGGAGAAATAATATTCGATTATGTATCTCCGCTGGGCTGTATTGACGATGTTCATTTGGGGGTTCCCGTGAGTATCAATATAGACAATGGCATTGCTGCTATGGCTATAGCTCAGTTGGTGGGTATGTCTATGGAGGAAATTCGTTTGGCTATGGCCTCGTTCAGTGGTGTAGAACGCCGGTTCGATTTCAAGTACAAGAGCAATACTCGGGCTTTCATTTGCGATTATGCTCATCATCCTTCGGAAATACGACAAAGTGCCCTTTCCATTCGCCAACTCTATGTCGGCAGTCGCATTACAGCGATATTTCAACCTCATCTGTATAGTCGTACAGGTGATTTCTATCGTGAGTTTGCTGAAAGTCTGTCACTTTTCGACGACCTTATTCTAACGGATATATACCCGGCCCGTGAACAACCTATTCCCGGTGTGACGAGCCAGCTTATTGCTGATCATTTACGCCAAGGAATGTCTTGTCGGCTTTGTTGTAAGGAGGAATTGTCGGATATTGTACGTAAGCGTACGGATATAGAGGTATTGGTCATGCTCGGTGCGGGTGATGTAGAGAACTATGCGGAAGAAATCGTGGGCATAATGGAGGAAAAAGATGAAAAGGTAAAAGAGTAATCTGTATCAGTTAAAGAATAAAAAAGTTGTAACCTAAACTCAAAAATATGTTTCGTCGAATATTAATTATAGTTGTTTTGTTGGGCGTGACGGCCTATTTGGCCGTAGCTTTCACAGTACTCAACAGTACACCTTCTGGACGTATTTGTGAATCTGTCAACATCATTATGAATGATAGTACAGGCCCTTGTTTCATCACTTCTAACGAAGTGGATGCTATCCTTAAACAGAGTCGCCTTTATCCTTTGGGAACGCCAATCGATAGTGTTCAGAGCAAAATTATCGAACAGTCTTTGGAAAAAAACATTTTCATTGACAATGCAGAGTGTTACAAGACGCCAGGTGGTAGCCTATGTATCAGTGTACAACAGCGTCGTCCCATTTTGCGTGTTATTCCCATTTCAGGGGAAAGCTATTATGTTGATGAACAGGGGCGCACTATGCCCTACGCGGCAGGTAGTGCAGCTCGTCTTCCTGTGGCTACAGGTTATATTAACCGGACAATGGCCGAGAGTACCTTGTACCATTTTTCTTTGCTTCTTCGGGCAGATTCTTTTTGGGATAAGCAGGTCGAACAGATTAATGTCACTTCTGACGGGTCATTGGAACTGGTTCCGCGTGTGGGCAATCACATTCTCTTTCTCGGAAAGGCTGAGAATCTGGAAGCAAAACTTCGCCGTATCCGCACCTTTTATGATAAAGCACTTCATCGCATTGGATGGAATAAGTATTCTCGCATTAGCGTGGAGTTTGATAACCAAGTGATATGTAAGAGAAAATAGAACTATAAGTTATGACAGCAACAACAGATTTCATGGTGGCAATCGAATTGGGTTCCACCAAAATTACAGGCGTAGCCGGGCGCAAGCGTTCAGACGGTACGCTCGATATATTGGCATATGCTGCAGAAGAGGCGTCTGCTTGCATTCGCAAGGGAGTCATATTCAACATTGACAAGACGGCTATTGCCGTCACCTCTATTCTTAATCGGCTTGAAGCTGCTCTTGATGCTCCCATTGCTCGGGTTTATGTAGGTATTGGCGGGCAATCGCTTCATACAGTCAAAAACTCTGCCTGCCGTCATTTTGATGAGGAGACACGTATAACTTCTGCCATTGTCAGCGAACTCATTGCGGTCAATCGTACTATTCAGATGGCTGGTCAGGAGATTTTGGAGGTTGTTCCTCAAGAATATCGTGTAGATAGTGGTATGCTTGCTGAACCTGTGGGAGTGGTCAGTTCTGCTATTGAAGGGCGTTTTCTGAACATCGTGGCTCATACTGCTGTTCGTCAGAGAATTGAAGCATGTTTTGCCCAGACAAAAACTCGCATTGCAGGTTGTCTCATCGCTCCTTTGGAGATGGCTCGTACAGTGCTCACTGATGCGGAGTTGCGTTCGGGATGTGTTTTAGTTGATTTTGGTGCTGAAACCACTACTGTGCAAGTTTACAAAGACCATTTGTTGCGCCATTTGGCTGTTATACCTTTGGGTGGAGCTTCTATCACTAAAGACATCTGCAGTCTGAAGATTGAGGAGGCTGATGCCGAGCAACTCAAACTGGATTATGCAAATGTCTTTACCCATCCTCAAACTGAAAATCGATCTGCAGGTGCTGATAATGGCAATTCTTACACTTATGGCACTGAGGGGGCTACTGTCAGTGCCCGCTTGCTTTCTGAAATTGCCGAAGCCCGTCAGGAAGAGATTATTGCTAATGTATGGCATCAGGTGAGTCTTTCAGGGTACGACGATAAATTGATGGGTGGTATCATCGTTACCGGGGGGGCTTCTGCAATCAGTGGTTTGCAGGAAGCCATTGTGGCCAAAACTCATATTGAAAAGTTCCGTTATGCTCCTTACGTTGGTCTGTCCGTCGAGAGTGTCAGTCCCGAACCTTTAACGAAAGATGGTCGTACAGTCACTTTACTCTCTTTATTAGCCGCTGCGCGCGAAAATTGTTGTGGACAGCAGGAGCAGCAGATTGGCTCTCTTTTCGATGAGGAGGGTGAAGATGCTGCCGCCAAAGCGGAGCGCGAACGTGATGAAAAGGAAGCTCTCATCCAGCAGCAGAAGGACAAGGCTGTCCGTTTGGCTCGTCAGAAAGAAGATGAGGAAGCTGCCCGGCGTGCCATCAAAGCCAAGGAAGATGCTGATCGTCGTGCGGCAGAACGGGCAGCCGAAGAAATTGAGAATATAAGGAAGAAAAAAGAGGAAGATGATGAAGAACGTCGCCGCCGCCGTCAAAACAGCCTTTTCGGACTTTTGCAGAAGAAATGGGAAAAATTCACTCAGGAACTGATGGATGATGAGGAAAAGAAAGTGTAAAAATCATAACTCAAAACTAAAAATAGATGAACGACTATAATAGCACCCTGCCATTGAATTTACCTACCGGCACTCCCAACATCATAAAGGTTATTGGTGTAGGAGGCGGTGGTAGCAACGCTGTAAAGAATATGTACCACGAAGGTATTCATGATGTTACCTTTGTACTTTGCAATACCGATATTCAAGCACTCAATAGTTCTGATATACCCATCCGAATCCAGTTGGGTCCTGAGACCTGTAAAGGATTGGGTGCCGGTGCCCAACCTGAAGTCGGACGTATGGCGGCAGAAGAGAGCATTGAGGAAATCAAGTCACTCTTCAGTGACCGTACACAGATGGTTTTCATTACTGCCGGTATGGGGGGGGGGACAGGCACAGGGGCTGCTCCTGTGGTCGCCCGTGCTGCCAAAGAGATGGGTATGCTTACGGTGGGTATTGTCACTATTCCTTTCAAGTTCGAGAGAGAACCTAAAATTTTAAAGGCTATTGAAGGGGTAGAGGCTATTGCACAGCATGTGGATGCCCTACTTGTCATCAACAATGAGCGTTTGCGTGAGATGTATCCCAGTCAGACGATTGCCGAAGCCTTCCGTGTGGCTGACCGTATGCTCACTACTGCCACCAAGAGTATTGCTGAAATCATAACTGTAGAGGGCATTATCAATCTTGATTTTCGTGATGTCAGCAAAGTGCTTAAAGATGGAGGTGTAGCCATCATGAGTACCGGAACAGGTACAGGTGAGAAGCGTCTCGACAATGCCATTTCCGCAGCGCTTTATTCTCCTCTGCTCAATAATAATGACATTTACAATTCCCGCAAGATTCTCTTCAACATTTACCAGAGTACAACGAAACCGCTTATTGTGGAGGAAATGGATGAGTTGGATAATTTCATGAACCGTTTTTGTTCTTCGGAGATAGAGGTTATCTGGGGAGTTGCTGACGATCCGACTTTGCAGGATGAGGTGAAAATCACTTTGCTGGCTACCGGATTCAGTATGGAGCATATTCCTGGTATGGATGAGGCATTGGCAGGACGGCGTACCGAGGAACGTATCCGTAACGAACGTTGGCGTATCCAGCAGACCGAAGAGAATCAAGCTAAGGTGGAGAAATATTATGGTCCTTCGAAACTTTCTCCCAAACGAACTGTGCGCACTTTCCTTTTTGCTGATGAGGATTTGGACAATGCCTCTCTCATTGCAGCTATCGAAAGTTCACCTGCTTACAGACGTACCTTCAAAGAATTGGCAGAGCTTGAAACACTGCGTCACCCCGAGTCCGCTTCTGCTGAAGCGGATTCAATACAGTCGGATTCCGCCGATACGCATGTCGAATCCGATGGGATGATTACTTTCTTCTGAGAGTGAAATAGGGTATAATCACATAATAAAATATATATAAAGAGATCCGTTATGGAATATAATTTCAGAGAAATTGAGAAAAAATGGCAACAACGATGGGTGGAGCAGAAGACCTATAAAGTTGCTGAAGACGACACCAAAAAGAAATTCTATGTACTGAATATGTTCCCCTATCCATCAGGGGCCGGATTGCACGTGGGCCATCCGCTGGGCTACATTGCCAGTGACATTTATGCCCGATACAAACGCCAACAGGGATTCAACGTGCTGAATCCCATGGGATATGATGCGTATGGATTGCCAGCAGAACAATATGCTATACAGACCGGACAACACCCGGCCGTTACCACAGAAGCAAACATCAACCGCTACCGTGAGCAATTGGACAAGATAGGTTTCTCATTCGATTGGGACCGCGAAGTGCGTACCTGCGAACCGGGATACTACCATTGGACCCAATGGGCCTTCCAACAGATGTTCGGCAGTTTCTATTGCAACTCTTGCCAGAAGGCACAACCCATCAGCAAACTGGTGGAACACTTTGCCCAGAAGGGTACAGAAGGACTGGACGTGGCCCAAAGTGAAGAATTGAACTTCACCGCCGATGAGTGGAATGCCATGACAGAGAAGGAGCAGCAAGAGACATTGATGAACTACCGCATCGCTTATCTGGGCGAAACCATGGTAAACTGGTGTCCGGCCTTAGGTACAGTATTGGCCAACGACGAAGTGGTGGACGGTGTATCTGAACGCGGCGGATTCCCTGTAGTGCAGAAGAAGATGCGCCAATGGTGCTTGCGTGTAAGCGCCTATGCACAGCGTCTGCTTGACGGATTGGACAAGATAGATTGGACAGAGTCACTGAAGGAGACCCAGAAGAACTGGATTGGCCGCTCAGAGGGTGCCGAGGTACAATTCCGCGTGAAAGACTCAGACATGGAATTCACCATCTTCACCACCCGTGCAGACACCATGTTCGGCGTCACCTTCATGGTATTGGCACCCGAAAGTGAGTTGGTTGCCCAACTGACAACAGCCGAGCAGAAGGAGGAGGTAGAAGCTTACCTTGACCGCACCAAGAAGCGTACCGAGCGCGAACGTATCGCCGATCGCAAGGTGACAGGTGTATTCAGTGGCTCGTATGCCATCAACCCCTTCACCGGTGAGGCTGTACCCATCTGGATCAGTGACTATGTATTGGCCGGATACGGAACAGGTGCCATCATGGCCGTACCTGCCCACGACAGCCGTGACTATGCTTTTGCCAAGCACTTTGGCTTGCCTATCATCCCATTGGTTGAGGGATGCGATGTGAGCGAAGAAAGTTTCGATGCCAAAGAGGGTATCGTCTGCAACAGTCCCAGAAGACCCCATCCCAGCCTTCCCCAAGGGGAAGGAGTAAAAACTTCTGCCATTGATGGGCAAAACAATTCACTCCCCTCCCTTGCGGAGGGGCAGGGGGAGGGTCTGGTCCTCAACGGACTTACCATCAAAGAGGCTATCGCTGCCACCAAGAAATATGTGAAAGAGCACGGACTTGGCCGCGTGAAGGTGAACTTCCGTCTTCGCGATGCCATCTTCAGCCGCCAGCGCTACTGGGGCGAACCGTTCCCTGTATATTACAAGGATGGCATGCCCTACATGATTGATAGCAGCAAACTTCCACTGGAACTCCCCGAAGTATCCAAGTTCCTGCCTACCGAGACAGGCGAACCACCGTTGGGCAATGCAACCAAGTGGGCTTGGGATGTACAGAAAGGCGAAGTGGTGGACAATACCCTCATCGACAACGTAAATGTATTCCCCTTGGAACTGAATACAATGCCTGGCTTTGCCGGTTCAAGCGCCTACTATTTGCGCTATATGGACCCGCAGAACGACAACGCATTGCTGAGTCAGAAGGCTGCAGGCTACTGGCAGAATGTGGACCTTTATGTAGGTGGTACCGAACACGCTACAGGACACCTTATCTACAGCCGTTTCTGGAACAAGTTCCTCTATGACCTGGGAGTCAGCATGAAGGATGAGCCATTCCAGAAACTGGTGAACCAAGGAATGATTCAGGGACGAAGCAACTTCGTATATCGTATCAAGGATACCAACACCTTCGTCAGCCATGGCCTGAAGGGCCAGTACGATGTGACACCCCTGCATGTCGATGTGAACATTGTAAGTGCCGATGTGTTGGATGTGGAAGCTTTTAAGGCATGGCGTCCTGAGTATAACGATGCAGAGTTCATCCTTGAGGATGGCAAATATATCTGCGGTTGGGCCGTAGAGAAGATGTCAAAATCGATGTTCAACGTGGTGAACCCCGACATGATTGTAGAGAAATACGGTGCCGACACCTTGCGTATGTACGAGATGTTCTTGGGACCTGTAGAGCAGAGCAAACCATGGGATACTAACGGAATCGATGGTGTACACCGCTTCTTGAAGAAGCTGTGGGGATTGTTCTACAGCCGTACGGATGAATATCTGCCCACCGATGTCCCCGCGACAAAAGAGGAGTTGAAGTGCATCCACAAACTCATCAAGAAGGTAACCGGTGATATCGAGACCTTCTCATACAACACCAGCATCAGTGCCTTCATGATTTGTGTCAACGAACTGATCCAATTGAAGTGTCGTTCTACAGAGGTCCTGCGCCTGCTGACCACGCTGATTGCGCCTTTTGCCCCCCATTTGGCCGAAGAACTTTGGGAAATGCTGCATAGTGACGGACTGCCAGTTACCAGTGTCTGCGATGCCAAGTGGCCGGAGTACAATGAATCATACCTTGTAGAGGATACCGTAAAATATAC
Source organism: Bacteroidaceae bacterium (assembly GCA_017451645.1). Lineage (GTDB taxonomy): Bacteria > Bacteroidota > Bacteroidia > Bacteroidales > Bacteroidaceae > Phocaeicola_A. The sequence goes on along the minus strand of JAFTNZ010000038.1, from coordinate 5,097 downwards.
CATCTCTTTCAACGGTAAGGCACGTTTCACATTGGACTTCCCTGCAGATGCCGATAATGCAACCATCGAAAGTACTGTGATGGCTGACGAGCAGAGTCAGAAATGGATTGAAGGAAAGACTCCGAAGAAGGTCATCATCGTACCGAAAAAGATTGTGAACATTGTACTGTAAACAGACCCTCCCCCTACCCCTCCCAAGGGAGGGGAGTAAATAGACAATACGTATGGAAACAGACAAAAAAGGCAACTCACTCCCCTCCTCTGGGAGGGGCAGGGTGGGTCTTCTTTGGCGAGAAACCAAAGACTATCTCACAATCACTTTAGGCTTGATGGCCTATGCACTCGGATGGACCCTTTTCCTGCTACCCTATCAGATAACCACGGGAGGAGTGACAGGTATCTCGGCCATCATATACTATGCCACAGGCATTGAGATGCAAATTTCCTATTTCGTCATCAATGCGGCCTTTCTGGCAGTAGCCCTCTATATCTTGGGACTGAAATTCTGCTTGAAAACTATCTATTCTGTATCGGTGCTGACATTCTTCCTGGATGTATTCCAAGAGATGATGAAGAACCCCGAAACAGGCGAACTACTACAAATTATCGGTCCCGGACAGGACTTTATGGCCTGCGTCATCGGTTCCATATTCTGCGGAGTAGGTATTGCCGTGGTATTCATAGTAGGTGGTAGTACGGGTGGTACGGACATCATCGCTGCCATTGTCAACAAGTACAAGACCATCACTTTCGGTCGCATGATTATGGTGTGCGACATTGTCATCATCTCTTCCTGCTATTTCATTTTCGAAGATTGGCGCCGCGTAGTATTCGGTTTCGTCACACTCATCATCATCAGTGTGGCCATCGACTATATTGTCAACAGTGCCCGACAGAGTGTGCAATTCCTTATCTTCAGCAAGAAGTACGAGGAGATTGGCGAAGCTGTCTTAACGGAAGTGAACCGCGGTGTCACCATACTGGATGGTACAGGCTTTTACAGCAAACAGCCTATGAAGGTACTTTGCATATTGGCCAAGAAGAGTGAGGCCATCCACATTTTCCGCCTGGTGAAGGACATAGACCCCAACGCCTTCATTTCGCAAAGCAACGTGGTGGGTGTCTATGGCGAAGGATTTGACCAGATTAAAGTAAAGAGCAAGAAAAAATAAGTGCATGTACAATTTACCATTTACAAGGTACAATTTGTGTACAGCATGATAAATGGTACTTTGTAAATGGTAAATGGTAAATGAAATGATTTTTGTAACAAACAACCGACACAAATTGGAGGAGGTTAGCGCCATCCTCGGAGACAGTATTGAACTGAAAAGCCTGAAAGAGATAGGTTGCACCGACGACATTCCCGAAACAGCCGACACCTTGGAAGGAAACGCATTGATGAAAGCCCGTTATATCTATGAGCGCTATGGGCAGGATTGCTTTGCTGATGACACTGGTTTGGAAGTCGATGCCTTGGATGGGGCCCCAGGTGTCTATTCTGCCCGTTATGCAGGTCCGGGACATGATTCTGAAGCCAACATGCAGAAGCTTTTGGAAGAATTGGATGGAAAAAATGACCGTCATGCACAATTTCGCACCGTTATTGCGTTAATAATAAAGGGAGAGGAGTTCCTTTTCGAGGGAGTGGTAAAGGGAACCATCCTGGAAGAGCGCGAGGGAGAAGGCGGATTCGGCTACGACCCCATCTTCCGCCCCGAAGGTTACGACCACTCTTTCGCGTTGTTGGGCAATGACATCAAGAACCGCATTAGCCATCGTGCGCGTGCTGTGGAGAAGTTGTGCAAATTTCTTGCGGAGCATTCCCCGTGTAGTAGTTACAAGTGTTAGTATTTTAGAGTTTGTATGAAAAAACTTGTTCTTCTTTGTTTGTTGTGGTGCTTGGGAGTTGTTCTTCACGCTCAGTTGGCTGTAGGTGAGTGGCAGGCTCACATGGCCTATGGAAGCACCTCCATGAGTGTGTTTTTTGGCGGTAAAGTATATGCCCTGAGCAGTGGCTCGCTTTTTTCTTATGACCCCGACGACAGTGATATTGTGACATACGACCTTGTCCATACGTTGAGTGACGTGGAAATAGCGCATATCGCTCTCTGTCGTCAGGAAAAGAAATTGTTGCTGGTTTACAGCAACGGGAACATAGACCTGATGGACGAACAGGAAGACATTTACAACATTACAGACTTGAAGAACTCGTCGTTGGCCGACAAGCGTGTGAATGGGGTGAGTGTGGAAGGCAGTCGCGCTTACTTGGCTACCAACACGGGGATTGTTGTACTGGATGTCAGGCAGCGGACTATTGCTGTCAATTATACGCTTGACAAACAGGTGGTCAGTTGTGCTGTCAGCAATGGTTATTTGTTGGCTGCTGTTCCGGGCGATGGGCTTTATAGTGGCCGTTTGTCAGACAATCTGCTCGACATCAGCAAGTGGACCCGGATACGCACCAATACATTCACGCATCTTGTCAGCCACAAGGGGGTGCTCTATGGCTACATTCCCCGTCATGCTTTGCTTGCACTCGATCCTGCGACGGGAGAATATACCCGCGTGCTGGAGGGTACTTGCAACTATTTCAGTCTGCTTGCCGACAAACTGGCTGTAGGTACTGATGACAAACTCTATCTTTTCGAATCTCCACAAGACTACGAGGTCATGCAAGCTCCACTGGGAGCCGTCGATGTGACTTATGGCAAGTCCACCTATTGGGTGTCGCACACCGGCGAAGGATTGGCAGGCTATATCCCCGATGGAAATACGCTGAAACAGAGCGTGGCTCCCCTCGCGTTGAATGCACCGAAGCGCAACCTCTTTTACAGGATGTTCATGCATGGAGGCAAACTATATACTTGCGGTGGAGGTATCTATCTGGATCGCTACTACAATCCCGGTACCATTCAAATGATGGATGGAAATGGCCAATGGCTTATTTATCAGGAGGAAGGCATCACAGAGCAGACCGGAAAGTCACGCTACGGGGACATCACCTCCATTGCTGTAGATCCCGATGACGACGGTCACCTGTTTGCCGCTTCGGCAGGTGAAGGGCTTTACGAGTTTCAAGACGGGAAGTTCGTCAGACTCCATACTCCGGCCAACAGCGCTATCAGCAGCGATCACCGCTATCCTAACATCGTCCGGGTAGATGGTCTCTGCTACGATGACCAGAAGAATCTGTGGGCACTCTGTGCCGGAGCTACCAACATCATTAGTGTCTATACACACGAAAAAAAGTGGGTGTCGCTTTACCATCAGGAAATTAGTCAGGTAGAAACTTTCCGCAGAACCTTTTTCGACCGTCGGGGGTGGATGTGGTTTCTGACACCGAATTATACCAAGACAGGCATCGTTGTACTTGACCACAAGGGTACTATCGAGGACGTGTCCGACGACCGCATTGCTTACCTCTCAGACTTGACGAATCAAGATGGCGAGAAGATGAACAATGCGGAAGTGACTTGTGCCGTGGAAGAGGCCGATGGAGCCATCTGGGTGGGTACCCGGCAAGGGCTTCTTGTCATACCCAATCCGGCCACCATATTCGATGAGGCCGACAACTTCCGCTTTACCCAGATAAAGGTACCACGCAACGATGGGACCAACTATGCCGACTATCTGATGGATGGTGTGGCCATTACCGAGATTGCTATCGATGGTGCCAATCGCAAATGGGTGGGTACAGAATCGGGTGGCATCTATCTGCTTTCGGCAGACGGACTGGAACAGATTGCTCATTTCACTACTGAAAACAGCCCCTTACTTTCTAATGAGATACAGAGTATTGCTGTCAACAAAGAGACCGGCTTGGTCTATATAGGCACCAGCAAAGGGTTGGTTGCCTACCAGAGTGAAGCCACTCAGGCACAATCCTCTTTTTCAGAGAGCAGTGTGCGTGCCTATCCTAATCCGGTGCGTCCCGATTATGCGGGTACGGTCAGCATCGTGGGCCTGATGATGAATTCGCAGGTGAAAATCACAGATGCCTATGGCAGCCTGATTCATGAAGGCACCTCCGTGGGAGGAAGTTTCTCTTGGGATGGGCGTAACGCGCAGGGCAAACGGGTGGCTTCCGGGGTTTACCATGTGATGGCTACCGATGAAAAGGGCGAGGAGGGGATTGTCACTAAAATCATCTTTATCAAGTGAGCGGCTCCTGAATGCTTTGTTTCTGTTATTCCACCACAGGAGATACAACCTTTTTGAGATTTGTGGGCCAGACTGATGTCTTGCCCTCCTATCAGTTATAAGTGGGCTAAAACAGCGGATTCTTCATCGTTTTAGCCCACAAATCCACCTCTACTTCCTCCTTACATACACTTTGTGAGTGCCACGCCCTTCGTGGGTGATGCCGCTTTCAGGGTCGTTGCGGAAGGCTTGCAGCTCCAGAGTGGCAGCTGTGCGCGACAGGCCGGTCAGCGACACGTATTGCGCGATGTTCATGGTTGCGTGTTTGTCCAGATATTCCAAAGCACGGGCCAGTCGCTCTTCACGGGTATATTTCTGCTCGCGGATGCGTCGGGTGCCACCGCGTGTCAGAGTGCAGTTGTAGTTCGTGTCGTGGATAAGTTTCTTGTCCGGCCGGAAATATACGTCCGTCACCTGCAGGCTCTGTGCATTGAGGCTTGGTTTTCCGTCGTTCAATCCGTCCATCTCCTTCCCGCGTTTGAGTCCGATGCCGGCACGGAAAGTGCCCAGTCCGTCAATCGTCACGCTGTGTCCCAGTGCCATGACTACAGCCATTTGGTGCGTGATGTGTTTCAGTACACTTTCTGCATGTTTCGTGATGAACGGGTCAGCATTCTCCAACCATTCCAAAAACTGCTCGTGTGTGAAGTGCAGGTTGCGCTTCATGCGGTAATAGACTTGCTTCTCGCCTGTGTCATTCAAGTCCACAATTTCCTGTTTGATATACTCTGCCATAGTGATGTTAAGATTAAAAGTTGGTTTGCTTGTGTGCAAAGTTAATAAGACTTGCTGAAAAAACAAAATGGCTTTGCATGAAACTTTAATCATCGTCGATGTTTATATAATCATCGACGATGACTATGTGATTATCGACGATGTTTATATAGTTATCGT
>JAFTNZ010000032.1 GCA_017451645.1 Bacteroidaceae bacterium | reverse complement strand
CCAATTGTTGGATTTGCTGTGACAACGTACTTTGGGTGATATACAGTGCTTTGGCTGCTGCAGAGAAATTCAATAGCTCTGCTACCTTTATAAAACTGTTTAATTGTTTGAGTTCCATATGACTAATTATATCTGTTCCCTCACGGATGCGTACTTTGTCTTTATACGTTGATGTTTTGGATGATAAGACAAATCTTCTTCCTTATCCATTTCTATCAAATGGATATTTCTCTTCTGGAAGTTCTTTGAGAGGTGATATTTTTCTATCGCCCTAAATATGGAGGCCACTATTATTATCGTGATAATACCGCCCCAGACAATCGTTGAAAAGGTCATAGTCTTTACAATTATTTTATAAATTTGTGGCAAAGGTAATGCTTTTGAAAAACATGATGGCGGTTTGGCTAATGGATGTTTCGATAGTGCTATCGTTTTTATAATTTGGAATTAAGAGGACTGATAGCCCATTGGCAGCGTATAGGATTCTGCCGTTGAGCTATCAGTTCCTCTAGAATGTGGTATCCCAATGTTTATCTTGGAAACAATCTTTTTGTTCTTTACTTATTAGATTTTTTCTAATGCCTGGCTGATATCTGCCAACAAGTCATCGATATGTTCTGTTCCTACGGACAAGCGGATGGTTGAGGGAGTGATATGCTGGGTCGCCAATTCCTCTGCCGAGAGTTGCGAGTGGGTCGTGGTGTAGGGGTGAATGACCAGGCTCTTCACATCGGCCACGTTGGCCAACAGGGAGAAAATGTGGAGTGAGTCGATGAACTTCCACGCCTCTTCCTGTCCTCCCTTTATTTCAAAGGTGAAGATGCTGGCTGCACCATTAGGGAAGTAATTGTTATACAACGCATGGTCGGGATGAGTGGGCAAAGAGGGGTGATTGACCTTCACGACCTTCGGATGATGATTCAGGAAGTCCACCACCTTCAACGCATTTGCCACATGGCGCTCAACACGTAGCGAAAGGGTCTCCAACCCCTGCAACAGGATGAACGCATTGAATGGCGAAAGGGTGGCACCTGTATCGCGAAGGATGACCGCACGGATGCGGGTGACGAAGGCGGATGCACCGGCCACATCGGCAAAGACGGCACCGTGGTAGCTTGGCTCGGGCTTGGCCAAGGTGGGAAACTTGTTGGGGTAGGCTTTCCAGTCGAAACGGCCTCCATCTACGATGACCCCACCCAACGAGGTGCCATGTCCGCCGATGAACTTGGTGGCAGAGTGTACCACGATGTCTGCCCCATGCTCCAATGGACGGAAGAGGTAGGGGGTAGCAAACGTGTTGTCTACAATCACAGGGACACCATGGCGGTGGGCTATCTCAGATACACCTTCAAGATTCAATACGTCGGAATTCGGATTGCCGAAGGTCTCCACGAACACCACTTTCGTATGGGGACGGATGGATGCTTCCAGTGCAACGGGGTCGTTCACCCGGACGATGGTGTGGGTGATGCCCTGTGCGGCAAGGGTATGGGTGATGAGGTTGTACGAACCGCCATACAGATTGTCGGCTGCTACCACATGGTCGCCCGCCTGAAGGATGTTCTGTAGGGCATACGTAATGGCTGCAGCTCCTGATGCTACGGCCAATCCGGCCACACCCCCTTCCAGTGCGGCTACGCGCTCTTCAAAAACACCTTGTGTGGAGTTGGTCAACCGGCCATAGATGTTTCCTGCATCGCGGAGGCCGAAGCGGTCGGCTGCATGTTGCGAGTTGTGGAAGACATACGAGGTTGTCTGGTAAATGGGTACCGCGCGTGCGTCGGTGGCGGGGTCGGGTTGTTCTTGACCTACGTGTAGTTGCAATGTCTCGAAGTGAAGTTTTGTTCTTTCCATAATTGATTCTCTTTTTAGGTGATACATTTTGTTCTTTTTGTCGGTGCAAAGTTACATGTTGTAGGATTTTCGTACAAGATGTGTCTGATTTTTGGAAAAAGTCACTAAATTTGCATCTGAAAATAGTAAAATTGCCAAGTCGGAAGAGCGGATTGGACGTTTTGGCAGAATATTATTCTTTATGGAAACATTGGATAAAGTTGACTTGCAAATCCTGCGCACCCTGCAGGAAAATGCCCGACTCACCACCAAGGAACTGGCTTCGCGGGTGAGCCTCTCTTCTACACCCGTATTTGAGCGCTTGAAACGGTTGGAGAGCAATGGCTATATCAAGAAATACATAGCCGTGCTCGATGCAGAGAAGCTCAATCAGGGCTTCATTGTCTTCTGCAATGTGAAGATGAGCAGGCTGAGCCGTGAGATAGCACAGGACTTCGCGGAAATCATCCGGGGCATTCCCGAGGTGACGGAGTGCTACAATATCTCAGGAAGTTTCGACTACCTGCTGAAAATACATGCTCCCAATATGAAATATTATCAGGAGTTTGTCCTCAACGTATTGGGCACCATCGAGAATCTCGGTTCGTTGGAAAGCACTTTCGTGATGGACGAAATCAAGCATGAATATGGTATAAACGTATAGGTGCGAGGAATGGTCCTCAATCACCCCATCTTGCCCGTCAGATAGGCTTGGATGCGCTCGTCGGTGGGGTTGGAGAACATTGTCTCCGTATCGCCGTACTCCACCAGTTCACCCAGGTACATGAACATGGAGCGGGAGGAGATGCGCATGGCCTGCCCCATGTTGTGGGTGACGATGAGGATGGTGACCTCCCGTTGCAATTCCTGCATCAGCTCCTCGATGTGGATTATTACAAATATCTCATTTAGAGAATATTATTTCTATATAATTATTTAGCCCTCTTTTTAGCAAATATTTCATCAATCATCTTCTTCACATCCTTATTAACCTGCAAGAAATTGGCATACAGAATACGTTCCCTTGCATCCCGTGACTTGAACGTATAGAACTTGGGAAGCGGTACATAGTCCGCTTCTTCTTTCTTTATCTCCTTCATGTCAAAGTCGGTCTTGCAGTAGAATTTGGAGGTCTTGAACTCTTCTGATTCCTGTATGTTCATCTGGTCACGCATACCTACTTTGGTTTTCACAAAATCACGTGCCACCTGACCGCATACCCAACCTGTCGGCATATCTGAGATTTTGCTTGCTGGAACAAGATTGTCCATATTCTCGTTTAGATTGATGGAGGTCTTGTCACGGTCAATAGTCACACCCTTCTTCAGCTGTACCACCTTACCGAAAATGTCATTGGAGAGCCATTCCAAGGTTTCCTTGCTTCTTGCAGAGCCAGACACCACATTGCCAACCGTGGTGATAATCTTCTGCAAACCAACCTTGCCATAGTCCGCTTCCAACTGTGGCAACTCCTGAAAACCTAGCGCCACACTTACTTTGTTGCTTCGAGCTGTACCAATCAAGCGGTCAATCTTATGGAAATAGAGTGTCGGCAACTCATCGACAATGATACTTACCGGTATGTTCTTTCCTTGTCCTGTGTTCACACGAGTAACAAGTCGGTTCAGGATAAGCGCATTCAATGCACCAATGATGCTCTCCATCTCAGGGTCATTGGCAATCAACAGATAGGACGGACTCTTAGGGTCTGACACCTTCAAGTCAAAATCATCCCCATCCTTGTGGAATATCCAATACGATTCTTTGGTGGCCAATCGGGAAGTATAAACACGCAAT
>JAFTNZ010000003.1 GCA_017451645.1 Bacteroidaceae bacterium | reverse complement strand
GCTCAGCCCTGAACTGTAGTAATCACGAAGAATAGATAGACACTCTTCTTCACTGTAATGTTGCCATTTCTTACGCATACTGCTTACACATTTTAATTGTTAGTAAATGTGTCTACCTATAGCAGTATAAGACACATTTTGGAAAAAGGAAACACCGGAACCCGAATGTCATCATTCAAGTTCCGGTGTTTACCTTATGTGTGGGATTAATATTACTTCTTACGTGCATTACCGTAACGGCTCATGAACTTATCCACACGACCGGCGGTGTCAACCAACTTGGCCTTACCGGTGAAGAAGGGATGTGAAGTACTTGAAATTTCGACTTTCACTACCGGATAAGTCTCGCCTTCAAACTCTACAGTGTCTGTTGTCTTGCAAGTAGAACGAGTCAGGAACATATCACCATTTGACATGTCTTTGAACACTACAGGACGGTAATTTTCAGGATGAATACCTTTTTTCATTGCTATATCTTCTTATTTTGTTATACTTTTGTTATTGTTTGGTAACAATATGTGTAATGGTTCTTCTTTTCAGGCCGCAAAGATACGGCTTTTATTTTTAACAGCCAAACATCTGTGCAAAAATCTTATCTGATATTCGGTTCTTCCAAGCCATATCCCTTGCGTTTGTCCTCTTTTTTAAGGGCAAAAGCCAACATCAGTGCCACTATGCCAAAGATGGCGAACACACACATAGGCAGGGTATAGTCGTATTGGATGAATGATTTGCCGTCCACAATGCGTTCGCCCGCAATACAATATCTATTAAGCAGCCAACCCACGAGCAGGGGGACAAAGCCCAAACCGATATTCTGCACCCAGAAGATGAGAGCATAGGCCGAACCAAGAAGTTTTTCCGGGATAATCTTCGGCACACTGGGCCACATGGCAGAGGGTACCAACGAGAAAGCCACTCCCAATACGATTGCGACGAAAGCAGCAAACCACCAGTAGTTAAGTATGGGCAGGGCAAACAGAACATGCACAAGGATAAGCATGGCCGAACCCAATATCATGATGGAAGCTCCCTTGCCATATTTGTCATAAAGACCTCCAAAAAGCGGGGTCATTACCAAATTTCCCATGGGGATGAGTGCAGGAATCCAACCAGCCCATTCGGTGGCCATTCCATATTTGTTCTCCATCAACGAAGTGGCATATTTCATGAAAGGGAATACTGCTGAATAAAACATCAGGCAGAGCAATGCAATGAGCCAAAAACCACGATTGCTGACAATGGCCTTAATGTCCGACACTGAGAATGTATCATCCGACTCGCTGACCTCGGTTATCTGCTTGTCGAGACGGGCATCCATCACACAGAAGGCGATATAAGCCAACAGACCGACTCCCAACAGCACCAATGCGAACAACAAGGGAGTGGACATACTGAAGTTTTTCGCAATGAGCGGACTGACAATCATGGCCAATGCCGTGCCCAAACGTGCCACGGCGACCTGAGACCCCATGGCAAGTGCCATCTCCTTACCCTTGAACCATTTGGCGATAACTTTTGTCACCGTAATACCGCAATTCTCCGTACCCACAGCAAAAATAGCATAACCCAAGCTGGCCAAAAAGACCTGAATCCGGATACCAACTCCAAAGACGTAAATATATCCGGCCTCAGGAGCGGGAGAAATAAATTCAACGGCATAATACTTGATGAATGCACCAATGACCATCAGCGCACAAGACATCAGACCGGTGAAACGTACACCCATCTTGTCGAGGATGATACCACCGAAAAGAAGCATACAAAGAAAAACGTTAAACCAGCAATAAGCCCAATTGAAAATTCCAAATTCTGAACTTGACCAGTTCATTTCTTCTTCCAACATCGTCATCAATGGAGACATGGCATCGGTGAGGAAATACCCCCACATCATAGTGAACGATACAATCACGAGCGCCGTCCACCGGGCGGCCTTAGAATCGCGAAGAGTTTGTTTGATTTGTTCTGTCATTTTTATAGTTTTATTGATTATTTATTCAGTTTTAGCGCACAAAGATACAACAAATATCGCTTTTTGCACCCTATGCGCCTATTTTTAAAAGAAAAATGAGACTTTTTCAGGAATAATGTTCTATCTTTGTCAGCGCATTAATCAATTTATTAACTTCTATCAACAAAAAACAAAATGAAAAAATTCAAAGTTAGCGCCCTGTGTGCATTGTTATGTGGAAGCATCATGCTGTCCTCTTGTATCGGTTCATTCGGTCTGTTCAATAAGGTACGCACTTGGAATGAAGGGGTAACTGACAGCAAGTTCGTCAATGAGTTGCTGTTCCTCGCCATGTGGATTGTACCTGTTTACGAAATCAGTATGCTGGCTGATGGTCTGGTATTGAACACCATCGAATTCTGGTCTGGTTCTAATCCTGTGGCAAAAGCCGGTGAGGTAAAGAAGGTACAGGGTGAAAAGGGAGAATATCTGGTGAAGACCAACGCTGACGGCTACACCATCACTAACGAAGCCGGAGAAGAGCTGAACCTGAAATTTGACGAAGAGGCTCAAAGCTGGAATGTAATGAACGGTGATGAAGCCATCGAACTGCTCACCATCAATGGGGACGGCACTGTAAACATGAACTTGCAAAACGGTACTTATATGCAAGTGACTCTCGACGCTGCCGGTATGACAGCCGCCCGTCAGGCTATCGACCGTACCTGCGGATTCGCACAGAGATAAATACACACAAACACCTCAGACATTCGGGAGGTGTGAACATTCTGAAAGGGGATTGCATCCGCCACACGGTGGGTGCAATCCTTTTTTTTGGTTCGGATTTCACGGATGCTTCTGACTGGTTGATAAAAATCGAATTCAAACCAAGGCCAATTCAGAGATTTTATCTATATTTGCACCCTTAAAATAAAGAAAAAACAACAACATAACGATATGACAGAAATCAATACATCGGAAAATCCCGAAAAGAAGAGTTTGAACTTCATCGAACAGATAGTGGAAAACGACCTGAAAGAAGGCAAGAATGACAATCGCGTGCAGACACGTTTTCCGCCCGAACCCAATGGGTATCTCCACATCGGACATGCAAAAGCCATCTGCTTGGACTTCGGCATCGCAGCCAAACATGGAGGGGTATGCAACCTGCGCTTTGATGACACGAATCCGACCAAGGAAGACACTGAATATGTAGATGCCATCAAGGAGGACATCCAGTGGCTCGGCTTCCAATGGGGAAATGAATATTATGCCAGCGACTACTTCCAACAGTTGTGGGACTTTGCCGTACAGCTCATCAAGGAAGGGAAAGCATACATCGACGAACAAAGCGCTGAAGAGATAGCCCAGCAGAAGGGCACCCCTACCCAACCGGGTACCGAAAGCCCCTACCGCAACCGTCCTGCCGAAGAGAGTCTGGCACTGTTCGAAAAGATGAATGCAGGAGAAATAGAGGAAGGACGCATGGTGTTGCGTGCCAAGATTGACATGGCCAGCCCCAATATGCACTTCCGCGACCCGATTATCTATCGTGTGGTCAACCATCCGCACCACCGCACCGGCACCACATGGAAGGCTTATCCGATGTACGACTTTGCCCACGGGCAGAGCGACTATTTCGAAGGTGTCACCCACTCACTCTGTACCTTGGAGTTTGTCCCCCACCGTCCGCTCTACGACCTGTTTGTTGATTGGGTAAAGAATGGAGAGGACCTGGAAGACCACCGTCCGCACCAGTATGAGTTCAACAAGCTGAATCTCAATTATACGCTCATGAGCAAGCGCAACCTGCTCATATTGGTCAAAGAAGGTCTGGTAAATGGATGGGATGACCCACGTATGCCGACCCTCTGCGGATTCCGCCGCCGTGGCTATTCGCCCGAAAGTATCCGAAATTTCGTAAACAAGATAGGTTATACGACCTACGATGCATTGAACGATTTTGCACTGTTGGAGAGCGCCGTGCGCGAAGACCTGAACCAACGGGCCACCCGCGTAAGTGCCGTACTCGACCCTATAAAATTGGTCATTACCAACTACCCGGAAGACAAAGTGGAGATGTTGACTGCCATCAATAATCCTGAGAATGAAGCCGATGGCACACACGAAATAGCCTTCAGCCGCGAACTTTGGATTGAACGTGATGACTTTATGGAGGTGGCAGAAAAGAAGTTTATGCGTTTGGCACCGGGCAAAGAAGTACGATTGAAGAATGCCTACATCATCAGGTGCAACGAAGAGCATCCTTGCGATAAGGATAGTGAAGGACATGTGACTACCATCTATTGTACCTACGACCCTGAAACGCGTAGCGGAATGCCGGGTGCCGACCGCAAGATTAAAGGAAAGACTCTCCATTGGGTAAGTTGTGCACATAGCCTGAAAGCAGAAGTACGCTTGTATGACCGGTTGTGGACTGCCGAGAACCCACGTGATGAGTTGGCTGCTATTCGGGAAGCAAAAAATTGCGATGCCTTGGAAGCCATGAAGGAAATGATAAACCCAAATTCTCTGAAAGTGCTGACCGGATGTTATGTGGAGGAATTCCTCGCAGAGGCCAAGCCGCTCGACTATCTCCAGTTCCAACGTATCGGATATTTCAATGTGGATAAAGATTCTACCCCTGAACATCTGGTTTTCAACCGCACCGTGGGGCTGAAAGACACTTGGGGGAAAAAGAGTCCGAACAAAACCAATTAACACATCTGCTGACTGATGAGCGAGAAAGATTATTTTGCCTATTTCGAAACGCCTGAATTCAAAGAACTGCTGACACGGTATGAAGCTATGAGGACGTGCAGTGCCGGAGCGTATTTCGATGCAGAGGAGCTGACTGACATTGCCGAATATTATGCAACCCACACGGACATGAAGAAGGCAAACGAGGCCATCGACTACGCTTTGACCATGCACCCCGGAAGCACCGACCCTCTGATATTCAAGGCACGCAATCACATGCTGGACGGAAATTTGGAGGAGGCTTACCGGACAGCCGAATCCATCCCGGATCAAGAAGACAGAGAGGTGATATTTCTTTATGCCGAACTGATGATTAATGAAGGGCGGACTGAAGAAGCCAAACAATTGATGAAAGGGAGATTGTACAAAGAGGATGATACCCCCAAAGAGCGACATCAGACGACACAAGACATCATCGAACTGTTTTATGACTACAGCTGTGCCAACGAAGCCACTCAAATAGCAGAAGAAGAGGCGCAACTGGCACAGGAAAGAGGATGGAAGCGCAAGGATCTGCATAGCACCTTTGACGTACTGGCCGGTTGCCACATAAACGAGAAACGTTTCGGAAAAGCCGTTGACATATATAACCAGTTGCTGGACGAGGCTCCCTACGATGCCAACTTATGGATGAGATTGGGGGAAACCTATTGCAGTGCAGGAAATCCGAACAAAGCGATTGATGCATTCAACTATGCATTAGCCATCAGTCAAGACTATAAAGAAGCGTATTATCGGATAGGCAAATGTTTCCACGTACTGGGAAACTATAAAGAAGCCTTACAATACTATAGCAGAAGCATAGACAAGCAATTTGCCCCGACATTGTCCAACTATACCTGTGGTATGCTGGAGGTGAAGATGGGGCTCTATCCGGAAGCCATCAGACATTTGAGGAAAGCTTATGAATTGACGGGCGACATGATGCCAAACTCATTCCAGATTCTCTATAATCTGGCGCTATGCTATGCAGAGACGAATGAGATAGACCGGGCACGCCACTTCTACAAAAAAGCCGAAGAACTCATGCCCACTTACGAAGGCTTATTGATTCTGAAAGCACGCATCATGCCAAATGATGAAGAAGAATCTCTGCCTCCACTCTTATTCAATTGAATCAACTACTAAAGAATCAACCTAAACACTTACATACTTTTATGGAATCTGTCGTATTCATACAATGGTGCCTCGAGCATCTCAACTATTGGACCATCATCTTGCTGATGATGATTGAAAGTTCGTTCATTCCTTTTCCTTCTGAAGTGGTAGTACCACCGGCTGCATGGAAAGCTGCTGCTGGAGGTGAACTCAACGTCTATCTGGTGGTGTTGGCAGCCACAGTAGGTGCCAATATAGGTGCTTTAATCAACTACTATTTGGCAAAATGGTTGGGACGCCCCATCATCTATAAATTTGCGAACAGCCGCATCGGACACATGTGCCTCATCGATTCCGCAAAAGTACAGCAAGCTGAAGAATATTTCGACAAACATGGAGCCATAGCCACTTTCATCGGACGACTGATACCTGCTGTGAGACAGCTCATCTCCATCCCTGCCGGTTTGGCCCGCATGAAAATGGGTACTTTTCTGCTTTACACAACCTTAGGAGCCGGCATCTGGAACACCATCCTTGCCATACTCGGCTATTGGTTGGCCTCAGTACCCGGCATCGAAACGGAAGAGCAACTGTTGGAGCAAGTGACAAAATACAGCCACGAGATTGGATATATATTCATAGGAATTGGAGCATTTATCGTGGCATATCTCATCTACAAGGGTGCGAAAAAGAAATAAACGCAGACTTTTCCGCATATCAATGCACAGAC
Source organism: Bacteroidaceae bacterium (assembly GCA_017451645.1). GTDB lineage: Bacteria > Bacteroidota > Bacteroidia > Bacteroidales > Bacteroidaceae > Phocaeicola_A. The sequence continues at coordinate 20,092 of JAFTNZ010000003.1, read as the reverse complement.
ACCATATACACTACTTCCGTCCAAAGTCGGCTGGCACTTCTCCCCAACGGGTAGTTTCCCACTTGAGGATGGGTGTAGTGTATGTATGCTCTTTCAGCCACTTCTCAGCACGTTCTATCAACTGATAAAGTTCTTCGGTGCGGGGAGTGCGCTCCAACTTTGTCTTGCATTTCTTATGTTTGACCCAGAGAATGGCGTTACGGCTGTCTGAATAGATGGGCATATCGAGCCCTTTTTGTTTCAGCAGGGCCAAGGCATGGACTATGGCCAGGAACTCTCCGACATTGTTGGTGCCATGCATCGGACCGAAATGAAACACAACTTGACCGGTACGCAAATAGACACCGCGATACTCCATAGGACCAGGATTACCGCTACAGGCTGCATCTACAGCCAGTGCTTCGGCATGAACCTCTAAAGGGAGGGGGAGGACGGTGTCGGTACGGTTGGTGGGAGGGTTGGCCATCTGCAACTTGTCATTCTGACCATGTGCCTCTTTCTCCGCGCGCGCGATATATTTATAAGGTGAAGAATTGTAGGCCTTTTCTGCCTCTTCGCGTGTGGGAAATCCTTTGTAGATAGCTCCTTCGCACCCGTTGACTTGTGCTTTACACTCTGTCCATGATGCATAGATGCCTGGAGTGACTCCGTGCCAAACGACGTAGAATTTGTTTTTGGTCATATGGTTGAGAGAGAACCTCACCCCAACCTTCCCCAAGGGGAAGGAGTAGATAGCGATGGCCTATGAAAAGGCGGACATTCTACTCCCCTCCCTTGTGGAGGGGTAAGGAGGAGGGCCTGTTTGTTTTTATTTACATTCTTTCAGGAACTTCAATACCCAATAGTCCCATACCGAGGCGAACGATCTTGGCCACATTCTCGGAAAGAGCAAGACGGAACACCTTGACAGCTTCGTTTTCCTCACGCAAGATACTGAAATCGTGGTAGAACTGGTTGTACTCTTTCACCAAATCGTAACAGTAATTGGCAATACCCGAGGGGCTATAAGTGATGCCGGCTTCCTTCACTACAGAGGCAAAATCTGCAAGCATTTGGATAAGTCCCTCTTCTTTTTCACTCAGTTCAATACCCACCGGCAAATTGGCAGGAATGGAAATACCAGCTTCCTTAGCCTTGCGTAGTACAGACTGGATACGTGCGTAAGTATATTGGATGAAGGGTCCTGTATTGCCATTAAAGTCGATGGACTCCTTAGGGTTGAAAGTCATGTTCTTGCGGGCATCTACCTTGAGGATGAAATACTTGAGGGCACCAAGTCCTACAATACGGGCAATGTTGTCAGCTTCTTCTTGAGTGAGTCCGTCCAATTTGCCTAACTCTTGGCTGGTTTCCTTAGCGGTACCTATCATCTCGGCCATCAGGTCGTCAGCATCCACAACGGTACCTTCGCGACTCTTCATCTTGCCTTCGGGCAATTCTACCATACCGTAAGAGAAATGTACGAGTCCCTTTCCCCATTCGAAACCGAGTTTGTCGAGCAGGATAGAAAGTACTTGGAAATGGTAATTCTGTTCGTTTCCTACAACGTAAATCATCTTGTCGATAGGATAATCGGCAAAGCGAAGTTTGGCTGTACCTATATCCTGAGTCATATAGACAGATGTGCCGTCGGCACGGAGCAGAAGCTTGTGGTCGAGTCCTTCACCGGTAAGGTCGGCCCATACGGAACCATCTTCTTTACGATAGAAGAATTTTTTCTCCAATCCTTCCAAAACTTTTTCCTTACCTTCGAGATATGTATCCGATTCATAGTATATCTTGTCGAAGGAGACACCCATCATTTTGTAGGTTTCGTCAAATCCGGCATAAACCCAATCGTTCATGCGTTTCCAAAGGGCACGTACTTCGGGGTCGCCAGCTTCCCATTTCACCAACATCTCACGGGCTTCCTTCATCAATGGGCTTTCGGCTTCTGCTTTGGCCTTGGCTTCTTCTTCACTCAGGCCTTCGGCGGTGTACTTGGCCATCAGTTCTTTTACTTCGGCCTTGTAGTGTTTGTCAAAGGCCACATAGTAGTCACCAATCAGATGGTCGCCCTTCTTGCCTGATGATTCAGGAGTCTCTCCTTCTCCATATTTCAACCATGCCAACATGCTTTTGCAGATATGGATACCACGGTCGTTGACGATGTTGGTCTTTACCACACGGTTTCCGTTGGCTGCAACAATGTTGGCCAAGGCATTACCCAACAGATTGTTGCGCACATGCCCCAAGTGAAGTGGCTTGTTGGTGTTGGGAGAAGAGTATTCAATCATGACCAAAGGAGAAGACTCTGTGGCTTGGGTAAGACCGTACTGAGCGGCAGCATGTATGTCGTTCAGCAACTCAATCCAACAATCGGATGAGATGGTGAGGTTGAGAAAACCTTTGATGACATTACATGCAGAAATGGCCGGGCAGTTAGCCTTCAGATATTCACCAATCTCGGCAGCTGTCTGTTCAGGCCCTTTGCGTGACATTTTCAAGAAGGGGAATACAACGAGGGTAAGGTGTCCCTCAAACTCTTTCTTGGTTTTCTGCAATTGAATTTGTGCAGCAGTAACCTCTTGTCCGTAGAGGTTTTTTATTCCGTCTATTACGGAAGAAATAATTTTTGCTTCGATACTCATTTATCTGCTATATATTTATTCGTTCGTTTGTCTTTGTTTGAAATGAGTTACAAAAGTACAACAAAAAAAGAGATGCACAAACAGTATGCATCTCTTTTTAACCACCAAGAGGCTAATATCCGCTCATTTAACGGCCTCAGCCAATTCTGCACCCGGTTTGAATTTTGCAATTTTCTTGGCTGCAATGGTAATGGTCTGCTTAGTTGCAGGATTAACACCTGTGCGCTCTCCTCTTTCAGAAACCATAAAAGTTCCGAAGCCAACAAGAGCCACTTTGTCACCCTCTTTCAAAGCCTCTGTGATAGATGCCACCACAGCATCAATGGCTTTCTTTGAATCCGCTTTGCTCAGACCAGACTTCTCAGCAACAGCATTTACAAGTTCTGCTTTATTCATACGAATTGAAAATGATTTAATTATTATATGTAACTCAAAAACATTCTCTCATTAAATTGCCGCACAAATATAGAGTAAGAAAATCATTTTCCAAACTTTTTAAGAAGAAAAAATGCACAAAAGGCAAAAAAAACTCCATTTTGAGGGTTTTCCATTGTACAATCCCTCTTTTTAAGGGATTTCAGCATAAAATAATCGAGCGCTGCAAAAGAACAAGAAGAACACGACACCGACACTCACGGGCTGCGTTTTTGAAATATCGGATGCTAAAAGATGAAAAAAACATAAGAGAAAGAGTTTTTCAAGTGTTATGAAGAGATTAATTCGTATTTTTGCACCCAATTTGCTGATTTATGACAAATATAAAGTTTATGAACCACATGCCAGCTGCAACCAAACACCTGCTTATCGTGAACGTATTGGCGTTCTTCGCGAGCTATGTCCTGCAACGTTACGGAGTGAACCTGAACGAACTCTTCGGGTTACATTTCTTTTTAGCACCAGACTTCCATTTTTACCAACTGTTCACTTATCTGTTCCTGCACCAGAGTTTTCCACATCTTTTTTTCAACATGTTCGCTGTGTGGATGTTCGGGCGCATCCTCGAACAGATATGGGGAAGCAAGCGATACCTCATCTACTACGTCATATGCGGTGTAGGAGCCGGCCTCTGTCAGGAACTGGTACAATACATCGAGTTTGTATCTGAGTTTTCAGCATTCTCCAGTGTCAGGATGAACGACATTGTCATTTCCATGGGCGAATACTTGAATTACTGGAATACTGTAGGAGCTTCAGGAGCCGTCTATGGCATCCTGTTGGCCTTTGGAATGACTTTCCCCAATCAGGAGATGTTCATCTTTCCGCTACCGATGCCTATCAAAGCCAAATACTTCGTTATCGGCTATGCGGTCATCGAACTGTTGGAGGGTATAAGCAACCGACCGGGAGACAACATTGCACACTTTGCCCACTTGGGAGGCATGCTTTTCGGATTGATACTGATTTTATATTGGCGTAAAAAGAACAGAGACTATGAACGGTTTTATTACTGAATTGAACCGACGCTTCCGGCAAGGGGACGTCTGTCTGCAGTTCATTTATGTGAATGCAGGCGTCTTTTTGGTGTTGACGATAGCCACGATTGTATTACGGCTGTTCAATGGAGGAGATATTCCTTTCATGCACTATCTGGAATTTCCGGCAGACAGTTGGAAGGCTTTGACACAACCCTGGTCGCTGCTGACCTACATGTTCCTTCATGCAGACATCTTCCACTTACTGTTCAACATGCTGTGGCTCTACTGGTTCGGCAAGCTTTTCCTTTATGGCTATTCTGCCCGCCATTTCCGTGGTCTCTACCTGCTTGGGGGCATTGTGGGGGCATTGTTCTATCTGCTTGCCTATAATCTGTTCCCCTACCTCCAGCCCATGGTTGGCCACTCATGGCTGATGGGAGCTTCGGCTTCGGTGCTGGCCATTGTTGTGGCCACCGCCATCTACATGCCCGACTATCGGCTCAGTTTCCTGCTCATAGGCAATATACGGCTGAAGTATGTAGCTCTGATAGTGATACTCTGCGACCTGCTATTCATCACTTCGGCCAATGCAGGAGGACACATCGCCCACTTGGGGGGCGCTTTGGCCGGCTGGTGTTTTGCTTATGGGATACGTAGCGGACGCTACGATGCCACAGCATGGATAAACCACCTATGGGACTTCCTCAGCAGATGGTCCATTCCTTCGGCAAGTATCCCCAAGAAGCCACGCATGAAGGTGCATTATGGGGGCAAGCATGGAAGTGACTACGACTATAATGCTCGACGAAAAGCTGAAACAGACGAAATCGACCGCATATTGGACAAGGTGAAACGCTCAGGATACGAAGGATTAACGACAGAAGAAAAGAAGAAGCTTTTTGACGCAAGCAAAAGATAACACTATGAAGCTGAAGTATATCGGACACTTTTTCGGGTGGTTGCTACTCGGAGGGAATGCACTATTGGCAGCACTGATGCTCCTCTGTGCTTATAGCCCTTATATCGACCCGACAGAACATCCTGTATTGTCTTGTACGGGCTTGGCCTTCCCCATTTTTCTCCTGCTGAACATCCTATTCCTGCTTTTCTGGTTGCTTTTCTACCGGAAATATGCTTTGCTGTCCCTTATATCCATGGTGGCATGTGCCGGACAAATCAGGGATTATATCCCCATCAACACACCGACCAAAGAGATTCCGGATGACGCATTCAAAATTCTGTCTTACAACGTCATGGCTTACGACCACGACAAACCGCACAAGGCTGATGCTCCGAATGAAGTCGTGAACTATCTGGCCAACAGCAATGCAGACATCATCTGTACACAAGAGGCCATCCTCAACAAGTCCAACAACAGCAAATTCCTGAATGAACAAAGTGTGAAGGATGCGTTGTCGGTGTACCCGTACCACACTCATCACCAAGAATCGAACAATGGTTGGGACTGTTTCTCACGCTATCCCATTCTTTCAGCAAAAAAGATAAACTATACAAGCAAAAGCAACGGCAGTATGGCTTATGAAATTCTATTGGGCACAGACACTCTGCTACTGATCAACAACCATTTGGAATCAAACAAGCTGACGACCGATGATAAAGAAATCTACCACGACATGATAGTTGCTCCCGAAAAAGAAAAGGTAAAGAACGCTTCACGGCTGTTACTCGGGAAAATTACAGATGCAGCTGCTATCCGGGGGCCACAAGCTGACAGCATAGCCAAATTCATTAGGGAAACACCACATAGGTACATCGTTGTCTGTGGAGACTTCAATGATTCTCCCATATCGTATGCCCACAGGGTCATATCTGCCCAACTCAACGATGCATTCGTAAGTTCAGGAAACGGATTGGGCATTTCTTATAACCGGAACGGATTTTATTTCCGGATAGACCATATTCTGAACAGCAACAATTTTGAAACATACAATTGTACCGTGGACAAATCCATCAAAGCTTCAGACCACTACCCCATCTGGTGTTATTTAAAGAAGCAATAAGACTCTTTCAAACGGGGGAAAACAGAAATAAACCCCTTTTTTTGCTACAAAATATTAAATATTAGTCAGCAAATCGCTCGCAAATGTGAAAAAAAACCTATATTTGCAGCCTTGTAGCACTATGCTCCACCGAAATCAAGTGAAATACAAGTAAAATAAGTAATATAAAAAACGAATTAAAAAATGCAAAACAAAGGATTTGTTAAGATTTTTGCGGCGTTGCTCACACTCGTATGTGTGTTCTATCTGTCGTTCTCTTTTGTGACCCGCCATCACATGAACAAGGCGGCACAGGATCCGCAGGGCGAGACCCACTACCTCGACTCTGTGCAGAATGAGAAAGTTTGGTTGGGTGCTTACACACTGAAACAGTGTCGTGAGATGGAAATCGGCTTGGGCCTTGATTTGAAGGGCGGTATGAACGTGATTCTTGAAGTGTCAGTGCCTGACGTAGTGAAGGCTTTGGCTGACCACAAGAGTGACGAAGCCTTCAACAAAGCTGTCAACGAAGCAGCCCGCAAGCAGGTTACAAGCCAAACTGATTTCATCACCCTTTTCGTAGAAGAGTACCGTAAACTTGCTCCCGAAGCCACATTGGCTGAGCTTTTTGCTACACAGCAATTGAAGGATAAGGTCAACACAAAAAGTACGGACGATGAAGTAATCAAGGTTCTCCGCGCAGAAGTGAAGGCTGCCATCGATAACTCTTTCAATGTGTTGCGTACCCGTATCGACCGTTTTGGTGTGGCCCAGCCTAACATTCAGGCTTTGGAAGGAAGCATGGGACGCATCATGGTGGAATTGCCCGGTATCAAAGAGCCCGAACGTGTACGTGCTCTGCTTCAGGGCTCTGCCAACCTTGAGTTTTGGGAAACTTACAATGCCAGTGAAATCGTTTCATTCTTGAGCAGTGCTGATGCAAAGTTGCGTACAATCCTGGCAGACAAGAGTGCTCTGGAAGGTGACACAGCTGCTGTAGCTGAAGTTGTTGAAGAAGCTGCTGCCATATCAGCCAAAGATAGTCTGGCCGCTGCATTGAAAGGAGCTCAAGCAACTGCATCTGCAGAGAAACTCAATTTGGAGCAGGCTAAGAAAGAGCATCCGTTGGCAGCTATCTTGCAATTCAATACCTACGAATCTCCTGTTGCCGGTTATGCCAACTATAAAGATACAGCTGAGGTAAACCGCCTGTTGGCTATGCCTGAGGTAAAAAGCCTGTTGCCGCGCGACCTCCGTCTGAAATGGGGAGTAAAAGCTGCCGATTTCGACAAGACCGGTCAAATCTACGAACTGTATGCCATCAAGTCAACCGAACGTAACGGACGTGCTCCATTGGAAGGTGACGTGGTTGTAGATGCAGCTGATACATACGACAACTATGGTAAGCCTTGCGTAAGTATGTCCATGAACACCGACGGTTCCCGTCGTTGGGCAGCTCTGACCAAGAAGAATGTAGGCCGCGCCATCGCTATCGTTTTGGACGGATACGTATATAGTGCACCGAATGTGAACGGTGAAATTACAGGCGGTAATTCACAGATTACAGGAAACTTTACTCCTGAAGTCACCAAGGACTTGGCTAACGTGTTGAAGTCTGGTAAGATGCCCGCTCCTGCCCGCATTGTACAGGAAGACATCGTAGGTCCTTCACTCGGTCAGGAATCTATCAATCAGGGTATGTGGTCGTTCATTTTTGCGTTCGTGCTGTTGATGATTTACATGTGCGCCATGTACGGTTTCATTCCGGGTATGGTGGCTAACGGTGCCTTGATTGTGAACTTCTTCTTTACACTCGGTATCCTCACCTCTTTCCAAGCAGCATTGACCATGTCCGGTATCGCCGGTATGGTGCTCTCACTCGGTATGGCTGTGGATGCTAACGTACTTATATATGAACGCGCGAAGGAAGAGTTGCGTGCAGGCAAAAACGTACGTGCCGCTTTGGCCGACGGTTACAAGAATGCCTTCTCTGCCATCTTCGACTCCAACTTGACTTCTATCATCACCGGTATCATCCTGTTCAACTTCGGTACAGGTCCTATCCGTGGTTTTGCCACCACTTTGATTATCGGTATCCTCTGCTCATTCTTCACTGCCGTGTTCTTGACTCGCATTGTTTACGAATGGCGTATGGGTAAGGACAAGTGGTTGAACTTGACTTTCAGCACCAACATCTCTAAGAACTTGATGCAGGGTACCAAGTACAACTTCATGGGTAGTGCCAAGAAGTCATTGGTTATCTTCGGTTCTGCACTTGTCATTTGCTTGATTTCATTCGGACTCCGTGGATTGGCTCAGAGCATCGACTTTACCGGTGGACGCAACTTCGTGGTTCAGTTCGAACAGCAGGTTGCTCCTGAAACCGTGAGCGAACTGCTCTCTCAGAAGATTACTGATGCCAAGGTAAGTGCCATTGCTTTGGGTACCGACGGAAGAACTGTCCGTGTTTCTACCAACTACCGCATCAATGAAAATGGTGCTAATGTTGATTCTGAAATCGAGGCATTCCTCTACGAGGCTCTTAGCGAAGGAAACTTGCTTACTGAGGGAACCACATTGGAAGTGTTCATTGACCGCGACAATCGTGAAGGAGGTTCTATCATCAGTTCACAGAAGGTTGGTCCTTCTATCGCTGATGACATCAAGACTTCTGCTATTTGGTCGGTTATTCTGGCTTTGATTGCCATATTCCTTTATATCCTTGTCCGTTTCCGCAACGTGGCGTACTCTGTCGGTTCAGTGGTGGCATTGGTTTGTGATACCACACTGATTATCGGTATGTACTCTCTGTGCTACGGTTGGATGCCCATGTCTTTGGAAATCGACCAGACTTTCATCGGTGCCATCCTGACCGCTATCGGTTACTCTATAAACGACAAGGTGGTAATCTTCGACCGCGTACGTGAGTTCAACGGACTCTATCCGAAGCGTAACAAGTTCCAGTTGTTCAACGACTCTCTGAACACTACATTGGCACGTACCATCAATACTTCATTCAGCACATTGGTGGTGTTGCTCTGCATCTTCATCCTTGGTGGTGACAGCATCCGCAGCTTCGCATTCGCTATGATTCTCGGTGTGGTATTCGGTACATTGTCTTCACTCTTCATCGCAGCTCCTATCGCTTACCGCGTGATGAGCCGCAAGGAAAGAGGTGGTAACGTAGAGGCATAATTCAAAACACGATATTAAAAGGCTCGCGCTCGATGGAGCGTGAGCCTTTTTTATTGACAAAGGATTTTAATAAAGAAAGAATTGATCTTCTGTACGGAAGATTTAAATCTTTCGTGCAACAGATTTAAACCTTCGAGGCTGAAGAAGCAAATCTTCTAAAAAACAGTTCAAATCATGAAAAGAACATTTTCTATCGTATTATTGGCTACAATGTGTAGCATGGGTCAGACGATCAAGGCACAACTCCCCAAACTGAAAGACATTCCCGTAACGGCCAAGTTTGGCGGTTATATCATCGGCAACTATACTTATTACGATGAAGAGTCTAAAGACCGCACCGCAGGTTTCAATCTCCGTCTGGCACGCGTCTATGTAAACGGGACTGTAGCCACAGATTTCAAATATCGCTTGCAGATGGAAGTAAACGGTGCGCCTGATGTGGACAAAGGCCCTCGCATTGTAGATGCATACGTGGAATGGGTAAAATACCCTTGGTTGAACGTCCGTTTCGGTCAGATGAAGCGTGCTTTCACCTTTGAGAACCCCTACAACCCTTGGAATCAAGGATTTGGAGCCTACGCTCAAGCCATAACGAAATTGTCAGGCTTTTCCGACCGTGTAGGTGAGCATGGCAGCGGCGGACGCGATGCCGGACTGCTTTTGCAAGGTGACCTCTTCCCTATTGGCAAAGATGAGCACCGCCTGTTCCACTATCAGGTGGGAGTATATAACGGACAAGGCGTGAATCACAACGATGCCAACAGTAGCAAGGATGTCATTGGAGGTGTCTGGTTTGCTCCCATCAAGGATTTGCAGATCGGAGCCTTCGGATGGGCTGGCGAGTACACAGCCAAAGGAGTTACAGTTGACCGTAACCGTATGTCGTTCGGAGTAAAATATGAAGCAGACTGGACGGTGCGTGCCGAATATATTGCTTCAGAGGGACGCAAAAGCAATAATCTTTTTGCAGCCGACAAGGCCGACGGTTGGTATGCAGCTGTCGGTGTGCCCGTAGGAAAGCAGTTCAAGGTTTATGGCAAGTGGGATGTCTATCGCGATGAAAAGACCTCCGACACCCAGACCTCCATCTATGGGCTTTCGTTGAATTATTGGCTTGACAAGAACCTGATGATTCAGGGAGGATACAACTTTACCAACGCACGCAGTGCATCATATACGACAGACGGAGTACGCTCGACATCTGAAAGTTTCTACAACATGTTGCAGCTGCAAGTCTATGTCAGATTCTAACACCAAATAATCAAACAACTGTAAATCCATGAACAGACACATTCTCACTACACTCGTTGTGATTTGCTCCATCCTGAGTCTGGAAGCACAACAACAAATAGACCTGTCCGGAACATGGCAATTCGCCATCGACCGCAAAGACCAAGGTGAAACAGAACACTGGTTCGAGCACCGTAAGTTTGATGACACCATCCTGCTTCCCGGCTCCATGCCCCAAAGGTTGAAAGGAGACGACGTCACCGTCAACACCCCATGGACTGCCACTCTTTATGACAGTTCTTTCTATTACAACCCGCAAATGGAAAGATACCGGCGGGCAGGCAGTGAGATGAAACTCCCTTTCTTCCTGACCCCCGACAAACACTATGTAGGGAAGGCCTGGTACAAACGCAGTGTCAACATACCCAAAGCATGGCGCGGCCAACATATCGTTCTTTCGTTGGAACGTCCGCACATAGAGACAACCCTTTGGGTCAACGGCCAGTTAGTGGGGAGTGCCAATTCCTTGTGTGTGCCACACACCTACAATCTCACGCCCTATCTGCACACAGGAGAAAATGATCTGACACTATGCGTGGATAACCGACCGGAAACCGTCAGTGTGGGTAACGACTCACACAGCATCAGCGACCAGACTCAGGGAAATTGGAACGGCATCGTTGGAAATATCAGCCTGACAGCACTTCCACTGACCTGCATCAAGGATATGCAAATCTATCCGGACATAGAAAAGCGGGAGGCCAAAGTGGTCATGCTGATTGAATCGGACAAAGAAAGCCGGGCCGACCTCGTCCTCCGTGCAGAGAGTTTCAACACAGATGAACCGATACAAAGACCGGAAACATCAACGATGGTGACACTGGAACGAGGAGACAACGAAATTACCGTCACTCTCCCGATGGGAGAGGCTCCCTATCTGTGGGACGAGTTTCACCCTGCCCTCTACCAACTGACTGCCACATTGAAAAAAGGCAAGCAACAGCACAGCCGGAGTGCGGAGTTCGGCATGCGCCAATTCAGCATCCAAGGGAAATGGTTCTACGTGAACGGTCGGAAAACCCAACTACGCGGCACGGTAGAAAATTGTGATTTCCCATTGACAGGATATGCTCCGATGGACACAGCTTCGTGGGAACGGGTGTTCCGCATTTGCCGCAACTACGGGCTGAATCATATGCGTTTCCATTCCTATTGTCCCCCGCGGGCAGCTTTTGTTGCAGCCGACCGCGTTGGCTTCTATCTGCAACCGGAAGGTCCCAGTTGGCCTAACCATGGAGTCAAACTTGGGGTAGGACAGCCCATCGACAAGTATCTGATGGATGAAACCATCGCCCTCAACCGCGAATATGGCAACCATGCCTCTTTCTGCATGTTGGCCTGCGGCAATGAACCTGCCGGACGCTGGGTAGCCTGGGTCACGGACTTTGTACACTACTGGCAGCAGACCGACCCGCGCCATGTATATACAGGTGCTTCAGTGGGTGGAGGATGGGCTTGGCAACCTGCCAGCGAATATCACGTCAAAGCCGGAGCACGCGGATTGGAATGGGCAAGAAAACGCCCTGAATCATGGAGCACATTCAGCGAAAAGATTGACACCGTCCGCCAACCCTTCGTTTCGCACGAAACGGGCCAATGGAACTGCTATCCGAACTTTAACGAGATACGCAAATACACGGGGGTGAACAAAGCCAAAAACTTTGAAATCTTCCGAGACCTGCTGGCAGACAATCACATGAGCCATCAAGCGCAAGATTTCCTGATGGCGTCGGGAAAGTTGCAGGCACTCTGCTACAAACACGAGATTGAAAAGACCCTCCGGACTCCGGACTATGCCGGATTCCAGCTTTTGTCGCTGAACGATTACAGCGGTCAAGGAAGTGCCATCGTAGGTATTCTGGATGTATTTTTTGGTGAAAAGGGCTACATCACAGCTCCTGAATGGTTGCAATTCTGTAGTCCCACCGTTCCCTTAGCGCGTCTGGACCGCTTCGTCTATACAGTTGGAGACACGCTGCATGCAGCTTTCGAGCTGAACCATTTCGGCGAAGCACCCTTACGCAATGCCGAGTTCCTGTACATGCTGCGCACGGCTGACGGTAGAATCATCCACACGGAACGAAGCCACGAAAAAGAAATACCTGTCGGTGGGCAATACTCCCTTAAAGAGTTCCGACACCAGCTGAAGGACTGGAACAACAAACCACAAGAACTGATACTCGAGGTACGCCTTGTCGGATGTGACAACTACACAGAACTAAGAGCTTCGAGTCCCTATTACACGGAGCGCAACTACCCTATCCGTGAAGTAAAGAACGAATGGAACCTGTGGGTATATCCGCAACACGAACCTGCAACAACCAGCCATTCTGACTTATTGGTGACTGACACACTGGATGCCGAAGCCATCTCCCTTCTGGAGCGTGGAGGAAAAGTGTTGCTCACCGTTGCCGGAAAGGTCAAGTATGGAAGCGGCATTGTGCAGCACTTCGTACCCACTTTCTGGAATACATCCTGGTTCAAGATGCGGCCACCACACACCGTCGGTTCATGGATTGACGACGCTCATCCGCTGTTCCGTCACTTCCCGACCAGTTATTACACCGACCTGCAGTGGTGGGAACTGACCAACCGCGCCCAATGCATGATGACCGACCACATGGGAGAAACTTTCCACAGCATCGTACAACCCATCGACACATGGTTCCTCAGCCGACGCCTCAGCACCATGTTCGAGGCTCGTGTGCTGAACGGAAAGCTGGTGATGACCAGCCTTGATGTGTGCCGGCACAACAACCGTCCTGCGGCGCGCGAACTGATGCATGCTCTGATAAACTACATGCAATCGGACGACTTCCGGCCCACACAGTCTGTATCCGTAGAGCAGATCGGAGTCATCTTCAACCGTCCTACGCCGGCAGTGGACAGCTACACTCAAGATTCACCGGACGAACTGAAGCCCAAACTGAAATAGCACCTACACACACCTTATTACATAAAGAACAGCCTATATGCTTAGCAAGTACAAACTGAACCAACTCTACTTCAAGGATACGTCGTTTGCCAACCTGATGACGCGGCGCATCTTCAATGTGTTGCTGATAGCCAATCCCTATGATGCCTTCATGCTGGAGGACGACGGGCGCGTTGATGAAAAGATTTTTCTTGAATACATGAGCCTGAGCTTGCGCTATCCGCCACGATTCACCCAAGTGTCCACCATGGAAGAGGCTTGGCAAAAACTGGAAGGCACCACATTCGACCTGGTAATCTGTATGCCTGGTACTGACAACAACGATGCTTTCGACATAGCACGCAGTATCAAGGAACACTATACGGATATACCCATCGTTGTGCTGACTCCCTTCTCCCATGGTATCACCAAACGAATGCAGAACGAGGATTTGAGCATCTTCGAGTATGTCTTCTGCTGGTTGGGAAATACAGATTTGCTGCTTTCCATCATCAAGCTTATCGAAGACAAGATGAATCTGGAACACGACATCAACGAAGTGGGTGTACAGATGATTCTGCTTGTAGAGGACTCCATCCGTTTCTACTCTTCGGTGTTGCCCAACCTTTATAAGTTTGTACTCCGACAAAGCCAAGAGTTTGCTACAGAAGCATTGAACGCCCACCAACGCACCATGCGTATGCGAGGACGCCCGAAAATAGTCCTCGCCCGTAACTACGAAGAGGCCAAATCCCTCTACGACAAATATGCAGGCAACACCTTGGGTGTCATCACCGATGCACGCTTCCCACGCAATGGCGAGGTTGACCCCCGTGCCGGCATCCGGCTGATAGAGGAGATACGCAAGCGCGACGAATATATTCCACTGATCCTACAGTCCTCCGAAAGCGAGAATCACAAGGAGGCCATGCGCTTGGGAATAGGATTCATCGACAAGAACTCCAAGAAAATGGACGTTGACCTGCGCGAAGCTGTTTCCGAGAACTTCGGGTTCGGAGACTTCGTGTTCCGCGACCTGAAGACCAACGAGGAAGTCTTGCGCATCCACAATTTGAGAGAGCTTCAAGAGAACATTTTCACTATCCCACACGAATTGTTGCTCCACCACATCAGCCGCAACCATGTCTCCCGCTGGCTCTATTCACGAGCCATGTTCCCTGTGGCCGAATTTCTGAAAGAAATCACATGGAAGACATTGGAAGACGTTGATGCACACCGGCAAATCATCTTCGAAGCCATCGTGAAATACCGCAAGATGAAGAATCAGGGAGTTGTTGCCGTGTTCCAGCGCGACCGTTTCGACCGCTATTCCAACTTTGCACGCATTGGCGAAGGTTCTCTCGGGGGAAAGGGCCGCGGTCTGGCATTCATGGACAACATGATAAAGCGCCACGAGGAGTTCGAAGAGTTGGGAAATGCCCATGTGGAAATACCCAAAACGGTGGTGCTGTGTACCGACATATTCGACGAATTCATGGAGAGCAACAACCTCTACCAGATAGCTCTGAGCGATACGTCCGACGATGAAATACTCCGCCACTTCTTACGCGCCAAATTGCCCGATCGGCTCATCGAGGATTTTTTTGCTTTCTTCGAAGTGGTAAAAGCACCGGTAGCCATCCGCTCTTCCAGTCTGTTGGAGGATTCCCACTATCAGCCTTTTGCCGGCATCTATTCCACCTACATGATTCCTTGTCTCGACGACAAATACGAGATGCTCCGTATGCTCAGCGATGCCATCAAGGGGGTTTACGCTTCGGTCTATTACCGCGACAGCAAAGCTTACATGCAGGCCACCAGCAATGTCATCGACCAGGAAAAGATGGCCGTCATCCTGCAAGAGGTGGTAGGTACCCGCTACGGTGACCGCTTCTATCCCAACATCAGCGGAGTCGCCCGCTCGCTCAACTACTATCCCATCGGGGATGAAAAAGCAGAAGAAGGCACAGTCAGCCTGGCACTCGGACTGGGGAAATACATCGTTGACGGTGGCCTGACCCTGCGCGTCTGTCCGCATCATCCCACCCAAGTGCTGCAGACCAGCGAAATGGAGATTGCCCTGCGCGAAACACAGACCCGCTTCTATGCCCTCGACCTGAAGAATGCCGGAGAAAACTTCTCTATCGACGACGGGTTCAATTTATTGAAACTCTCTGTCAAAGAGGCCGAAGAAGACGGTTCGCTCAACTTCATCGCTTCGACCTACGACCCTTACGATATGGTCATCCGCGATGGCATCTATCCCGGTGGACGAAAGCTGATAACTTTTGCCAACATCCTGCAACACGACGTCTTTCCTTTGTCCAAGATTCTGCAACTCGTGCAGAACTACGGACAGAGCGAAATGCGCCGCCCGGTAGAGATAGAGTTTGCCGTCAAACTGAATCCCGACAAGAGTGGAACCTTCTATCTGCTACAGATGCGCCCCATTGTTGACAGCAAAGAGATGCTTGACGAAGACCTCACCCTCATCAAGGACGAGGACACACTGCTCCGCTCCTACAACTCGTTGGGACATGGCATCGTCACGGATATACAGGACATCATCTATGTAAAGACCCAAGGCTATTCTGCCAGCAACAACCAACTGATAGCCTACGACATAGAGCAACTCAACCGGCGTTTTCTCGCTGATGGGAAAAACTATATCCTCATCGGTCCCGGACGCTGGGGAAGCAGTGACACCTGGCTGGGCATACCTGTCAAGTGGCCCCACATCTCTGCGGCACGTGTCATCGTTGAAGCCGGACTGACCAATTACCGTGTCGATCCGAGCCAAGGCACACACTTTTTCCAGAACCTGACCTCTTTCGGTGTGGGTTATTTCACCATCAATGCCTATTGCAACGACGGAGTGTATGACCAAGCCTACCTCGATGCCATGCCCGCAGTGGAAGAGACCCGCTTCCTCAGGCACGTACGCTTCGAACAGCCACTGACGGTAAAGATGGACGGGAAACACAATTTGGGAGTGGTGATGAAACCGGAAGAATAGCTATTTTCTTTTATACAGAGAAAAAAATCTTTTTTAATCTTCACTAAAAAACATTACCATTCCCTTGGGTGTTTGACAGAAAACCATTACTTTTGCAAACGGATCGCTTCTGTGGTGGGAGCGATTCGTCTATTTAGTACAAATTAATAACCTAATATGAATTTATACGTTCGTTTTTTCGACAAAGAAGCATTGGTTCCTGACGAGGAAGCCGTTTTGGACTTCTTAGCAACTATTCCACAAATCAGGATGGAAAGCATCTCTGAAAAGAAGTTGCACAAGTATTTAGAAGGAGATTCCCGTTATCCGTTTAAGGGGAAGATAGACGACCGCAACTATTATCTGGTCATCAAGACAGAAGAGCCCACGCTGGAAGCTTTCCAAATGGCTCAGCAGGCCATCAACCAACATCCGGTAGGCAGTATGCGCAAAGTGGAGGTGCATCCCGAATCCCGAGAAGGGATGCTCAACATGGAACACTACGGCTGGTATGAGGCCGGCCTCATCTTCAAACGCGCCATGCCCGGCGATGAGAACCGCAAATTCGCTTACGTAGATACACCTTTCCGTGCCCGACTCAAGGCATATAGCGGAATGGATTGCTACAACCGCATCGTAGCCCACCTGAAGGCACGCCCCGAAGTGGACCCCCGCTCGCAATACCCTTCTGTGAAAGGAAAGAACTTTGAGTTCCGCTTCGTGGCTGAAATCGAAGAAAAAGCCTGACAGATATCAGTTCAATACTTGTTGTAGGCAATCACTTTCTCTTTGGCTTTGCGCGATTTCGGGCGTTTGGGCTTCAGCGAATATCCAATGGTAATATCGAGTAGCAGACGCTTCTTCTGTGGGATACCCACAAGCGATTTGATACCCTTCTCGTCAAACCATCCTAATATGCAGGACCCCAACCCCTCTGCCTCGGCTGCCAGACAGATATGCGAGGCCGCAATGCCTATATCTACCAGCGGGAAGTATTTATCCTTTATCTTACTCCCCAACAAAGAAGTAATGTTCATGCTCTCTTCCACAATCAGAATGTGGACGGGAGCATCTTTTGCGAACTTGTTCATACCCAGTCCGGCAGTAGCCTTACCCACCTTCACGGCCAGTTCCGGGTCGTTGACGACAACAAACTTCCATGGCTGCGCATTGCAAGCTGACGGAGCCAGCCGTGCCGCCTCCAGAATACGCTCCAGCTTTTCCGGTTCTACGAGCCGGTTCTTGTCATAAGCCCGGTCACTCTGTCGGGAGGATACCAATTGCAGAAAATCAATCATCACTGTCCTGTTTTTGTCTCTTAATTTATCTGTATTGATTGATACGGCTGATGTATTTGCCGATAATGTCAAACTCGATGTTCACCCGACTGCCCACCTGGAAGGCGTGAAAGTTGGTGTGTTCGTAGGTGTATGGAATAATCGCTACCTGAAAGGTGTCATCCGTTGGGTTACACACTGTCAGACTCACCCCATTGACCGTCACCGAACCTTTATCGACCGTCAGATAACCTCGCTGGGCCATCTCTTTGTCAAACGCATACCGGAAGGTGAAATACCAACTTCCACCAGCCTCATCGATAGCAATACACTCTGCCGTCTGATCCACGTGCCCTTGCACGATATGTCCGTCCAACCGTCCGTTCATCATCATGCTTCGTTCCACATTCACCTCATCGCCTACCCGGAGCTGGCCGAGATTGGAACGCTCAATGGTCTCGCGCATGGCCGTCACGGTGTATGTCCCATCCTTGATTTCCACTACAGTCAGGCATACTCCATTGTGTGCCACACTCTGGTCTATCTTCAGTTCGTCAACAAACGAACATTTCATGGTCAGATGCAGATTCTCCTGCTCCTTGACCACTGCCACTACTGCAGCAG
The DNA here is from genome assembly GCA_017451645.1 of Bacteroidaceae bacterium. Classification (GTDB taxonomy): domain Bacteria; phylum Bacteroidota; class Bacteroidia; order Bacteroidales; family Bacteroidaceae; genus Phocaeicola_A. The sequence continues at coordinate 1,752 of JAFTNZ010000003.1, read as the reverse complement.
TCTCCTCAACTATTCCTGAAAACATATCTGTCTCTACATTTAATATTGGTCATTTTGCAGGCAAAGATACAGCAAGACGGTCGAAGGCTGCTCCATTGTTAAACAATATTAAGTTTTTCTCTCTTGGAGAATGAAGCCATTTGTGGTTCGCAGAATCTGTCACATGGAGATTACAAACTTCGCAGAGGAGGCAACAAGTGGGGCAGTAAAAACGTTTGTTAGTAAATTCCGGATAAAAAAGCATAGCGGATTTTCGGTCATTCGTTGTTAATTGCTTAATTTTGCAACGCAAAATGAATTCACTAACCATAAAAAGATAAAAAGACAATGGTAAATTACAAAGAACTGGGCCTTGTGAACACCAAAGAGATGTTTGCAAAAGCCGTTAAGGGTGGTTATGCCATCCCCGCTTTCAACTTCAACAACATGGAGCAGATGCAGGCCATCATCAAGGCTGCTGTTGAAACCAAGTCACCCGTTATCCTCCAGGTATCTCGTGGTGCCCGCGACTATGCCAACGCCACATTGCTCCGCTATATGGCTCAGGGCGCAGTAGAGTATGCTAAGGAACTCGGTTGCGAAAAGCCCGAAATCGTGCTCCACCTCGACCACGGAGATTCTTTCGAGACTTGCAAGAGCTGCATCGACTCTGGTTTCTCTTCTGTAATGATTGACGGTTCTCACCTCCCCTACGAAGAGAATATCGCTCTGACCAAGAAGGTAGTAGAATACGCTCATCAGTTCGACGTTACTGTTGAAGGTGAGCTTGGCGTATTGGCCGGTGTAGAGGATGAAGTTTCTTCTGACCACCACACTTACACTAACCCTGAAGAGGTAATCGATTTCGCCACTCGCACAGGTTGCGACTCTTTGGCTATCTCTATCGGTACTTCTCACGGTGCTTACAAGTTCACTCCCGAGCAGTGCACCATCGACCCCGCTACCGGTCGCATGGTTCCTCCTCCTTTGGCATTCGACGTGTTGAAGGCTGTTGAAGAGAAACTTCCCGGATTCCCCATCGTGCTCCACGGTTCATCATCAGTTCCTCAGGAAGAGGTTGAGACCATCAACAAGTTCGGTGGTGCCCTGAAGGCTGCTATCGGTATTCCCGAAGAGTGGTTGCGCGAAGCTGCCAAGAGCGCTGTTTGCAAAATCAATATCGACTCAGACTCTCGTCTGGCCATGACTGCTGCCGTTCGTCAGGTATTGGCAGAGAAGCCTGCAGAGTTCGACCCCCGCAAGTACTTGGGTCCTGCCCGTACAAATATGGAGAAGATGTACAAGCACAAGATTATCAACGTGCTCGGTTCTGACAACAAGTTGGGATAATCCTGTATCCAACATTCCTTTAAGGCTGCATCCTGTGATGCAGCCTTTTTTGTAAAGATTCCATCATCAGAAACACCCGCATATTATCAAAAGTTTTCTTTTTCTTCACGCCCGAAAAGCCGTCTGTCGGAGCTGTTTGGGAGATGGTTTTCCCTAAAAAAAGGGGAAAAACAGGCTCTACGAGGCTAAAACAGCCTCGAAGCTCCCAATCAGGGCCTTTAACATGTAAAGATTAATGTACAACAACAGATTTCATGGAATTTCGGTTCAAAAAAGAGGAAATGTCTTATACTGCCATAGGTAGACACATTTACTAACAATTAAAATGTGTAAGCAGTATGCGTAAGAAATGGCAACATTACAGTGAAGAAGAGTGTCTATCTATTCTTCGTGATTACTACAGTTCAGGGCTGAGCAAACGTC
>JAFTNZ010000037.1 GCA_017451645.1 Bacteroidaceae bacterium | reverse complement strand
GCTGTACCGTCATCATGGAAGGTCACTTGATCCTTCTTGTCAATGTTCAACACCAAGTCAACCTTACCGGTATAGTTCCGCTCTGCAATGTTGAAATGATAACTGCCATTGAAAGTGATGTCGCCCTCAGCGGTCAGCTCCAGTGGGAAGGGTGTAGGATTATTTTCGGGCCAAAATTTTGCTCCAACCAGCAATCCGCCCTGTTCAATGGTCGTCACCTTCGGGAATTTGGCAGAGGACAAGGTCCAGGTACCGCTGAACATATCAGTGGGGATCGTCGTCAATTCGGGAAATTCTACTGATGTAAGTGCTGTATAACCCAACGCCTGTGCTCCAATAGTCTGCGCCTTGGGAGCTGAGACTGTAACCAGATTTTCACAAAAATAAAATGCCTGAGCACCAATTTCTGTCACATCGGGGAGATTGATAGATGCCAATTGGGTAACGAGTTCCTGATCTACAATTTTTCCAGCTTCATCATATATGTCACCGGGGCCAAAAGCAACACCGTCCCAGTTGGTAGTACCGGGAATCGTGGTCACGCCCTTGAGGGTGAGGTGGATGCTGCTGTCGGCAACGCCGTCGGTATCGCAGATGGCACGGCGGATGGCAGTGATCATCTCGGCTGGTGCATCGGGCTTAAGAGTCACGGTAATGTCGGTCTCGCCTTCCTCCAATGCCTTTGTAACAGTAGCGTTCAACTTGTCTGGTGTCATCGCTGTGGCGTTGATAGAAGAAAGGGCTTCAGTAGCCACGCCGCCGTCAATCTCCTTCTCCTCCCAAGGAGTTACTTTGACGCTGTAAAGGGTCACAGCATCCTTACCCACCTTGAGGTCGAATAAGTAGTGCAGGCCTGCTTGAAGACCTTCGTTGGTCAGTCTGGATGATGTAGCAAGGACGGTCATTTCCTGTCCGTTAACGGTGAAGGTCATAAATTTGTCAGTATTTGCATACTTGGCCGGAGCAACGATGGCGGTATAGGATGTGCCGCTTACAAGAGGGGTGATGCCTGTTTCGCCATCCGTAGCGGTAATGGTTACACCGCTATCATCGTAGGTCGCTGTCAAGGCTGTACCCTTGGAGTAGATCTTCGGTGTGGAAACCTCCTGTGCCGTGCCGCCAAATTCATCATTCCACTCGGCGATGGTCACCGTCACCTTCGAGAGTCGGTGCAGGAAATAGAGTTCCAACGTCTGGTCTTCGGGCTTATCGATCTCTCCGCTGTTTGCTATCATCCAGTCGGCAGCACCAAGCAGAGGGCTGGTATTTTGTTCAGTAGGCAGTGTGAATGTATCGAATGAGGTGCCATCCGTTACGGGATACCACGCTTCAAACTCATTCTTCGATGCCCCGTTCCACACAAATGCGTCAGCAGTATTCCAGCCTTCATCGGTCAGAGTATAGGTGGCAACATTTTTCGATGTACGCAGTTTGTTTACTACCTTGATTTGGTCGTTCTCATCGAAAGTGGTATTTCTTTCGGCATAGCTTACTCGGGTTTGCAACTTTCCGATGGTTGCGGTAATCTTTACCGCATCGCCATCGCCTCGCGGAATGAAATCTTCATCCTGCATGCAGGCAGCAAATGAACATATAAGTGCTGCGAGGGCTATATATTTATGATATTTCTTCATTGTTCTTTTGTTTTAGTGTCATTCTAAATGGAACGTAGTGTAATGAAGAATCTCGCGCAATGTTATGGAAGAGATCCTTCGCGTTGCTCAGGATGACACGAAAGTTATTACTCCGTCTCAAGTACGCCACCTGCAGCATAACCCCAAGGGCTTGCAGTGATGTCACCCAACGTCACCTTGTCCTGACCAATCTGGAGGGCGATGTTGTATTGCGTGCCTGCTTCGAGCTTATTATCCACCGTAGCCAAGTTGACAGTTGTCTTGAACACGCGAGCATCCTCCATCGTGATGGTGATGGGCAGCGATGTGCAAGATTCCATCGGGATAACCAACAGTTCATTATTCGCCATTGCGAGAATGGTATTGGCTTCCGGCAAATCGCTCCAAGTATTGTCGGAAACGTTCAGTGTGCCTGAAGCATACATACCTTCCACTTTTACCGAAGTGATTGTCTGGCTTGTGAGTTCAGTACCAAATGTAGGTTTAAGAACTAACTTGGTAAGGGCATGAGTCATCGTGAGGTTCACGACACTGGATGTAAGATCAGTGGCAGTGGCCACGAGCCAGTCGGTCTGCTCTGATGCATTGACAGCGATACTACCAGTTGAATCAAAGAAAAAAGGCGAGTAAGCGTAAATCTTCTGCTGAGAACTTGCACCTTCGAAAAGTACGGTTTTTGTGCAGTCCCAATGATCACCGTCATGCTGCCAATGCATATTGGTGGCATTATACTTATCTGCAGAGCCTCCGGTAACGAATACGCCCATGTGAGCGCTTTCTTCATTCATTATACCTTCGAGTTTATTGTCATCCGTGATGACACGTGTTGTCAACTCCGCCACACCTGCCGAAGCGATGGTGATGGGGGTGTCTTTCATCGAGTCTGGTGACTCGATTTCTTGCTGGTCGCAAGAAATAAGAACGGAAAACGGAAAGGTGAAAACGGAAAACTTCACCAAATCCCACAGTTTGTTTGTCATATTTTTCATATTCTTTTCACTTTTGATTGTTTTTTGTAGTTATTATGCTTGAGGTTATGATTGCTATAATCTCTTTAAGGTCATTGTTTAAGGAGTTGAAAACCGTTTTTTCACCTTTCACCTTTCACCTATCACCTTCCAGTTATCACCTTTCACATTTCACCTTTCACCTTTTAATCACCGGATAATTCTCTCCCTGCGTCCAATACTCGCCAAGCTGGGTGGCGATTGTGTTGTTCCTGAGGTCGTCCTCGGTGACCGCTGTGATTTCGACGTTGTCACTACCTGGTTTCAGATTCGAATCGCTGTGTACTGCCTCAAGACCGTCATGGGCGAGGTAGTAGCAGTTCTTGATTGCATTGACAGACCGAAGCGTACCGAATGCACCAAGACGAGCCTCGTCAGTCAGATTTGCACCGCGCTCAAACTTACCTGCGAACAGGCAGTTTTCAAGAGTGGTCTTTGCACCCGTGTTGGAGAAACTCAGGAATCCGCCCATATAAATGGTTGCAGTGTTATTGAAACTGTTCTTTGCGTAAGAAGTCTTGATGGTTCCGTATGCCGCGCAGTTGCGGATGGTCACTTCACTTGAGTTCTCCTGAATCTTGCCGATAAATCCACCGGCACCCGAATCAACACGGTACTCTCCGGCATCAAAGGTGCCATACCAAGAGCATTTTTCAATAAGGCTCTGGTGGTTTGCATATCCTACGAAGCCGCCTATCATACCGGCGCCGTGTACCTTTGCGGTAAGGTTTACATAAGAGGTGATGTTCTGAATGACGGCACCGTTGCGTTCAAGGTCGTTTTCGCCGTTCAGACCACAAATTGAGCCGATAACACCACCAACATAATCGACTTCGGTATTGACGACCACCTCGCCGTAGATGGTGAAGTTCTTGACAGTACCCGTTCTGACCTCGCCGAAGAAGCCAAGACCGGCTCTGCCACCTTCAACATTCAGCCCTCGGATGGTGTAGTTCTGTCCGTCAAAGACTCCGCGGAAGTTGTTGCTCTCCTCGCCTGTGGAACCGATAGGGGTCCACGGTCTGCCTTCAAGGTCGATGTCTGCCGTGATGACTGCATTGGCAGTTCTATCAACGGTGTTGACGTGGTTGGCAAACCAGAAGAGGTTGCCGCCGTTCGCTATCTCGTAGTAGCCGTCAGCATTCTTTTGTGCAGGCTCATAATCGCCTGTCTCGCTGAAACCGTTCACCCACTCGACAGCCTCGCCGCCCACTATCTCTTGCTCGTTCCAGTCGTCCACGGTGATATCCTGTACCAAGAGTCCATCATCCAGGCTCATACGGATGGTGTAGGACTTGCCGCCTACCCAGTTGTACACATTGCCCGGATTGGCAGCGGCCAATTTGTCTGCATCCAGTTCGAAAGAAAGGTGTTCGTTGTCCGGACCCAATGCCTCGATGGTGAATTGGATTTTCTTCTCCTTGAAGGCGTTTTCGTCGGGCATTCCAGTATCG
>JAFTNZ010000036.1 GCA_017451645.1 Bacteroidaceae bacterium | reverse complement strand
TTCAGCTCGCCGCTGCCGACTGGATGACAGCCTCTACCGATGAGATGGCAAAGCCCACCGACGGCACTATCAACCTCGCTTTCCGGCACCTGCTGACAATGGTGACCATCGAAATTTACGGATGGGGTGCCGAATATCCGGCGGTCGAACAACATATCAATGATGTAAGAATTCACACCATCACAACCGGCATCGGCAAGGATAATGAAGGTAACGCCGTAAACAATGACATTTCGTCGACAGACATCACCCCTTTATATAAAGAGGTGTCGGGCATAAAATCATATACTGCCATTGTCTGCCCTTATAAGTACACCGGTAACGAGAAGGTTATGACCTTAACTGTCAATAACCAAGATAACCTCACCGTCTTTGCACTTGGCAACAAAGAATTGACGGACTATGGTCTCCAGCCCGGCAAGCACTATACCTTCCGCCTTAAGGTGGGTCATGATTATGCAGAGATTAGCAGCATAAGCGTAGAGGAGTGGGGAACTACCGACAACATCGACGGCGGTGTGGCGGAAGGAGTAGTAACACAATGATGAATTATAGGGCAGGGTGGGTTGAATGTCCCTACCTGCTCACCATCGCCCGGTAGCGGCATCCCTTGTGGGTGCCCACACGTGGAAAAGCGTTCCATGACATACTGATACAAGACGAAAGAAAAGAGGAGTGATTCCAATGCAAATTCCATATCCATTTGGCAGAGTGTCGGAAATGTAGTACTTTTGCACATTGCAAATAAAGTCAAGATATGGAAAATCAAGGAGAAATAATCCTATACCAACCGGATAAGGAAGTGAAACTGGAAGTCCGTCTGGAAAACGAAACGGTATGGCTGAACAGGCAACAACTCGCCGAACTGTTTGCTCGGGATGTGAAGACCATAGGCAAGCACATCAATAACGCGCTGAAAGAGGAACTGGCAGATATGGCAACTGTCGCAAAATTTGCGATAGTTCAAAGCGAAGGTGGAAGAACAGTCACCCGGCAAATAGAGTTCTATAATCTGGATATGATTCTCTCTGTAGGCTATAGAGTGAAATCAAACAGAGGTGTAGAATTCAGACGTTGGTCTAACAGCGTCCTGAAGAATCATCTGCTGAAAGGTTACTCCATCAACCATCGGCTGAAGAATCTGGAAGAAAAAGTCGATTCCAGACTGCTGCAACACGAGAAACAACTGGATTACTTGACAGACAAAGTGGACTTTTTCGTCCGTACCTCACTGCCTCCGGTGGAGGGAATCTTCTACGACGGGCAGATATTTGATGCGTATAAGTTCGCTACCGACCTGATACGTACTGCCAAGAGGTCCATTCTCCTGATTGACAACTACGTGAATGACTCCGTACTGCTGATGTTGAGCAAACGCGATGAAGGAGTGACTGCCACCATTTATACGCATACGGTCAGCAAGCAACTGGACTTGGATGTCCGGAAACACAACAGTCAATACCCGCGCATTGAAGTGAAGACCTACAAGCTGTGTCACGACCGCTTCTTGATAATAGACGATACGGACGTGTATCACATAGGAGCCTCGCTAAAGGATTTGGGAAAGAAGATGTTTGCATTCTCCAGACTTGACATCCCCCCTAAAGCCATCACGGATTTACTGTAATTTTCTTTCGTCCCGACAGCCCCCTGTTCGGGACGTTTTTCGTTTTGTACCGGAATGTCTGCCCTTTCCTCCGTGTCGTTCGGAGCGGAGCGAAGGAACTGAAAAGAAATATAGTAGAAACAATATAAAACGAAAAACGATATGAGAAGGAAAATAACCAATGCAGCCATTGCCCTACTGACCTTGGGCTTTGCTGCCTGCTCGCAGGAAGAGGACTTTGCTCCGCAGATTGACTCTGATGCCGTGCGCATCTCTGCCACCATCGCCAACCTTGCCACGCGTGTGACATACGGCGATGAAGGAGCAACCGACTTTGTGAGTGACGACGAAATCCTGGTAGTCAACACCCATTCCGCAGAAGCCGCCAACTCGGAGAACCGCGCCGTGTTTGCCTATGATGGCACAAACTGGACGGCCACTTCGGGCAAACTCCTGTGGGAAGAGAAAACGACCAACACCTTTGAGGCTTACTATCCCGCCACGCTGGACTACACCCTGCCCACCGACCAGAGCACGTCCGACAAACTCGCTGCTGCCGACCGGATGGAGGCACAAGCTGAAGCCGATTTCGACACCGAGGTGCAGTTTGAGTTTGAACACGTGATGGCTAAAGTGACCTTCAGAATTACCATTATCGGCACCGAGTTCACAGCTACAGACAAAATAACAGCCCTGAAGGTCGTGACCAATGACGGCATCGAAGTGATAACCTATGCCAATGGTAACAGTTACACCGCCATTATTACTCCCTATTGGTACACAAGCGCCGATGAAACCTTTGTAAAGGTATATATGAATAACGATGAAGAGCCGCTGACCGTAAAGGTGCCTGCCGATTTCGTAGGCGAAGAGGGTGGCGGTTTTCTTCCCGGCACCCACTACACCTTCTACCTCAAGGTGGGTAAGAATAAGCTGACACTGACACCTGTGGGTACAGACACGGACTTCCCCGGTGGATGGAAGAATGATTCAGAAGTGGACTTAAAGTAATAGGAGGAAAAGAATTATGCGTAAGATATTTCAATACATACTGATGGCTGTTGCCGTGGTAGCGACAGCATCGTGCAGCAATGAGTTAGATGATACGTTGCAGCCTGCGAACAACAGCACCTTGCAGTTCGTGGTAAGTAATTTCCCTGCTTTTGGTGAGGGTACACAAACTCGTGTCATCGGCACACAAGACGCCGGCAAGACCGTTTGGGAGAATGGAGATCAGATTCTTGTACACCTGTATTCTCAAAAGTACAAAGACCAAGCGGTGACACTGACTTTTGAGAATAATGACTGGAAATCCGATGGAGGCACATTGAGTTATCTCGAAAAAGAGATTCCGACAATTACAGCCGTCTATGCCCCCGATTGCGAAATCAAGTCAGACAAGACCATCGGACTTTCTGAAGGTAAGACGTACGGAACGGCAGAGTACATCCCTGCCACAACCTCCATTGAAGGAAATGCACTTAAAATCAGTTTTGAAAGTGAACGTACCTACAGCCGCTTGCGTATTGCGGCTTCGGCAGATCAAGAACTATCTGTTACCACCACGGGATTTACTCCCGCCGGAGCGACCACGGTGGCAACAGCACCCACAAGCTATACCCTCACCACTGATAACAACGGCAATGCCTTCCTTTATGGCGTGTTTTCGGAAGGGGCAACGGTAAGTGTGAAGCAAGGCGATGTGGTTCTTAAAGACTATACCTTTACTGCAGAAAAGCACCCCAATGGCACAGAACAGGGCAAGAGCTATGCGCTGGATGCAACACCTGTCACCGATGGTACATCGGGCGGCGATACTGATGTCACCGAGGACGACATCAATGCTTAGGTGAAACAGTTTGAAACTTATCTGTATAACGGCAGGATTGATTTGATTCTTCCCGATGTAACGAAAATCGTAGATTGAGAGTCTGATAGTGCATTTGCCCTTAAAAGAATCAACCTTCCCAAAGTAACCACTGTGGGTGACGGAACTTTTTATTTCTGTCAATATCTGCAATAGCATTACACTTAGAAACTGTTTAAAATTTTATCATTTGAAATATTATGATGAATTTTCGAGTAGATTTTTTCTGTTTTCAGAGGAGGATAGCGGTGCTATCTGACGAGGAAAAGAGGAAAAATATGCCGAAAAGGCGCATAATAGG
>JAFTNZ010000031.1 GCA_017451645.1 Bacteroidaceae bacterium | reverse complement strand
TTAAGGGCATATGCATTCATAAACTCTTTTTCTACGATTTCCGTTACATCGGGAAGAATCAAATCAATCTTGCCGTTATAAGACGCTTCTTCTGAAAGATAATAAATTGCTTCACCAATAGCAGTAAAGGTGTACGTGCCCATATCAATTATAGCCGGATTACTGCCGGTTACGGTAATTGTGGTAATGCCGTTATCCACGTAAGTTTTGATCTGTTGCACCAAAACTTCAATTTCTGCATCGGTAGCTGTGGTCTTGCCACCAAATGTGCCGTCAATGATAGGTCTTGCATCCAATGCATAGCTCGTGCCGGCCGTTGTGCCGTTGGAGTGCTTATCTGCAGTAAAGGTATAGTCTTTAAGAACCACTTTGCCATGATTCACAATTACCGTTGCATCTACTGCAAAGGTGCCATAGAGGTAGGCATTGCCGTTGTTATCAGTGGTGAGGGTGTATGCCTCGGTTGCATCTTCGGTTGCCACCGTGGTTGCTCCGGCGGGAGTAAATCCCGTGGTGGTAACAGATAGTTCTTGATCTGCCAAAGCCGCAATACGCAGGCGGCTGTAAGTGCGTCCACTTTCAAAACTGATTTTAAGTGCATTTCCTTCAATGGTGGTTTTGGCAGGGATGTACTCTGCCGTTCCGTACGTCTTACCTTCAGAAAGTCCGATGGTCTTGTCTGACTTGATTTCGCAATCGGGGGCATAGACGGCTGTAATTGTCGGAATCTCGTTTTCGAGATAACTCAATGTGCCACCATCAGATTCCCAGCCATTATTCTCAAAAGTCAGTGTCACCGCTTGGTCCCCGTACTTTTGAGAATACAGGTGTACAAGAATCTTATCTCCATTCGCCCATGCGGTCTTTCCCTCATCTTGTGTACCGATGACACGAGTTTGTGTACCCTCACCAAAGGCTGGAAAGTTGCCTACCACGAACTGCAAGGTTCCATTACCGGCGGGCTGCAAAGTCTCATCCAATTCGTTGCTGCACGAGGTGATTAAAATCAGAAATGAGAAAGCAGAAAGCAGAAATGCTGTGCCGCTTCTCCATACTTTTACGATATTTTTCATTTTATTTCTCATTTTTCCTTTCTCCTTTCTCATTTAATTAAGGTCCACTTCTGAATCATTCTTCCATCTACCGGGGAGGTTATCTGTAGTGGTATGTATCAGTGTCAGCTTATTCTTACCTACCTTGAGGTGGAAGGTATAGTGCTTGCCGGGCTGGAGACCATAGTCCGTCAATTCTTTGTTGCCAAGTGCAAAGACGGTGAGGTTATCTTGGTCATTGACAGTTAAGGTCATAACCTCATCGTCACCGGCGTATTTACCCGGGCAGACAATGGCAGTATATGAAATTGTGCCCGACACCTGTTTATATAAAGGGGTGATGCCTGTCGACGACTTGTCATTGTTTACGGCGTTACCTTCATTATCCTTGCCGATGCTGGTTGTGATGGTGTGAATCTTTACATCACTGATACTTTGTTCGGTCGCCGGATATTCGGTACCCCACATGGAAATTTTGATGGTCACCATTGTCAGCAGGTGCCGGAAAGCGAGGTTGATAGTGCCGTCGGTGGGCTTGGCCATCTCATCGGTAGAGGCTGTCATCCAGTCGGCAGCAGCGAGCAGAACATCGCTACTCTGGTCGGTGGGCAATTTGAATGAACCGTAAGAAGCTTTTTCATTAGCGGGATACCATGCCTGAAACTGGTTGGTCGATGAGCCGTTCCACACAAGGGCACCGTCGGCGATGGTCCACGTTTTTTCATCCGCGTCCAGCTTGTAGGTGGCGATATTCTTGGTGGTGCGTTTGGTGTTCTGCACTCGGATTTGGTCTCCCTCGGTAAATGTGGTCGCTTCCTCGCCATAAACGTCCCCGTCACCGTATGCCAAGCGGGTTTGCGGTAGGATGCCGATAGTGGCATTGATGTGCACGGCATCAGAGTCTGTCTGTGGATCGAAATCTTCGTCCTGCGAGCAGGCGGCGAAAGTCAGTGCCATGGCCGCCAAGGTGATATATCTGTATGTGTTCGCTTTGCGCAAAATTCTTGCGCTCAACAAAGTCGAAAGCATGCTTTCACTTTGTATTCGCTTAATCGAATTTTTCATTGTTATATACATATTATTATAGATATGATTTTACTGTCCCGAGTTCTCCTCCTTCCATGATTCCCCAAGGTGTGGCAGTGATACCGTCTTCGGCTATCTCGACCTTGTCCTGACCGATTTTGAGTGTGACGGTATAAGCATTGCCGCTCTCAAACTCATAGCTGTCGAGTGTCTTGGAGTATGACTTGCCGTTTTCCAATGTGATGAGAATGGTCAGCACAGCGGTCTGCGGGATGAGGAGTGCATCGTAGCTGGCAACATATTGCTCAGCTGATGCTCCTATGTAGTATGACTGTTCCATTTTCAGTGCTGCGATGTCGTCAACAGCGTCATCGGTAGGAGTGCTCCATGTCTGTGTGGCAGGCGTGACAGTAGCGGCAACCTTGCTGCCTTTGATGGTGATACTGCGGATTGCTTGCTCATCAGCAGCTACTTCTGTACCGTAACCGGTGATGTTCACCGTGAGCTTCGTCAGCGCGTGGGTGAAGGTGATCTCCACCTTCTCGCTTGTCTGGTTATCGTTCTTTGCCCAAAGGAGGTCTTCGTTATTCCAAGTTTCTTCAGTCTGCGTGGTGCTCACCGTCCAATCAAGTGTCTTTGTGGTAGCATTCAGCGATGCTTGATAGGGATAGACCGCCCACCATTTGCCAACGCAATCGCCAGCCCAAACGATTTGCTCCGAATCGGCTGTTGTACTCTCGAAAACCCATCCTGCTTCCTTCTCACTGTAAGTCCACTTCTCATTGGTGGCGTTGTACCTGGGTTCTTCCCATGCTTCACCATCTGCACTTGTATGCGTGGTGAAGTAAAATGAGAGTGCTCCACTCGTAAGTGCTCCTTCCGGATATCCGGCACGGGTAGCAATCAGGTCACTGGTTGTCACGTTCAGGGTGATGGGGGTGTCCTTGGTGTTGTCGATGTTGAAATCATCGTTGTTCTTGTCGCAAGCTGCCAATGCAAAGGCTGCTGCTATAGCCAATGTGAAGTGTGTTGTGTTCATATCTATAAATTTAATTATTATTCTGCTGTAGATGCCCGATCAGGTCGGGCATGACGTGAAAACATTTCAGGTCGGGCACGACGTGCGACTTGTTCGTCATCCCCGGCTTGACCGGGGATCTCACTACTGATAAACGAAAAATCCCGGCGGCATTGCTGCTGTCGGGACGAAAAGGCTCGTTATTACCGGAACTTATTCCGGAACACTTATCTCATAAAGATACTCGGGAGCAAAATCAGCTCCGTTTTCCCATTGTACGGTATTGAACGGTATTGTGAACCTTCTGAAATAGTCCGGATCATTCAATGGCTGAAAAACCGGACCGGACAATGATGGTTCAAGATCAGCAATCCTGACCTCACCATTGTCAAATAACAGTCTCAACCTGTAGCCGCCCAGATATTCCGCGTTCTTGATTTCCATATATATACTCTTTTATTTCAATGGCTCTATTGTTCCCAATGGAATGCCGGAATGCGCTCTGTTCCACACTTCCATCAATGCTTCCTTGTTCAATTCCCACCATTCAAGCACCAGACGTAACGCCCGGACCGGCATATTACCGTCAATCTCTCCGTCATCAATGTTCACTGTGATCTAGTACTCATTGTACCACGCGTGGAAATGTGGTGGAAGATGGTCATTGAAATTCATCAGGATAATAATCCCATAAAATCTACTGATTTGTGGCATGGCAATAAAAATTTAAGATTAAACATAATTTGTCCTTAAAAAATCATTGCCCTTATCACACCCACAAAGATACGTATTGTCAAGAGTTCAGCAATAATTCAAGAGATGAATTTCGTCACATTTTTCTTTTTTTTATAATAATTTCTTTTTTTATGTGACCAACTAAGCCTTTCGTCTATCAGTATTGTCAAAGAACTTAGAAACTGTTTAAAATTTTATCATTTGAAATATTATGATGAATTTTCGAGTAGATTTTTTCTGTTTTCAGAGGAGGATAGCGGTGCTATCTGACGAGGAAAAGAGGAAAAATATGCCGAAAAGGCGCATAATAGGCA
>JAFTNZ010000030.1 GCA_017451645.1 Bacteroidaceae bacterium | reverse complement strand
TGAAATGGGGACTGAAGGTGGGCAACCGGATGACCGTCCCGCCCATCTACCGGAACATCCGACCGCCCATAGGGAAATACTGTGCGGTGGAGAAGAACTACAGCCAGTGGGGTGTCATCTCCATCGACGGGAGCATACTGATTGAGGCAAAATATCCGGATGTGTCCGTAGAACAGGACGGGACAGTGTGGCTGACATCGGTGACGGGCAAGAGAACGAGGGTGAAACTGGAGTAAGACATACCACCACCTTATTATTTTTCTTCATCTTGCTGACGAATAATCGAAAATTATGCCTAAATTTGCACACTCAAATCAAACAAAAAGACAGATCACAAAACAATGAAATTCATAGGAATCATACCTGCGAGATATGCCTCGACACGATTTCCCGGCAAGCCACTGGCCATGCTGGGCGGGAAGACAATGATACAACGAGTGTACGAACAGGTGGCCGGATTGCTCGACAAAGCTGTGGTGGCTACCGATGACGAACGGATTGCACAGACGGTGCGGGCTTTCGGAGGAGAAGTGGTGATGACCTCGCCCAACCACCGGAGTGGCACTGACCGCTGCCACGAAGCGTACATGCAGAAAAGCAATGAGGGAGAGAAATATGATGTGGTGATAAACATTCAGGGGGACGAACCTTTCATCCAACCTGAACAGATTGCTGCCGTACGCTCGTGTTTCGACAAGGAGGAGACTCAGATTGCCACTCTGGTGAAACCCTTTACTCCTGCTGACGGATGGAAAGCACTGCGAAATCCCAACTCTCCCAAGGTGGTGCTCGATGGGGCTATGAACGCACTCTACTTCAGCCGTTCGGTCATTCCCTATCTGCGTGGTGTAGAAGAGGGGGACGAGTGGCTTGCAAACCACACCTACTACAAGCACATCGGACTCTATGCTTACCGGGCAGAGGTGTTGGGAGAGATTACCCGATTGCCACAATCTCCCTTGGAACTGGCCGAAAGCCTTGAGCAACTCCGATGGATTGAAAATGGTTTCCGCATCCGGGTAGCCGTCACACAACAAGAGACAATAGGCATCGACACTCCCGAAGACCTGATACGGGCAGAAGAATTTCTGAAATCATTGAATGCCTGATGCTCATGACTTTAGACCGAACGAAACGACCGGCATTCGCTGTACTTGAAAAAATAGACATCCAGATACCCGAACGCACATTGCTCGCCAACGGGATTCCGCTGAACATCTTACGGGCCGGCAACGAAGATGTCATCCGCATGGACATCCTCATCGGGTCGGGAATCTGGCATCAGGAAATACCCCTGCAGGCTCTTTTCACCAACCGGATGCTGTGCGAAGGGACCCTGCACAAACATTCGGCACAGATTTCCGAACTGTTCGACTTCTATGGTGCATGGATGGAGCAAACCTCTTCCATGAACTATAACTTCCTGACGCTTTATTCTCTGGGAAAACACTTCGAACACACTGTGGCCCTGTTGGGGGAAATACTACTCACACCTTCGTTCCCGGAAAATGAGCTGCAAATCGTACTGAAAAACAATCGCCAACAATACCTCGTCAACTCGAGCAAAGTCAATGTCGTGGCACGGAAAGAATTCAACCGTGCCTTTTTTGGTGACGGACACCCCTGCGGAAGGTATGCTTGTGTGGAAGACTATGACCAACTGACACGAGAACATCTGTGCCAGTTCTATCGGAAACATTATCATGCAGGAAATTGCTCCATCTATCTATCCGGCAATATCACCCCATCCGTGATAAAGGCTGTGGAAAGAGAATTCGGCAACACGACATGGGGAGAAGGCAGACAACGACAACCACTGATTCCGCACGACATCCCCACGTTTGAAGGCAGGCAAATACATGTTCCGCACAAAGATGCCATACAATCGTCCATCCGTACAGGATTCCCCATGATGGAGCGCACACACCCTGATTATCAGGAGGCCCGAGTGCTCACCACCGTGCTTGGAGGATATTTTGGCAGCCGCCTGATGAACAATATCCGCAAAGAAAAAGGATACACCTACGGTATCATGGCCAACCTCGCATCGTACCCCTTTGCCAGTGTACTGACCATCAGCACAGAAACGGACAACGAATATGCCACACGCTGTGTGGAGGAGATACGCCACGAGATGAAACGCCTGCAAGAAGAGCTGATATCCGAACAGGAATTGTCTATGGTGCAAAGCTATATGCTCGGTGACATGTGCCGCAGTCATGAGGGACCATTCTCACTTTCAGACACTTGGATATTCATTGAAACAGCAGGAGTAGGGGAGACTTTTTTCCAGGATATGGCATGCAGCATCCGACAAACCACACCCGAACGACTGCGCACACTGGCAAGAAAATACTTCCGCCCAGATGATGCTTTGGAAATTGTTGTAGGAGGGAAAGAAAACGTGTAAAAAACAAAAGAAAACTTAACGGGTGCGGCTACTACAACTGATAAGTATTACCTTTGTTGGTCGTAAAAAAACACCTGATTAAGGATTTCAAGAATAAAAAAACATGAAAGCAACCAAAAAACTCATATACCTCCTATTTATGGCTTCGATGACATGCGGACAAACTTGGGCGCAAAAAATAGGAACCTATACCTTTAAAAATGGAGACATCTATACCGGCGGACTGAAAGGACGCAAACCACACGGGAAAGGAAAAACAACCTGTGCCAATGGAGACATCTATGAAGGAGAATATGTAAAAGGAAAGCGCGAAGGATACGGAGTATATACTTTCCCTGACGGGATGCGCTATGAAGGACAATGGTTTCAGGACCAACAACATGGGAAAGGAACCCTATACATCCCCAATGGTAACCGTTACGAAGGTATGTGGTACACCGACTATCAGCAAGGATTCGGTACCATGTATTACTTCAACGGAGACAAATACGTAGGCAATTGGGTAGCAGACAAGCGCGAAGGAGAAGGCACTTACACATGGGCCAACGGGGAGCAATACACAGGAGAATGGGTCAATGACCTGAAAGAGGGGAAAGGCACATTTGATTGGGCAAACGGAGAGCGCTACGAAGGTGAATGGAAAGAGGGCTTCCGAAACGGGAAGGGGACTTATGATTACCCTAACGGCGACAAATACATCGGCACCTGGAGAAATGACCGTCAGCATGGACGCGGTATATACATCCGGCACAACGGTGACAAATATGAAGGTGACTACCGCGATGGGGAACGCACAGGAGAAGGTGTTGCCAACTATGCCAACGGAGACCGCTATGTGGGACATTTCCAAAATGGAGAACACGATGGCAAAGGCACTTACACATGGGCAAGCGGAGCCGTATATGAAGGAGAATGGAAAAATGACAAGCGCAATGGACACGGTACCTACACGTGGGCCAATGGAGATGTCTATATAGGCGAATGGAAAGACAATGTGGAAAATGGCCAGGGTATCCTCCGACAAAAGAACGGCATCAAATACAAAGGTGGGTTTGCGGATGGCCGGAAAGAAGGAAAAGGTGTACAACAGGAGGCTAACGGCAACATATTTGAGGGATTTTTCAAACAAGGGGAAAAACACGGGCCTTTCATTGAAAAAGATCCTAACGGAAAAGAGATACGCAAAGGAAACTATACTTTTGGCATATTGGACAAATGATTAACCTGGAGCAACTCTGTAGCGAAGTACGCCAGTTGGCCATCGAAACCGGCCTCTTCCTGAAAGAAGAAAGAAACCACTTCCGGCGCGAACTGGTAGAGGAAAAGAATTCGCATGACTATGTATCCTATGTTGATAAGGAGTCGGAACGGTGTATTGTACAAAAACTGTCTGCTCTGCTACCCGAAGCAGGATTCATAGCCGAAGAGGGTAGTGGGGGAATGACTGACCAGCCCTATTGCTGGTTGGTCGATCCGCTTGACGGTACCACTAATTTCATCCATGACAATGCTCCCTATTGCGTCAGCATAGCACTCAGGAATAAGAACGAAATCCTGCTGGGCGTCGTATATGAAGTATGTCGCGACGAATGCTTCTGGGCATGGAAGGGAAGCCCTGCTTACCTCAACGGAAGAGAAATACACGCAAGCACTATCGATAATCTGAATCAGGCATTCGTTGAACTGGGATTCCCTTACGATGCAGAACGTTTCCGCCCATTCATCACCCGCATGATAGAACGTCTCTATGGCAAAGTTGGCGGGTTACGACTGATGGGGTCAGCTGCTGCTGAATTGTGCTACATTGCAGCCGGTCGTTTCGAGGCCCGCTTGGAGGGACTTCTCGGCCCGTGGGACATAGCAGCCGGAGCCATCATTCTGCAACAAGCAGGAGGAATGATTACAGACTTCAATGGTGGAAACACCTTTTATTCGGGGCATCAGGTGATAGCTTCCAACGGGAAAATTCACGGAGATATACTAAAAATCATCCAAGATTTGCAAAATTATTGGGCCAAATAGTTGGAAAGTCCTTTTTTATTCCTACTTTTGTGAAATGAATGATTTATTAACTTAATACACAAATCACATGATACTTGACACACTTGACAATCTGGAGAAGTACGCTTCACTGAATCCTTTGTTTGCTCAGGCTATTGAATACCTGAAGAAAACTGACTTGAATGCTTTGGAAGTCGGTAAAGTGAAATTGCAAGGAGATGACCTCGTGGTGAATGTGGCACAAACTTCACCTAAAGCAAAAGAAGCCGCCAAACTTGAGACCCACAACAAATTCATCGACATACAGATTCCACTCTCAGGAAATGAAGTGATGGGATATACTGCCGGGAACGACCTGCCTGAAGCGGAATACAATGCAGAGAAAGACATCACGTTCTTCGAAGGATTGGCAGAAAGTTACTTCACCGTGAAACCCGGAATGTTTGCCATCTTCTTCCCGCAGGACGGACATGCCCCTGGCATTACAGATACAGGAGTAAAGAAAATCATCGTCAAAGTGTTGAACTCATAAAATGACATCACCGTGTGCCGGTAAGCCGACGAACCTCCGCCGGCAAGCCGGCACACTGATTTATATAAAACTTATAATTTATGGAACCTCGTTTAAAACTTATCCAGAACGACCCTTGGCTGGAGCCGTATGAAGAAGCTATCGACGGCAGACACCAACATGTGCTCAACAAGCTCAACGAACTGACCAAGAAGAAAAAGATATTCCTTTCGGATTTTGCCACCGGACATCTCTACTTCGGGTTACACCGCACAGAGAAGGGATGGGTGTTCCGTGAATGGGCACCCAATGCCACAAACATTTACCTCATCGGTGACTTTAATGGATGGAAGGAAGACCCACGTTACCAAATGCGCCGCGTCAAGAATAGCGGGAATTGGACTTTGAACCTACCAGAGAAAGCTCTCAAACACGGAGACCTTTACAAACTGAAAATCCATTGGGAAGGTGGTGAAGGTGAACGAATCCCTGCTTGGGCACGCCGCGTGGTGCAGGACGAGACAACAAAAATCTTCAGTGCACAAGTCTGGAATCCGGAAAAGCCATACCGTTTCAAGAACAAGGGTGTTTTCCGTCCTAACATCAACCCATTGCTTATTTATGAATGCCACATCGGCATGGCCGCGCAAGAAGAGAAAGTGGGCACATACACCGAATTCCGTGAAAAGGTGTTGCCACGCATTGCCGCAGATGGTTACAACTGTATCCAAATCATGGCTATTCAGGAGCATCCCTACTATGGAAGTTTCGGTTACCATGTGAGCAGTTTTTTTGCAGCTTCTTCACGTTTTGGCACACCGGAGGAACTGAAACAACTCATCGATGAAGCACACGGCTTGGGCATTGCTGTCATTATGGACATTGTACATTCGCATGCCGTCAAGAACGAAGTCGAAGGTTTGGGCAATTTTGCGGGAGATCCCAACCAATATTTTTATCCCGGTGACCGACACGAACATCCGGCATGGGATTCTCTCTGCTTTGACTACGGCAAAAACGAAGTGCTCCACTTCCTTCTCTCTAATTGCAAATATTGGTTGGAAGAGTTCAAATTCGACGGTTTCCGCTTCGACGGAGTCACATCCATGCTATATTACAGCCATGGCTTGGGTGAGGCTTTCTGTAACTATAACGACTATTACAACGGTGGACAGGACGACAATGCCATCTGCTATCTGACATTAGCCAATCTGCTCATCCACGAAGTGAACCCACGAGCCATCACTATTGCCGAAGAGGTGTCAGGCATGCCAGGATTGGCTGCTCCATTCAATGCCGGAGGCTATGGATTTGACTACCGCATGGCCATGAATATTCCCGACTATTGGATAAAGACCATCAAAGAGAAACAGGACGAAGACTGGAAACCAAGCAGCCTTTTCTGGGAAGTGACCAACCGTAGGAAGGATGAAAAGACTATCTCCTATGCTGAAAGCCATGATCAAGCATTAGTAGGAGACAAAACCATCATTTTCCGTCTTATTGATGCTGATATGTATTGGCACTTCAAAAAGGGAGACGAAAATTACACCGCAACTCGTGGTATTGCCCTACACAAGATGATTCGTCTGCTCACTGCCAGCACCATCAATGGTGGTTACCTCAATTTTATGGGCAATGAATTCGGCCACCCTGAATGGATAGACTTCCCACGAGAAGGTAACGGATGGTCGCACAAATATGCCCGCAGACAATGGAACCTTGTAGATGATAAAGAACTGTGTTACCATTATTTGGGTGATTTTGATAAAGCAATGATAAATGTTATTCGCAGCGAACGGAACATCCAGAAAAGCGATGTTGTGGAAGTGTGGCACAATGATGGAGATCAGGTGCTTGCTTACAAACGCAATGATTTGTTGTTTGTATTCAATTTCAACCCCACCCGGTCGTTTACTGACTATGGTTTCTTGGTTACAGCCGGCACCTATGAAGTGATACTCAACACTGACTCTCCGGCATATGGAGGATATGGACTCACAGATGATACAATCTGCCATTTCACCCAACACGACCCACTGTACAAGAAGGTCAGAAAAGAATGGTTGAAGCTCTATATCCCTGCCCGTTCTGCCGTAGTGTTACGAAGAAAGAAAAAATAAGGCATGCAACGTTCATACACCCGAAGAATAGATGGATAAGATACCAGTCCGCACACGACAAAGTGCACAATGGATTTCTGTCATTTGCACCCTCCTTTTCGCCGTGTTCAGCATCAGCTATCTGATGCTACAAGGCGAAGCCATCCGTAGTGTGCACCACTTCATGTCAGAAGGAAAAACCGTCTATTCTCCGGTGTATGGAGCTTGCATTATCACATTTATCCTCTGCGTGCTACGATGGGGGTTGAACAAGATGACCCGTTTCCGGCATTCCTGGTGGGCCGTTTCCTGCATCCCTACTTTCATACTGTTGACCATATTTTCTTGCATTTATCCAAGTGTGACGGATGATAGCCAAAGTTTCGTCCTTCGTTTCTACAACGGATTGGGGTGGTGGTGTCTGGCCGGATTGATGTTGTACATCCTGCTCAACATCGTTTATCGGAAATTCGTGTTTCGCAAAATCACCAAATCCGGATTTAAAGAGATGCTCATTCCGAACCTGCTGGTCATGATAGCTTGTACCTATACCACCGGCTTCATAGGAAATAACAATGAATTGCTACACAACGAACTGAGCATTGCCCAATGCATTCAGGCAAACCAATACAACCAAGCCTTGAACATCGGGAAAAAGTCGTTGCATAACAGCCACACGCTCACGGCTCTCCGTGCGTTTGCCTTATCACAAACTGATTCTTTGGGAGCATCCCTTTTCAACTATCCTCAAAGCGATGGGGCACAGGGACTCTTTTTTGATGATTCAAAGGGTGCCTCTTCTTCTCTGACCAATACTGACATATACACTCATTTGGGAGGCATACCCCGCAAAGCCAATGAAACACCTGTACACTATCTGCGCAAATTGTGTGAAAATGGTGGTAGCCGCAAGACACTTGATTATTATCTTTGTGCCCTCTTGCTCGAACGCCAGTTGGAGGCATTTGTTGCAGCATTGGACACTTATTGGGAAGAAGAAAAAGCGCTGCCACGACACTATCAGGAGGCATTACTCATCTACGAGCAACGTATATCCGGTCAACAAGAAAAAGAGTACCAGTTTTCATCCGACTGCTTTGAGCAAATCACTCCTCATGTACGCCAATGTTACACCGCCTTTAAAAAGATGCAGGAAAATTATCCTCAAATGATTCCGCAACGCAACTATACCCGAAGGAAATATGGTGATACCTATTGGTGGTATTATCTGTATGGTGAATGAATCTTGAACAAGATGAAGAAAGAACTGACAGAAAAAGAAGCTTTGAACAAAGCCTCCGCCTATTGTTCAAAGAGTGAACACTGCCCATCAGAGGTAAATGAGAAATTACACCAATGGGGAGTGACCGATGAAGAGGTGTGCCAACGCATCATCGTATGGTTGATGAAAGAAAGCTACATTGATGAAGCACGTTTCTGCCGGTCTTTTGCAAACGATAAATTCCGATTCAACCGGTGGGGAAAAAAAAAGATAGAGCTCTACCTCCAACAAAAGGGGCTACCGTCTTCATTCATAGTGGAAGCCTTGGAAGAAATCAGCGATGAAGATGCACTACAGCATGCCATCCAATTGATGAGCCAAAAATTGAAAAGCATCCGGACAGACAATCCCTATGAAGTTTATGCCAAACTGATGCGTTTTGCAACCGGACGCGGCATAGAAATGAAGATAGCCCGACAAGCCATCAAGACAATCACGGACAACTCTCCGGAAGAATAACAACATAAGGGGAATCAAACCATCTCAAAACATTATCCACCTTTTATCGCAATGGAAGCGAAAACACAAAACGTGCTCCATCATTATAGGACTCATCAAGCCATATTCTACCTCCCAAAGCTTCTATAATGGTCTGGCAAACCGTCAGTCCCATGCCTGCCCCCTGCACAAATTCATTGTTCTTTTCAAAACGATCGAAGAGTACACTGCGTATATCCTCACTGACCCCACATCCTGTATCCGACACGGAAATTAAAGCCATCGTATTGGCCGGATCACGATCCACTGTCACACAGATTATTCCCTGCTCTGTAAATTTTGATGCATTCTGTATCAAATTCGTTACCACCTGTATCAAACGGTGTATGTCCGTACTCAGCTCAAGACTATCCAACGGTGAAGCAAATTTCAAAGACACCTCACTTTTCATATCCGCCTGCATAGTGTTTACCACTCCTGAAAGAAAAGAAACGACATCCACACGTCCGATATCAAACTGTGTTTTCCCTGACTGTATGTCCGATACCTCCAACAAACCGTCAATCAACTTCACTAATACCTCAGAGTTATGCCACACGATGTTGGCATATTCGCTTAACTCGGACTGATTCTTGGCCATTTCGGCCACCACTTGTGAGAATCCTACTATCGAATTGAGCGGAGTACGTATTTCATGACTCATGTTGGAAATGAAATTACTTTTTGCCCGTCCGGCCTCCTCGGCACGTTCTTTGGCTATGCGTAATTGGTGCTCTGATTTCTGAAGGCTTTCCTTCTCCTTCTGCAATTGCCTTTCTGATGCTTGCAATGTATCGCGTAAACGGGAAATTCTCAACGAATAGATCACCGTACCCACCACCACACCTACCAACAGGAGGAGCACACAACCAGCAAGCAGAATATACCACTTGTATTCAGCAAAGAAATTAGTTCCAGTCAGCGTACTATTCACATAAAGCGACTCTTCGGGTAATTCCTCTTTACTTATTTCCATGGATTTGAGCATTGATTCATCAAAGACATACTCCATGGGCAACACACTTATCCGTGGTTCCTCCTTCATATTGGAGGCAAAATCTTTTTTGAAGAAATCTGACAATCCATGTTGGGTGCTTGTCATTCTAGGCATATAACCGCCAATAGCCCAATAACCCACACCCATTCTTGAAAAGCTGAAGACTGGCAACAAGACATACGAACGGACATTTTTGAAAGCATATACGGCATTACTCAGGTAGTTTGCCCCACTTTTATCTACAGTCCATGCTCCCAAAAGGAGTACCGTCCGGTAGGGGAGTCCGCTGATGGCATCCAATGCCTGTTGCATATCTAACCGACGACCATCAATATAATGGAAATTCCATTTGCCATATCGGTCACTTACTTCCTTAACCGCCTGTTGCATACAAAGCCCTGTGTAAGAGTTGTCGGTCAACACAGCGATGTCATTCGTATGTCCGTAAAGTCGTTGTATAAGATCGAGATTGGCCGGTACATTGTATTCCGTCAACTCAGCATAGCGCACATTGTAGTCCTTCATCATTTCCCTCACACTCCGGTAGTCGCCATGCTTTCCGGCGGCAATAGAGGTGATATCGTACGACACGGGAAGACAAGCCAGTTTGCTATTACACTGAAGTATATACAAGGGTATCTGTTGATAAGGCTCTCCCGACATGGAAAAATAGGTGATGACGGCTTCGTTGCCCAATAAGACAATGGCATCAGGATCGGGATGTTTATGTAAGATATCACGCATCGTCTGTTGCCACGTAGAAATATTACTCAACGAGCGACTATCCATCGACTCCAGTACCGGCATCGTAGCCGAATTTCCCGTCGAAGTGACAAACGAAAACATCTCTTCCTGTATGTAATGGGCATCCTGTCCGTAAGAACTGATACACAATATCTTCCTCACTTTCGTTTCATCGTCGGCCATAAGCTCCTGTACCGCGAACAGAGCAAATAACAACACGACCGATTGAAAAATTCTATGGTAGCATTTCAGCATGGTCATAATCCTGCGTTCTATCTAATCGAGGGCAAATATAGTAATAATAACTCAGATAATGACCTTTTTCCTGAAAATTATCCCTATATACCTTCACCTGGTGCCGGTTTCATAGCGGAAGTGTCTTTGTTCACATTGATCATAAATCCTTGGAGATAGGAGGACAACATAGGCAATGCGGATGTCACAAAATTCTCCGTAATAAGAAATTTGTGCCATCCGCATAAGAAACAGTGAGTGAGAGTGAGTCATTCTCTCCACAAACAAGTTCTAATAATTCGCACTGTCGGCTACCGAAATGCTTTTGTCAGCCGCTCTCCGCTCCACTTCTTCCCAATCAATAATATCCCACAAACGGGTGAGATGGTCTGCACGACGATTCTGATAGTCAAGGTAGTAAGCATGTTCCCACACATCAAACCCGAGCAACGGTTTCTTTCCATGCCGCAAGGGATTGTCTCCATTGTGACAAGAGAGAATTTCAAGCCGTCCCTCCCTGTCAGAACAAAGCCACACCCATCCCGATCCGAAGAGGGTAGTACCGGCATCTGTCATCCGCTTCTTAAAGAGTTCCATGCTTCCAAAATCACGTAAAATACGCCTCTTAAGTTCTCCCTCCGGCTCGTTTCTTCGTGGCTTTGGTGAGAATTGCAAGAAGTAAAGCTGATGATTAAGCACCTGACCGGCATTGTTGAACACCGGTCCTTCAGGAGCCAGTTCAACTATTTCTCCGATGGAAAGTCCTTCCATGTCAGTGTCTTTAATCAGTCTTTCCAGATTGTTGACATACGTCTGCAGGTGTTTGCCATAGTGGCACTCGATAGTCTCGCGGCTGATTACAGGCTCCAATGCATCAGTAGCATAAGGCAAGGTTGGCATCAATTGGCTCATGATGTTTACAATCAATATAGTCAGACAATTCATTTCACCCTCACAATATCATAGTTGAGTTCCGACACATTCTCCTGCAAATTCCCGTCCACCAAACGCAACGTTGTATCATTCACTACCAGAAAATAGATGGGAGTATCTCCGTTTGAAGGAGACAATTTTACAGCAGTTTTCGGACTCTTCTTCACCGTCTTATGCACTTTTTGCTGTTTCCCTTTCGTATTGAAAGTCATGTGCTTACCATTTCCGTTTGCATCCAAATAGACCATATCTAACGAGAAGATGGTATCCTTCCCCTGAATCTCCGCATTCAGTGTCAGGATGTAATCAATTCCCTTGCCGTCAGCCGATGGCAATGTTCCTTCAAACACTTCCGAAAAGTCTTCCACCATCACAGGAGACTCTGAAGCCGTCTTCGTTGTCTCTGCCGTTCTCTTATTACTATCCGGCCTACAAGCAGCCATTGCCACCACGAGGGTAACCAGCATGAATACCTTTTTCATCGTTCTACTATTTTTTAAGTTAACCATGCCTCAAATAACATCTTCTGTCCTGAAAAGTTCGGTTCTTCCCCATCTTTTGTACGAAAAAAGAAAACCTATTTATCACAAATTCCCCCAAAAAAATGTCATAACTAATGCAGAATTCAGAGAATTTATGTAAGTTTGCAACGCATAAACGAGAAGACATTCAACATTCAACACAAAGTGACATATATATATTATAACGTAATACAATTATTCAAGGTATGTGTGGCATCATAGGCTATATAGGCAAACGCAAGGCGTTTCCTATTCTGATAAAGGGACTCAAACGACTGGAATACAGAGGATATGACAGTGCCGGAGTGGCACTGATAAACGAAAAACATGAGATGAATGTCTATAAGACAAAAGGCAAAGTTTCAGATTTGGAAGAATTCGTTGCCCACAAAGACATCACCGGTTCTGTAGGCATTGCTCACACCCGATGGGCCACACATGGCGAACCGTGTCAGGTCAATGCCCATCCGCACTACTCATCATCAGGAAATCTGGCACTCATCCACAACGGCATTATCGAAAACTATGCTACACTGAAGGAAAAACTCAAACTCAAGGGATACCAATTCAGGAGTGGCACTGATACCGAAGTGCTCGTGCAGCTCATCGAATTCATACAAGACAGCAAACAGCTACCTCTGCTCACTGCCGTAGAGATAGCTCTACGTTCGGTGGTGGGAGCATATGCCATCGCTGTGCTCGACCGCCGGTATCCTGACCAAATAATCGCAGCCCGCAAGAGTAGTCCCCTTGTTGTAGGCATCGGTGAAGGCGATTTTTTTCTAGCTTCCGATGCGTCACCCATCATCGAATACACAAACAAGGTTGTCTATCTCGATGATGAAGAGGTAGCCATCATCCGTCCGGACGAAGAACTGAAAATTGTCAACCTGCACAGTGTGGAAATCACTCCCGAAGTAAAAACCGTCGATATGGAACTGAGCCAACTGGAAAAAGGAGGTTACCCGCACTTCATGCTCAAGGAGATATTCGAACAGCCCAATTGCCTGAACGATTGTATGCGCGGACGAGTCAACACCGGAGCCGACAACATCGTTCTCTCTGCCATTATCGATCATAAGGAACAACTACTGAAAGCACGACGCTTCATCATAGTGGCTTGCGGTACCTCGTGGCATGCGGGGCTAATAGGCAAACACTTGATTGAAAACTTCTGCCGCATCCCCGTTGAAGTGGAATATGCCTCTGAATTCCGCTACCGCAACCCTGTCATCAACGGGCAGGATGTCGTGATAGCTATATCCCAGTCTGGTGAAACTGCTGACACATTGGCTGCTGTCGAGTTAGCTCGCAAACACGGTGCTTTCATCTATGGCATTTGCAATGCCGTCGGCTCATCCATTCCACGTAGTACCCACACTGGTTCCTACATCCACGTTGGCCCAGAAATAGGTGTTGCCTCCACCAAAGCATTCACAGGACAAGTCACCGTACTCACCATGTTGGCTCTCTGTCTGGCCAAGGAGAAGCATACCATCGATGATGCCTTCTATCTGCAATTGGTACGAGAGTTGAGTCTCATCCCCGAAAAAATGAAACGTGTACTGGAGATGGATACAAAAATCTCGCAACTGTCCCGCATCTTCACTTATGCCCATAATTTTCTTTATCTCGGGCGTGGATTCAACTATCCCGTTGCTTTGGAAGGAGCTCTGAAACTGAAGGAAATTTCTTACATCCATGCCGAGGGCTATCCCGCAGCAGAGATGAAACACGGTCCCATAGCCCTGATAGATGCCGAAATGCCCGTCGTGGTATTGGCCACCCGCAATGCCATGTACGAAAAGATACTGAGTAATATCCAAGAAATCAAAGCCCGGAAAGGAAAGGTCATCGCCCTTGTTACCGAAGGTGACGAAGAAATCAGCCGTCTGGCCGATGATGTCATCGAATTGCCCAAAACCATCGAGTGCCTTGAACCCCTCATCACCACCATCCCCCTGCAACTCTTGGCCTACCACATAGCCATTTGCAAAGGCAAGGATGTTGACCAACCACGCAATCTGGCCAAATCTGTGACGGTAGAGTAACAACAGTCAAAGCCTGATTGGGGTAGGAGACATCACCGTCCATTCTGTATGAGGAATATGCCAAGCATAAAGAGGCAAGGTGGGCGAAGAGGCCTGACAAGAGAGGCAATCTGTCCACTCTTGCAGACTATGCTGACGGATAGTGGACAAAATGGATGGGAGATGACGGTAGTGGGAAAGAATGACGGTACCACCTAACCATTGGGTGCGAGGACGCTCTACACCATCGAACGGTTGCCAATCGATTATCTGATGACTCGAATGGTGCAAATTTATGATAGCCATACCGCTACAAAGGAAGCCGCTGGCATCCACCAACCGATGGACAGCATAAGTCAACACGGGAGAAGAAAGAGAAGAAGAGGTCATTTCTTATTTCCACCTTCTTTCATTAAGCTCCGCTGCGTATGATGAAGGATTTTTCTATTTTTTTCCACAACCTTCACAGCAGGCTTTGAGGTTGACTCTTGTCCGACTTGCCCGTCTGTATATTCCGAGACTGTCTTCTTTTCCACTGTTACCGAATCAAGACTTTCCGTAGTGGACGATATTGTGTCCGGACGATGATAACGTACAAGTCTTACCCTACTGAGCAACAAGTTGCCATGCGTTACAGTATCAGCATCTTCCGAAGGTAACGAATGATTGTAATAATAAATATTACCAACCATTTGCTTCAGCACATAGTTTGAGTCGCAAGACAAATTCAAAGCATACACACCTGTAGAATCGATATCTGTCGCTACACCGATAGTGTCCTTATCCATAAAAAGAGTAAGAGCCATCACCGCACGCATGCGTGCCGTGTCACCGAGAAAAGAAGCTTGCATCTTCCACACAAACGAATCGCGTACATGATAGTTGCTGTCCGCCAATAGCGTAAACGATACACGATTCCTCATCGGAGAATCCGTCAGGCGTAATAGACGATAATCCGGCCAAACATCCACCGTGTCACCAGCATCAGAAATTTTCTCCACTCGTTGATTAGGAAGTATAGCTTCAGCCAATGCCTCTTTTTGGGTGGTGAACCTTGTATTGAGTTTGCGGTATATCTTCTCCATCTCCCGAGTGTTGCGCATATACCATGCTAAAGAAGAGTCAAATTCGGCCTCCGTCACTCCGTGTTTATCGAAAACATATTGTTCGTACTGCTTACGCTTGACATTGCTTCCACCACCCAAATCACCAGCTATAGCTTGCATCAGATGATAATCGTACAACAGGTCTTCCATCTCCTGCTGCTGAATGATATGAGAAGGAACAGACACCGTGCAGGCGACCAACAACAAAAGCACACAGACGATTAATGGAGCCGTATGACGGTGAAGCCACAAGAAGAAGTTGGAAAAATCTTTAGTCATCAGGCGGTAGTTTTTTCGTTCGATTTATTTTCTTCCTGTTGCTGTTCGCGGCCAAGATAGCGACTATAGAAAAGCAACAACGCAATGATACCGCAACTGATGGATGCATCGGCAAAATTAAAGATAGGGCTAAAGAAAATAAAATGTTCTCCACCAACAAAAGGTATCCACAATGGCCAATGAGCTTCAATCAAGGGAAAGTAAAACATATCCACAACCTTGCCGTATAAAAGGGGAGCATAACCTTCGCCAAATGGAACAAATTGCGCTACCTGATAAGATGTGCTTTCACTGAATATCTGCCCGTACAAAACACAATCGATAATATTCCCCAATGCACCAGCCAAAATACAGGACAAGCAGACGATGTAGCCTGTAGGTATCTTGGCGACAGACTCCTTACACAATTTCCATAAATACCACACGATAGCCACAACGGCCACAATGCGGAAAGAGGTAAGAAAGAGTTTGTTGAATATCTCCATTCCAAAGGCCATACCGGGATTTTCAGTGAAATAGATAAAGAACCAGTCAGCAATGCGGATGCTTTCTCCACGAGCCATGTTGGTCTTCACCCATATCTTGATGGCTTGGTCAACCAATAGAATGGCCGTCACGATAATGGCGGCCATTCTGCCTTTTGTCAGTAATTGCTTCATGTCTTTTTTAAGCTACCAGCGAATAGTGACTGGCTACGAGTTATAATTCTTTTGTCGTATGGCGACCATTCACTAGTAGCTAGTCGCTAGTCACTTTCTCACTAATTCACTTTTTCATCTGCTTGGCCTCAATGCTCAGTGTGGCATGAGGTACGGCGCGGAGGCGTTCGGCAGGAATCAGTTTGCCTGTCACACGGCATACTCCGTAAGTCTTGTTCTCAATGCGGACAAGAGCGGCTTTCAGGTCGCCGATGAACTTCAACTGGCGCTCTGCCAAGCGGGTTGTCTCTTCTTTGGTCATGGTGTTGCTGCCTTCTTCGAGCACCTTGAATGTAGGTGATGTGTCGTCCACACCGTTACAATCGGTGTTCATCAGGCTGGCTTTCATGGAATCGTAGTCGCGCTGAGCCAACTCCAACTTCTGGAGGATAATGGCGCGGAATTCTTCTAACTCGGCATCCGAGTATCTTGTCTTTTCTGACATAGTGTTTAAGTATTTAGGTTAATTAATTATGCTTTTTCTACACGAGCCACCAACTTGAAGTCATCGAAGTCAAGCTCTGTACCCTCAACGGCATCGGCCAGTGTGAGGGCTGTGGCCTGTACTTGGGTGCAGATGTACTCCTTGTAGGCTTCTACGGCGGCATCTGTCTGCTCGTGGCGTGTCAATGTCACGTTTATCTTGTCGGTAATCTCGAAACCACTGCTCTTGCGGATGTTCTGGATACGGTTCACCAGTTCTCGGGCAATACCTTCGCGGCGGAGTTCTTCGGTCACTTCCACTTCTAACGCTACGGTGAGCTTGCCTTCGTTGGCCACCAACCATCCGGGGATGTCTTCGTTGATGATTTCCACATCGGCAACCTCTACGGTAAGGGGAGCACCGTCGATGGTGAGTGTGTAGGTACCCTCTTTCTCCAACAGTGCGATAGCTTCCTGGTCGAGACCTTCCATAGCAGCGGCTACGGCCTTCATCTGCTTGCCGAACTTCTTACCCATCACGCGGAAGTTACACTTCACACGCTTCACCAACAGGCCGGTAGAGCTTTCGGCAAAGTTCACCTCCTTCACGTTCACCTCGTTCATGATAAGGCTCTTCACGGCTTCGATGTGGGCCTTCTGCTCTTCGCTTACGGTAGGTATCATGATGCACTGAAGCGGTTGGCGAACCTTGATGTTCACCTTCTTGCGCAGGGCAAGGGTCATCGAAGTGATGTCCTGAGCCATCTTCATACGAGCCTCCAATGCCTCGTCGATAAGTGCTTCGTTGCATTCGGGGAACTTGGCCAAGTGGATAGACTCCACATTGTCGCGTCCGGTGGTGGCGATAAGGTCCATGTAGAGACGGTCGGCAAAGAAAGGAGCGATGGGAGCCATCAGTTTGGCTACGGTCTCCAAGCAGATATAGAGTGTCTGGTAAGCCGAGAGTTTGTCGGTAGTCATGCCTCCACCCCAGAAACGTTTACGGCTCAAGCGTACGAACCAGTTGGAGAGGTTGTCGTTCACAAAGTCCTGTACAAGGCGTCCGGCACGTGTCGGCTCATAGTCGGCCAGGCAGGCATCCACCTCCTTGATGAGTGAGTTGAGCACAGAGAGTATCCAACGGTCGAGCTCCGGACGTTCGTTCATGGGTACCTCTTCTTCGCCGTAGGTGAAGCCGTCGATGTTGGCATACATGGCAAAGAAAGAGTATGTATTATATAAGGTGCCGAAGAACTTGCGGCTCACTTCGGCCACACCGTCTTCGTCGAACTTCAAGTTATCCCACGGCGATGAGTTGGTAATCATGTACCAACGCAAGGGGTCAGAGCCATACTTCTCGATAGCACCGAAGGGGTCAACGGCATTGCCCAGTCGTTTGGACATCTTGTTGCCGTTCTTGTCCAATACAAGTCCGTTAGAGATTACGCTCTTGTACGACACACTATCGAACACCATCGTGGCGATGGCATGGAGGGTGAAGAACCATCCGCGTGTCTGGTCAACACCTTCGGCTATGAAGTCGGCGGGATAGTATGAGCGGTTATCTACAATCTCCTTGTTCTCGAAGGGATAGTGCAACTGTGCGTAAGGCATGGCACCCGAGTCGAACCATACGTCGATGAGGTCCAGTTCGCGCTTCATGGCTTTTCCGGTGGGAGAGACAAGGATGATGTCATCCACATAGGGACGGTGCAGGTCAATCTTGTCATAGTTCTCCTGAGTATATACACCAGGTTCGAAACCTACATCCTTATAGGGGTTAGACTTCATCATGCCGGCAGCTACGGCCTTCTCCATCTCGTTGTAGAGTTCTTCTACTGAGCCGATGCAGAGTTCCTCGCCCTCTTCGCTACGCCAGATGGGTAGGGGAGTACCCCAATAGCGTGAACGGCTCAAGTTCCAGTCGTTCAGGTTCTCCAACCACTTGCCGAAGCGGCCTGTACCGGTTGATTCGGGTTTCCAGTTGATGGTCTTGTTCAGTTCCATCATGCGCTCCTTGGCGGCGGTTGAGCGGATGAACCAGCTATCCAGCGGATAGTAGAGTACCGGCTTGTCCGTACGCCAGCAGTGCGGATAGTTGTGCACGTGTTTCTCAATCTTGAACACCTTGTTTGTAGCCTTCAGCATCAGGCAGATGTAGATGTCGAGCGATTCGGCGGCACTTGCGGCCTTCTCGTCGTAGCGTCCATCTACGGTGAATTGTGGGTCGTAGGCATTCTTTACCCAACAGCCTTCATATTCCTTGTATGTGTCAGTGTCGATACATTGTTTCACAAATTCGGCATCCAATTCCTCCATCAGGTAGAACTTACCTGTCAGGTCCACCATCGGACGTGTCTCGCCCTTCTGGTTGATCATGAACAGGGAGGGGATACCTGCGGCACGGGCCACAAAGGCATCATCGGCACCGAATGTGGGAGCGATGTGTACGATACCCGTACCATCTTCTGTGGTCACGTAGTCACCGGGGATTACGCGGAAGGCTTTAGCGGCTGCTTCCACCCAATGGCCTTGCTTGTCCAACTCTACGGGCTTCACCCAAGGGATGAGCTGCTCGTACTCCATACCTACAAGGTCAGCACCCTTGTATTCGCCCACCACCTTGAAGGGGATGAGCTTGTCGCCCGGCTTGTATGATTCTAATTCAAGTCCCTCAGCCTTCTGGTTGAAGTGGGTATAGAGGAGAGCCTTGGCAAGCACCACGGTAATCTTCTCGCCCGTATAGCCGTTGTAGCTCTGTACGGCCACATAGTCAATCTTGGGGCCTACACAGAGTGCCGTGTTCGAGGGCAATGTCCAGGGAGTTGTTGTCCATGCGATGAAGTAAGGAGTACCCCATTCGGTCATCTCCGGACGTGGGTTCTTCATCTTGAACTGAGCCACACAGGTGGTGTCCTTCACGTCGCGGTAGCATCCCGGTTGGTTCAGCTCGTGGCTGGAGAGACCGGTACCTGCGGCAGGTGAATAGGGCTGTATGGTATAACCTTTGTAGAGGAGGTTCTTGCCATAGAGTTGCTTGAGAAGCCACCAGAGTGTCTCGATGTAGCGGTTGTCGTAAGTGATATAGGGATTTTCCAAGTCAACCCAATATCCCATCTTGTGGGTCAGGTCTGTCCATTCTTTGGTAAACTTCATCACATCGGTGCGGCAATGCTTGTTGTATTCCGCCACGCTGATGGTCTTGCCTATGTCCTCCTTGGTGATACCCAAAGCCTTTTCCACACCAAGCTCTACGGGCAATCCGTGAGTATCCCATCCGGCCTTACGCTTCACCTGATAACCCTTCATGGTCTTATAGCGACAGAAAGTATCCTTGATGGTACGTGCCATCACGTGGTGGATACCCGGCATTCCGTTGGCCGAGGGAGGTCCTTCGTAGAAAACAAAGGAGGGGCATCCCTCGCGTTCAGTCATACTCTTGTGGAAGACGTCGGCCTCATCCCAACGCTTCAGCACCTCTTTGTTCACCTCAGAGAGGTTCAGCTGGCTGTGTTCAGCGAATTTCTTGTCCATGATTTATGTCGTTTTTATATATTTCTTATTTTTAAAGGCGCAAATTTACTGCAAATTATTGAAACAAGGAAGTATTGCTTGGGAAAATTGTGTTAATGGTCTCCTTTCCCCTCCTTCCTGACTGTCCTAAATGTAGTAATCTGTCAAAAAGTGGAGGAAAAGTTTGGTTGTTTCAAACAAAAGCTGTACTTTTGCACCCGCAAATAAGGATGGTTCAGTAGCTCAGCTGGATAGAGCAACGCCCTTCTAAGGCGTGGGTCGTGGGTTCGAATCCCGCCTGAATCACCAAAGAAGCTGCAGCAGGTAATATACAATTGAATCTGTTGCAGCTTTTTTTATTAAATTCCGAAAGAGCAACTCACGTAAGCTGAATAACGGTTTTCAGTACTGTTTCGCTTGGGGACCATCACTCTGAAATTGGGCGCAACTTTCACATATTTACCCAACTTGAATTGTGCACCAATAATACCCGCCGATTCATCCTTAACTATGTTCCAATCATCTTTCGAACAGAGATCATCAAAACGGGTATAAAAGGAAACTATTTCGGATAGTTGTACGAAGGCGAATACCGAGCAGCCGTATCGGTCGGAATTTTTATTATACGAGTCATTCAACAGATGGTTGTACTCAGCTCCGATAGTGAATCGTTTACATTTGTATCCTGCAAATGCAGCAAGATTAATCACATCGGCTCCACCCTCCCGGTCTGCTTCGTTCAATCCACCATAGAAACGTATATGCAAGCCTTTCAGAGGAGTGAATGTAACACCCAATCCATAATTGAGTCCATCCGCCGTCTGAATCTTTTTGTACCCCTCTCCATTGACAATGATGATATCCGTTGACACCCAATCATCCAGCTGATAAGCAACCGAAATTCCCAAGTCGGCACTACTTCCGAACTTATATTCGTCCTGAAACGACTTCATAATGTATCGGTATCCCCAAAACTTTTCCTGAAAGTTGAACAGGGTTGTGGAGATAAGTCCTCCATTCAAAGTAAGATTTCCCTTTTTCCATTGTATCAAAGCATTCTTGATGTAGGCAATACGCTGATAGTCGTCAATGTCAGATGATTTCCCAATGTCCATCACCCCTTTTACTGAAAGTCCTTTACCCAAGTAGTATTCATAGCCAAGATAGCTACGATCCAATTCAAATCCCCGGTCATCATTCTCCACTCCGAATCCGGTGTGGAAGTTCCCGAACACTTGTATGATAGCCTTGCCTTTCGACTCTTCTCTCTTCTCTTTCTGTGCATACACCTGAATGCAGGAACAAGCCATCATCCCCGCCAGAATCACCAGTTTTGTCATTTGTTTTCTTGTGCTAAATGGTTCTTTTCTATTTTGAAAAATGTATGACCATCGGAGACGCGTCTTAGACAGCTAAAGGAGATTTGGCTCAATTATGCTCGTCAGCCGTCTCTTCGATGGCCTTCTGCAAATCAATGTCGCGGGCCGTCATATTGCCTTTGATGTAAAGGCGCACCACATCATTAGTGGCATTGCTGTGAACCGTGATGGTCTTGCGGAACTTCCCAGGATAACGCCCGGCTCCATTATAGGTGACCTTGATTTCCCCACTTTCTCCAGCTTTGATGGGTTGCTTGGTATAGTCGGGCACGGTACATCCACAAGAAGCCACTGCCTGATGAATGATGAGGGGTGCATTGCCTGTGTTCTTGAACTTGAAGACACAGGTCACCTTAGGGTCATTTTCAGAAAAAGTGCCAAAATCATACGTTGTCACTTCAAAAGTGATTTCTGCTTTTGTCTGAGCCAAGGCCATGACTACCCCTAATACGAGCATCACGACCGACATTGTCATTTTCTTCATGAGTGTGATATTTTATCTTTATTTTTATATTTTCTACATTGCATCTTGCGGTGGCAAAGATAGTTTATTCGCGTCATAAAGCCGTTAATACCAACTAAAAAATAACTTATTTTAGACAAGTACTCCTTTTTTTCTCAACAAAAGTTTGTAGCATCCCAATCTTTTTGTACTTTTGCAGTCGTAAATATTTTCTTTTCATTTTCATCAAAATGCGGCAGTAGCTCAGTTGGTAGAGCATCAGCTTCCCAAGCTGAGGGTCGCGGGTTCGAGCCCCGTTTGCCGCTCCAAAAAAAAGCTGTACCAATCGATACAGCTTTTTTATTTATACACTATGTTCACCTTCAATCAGCGAAAACACTTTTCTCTGACGCACTCACCGTTCGTGTAGATTGTCTCTCGGATATAGACCTTTCCTTCGGGGAACATCGTCTCTTGCCCCAACAAGTTAAAGTAACGCACAGTCTGAACCTCCATCTGTAGTCTGTTATCGACTATTGCTGCCGCTTGCTCCTGCAAATGCTTCACATAGTCTGGCAGGAAATAACTGAGATGAGGAGGCTGATTGTAGGCAGATGTTTGCCACACGGTAGCCATGCGGTACTGATGGTCGTGCATCAGTGTCGGCACACCAATGGTAGTGGCATAGGGAGTGGAAAATATCTGCAAATGGCTCTTGGTCTCATTGTCGTAGTAGATGACCTCTTCTCTCCAGTCACCGAAGATGTCAGCTTGCAGACAAGGGGTGTCCTTTATCAGATTGGTGCCTGCACCATATTTACTGCTGAAGTTCACCAAAGTGCTGATGCTTGTCCGATGATTCAGTTTTTCCATCTTACCCTTTTCGCAAAATTCCTCCAACACATCGCCATCCCAATACGTACGGAAGTTGACACTGGGTCTCTTGGTGCCGATTTGCTCCCCATTGACAGCATAGACTCCATTGTCAGCCGTACTCCAAAATTCGGAGCCACGGACATTAGCATCCACATCGGCACAAAGTCCTCGTCCTACATCTGTACCAGTGTAATATCCGCTCACCAGTTCTCCCGTCAGAGCATCATGCATTTCCACACCATACTTGGCTGCAGTCTCTTCATGCACCATCATCACTTCTAACCCGGGCCGGTCGGGATTGTGATCTCCCACATGCATGGCATCACCGTGCCCCCACCCGGTGCGGTAGATGATGGAACCATCGTCATCTATAGCACATGCACCATAGATGATTTCATCGCGAAGGTCTCCATCCACGTCAGCCACCGAAATGCTGTGTGCTCCTTCGCCATAAGCTCCAACTTCGGGCACTACTGAGCTGTGCAACCAGCGGGTGGTCAGACTCGTGCCATCAAAATCTACCGCCCAAAGAAAAGCAGCAGTGTAATATCCGCGACACATCACGAGGGTAGGGCGTACCCCATCCAAATAAGCCACACAGGCAAGATATCGTTCACAACGGTTGCCATAAGAGTCTCCCCAATCGCTGTCTGATAACACATTTCGTGCCGGTTGGTAAGGGACAGTGGATAAAGCTTCGCCCGTCAACCCGCTGAATACGGTCAAGTATTCAGGTCCATTGATGACTACCCCTTTTGTGTCCCCCTCATCGGTCCGATAGTCTGCAGCAGGGTCATCTGTACCCAGCAGCACACACTTTCCTGCACCATCCACCGTACCGGGAGCTGTCTTACATGCCACTTCTGCCCGTCCGTCTCCATCAAGGTCGTACACCATCAACTGAGTGTAGTGCGCTCCTGCACGGATGTTACACCCGAGGTCAATGCGCCACAACTGTTCACCCGTCATACGGTAACAGTCAACAAGCACATTGCCCGTATATCCGCTGAGGGAGTTGTCCTGTTGGTTGCTTGGATCCCACTTCATCACTATTTCATATTCACCATCACCGTCCACATCAGCCGCCATGCAATCACCTGGGATGTATTCAAACTCTCCACTCACTGTACTTCCTGATGACGGACGATTAAGTGGAATATCCAAATAGCCATTGGCCAGAATCATAGCGGTAGCGGTTTCTGTCACCTTTCCGTCAACAATCACCTCCACGGTATAGGTATCAGTCCGCTTTCCGGTGGCATCCAAGAAATTTGTCTTTCCCGTGAGCGGTGTATTGTTCAGTTGTATGCCGTTTCGGCAGACATTGAATGTAATGTCTAAAGGATCAGTAATCAGCCACCGCCAATTCACCAACATGCCGCCCGATGTGTAGGTAGCAACCACTCCGCGCCCCAGTTTTTCAGGGTCGAGTTCGAAAGGTTTACCGGCAAAGGGCATCACCAAGGGTATTTCCACCATCTGTTCAGCTTCTTCGGAGTCCTGCATACCCTCGCATACGGCAATGGCACGCAGACGACACGAGCGGTCAAGTGTGAATGGTCCGTTGTATTCCCTTGCATAATCCCTTACCTTTCCGTGATTAACAATGGAATAATAGATAGTAGCTCCCTCTGTGGATGTAACAAGTGTCACCCGGTTGCCATCAAGGGTGATAACGGGAGTCTCCACCTGCGGTCGGGTGTCCTCGCCGATGCTGAGCAGCCCGATACTCTGGATGACTATACCTCCACTGTTAGTGAAAGATGCATCACCGTCTTCCACCACTTTAAAAGTGTATGTCTTGAAGGAGTTTGACGTGTAGTGTTCCTCACCATATTCCCCCTCAAGATTGCTCACGTTTGAGATACCCATAGGATTTTTAGACGACGACTTCAACTTTACCATCACCGTCTGTCCGGCTTTCACCCCTACTACGGTGAGGGGTACCGAGCGT
Source organism: Bacteroidaceae bacterium (assembly GCA_017451645.1). Taxonomy (GTDB): domain Bacteria; phylum Bacteroidota; class Bacteroidia; order Bacteroidales; family Bacteroidaceae; genus Phocaeicola_A. The sequence continues at coordinate 282,085 of JAFTNZ010000030.1, read as the reverse complement.
TGCATCTGCAATCCGTTGTCGCTTCCCATATTATGGCGTAATAACAAACTTCCGGCATCAATACCGGCTCCAATGAGCAAGCCTTCCAATTCCTTAATCACCTGTCCGTTGGCCATCAGTGTATTCCCATCAGAAGTCACTTTATTCATGTAGCGTATCAACTTTCCGCTTTTCCATCCTTCTTCCCACCGTTCGGTATCAGCAGCCAAGTTAGCAACTGTCTCTTCGCTGTACGATGCCAAGTTCCACCAGCGAATGGTATCAGCCACGGGTTGAGCCTTTGCAATATTGGGCAGTAGCCCGAGCATAATGACAAAGAGCAAGAATAGATTATTGAGTTTTTTCATCGTTCTAAAAAGAGATTCATAGTTATAGAAAAACACGGATTACTTTGATCATTACCACCGTAATCCGTGTTTTGTCAGCATATGCCGTCAGTCACACGCACATCAAAAGTTGAAGTAGTTCTTTGCGTTGTTGTAGCAAATGTCCTCAACCATCTGGCAGAGACGTTCCATTTCGCATGCGGGGATTTCTCCGTTTTCTACATCCTTACCGAGGAGGTTACAGAGTGTACGACGGAAATACTCATGACGCGGGTAGGAGAGGAACGAACGTGAATCGGTCAACATACCTACAAAGCGGCTCAAAAGACCAAGGAGAGAGAGGGCATTCATCTGCTTCTCCATACCGTCCTTCTGATCGAGGAACCACCAGCCAGAACCGAACTGGATCTTACCCGGGCAAGAACCATCCTGGAAGTTGCCGAGCATCGTGGCAATCACTTCGTTGGCACAGGGGTTAAGGTTGTAGATGATAGTCTTGGTCAACTTGTCCTGACTATTCAGTTTGTCGAAGAACTTGGACATCTTCTTGGCGGTGTTGAACTCACCGATAGAGTCGAAACCTGTGTCGGGGCCAAGGAGTTTGAACATCTTGGAGTTGTTGTCGCGGATGGCTCCGTAGTGGAATTGCTGTGCCCAACCGCTGGCATGGTCCATCTTGGCGAACTCAATCATCATGCAGCTCTTGAACTTCAGGATTTCTTCCTGAGTCAGTTCAGTGCCACCATATACCTTATTAAATATAGCGTTGATTTCAGCGTCAGTGTAATCCTCGGCATAGAATTCCTCGATACCGTGGTCGCTCAACTTACAACCCATTGATTCGAAGAAGTCGTGACGCTTCTGCAGGGCATCAATCACATCGTTGAAGCAGTTGATAGTCACACCACTCACTTCTGCGAGTTGCTCGATGTAAGCGCGGAAGTTGGCAGGTACCTCTACGGCCATAGCCTTGTCAGGACGCCATGTAGGAAGCATCTTCACTTCGAATCCGCTCTCCTTCACTTGCTTGTGGTATTCGAGTGAATCAACGGGATCGTCGGTAGTACAAACGGTCTCCACGTTGTAGCGACGCATCAGGCCACGGGCAGTCATGCCGGGTTGCTGCAGTTTTTCGTTACACTCTTCATAGATTTCACGGGCAGTGGTGGGGTTGAGCACCTTGTCGATACCGAAAGCAGTTTTCAATTCCAGGTGTGTCCAGTGATAAAGCGGATTGCGGAAGGTATAGGGTACTGTCTCAGCCCATTTTTCGAACTTTTCCCAATCGGTAGTGTCCTTACCGGTGCAGAAACGCTCAGCCACACCGTTTGAACGCATGGCACGCCACTTGTAGTGGTCGCCACCCAACCAGATTTCGGTGATTGAACGGAACTTATAGTCATCAGCCACCATCTTGGGAATCAGATGACAATGATAGTCAATGATGGGCATCTTGGCCGCATGTTCGTGATACAACTTCTGGGCAGTTTCTGTCTGCAGCAGGAAGTTTTCATCCATGAAATTCTTCATACAGTTTTTCTTTTAGTTGTTTATTACAATCAGGTTCTTTGTTCTCTCTATTTTCTTTTCCGAGGAAGCCTTTTCCACCCTCGTTTTTCTTTTTTTCTCCGTTATCGTGCACGAAATTACAATTTTTATTTGAAGATACAAAATAAGTTCGTAAATTTGTGGCGGTAATTTAGAATATTTATCCATCTACATGGGTAGAACAAACAAATTAATACTATATTTTAGGTAATATGAGACCATTGAACAAACAAACTGCCCCGAAGGCAGAACGCACCGAACGCATCATTCAGTTTGGTGAAGGTAATTTTTTGCGTGCATTCGTTGACTGGATCATCTACAACATGAATGAGAAGGCCGACTTCAACAGCAGCGTAGTGGTGGTACAACCCATCGAGAAGGGTATGGTGGACATGCTCAACGGACAAGATTGTCTGTATCATGTGAACCTTCAGGGTCTTGACAAAGGTGAAGTGGTGAACAGCCTCACTCGCATCGATGTCATCAGCCGCGCTCTGAATCCCTATTCTCAGTTTGACGAGTACATGAAGCTGGCCGAGCAACCCGAGATGCGTTTCGTCATCAGTAACACTACTGAGGCCGGTATCGCTTTCGATCCTGCTTGTAAGATTGACGACGCTCCTTGCTCATCTTATCCCGGTAAGCTCACCCAGTTGCTCTACCATCGTTTCAAGACCTTCAATGGCGACCCCACTAAGGGTCTCATCATCTTCCCCTGCGAGCTTATCTTCTTGAATGGTCACCACCTGAAGGATTGCATCCGCAAGTACATCCAATTGTGGAATCTGGGCGAAGAGTTCAGCAAGTGGTTCGAAGAGTCTTGCGGCGTATATGCAACACTCGTTGACCGCATCGTGCCGGGCTTCCCCCGCAAGGACATTGCCGCTATTCAGGACAAGCTCCAGTATGAGGACAATCTCGTGGTACAGGCCGAAATCTTCCACCTTTGGGTTATCGAGGCTCCACAGGAAGTGGCCAAGGAATTCCCCGCCGACAAGGCTGGATTGAACGTGCTCTTCGTGCCTTCTGAGGCTCCTTACCACGAACGTAAGGTGACTCTCTTGAATGGTCCTCACACCGTACTTTCACCCGTGGCTTATCTGGCAGGTTTGAACATCGTACGCGAGGCTTGCCAACACGAAGTTATCGGCAAGTACATCAACAAAGTGATGTTTGAGGAGCTGATGGAGACTTTGAACCTGCCGAAGGACGAACTGAAGAAGTTTGCCGAGGATGTGCTCGAGCGCTTCAACAACCCGTTCGTTGACCATCAGGTGACCAGCATCATGCTCAACTCATTCCCCAAATACCAGACACGCGACCTGCCCGGTCTGAAGACTTACCTCGAGCGCAAGGGCGAACTTCCCAAGGGTCTTGTACTCGGTCTTGCCGCCATCATCACTTACTACAAGGGTGGTGTACGTGCCGACGGTGCTGAAATCGTGCCCAACGATGCTCCCGAAATCATGCAACTCCTCAGCGACCTGTGGGCAACCGGTTGCACCAAGAAGGTTACTGAAGGTGTGCTTGCCGCTGAAAGCATCTGGGGTGAAAACCTCAACAACATCCCCGGCCTTGCCGATGCCGTTAAGGGTTACCTCGACGCTATCCAAGAGAAGGGCATGATGGAGGTTGTAAAGAGCATCCTTTGATTGGAACAAACCTCCCCAAAGAAAGGGAATGATAAAAAAGCTGCGAACGAGTAGCTACATTCGATGAAAAGAAATAGGGGCACCAAACAACAGGTGCTCCTATTTTTTTCACGTGATAGATTTGCTATCGCTCATCAAAACATTATTTCATAAAATGTCCATGAATTTCTGTTCTTCAGCATATTCTATGAAATTCTTTATTCTTCACTAAAATTGTGTATCTTTGCCATGTGAAATTTAAAATCCAACTTTAAAATTGTCAGCCACATGAATAACCAATTGAGCGACCGTTTGTTTGGTACGTGTGTCCTCTATAGTGGTGAACAAGAGTTGCAGCAGCGGTACGATGCATATTGTCATTATACACATGTGAATGAGTAGAGATTTATTTGTAAATATCTCCCTAAGAAACTACAATCTCAGCGAGGGGATAGTTCTTTTAATAAAACAATATATATCCTCCACCACTTTAATATATCTCCTCCGGCACTTTAATTATATATTATTTAGCCAACGCAGTATATATTAAATGAAGACCAGAGTATATATCTGTGTCAATACACAACCAATCTTTGCCAACAAACACAGTTTGTAACTTCATCAACGTATAAGCGTAACAACGAGAAATATATTCTTCAACATATTCCACAAAATTCTTCACTCTTCGTTCTTCATTCTTAATTCAAATTCCGTATCTTTGCATAAAAGTTATGTAAATTATGAGTAGAATGATTTTTAATGAAGCACAATTGGAGCTTCTCAATGTTTTGGCCGATGTAAAAGATGAAGCTGAATTGATGGCTTTGAAGCATGCTATCAGTGAGTTCTTTGCTCGTCGTGCAGATGAAGAAATGGAAAAACTTTGGGCTTCAGGTGATTGGAATGAACAGACATTACAAGAACTGGAAACTGCTCATTACCGTACACCTTATCAGCAATGATTATGAAAAGAAGAGTTGTACTTGACACTAATTGTTTGGTGCAAATGATTTCTTTGCATAGTCTCCCGACGATAATAAATTTGTGGATTGTGCCATCATAGCAGGAGCTGATTATATTGTCAGTGAAGATGCCCATTTTCGTATCTTGGCAGAAAGTCCTTTCCCTGAAATTCTTGTTATCCGATTAGAAGAATTTATTAGAGATTTGCAGGAGTAAATCATCACTTCAACCTTATAATCTTTCAACGAATAAATGTCTTAACGAATCCCCCCTTGAACTTTGAACCTTAAACTTTGAACTCATTATCCTAACGCCCTTTGACCTTAGACCTCGTCTCACCGCATCAACCCTTAAACGAACAAACGTCTCAACGTCGAACGCATCAACGCATAACAATCAAGCCTGATTCATCCTATGAATGAACCTGATTCATCCCATGGATGTTCTTCGTTCATCCGAGGCTTGAACACGCTTCATCCTATGCTTGTATCTGGGGCATCCATAGTGGTGGAGAGAATAGCCATAGCAACTATTTCAACGCATCAACGAATATTCGTCTCAACGTATATCATTCCTCCGCCGAAAGAATGCTAATCTTACATATTCTTCACTCTTCGTTCCTCACTTAATTATCCCTGAATCTATGTTCTTCAACATATTTTCCATGCTTCAACCTGTTTGCAAGGCTTGCAAAAGTAAATAATCTATATTTATCATTGTTCCTTAGAATACTTTATATACCTTTGTGGCATTGAAATAATTAAATCTACCATCATGTACAGACAATCAACAAATGACTATATAGCCGATTTGATGAAAATTCTCATTTCGCAGAACGAAAGGGTACGTCGCGCAAGTGATACACTGTCCAAAGCACACACTTTATATACCGCTGGACAAATAATGGATCGTAGAGCAAGGCTTGCAAACATTGCTTCTCTCGTTTCATATGGTATGCTGCCTGCTTCTCCTGAAGAAAAACAGCAAATCATGGAAATTTGTCATCATCAAATATCTGAATGTGATAAGATGCTGCGGAAAATAGGGGAGGATGCAATAAAGGATGAAGTGAAAAATATAGTAACTAAATAGAAATAAGATACAAATAAAATGGAATTACAAATAAAAAGCAAAATCAAGAGTGTGTCGGATTTGGAATATAATAATCAGATGTTAGAGCAATTCCAAATGCATATAAACAATATGCAAGAATTAAAAGATAGTGTACAAATACAAATGGATACATTATCACTAAGTCTTTTACGAAAATATATATTGGAATATCCGAAAGGACTTGAATTGTTTAATAAACTAATTGAACTAAAAACGGATATTAATATCGAATATAACGATGAAACTGGTTGGCTAAAAGATTCACGTTTGACTTATTCAACGAATGAGGGAGCCGTTTTTCGTAGTGAATTAAAGAAAAAAGTATTCATTCATTGGACATGGGATTTAGTAAAACTTATACATAAGAACTCTAATTATAATAACAAATATGAAACAGGATTACAAGTGATATTAGCTAATAGAGGATTCGTAGCGCAGATGGGGATTGATAATATAGAAGACACTATATCAAAAGTAGAACAAATTTATGGAGAAGAACTAACCAAAGAGACAAAAGAATATTATAGAGAACTATACAGAGATAAAAACATATTGTATTCATATCTGTCAATTCCTAAAGAATTCATCATTATGTATCAGGATGAACTAGATTGGAATATACTCCAACAAAACCCTCTGATTCATTGGGACTTAGAGCTAATTTATTTATTCCTTCACAAATGTGATAATTTTCAAATTACAGGTTCACTAACTATGTATAAAGCAATAAGTTCTTTAATTAATGAGAGAGTTGTAAGTGACATTAAAAAGCTATATACAAACTAGCCAATTTAATAAAAAATAAAATCATGAAGTTAACCAATTTATACGCAGTCGCTGTAATAGATATACCTCAGCATAGACGTGCAATACAGAAAGAAAATGAACAGCAAGAAGAATATGACGATTACGATGATGATAGTGATTATGATGTGAATCAAGGTGAATATGATAATTTCTACAATTATAGAGATTATTCATACGAAGATATGATTCAAGATGCATTTGAAGGCGATGCAAGTCTTTTATGGAATATAGACTAGCATTTCTTTGAATTATAAAGATTTTCACTTATGGCAATATTTAAACCTTCATTAGAGCAAATAGCTAGATTTAAAGTTCCACCAACAGCTGGTGAAAAAACTTTATTAGAATTTCTAAGTCGGGTATTAGATGATTCTTATGAAGTGTATTTCAATCCGTATTTAAACGGAGACCGTCCAGACGTAATCATTATGCGTGAAGGGAATGGAGTCATGGTAATCGAAGTAAAGGATTGGAATCTTAAAAACTTTTCATTGAACGAAAAGAAAAAATGGATATATAAGTCCAATAATGCTGTAGTTAAATCTCCAATAAAGCAAGTAAAAAAATACAAACAGAATTTATTCGATCTGCATATTGATAAACTTTTAGAAAAACATATTAAAGATGTCAGGCATTTTGATATAGTTGTATGCGCAGTTTATTTTCACTGTGCGACTCAACTCGAAGTAGAAAATCTCCTTATTAATCCATATAGAGATAATAAAAAATATATAAAATCCTTAAAAGAAATTGACTTGTTGGGTAATGATGGACTTGATGAGAGAGTATTCAATAAAATATTATACAAACGCTATTTAAGTAAAGAAAGGCATTCATTCCTATTCACGGACGACCTTTATGCCAATTTTAAACGACTTTTATCACCGGCAATCCATTTGAAATCACAAGGAGAACCTTTGAATTATTCAGAAAAGCAAAAAGAAATCATATATTCAAGAAAATTAGAACAACGAATTAAAGGTGTTTTTGGATCTGGTAAAACTACAGTTTTAGCCGCTCGTGCTGTTCAAGCATATAAAAGAGCCTTGGAACGAACAGAATCTCCACGTATCTTAATTTTAACATTCAATCTTACATTAAAGAATTTTATTCATGATAAACTCATGAATGTCAATGAAGTGTTTCCTGTTGAAAGCTTCATCATCATAAATTATCATTCATTCATAAATGCAGAATTAAATAACATAAATATAGATTTTCATATTCCAAATGATTATCCAAAAGAAAAGATTGGAGAATATTTAGAGAAAAACTATTATGGAAATGTTAGATTGTTTGAACAACATAAAAATCGGATTACAAAATACGATGCTGTATTTATCGATGAAATACAAGATTATCATCGTTCATGGATGGATATTATAAAGGGGTATTTCCGTGATCCACAAGGTGATTATGTATTATTTGGTGATGTTAAGCAAAATATATATGGGATACCGACACAAGGGAAAGATGTGCATACAAATGTATTAGGTGTCAATGAATTGAAATATTGTTATCGTTCAGATTTTAAAATAACAGAACTTGTGCAATCTTTTCAACAAAATTTCTTTAAAAACAAATATGAGCTTGACGAATTAGTAAAGGAAAAAGCTATAGGATTAGCCTCGTTAGGATTAACCGTAGAAAAAGAAGGATATATTAATTATATGTATTTATCCGATGTTGATTCCATTGTTGCATTATATAATATTATATGGGGAAATATTGTCAATAAGTCAAATAATATAGCTCCCAATGATATTACTGTATTAGGGTATACAACAAACTTACTTCGTCTGTTCGATTGTTATTATCGTTATGCTTCTCGTGAACGTACAAATGCAATGTTTGAAACAATCGAAGCAATGTATATGACACATCTAAATTATTTAGAAAATAATAAAGGAAATGGTTGTCAATGGTTTAAAAGTCTTTCTAACCAATTGGCAGAAAAAATATTTGCCACAAAAAATTATTTACAGAAACATAAAATCGCAAAAGTGCGTCAACACATTGCAAAGTTATTTACAATTTTTGATTTGTATAATTTATATCCAACTTTTGTTAATAGATTAAAAGAAGAATGCGATGCATCTGGTATCTCTATCGATACCTTTTTATCTTTTATAGATTTTTACAAAGAGGATTTACAAGAATTCAAAAAGAAGGTATATAACGGAGATTATAAGAATATTAGAGATAATAAAAAGATTCATTTTTGGATGAATTCGGGAACTATAAAGATTTCTACAATAAATTCTTTTAAAGGTTGGGAAAGTGAAGTTGTGTTCCTAATTATTGAACCTAAATACGAGGGAAACACCTCATTCAATTTGTCTTTTGATGAATTATTATATACAGGTATAACTAGATGTAGACGAAATCTGATTATAATCAATTTCGGTAATACTGAATATGATGATAAAATTCGACCATTAATCAACGATTTGAAGAATAAATAATATAATAGTTAAGTAATACTCTTAAAATGAAAGATCTCATAATCAAAACAAATAACGAAATTGTAGTAAGTGACACGACTTCTTTATCTTACGAAGATTTGTGTAATGTAACAACATTGGCACAAATGCGTTATAATATCAATAGAGTAAAAGACCTTTTGGAACAACGTGAAAGGTTTATACGTACCAATATTAAAAATCTAATATTAAACACGTTTCCATTAAGTGATAAGTATGCAAAAATGCTACTTAAAATGATTATAAAAAGGTTTTATCCGTTGAATGAGGAACAAGAATACATTTTCTTCAAGGAAGTTAATCACAAAAGCCGCTTTTATAACTATAAGTTATTTGTCAAATATGGAAGAAAGTTCCCCATAGGACAGGGAACTCCACAGTATATCGAAGTTTTCTCCGATTTTACTTCTATCTATGAGTTTGGCATTAAAAGTTCTATCTACTTGTATGGAAAAGCCAATAAATATGGCTCACATTTTAAATCTGCTGGTCGTTATACAATTCAATATGTATCATTAGAGCGAAATCCTAAAATATACAGACAAAATTACATTATAGACTTTCACAATAATCAGGAAATCATCAATCCGATATCTTCGGACTTTGAAAATCTCATAAAATTAGATTACCCGTTTTATATGCAAGCTGAAGCTTATGCAGGAACAATAAGCATTGGAACTGATGCAAATAATATATTAAATCGGGAACAACGTTATAGTGCACAACTAAGAACCTCTTTGATGTCTAACGAATTCACGTCATGGGATTGGGATTTGGTTGAAGATATAGCCAAAGGTTTAAATGTTCAAGATATTGGACTGAAACTATTATTGGAAAATAAAGGTTTTATCGCACAAATGGGTATTGATAATATCAATGAAACATTCGACCACTTACAAAAAATCTCTAATCACACATTACATCCTATTGATGCAGCAAGAATAGAATTGGCGAAGAAAAAATATCAAGATGAGAATCTGAAAAGAAGTTTGTATGCTTATCTTCCATTAGATTATACATTCATTACTGAACACATAGATGAATTGGATTGGAATGTAATAGCAAGGAATCCGAGAGTAATCTGGAATCAACCATTATTCAGATTGTATTTGAGAATGATTGAAGTCGGCAAATGTGAAATCCGATGTTCGGCTCCAATGTATGATGCCATAGAGCCTTTGCTTGATGATGAAATGGTGGACGAGTTAATTAGAGAGTACAAACTGGATATATGATAAATACTCAATAGCATGACCACTTTTATAATCATCCTCATAGCCTTAGTGCTTCCCTGCTATCTGTTTGCCATATATATGCATTTCAAAAAGAAACGAGAAAAAAAGAAAGAAGACAAAGAAATGCAGGAATATATCAATCGGCAGATGCAACGGAAACATGACCGATTCGTCAACAAAACGGAAGAATGGATAGGCTATCAGATAACGAGTCTTTTCTATGATGGCGAACTTCCGTTTGATATGAACGAAACGGTGTTTATCTATGTGGAGAGCAACTACAATGAACAGGTGAACGGCTATATCCAAAATCATTGGGAAGAAATCAACAATGAGTTTGAAAAATATGGCTATCGATTTATTTATGTACCACGTTGGGAACCTGATACCTCGCGATTGGACTTAGTAAACTTAGGGGAAAGTAAAATTCAAAGAATAAAAGAACTCCTTTCCTCATTGACAACAGAACAATATAGCAAGCATCTGATGAAGGTGTTAAGCTTTGATGTGGGAGATGATTATTGTGGAATTTTCCATTTTGCACAGCAATACAATGCAGAAAAAGATGGATTTGATAAGACAAAGTTTACTCTTTGTTCCATGAAAGGGTTGAATAAAGAAGAGATTGCACAGTTTCTCCCGAAGTATCTTCATGAGATAGCAGAACAACGGCTACGTCCAAGTGTGTTTTATCATCTTCTCACACCATTATGGAATCCGCAATGGGATAAAGAGATAGGAGAATTAGGGTACAGCCCTGTACAAGAAGCAATAGAAAGTGAGTTCCCGATAAAAATGAAAGAGATTGCAGAGAATATAAAGAAAGAAATTGAGACTTTGAAAGAAGCAGGATATTATGAACTGCTGCTCCATACCTTGGGTGACGATTTAGTGAATGAACTGAAGAGTGTGCAAACAGTACCCGCATTAAGCCGAATGGAAATAACCGATGATTATCGAATCATCCTGACGGATTATGACAAGGAGGTGAAAATGACTCCCATTCAGAAAGCACTCTACATCTTCTATCTACGCCATCCTGAAGGGGTGGAGTTTAAGGTGCTTTCTGCTTACTATGATGAAATACTGGCTATATATAAAGTGTTATCCAATAGAGAGAATGTAGAAAAACAACGCGAAAGTGTTCGCCGATTAGTGGATGTGACGGACAATGCCATCAATGAAAAATGTTCGCGCATTAAAGAGGCTTTCTTGAAAGTGGCTGATGACTTTATTGCTAAAAACTATTATATTGTAGCCAAAGGGAAACGGGAAGAATATGAACGTGATGGTTTGACTTTTGTTGATACAAAACATTTGAAAAAAGTGGTATTGCCGAGAGAACTTGTCATTTATCCAGAGGAAATCAGGAATATTGCAATCATTCAACCCACAGATAAAATAACCCAAGCATTGCAACGGTTGAAGGATGAAAGGAGTAGTTTGACACATTTGCAAGACTTGATAAGGGAAGAAAGTGTTTCTAAATCAAAGATGATACAACTATTGACTGACCATCTCAACAGATTCCCCACATCATACATTGCCTATCTGCATCGGGCTGCACTCTATGCCGAAGTTGGAAGATATGAAGAGGCCATTGCTGACAATCAGAAACTAATTGACCATGATGAAAAAAGATGGGGGATTGCGCTTAACAATCAAGCTGAAGCCTATTGTTTATCGGGACAATATGAAAAGGCATTGGAAATGATTAACCACTATTTCCAAACTCGCAATGAGGCGGATTTAGTACCACAAACGTACATTACCCGAGCAGAGATTTATCGAAAGATGGGTATGATGCAAGAAGCTGACGAAGATTTAAAACTTTATAACAAATTGAACAAAGAAAAAAAATAATTAACGCTATATGAACACCACTGTTTTGATTGTCATTTGCTGCATATTGTTGCTACCATGCGCAATATTTGCGATTAAGAATTATTTTAAAGAAGTAGATTCTGATGGAGAATATTTTTGGTTGTCTATATTTGTAGCGATACCTATAATTATCATTCTATCGCCCATTTTCTTATTCGCTTTCTTGAAACCTTTGTGGGATTTCTTGTACTATAGAAATCGTCCCGCTCCATTACCTAAAAAGACACGAGATATACTGAAGACATTTGTGTCTGACAGAAGAAATGTCATATCACTGGCAGAATATAACAAAAGGCACAACACTAACTTTACACTTGAAGATGTGTATGGAGAAAAGTATGTAAAGGCATTGAAAGAAAATATAATAACAGAAAAACTTAGTGTTATCAAGGCTTTTGAAAGAGCTTGGCAAACATTGGATGCTTCTATCGTTGAACCTTATTTGACTCATGACTTTTGCCACACCTCAATGTGGTCATTTACAGATATTGAAAACAAAAAAGAATATATGGACTATCTAACAGGAAAATTTAGAGCCATACGAAATGGGAATGCACCAGTCGAAGCCAAGATTGCCAAAGAGGGATACAACGGTATAATCATAACACAAAAGGACGGTAAAGAGGAACGAAAAGCTATTTTGGTTATTTCCGTAAAAGATGGAAAAGCCTATCGTGCCGATTTGTGTATGCCAGGAATTTGTTTTCTTACAGATTTAAGGAAAGAAGAGAAAGAATAGAACTATTTGCAAGCCTTGCAAAAGTCCGTACCGAATAGTTATTCCTTGTACCTTTGCCGTCAACTAACAATTTAAATCAACAGCAATATGTCTTGGAAAAATCTATTCAGTAAAAAAGTGCGCCAAATGAAGCCGCAAACGGAAGCAAATAAGAGTAAGGATTCTAAAAGAATGACCTCTGTCTATCACCTCATCGTATTGGATGAAAGTGGTTCGATGGGATGTATTAGAAGAGCTACCATCTCGGGATGTAATGAAACGATACAGACAATTCGGATGATGCAGGAACAGACGATTGAAACACAACTGCACTATGTGTCAATCTATCTGTTTAATACGACGAAAAGTCGATATATAATCAAAGATGAAAAGGTTGATAAGGTTCGGGAGATAACAGAAGAAGACTATCGTCCGTATGCCGGCACTCCGCTTTTTGATGCTTTGGGTTTCACGCTTACCGAACTGAAACGGACAATTGAAAGAGAAAAGGATACATTGGGATATGTCACCATCATTACAGATGGGTATGAGAATGCATCGCGTGAATACAACCTTAATTCGGTGAAAACTTTGATTGATGAGTTGAAAGAGAAGAATGTGATATTCTCTTTTATCGGAGCGAATATTGATGCGGCTGATTATGGGAAAAAGCTACACATAGACAACTTTATGCAATTTAAGCAAACCGACGCACAAACAGGTGCTATGTGGAAACGTGAACGCGAAGCAAGATTACGTTCAAATGCCAAATATAGTCTTAATATCCTAATGGAAGATGAAATGTCCAGAGCTTCATTCAGCAAGAGAGAGAATAGTGGAAACTACTATACGAAAAAAGAGGTCAATCCTGACCGCATTACTCCTGAAATGGTCACCTCGCTGAAAGAGAATGAAATATTTGTTTTCGGAAGCAACATTTACGGTATTTATAGTGGGGGAGCATCGGCATGTGCATTCCAGTCCTTTGGTGCCATCAACGGGCAAGCAGAGGGATTGCAAGGACAATCGTATGCCATTCCTACCGATGGAGTCAGCTTGAAAGAATTATATGCCGCCGTCTGCCGTTTCCATCAATTTGCGACAGACCATCCCGAACTTACTTTCTTTGTCACACGCATCGGATGCGGAACTGCCGGATGGAGTGTTTACAACATCGCTCCTATGTTTGCAGACTGTGCCAAACTCGACAATGTGAAACTGCCGAAAGATTTTTGGGAATATCTGTAAGGTCACAATGTAAACCAAAATAAATGATTACCTTTGCACAAAGAATATAATCTGAATTGACTGAAGGAAGAACCATGGAATCATTGATGAAGAGAATATATTATAGGTTTGATTATGACGGAGTGTTGGATTCGTGGGGAAGAACTCAAGAAGGAGAGTATGAAGACTTGTTTGTCCGAGAACAAAGGAAATACGACAAACGAATTGTACATAAGGCTTTTGCGGATGCAATCACAGGCAACGATACGTCTATAATCAAACCTTATCTGACCAATCCGGTATCTTTCTCTTGTTACTGTTATCGCTATCCAATGATTCGTCATGAAGAATATAACTTGATTGACAAGGAGGAATTTATAAAAATATTCTCGGAATATTTCGAAAATGTGGATGTCTATTCGACATCAATCATTCCTACGGGATTCAGACAGTATTACGGTTATGCAGATGTGTTGGTCAAAACTTCGGATATGAAAATGGGAGTACATATCCAGACTTTTTTGAATAGTGTTTATGATGTGTATATTTTTGAGGAACCGAATCCGATGTTGTGAATAAGAGCATGAGACGTACAATATTATATATTATTATCTTTGCTTTGCCTGTCATTTGCTTCCTGGCTATGAACCTTGGTATGAATGCCTTGGAACGGATGATGCGGAAGGTGGAGTACAGGGAGTTGAAGGAGTATTGCCACAAACAGGGTGTCTTTTTCTGATTTCAGTAGACGGTTTTCTGTTTCATAGTCTAAATCAATAGATACCTTTTTTGAAATCCCCTGAAAGTCTTTACACTTTCGTCATTTCCATCCTGATATTGTTTACACCTGCGTAAAGATGGACAAACAGGATTCCGGGAGAATGTTGTTTAGGGTAGGCTCAGAATATCATCTTGCGAGTGATGGTCTGGCCATTTATCTTTGCTTGAATCAGGTAAGCTCCTTTGGATAATTGAGCGGTATTAATGGGAAAGTAGTACTCTACATCCGGTTCGAGAGGGGTGGTCTGCTGTGTACGGATAATCTGCCCGTTGATACGACAGAGGTATAGGGTGGCAACAGCAGGAGCTTCGCTACTGATACGTACAACCACTTCTTCGCCATGTCTGCCAGGAAGGAGCGCAAAGGTGGTTTGCTGATGATGGGTGGTGATGGATTGGGCACCGGTATTGATGCTTCCCTCTTGCAATTCGTAAGGACCAAGGTCGCGCCCATTACCATAGATGGGTTGCAGAATGAAGGGGAATTCGTCGGTGAAAGGAAGTGGTTTGTCGATACCGGCATCGACCAATTTGCTACCACTCTTGAGACGGGCAAAGCGAGTGGGAAGGGATCCGTCTGTCCCACGAGGGGCAAGGGCATCTGCTTCACTGAGGCTCTCATAATCAGTACGGCTGAAGCCTGTCACCACGTGATTGTAGAATGTTTTTCCTTGTTCGGGAGTTCCCAAGAAGGCATTGTGACTCTCAGTGCCTACAAGTATCTCCTGACGTCCGAAACATACATTGTTGTAGAAGAGGGAATTAGCTCCACCACCAGATTCGAACATATAGTCATAGCCATTGTCGAAAGCCAACCCACCGATGATGACGTGGCCATCCTTGTGGCTGTTGCAATCGAAGCCTTTGGTAGAGCCCGATTTGTCACACCCAAATGCTACACAGTTGTAGGCATAGTGTACGCCCATCGAACTGCCTCCTGTGCCATTGCCTCCGAGCTTGATGCCATTGCCATTGCCGGAGAAATTGGGACCTTGGTCGAAATACTCATATACCCACGTGTGGTCTTCGGCATTGCCTGACTCCCAAGCCCAGCATTCTATCATATAGACGCTGAAGTCTGTTTCGTAGAGGTCCCAAGCATCATCGCTATTGCGCCAGGCACGGCAACGGATAAAGCGGTTGCCCTTGCCGTTGTGCATCTTGCAGGCAAAGCCATCGGCATCACTGCCATAGTTGGTGTCGAAATCGCAATTGTGGTGGCTGTCACAATCAATGATGTCATTGTAAGCACAGTAGGAACCATCGTTCTTTGAGCCGAAACCGCTATCCGAGAAGTCGTGTCCGAAGCCAAGTTGCAGGCCGGTATCGAGATTGTAGCTGAACTCGCATCGCTCAATGCGGTTGTGACTTCCTTCCAACTTGATGCCATTGTCTGCAGCATGGGTAATGTGCAGGCCGTAAAGATGCCAGTAGTTTCCTGTAAGGTGGATGCCGCGATCGCCAACCTTGCTACGGTCGCGACCGCAATCGAGCAACTGTTGTTCGAAATCAAAAATGGGAGTCTCACCTTCGTAATTGCGAATGGTGATGGGAGCATCGGCTGTGCCGGAACTCTTGATGCGTACGGTAAGCTTGCCGCTACCGTCACGTGTGGTAAAGTGATAACGGCCTCCGCGACAGATGATGGCATCGCCCGGTTTTGCCTGATTGACGGCATGTTGCAGATTCATCCATGGATGGTCGATGGAGCCATCGCCTGTCTCATCGTTTCCATCAGGAGCAATATAGTAATCATAATTCTCGGTATCGGCCCCGATGCCTCGTATTGTCATGTTGGCAGAAGCACCTCCACCTTCTATATCGATATGGTGCGAATAAGGCTGGTAGGCGGTGGGGGCAAAGCGGATGGTGAATACCGTATCCTGAACCGTAGCATGGCTATATTCCAATGTGGCAGATGAAGCAAATGAAGAGCCGTCAGCGCTGAGGGTAATGTCCGCATGGGGGCTACAAATGGTTATTGTGCCTGATTCGGGAGTCAGGTATCGGGCACTGAATGTCACCTGTCTCTCTTTATAGCTTCCGACTTTTGTCTTCTTGAAATCAACGCTACTATTATATAAGGTAATGGTGGGGATTGTCAGGGTGGTGATAGTTATTGGCCTGACACCCGTTGTCAGGTAGTTGCGTGTATCGCCATCACCGTTGTAGGCAAAGGTGGCAAAAGTGTAGGTCTGACCGGGTAGCAGGCCTGTTGCTTCCACGGATGTCCTGCCATCGGATGATACCAGTGTTACATTGCCCACCTTCTTAGGGAAACTTCCGGTATAGGCCATGCCGTCTGTGGGTGCCCAGTCAAAACTGTCTCCTTCGGTATAGGCTACCAATTGGCCGGTGCCATCACCAGGAGTGATATTCAAGTCGGCAGTGTTTCCTGTCACCTTTAAAATCTCCAATGCGGCTTGTCTGGTGGGTTCGGCGGAAAGGTTGACGTATGATATCTCGATGTCATCGATATAGATGGTGGCACTTTTGCAAGTGAAACGTATCAGGACATCGGTTGAAGCGGCTTCTCCAACGGTGTGGCCGCTTGACCCATAGCTTGACGATGAGGAGACTTTGGTGGAGCCTATCTCTGTCCATGTGCTTCCGCCATCGGTAGATTTTTCGACTATCAGCTCTTTGTTGTTACCACTGCCGCGATGCTTGTAGCTGACTTGTGTAGGATTGTCAACGGCTGGTGAGAGCAGGGTGGCATTGCTGCTCATGGCAGCCCTCATGCTGTTATTGTCTTTCTTGACGGTAATGCCTGTAGCGGCCCATCCTGATGGGATACCGTTTTCAAAATCCACACGGATAACGTTGTCTGCCTTGGAAACATTAGGGATAAGAGCAATGCTCAAAAGGGCTATAAACCAATTATAAAGAAGTTTTTTCATCAGATGATATGTTTTGTTGCCACAAAAATGGCCGATAGAGTACAATCTTATTTTCAGACCGATTTTACTTCACCACCTTATAGTTTCTGCTCTTGCCGTGAATATCGGTCGTCACCATCATGTAGAGACCTGAAGGCAAGCCATTGAGGTCGAGATTGGTGGTGATACCAGTGCAATGTCCCTGTTTTATCAAAGCGCCGTCCATTGTGTAGATACTGAATGAGCGTAGAGGAATATCTACATCCGTACAGGCATGAGCAATGCTTGTGGCGGCAGCCTTTTGGCTCACACCGAAGGCTACACGACGTGTATAACCATGCCCTTCGCTATCAGTGACAGTGATGGATAGTTCACTCAATACATTATCAGTCGTAGGTTTTACAGTAATCTGTTGGCCATTTACAGACACTTGCAGATGTCCGTCCGGACAGGTAGCACTATAGACAGGAGCCTTAGTGTATCCCTTGAAGAGGTCGGCCACATCGAGCACGAGCACGGTGTCGGACTCTACCAGATGGTGGGGGACAGCCATGAAGTCGAGATACTCCTCCAATGCGGTGTATCCGTCGCCATCAACATCGGCATTCGAGTCGGTAAAATCTCCTGCCGGAGAATGAGTTTCGGTACCACGAATTTCCTCCCACCAGTCGGGAAGTCCGTCAAGGTCCGTATCGAAATCTTCAGGATAAGTTTCTTCAGGATAAACTTCGTATCCGCCACAATCAGCTTCGGAATCAATCTGTCCCTTAATGCCGCTCTTGCTTCCTGTATAGGTGTAGCTACGGTTCATTGTTTCGTTCACGATGCGTCGGTCGGTATTGTCCACCATAGGCATATTGGCACCGATGTCGCTCAGCACCGATTTGTATGCTTCTTGAGCCGTCTCTATTTCTGCATACGAGGGAAAGAAGGGGACTGTAGCCCACGGCTCCCAATCGAGTGAACCACGTCCGTCGCGAATGTTCAATTTATAAGTATCGTTGAGTTTGTCAGTGGTGAGAGTGCCGTTCATATTGTCGCGCACATTACCTTTCACATAGACACTCTGTGTACCCTTGAGGTTGCCCTCGATTTCGAGCGTCAGCAGGGTAGTGAGCGATGTGGCGCGCCCCATCTTGTAGTAGTTGCCCACGAAATTGACCTCGTGTGCACCGCCATCAGTGGTGCGTGTTGCCCAGTTATAGACCACATTGTTGAAGATATCCAGACGTCCGGCATACGTGCCGCTGGCATCGGCTCCTCCACCCAGACTCCAGTTGCGTCCGGCACAATTGGCCAAGAGGTTGTGGTGGAAAGATCCGATGTCGCCTCCAATAGTGGCCGCATAGCCATGGTTAGTGCCTGCAGGATAGTTCTTGTGTCCGGCAATGCCCAATGCCTCGGCAATGATAGAGCGCTGGAAGGTGATGTTCTTGGAGTTGCGCGAACTGAATGTCTCGTCCGTTCCCCAACTGGCCGTCACGTGGTCAACAATGGCATGATTAGCCTCAGCTACACCCATGGCATTTCCCGTTTCTCCAGTTCCACGGCGGGCACGAATGAACCGGAAGATATTATCAGAACCTATCGACAGGTCGCTATGCATCAGGCAGATGCCTTTCCCAGGGGCTGATTGTCCGGCGATGGTCACTTCGTCATCAATGAAAGCGGCATCGAAGTTCATGTCTATCACACCACTCACTTTGAAAAGGATGGTTCTTGGTCCCGAGCCGTTGGTCAGTGCCCAGCGGAGCGACCCTTCACCAGAGTCTTTCAGGTTGGTCACATACACCACTTTACCTCCACGACCTCCCTTGGCATAACGTCCGTAACCTTCAGCACCAGGGAAAGCCAGATGGGCCGGACGGAAGCTCCAGACTTCACCCTTCGTCACATTTCCATCGCCATCAACCGCATCCACGCGCCAATAGATTGTAGTATAGTAATTTTCCGTTTGCACTGTATAGCAGGTATCCGTCACGGTAGCTACGCTCTCCGTCATGGCCGTTACGGCATCGGCATCCGCACCTGTATATACCTTATAAGAAAGTGCTTTTCCATTGGCTGGTGCTTTCCATGATAGCGAAACCTTGCCATCGGCATTCTCCGCATGCAGATCTTCATTGGCCGGCATAGGGTCAGTTGCCTGACTATTCACATCGACAGTCTCATTGTCGGGTGTGAAGGTCGAATAGTCAAATGTGGGCACACCCTCCACCAGTTTCCAACGGCAAGCCCCTGGCACCGCTTCGGCATTCGTGTTCAGGGTGGTGATAAAATCTGTTGTGGCAAAATCTCCTTCGGCCATGGCCACTACATTTTCTTGTGTGCCATGATTGGTGATGATGGCCGTGTTCGAAGCCTGTGGCAGGTAGTAGCAATTGCGTACCTTAGCCGCCGCATTCACTCGCCCGGCTATCATTCCTGCACTGCCGCTTGTAGGCGTGAGGGTGGAGTAGGAGTAACAGTTTTCCACCACCGTGGGATTCTCACCTGTCGAACCGTCGCTCTCTTTGCCCACAATACCCACAATACCTCCCAGATAGCTCTTGGCATTGATGGTCGAGCGGGCATAGCAGTTCGCTATGCGCGAAGCCCCAGTCACCTGTCCGGCAATGCCGGCACCATACCACTCCCACGATTTGATTTTCCCCTCGAACGAGCAGTTTTCGATGGTGGTGTTCACTCCGAAGGATACCACTCCGGCACAATATTTGCCTCCGTAGATGTAACTGTCGCGAATGTTCACATTCTTCACCACAGCATTCTCTGTTGCGCGGAAAAGGGCATCATTGGCTTCGTAGATGGCCTGATACATACCACTGATGGTGTGGCCTTGTCCGTCGAACACGCCCATGAAGGGTACATACGTGTCGTAGTTGGCAAACGTGCCGACAGGTTTCAGCAATTTGCCCGCCTTTTGTCCCTCGAGATTGGCGGTCGTTTTGGACAGGAGATTTTCGTTAATCACGATGTCGGCCGTCAACACAAAATATTTTCCCCGGCTCCAGTGGTTCCCGGCATTCACATCTTGAGCAAGTTTGGCCAACTCCTCCGCCGTGGCTATCTGGTAAGGATTATCTTTCGTACCATCGCCTCCAGCATACGAGGCTGCTGCACTGACATAAGTTTGTGCCGACACGGTGCAACAAACCAACCCCAACGACAAGATAAAAAAGAGTTTCTTCATGAAGAATTTGTTGTTTTTAAAGTAATTGTTTCACATTCGTTTTTCCATTGCGACAAAGGTAACGCTTTTTTCAATGCCATTCGCACATAAATGCAACTTTTCTCCATACCTATCCTGTTTTTTCTTCTGCATACAACAAATTCTTCACCAAGCGCTTGGCCACATGATTATTTTTCCCGAACTTTGTGGAAAAAGAGAAAATGAAGAGAAAAGAAACTATACGGTTGGACGGACTCTCCATAGGATATCTGGAAAAAGGTCAAAAGAGCAGAACGGTAGCACAGGACATCAATGCTGCACTCTACGAAGGGGAATTCACTTGTCTGCTCGGAGCCAACGGAGCGGGAAAAAGTACGCTACTACGCACCTTATCGGCTTTCCAACCTCCCTTGGCAGGTGGAATCAGCATCCGAGGAAACAGGTTGGACGCACTCAGCGGAAGTGAGCGTGCACGCCTCATCGGAGTGGTGCTGACGGAACGGACAGAAGTGCGCCACATGACGGTAAGCGAACTGACCAGTCTGGGAAGGCAACCCTACACAGGTTTTTTAGGAAACCTTTCGCCCGACGACCGGATAATCACAGACAAGGCATTAGAGTTGGTGGGAATGAAAGATTTTGCCAATCGCATGGTGGACACACTGAGCGATGGCGAACGACAGAAGGTGATGATAGCTAAAGCATTGGCACAAGAAACACCCATAATCTTTTTAGACGAACCGACAGCATACCTCGACTATCCGAGCAAGGTAGAGACAATGCTCTTGTTATGCAGATTGGCGCACGAGGAGGGGAAAACTATCTTCTTGTCAACACACGATGTAGAATTGGCGCTACAGACGGCTGATTCACTATGGATGATGAAAAGAAGAAGAGGAGAAGACCCAACGGAAGAATCAATCTGCATAGGTTCTCCCAAAGAGTTGACTGAAAACGGACAACTCGGAGAATTCTTCACCGGAAAGGGATTCACATTCGACCCTCAAACGATGAGATTCTGCATTGACAAAACTTCTTAAACAAGGAATAAAACCAGAATATGAAGGAAGCTAAAAGATACAAATCAAAGATTGTCATAATATTGATATTGTGTGCATTGAGCACGTTTGCTGAAGCAAAGATAAACATAGGAAAAGAAGACACCTTGTCCACCACTCCCCATAGGGAATGGCTTCTTCCCGCCATTGGAGGAGGATTGGTACTGACGGGGGCCACTATCAGTTTCGACCATGGAGGCAACCCACCGGCAACCGGCTATACACCGGCCTTCAGCTACAAAGCCGATGAAGTGCTCCGATTTGTACCAGCCATGGCACTAGTGGGAATGAAAGCTTTAGGTGTAGAGAGCCGCACTCACTCGTGGAGCGAACTGATTGTGCGGAGTGCAATATCTACAGCCATCATGGGAGTGAGTGTGGAGGGAACCAAACGATTATCAAAAAGAGTACGGCCTGACGGAAGCAACAACCGTTCTTTTCCAAGCGGACACACAGCTGCAGCATTCCTGACTGCCTCCCTTTTTGCCAAGGAATATGGACACCGGAACTCATGGTACAGCGTGGGAGCATACGGTGTAGCCACTTCCACCGCATTGCTGAGACGCATCAACGACAAGCACTGGACAAGCGATGTGATGGTTGGTGCAGGCATCGGTATTCTCTCCGCCGAACTGGGGTATGCACTGACTGACCTGTTCTATGCCCCCCAAAAGAAGCAGACAACAAACGATAAGGCACACGGACAACAACCTGGGGGGGCTTCTTTTGCTGCACTCTATATGGAATATACATTACCCCATGCCATAGAAGGCATTATAGGAGGACATCAGGTAAAATCGGCCTACGGCTATCGGGTGGGAATGGAGGCTGCATGGTTCCCCTCTGACTACATCGGTGTAGGCGGACGTATCGGCCTGAGCAGTTCTCCCATAGAGATAGACGGAATATTGCAAGAACGCCCCATTGACCATGCTACCATCACCGCCGGCCCTTATCTGAACTATCCCATGCCAAATGGCCGGTTAGCGCTCGGAGCCAATCTGCGCGGAGGATACGGATTTTATCCGCAAAACACATACGACAACGGAGACACTCAGTTGGTCATAGGCGGACACAAAGGGTGGGGATACGCCGGCGGAGTATCGCTGACATGGCACGCATCCCCAAGAACCTCTATCAGCCTGACGGCTGGATATGACCATTGGGAAGCGCCAACAGCCGATGACATGAATGCCACCGGATGGAGTTTCGGACTGAGTGCCAACTATCCATTATAAAAAATGTTGAGGGAGCAATATCACAAGTTGACAATCCGACGCCTGAACTCGGCACAGACAATGGCCGTGGCCGTGGCTACATTGAGCGATTCGGAGGTAGATTGTCCTGCTGGATAACTGGGGATAAGCAAACGGTGGGAGACACATGAAGCCACCTCTGGTGAAATGCCGTTACCTTCGTTGCCCATGATGATGACCCCATTGCCTGAAAGTGGATTCTCATAAAGATTTTCGCCATCAAGAAAAGTACCATAAAGCGGAATACCTTGCTCTGACATCTCGCGCAACAAACCGGGCAGAGGAGTGTAATGCACCTTGACACGTGCCAAAGCTCCCATAGTGGCCTGTACCACCTTCGGATTGTATGCATCAGCTGTGCCGAGTGAACAGAATATATGACGGATGCCAAACCAATCGGCCAAACGGATGATGGTACCCAAATTGCCCGGATCCTGCACATCATCGAGAGCCAGACAGAGCCCGGCGGAAGCCACTGAAACAGCGCACACCGGCTCTTCACTATAACCAAAAACGGCAAGGACTTCCTGAGGAGCCTTCAAAAAACTGGCACGAGCAAGTTCTTCTGCCGATACTTCCAGTTTCTCATCAGCCACAAATCCGGGGTGAGCGGCATGCCATCCGGCAACAGCCACCAACAGACGACACGGAAAATGACCGTATAGATCACCGACAAGCTTTGGCCCCTCAGCCACAAAAACATGACCAGATCGACGATTCTTCTTCTGCTCCAACGAACGGATATATTTCAGTTTGGCTTTACTCAACATAAAATCTTACTTGTTCACATTATAAAAGTAGGACAAAGCTACGAATATTTTTTTTATTTGCACTATATTTGCAGAGATTTTAATCAAAAGAATGGCCAAACGCAAGAAATACAGACAAGCAGCACAACTCATAAAAGCCATCATGCTGGCAGTACTGATGGAGGCATGTTCATCTTCGAAGTTCATTCCCGAAGAGAAATACCTATTGGACAAAGTGAAGATTGAGTGCGAAACGGAGGCAAAAATCAACGTCGCACAATTGGAGGGATACATCCGACAAAACCCTAACGCACGATGGTTCAATGCGGTGAAAGTACCATTAGGTATTTATTCACTCTCCGGACGAGATACTTCGAAGTGGATGAACCGCACCCTACAAAAGATAGGCGAAGCACCCGTGCTATACGACAAGACTCAGACCACACGCTCTTGCTCAGACATACGTATGGCTCTACAAAACATGGGGTATTTGGGAGCCTATGTCAAAACAGAAGAAGAGTACAAGAAACACAAGGTGACACTGACTTACCATCTCTATCCGGGAGAAAGACACCGGGTAAACAAACTGACAAGGGAAATAGCCGACACAACCATCGCACGGCTGTTAGAGGACAGCAACAACGAATCGCTGTTGCGAGAAGGAATGGTACTCAACATCAACAGACTGAACGAAGAACGGGTACGCATCACTGAATATCTGCAAAACAGAGGATACTACAAATTTACCAAGGAATATATCACCTTCACCGCAGATACGATTGAAGGTGAAAAACAGGCAGCACTGACCATGCACATTGCCCCCTTCAGACAAGAACACCAGAAAGAAGCAGGCCCACACCCAAGGTACACCATCGGAAAGGTAAAAGTGCTGACAGAATTTGACATAGCAAACATCGCTTCACAACGGTTAGCACTATTCGATACACTGACATACAAAGATATAAACTTCCACTACAAAGACAAATTGTGGTTGCGTCCGCGCATTTTCCAAGAGAACATTTACCTGCAACCCGGAGGAATATACCGCGCATGGAGAGTACAACATACCTATTCGTCGATGGCTCGGCTGACGGCGCTAAAATACACCAACATCCATTTCATTGAACGGAAAGACGAAAACACCGGCAACGACCTGCTCGACTGCTACATACTGACTGCCCCAAACCGAGAGCAAAGCATCACCGCCGAATTGGAGGGAACAAACACTGCTGGTGACTTGGGAGCTGCAGCTTCGCTTACATTCCAGCACAAGAATCTTTTCAAGGGGAGCGAAACATTCACCTTCAAAATACGTGGTGCCTATGAAGCCATCAGCGGATTGCAAGGATACACTAACGAAAACTATACGGAATATGGAGCAGAAGCGAGACTGAGTTTCCCACGATTCATGTTTCCATTCCTCTCATCGACCTTCAAAAGACGCATCCGGGCATCATCAGAAGTGGGGGTGCAATACAATACACAAGAACGCCCCGAATTCTCACGACGGGTAGCCTCAGCTACATGGAGTTACCGATGGACACAAAGACAAAAGGTGCAACACAAAATAGACTTGCTAGACATCAACTATGTGTATATGCCATCCATATCGGCTACATTCAAGCAAGAATACCTCGACAATATAGCAAGCAACTCTATCCTGAAGTACAACTATGAGGACCTCTTCATTGCACGCACCGGATACACCTATATGTACAACTCTGCAGGAACAAACGGAATGGCCGAACACAAACGCACCAACTTCTCGCTACGCACCAATATTGAATCTGCCGGCAATCTGCTGAATCTCATCTCACACACCCTGTACACACGCAAGACAGCCAACGGACAATATGCCTTGGGAAATATAGCTTATGCACAATACATAAAAGGAGACTTTGACTTCACCCAACACATCGTCATCGATTACAGAAACAGCATCAGCCTACATGCAAGATTTGGTATTGCATATCCGTATGGCAACTCCACCATACTTCCTTTCGAAAAACGCTATTTCGCAGGAGGAGCCAACAGCGTACGAGGATGGTCGGTAAGGTCACTCGGTCCTGGAAGCTATTCGGGTGGCGACAAGAACATTGACTTCATCAACCAATCGGGCGACGTAAAACTTGACCTCAGCCTCGAATACCGGACTTTCATGTTCTGGAAGGTAAACGGAGCCTTATTCATAGATGCTGGTAATATTTGGACCTTACGGAGCTACACGGAACAACCCGGAGGAGCTTTCCGCTTCAACAGTTTCTTCCAACAAATAGCAGTAGCCTACGGCATCGGATTCCGATTCAATTTTGACTATTTCATCTTACGCTTCGATGGAGGTATGAAGGCTATCAACCCAGCTTATCCTACGAGCAGTGCCGAACATTACCCCATATTCAAACCAGACTTCGACCGCGACTTCACGTTTCATTTTGCCGTTGGATATCCTTTCTGATTCACACATTCCCTATATAATAAGGAATTGAATCAGATATGATTTTTTATTTTCCAACCGCTATTGAATTCACGCACAAGAGATAGTTCAAATGTATCACAAGACACCCACACATACTGCTGTGCCAAGTAGTCAACCCGGACAAAATCACGCACCTCCACACAAACACGAGCCATATCCCTATCCGCATTGATGTCGCATTCTAAAATTCTCACACGCGGTTCCAACTCCTCAATCATATTTGCCCCTTCCAGGAATTTGTTTTCTTCTCTGAAATCAATAACTGGGTGCAATTCCTTCACACAATACTCTTTCGCATCCCGAATCTTCATCCCGAAATATTTCTCTGAAAACTGTCTTGCAACAGTACATACCTGCTCCTTTTCCGACAAGACACATGAAGATATCCCCCAAAAGGAAATACACAACACCGAACCAAACACGACTTTCCTAATTTCCATAAATTTCCCAACCTTTATTCATTATGCATTAAAAACGAGGAGACTGACACCTTGCCAATTGACAAAGTATCTGCCACCAACCAACATTTACACAGTATAACGCAATAATTCTGTTTTTTGTTCACAAAAAGAACTACTTTTTTCATCAAATCTCCACTTTTTTGCTATTTTTGCAAAACATATACCCCGATTGACATCAAGACAAGAGAAATATGACCAAATTGAAATTCATATGTATAGCTAGTGGAAGTAGCGGAAACTGCTTCTATTTGGGCACTTCATCCTATGGCCTGCTCATTGATGCCGGCATAGGAGCACGCACCATATGCAAAGTTTTACGCGAAAGAGGAATCGCAATAGAAACCATCATGGGAATCTTCGTCACCCATGATCATGGAGACCACATCAGGGCACTCGGCAAACTCAGCAACGGAAGATACAACATACCAGTATATACAACAGAGGCCATACACATCGGAATCTCGCACAACTATTGCCATACAAACGAAATACCACAAAACAATAAGCGGTATATATCCAAGGAGCAAACATTGATGATAAAAGATTTGGAGATAACCCCCTTCGAAATTCCACATGATGGTTCCGACAATGTAGGGTACAGCATCCGGTATGGAGAACACAACTTCTGCTTCATCACAGACATAGGCCACATTACAGACACAGTAAGAAAATACGTAGCTAAGGCACAGCATCTGATACTTGAAGCGAATTATGACGAGAATATGTTGGAAAATGGTCCTTATCCTGCCATATTGAAAGAACGCATCAGAGGCCCCCAAGGACACCTCAGCAACCGAGATACAGCCGAATATCTGGCAAACGAATTTCCTACACAGCTAAAAAATCTGTGGCTATGTCATCTAAGTCAAAAAAACAATACACAAGCCCTCGCATATATGACTGTCAAGACAGCTCTCGAGCGGATAGGGAAAAGGGTAGGTGAAGACCTCAATCTATATGCTCTCCAACGGCTACATCCGTCCGCAACGTTCGAATTTGAATAGTCAAAACAGCCTCAAAGGTATTATAAGAGGCATGAAAACACCCCTTTTCAAGAAAGAAATCCCAAGAAATGTTTGGTGAATCAAAATAAAAGCAGTACCTTTGCACCGCATTTGAGAAACAGATATGCGTCCTTAGCTCAGTTGGTAGAGCAATTGACTCTTAATCAATGGGTCCAGGGTTCGAGCCCCTGAGGGCGTACAAGAGACAAGTTTTTCATGTGATGCGTCCTTAGCTCAGTTGGTAGAGCAATTGACTCTTAATCAATGGGTCCAGGGTTCGAGCCCCTGAGGGCGTACAAGAAAAGGAGGCCTTAGGGTCTCCTTTTTTCTTGAAAAACTACTTTATCTCTATGCTCCGTGCACTCTCCACTTTGGCCATCGGTTTTATTTTGGGCAGACAGATGGTGAGCACTCCGTCATTCACTTTGGCACAAATGTTCTCTTTGTCCACATCATCAGGCAATATCAGCGTCTGTTGGAACTTGCTATAAGAAAACTCCCTCCGCAGATAACGTGCCTCCTTCTTCTCTTTTTCTTCCGCTTTCTGTATCTCTGCAGCATTGTCTCCGCTACATTTTGCACGATCACACTTCTTCTCCATAGTGATGACCAAATCATTCTCCTTGTTCACCTGAATGGAAAAATCTTCCTTCCCCATTCCCGGGGCAGCTACCTCCACTTTGTACTCCTTTTCAGTTTCCATCACATTAATGGCAGGTGCCGTAGCATTTGCCTTTACCATCCAGTTACTGTCAAAAAAATCGTTGAATATACTCGGTATCCAACTCTGTCCGGCATTTCTTCTTGTAGGCATCATGTTCATAATCTCCTATCTTTTTAAAGTTATACTTATTGAGAATACCGGAGCAGACTTTACTCTTCCGCATATCACTTCCTGGCTTGTTGATGAAACGTCAGTCACGCTTGCCATACGCTCCAGCCGGAAGATGGCAGGGTTAAAAGTCTGTTTGCTCGTAAATCATACGGGAAGAGTATCCTCCGCCCCAGCATTCGTCCGTATAATGCCAAAGAGCAGAGGAGAGTTCGCAAGTTTATTCTTTTTTTACAAATTGCAACGCCATATTCACACCAGTTTGAATACAATGCGAAACACACCTTCTTCATACCTCCAACTATTGATTTTGAAAGTACCTATTTCGCATGTATTCTCTACATGAGTACCAATGCAGGCACACACATCATAATTGCCTATACGCACCAACCGCAACATATCACTGGCATCATCGGGCAATTTACCGGTATCTACCTCCGGAGGAAGATTATTACGTGTGACATACTCATACGTCACCGGCAAATCAAGTGCAATCACTTCGTTCATCCGACGCTCAATCTCCTGCACTTGTTCTTCCGTCGGACATTCGGCCAGCGGCCAGCTGATTTTACTCTTTTTCCGCTCGATATGTGCATTGCGCGAGCGTCCGCATCCAAACATCCTTATCATAGTCTGGTTCAGCAAATGCTCAGCGGTGTGACTGGGAGGATATTCCTGTTTGTTGTGCCCGTTAAGAATAGAGTCTTCCATGATGTCTGTTCATTTAAATTCAGCGCAAATATATCCAATATCATTGAAACAACCAACGTTTTCATGGATAATCACAGATTTTACATTATCTTTGCCACCGCAACATAATATCATATATGTAATAAGGTATAAAGACTACTATGGCATTCGAAGCATCAAGACGTGATTGGAGCGAACTGTACGCATTCTTCCGTCTGTTGGCAGACGGTTATGTTTGTGCCGGACAGGCTGACGGAAACGCAAATGAAGAAAAGAAACTGACCGTAGCCATGGTGCAACGCGAAGAGCACGATGGCACACGCAAATACATCATTGAAAGTGAATACATCCATCTCCTTGGCGAGGGATACGATGAACGTTTCCCACGCGAAGACTTTGGCACCGTAGCCCAATTGGTGGGCGATATGCTGAAGCAGGGTGGGGGTGAAGAGGAGTTGACCTCCCCCGAAGGAGTGGAAGAGTTCCTCGATACGGTGTCCATCTACAACTTGGAAGCCAAAACTGATGACCGTACCGATTTCTACGTGGCTTTTTGGAGTGCAGATGCACCGCTCATCGGTTTCCGTTCCTATTCGCGGATCGGAGGTATGATACCACTACTTGATGGAGGAAGAGTCGCCAACATCAAATTCGAACAAACTGGTGTACGTTTCCCAAATCCTACCATAAACAAAATCAATTGCCTCGAATCACCAAACGAAGTCATCGACCGTATGTTGATGATAGAACGTATGGGAGGTATATTGAAATACAACGATGTAGCTGATAAAGTGTTCCGAAGTAACCTGCTGATGATTGACCTGCACTTCCCACGTATCGTAGCTGAAATGCTTCGGATCATGTATTACGAAGGCATCACACGCATACCCGAATTGACAGAAAGAATCAAAGAAATCAATCCTCTGAAAATTAAAACAGAACTCATTACCAAACACAGATTCTATGAATTCAAGGTAAAACAGTTCCTCCTGACATTGGCAATGGGTATGCGACCGGCCAAACTGTACAACGGAACGGATTCTGCAGTCGAAGGATTCATCTACACCGATGCGGAAGGAAACACCATGTGTTACCACAAAGCAGACAGACATACATTCGAAGACTTTCTCTACAACCACACAAGGCTCGAAAAGGGATCACTCGACAAAGACAAATATGGTTATCTTGAGCGCGAAAACAATCTGTTTTATTTCAAACTGAACCTTAAAATAGGGTTTGTAAAACGGAATAAGTAGAAAAGGCATCACTGAATATCAACAACTTAAAAGAAAAAGCAAGAAACTGAAAGAAAAAAGTAACCGAAAAGTTTGCGTATTATCAAAAAAGGCAGTACCTTTGCACCCGCAAATCAGAAATAAATCTGATGAAGCAAAGCGAACGCGGAAATAGCTCAGTTGGTAGAGCACAACCTTGCCAAGGTTGGGGTCGCGAGTTCGAGCCTCGTTTTCCGCTCATCTTTGAAATGATGTTATACCTCATAAAGGGTGATGCCCAGGTGGCGGAATGGTAGACGCGCTCGTTTCAGGTGCGAGTGTTGAGAGACGTGCAGGTTCGAGTCCTGTTCTGGGCACGTGACCCCGATTGAGAAGTATAGGTTCCTCAGTTAGAATGGAGAGGTGGCGGAATTGGTAGACGCGCTACTTTGAGGGGGTAGTGACAATTATGTCGTGGGAGTTCGAGTCTCCTTCTCTTCACTTAAATAGAGGAAAAGCATTTCGTTGGATGTAATATATGTTGCGGAAATAGCTCAGTTGGTAGAGCACAACCTTGCCAAGGTTGGGGTCGCGAGTTCGAGCCTCGTTTTCCGCTCGTTAAGAGTAAGGCTGGTGTCGATTGACATCGGCCTTTTTCTTGTATCTCCTTTCCTTATTCAAACACAAACATCAATATCTCACACTAAAATGAATGCTTAATCCCCCCAAAAAAGAAAGCGGTTTCCCTATCACAGGGATACCGCTTCTAGGTATTTCTACTTGGTACTAACTTTTTTAAGGTAAAAAGATTGTTTTAGGATAACGTTTGCAAAGGTATTGCTTTTCCACAATACTCACAACAAAAAAGGTATGTTGTAAAACATATATGATAGCAAAAAAGATTTTTTCTCTATTTGTCATAGAAGAAACCAGTAATATCAGTTGTAACAAACACACAAAAAGGGAGCAGAAGGAAACAAAAAAAGCCCTCCATCGATGGAGGACTTTTCTGTTTGTTTGAGATAAATCGAATTAAATTTATGAGGAATTATGCCTCTGCTACATTTTCTTCAGCAGGAGCTTCTTCTTCTGCATTGGCAGCAGCCTCAGCCTCGGCTTTGGCAGCAGCTTCAGCAGCCTTCTTTTCCGCTACCTTCTTAGCTATTTCCTCGTTTACTTTTTTCTCTGCTTCCAAACGAGCTTTGGCAGCAGCCTTAGCAGCCTCTTCCTCCTTTGCTACAAGTTGGGCGATTCCATTCTGCTTATCCTTCTTCCAAGCTTCAAACTTAGCCTGTGCTGCAGCCTCGTCAAAAGCGCCTTTCTTTACACCGCCCATGAGATGCTTCATCATGTACACACCTTCACGAGAGAGGATGTTGCGGACTGTGTCAGTCGGCTGTGCGCCGCAGTTTACCCAATAAAGTGCGCGTTCGAAATTCAAATCTACTGTGGCAGGATTGGTGTTAGGGTTATAAGTTCCAATCTTCTCAGTAAACTTACCATCACGTGGTGCTCTTACATCTGCAATTACGATAGCATAGAAAGCGTAGCTCTTGCGTCCGTGTCTTTGCAATCTGATTTTTGTTGCCATTTTGTTGTTTTTTAATTAATTATTGATTTGAACATTGCCAATAACCCGTATTAGCGGCTGCAAAATTACTGCTTTATTTTCGAATGACAAAGCTTTTACTGCTTATTTTTCCACTTTATCATATATTATCGAGCTACAAAACGGGACTTTTCATAAGGTTTGTTTGCATAATTCAAGAAAAACTCGTTTCTTTGCATCGTTTAAGGAAACGACAAGAATATATTATAAACTCTTATTTAAATATATTTTATGAAAGGAATCGTATTGGCCGGTGGTAGCGGTACTCGTCTTTACCCCATCACCAAGGGTGTCAGCAAACAATTGATACCCATCTATGACAAACCGATGATTTATTATCCTATCTCGGTGTTGATGTTGGCCGGCATCAGGGAAATCCTCATCATCTCCACTCCACACGACCTGCCTGGTTTCAAACGTCTGTTGGGCGATGGTAGCGACTATGGTGTCAAGTTTGAGTATGCCGAACAACCAAGTCCCGATGGTTTGGCACAAGCCTTCATCATTGGTGAGGAGTTCATCGGCAACGACTCAGCTTGTCTGGTACTTGGAGACAACATCTTTCATGGAAGAGGTTTCACAGGTATGCTTCGCGAAGCTGTCCGCACGGCAGAAGAAGAACAGAAGGCTACCGTGTTCGGCTATTGGGTGAGCGACCCTGAGCGTTATGGTGTGGCAGAGTTTGACAAGGAAGGCAACTGCCTCAGCATTGAGGAGAAGCCCGCCCAGCCCAAAAGCAATTATGCCGTGGTTGGTCTCTATTTCTATCCTAACAAAGTGGTGGAAGTTGCCAAGAACATCAAGCCCTCTCCGCGTGGCGAATTGGAAATCACAACAGTCAATCAGACCTTCCTCAACGATAAGGAATTGAAAGTACAAACCCTCGGACGTGGTTTTGCATGGCTCGATACTGGTACACATGATTCACTGAGCGAAGCATCCACCTTCATCGAAGTCATCGAAAAACGTCAGGGGCTGAAAGTAGCCTGCCTCGAAGGTATCGCCTACCGTCAAGGATGGATTG
Source organism: Bacteroidaceae bacterium (assembly GCA_017451645.1). Classification (GTDB taxonomy): domain Bacteria; phylum Bacteroidota; class Bacteroidia; order Bacteroidales; family Bacteroidaceae; genus Phocaeicola_A. The sequence goes on along the minus strand of JAFTNZ010000030.1, from coordinate 248,949 downwards.
ACGAGAAGAAGATGCGCGAAGTGGCCCAACCCATGCTGAAGAACCAATACGGACAATATTTGCTGAAAGTGATAGACGAATTGAAAGGATAACGAAGATTATGAACGTCATTAAAACAGCCATTGAAGGCATAGTCATTATAGAGCCGCGCATATTCACCGATGCGCGCGGATACTTTTTCGAGTCGTTCAGCCAGCGCATGTTCGATGAAAAAGTGCGCACCGTTCGCTTTGTGCAGGACAACGAAAGCAAATCCAGCTACGGAGTGCTCCGAGGACTTCATTTCCAAAAGCCTCCTTATGCACAGAGCAAATTAGTACGTTGTGTCAAAGGTGCCGTGTTAGACGTTGCCGTTGACATTCGCAAAGGGTCGCCCACATACGGCCAGTGGGTAAGTTGTGAACTCACAGAGGAGAATCATCGCCAGTTTTTCGTACCACGCGGATTTGCTCACGGATTCAGTGTCCTCAGCGATGAAGTCATTTTCCAGTACAAGTGCGACAATTTCTATGCTCCTCAAGCCGAAGGAGCCATTGCTTGGGATGACCCCACACTTGCCATCGACTGGCAGATACCTGCCGACAAAGTACTTCTCAGCGAAAAGGATGCACACCATCCCCAATTGAAGGATTTCGACTCTCCCTTCGATATTAATATGGAGTTGTATTGATAAAAATTGTATTGATAAAAAAAGTATTTAATAGTAATGAGAAATATCATCATCACCGGCGGAGCCGGATTCATTGGCAGCCACGTCGTAAGACTCTTTGTCAACAAATACCCCGATTACCATATCATCAATGTGGACAAACTCACCTATGCCGGCAACTTGGCCAATCTGAAAGACATAGAAGAGCGTCCTAACTATACCTTTGTCAAAGCTGACATTTGCGATTTCGACCTGATGCTCAAACTCATGCAAGACCATAAAGTGGATGGTATCATACACCTTGCAGCCGAAAGCCATGTGGATCGTTCCATCAAAGACCCATTCACTTTTGCGCGCACCAATGTCATGGGAACACTTTCCCTTCTGCAAGCAGCCAAAATCTATTGGGAGTCATTGCCCGAGAAGTACGAAGGAAAACGCTTTTACCACATCTCTACCGACGAAGTGTACGGAGCACTCGAATTGACAAATCCCGAAGGTGTTGAGCCTCCATTCACCACCACAGCCTCATCAGGCGAACACCATTTGGCCTATGGTAAGGACTTCTTCTACGAGCACACCAAGTATAATCCGCACTCTCCCTACAGTGCATCAAAGGCCAGCAGCGACCACTTCGTACGTGCCTATCACGACACCTATGGCATGCCCACCATCGTCACCAATTGTTCCAACAACTATGGTCCCTACCAATTCCCCGAAAAGCTGATTCCCCTCTTCATTAACAATATCCGTCAGCGCAAACCGCTGCCCGTATATGGTAAAGGAGAGAACGTACGCGATTGGCTCTATGTCGTTGACCATGCACGTGCCATCGATGTCATCTTCCACGAAGGAAAGATTGCAGAAACCTACAATATCGGCGGATTCAACGAATGGAAGAATATCGACATCATCCACGTCATCATCAAGACGGTTGACCGCTTGCTCGGCAACCCCGAAGGCCACTCATTGGAGCTCATCACCTACGTCACCGACCGTTTGGGACACGATATGCGTTATGCCATCGACTCTACCAAACTTCAAAAAGAGCTCGGTTGGGAACCCAGCCTCCAGTTCGAAGAAGGAATCGAAAAGACCGTCCGTTGGTATCTCGACAATCAAGCATGGATGGACAACGTCACCAGCGGAGACTATCAGAAATACTACGAAGGGATGTATAAGGGTAGATGATTAGTGACAGAAAAACCCGAATAAAAATTATCATCATGAAAAAGATTATCACCATGTGTCTGCTCATCGCCAGTTCCCTCTGGATATTGGCAATGAATGGCGGGCAACCGGAGAAAAAGTTCTCCAAGGACAAGTGTGTGGAAATTACGTTCGACTACAATCGCAAATCAGGTCCCGGCTCAAACCAATATGCCGTTTGGGTAGAGAATGAGAAGAATGAAGTTGTCAAAACCCTCTTCGTCACCTCATTCACCACCAAAGGGCGTGTACGCGAGGGCCAACCCATCAAGCGAGGATACACCTATCGTCCGACTTGCGTACCCACTTGGGTTGAACATGCTAAAGCATCGGAAATATCTGACATCGAATTGGATGCATTCACTGGAGCCACTCCCAAAGAGAGTGGAAAGCAGACATTCATGTGGGACTTCACCGACAACAAAGGCAAACGCGTAGCCAAGGGAACTTACAAAGTGCTTGTCGAGGCAACCCTCAAAAACGAGTGCCGCATCCTGTTCACGGGTACCATCAACCCCGAAGCCACGGTGGGCGAGATTCCAATGACCGCCACCGAAACAGGTTCCAACGAAGAATATGCCGGCATGGTGAAATCTGTCAAAGTTATAGTGAAATAAACAAAGAAGAGAAGTCCCTCGGATACAATTCCCCCATTATATCAACGATGTAGTGGGGGATTATTTAATTAGACTCGCGACAAAAACAATCCGTTTTCTTTTGAGTTTATGATAAAACCCTTTATCTTTGCAAAATCAATTAACTATATAAAAGATAGAATATGCACGTTATAGAGCAAAATACCCGCAATATTACCGTCCGTCTCAGCAATTCCCGTTGGAGTCGTCTGATGGAGTTGGAAAATGCTTATCGCATGGCCAAAGCCATTGTCCGTGCAAAAAAAGAGTGTGAAATCGCACCTTCTATGAGTAAAGATGAAGCTTTGAAATTCATTGAATCATTATGATAACCCAAATTAAGTTTTCAGAAGATTTTCAGAAAGCATTCAAAAAACTAAAGAAACGCTATCGTTCTTTACCTGAAGATTTCAAGACTTTACTGAATTCTCTCGTAGAGAATCCTATCCAAGGGACAGAATTACACGATGGTATGCGTAAAATACGTTTGGGCATATCTTCAAAAAATAGCGGAAAACGTGGTGGAGGTCGAGTTATCATACGCTTGACCATTAACGATACAATCCTCTCTTTTCTATACATTTACGACAAAAGTGACATTCCTAATGTCTCAGACGAGTTCCTCCACAGCATTATTTTGGAGATTGAGAGAGATTACAATTGAAATGTCTATACATATAATAAAAGCGGATGCCCTAATAATAAGGCCTCCGCTTATTATGTTTTATTATTTTTTCTTACTTGAGATAATTCCTAATACAACAAACAATGCTGTACCTATATATCCAAATAATTGCAAGCGAAACAATTCATCATTATAAGATTTATCAGCTTGTTGGTAAGCCATTGATTCAATTTCAGAAGCTCCTAATCCCATGGCGAATCCACTACCCCATGGGTGGGATATTTCCGCTTCATACATACCGTTATGTTCTGTTCCATAATAGCTTGCAAAACCAGGTGCAATTATAGCATTAAACATTGCAAATAAAAAAGAAATTATTGCTATGGTATAGCAAAACCTTCCTATAGGATTATTAGGCATCTTTTCATTTACTTTAATGCTCTTTGGTAATTCACTACCACAATTTCTACAATATTTAGAGCCATTTTGATTAATGACATTACATTTAGGACATTTCATTTTATTGTTAATTAAATTGTATTTAAATTATGTTTGTCACGTATATATTTAAATGGTTGTATACATGATTAGTAATGTCTATGTCCAAACTTATTTGTAGAACATCCATAATATCTACAGTTGGAACATCCACCAGCACCATCAGATACATATGATCTGCAGCCACATCCACTATTGCATGCTCCATAACGTGCATCTCCTCTAAAATTTGGAGAATTACTATTGTACTTTTGATATTATCTTCTTTACCAAAGAAATCTTCATATGCCTGTCCTAATAGAGAAACAGAAAGCCCTGCACAAAGAATAAAACCACCAACCAAAAGATGCCAATATTTCCTATATGAAAGAGATTCTTTGTCATTCAGAAAAAGTCCTCTTATTAACATTACAATACAACCTAATGCACCATAGGCTAAAAAAGCTCCAATAATGGCAAAAGCAATACTTTCAAGATTCATAAATTCGATTTTTACATATATACTCCTTACTCACTTTATTACGGCTTTTCAGGTTACTCCGTTGTCCCTTTGTTCCTCTGAGAATTACGCACAAAAAAAAGCGCGAGACTTTTTAGCGTATTCCCATTCCGAGGTGTTTGGCGTAACCCGATTCGATAGAATAACCAAAAGCCCGCGCCATAGGCACGAGCATTTTCGCTATTACTCTTATCGAATCTTTTTAGTCGCCAAACTTTCGGAATGATAGAATAAAGCTAAAACGCTTTTCCAATATGTTTTAAAATGTGCGTATCGAATTATACGCTATGCTTCATAGGCAATGTATGTTATTTTTAATGTTAAAACTCGATTACCGATGCAAATATAGGGGAAATAAATGAAAAACAGGGTGATTCCTTGGAAAAATAAAAAAGAATATTGTTTCTTTGCATATAAAATAAAATGAAACGTTATGGATGCATTATCTTTAAATACCAATACACATCTGAATAGCAATATCTATTGGAGCATGTTGAAAGGATTGAGCAAAGACATAAAATTGGAGTTGATAAGCAAATTGTCAGCATCGCTAATTACATCTAAGGATACGGTAGAAGAAAATGCAGACAAATGGGCATTGACGTTCGCTGGGCGTTGGAAAGACGACCGTAGTGCAGATGAAATCATTGAAGATATCCGTACAAGTAGAACCTTCAATAGAAATATAGATTTATGAAGCGCTATCTATTAGATACTTGCATCTTATCAATATTAATGGACTGACTTTTGAAAACTGGGTAGAAAGATAGCATATCCATAAGTATAATCTCCTTTTCTTTAACTTCTCTCTCAGTACTTCTTATAAAGTACTGTAGTACTACTTAGGAAGTACTGTAGTATTCATTAAGAAGTACTTCAGTATCTCTTAATAGATACTGGAGTAGGTATTAAGCTTTGTTTCACTACGCTTAACCCGACTTTGTCTTCTACAACAATTATTTCAAGAGATTTTAAAGGGCTTTTTTATAGTTTGAAAGCTAAGAATCTTTTTTGAAAAATTGAAGAAAGGGCCAAAAGGGATAACACCTTTTGACCCTCTGCCTTGAATCTTAAACTATGAACCTGAAACAATTACAACTTCACCTTCAACACCTTGCCACTGAATCCGTCAACGCGTGTGGTGGTTTGCAGGGTGGGAGAGAGGGCGATGTCCTCTTTCTTACCGGTGAGCAGGTCGGTGGCTTTGACGGTTTCCTTCGTGGGTATCTCGAGGAAATCGAAGGCATGGGCGGGGATGTTGATGCCCACTTCGGCAGGTGCTTTGTCGAAGTTCACCACCACGAGGATAAGTTCCTTCTTCGACTTGCGGAGGAAGGTGTATTGGCGATGAGAATTGAAACGCGGATTGTCGTAGTTGGCATACATGAGGTCGTAGAAAGTGCCTTCGGCCAATGCTTTCTCTGAGGTGCAGAGGTTGAGCACACGGGTGTAGAAAGCTTGAAGGGCTTTTTCCTCGTCGGTGAGGAGCTTGCCATCGAACTTTCCTCCGTTGCGCCAACGGCGGATGGTATCTACCGTCCAATAGTCGAAGATGGTAGTGCGTCCGTCGCGTCCGCTGAAGCCTTCTTCGTCCATACCTCGCTCACCAAACTCCTGACCGAAGTACACCATGACGGGATTGGTGTTCATGCACGCGCTGACAATCATGGCCGGACGGGCTTTCTCGGCATTTCCGGCAAAGAAGTCGGAAGCGATGCGTTGCTCGTCGTGATTCTCGAGGAAGTTAAGCATGTTTGTCTGAATGCCTTCGAGACTTTGCCAACATCCGGTGATGGCGGCGGCTGACTGACCATGACAGGTGACGGCCTTCAAGGTGTCGTAGAGGCCCACTTTATCGTAGAGGTAATCGAACTTTCCACCCCAAATGTAGTTGCGGTATTCGTTCGGATTATAGACTTCGGCAATGAAGATGAGATCGGGATATTGCTCCTTCACCTGCGGGATGACCCATCCCCAGAAAGCGCAAGGCACCATCTCGGCCATGTCGCAACGGAAACCATCGATACCCTTTGCGGCCCAATAGAGGAGGATGTCGCGCATCTTCACCCAGGTATTGGGGATAGGGTCGAAATGCCAGGTGCGTCCGCCTTGGTAATCCACTCCGTAGTTCAACTTTACGGTTTCGTACCAGTCGTTCACATCGGGCCAGGCATCGAAACGGTCGTTTCCTGTTGCCTTGGCGGGAAACTCCACGTAAGGCTCGGCGGCATCTTTAGCGAGGTCGATGTGCCCCTCCAACTTAGTGCCGGGGATGTAGTAGAAATTGTTTTGTGGAGAGAAGGCCCAATCCTTGTTGTCGCCTTCACCGAGGTCGATGACTCCTTCGGGTTTGGCATCCGAGGCATATTGACGCGCCACATGGTTGGGCACAAAATCCATGATGACCTTCAATCCGGCCTTATGGGTGCGCTTCACTAAGTTTTCGAACTCCTTCACACGTTCGGGCACAGAGGTAGCAAGGTCGGGGTCAACGTCGTAATAGTCCTTGATGGCATAAGGCGAACCGGCCTTTCCTTTCACCACGGCGGGGTGGTCGGGGCGGATGCCATAGCGGCGATAGTCAGTTTGTGTGGCGTGCTCGATGATGCCTGTGTACCAGATGTGTGTGGCGCCAAGGGCTTTTATCTCCTCCAATGCTTTGGTGGTGAAGTCGGCCATACGTCCGCATCCGTTCGTAGCCTTGTCACCATTGGGCGTGAGACGTGTATTGTTGTTTCCGAAAAGTCGGGTAAAAACCTGATAAATGACGAATTTATTGTCTTGCATACTTTCTTATATTATATTGAACACAGAGACACAAAGACACAGAGTGTTTTTTCTTAATTCGATGTTATGAACAAAAGAAAAACTCTGTGTCTCCGTGTCTCTGTGTTCTGACTATAAAATTTTATGCAATGCCGTGGGCATTAGCTTCTTTGTCAATCTTCTTGATAAGTCCCTGAAGCACAGCTCCGGGGCCACATTCAGTGAAGTCATCGGCACCATCGGCCAACATATTCTTTACTGTCTGTGTCCAACGTACAGAGGCGGTGAGCTGGGCCACGAGGTTAGCCTTGATTTCCTCGGGGTTGGTGTGAGGAAGTGCATCCACATTCTGATAAACAGGGCACTTGGGAGTGTTGAACTGGGTGGCCTGGATAGCGGCTTCCAACTCAACTTTGGCGGGATCCATCAGCGGAGAGTGGAAAGCACCACCTACCTTCAAGGGGAGAGCACGCTTGGCACCGGCTTCCTTCATCAGTTCGCATGCACGGTTGATACCTTCGATAGTACCAGAGATAACAATCTGACCCGGGCAATTGTAGTTGGCAGCTACCACCACTTCGCCTTCGCGAGTCACCTGATCGCAGATTTCCTCTACCTTGTCATCGCCAAGGGCAATCACTGCGGCCATGGTTGAGGGCTGAGCCTCGCAAGCCTTCTGCATAGCCATAGCACGAGCATAAACGAGTTTCAAACCATCCTCGAAAGAGAGGGCACCGGCGGCAACCAATGCGCTGAACTCACCAAGAGAGTGACCGGCGGTCATCTCGGGCTTGAAGTCATCGCCCATGCAGAGGGCAGAGATTACAGAGTGGAGGAATACGGCAGGTTGTGTCACCTTTGTCTGACGAAGGTCTTCGTCAGTGCCTTCAAACATAATATCGGTAATGCGATATCCGAGGATATCATTTGCTTTTTCAAACAGTTCCTTAGCCAAAGCTGAGTTTTCGTAGAGGTCTTTACCCATGCCTACAAACTGGGCCCCTTGACCGGGGAATACAAACGCTTTCATATTTCTTTGTTTTACTTATAAATTTGAAAATCGGGCGCAAAGGTACTCATAATTATTGAGATACAGAAACAAAAGGATATATTTTCATCCATCAGCCCTTTTCATTTCTTCTCATTGCAGGTTATTGCTTTGTTTATAGCGGTTGTCTTCCTGCTAATTTTATGGACGATTCATATCATCCCGGCTTGGGAATGAATGTCGAAACAGTGAAATACCTTGGATTTTTATCAAAAATAGAGTTTTATTACCTTGGATTTTTTCATTTTTTGTATATTTGTGCCACATTTACAGAGAATTTGAGATGGAATCTGTCATTAAATAATTGGATAACCAACATTAACCCGAGCCGATGTCTGAATCCCGAGTACATAAAAGCCTGTTGAATGCAAAGGTAAATCTGTTGTTCTATTTCCTTTCACTCTTCTTTTCTTTCTATTCACGAAAGATTTTTTTAGAGTGTCTGGGAGATAATTTTATCGGATTGACCGGAACATTAGGCAATATATTGGGATATCTGAATCTGGCAGAACTGGGCATCGGCAGTTGCATCAGTTTCTTCCTCTACAAACCCTTGCAATGTGGCGACCGCGGTAAGATTCAAGAAATTCTCTCCGTCTTTGGTTATCTATACCGGAAGATAGGCTTGTTCATTCTTTTTGCCGGATGTGCGGTCAGTCTCTGTTTCCCTTGGATATTCAACGAAGCCGGATTAGGAATGGGTATTATCTATTTCTCCTTTTTCTCATTCTTGGGGTCATCATTGATTGGCTACTTCATCAATTATCGGCAGATTCTTCTTCAAGCCGACCAGAAGAACTATCTTGTTGCCATCTATTTCCAATCGGCAGGACTGGTAAAGACTGCCTTACAAATATTCCTTGCCTACACTTATCGTAACCTGTATGTATGGGTAGCCATCGAATTCCTGTTCGGCATATTGGGTTGTATCATTCTCAATTGGAAAATCAACAAGGAATATCCATGGTTGCACACTAATATAAAAAGTGGAAAGGCCCTGGTCAAGCAATATCCCGACATTTTCACCAAGACCAAACAAATCTTCATTCATCAGATAAAGGATTTCTTGCTCAACCGCAGTGACGAACTCTTCGTCTTTGCCTTCGTATCTCTGCAAATGGTAGCTTTCTACGGAAACTATCTGATGATTGTCAACAAAATATCCCTTCTGTTCAAATCCGTTCTCGACAGTGTCAACGCAGGTATCGGCAATCTGGTAGCCGAGGGAGACAAACCTAAGATGATGCGCGTCTTTTGGGAACTGATGACCATCCGCCATTTTGTGGCAGGATTGCTTTGCTTCTCCATCTACCACTTGATTCAACCATTCATTTCTTTGTGGTTGGGAAGTGAATATCTGCTCGACAACACCATTGTCATTCTCCTTATCATTTACATTTATATGGTAAACTCCCGTGGAGTAGTGGACATGTTCAACCACTCTCACGGCCTTTATGCCGACACATGGTCAGCATGGGTCGAACTGGTGTTGAATGTAGGCATCACCCTTGTTGCAGGATACCATTATGGCATCGTTGGTATTTTGTTGGGCAAAATTGTCAGTGTTTTCATCATTGTAGTCTTTTGGAAACCTTATTACCTTTTCCGCGACGGTTTGAAGTTACCCATATCCCATTATTGGAATGGAGCAATACGCTATTACCTGATATTCTTCCTTTCATTCGGAATAGCATCATGGATAACAAGCCACTTACCCTTCCATCCGGCAGACAGCTATTGGGCATGGCTGCTATTTGCGGCATGTAGCGTAAGCGTGTATGCATTGTTCAATTTTGCATTTTTGTACATGTTTGCTTGGGGGATAAAAGATTTTATTAAACGAATAAGAAAATAACACCTATGAAATATTCCATCATCACCATCAACTATAACAATCGAGACGGACTCCGTCGCACCATTGAGAGCGTTGTAAACCAGACATTCCGTGATTTTGAATACATCATTATCGACGGAGGTTCTACCGATGGCAGTGTAGAAGTCATCAAGGAATATGCAGATCGGATAGACTATTGGGTGTCAGAACCTGACAAAGGCATTTATAATGCCATGAACAAAGGCATTTTGCAAGCTCACGGGGAATATCTCAATTTTATGAACTCGGGGGATTGTTTCTACGATAAGGAATGTCTGTCCAAGGTTTCTGATAGAGGCTTGGCTGCAGATATTGTTGTTGGACGTGATTATCATCGCAATCCTCAGACTGGTGGGGAATTTCGTACGATATTTCCACGTCAATTATCCATGTTTACATTTTGTCAAAGATACCTTCCGCACCAAAGCAGTTTTTTCAAGAAAGAATTGTTTAATAATCTCTATGATGAGAATTTCAGAATTGTTTCTGATTGGAAATTCTATATCGAGCGAATTGTTTTTGATGGTTGCTCAGTCGATTTTTTGGATGAAGTGATTGCTTGGCGCGAACAGGAAGGAATCAGCACAGGCGAAGCCGAGAAGTCACAAAAAGAACGTCGGCAAGTATTGGACGAATTACTGCCTGTGGGGATAAAAAAAGACTATGATATCCTTATGCAATGGGACTATGCAACCTACGAGAAATTAGCCGCACTATCAGTGCATAATCGTTATCGTAAAATCCTCACTTACATCATAAAGATATTGTATAGGCTGAGGTAGGTTTAACATTTTTCTCACTTTCCATAATGGCCCTCAACCGGCATATATACAGGACTATGGGCAGAAGCGATGTTTTTCAGTTTTCCCTCTTCTACCAATCGCTTGATAACGCGGCAAGCCGTTGGCTTCAACAAATGGCAGAGGAATTGGAATTCACGACGGGTAATGAATGCATTGGTAGCAAAGTGCTCTGTCAGTTTGACTTCAATCTCTTCGCTGCTCATAGGCATGGAGTGGGGTTTCAGGTTAGAACGATAAATTTTGGTACGTTTCATAACCTTCTTTAGCCGTTCATCAGCACGAAAGGATATGGATTTGAATGAGACTTTTCCCACTCCCTTATCATCAATTTCCGTAACCTCCTGATTGCACTCCAAATTGACCTTGAAATACCCGATATCTTCCAGATATACGCGTTTGCCTTCGCTCAGATATTGTGCCATCTTATCAGCCAAAGCAGCCAACATGCCTTTCACATCGGAGCGTGTGAGCGAACAACTCTGTTGGATGTCGCGTGCCAATTGTTCGGTATCTACCCGGCCTGTAGTTACCACTCGGGGATGATACTTTCTCTCTTCGTCCTTGTCTGATTGCGGGTTCCGATAAAATTCATAAAGTAATGACATAGCTATGATATTAGGTGTTAATGATAACAAAGATACGAAAGATATGCCCGGACACCTAATATTTTAACACGTTTAACACTTGTGATACGGTCTCATCACATGGGTGATACGTTCGTTTGACACGGGTGACGAGATTGTATCACACGGGTGATACGGTTCAAGAATTAGGCATTTTGCCTATAAGAAGTTATGTATAAAGGGGATAGAACCTATATATAAGCTATTGGCGAGATTAGTTGTCGGATATGGAAGCTATAGCTTTGAAAAAGTCTTCGGCATAGCGTTCTTTGGCATATTGTTTACTGATTGACAGTCCTTTTTCAATCATGGATGTACGGCACGATGGATTGTTGTAGAGGTTGAGGAGAGAGGTGTAAAGCCCTTCAATGACTGATGATTTCTCAACAATAATGGCACATTGTCCGCATGATTCCTTGATGCCTCCCGAATGGGTTGCAACTATAGGAAGACCTGCAGCCATAGCTTCGAGTATGGTTGTCGGAAAGGGGTCATCCCACATGGAAGGAACTGCTGCCACATCGGCCATCTTGAGATACGAGGGTATCTGTTCGTAAGGGACATAACCGGTAAAGATGATGCGGTTGGAGAGTTCTTCGGCTTCTGCTTGCAATGATTGGATAAACGGGTCTGCGCCTTGTTCGTTACCGAAGAAGCTGCCACCAATGACCATCAGTTTGATGTGGGGATAGTCCTTCAAACGCTTGAAAGCCTGTATCAGTTCCTTCACGCCTTTTTCCGGATTGATACGACCGCTATAGACTACGATGAAGTCTTCGTCGGTGAAGCCTAATGAAAAACGCGAAAGGGGAGTGGCCTGATAGAAACGCGGGAGGTTGATGCCGTTGTGAACGGTGATGACTTTCAGTTGGGGAGACAAGACTGTTTCAACCCGCTGTTTGATGAAGTCGGAAACGGTGATGACGGAATGGCAGGCTCGGGCTATGGCTTGAGCCTGCTTGCTTTCGCTGTTCAGGAAGTCGTTGTGGAGATGTACGATGAGTTTGGCATCGGTGACTTCGGAAAGCGGAAGTGCATATCCGGGACGGTTTTCAAGAATGATGGCATCGAAGTGTTGGCGCTTGATGTGCTTCATTGCTTCGCGAAGGAAGTATTCGATGTAAGGATTGTAATATCCGGCTTTCTGAGCCGCACGCCGCACAAACCAAGCCCTTTTCAGACGATGAAAGAGAGACGTTGTACCGACGTAGTGGTAATGCGTACACTCGGTATCGGCCTTAGGAGCAGAGTGGGGAGGTGCTATGCTGTAAACGGTAATGTCGTGAAGGTGGTGCTGATTGTTGTACTCGAGGTAGTAATCAATCAGGTTTTCTACAGCTCCACCTTGTACAGCCGGTATGGGAAGTATGCCCGATGTGAGGATAGCTATTTTCATGCCAGTTGCTTGATTACTCGTGCGGGACTTCCGGCTACGACAGAGTTTTCGGGTACGTCTTTCGTTACCACACTACCAGCTGCTACCACACTGTGACGACCGATGGTGACACCGGCAGTAATGACTGAGTTGGCTCCTATCCAAACATCGTCGCAAATGACGATAGGCGAGGTTGAAACTCCCTGTTCATCAATTCGTTTGAAAAGATTGCTGAAGTTATGGTTCAATCCGGAAACGACTACTCCTTGAGCCAAATTCACATGATTGCCTATGCGGACAGGACCAATGATGGTATTGTGAAGTCCTATGCGGGAATGATGACCGATGTGCAAATCGCCTACCGCATTGTTGATGCAGCAGAAGTCTTCCACCACAGAACAGTCGCCTAACGTGAATTGGTTGAACGGGACTATATCGCGACGCACACTACGATAGATGACCGTATGCTTGCCACGCTTCATATATGCCCACTGGAACAGGCGCAGCCACAAACGTGGACGAGCCTGAGTAGGGTGCATCAACAAGCGTAAGGCCCGCTTCTTCCATTGGGGATTATTCTTTATGCTGTTTTTCCACTTTTCGAGCATAGGCTATGCAAAGGATTGATAGATGTCCAACAAATTTCCGGCAGTCAGTTCCCAAGAGAAATGCTTCACACGCTCAAGGCCGTACGTTGTCTGTTGCAGGCGATAGGCCTCGTCTTTCTCCAACCTGAGCATCTCGCCGGCTATAGCATTCTCATCTGTCGGGTCTATCAGGATGGCCCCTTCACCGGCAATTTCGGGAATAGCCGAAGTGTTTGAAGTGATGACAGGTGTTCCGCATGCCATAGCCTCCAATATAGGGATGCCGAAACTTTCGCGGAGCGAAGTATATACGAAGGCCCGTGCACCGTTGTAAATGGCAGGAAGGTCGGTATTGGCAATGTATCCGGGATAAAGAAGATGAGGTCTGATGAATTCGATGTCCGCCTCTTTCAGATATCCGTCAATGGCACTCTCACTCAAGTCCGCTATCAGCAGCGAGGCAGGGGTATCGGTCTGCTTCAGGTAAATGGAATAGGCTTTCAACGTGCGCAATGTGTTCTTCTTCGGATCGGTGTTGCCCAAGAAGAAGAAATAATCACCGTGGGGACAATACCGTCTGACAGTCTCTTCGAAATCCTGCAACTGATGAAAGTGCCTGCTATACCCATTATATACAGGCGTAATGCTGCCGGCAGGAATATGCATGATGGAGCTTATCCGTCCGGCTTCGAAATGGGATACAGTGATGATGCGCCGGCATTTCTTCAGGATGCGGGGCACATTCCACCGGCGATAGTACCACCCTATCTGCTGGTATAGCGAAGAACTTTTCTTACCCTGCCTCTTTTCCATGAAAATGACATCGTGCAGCGTCAGCACCAACGGGACGTTGCAGAACAGGGGAGCTGTATTGCTCGTACAGTGCAACAGGTCGGGCTTTATCTTTTTGAGTGCCATGGGCAGCCCTATCTGTTCCCAAAGGGGGTAAGAAGGCATTTTGACTTCAACAATATGGAAATTGGGGGTCTCTTCCAGGCATCTGTCTTCACCCGGGCTTACAAGGATGTAATATTCGTTGGTCTTATCCAAATGCTGCAACTCACGGATTGACTCCAATGCAACAAAGTCCATACCGTGCTTCTTTCTACGGAAAATGCGTTGTGCTTCTATGGCTATCTTCATGGTTTTCTGACGGATTAATTGGTGATGGTATGTTCGGTATGCAGGAATTTCTTCTTCAGACCACGCAGACGGAAGACATTGAGCACCATCTTCAAAGCCATTTTGGGAGTCCTTTTCACAGCCTTGTCAAAATCTTCATTGACCAGGTCATCCGGCACACACATGGCAAAGGTGCCCAACACGACAAACAGCGTCACCCACCACTTGATGGCTGATGTCCAGTCCCAGAAGAAAAGGAACACACTCATGATGAGAATGATGCCAATCATCGGGATGCGGGGCATCAGTGTCCATTGGATAATCTTGTCGGCATAGTCAAGGTTACGCTGGAACAAAGCCGGAATCAAGTTCGGCAAATTGGAAAACAGCGAATGGAACTGTGCTGCCATCCAACGGCGACGCTGTGTCTGGAAGTGCTGCTCCTTCTGTGTCTTTTCATCATAGACGTAGAGGTCAGGAAGAAAGTCAACAAAAATGTGCTGTTTCATCAGCAAAGCCTCCAACTCCTTATCTTCACCGGCAGAAGTGAGTTTGCCCACATTCTGGCGGAACCAATCGAAGCTGAATGCCATGCCCGAACCCACCAAAGCTGAAGACAACCCCATGCGGACATGGCCGGTGCGGAAGATACTGTTGTTGATTTCCTCAAATATGGCATCGAGCAATGCTGTCTCCGTATTGCGGTTCTTGGCAACGCGATGAGCCTGTATGGCCTGACATCCGGATGCGTAGAAGTCGTTGATGACATGCAAGAAGTGCGGCTCCACCGTGTTGTCGGCATCAAGGATGACCACGATGTCGTATTTGCGCGGTGAAATGTAGTCCATGGCATAGTTCAACGATTTCGACTTGAGGCTCTCTTCAAAATCTGGCGTCAGCACTGTCACAGGATATTGGCGCAGACGTTCGACAGTGGAAGGACGGCAATGGTCTGCTATGACTATGACATCATACTGCTCAACCGGATAGACCTGCCGTAAAAACGAACGGACGGTAGATTCTATCACCACATCCTCCTTATAGGCTGGAATCAGCACCAATATACGGTTGTTACGTGAAGCCGGAGGACACTGCTCACGCCTGCCCAACAGCGCAGCGAGAGCAAACACAAACAGGTAGAGCACTGTGCATCCTACCAGTACGAACAACAACCAATCAAGGCAAGTAATAAGAAAACTGAATGTCATGTTTATCTTCTTTTTGTTCTTTTTTTAATTTGAAATAAGCTTGTACCCCACGCACTGCGGCCTTTGCATGCTGAAAATGGAAATAGGCAAGATGACGGAACACATCACGCGGTAACACTATACACAACAGGTAAAGGTAACAAATATAGCGTTCTGTAACCGTACGGTTGCGATAAGCAAAGAGGAAACGGTTCCGCGTCATATAAAAAATCTTCAGCGGAGAATTCACACCTGTGCTCTGGCTCTCTTTGTGATAAATCGTACAACAGGGTTCGTAATGAAGGGTGTAACCACTGCGGACCAATGATTCGCTCCAATCCAACTCCTCGAAATAAAGGAAATACATCTCCGGAAGAACGCCGACATTACACAAGGCCTCACGCTTGACCAGCATGGCAGCGCCATGCAAGTAGGGAGTCTGTGAAGAGGTCATGTATTTCTCAATATTCACATCGCCGACACCTTTGCCACTATTGCGCAAAGTATAACGGGTGAGGGGAGTGAATCCGGCAAACTGTACGGGCTGAGAATCATCATTGGCATAACGTATGAGCGGAGAGACGGCTGCCGCATTCGGATGGCTTTCCAAAGCATTTATCAAATCGCGGAAATGATCGTCTGTCACATAAGTGTCATTATTCAGGAAGAATACATATTTCCCCTGAGCTACAGGAATACCCAAATTGTTCCCCCCGGCAAAGCCACGATTGACTTCACTACGCAACACACGGATAAAAGAATATTGCTCCTGCAGCATGTGAGCCTCGTTCCTGACAGACGCATTGTCAACGACAATAATCTCGTACCTGACAGACCTGATATGCTTCCGGATGGATTCTATCAGCTGGCAAGTGTCCTTAAAGCCATTATAGTTGACCGTAATGATGGAAAGTTCAACCTGCTTTTCGGTCCATTTGTATCTTTTATGAATTGTCGGACTGTAACGCATCTTTTTCCTTCTCCCTCTCTTTTTGTACCAAAGCCTTCTCTTTTTCGCTTGTTATCTGCCTGTCGAAATAGGGTCCCATGAACACCAGTGTCTGAAGGCCAAACACCAGCAGGGTATTGGGGTATTGGGTGTATATGTTGTTGCCATAGGCTGCCACAAGCATGCAGGCCGACCCACAGGTGAAAGCTGTCAATATACCACGCAGTTCCTTGTTCCGGATTCGGAACAGGACGATAAAAGATTCTGCCACAACCGCCAACGACATCAACAACAGGAAAAGTACAAGGCCAACAACTCCCGTACGCATCCAGATGTAAACCAAAGTGGAATCTGATGGGGTGACTGAAACAATCCAATACTTGTTGTTCTGCGGCAACTGGTCGGCTCCCATGCCCACACCCATCCCGATGCCCCAAGGAGCTTCGCTCATATAGGACTTGATGGCCTTCTGATTGTTCAGACGCACCTGAAGAGATGCATCCTCCGGATCAAAGGCCGTACGCATACGACGCACGAACTGATTGCCCTGGCCGATGGTTGTGAACTTGAGAATTCCTATCGACAAGATGAGGAAAGAGCACGATATCATGAAAAGCCGTACATTACGCGACAACAGGGTATATAGCACAAAACCGGCAATGGCTACCATCAGAGCACTGCGGGTGCCCGACATAAACATACCATATCCTGCAGCAACAGCCACCACCAAAAAGTAGATGCGGCTGTATTTGTTGCGCTCATAGAGGAAACAGACAGCATAGGTGACCATGCTGAAAGCCATGTTGGAACCGAAATTTGCCGCATCAGAGAAAAAAGAGAAATAGCGGATACCGGAATGGATGAAATGGGTTCTTGCTCCCACACTCCACAACCAGGCCAACTCGTATGAATCAAATCCCCGATTGCGCTGGATATAAGCCTTCACCGCAGCCAACAGGATAAAGGCTCCCCACACATAGAGGAAATACTTGATGTGCCGGTTTTTATTGAACAGCAACGTGAATATCAGAATGACATAGAGTGCATGAAATGCCATCGGGCGCACCTCCTTGAACCAAGGACCGAACTGGAAGCCTACCCCCGTAGTGTTGTTGAATGCCTGAATCAGACAAAAGGCCACCCACACTCCATACAACAGCAGAAAAGGAATGGACTCTTGCTTGAACTCCACTTTGCCTTTTATCAGGTTGACACAAAGCACCGCCAGTGTAAAAAGAAACAAGACATCAATGGCCACCGATATGGGCAATGGGAACGAGACATAGCGTATGATGCCCATGATGCCATAGTTGACAGTGAAAAGCACCAGAAAGGAGATGACAGGATGATTGACAAACATGCCGGTGACAATCAGAAGAAACGGAATGGCACAGACGGCAGCAGCTAACGGGAAGTTCCCATTAGCTGCATAAAGTGTACAGAAAAGCGAACCGACCAACAACAGAGTCAGTACAATCCACCTTCCACGAAAGTGCTCTTTGACATTGGACAGAAAATCTTTCATCTGCACAGCCTCTTACTTTGCATGCTTGTATTCCACCGAAGTCAATCCCAGCTGAGACATACGGTAAATGAAGTTCTTGAACATGGTGTAAGGAGGCAACTGACCGGTAAATTCTTCTACAGCATTGCGATCGGCCTGCGTCAGATAGATGAAGAAGGAAGCCTGTTTCTCTTCCGACAAGTTCTTACGTAACTCATTGAAGACTTTTTGGTCGGTATCCTTCCATGCACGGTTTGCACGGGCCACCATCAGATTCACTGTACCCATATTCAGCAATGCGGGAGATACAGAATACTCTTTCAGACAAGGATATTCAATCAGCAGAATCTCATCATTAGCAATGTCCGGACAAAGGTCTGACGCTTTTTCTGCCAAAACATACTTACTGTCTTCTGACAGGAAATCCTCATCATAAGTCAAGCGACGGACAGACAGGCCCAAAGAATTCCAATATTCCTCCAACTCGTTGGCGACCAAGCTCTTTCCATCTTTTTCTTCCGTACTGAGCAGATTCACAATGTTCTGTTGCCCATTCTTGAAATAAGGGAGCAATGTCTTGCTCAGGTGACGCATGGCCATATCATTGATAATCTTGTTGAACCTGCGGTAGCGGAGCGTACTCTCTTTCGGGAAAGCCCCCAGTACACGCCCACCCGTAATGCTTTCTGTACGACGACGATCGCGCAGTGTATGGTCAAGCAACTCTATCAGGAAGAAATAGCCGGCAATGAAGAAGAATGTCAGCGCATAGGTAGCCAACAGAATCAGTAACCGGTTGGTAGGCATAGCAGTCAAAGGGAACAAAGGAGGATTGAGGACACGCAGTGTAGCCGTCGTCATCTGCAGGTTACGACGACGCAGGCGTGCGGCATTCAATGCCTTCAGCATCTCCATATAGTTGCCTTCTATGAAACCGATGTGGCGTTCCTTACGGTTGATGGTGGCACCAATAGGAGAGAAATAGAGGAAGTCATCATCCAGATTCTTCCGACGGATGTCCATGGCCTCCATCTCTGCCTGACTCTTCTCCAGAAGGACAACCTGTTCAAGCCATTGGCTGATAAGGCTTCTGACGTCAACATTGTTGACCGTACTGTTTTCAGCCACAATATCGTTCGTAATCTGACGGATACGTTGTTCTGCCTCCACAAGTTCCTTTCGGGCCAGTTCCAGCGATTCGTTGACTTCGCTATTGCCTCCCTCATTCATCAGTTCCAGATTGGATATGCGCGATTTCAGTTTCGAGATATTGTTCAACTCGGCAAGGAAATCATTGTTGCTACGGATAATGTTGGCCTGACCTCCCAACTTGTTTTCAAAGAATTCCGTGAGAGCTTTCGACGTGGTGTAGTTCATCAGGATGGCTTGCTCTTGCCCTTTATGGTCGGCATCCATCACAGCCACCATCTTGGTCTGCTCGCCATAGTTGATAATGCGCTTGGCCACATTGTAAGATATCAACGAATCTTCTGCATTGGTGAGCATTTTATAAAGACGTGCCACTTCACCGGCAAAGAACTTGATGACGTTGTCCGTTTCGCCGAAACGTATATCCTGATATTGCCTGATAAACTCTTCATTCAGGATTTCCAATGTGTTGAAGGCTATTCCGGGGTCGTTGGATGAATAACCGATTTCTATCAAGTCACTGTTTTCCAAACGAGCCACCTTGATTTTGCTCGACAACACTCCAATACTGAAATAGGGATGTCCGTAATTCAGCAGTCCATAGACAAAATTACCGGACGACGGGCGCTCATAAGCCAACAGATTCTCCACAGTTTTCCGTTCACTCCGCTTGTCTATCAAAGCCTTTACCTCCTGAGGAACAGAAGCATTCAGTTCACGGAAATGTTCTGCCGTGATGTAGTTGTTGCTCTGCTGTTCGTCTCCATAAGTCATCACACGGGCAAACAATCTGAGCGAAACCTCCTTCAGCGTACGCTCGGTGGTAATGATGTGAATCAGATTGGCCATGTTGACCGTAGAGTTGGCCGCTGACACACTGGTTCCCGTCTCGATATTGTAGCCTGAGATGATTCCCGTGTAGATGGTTGTTTTTACATTGTATTCCTTTTCCAAGCTGCGGGTCAGGAGCCATGCTACCAATAAACCTATCAATGGGAAAATGGCCAAATACCAGCGGATACGATAAAGGAAACGGACGATATATCTGAAGTACTCCATAATTCTGGTGCTTTATTCTGTTAATTATAAATTTGTGATTCAGAAACAGTGTTGGTGATAATCGGTGTATGTGTCAGGATTTCAAGCATGATGATGTCTGTGCTGATTTGCGACTGTATGGCCTGATAGGACTGTACGGCGCTGTTTTCCCACCTACGTACCTCGGCCACCTGCTGTATGGTCATCTGATTGTTTCTGAACTGTTGTTCCGACATCAGTCCGGCACCACGGTACGCAGCGGCATTTTCTGCAGCCGTCTTCAAGGCTATCAGGTTGTTGGTGATACGGACATAAATGGTAGCTATCTCGCGTTTCAATTCATCAAAAGCTATCTCTTTCTGGATGGTAGCCTTTTCCACTTCCAAACGCTGGCGGTTGATGCGTCCTCCAAGGTCAAAAAGAGTTTCTAACCCGATGTTCACACTGGCACCCACGTTCCAATAATTGGTCTCTGCACCACTTGAAAATGTATAAAGCGGAGTAGTGACATCCGTTGCAGTACTCGTGGAGCTGGTATTACCGTATGAATAATTGGCATGCAACCGGAAAAATCCCAAGAACGCACGTTTCTCTTTCGACAACATTTTCTCTGCCAAGCGTCGTTCCTTCTCTAACAGTTCAATGGAAGGCGTTGACTTAGCATTTTCAAACAATACCCCCAAAGGTGGAAGTTTGAATTCTGAATAATCGATTCCTCCCAATGAATTGGAATCAAAAAAGCCAGCTTGTATCTGATTCTCCGGTTGAGATGTAGCCAACGAATCACCGGCCTGATTCTGTGCGTACAGCGATGCTCCCCACAGCAACGAAGCCATTACTACAAATTTTTTTTTCTTCATTTTCGTTTTCACATTAAACATTTGATGCTCTCTCAGGTCATTTTTCGGATAACCTATCTTTTTCTATACCTTTAAATTATATATCAGACATTCGTTACATATACACTCATCAGACATTCTCCTTCTGCACAAAAGCTGTCAGAGTGCGGAGAATAATCTTCATATCCATTGCAAATGAATAGGTGCGTCCGTAAGTGATATCGAGTTGTTTCCGTTCTTCAGCCGACAGTTTTCCTGAGTCCCCGCGCTTCTCCACTTGCCACAATCCGGTAAGTCCTGCCGGTGCGATGAAACGGTCGATGCATTCGTCACTCGTCAACAACTCGGCTTCATAGAGTGGGAGAGGGCGGTTGCCCACTACTGACATATCCCCCTTGAGGATGTTCACCAACTGGGGAAGTTCGTCAATGCTGTATTTCCGTATGAACCGTCCGACACGGGTTATACGGGGATCGTTTTCCAATTTTACAAATGCATTCTTCTGCTGCTGTATTTTCCGCGAATTGAGTTCCTTTTCCGATATGATGAAGTCGTCGGATATCAGCATGACATCTTCCTCGCTGTCCATTGTAGCAGCTGAACGATATGCCTCATCTTCGTCCTCGGCATTGCTGTATTGATTGAGCTGCTCGAACTCCTTCAACCGTTTGTCTGCATCCACATACATGCTACGGAACTTCAAGAAATCAAAAATCGTATAGTTGGTCCCCACACGCTTGCTCTTATACCATATCGGCCCTTTGCTCTCCAGTTTGATAGCAATGGCCGTAAGCAAGAATACAGGAGACAACACAACCAAGGCACCGATAGAGAACACGATGTCAAAAATCCGTTTCCACAATGGAATCTTGAAACGGAGGATCTGTTCCTTGCTTGTCTGATTGGTAAAAAGCATTTCTCTTTTCCGCTCTATGAATTCCAATTTCTGCGAAATTTCAGGAATCGAGGCTCCTGCCATCAGTGTGTCATTGATTCCACACGAAAGGTAGGTTGCACGTTCACCCTCATCGATGGATTCAGCCATCAGAATCAGATACCCCATTGGCAACTTCTTGCGCAGATATGTGATGGCCGTAATGTCCTCGCTGATGCTTCTCTTCTCATAAAGCACCACATGATAATTACTTCCTGTAGTAGATGATGCCTGTTTGCACACACGAATCACGTCCTTGTATCCGGTAGCGAACATCACATTTGTACCCGGCAGCAGCTGAAGCCTGTCTTTCAACACTGCACTGCTACCCAAGAACACAACATTTATCATCCTTTCTCCTTTCTTTTTTCTTTTTTCTTTATTTAATGTTTATTTCCCCAACCTGATTAGTAGCTATATCAGATGATTTTCTTCACACGCACCTTCAGTTCCAAGGGGTTGAATGGCTTCACAATATAGTCGGCAGCACCGATTTCCAACAAGCGGATACGTTCGCTCGTACTGTCTTCACTGCTGAGCATGATGACAGGGATATGCTTGAACAGTTCGTTCTGCTTCAGCCATTCCAGGAAATCATCACCACGCATCTCCGGCATACGGATGTCCGAAATGATAAGGTCGGGAGTGTTCCCTTCCTGCAACCATTTCATTCCCTGCAAACCATCAGAGAGCCATATACAGTCATAGTCACCCATCAGATATATATGAAGGATTTTTGCTATCGTTTCCTTGTCGTCCAGAATCAGAATTTTCTTTTTCATATTGAGTATTTCTATTTGTTATTTTATTGATTAAAAAAGGTTTGTTCATCAATTTGCAGACAAAGGTAAGCCTTTTTTCTTTAATTTATCCACTTTTTGACGATATTTTTTGTCTCAAAAGGAAGAAAAAGGGGACAAATATGTTGCATCCGACTGATATATAACGATTTGCAATGCGCCTGACGGGAAGCATCACAAACTTTCAGAAGCAATACACACCTTGTTATCTTCCCCCTTACACGAAGCACAGGGGCCATATTGTTTGAGATACGATATTTGTATATTTGAGTGTCAATGTGTTATAATATGCAAAAAAAAGAGAGAAAATATACCGGACTAAAAAAATACTTCTACATTTGCAAACGAAAAAAACAACAATAATGAGACAGGACATACTGAATTGCTATCGGAAAGTGAACCCACATGTATCAGTTGATTGCGTACTGATAGGTTTCGACGGGGAACAGTTGAGCGTATTACTCGTCAAACGGCAAGGCGTCGTGGACAAGGATTTTTGTGACACCAAATTGCCCGGGAGTCTCATATATATGGATGAAGACTTGGACGAAGCAGCCAGTAGGGTGTTGTCCGAATTGACAGGGCTGAAGAACGTACGGATGGACCAATTCAAGACGTTCGGTGACAAAGACCGCACTTCAAACCCCAAAGACACACTCTGGTTAGAGAGGTTGCACAGCCTGAAGGCGCCTGTTGACCGAATCATCACCGTAGCATACCTGTCGTTGTTGAAAGTAGACAAGAAAGCGATGTTCACCAACTACAAATATGCCCCCTGCTGGAAGCCTGTGTCAGAGGTAGACCGGTTGGCATTCGACCACAAGCAGATTGTCCAGGAAGCATTGGTGTACGTCCGCAATCAAGCCGAACTGAATCCCTCATTCCTGTTCGGCCTGCTACCACGTAAATTTACAGCTACCCAGATGAGGAAACTGTTCGAACTCGTGTATGACAGAACGTTCGATGTCCGCAATTTCCACAAGCGCATTTCACAAATGCCCTACGTTGTGGCACTGGACGAAAGGGAAACCGGAGTGCCACACAGAGCAGCCCGCTACTACAAGTTCGACAAGAACAAGGTTGCCAAATAAAGACAACAACAGACAACAACTTAATAAACAACCAATCACAGCTTATGTATCTATTAGGATTTGACATAGGAAGTTCGTCAGTGAAGGCCAGTCTGGTCAATGCCGAAAGTGGCAAATGTGCCGCCTCTGCCTTCTATCCGAAAAGCGAAGCCCCCATCAAGGCCATGCAGCCCGGATGGGCAGAACAAGACCCCCAAATGTGGTGGGACAATCTGAAACTGGCCACTCAGGCAGTAATGACAGAAAGCGGAATTTCAGCCGATGATGTCTCAGCCATAGGCATATCATACCAGATGCATGGTCTGGTATGCATCGACAAGGAGCAACAGGTGCTCCGCCCGTCAATCATCTGGTGCGATTCACGTGCTGTCCCTTACGGAGAGAAAGCATTCAAGGAGATAGGAGAGGAGCACTGCCTGAAACATCTGCTCAACTCACCGGGCAATTTCACAGCCTCCAAACTCGCTTGGGTCAAGGAAAACGAACCAGCCTTGTTCGAACGCATCGACAAGATTATGCTTCCCGGAGACTACATTGCCATGCGGATTACAGGAGAAGCATGCACCACCGTTTCAGGATTGTCTGAGGGAATGTTCTGGGATTTCCAGAACAACGACGTAGCCCGGTTCCTGATGGACTATTACGGATTCGACCGCTCAATCATCCCCACCATCCGTCCCACCTTCTCCGAACAGGGAAGAATGACGGCTCAAGCAGCTGCCGAACTGGGTCTGAGGGCAGGTATCCCTGTAACCTATCGTGCCGGAGACCAACCTAACAATGCCCTCTCGCTGAACGTGTTCAATCCGGGTGAAATAGCATCCACAGCAGGCACATCAGGAGTAGTATATGGTGTGAATGGGGTGACGGACTACGACCCGAAGTCGCGTGTCAACACTTTTGCCCATGTCAACCACACTACAACCGACCCTCGCTTGGGCGTATTGCTCTGCATCAACGGCACAGGCATTCTCAACTCGTGGATGAAGCGCACCGTAGCCCCTGAGAACATCTCTTATGCCGAGATGAATGAACTGGCAGCACAAGTCCCCATCGGCAGTGAAGGAGTGAGCATACTGCCTTTCGGCAACGGAGCAGAGCGCATGCTCCAGAACCGCGAAGTGGGATGCACCATCAGCGGCGTCAGCTTCAACACCCACAGCAAGGCACACTTGCTCAGAGCAGCACAAGAGGGCATCGTGTTCTCCTTCAAGTACGGCATCGAAATCATGCAAGGCATGGGTATGGACATATCCAAGATTCATGCCGGCAATGCCAACATGTTCCTCAGCCCCATCTTCCGCAACACATTGGCCGGAGTGACAGGTGCCACCATCGAACTCTACGACACCGACGGATCTGTAGGTGCAGCCAAGGGAGCAGGTATGGGTGCCGGCATCTACAAAGATCACAACGAAGCCTTTGCCACACTGGAAAGACTCAAGGTCATCGAGCCCGTCGAAGCCGACCGTGCAGCCTATGCCGAGGCATACGAACGATGGAAGTCGAACCTCTGAACCGCTATCACTCAGACAGACATTAGAACAATCACAAAACAACATTCATTTTATAAAAAGATTATGGAAAAAAAAGTGTATTTCCCCGGAATCGAAAAGATTAAGTTTGAAGGAAAAGAGAGTAGAAACCCCATGGCCTTCCGCTACTATGACGCAGAGAAGGTTGTCATGGGCAAAAAGATGAAAGACTGGCTGAAGTTTGCCATGGCCTGGTGGCACACGCTCTGTGCCGAAGGTGGAGACCAATTCGGTGGTGGCACAAAGAAGTTCCCTTGGAACGTAGCTACCGATGCTGTACAAGCAGCCAAAGACAAAGTGGATGCCGGATTCGAATTCATGCAGAAGATGGGTATCGAATACTACTGCTTCCACGATGTTGACCTCTGTACCGAAGCAGACACCATCGAGGCATACGAAGCCAACCTGAAAGAGGTGGTAGCTTATCTCAAGCAGAAGCAGGCCGAGACAGGCATCAAACTCCTGTGGGGTACAGCCAACGTATTCGGTCATGCACGCTATATGAACGGTGCAGCCACTAATCCCGAATTTGACGTAGTGGCACGCGCAGCCGTACAAATCAAGAATGCCATCGATGCCACCATCGAACTGGGTGGAAGCAACTACGTGTTCTGGGGTGGACGCGAAGGCTACATGAGCCTGCTCAACACCGACCAGAAGCGCGAAAAAGAGCACCTTGCACAGATGCTGACGCTGGCTCGCGACTATGCACGCAGCAAAGGCTTCCAAGGCACATTCCTCATCGAACCGAAACCGATGGAACCCAGCAAGCACCAGTATGATGTGGACACCGAGACCGTCATCGGCTTCCTCAAGGCTCATGGATTGGAAAACGACTTCAAAGTGAACATCGAAGTGAACCATGCCACATTGGCCGGACACACCTTCGAACACGAACTGGCAGTGGCTGTTGACAACGGTATGCTCGGCTCTATCGATGCTAACCGTGGCGACTATCAGAACGGTTGGGATACCGACCAGTTCCCCATCGACAACTACGAACTCATCCAAGCCTTCATCCACATCATCCGCAACGGTGGTTTCGGCAACGGTGGTACCAACTTCGATGCCAAGACTCGTCGCAACTCTACCGACTTGGAGGACATCTTCATTGCCCACATCGCTGGTATGGATGCCATGGCACGTGCTCTCGAGAGCGCAGCAGCACTGCTCGAAGAGTCACCTTACAAGAAGATGCTGGCCGAACGCTACGCTTCGTTCGACAGCGGTAAGGGTAAGGAGTTCGAAGAAGGCAAACTCAGCCTCGAGGACGTTGTAGCCTATGCAAAAGCCAACGGCGAACCCAAGCAAGTAAGTGGCAAACAGGAGCTTTACGAAGCCATTGTGAACATGTACGCATAAGCGTTCACTCACACCTACACACCCAAAGGGGATGCCGGCTCACAGTCTGGCATCCCCCTTTTTCTTTCCGTTTTCCGGCAACAAAAGTTCCGGACTTTGCCTACGAAACTTCCGTACTTTCCTCACTAAAGTCCCGTACTTTCCTTCATGCCAGATGTGGATTGCGTGTGACCCGGGAGAACTGGCAATTCCCCCGGAAACCAATCGTAAGAATAAAGACGTCACTTCTCCCTTCGTCCGAAGTTCAAGCCGACATAGATGTTAATCATTCCGAAGTTGTCGGTCAGGGAGAAGTTTTTCTGATAATACTGATAGATATGGGTGACGGCTGATGCACCGGCAAAGAAGCGGTTGTTGTTGTAAACGATACCCGCACGGGTGATGAAGTCAACATTGATGCTGCGGTGGTCGCGATTGTAATCGGGGCTTTGTGCCTTCATGGTAGAGGTCTTGTAGGCCAACGCCGGTGTGAGGGCTACAGCCAGCAACCAGTTGTCCACAAACACCCAGTTGAAGGCATAGCCGAAGTTGATGTTGAAGTCGGTGTATTTGATGTGAGTGAACTTCAGTTCTTCGCTCAGATTGTCCCGGATGGGTTGCGGAAGCAGGCTATGGTCGAAGCTGAAGTCGTGCTTCGACCAGGAGATGCCGGCCACAAGTGTGCCACGGCTGATTTTCTGTACAGTGGTCTGGCTGTAGGCAGCGGGGTAGGAGAAGTGCTTGTTGTTGAACACATAATAGACGTTCAGTCCCGTGGCCTTCACCTTCAGTCCGCTGTAGTCCATACCGGAGAAGTCGTGTTCGCGCCCATTGACATAAAATCCCTCCGTTTCGCGTATCTTGAAGTCGTTTCCTGTACGCCGATAGAAGAAGTCGCATCCAAGTTTGCAGCCATAGAGGTTCACGTAATACTCCGTCTTCTTGTTGGAGCCTTCACGTTTGGAAAACAGTTCGTCGGTGTTGGCAGACAGTCCGATGAAAAGTGAATGCCATCCGAAATAGACACCGAGGCGATAACTGTGATTGGGCGACAGCTTCAGCC
The DNA here is from genome assembly GCA_017451645.1 of Bacteroidaceae bacterium. Taxonomy (GTDB): domain Bacteria; phylum Bacteroidota; class Bacteroidia; order Bacteroidales; family Bacteroidaceae; genus Phocaeicola_A. The sequence continues at coordinate 221,207 of JAFTNZ010000030.1, read as the reverse complement.
GTTGGGGATGACTGCCATGGCTGCGGATGGAATAGTTCTCGAACGAGGCACTCTGCTGCAACATCAGGGTGTAGTAGAATTCGGGCGGACGAATATAGGAGGTGTCGTAGTCGTAGTAGTCGAGATAGCCGATGAGCAGGTCGCGCGCCTTGACGAAGATGTTCCTCTTCTTCTTGGGCAGTACGGACACTGTATCCGCCGCACTACCATCCTCTGTTGTCAGCGGCAGCAGTTCCTGTCCGGTCTGGGCTTGCACTGTCAGTCCGACGGACAGCATCAGCAGGAGGCACAAGCATCTCATAAACGCACTCTCTATCGCGGTGTCAGAACTTTCCTAAGATTCTATCCATCACCCAATTGGTAGGAGTGGCACTGAGGTTGTCGCAGGTGCATACTCCCTGGTGTTGCAGATGCTCTACTACCGAACGGATGAGTGGCAACTGTACATATTGGGGATTGGGGATGACAAATTCCTCATACCCCCTCTCGGTGTGCAGACCAATGGGGTCGAAAGTGAAGACCGAGAAGCTGAGCATTCCACGGTCGCCAATGACCTCTATGCGGTCTTCCTTAGCCGATTCGTGCGCAACAAAGCACCACGAACCCGAACCGGGCAGTCCGTTTTCAAACTTGAAGCAGGCACTGAGTGTATCTTCGGCTTCGTAGAGTCCTCCACGGTTGCTGGTGTATCCTTCTGCTTCGAGAATGATGCCGAACATGTCCTGCAACAGGTCGAGCTGGTGGGGAGCAAGGTCGTAGAAGTATCCGCCTCCGGCAATAACAGGCTGTACACGCCAAGGAAGATTGGTGCTGTTGTAGTCCAGAGCACGCGGAGGTTGTGCAAAACGGATTTGTACATTGATGACGTTGCCTATTTCTCCATTACGGAGCAGCTCCTTCACCTTCTGGAAATAGGGCAGGTAACGACGGTAGTAGGCAACAAAGCAGGGCACTCCCGTCTGTTCGCTGATGCGGTTGATGCGTGTACAGTCATCATAGCTTGCCGCCATGGGTTTCTCTATATAGACGGGTTTTCCGGCATGCATGGCCATGATGGCGAAAGTGGCATGTGAGGATGGTGGAGTGGCTATATAGACAGCATTCACCTCCGGGTCGTCCACCAATTCCTGTGCATCGGTGTACCAACGGGAGATACCATGACGCTGGGCATACGACTTGGCTTTTTCGGGATCGCGGCTCATGACAGCCGTCACACACGAACCTTCTATTTTGGAGAATGCCGGTCCGCTCTTCTTTTCTGTGGCTTCACCACATCCGATGAATCCCCATTTAATTGTTTTCATAACTCTTCGCTGTGTTTTTTATTCTGTCTGACTACAGCATCTTCCTTCCGATAATTGAATCCCTTCCGCCGCAACCAACAGTTCAGGCTGTCGAGCAATACCGTGGACTGGGGGTTGACAGCCCACGAATAGAACTGTGTGAAGCTGAAAGCCAGCCGGGTGTCCAACTGTGGATAGCGATGGATGTGTGCCTGCACCATGTGTTCCTCGCAAATGGCATAGCAACGGTCGCCATGGGCCACGAGAGCCATCAGCTGCTCAGTACCATAGCGGGGTATCTCCTCCACAAATATGCTGTCTCCTATCTCTTCAATGAAGTGGTGTATGCGTTGCTTTACGGGGGAGTTTTCCGGGATACAGACGGTCTTTCCAGCCAGCTGGAGTTGGCTCTCCACATAAGAACAGAGGCTGTCATCTGCCTCTTTGTGCCGCTGGATAATCACCTGACGGTCTATCGTTATGGGAGTGGTGTAGGCAAGCAGACTGTCCGTACCGCTCACCAACAGACGACCTCCGGCTATAAGGTCGCAATGCCCTCCGAGCAACAGACTGTCTTGAACCGGAAGACTCATTTCCGGAATCACCTCAAGCTGAAGCCCATGCTCTTCGGCAAACTGCCGGATAAGCTGGTAGTGAAAGCCCCCGATGGTGCCATCGGCGCCTACGTAGTAGGCATGCTTTCCATACTCAGTGGTCACCCGCAGGATGCCTTCGCTGAGGATATCGGCCATGTCGCGGGGTGTGGTGGACACGACCTGTTCCTTAGGTAGCATCAAGGTTGAGACCAATGCAATGAGGCAACCGATAACGAGGTATTTGCGATAACGTTTGGGCATAAGCTTTGGGATTAGTCGAAAAAGTTCCATGAAAGTCCCACTTGGAAGGTACGCGGATTGATGGGGTAGTGTGGTGCCAAGAAATAGCTGGCTCCGCCACTGCCTTGATTGACGTGGTACATCATGACGTAGAAGCGGGTACGCTTGAGATGGGCATTCAGATAGAGGTTGACGAACGGGTATCCGCCAATTTCCACAGAGGCTTCAGGATTCTGTTGGACAAATTGGCCTAAAGCCGGAGCATAATCGGAGGCCAGATATTTGCTGAAGTACCGCAAGTCGGCACCAAACTGCATACGCAAGACCTTAGCCAACCGGAAGGTGATGTAGAAGTTGTGATACAGCGAAAGTTCGGGCAACGGAAGAACCTCCTCGTTGCTGCTCTTCTGGTAAGTCACTTCGTTGTCGAGATGGAAGATTCCGAGTTTGAAGTCTTGCTTGAGGGTGGCACTGAACACCTGTATGTTGTCGTTGCACTGGTCCACACTGATGTTGTTGGCAAAAGCCGTACCTCCGCTCGTGGTCGTATAGGCTTGGCTCGTGTTGGCGAAATAGGTATAGTTCTTGATGTTTTCCACACCGGCTTCGATGCGCGTACGGGTTTTGTCTATAGTGAGTCCTCCCTGTATGCGTGTGCGGAATTCTTTGCTGAGGTCATCATCGTCCCACCAGTAATGCTCGGAATGGAAGTGCCGGTAATAGAATGCGGGTCGCTTGTTCTTCACGTAGGCATGCACATCTAACCTTACGGTATCGGAAAAAAGGCGGAAGTTGAGGTCTCCGCGTCCTTCGATGCTGAATTGCCCCAAGTCATCACCGGCAATGGAGGTTTCTCCTTTCACGTTGTAGTGTAGGGTGTGTCCCATCGTACGCTGCAATTGTCCGCCCACACTGATGTTGTGTTCATTGTATCGGCTTCTTGTCTCTTTTCCGCCCAAGGTGTCAGGCAATGTAAACCGGCGGAATTCATGGGTAACGAATGCCGTCAGGCCGGCCTGCGCCCATTTGTTGAACCCCTCTTTCAGCGAAACGGCCAGTGTATTCCTTACCGCCAGATACTTTGTCTGGTCTATGGAGTCGTAGGGCATATAGTTGTTCAAGTAATATCCTGCCGGTTCCTGATAGGTGATGTAGCTATGCTCGTTGGTGTTCACCTCGGCAGTATGTATGAAACTTGTCACTGGCACAAACTCCTCGGTCGAAGTTGTGTCCGTCGTATCTGTCGGTTCGCGATAGAATCCCAAATTATACCGGTGGGTCAGGAAAAAGTTCAGATTCTCATTCCTGTTCCACGTGCGGCTCATTTTTGTAGGTATGTCCTCCGGGTCGTAGGTACGTTCCCCCTCTGCCATATCTAAAGGGTCGGTAATGTAGCGGTCATCGGTGATACCTCCGTTTTCAGCCGACTTCATGTGATATTTGCTTGCCAGAAAATAGAGTTGGTAGTGCTCGCTTCTGTAATAAGAATAGAGGCTGGCATTGAAGAAGGCATTCGACTGGCTGTTGTACTGTCCGCGTCCGTAAAGGTAGTCCAACAGGAATCCTATTCCGATGTGTTTGTTGGCATTGGTGGCAAAGTATGCCTTGATGTGGTCGTCGCCCGTCAACTTGTCTCCAGCACTATAATAAGTAAGGTTGGTAAAAGGCGATTTGGTATCGGTAAATCTGAACTGGTCCGGACGGATATAGAAGAGTCCATACGGGTCGGTAAAGAACTGTTGGCTGCTCTCTTCACGATGGAAAAAGATGCGCGACTGGCGTGGTGAACCGAAATTTCCCAAATGGTTGTATTCCCCGTTCATGCCATCGTTCAGATGCTGGTTCTGGAACTGTAGCCACAAGGTATCTACCTCTATGGGGCGTACTTCTCCAAGCAGACTGCCGACGGTCCATTGGTTCAAATCTACAGGCACATCAGTCACCTCCGTCTGTGTGGTGTCGCCACCACGCAGACGGCTCCGTTCTTCATCAGTCATGTTGTTGCCCAAGTCGTCGCCTATTCCCGCCAGATTACCGGCATTCCTGCTCAGGCGTTGCTGCCCGTGCAGAGTGACCACGGAAGCAATCAGCAATATATAAAATATCAGTCTCTTCATCTTGGTTGCAAATATAAGTAAAAAAAATGGTTCGCATCAAGTTGCACATCCTCATTTTGCTGCATAGCGTTCATTTGGGGGCCTTGATGTAAAGCACAACAGCGATGCAGGCATAGAGCAGGTTGGGTATCCACACAGCCACAATGGGCGGCATATTACCGTTGACGGCAAAAGTGGACGACACTGTCTGAAAGAGGATGTATGATGCACTCAAGCCCAAGCCTAAGCCCAAATTGAGTCCCATTCCTCCCTTGGTCTTTTTAGAAGAGAGGGTCAGTCCGATGGTTGTAAGGATGAAAGCAGCAAAAGCCATGGCTATGCGCTTGTGATATTCAATCTCGAACTCCTTGATGTTGGCAAATCCGCGTGCCTTCTGTTTAGCGATATATTCAATCAGTTCCGGACTGGTCATCGTCTCCTGCTGATTCTTCATGATGAGAAAGTCTGCCGGCTCCATCGGGATGATGGTGTCCATGCGCGAACCGCTGGTAATCACCTCGTGCGTGCCCGAAAGGTCGCGTATCATGTAATCCTTCAGTTTCCATTTGTATTGGCTTCCACTTATTGTATCGTAAGTGATAGAGCGTGCGGTGAGGTGCGACATCATCTTCTTGTCCTCGAATTTGTCGAGCGAGAACCGGTAACCGGTCTTGTTGAAATCCTCGTAGCGTTCGATGTAGGCAATCACTCCGGGTTGCACCTCCATCTGTACATTGCGCACATAGTCCACCTTCTTCTTCTTGATGTATTTGTCAGAAAATTCCAGACGCTCCAGACTACCTTTGGGAATGATGTATGAACTCAATCCGTAAGAGAGCAGTGCGATGATGGCAGCCGAGAACATATAGGGCCGCATCAGCCGTTTGAGGCTCATGCCGCAGGAGAACATGGCTATGATTTCGGAGTTCTCTGTCAATTTGGACGTAAAGAATATGACGGCAATGAAGACAAACAGCGCACTGAACAGGTTGGCAAAATAGGGGATGAAGTTGAGATAATATTCCAGAATGATGGCCTTCAGCGGAGCATTGTGCTCCACGAAGTCGTCTATCTTCTCATTGATGTCAAACACGACGGCAATACTCAATATCAGGGCAATGGAAAAGAAGTAAGTGCCCAAAAACTTCTTGATGATATACCGGTCGAGCCGCGTCAGGAATTTCATTTTATATTTCTCTTTGTTTTTTTGAATTAATATTAAAGCTGTTTCCGGGTTTCTATGCTTCGATGACTATGTTAGAGTCTTGTAGCCACACGTTTCATCATCATAGGTTTCCAGGTAGAGAAGTCGCCGGCAATGATGTGTCGGCGTGCTTCACCCACAAGCCAGAGGTAGAATGCCAGATTGTGTACCGAAGCAATCTGCATGGCCAACAATTCCTGTGCATGGAACAGGTGGCGCAGATAAGCCTTGGTGTACAGTGTATCTACCACCGAGGCACCATCTGCTTCGATGGGGGAGAAGTCGTATTCCCATTTCTTGTTCTTCATGTTGATGATACCGTCCTTGGTGAAGAGCATACCGTTCCGCCCGTTGCGGGTAGGCATCACACAGTCGAACATATCCACACCGCGTTCGATACCTTCGAGCAGGTTCATCGGTGTACCCACCCCCATCAGGTAGCGCGGCTTGTCGGCAGGCAATATTTCGTTCACAACCTCAATCATCTCGTACATCTTTTCAGTAGGTTCGCCCACGGCAAGGCCTCCTATGGCATTACCCTCAGCTCCCTTTGAAGCTACGAATTCTGCCGAACGGCGACGCAGGTCGGGATAGACACATCCCTGTACAATGGGGAAAAGTGCTTGCTGATAACCATACTTGGGTGTTGTCTCGCTGAAGCGGGTCAGGCATCTGTCAAGCCAACGGTGAGTGCGCTCCATGGATGTCCTGGCATAGTCATAGTCTGCTGTGCCGGGAGTGCATTCATCGAAAGCCATGATGATGTCTGCACCGATGGTCCGTTCGATGTCCATTACCCGTTCGGGGGTAAAAAGGTGCTTCGAGCCATCGATGTGCGAACGGAATTCCACCCCTTCCTCCTTCATCTTGCGGATACCGGAGAGCGAAAACACTTGAAAGCCTCCGCTATCCGTCAGCATAGGACGGTCAAAACCGTTGAATTTATGGAGTCCTCCGGCTTTTTCCAAGACATCAAGTCCCGGACGAAGATAGAGGTGATAGGTGTTCCCTAAAATGATTTGTGCCTTGACGTCCTCCTTCAGTTCGCTGAGGTGCACCCCCTTCACACTGCCCAACGTACCCACAGGCATGAAGATGGGGGTTTCTATCTGTCCGTGGTCAGTAGTGATAAGACCGGCACGGGCATTCGTTTTGGAGTCGGTATATTGAAGTTCAAATTTCATCTTGCATCTTTATCTTGCCTGAGCATTTTTCTTCCCCGTCGGGAAAATATTTTTTCCTTGTAGGAAAGAAAAACCGGCTCGTATTTTCCTTTATTTTTTCTCCTCGTTCTTCTCGTCAACGGTGAAGTTTATGGGGTTATCCACTTTCTCTTGGAGGAGAGCAATGTCGAGCACCTCCTTCACATTGTCCACATAGTGGAAAGTCAGCCCCTTAAGGTAGATGTCGGGTATCTCCTCGATGTTCTTCCTATTTTCCCGGCAGAGGATGATTTCCTTGATGCCGGCGCGTTTGGCGGCCAAAATTTTTTCCTTAATGCCTCCTACGGGCAACACTTTTCCACGCAAGGTGATTTCACCCGTCATAGCCAGATTAGCCTTTACTTTGCGCTGGGTCAAAGCCGATGCCAATGAAGTGGCCATGGTGATACCAGCCGAAGGGCCGTCTTTAGGGATAGCTCCCTCGGGCACATGGATGTGGATGTTCCAATTGTCGAAGATATTGTTGTCGATGTCCAACAGATGAGTATGTGCCTTCAGGTACTCGAGCGCCAGCATGGCCGACTCCTTCATCACATCACCGAGATTACCTGTGAGGGTCAGTTTCCCTCCCTTACCTTTGCTAAGGCTGGTTTCCACGAAAAGGATTTCACCTCCTACAGCCGTCCAGGCAAGTCCCGTCACTACACCGGCATATTCATTTCCCTGATAAATGTCGCGGCTATATTCAGGCACACCCAACAACTCGCGCACATCGGCAGGTTTGATGTCACGATAGAGAGTATATCCCTGTGTAGCAATGTCCTTGGCTATGCGTCGCATCAGTTTGCCAACTTTCTTGCTCAGTTCGCGCACACCACTTTCGCGCGTATAATTCTCGATGAGGTATTCGATGGCGGCCTTGTTCAATTTTACCTCCCCTTTTTTCAATCCCACATTCTCCATCTCTTTCGGGATGAGGTGCCGGCGGGCTATCTCAATCTTTTCTTCGGTAATGTAACCGCTCACTTCGATAAGTTCCATACGGTCGAGCAGGGGTCCGGGTATGGTATTCAGGTTGTTGGCCGTGGCTATGAACATCACTTTGGAGAGGTCGTAATCCACCTCCAGATAATTGTCGTGGAAGGTACTGTTCTGTTCAGGGTCGAGCACTTCGAGCAATGCTGATGCGGGATCTCCCTGATGAGTCATTTGTGCTATCTTGTCTATCTCATCGAGGATGAATACGGGGTTCGACGAACCAGCCTTGCTGATACTTTTGATGATGCGTCCCGGCATGGCTCCGATGTAAGTGCGACGATGTCCGCGTATTTCAGATTCATCGTGTAGCCCTCCAAGCGAAATCCGCACATATTTGCGCTTCAATGCATCGGCTATGCTTTTTCCAAGAGATGTCTTTCCCACTCCCGGAGGACCGTAGAGGCAGAGGATGGGCGACTTCAGGTTACCCTTCATCTTCAGCACAGCCAAGTATTCGAGTATGCGTTCTTTCACCTTCTCAAGGCCATAGTGGTCGCGATTGAGCGTCTTTTCCGCATTGGTCAGGTTCAGATTGTCCGTCGTACACTCTTTCCAAGGAAGTGTCAACATCGTATCCAAGTAGCTGAGCTGCACGTTGTAGTCCGGCGATTGGGGATTAATGCGCTCCAACTTGCCCAGTTCCTTATCGAAAGCAGCACGCACCTCGGCTGTCCAGTTCTTCTTGCCAGCCCTTTTGCCCAACTCTTCCACATCGTGGTTTTCGTGTCCTCCTCCCAACTCATTCTGAATGTTCTTCATCTGCTGTTGCAGGAAGTATTCGCGCTGTTGTTGGTCGATGTCCTCGCGTGTACGCATCTGTATGTTGGCTTTCAGCTTGGCCAGCTGCATCTCCCTGTTGAGTATGGAAAGCAGTTCATACGAACGGTCGAGCAGCGAATGTTTCTCCAACAATTTTATCTTGTCCTCCACAGTAGCCACCAGATTGGTGGCCATGAAGTTGATGAGAAACATCCGGTTGCTGATGTTCTTGATGGCAAACACAGATTGTACCGGATAGTCGGCGCTCTTGAGGAATTTGATGGAGAGTTCCTTACAGCTGTCCACCAACACATCAAACTCGTGGTTGTCCTGGTCGGGAATCTCCTCGTCGAGTTGTTCCACAGTGCCGGTCATGTAGGGCGATGTAGCGGTGATACTTGTCAGCCTCAGGCGCGACATACCTTGCAGGATGACCGTAGTGCTCCCGTCAGGCATTTCCAGCAAGCGGATGACTTTGGCTCCTGTACCTATCTTGTAGAGATCCTGCATATCCGGCACTTCCGTATCCGACATAATTTGGGTGAATGCAGCAATATTCTGTTTCTTTCTGAAAGCCTGTTTCACCAGCTTTAACGACGACTTCCTGCCTATTGTCACAGGAAGCACCACACCGGGAAACAGCACCATATTGCGCATGGGCAGAATAGGCAGGTGATTGTCTATAGGTTCATCGAATATTTGCTTTTCATTACCGTCAAAATCTGCTATCAGAGAGAACGTGCTGTCGCTCTCCACCACTTCTTCCATATCCTCCGCTTCGCTGAATATACTTCTCTTCATTCTTGTTCTTGCTTACTTATGTATAAAAATAATGTTTCTTATTGTGTGTATATGCACAAAAAAGTGCCTCCTTCCAGCAGAAGACAGGCTTTGCGGGCGCAAAGTTAATCATTCCTCTCCAAATAGCAGGTCTCTTTGGATTGAAAATATATTAAATTGGCTCACTTTCGCAAGACAGCACAACTGTAGCAACATCGTCCCAAAGGATTCGGAAGGCAAGGTCTGAAGTTTCAGATGTGGGGTGATGAAGATTCTTTTTCCATAAACGCTCTTGATTTTCTTTTGCCATGCGAGTCTCAAGAGAAATGCTCCGCCAGTAAGGCAAATACGATTGACGTGTATGACTGTTTTTACTTCCGCCTCTTCTTCCACAACTGCCAACTGTTGATGACATTCTGCCAGAGCACATAGGAGCCGGGACCGAGTGAAGAAAGCGGCAACAGGTAGGTATAGGCCATCCAAATGGCAAGGATGGTATTCTTCTGACCAAAAGCCTGACCACCGCTGATGCGGTCGTGATAACGTCCGCCAATCTGTTTGCCGAGGAAGAACTGCAGGCAGCAGGCAAAGAGTCCTGCACCGCCTATAGAAAACAATGTACTGATGTCGGCCCGACTGTGCACAATGGAATGGATAGTCTGTGCCACAACGATGGCAAGTGCTACAGACCACAAATAGAAAGCCAAATCGTGCCAACGAAGCAATTTCGCCAACAAACGCGGGAAATAACGACGCACTGCCATGGCGGCAAGAAACGGACATATCAACAAAGGAAAGACTTTGCTGAGAATAGTCCAACAAGCCGGAAGGAAAGTGACCCCTTCGTGAGGTTCGACCAACGGAAAAAGAACCGGGACAACGATAGCCGCAACGAGATTGGACAGAATGGTGTAAGTGGTAAGAGTGGAAGCATTGCCACCCAATTTTCCTGTGATGACGGCTGCTGCTGTAGCCGTGGGACAGATGAAACAGACCATAGCTGCTTCAGCCACCACTTTTTCCCGAAAAGCCAGTGGCAAGTAGAGCAGAAGCAGAGCTATACCCAAACAAAAGCCTGTCTGCAGAAGAATGAGCCACAAATGCCAACGGCGCGGACGCAAATCGTGTAGAGCAACTTTGCAAAAGGTAAGGAACAGCATCGTGAAGATAAGTGCAGGAGTGAGCACCCCTACCAGCCGATGGAGGTATGGCCTGACAGGAGCTAACAAAGGGATGCCGGCAAACAGAAAATAGACAACTGCACCAACGGCCATAGCCACAGGCAGTGTCCAGTCTTTGACAAATTGTACGATACGGTCAGTCATATTTGCAATAATCAAGGCCCAAAATCACGAGCCACACACGGGTAGCCCCCAAAAAACGGTGCAAAGTTACAAATATTCGGCTATAACGGTATGCAAAACAACCCTTTTTGTGTCCAATATATCGTAAAATGGACGAAAAGCGCCGGTTTTCTTTCTCTGTTTTCCTGAAAAATAGTACTTTTGCAGCATCATAGAAAAAAGAATGCGCATAAAGAACTGCATCTGTTGCATATTGGCCTGTATTTGTCTGTATCTCTCCTGTCCGTTGGCAGGATATGCTGCAGACAGGGATTTTGTTGTGGTCATTGATGCCGGACATGGCGGGAAAGACCCTGGTGCCGTAGGTAAGAAAGCCAGGGAAAAAACCATCAACCTGAATGTAGCACTGGCTTTGGGCAAACTGATTGAGGCCAACTGTAGGAATACCCGCGTGATATACACCCGCAAGACGGATGTGTTTGTATCTTTAGACAGACGTGCGAAGATAGCCAACAATGCCAAGGCTGATTTGTTTATATCCATACACACCAATGCATTGCCCAAAGGGAAAATAGCACGGGGAACGGAGACATACACATTGGGTATGGCACGGGCTGACGAGAATCTGGATGTGGCCAAACGTGAAAACTCTGTGATACTGGTGGAGGAGAACTATGAGGAGCAATATGCCGGATTCAATCCGAACTCATCGGAGAGTTACATCATGTTCGAATTCATGCAAGACAAGTACATGGAGCAAAGTGTCTCGCTGGCCAAACTGATACAAAAACAGTTTAAAAGCCATGCCAAAAGGGTGGACAAGGGGGTACATCAAGCCGGTTTCCTGGTGTTGCGCGCCACCTCGATGCCCAGTGTGCTGGTGGAACTCGGCTACATCTCTACACCTGACGAAGAGAACTACCTGAACAGCAATGCCGGAGTGAATGCCTTAAGCCGAAGTATCTACAACGCATTCTGCTCGTACATAGAGACACAACAGGGCAGGGGCGGAACAGGAACGGCCACACAACAGACGGAACAGCAGGAACAACCGGCCACAATGGAGGAAAGTCCTTCGGAGGAACAACCGGCAGAGGCAGAGAAGAAACCTGCCAAGCAAAAAAACGAAGGGCAGAGTGAAACGGAAAAACCGGTGTTCAAGGTGCAGATAATGACTTCATCGACCTTGTTGAAACCCGGCAACAGCAAGCTGAAAGGGCTGAAAGCAGCCTACTACAAGGAGAACGGAGTGTATAAATACACTTATGGAGCTACCACAGACTATAACGAGGCAGTACGCCTGAAACGTAAGGTGGAAAGCAAGTTCAAGGATGCCTTCATCATTGCTTTCAAGGGAAACAAGAAGATGAATGTGCAGGATGCTATCCGGGAATTCAAAACCGGAAAAAGAAAGAAATAATCAATTGCATTATCATATAATAATATAAGGTATAGACGAAAGAGGTATGAAATTCTTAACGAAAGAAGTGAAAATCGGCTTGGCGGGGATTGTAGCCATTGCCATTCTGTTTTGGGGTATCAATTTCTTGAAAGGTATCAATATGTTCAAACCCGGCACAGGGTATTACGTAGAATTCGAGAACGTCTGTGGGCTGACTCCATCAAGTCCGGTCTATGCCGACGGATTCCAGATAGGCATTGTGCGCAACATAACGTACAACTATGCACATCCGGGACATGTAGTGGTAGAAATAGAAGTGGACAATGATATGCGGATACCTGAAGGAAGCAGGGCCGAACTGGTGACCGAAATGCTCGGAACCGTAAAAATGAACCTGCTGCTGCCCCGCAACGAACAACGTATGTGCCAACTGGGAGACACTATCTACGGAAGTGTCAACGAAGGCATCATGGGAGTGGCCGCCGGACTGGTACCCAAGGTAGAAACAATGTTGCCCAAACTGGACTCTATCCTCGGGTCGTTAAACAATCTGTTAGCCGATCAGACACTGAGCAACACACTGCACAATACGGAGCAGATAACAGCAAACCTACAAGTGACAACGAGAGAACTGAACTCACTCTTGCAAAAGGACATTCCGGCCATTACGGGCAATTTGAATACGGTAACAGCCAACTTTGCCGTCATCAGCCACAACCTGAAGGGGATAGACTATGCAGCCACAATAGCCAAAGTGAATGCAACACTGGACGATGTGAAGATGTTCACTGAAAAACTGCAAAGTAAGGACAACACATTGGGACTGCTGCTCAACGACCCCTCTATCTACAACAATCTGAATGCCACAACAGCCAATGCAGCAGAATTGCTGAAAGACTTGAGGGAACATCCCAAACGGTACGTACACTTTTCACTGTTCGGCAAGAAAGAATAATCAATAGCATGGCTAAATTAGAATCTATCTAAAATAGGAAAGTTTTTTTTCGGAGGGTGCAAAGCCCTCCGAATCCGTTTAAACAAGCGGGTAAGAAGAGAAAATCAAGTAAGCCACATATTTTCTCGAATAAAATTTGTTCAATATAGAACACACTGAATATCAAAGCTTTCAACCTGTGCAAACATTCTAAATAAAGGTAGCAAAAACAGATTTTGCTAAATAGCTGAAAGTAAGATGCTTATTCTTTTCCAAAAATAAGCAAGAAAAAAACGATTTGTTTTTTCAAAATAATATTTCCAATTTTGCACCCGTAGAAGTTTCACTGAATAACAAAAAAGCTATTATAAAGCTGTATGACGGACAACAATTTTGTTGCGCTGTGGGAGCGTTGTCTGCAAATCATCAAGGACAACATCTCAGAGGCAACGTACAAGATGATCTTTAAATCTATCAAACCTGTAAAGTTTGAGGAGAACACATTGACGATAGGTGTACCAAGTCCTTTCGTCTATGAGTACATTGAAGAGCATTATCTGAATCTGCTTCGCCGTGTAATCTATCGGGAATTCGGCGAAGGGACCCGGCTGATGTACAATGTGCTGACCGTGAAGGAGGCTGACAAAGAGCCTGCTGCCACTGGACCTGAAGGCGAAGTGCAGCAATGGGAGTCGAACACCGGTTCGCTGGCAGTGAAGGAAAGAACGGTGAAGAATGGGAACAAGAATCCGCTCTCATTCGGTGAGCCTGTGCCCCGTCCACAGGACTTGAATCCGCACCTGAACCCTAAATACAACTTTGAAAATTTTGTCGAAGGAATCAGCAACAAACTCTCCCGCACGGCAGGAGAGGCCGTTGCGCAAAGTCCGGCAAAAACCTCTTTCAACCCGCTTTTCATTCATGGGCCGTCAGGGGTAGGAAAAACGCATCTGGTGAATGCTATCGGTACACGCATCAAGGAACTCTATCCGGAGAAGCGCGTGCTCTACCTTTCGGCACACCTCTTCCATGTACAGTATGCCGACAGTGTGCGCAGCAATACGGTGGTAGATTTCATGAAGTTCTATCAGGGCATTGACGTGCTCATCATCGATGACATTCAGGAATTCGCCACATGGAACAAGACGCAAAACACTTTCTTCCACATTTTCAACCACCTCCATCAGTCTGGCAAACAGCTGATAATGACGTGCGACCGTTCGCCTGTGAGCCTACAAGGCATGGAAGACCGCCTGCTGACCCGATTCAAATGGGGGCTCATTGCAGAAATGGAGAAGCCCAATGTGGAATTGCGAAAGAATATCCTCCGGAACAAACTCCACCGCGATGGATTGAACTTTCCAGAAGAGGTGGTGGACTATATTGCAGAGCATGTAGATGACAGCGTGCGCGATCTGGAAGGCATCGTCAATTCGTTGCTGGTTCATGCTATGGCATACAACCGCGAGGTGGATATGGACATGGTAAAGTTTGTTGTACGCAAAGCTGTGCGTGTGGCTGTAGAAAACAAGCCCATCTCTGTAGAAGACATTCTGGAAAAGGTGTGCAGCCACTACGGTATGGACTCTCAGATGGTATTCACCAAGACACGCAAGCGCGAAGTGGTACAGGTGCGTCAGGTAGCCATGTATCTGGCCAAGAAACATACCGACGCCTCGTCGGCCAAAATAGGACGCCTTATAGGCAGGCGCGACCACGCTACCGTGCTCCATGCCTGCAAGATTATAGGCGGACAGATAGAGGTGGACAAAGCTTTCCAGAGTGAATTGCAAGAGATTGAAGCTACACTGAAGGGCTGAAATCTGAAAAAAGAAAGATAAGAAAGGCTCTGAACGGCCAGGTTACTCAGGCACGAATCAGACGGCAACCGAACGGGGATCAATCAAAACACACCCGAAAACCGTCTGACCCGTGCCTGAAGTGTGTTACTGCATGAACCCCTGTTCCTGCAGCGTCTTCAACAGTGAAGCGGATATGCTGACATTGGCTTCACGGGTATATCGTATGTCGGTGAAAATCTGTGCCAATGTCTCTTTCTGGTTGATTTCCACAAAATGCCGGTTCTCGGCAAGAGCCTCTTTAGGGCAGTAGTAGCGGTCGATGTCTTCAGGAGTATAATCCTTGTAAGTCTCCTCGTGCACAAACGCAGCCAAAGGCAGACGGTCACTCTGTTCAGGATGCTCATCAGGCCATCCCACTGTGATGGTAGCCACAGGAACAACAAGTTTGGGCAACTGCAGTATCCTGATGATGTCTCCGGCATTGTAGATGGTAGTACCCAGATAGCAGATACCCAATCCTTTCTCTTCGGCCAGATTGCAGAAGTTCTGGGTAAACAGCAAAGCATCGCTGGCAGCGTTCATAAAAGAGAGCAGATTATCGTATCCGGGCACAGCCTTCCGGCATTTACACCATTGGGTAGTCCGGTTGAAGTCCGCACAAAAGGTCAACACCACCGGAGCCCCTTTCACCATCGGTTGGTTGAAGTGGGCAGGAGAGAGTTGTTCCTTCATGGCTTGGTCGCGGGTGACGACAACGCTGTAGAGTTGCAGATTACCCATAGTCTGAGCACGTGCAGCAGTCTCCAGCAGTTCGTCCAACAGGTCGGCAGGCACATCCTTTGCCAAATATTTCCGGATACTCCGGCGTTTTCTGATTGTTTCCATAAAATGTTTTCTTTGTCTTTATATGAATTATATTGTCGTTTGCTTTTCTGTTGAAGTATATGGGTGCAAATATACAATAAAGCTGGCACAAAATTGCAAGATTGGCATCAAAAAAAGCATCTCAGATTTCCACCTTCGACAACAATAAAAACAAGAAGTTTTTTGTTTTGGACAACTTTGCCCCCAATGCAAATTCTTAACACATTGATTATCAATCATTATATTTTTAGTTTTGGAAAACTTTACATTTTGTTGAAAACTTCTTTGCTAAAAATTTGGCCAACTGAAAAAACGTGTGTAGCTTTGCACCCGCTTATTACCTTTAAACATAGCTCATTTCGGTGAGACTTCTACAAAACAACTGAAATTGAGTAATCTAATAAAGACATAGACACTGTGGAAAAAAAGACATTCACGTATGAAGAAGCGTTTGAGGCCTCACTCAAATACTTCAATGGTGACGAACTTGCCGCCCGCGTATGGGTGAACAAGTATGCAGTCAAGGACTCCTTCGGGCTGATATACGAACAGTCGCCGGAGGATATGCACTGGCGGATTGCCAACGAAGTGGCACGCATAGAACAGAAGTATGCCAATCCGCTGACAGCTCAGGAACTTTTTGACCTGATGGATCATTTCCGTTACATCGTACCGCAGGGAAGTCCTATGACCGGTATCGGCAACGACTATCAGATAGCCTCGCTTTCCAACTGCTTTGTCATCGGGATGGAGGGTAGTGCCGATTCATACGGCGCCATCATCCGCATCGATGAAGAGCAGGTGCAGCTGATGAAGCGTAGGGGAGGAGTAGGACACGACCTTTCACACATTCGTCCGAAAGGGTCTCCTGTAAAGAACTCGGCTCTGACCTCTACCGGACTGGTACCTTTCATGGAGCGCTATTCAAACAGTACACGAGAAGTTGCTCAAGACGGACGGCGAGGTGCCCTGATGCTCAGCGTCAGCATCAAACACCCCGACAGTGAGTCGTTTATTGATGCAAAGATGACAGAAGGCAAGGTCACCGGAGCCAATGTCAGCGTGAAGTTGGACGATGCTTTCATGCAGGCTGCAGTGGACAAGCAACCTTATCGGCAGCAATATCCCATCGACTCTGAAGAACCGATGGTGACCAAGGACATTGATGCCTCGGCCTTGTGGAAGAAAATTGTGCACAATGCATGGAAAAGCGCAGAACCCGGAGTACTCTTCTGGGACACCATCATCAGAGAGAGTGTACCCGACTGCTATGCAGACTTGGGCTATCGCACCGTCAGCACCAATCCGTGTGGCGAGATTCCTCTCTGTCCCTATGACTCTTGCCGTCTGTTGGCCATCAACCTCTATTCGTATGTGGTCAATCCATTCACCAAAGATGCCTATTTCGACTTCGAGCTGTTCAAGAAGCACGTCCGGCTGGCACAACGCATCATGGACGACATCATCGACTTGGAGTTGGAAAAGATAGAGGGTATCATGAACAAGATTATCTCTGACCCGGAAAGCACCGAAGTGAAAGGCAGTGAGATGACCCTTTGGGAAAAGATTTACAAGAAGAGCGGACAAGGCCGCCGTACGGGAGTGGGCATTACAGCCGAGGGAGACATGATTGCTGCCATGGGATTACGTTATGGCACACAAGAGGCTACAGACTTCAGCGTAGAGGTACACCGCACCATTGCGATAGAAGCCTACCGCTCATCAGTGCAGATGGCTAAAGAACGTGGAGCATTTGCTGTGTACGACAGCGAACGCGAGAAAGACAACCCGTTCGTTTCACGCATCCGCGAAGCTGACCCGGCTCTTTACGAGGAAATGGTGAAATATGGCCGCCGCAACATTGCCTGCCTCACCATAGCACCTACGGGTACTACCAGTCTGATGACACAAACCACCAGTGGCATCGAGCCTGTCTTCATGCCTGTCTATAAGCGTCGCCGCAAAGTGAACCCCAACGACCCGGAAGTACGTATAGACTTTATGGATGAAAACGGCGATGCCTTTGAAGAATACATCGTCTATCACCACAAGTTCATGGAGTGGATGAAAGTCAACGGATACGACACCGACAAACGCTATACCCAAGAGGAGATAGACGACCTCGTTTCCCGTTCGCCCTACTACAAAGCCACCAGCAACGATGTCGATTGGCTGATGAAGGTGAAGATGCAGGGAGCCATACAAAAGTGGGTGGACCACAGCATCAGTGTCACCATCAACCTGCCTGCAGATGTGGATGAAGAGCTGGTCAACCGACTCTATGTAGAAGCATGGCGCAGCGGATGCAAAGGATGCACTGTCTATCGCGACGGTTCGCGTGCAGGCGTGTTGCTATCTACCAAGAGCGACAAGAAGGCCAACGAACCGCTACCCTGCAAACCGCCTACAGTGACAGAGGTGCGTCCGCAAGTGTTGGAGTGCGATGTGGTACGTTTCCAGAACAACAAGGAGAAATGGGTTGCATTCGTCGGAATCCTCGATGGCTATCCCTACGAGATATTCACCGGTATCAACGATGACGAAGAGGGTATAGCTCTGCCTAAGAGTGTGACCCGAGGACGCATCATCAAGACCACCGATGAAGAGGGACGCAAGCGATACGACTTCCAGTTTGAGAACAAGCGTGGCTACAAGACTACGGTGGAAGGCCTCAGCGAAAAGTTCAACAAAGAGTATTGGAACTATGCCAAGCTCATCAGCGGAGTGTTGCGCTACCGCATGCCTATTGAGCAAGTCATCAAGTTGGTAGGTTCACTCCAACTCGACAGTGAAAGCATCAATACATGGAAGAACGGTGTGGAACGTGCCTTGAAGAAGTATGTGACGGACGGCACCGAAGCAAAGGGACAGAAATGCCCCAACTGCGGACACGAAACGCTGGTCTATCAGGAAGGTTGCCTCATCTGCAAGCATTGCGGCAGCAGCCGTTGCGGATAAGGATTGGACGATACCAAGACACGGACATCAAAGAGAAACCGCCGGAGCCTCTAAGGCCATCCGGCGGTTTTCACTTTCCCTTATATAAGAGTTCAGTTCATTCTCCTTTCAATTACTTCATCTCTTCTGAAAGATACCCTTCGGGAAGTTTCCGGCAATTGTATCCCGAAGCCATGATTTCTCCATAAGCTCCGGCAGAGCGGATGGCAATGAGGTCGCCCCGACGACAACGGTTGAGGTCGATGGCTTTGCCAAACACATCGGACGATTCGCAGATAGGGCCTACCACATCATAAGTCTCTACGGAGTCTTCCGAGGTGATGTTCTCTATCTTGTGGTATGCCTGATAGAGTGCCGGACGGATAAGGTCCGTCATACCGGCATCCACAATGGCAAACTGCTTGTGCGTACCTTGTTTGACGTAGAGCACCTGTGTGATGAGCGAACCGCATTGACATACGACAGCCCTTCCGAGTTCGAAGTGCAGCGTCTGTCCGGGAAACAGTTTCAGGTGTTTGTGATAAGTGGCAAAGTAAGCGGCAAAGTCAGGCACAGGCTGCCGGTTAGGATGCTGGTAATCAACCCCCAATCCACCTCCCACATTGATGTGTTGCACAACGATATGCTGCTTGTAGAGCTGTTCTTGCAACTCGTTGATGCGGTTGCACAATGCCATAAAGTCGCCCATGTCCAGAATCTGGCTTCCGATGTGGAAATGCAGTCCTACGAGTTGTACATGCTCCAGATGCTGTGCAAGACTGATGATTCGCTCAAGGTCGTGCATAGCTATGCCAAACTTGTTCTCAGCCAGTCCGGTAGTGATGTTGGCATGTGTATGTGCACCCACGTTGGGGTTGATGCGCAGTGCCACACGCGCTGTTCTGCCTTTCTCTCCGGCCAGTGCATTGATGATTTCAAGTTCGGGTTCCGACTCTACGTTGAAGCAGAAGATGTCGTTGTCGAGCCCCAAAGCTATTTCCCAATCACTTTTTCCCACTCCGGCATAGACAATCTTGCGGCTTGGGAATCCGGCTTTCAGTGCAGCCTCTATTTCGCCTCCACTCACACAGTCGGCTCCCAGTCCGGCTTCGCGTATGATGGTCAGCAGCTTGTGGTTTGCATTGGCCTTTACGGCATAGTGTACACAGAAGTTCTCGTATTTGCCGACTTCGCTCCGGATGGTGTCCAACGTCTTGCGCAAGAGTTCCGTGTCGTAGTAGTAGAAGGGCGTCCGCGTCTCCTTGAACACCCTTATCGGAAATGAACCTTTCATATATATATATGTCTATATCTGTAGGGTATCCTCGGCCTTATCAGCCCTTTTTCTTGTTGAAGAGCGTATCGCTCAAAGCCTGCAAGGCACGTTTCTTGTCTGCTTCGCGGATGAGGAAACTGATGTTGTAGTTGCTTCCGCCATACGACACCATCCGCACGGGTATGTCCTTCAACGCATCCATAGCGAGTGTCTCGAATCCGATGTTCTCCCAAGTGAGGTCGCCTACCACACAGATGATGCACATGCCTTCGTCGACAGTGACGGTGCCATACTTCTTGAGGTCGGCAATGATTTCGGTCAGGTGCTTGGTGTTGTCGATAGACATGCTGACACCCACTTCGGAAGTACACACCATGTCGATGGAGGTCTGATAGCTCTCGAATATCTCGAACACTTTGCGCAGGAATCCGTGAGCCAGGAGCATACGGCTCGACTTTATTTTGATGGCGGTGATGTTCTCCTTGGCTGCTACGGCTTTTATCTTGCCGTGTTCGGTGTCGTTGGAGATGATGGTTCCCGGTGCACTGGGGTCCATGGTGTTGAGCAGACGCACAGGAATGTTGGCATACTTGGCAGGCTGCACACAAGTGGGGTGCAATATCTTGGCACCGAAGTAAGCCAGCTCGGCAGCTTCATCGAAGTTGAGGTGCCGCACAGGTGAAGTGTGGTCAACAATGCGCGGGTCGTTGTCGTGCATACCGTCGATGTCAGTCCATATCTGTATTTCGGTGGCATCTACAGCAGCACCAATGAGCGAAGCGGTATAGTCGCTTCCACCGCGTTGCAGGTTGTCAATCTCGCCATAAGCATTGCGGCAGATGAATCCCTGTGTGATGTAGATGTCAGCATCGGGATACTTGGCAAGCTGCACGGCCAGCTTTTCGCGGATGTAGGCAAGGTCCGGTTCGGCATTCTTGTCGGTGCGCATGTATTCCAGGGCTGGTATCAGCACTGCATTCACACCCTGTTCCTGCAGATAGTTCACCACCATGTTGGTGGACATGAGTTCGCCTTGTGCCAACACCACTTTCTCTTCGAACAGCGTGAAGAGGTCTTTGGTATATGCACGGATAGAGCCGAAGATGGCTGCGAGCACCTCCTGTGTCTTCTGCCTGTATTCGTCGGTGGCATAGAGTTCGGCAAGGTGCTGCTTGTATTTCTGTTCCAGTCTGTTGATGACGTCGTTTGCGCCATCGGAATTCTTCTTGTAGAGGTAGTCGCTTATCTCCACCAGCGAGTTGGTAGTGCCCGACATGGCCGAGAGCACGACAATCTTCTTTTCTCCGTCTGTAACCAATCGGGCTACATCCTTCATCCGTTGGGCCGAACCTACGGATGTGCCTCCAAACTTCAGTACTTTCATGATTCTTCGTTGTTGCTATTTTTGTTATTATTATTTTCAGTTTCTGTGTTCCGTCCCTCCAACAACCGGTGTTCTTCACACCGATAGACAATGCCGGGATACTCTTCGAGCAGTTGCAGGTTGTGTGTGGTCATCACCACAGCCGTACCTCTTGTGCTGATGTCGTGCAGGAGTTCTACGATGTTTCTTCCCGTTTCAGGGTCGAGGTTTCCTGTAGGTTCATCGGCCAGGATGATGGAGGGTTCGTTGAGCAATGCCCTTGCTATGACAATGCGTTGTTGTTCGCCTCCCGACAACTGGTGCGGGTACTTGTATCCCTTTGTCTGCATTCCCACCAGGTTGAGTACCTCTCCGATGCGTTCTTCTCTTTCACGCTTGTTCTTCCATCCGGTAGCCCGCAACACAAAGTCGAGGTTTTCGGATACGGTGCGGTCAGTCAGCAGTTGGAAGTCTTGGAATACGATGCCGAGTCTGCGCCTTAATGCCGGGATGTGTTTCCGTTTGAGGTTCCGCATGTCGTAGTCGAGCACACAGGCTTCTCCTCCGGCTATTTCCAGTTCGGCATAGAAGGTTTTCAGCAGGGTGGTCTTTCCTGAGCCTACCTTGCCTATGAGATAGACGAACTCTCCTTCGTCGAGGTGGAAGTCGATGTCCTCGAGTACGGTGTGTTCCTGTTGTCGGATGGTCACGTGTCGGTAGTCAATCAACATAGCTTCTCTTTATGGATGTTGTGTGTGTGTGATGGTCTTCTTGTAAGGGGGGAGAAATCATTTGTGCCTTTTCTTCAGCTCAGCGGCAAGGTCTTCAATGCTCATGCCCTTGCTGGTAAGCAGCACGATGAGGTGATAGATGAGGTCTGAAGCCTCGTATATCAGCCGGTCGTCAGTGCCGTTGGTAGCTTCGATGACAGTCTCTACGGCCTCTTCACCCACCTTTTGCGCCATGCGGTTGATGCCACTCTGGAAGAGCGATGTGGTGTAAGACCCTTCGGGCATCTCTTCGTAGCGGCGACGGATGAAGTTCTGCAGATAGGAGAGGAAGAGTACAGGTTCTTCGTTCTTCTCGCCCCAACAAGTATCTGCACCGGTGTGACACACCGGACCCACGGGATTCACTTTGATGAGGAGTGTGTCGTGGTCGCAGTCGTCTTTGATGGAGACTACGTTGAGGAAGTTTCCGCTCTCTTCACCTTTTGTCCACAAGCGTCCTTTGGTGCGGCTGTAGAAGGTCACTTTACCCGTCTGCACGGTGGCATCCAATGCTTCCTTGTTCATGAAGCCCAACATCAGCACTTTGCTTGTGCTGTTATCCTGAATGATGGCCGGTACGAGTCCGCCCATTTTCTGAAAATCCAGTTCCATAATATTTTTACGCGTATCCTTTGTTAATGTTGTTTTTTTAATCTCTCTGTTACATCATACTCACTCTTTCTCATATCCTCACACTGATGCCTTCGGCCTGAAGGTAATGCTTCAGTTCGGGGATGGCTATCTCTCCGAAATGGAATACACTGGCTGCCAATGCTGCATCAGCTTTGCCATCAGTAAAAGCATCGCGGAAGTGCGCCATCTCTCCGGCTCCACCTGAAGCGATGACGGGGATGGTCAGCTCATCAGCCAGACGAGCCAGCGCTTCGTTGGCAAATCCGCACTTTACGCCATCGTGGTTCATGCTGGTGAAGAGGATTTCGCCTGCACCTCTGTCGCACACTTCACGTGCCCAGTCGAAGAGGTTTCTTCCGGTAGCTACACGTCCGCCGTTCAGATAACACTCCCAGTTGCCGTCAGTCTCGCGTGCATCAATAGCCACCACACACACCTGACTGCCAAACTTTCCGGCTATCTCATCCACCAGTTCCGGTCGTCGTATGGCTGCCGAGTTGATGGATACCTTGTCGGCACCGGCACCAAGCAAGCGGTCAACATCAGCCAGTTCGTTGATGCCTCCGCCTACGGTAAAGGGGATGTTGATGGCAGCGGCTATGCGTCCTACCAGTTCGGTAAAGGTTTTTCGTCCTTCGTGGCTGGCAGTGATGTCGAGATAGACCAGTTCATCAGCGCCTTGCTTGCTGTATGCGCTACCCAGTTCTACGGGGTCGCCGGCTTGTCTGAGGTTGACGAAGTTGGTACCTTTCACCGTCTGTCCGTCCTTGATGTCGAGGCAAGGTATGATTCTTTTCGCTAACATACTATATCAGTGTGTGTGTGTTCTGTTGTTATCTTTATCAATATCTGTGCAATGCATTGTCTTTCTCTCTTCTTCCCCTCATCCGGGCTCATTCCATCAGGCTGTTCAGCTGCTTCAGTGTGAAGCGTCCTTCGTAGAGAGCTTTTCCGAAGACTACGGCATGTATGCCGGCACGGTCGAGTTCGCGGATGTCTTCCAGCGAGCTTACTCCTCCACTGGCTATCAGGTAGAGTTCAGGCACAGCATCCAGCACTTGGCGGTAGAGTCCGGTAGCGGGTCCTTGCAACATGCCGTCGCGTTGGATGTCGGTACACAGCACTTTTGTCACCCCTTTCCGGGCATATTCTTTCAGGTAGGGCAAGAGTTCGAGGTTGCTCTCTTCCTGCCATCCGTTCACCGAGATGAAGCCGTCTTTTGCATCGGCTCCCAGTATCATTTTCTCCGCCCCATAGGTCTGCAACCAGTGTACGAAGCGTTCGGGACAAGTAACGGCAATGCTGCCTACGGTGACCATCTGTGCACCGTTTTCAAAGGCTATCACCAGGTCTTCATCGCTCTTGATGCCTCCGCCAAAGTCTATCTTCAACGTAGTGCGTGTGGCTATGCGTTCGAGTGTGCGGTAGTTGACGATGTGTTTCGAGCGTGCTCCATCCAAGTCCACTACATGCAGGCGGTGCAAGCCATAGGCTTCCAGTTCTTTGGCCACCTCAAGGGGGTCTTCGTTATAGACTTTCGATGTGGTGTAGTCTCCCTTCGTCAGCCTCACACATTTGCCGTCGATGATGTCTATGGCAGGTATCAGTTCTATCATAATGTTGTTGTTGTTGTCCTGTAAGCGTTGTTCTTCTTTTCTTTTTCCGTTGTCCCGCGTTGCTTGTGTACGCACTATATTTCCATGAAATTGCGCAAGATGCGTTCGCCCACCATGCCGCTTTTTTCGGGATGAAACTGTGTGGCATAGAAGTTGTCGCGTTGCAAAGCTGCGCTGTAGGGCTGTATGTAGTGTGTCTGAGCTGCCGTATCGGCATTCAGTGGCACATAGTAGCTGTGCACGAAATAGACAAACTCCTCGGGTGCAAAGCCTTTGAACAATGGGCTCCGGGTGTTGCTGATGGTGTTCCATCCCATTTGTGGCACTTTGTCTGTGCGTAGTGCAGGCACAAAGCGTTTCACCTCGGCATCGAAGATTCCCAGGCAGGCAGTGTCTCCTTCTTCAGAGTGGCGGCACATCAGTTGCATGCCTATGCAGATGCCCAACACCGGTTGCTTGAGCGAACGGATGACTTCGTCGAGCTTGTGTTGCCTGAGGTAAGTCATCGTATGGCTGGCTTCACCTTGTCCGGGAAAGATCACGCGGTCAGCCTTCATCAGTGCTTCGGGCGAGTCAGTCACCAGCGGTTCGGTGCCCAGCCTTCTCACGGCATTCACCACCGAGCAGATGTTTCCTGCGTTGTATTTCACGATTGCTACATTCATCTTTTCTTTCTTCTTCGTTTCTTCTTCTTTTCTTCTTCACTACTCTTGTTTTCCTTCCTCAATATTTTTTCAGAAAAAAAGGGGGAGGGGCATCAGTTGAAGAGCACCGTCTTGTTCTTGTACGTCAGCACCTTGCGTTCGATGTGTTTCTGCACGGCTCTCGACAGCACAATCTTCTCCAAGTCCTTGCCCTTGTTCACGAGGTCTTGCGGAGTGTCCTTGTGAGTGATGCGCACCACATCTTGTTCAATGATGGGTCCGGCATCGAGGTCAGAGGTCACATAGTGGCTTGTGGCACCGATAATCTTCACTCCGCGTTCGAATGCGGCATGATAAGGTTTTGCTCCCACAAAAGCCGGCAGGAAGGAGTGGTGTATGTTGATGATGCGGTTGGGATACTCGGCTATCATCTGTTCGGAGATTACCTGCATATAGCGGGCCAACACGATGAAATCCACACCCAGCTCGCGCAGCAGTTGCATCTCGGCCTCTTCCTGCTCCAGCTTGTTCTCTTTCGTGATGGGGAACACGCGGTAGGGTATTCCGAAGCGGTCGGCCACATGCTGGAGGTCGGGGTGATTGCTTACTATCACGGGTATCTCCACATCCCATTCGCCTGCCGTATAGCGTGCCAGCATATCGAAGAGGCAATGGCTCATCTTCGACACGAAAATGGCCATGCGCGGTTTTTCATCCGAGAAATAGAGCCGCAAATCCATGTGGTACTTCTGCACGTAGAGCGTGTTGAAGTAGTCCAGAATCTTGTCGCGTGGAATCATGAACCCCTCGAGTTCCCATTCGATGCGGGTGAAGAAGACATTCTCCACACGGTCAACAAACTGGTCGATATAGACAATGTTTCCTCCGTTTATCGTAATGAAATTGGTGATTTCAGCCAATATACCCGGCCGGTCGGGGCAATGTACCAACAGTTTTGCGGTCGTATTCATCTGCTTTTTCCTTTCTTATATACCTTAAATAAGTTATCAAAATCATATTTCAAGCCGCAAAGATAACAATTTATCAGCAAATACAAGCAAAATGCAACCATAAGTTTCAGTTTTTGAGAAAAAATGTAGCATTTTCCACCCGATTTAGCCCCGTTCGGTGTAAAATTATCAAGCATCCGCCCTTTCAGGGTTCGCCCAAAGCCTCCATGATGATAGCCACTTGCCTCGGAGTATAGGTGCGTTGCCGCTCATCGAACCCCGCCATACGCAGTTCGCTCACAAGGGTAGGGTGGCGGGCTATCCACGCTGCAAGCCTTTTGCGTGCCGCCGAAGCCGTCAGGTTAGGGTTATACCTCAGAGCCAGTTCCGTACGGTTGCAAGTGCGCGGCTCACGTTTCGTGCCTGCTTTCTTCTCTATCGTATTTTCCATATTATATATCTTTTAAAAAAAATCAACCGACATCCCCCCCCCCGACAACTCTTGTGAAGGGGAAAACTCCCGATGAGTGCACAAGGGCTCACATCTGCCATACAAAGGTACGAAAAAAATACCATACTTGCAACTTTATCGCGCATTTTTGCGCCTTATCATCACACACCGTGAAACAGCGCGAAAACACCCCGGAAAAAGCATTATCTTTGTGTCGCAGACAAGAGCCGTAGAAGCCGTTCGGAGGCTAAGGAAAGCTGGCAACTTTAGTAAGGAAAGTTCCGGAGTTTCCCAAGGAAAGTACCCACCTTTTCTGTAGCACCGGAAGAGAAGCTCTCAGCCCTGCGAAAAGTTCCGGAAACGGGAACGCGCGGTCTGCAAGAAGAAAAGTTTCATTATTGTCAAACCATTTCAAAAAAAAGAAAGGAGAAAAAGATTATGGCATTTTACGTAGTCAGAAAGAAGAAGATTTCGGGGCTTTACTATCCCGAAAGCGTCACCGTAGGCAAGCAAGTGGGCACTGCACAGATAGCCACCATGTTGAGCGACCGCTCTACTGTGACGAAAGCCGATGCCTATGCCGTGTTGAGCGACTTGGGTACGGTGATGGCCTTGTACATGTCGCAAGGCCGCAGCGTACATCTCGATGGGATAGGTTCGTTCCGCTACACCATCAACGCAGCCAAAAACGGAGTGGAAAGCGAAGAAGAAGTGTCTGCCAGCCAGATACGCAACATCCGCGTACGCTTTACCCCCGAAGTGACGCGCAACAGCGACATGAGTGTAGCCACCCGTTCGATGCAGCCCAACGCTGTAGATTGGATGTTGTGGGGAGGCCAACCTTCCGCAGCAACCTCTACCGAAGAAGATGAAACCGGTGGCAACGATTCCTCTTCTACCGGCGGAACCGGTTCGGGTGAATCCGGTGGAACCGATAACAGTGGCGGCGACGACAGCAATCCGCTGTAAACGGTACGGTACGGTGTAATGTAGTGTAATGTGATTCCGCCGCGCTCTGAAAAATGTCAGAGCGCGGCGGGGTTGTTTTGTGGGTATTTTGGGGGTATGTGATTTTTTCAAAAAAACTTCCAAAAACAATTTGCAAACCGGTCTTTATTTTGTAACTTTGCAGCAAAGGATAACGACACATTTTTTCTTATCAGAAACGACATCACCAAGAGCATGAAATCATTGAACTACAGACTTTACGATGAAATAGCAAAAGGCAAGGAGTATGCACGAGCCATAGCCTTCAGCATATTTGTCAAACAACACGACCTTATCTCCTCAACCATCAAAAAGTGTACACCAAACAAACTGCATGAAATGACGGGACTTCATCCCAACACCATCAAGAAACATCTGCTGAAACTGGCAGAAATGGAGCTGATTGATGAACGTCCCGATGGGAGCATCGTCTTCAAAAGTCTGACAAACAAGCATGGAAACCGGAATATGCCACCGGTGGATTTTGCCCGATTCAAAACGCTACACGAAATTGAACTTGCCGTTTACACCGTAGCCATTATGGAAAAGCTGAAAAGAATGAAGCACACGGAAGAAATATGCAAAGTCCGCTTCAACCCCCAAAAAGATGACAATTTCAAGGATGCCCGCAAATATTGCCGCGAACACAACATCACCAAACCGTTTCAAGACAACGGACTTTCGTACGAGGGTATAGCCCAAAAATTCCATATATCAAAAGGTACGGCAGAAGACATCATCAAGTTCGCCACCAAACACAACTTCCTCGAAAAACACAACCGGCAGATACAGGTACCCGTTTGGCATGTTGGAAAAACCGTCACCAACAAAGCCGCTTTTCTTGAAACCGTCGGAGGCACCTTCTGCACCGCCAACAATGTCTATAAGGTGCTTGCAAACACATACACCATCATCGACCCTGCGTTTCACAAATACGAAGTAGATACCACTATCACCAACGACAGTGTGGAAGTGCCCAAATGGCAGACAGCCGAAAACCTGCTCCATAAGAGCGCATCAAGCCAACAAGACGGGAAGAAGAAAGACGCGCAAAAAGGCCAAATCCATTCCGCGAAAACCGGAAAAATGGAGAATCAACCCCGTCCGGCGGTCGAAAATTCGGGTCGAAATATAAAAAATAAGGTTTCAGAAGATGTTTTCACCCCTCAACCCTTCGTTTCATCGCTGTCCACACCTTCTAACCAAGAGACACACTATCCGCTTGGTCATATTAGTTCATAAAAAGTGAAGACAAGAAGTGAAGACAAGAAAAAACAAATATGCAAGCAATACGTTTCGGTTTAAATAAAGGAACTAAATTTGTTTCCCCACTTTTTCCCTCTTTCCTTCTCCAACCTTTTGCCATTTGGAAAACAATGTCTATCTTTGTGGCGTGCTTACCCATGTAGGGTAGGGCACAAGACATTTTGATTGCTCATTTCTCTACCGAATCACCACCTCGAAAAGAAGAAAGCGAGCTTTCTTGAACAAGCTAACATACATTGGGGTTTGCGCTTATTGGCGTAGGCTTAACCCATAGTATGTTAGTGGTTTGTGGTGAACCAGGTAGAGATATGGCGATGCCTACGCTTTCTTTTTATACCTAATAGAAGTTTGCGTAAGACGGTCGGTTACTTAAATGAGAAGATAATAACAAGAAAAACTCAAAAAACAAGAAAAAAAGGCAAACATGTCCCACGATTTGGGACAACATGCGTGTAATTTTGCGGGGTAGTAATCTAATCAACATAAATATGGCACAATTTAATATTGGTGATAATGTGATAAGAATTGATGACAATGCACATGGTGTTGTCATCAAAGTGACTCCTGGACGAGGTCGGGTAATATATACTGTAAATTTCGACTTTGGCTCCACAAATGTATTGGAAGCAGATTTGCGTGCAAACTTTGATGTATCAGACCCTTTTGAACGATGTAAGAGCGGTATATTTGGTAGCTACTCTGATTATTCTATGATAAATACAACATTTAAGATAAAAAGTTCAAATAAATCTACAATCTCATCACTAAAAGCATCTAAAACGCTTTTTCGTCCATATCAATTCAAACCTTTGTTAAAATTTCTCAACTCGCCAAATCGTCGTTTGCTTGTTGCTGATGAAGTCGGTTTGGGTAAGACTATCGAGGCAGGACATATTATGTTGGAGTTAAAAGCAAGAAAAGAGCTAAAAAATGTGTTGATTGTTTGTCCAAAATCGCTTCAAGAAAAGTGGAAATCTGAACTGTACGAAAAATTTGGTTTGGCTTTTAAAATATATGAAGAAACAAAAGACCTTATCGATGACCTTTCTACAAGAGGGCGTTTAGTCAGAGGTATTATAAATTATGAACGAATTCGGACACGTCGCGAGAAAGATAAAGATGCTGTGAAGGGAATTAAGAAAATACCAAACTTATCCGAATACTTATCAAATAATTCCCAACAAATAAGTTTGGTGTTATGCGACGAGGCTCACAAGATGAGAAATCGTGAAACTTTAACATATAAAGGTGCAGAAATATTGATGGGACATGCTGATGCTGCTCTATTTCTTACTGCTACCCCCGTAATGATTGATGATGAAAATCTGTATAACTTGTTACATCTTCTCGACAATGCGAACTATGATAATTTGCAGATATTCAGAAATCGAATGAATGAAAACAAACCATTTGTAAAGGCCATATCAAGTTTAAATCATAATATATCTTTTTCCGTTATATATGATGAATTGATGGATTCTGAAATTCAAATAAGTTATTCGGGTGCAGATGAAAATGTGATTTATTCCGACGTACGTCCAATTGGCGAAGTTTATAAAGAAGACCCTGTATTTGAAGAAATAACAGAACTTCTCAAAGGAGAAGACACGTTAAAAGCAAGAGCACGTTTGCAATATTTGCTGTCAACAATGAGCATAATGAATACCGTATTCTCAAGAACGCGAAAGCGAGAAGTAACAACCGATATGTCTCAAGCCGAACGTAAACCTCATCTTTGTAAAGTGGATTTGCACGAAGACGAACAAATTGATTTTAATAAAGTCATTAAAGAATATAAAGATGACAATTCTTATACTGATGATTGGGGTGATGAGCGGATGACAACTGGAGGTGCTTTGGGTTTGGTTCAGAAGAAAAGGCAGGTTGCCAGTAGTGTTTGGGCATATCTGAATAAGGAAGAAGATTTGGACAAATCACACGATGCTTTTTCTTGTTATGAAGACGCCAAGGTTGATATGTTACTTAAAATTATCGAAAAAGTATTTGCGCATGGTAACAAAAAAATAATTGTATTTGCCCTTTTCAAGAAAACCATTAAATACCTTAATATCCGTTTGAAGAAAGCTGGTTATAATTCCGTAGTAATTCACGGCGATATAGAGAATAGAGCAGACGTTCTTTATCAATTCAAGACGGATGAAAATATACATATCTTATTATCTTCAGAGGTAGGTAGTGAAGGTTTGGATATGCAGTTCTGTGATTCAATGGTTAATTATGATTTACCATGGAATCCTATGGTTGTGGAGCAACGTATTGGTCGTATAGACCGTTTCGGACAAAAGTCTCCAGTTGTTAACATATACAACATGGTAGTGGCTGATTCTATTCAAGAAGAAATTTATGAACGCTTACTTGAACGCATTGGAATTTTCCAAAGTACCATAGGTGATATGGAAGCAATTTTGGATGCTGTAGTCAATATAGACGGGAAAAGGATGACAATTAAAGAAGCCTATGACAAAATGGAGAAAGAATTCTATACGAAGGAACTAACGCCACAGGAGAGGGAACGAAAAATGGCTGAAGTTGAGCGGGCTATAGAAAATGAGAAAGAACATTTGAGACGCCTTCAAGAAGGATTGACTAATACATTGACAAATGACGCATATTTTCAAGAAGAGATAAATCGTATTTTGAATAGGAAATCATATGTTACGAAAGAAGAATTACACAATTATTTGGAATCTATTATACGGATGCATCTTACAACATGCGATTTGACGGAAATTAAAAAGGATATATGGGAATTCAAGATGCCCATGGGGCAAACAAATATTTTACGTAAGTTCCTGACTCAGTATTGTGACAATACAGACGAAGCAGGTATTAATGCTGAACAATTTAAAAGAAAAATAGAAGACAAACAAACATTTCATTTAACATTTAGCCAAGAAATTGCATACGGAAATCCAACGATAAATTATCTAAATATTTATCATCCGATGATACAGGCATGTTTGAACTACTTTACACATAATAGAGATGATTCAAATACATCATTTAGCTATGCTCTTACTGAGGATGATATTTTACAAAAAGGTGATAAATTTTATATGGGATTGTACCAACTCACTTCGTGTCGAAATGTACAAGGAGTAAAAAAAGAATCTTCTGAACTTTTACCTGTACTATTTAATTTGAAGACTGGCACTTTTGAAACAGACCAAAATTTTGTTGACCACGTATATAGACGTTCCCATACAGAAGGACGTGAATATAATGCAACCAATGAAAATACGGTATCTTCTTTGATTGATGACATGAACTATGATTTCACAGAATTTGTAAGTAAAGAAAAGAAAAAACGTTTGGAAGAAGAAAAGAGACAAGTGGAAAGTGCTAGATTGCGTTACGGACAACAGACGATTGAGTACTATAAATCACGCATCAACAATCTTAAAAAAGATATAGAAAACTGGGAGTGGCAATTAATGTACACAAACGATGAAAAAGAACGAAGAAATAGAAATAATGCTATCCGTCTTAGAAAAGGTTTGATCGCCAGGTTGGAAAAAGAACGTGATGAGAAACTGGCATTTATCAACGAAGACAAGAATTTGGGCATAGAAGATAAACTGCTTTCTCTAAACTTAATCAATATAATTTAAAAACATCTTAACCATGATTACAGTTGGATTAGATTTTGGAACCCACCAAACAAAAATCTGTATAGAAAAAAAAGACGGAGCAGAGTTAGGCTACAAATTCTTCAGATTTAAAGACCTCAATGATAAAGAGCAATACACACTGCCAAGCATTATACATATTGATGAAAAAGGCCAATTGACATACGGGTATATTCCTAAGAATAAAAAAGGAGAGATTGTTCGCTATTTCAAACAAGCAGCGTTTACAAGTAGCGAAACAGGCTTGTCACAAATGGAAGCCATACATTTCTCTATATGGTATATTGCTTTTATCTTATTTGATTTGGAGGAAGAGTATGGACAAGATTTCTCTATTCAAATGGGGGTTCCATCTGACGGGGCACGTCTAAAACAACAAAAAATATTGGCAGTGAGAATCTTGCTAAGTGCATATAAACTTGTTGAAGAAGTATTCAGGAATGACAAACATTTATTTCTGTCTTCAACAATTCAGGAACTTGAAAGCATTACAGAACTTGTAATGTTTAGCCAGGAAAAGAAGGAGGAATTTACTCTTCTCGTTTTTCCAGAAGCATACGCCTGTTTAATGCCTCTTGTGAAACTGTCTAAAATCACCGAAGGTATGTCTCTTATGATAGACATTGGTGGAGGAACTACAGATATATCTTTTTTTACGATTAAGAATGGTAAGCCACAAGTGTACGATTTTTATTCTATAAATAAAGGTTTGAACTATCTTACGGATGCAATAAATATGAGTAAAGAAAGAACGACGTCAAACGTAGAAAAAGTAGATATTCAAAATAATAGAATAACGGTCTTGCAAGATAGAATAAATAGCATACATGATAGATTGATTGGAAAACTTAAATGGGAATTGAAAATACAAACAAACATTCATGTAAAACGATTGATTAATGCTTTAAAAGGGAGGCCAATAATATATTCGGGTGGTGGAAGCACCTTCAAGATACTTCGCAAAACTTATGGTGATTTTAAAGATGTTATGTATGTATCTGAGAAGGAATGGAATACAAAGTCTATTAAGGACATCAGCGAAATACAAGATTTAGGATTGTGTCCGATATTATCAACTGCTTATGGATTATCTATCAGCGTTACTGATGACGAAATTAACTGTGAACCATTCAGAGATTTATTCTCAAATTTGCGACCAGATGAAGACAAAGAGCAAAATATATATACCTCGAAATATAATAGTTTTAGTTATACTGACGACTATGATGCAATAAAATAATTTACCTATGACCAAACTACAAGAACTCTACGAAACCCGCAAGAAGCTACAGAACTTAGGGATAGAACCCAATGCTGACCTCGAAAGGCAGTTGGCAGCATTGGAAGAAGAAATCATTAAGAATGAAATTGTGCCAATAATTACAGATACTGTAGAACCTGTATTAAAGCAGGTGAAACGTGAACTGGTTTTGGTGGTTGAACATCATCCGGAAAAGGGGGTTAGTGTTCATCTGTCACGTAAACGTAATATAACAAATGCACTGAGTGATGCTGTAACATTATCTAATACTTATACTGTATCAAACAATGAATCTTTGCAAAAAGTGGAAAAAACAAAAATCATTTCCCGCGAACGCGGAAGTAACATGGGAAAAGCTACTCGATTAAAAGTTAAATTCGGTGACGGAACCGTCATTAGTGAAAGTAAAGCTGTAGATACACTCAAAAAAACTATTTTAAAGTTTGGAGTTGAAAAGGTTGCACAACTCTGCATTGCACCCTATGATTCTATATTACAACTTAATAAAGTGAATCTTGTGACAAGAAAGAGAGATGCTCAATATGGAAACAGACAACATGAAGTAGGTAATGGTTGGTTAGTCTTTACATGTTCAAACACTCCCGCCAAAAAAAGACAGATAGAAGCCATAGCTAAAGCTCTTGGCATAAAGGTGACAGTGAAGATTATATAATAATAAAAGACTGTTAATATATGTATGACAACAAATATAAAATACTTATATTTAGTAATATATTACTTTCAATAAGTTCATTATTAGTTGGTGGACTATTGTATCTTGGTTTCAGAAGTGAACGATTATTAATGTTTGAATGGGGCGAAAGAATGCATCTGAATGGTTATATAACTCATTGGAGAAATATTTGTTCTTCATATTCACCACCTGAATGGATTACTTATGCTTTACCTGATGGCTTGTGGCTGTTTTCATACATGCTGCTCATTCAATCGGTATGGATAAATACAGATAATAAGACATCTAAAATTTGGCTCTATATGCTACCTTTTATTGCTGTGTCTTCAGAAATCATACAAATATGTGGTAAACAATTCGGAACATTTGATGTAATGGATTTAACGTGCTATGTAGGTGCTATCATAATATTTATCATTAAAACGAAATTACAATGAAAACAAAAAGAAATTCAACATCGGCATTATTATTTGTTATTTTTGGATTAATTGCAGGAGGTTCGTTCATAACAGGAGAACCAATGGAACTCGTAGTATGGATTATAATATTCATAATTATAGCTATTATAGCTATATCTTATGAAATATCTAATAAAAACGAAAGGGCGACCAAACTCAATAGTGCAATTGACTCAACAATTAATTTTACTGCGTCAACAACCATACAAGGTTATGATGCACGATATTCTTTCTCTATCGACCAAGAAAGAAGAAAAGTATTGATTGCTTTTGCTGACTATAATGAACATAAAACCATAATTGATTTCGCGGATATCATTTCCGTAGAATTACTTGAAGATAGTAATACAACGTTTTCAAAATCTACCATGCGGACTATTGGTGGCGGAGTTGTAGGTGGTGTCTTAGCAGGAGGCGTCGGTGCTATAGTCGGAGGTTTGTCTGGAGACAGTAAAGGAAAAAAGAAGACATCAAGAATTAGTGTAAAAATACTTATCAGAAATCAATCAACCCCGTCCATTACTATAGATT
Source organism: Bacteroidaceae bacterium (assembly GCA_017451645.1). Lineage (GTDB taxonomy): Bacteria > Bacteroidota > Bacteroidia > Bacteroidales > Bacteroidaceae > Phocaeicola_A. The sequence goes on along the minus strand of JAFTNZ010000030.1, from coordinate 186,255 downwards.
GTTATAAAGGCGAACCAATTGATATGACCAGTGATTCTCAATCTATTAAAGAAGCAAGAAGCATTGTTGATCATGTGAGTGTAATCATTGACATGATTGATAGAGAAAATGCAGCAACTTCACAAACAAAATCTATTGCAGATGAACTTGAAAAGCTCTGTTCTTTAAAAGAAAAGGGAATACTAACAGAAGAGGAATTCCAAATGCAAAAGAGCAAATTATTGTCATAAATATACCACGTTGCAAACGCTTGACTCAGGTTATCCGCATTACAAAATGCGGATAAACATACTAACAAAAACAATGCCACCCCTCCGCACTTGGAAGGGTGGCATTGATTATTTATTGACATTTCATTTCACACCATTTTTCCCGTTGCCAATTCCGTTTCGAGGTATTCGTAGATATATGCCGTACTTTGGGAATAAAGGCCATTATGGGTTTCAGTCAAACGGGCATAGGTGTCGGAAGTATAAAGGGTACGAAGGGCTTCACGCATATCCATGTGATGCTCTTCCATCAAAAGCATGACAAGCTCTTTCGATATGTCTTCTATCATCCAGTTCTGCTGTTCTCGGGTCATAATGGCTTTAAATGTTTGATGGCTTTTTCCGTTGCAAAGAAGTATTGGAAAGTTATGCCTTTCATGTATCGGAGCTCTTCTACAAATTGTTCAAGATTGATAATTCCCGAAGTGAACTTACGAATCTGAAAACCTACGGTATCATTGGCTATGGGACCAATCACGACATCGAAAGCGTGGAGTTGGCTCCGTGTTCTGTTCTTTCGGTTTTGCAATACAAACTCTGCCCACTCTTTGCTATAATCTTCGAAGTGACAGACTGCAAGTCCCCCATTCTGCAATAATTCTTCGTCAAATTCGTATTCATAAACTTTGGCCACACCGATGCCTTGCTGCTCAAACTTACGATTGGCGATTTCTTCTGCTTGCGACCTTTCTGCTGAAAGATAGAAACCACAACCGAAGTCTTTCCCCACTTTCGACTTGTTCAAGTCAATGTAATCTATTTCGCAATTTGTGCCATGGTAGAGTTTCATGCCAAAGCTCCTCCTTTCCGATGACAATAAGCGGTAAGGTCTTCGATGACATCTTCAAACGAGAAGGTATGTTCCACATCGTAGAAACGGTCAATGAAGTCGATGCCTTGGTACCGTTCCAAATAGCGATAGGCTTGCATGTTTGTCAATGAGTGTGCCATAGCAAAGTCACTGACAATGGCAATGATGTATTCAATCTTGTTTTTTGTTAGCTCACTCATATTTTTCTTTTTCCAATTCATTGAACGTTGCAAATTTACACTTTGTTTTTGAGTTTCCAAACATTTGTATGGAATTTCCTCCTACATGTCCCACGATTTGGGACAACATGCGTGTAATTTTGCGGCAAAAAGAGAAAGAGAAACATGTTGTCTAACGATTAAAGTAAAAGGAGGAAACGAGTTATGTTTATGATTATGGTTATTATCGCGCTTGTAGTAGATGTTCTTGGAGTAATGACCGGTCATAAGAGCGGAATGGAATAAACGCTTCTCAGCAGGTGAGGAACCAGTTGCTGCGCTTCTCTTCGCCAATGGTTGTACAGTCGCCATGTCCGGGATAGACAATGGTTTCGTCCGGCAGGACGAGGAGCTTTTCGCGAATGGATTGCAACAGTGTCTGGTGGTCACCACCCGGAAGGTCGGTACGTCCGATGCTGCGTTTGAACAGGGCATCGCCTGAAAAGATGCATTTCTCTCCGATGGAGTGGAAGACAAGACTTCCGCGTGAATGTCCGGGTACGGCCAAACATTGCAAGGTGCATTGTCCGAAGGTCACTGTATCGCCTTCGTTGAGATAACGGCCTATGGCTACGGGGTGTCCGGGAAAGGAGAGTCCGAACATACGGGTGCGTTTGGGGGCTTCGACCAGCCAGTCTTCGTCGTAGGCAGAGGCTTCGGTCTTCAATCCATAGTGTTCGTAGATGTGGCGGTTGCCGAAGATGTGGTCGAAGTGGAGGTGCGTGTTGAGCAGGTGTTTCGGTTGCAAACGGTTGTCAGTGATGTACTTGTCCAAGGCAAGGCATTCGCTTTGCGACATGCAGGCGGCATCTATCACTACGGCTTCGCGGCTCTCTTCATCGGCCAGCACATAGGTGTTGACCTCGAGCATATTGAATACAAATCGTCGGATTGTCATGTGATGTGCAATTTATCATAAGTCAATATATACCACTTTCTTTGTTTCGAAGAATTCTTCGGTGAAGTGTTCCTTCAGGTCGGTCACCATCACGCGGTTGCGCATTGGCATGGTTTCGTTTTCGAGTTCGCCTCCCTTCAGGCATATCAGTCCGTTCGGCAAAGCGTTGTGCTGCTCTTTGGAGATGTTTTTGCGAACAAGCTTGACGAGGTCCATGAATGGCATGACAGCCCGGCTTACCACGAAGTCGAACTTGCCTTTTTCTTCTTCGGCACGGCAATGTCGGGTAGTGACATTGGTGAGTCCGGCTCCGGATATGACTTCGTTGCACACGCGTATCTTCTTTCCTATGCTGTCAACGAGGTGGAAAGTGGTTTCGGGAAAAAGGATGGCCAACGGGATACCGGGAAAACCTCCTCCACAACCCAAGTCCATCACTTTGGTACCGGGACGGAAGTTGATGACCTTGGCTATGCCCAACGAGTGCAACACGTGGTGCAGGTAGAGGTTGCCGATGTCTTTGCGTGAGATGACGTTTATCTTGGCATTCCACTCTTCGTAGAGTGCTTGCAGTGCTTGGAACTTTGTCCGCTGGTCGTCAGTCAGTGTGGGGAAGTATTTTTCGATTGTTTCCATTGTCATTTCTGTTTCTTTTTCCGTTTTGTCAGTTTCTTCTTGCTTGTCGTCTTTTTGTATTTTTTTCAGCATCGGTTCACCTGCTTCACACCTTTCACTGTACGGAGTTTCTTGATGAGGAGTTCCAGTTTGGCTGTGTCGTCCACCATCACGGTGAGTGTACCTGAAAAGAGTCCGTCGTGCGAATCGATGGATATGCCCCGCAGCATGAGGTGTTGCTCTTTGGAGATGATGGAGGTGATGTTGTTGACGATGCCTATGTCATCGTTTCCCACTACCCGAAGGCGTATCTCGTATTGCGAACCACTGTGTTTGCCTGCCCATCGTGCTTTGACGATGCGGTAGCCGAAGCGTGAATGCAGTTCGCGTGCATTGGGGCAATCTGTGCGGTGTACCTTGATGCCTCCTCCCGAGGTAACGAAGCCGAAGACATCGTCGCCATAGATGGGATTGCAACACTTGGCCAGGGTGAAGTCGATGCCTTTGAGGTCCTGATCTATGACGAGCACATCGCTACCGGCTCCCATACGGCTCTGCATCTCTTCGTCAGGCCTCAGGTTGAAAGAGTCTGCACTTCTTGCCGGAGCATCTTCTGCAGCCCGTTGCAAGGGGTCTGTCTCGTAGCGAAGTTGGGCGGCATATCGTTCCATGACGTCGTTGATGTCGAGCACTTCGTCGGCAATGTCTCTGAAGAAGGGGTTCACTTCCTTGTATCCCATCTTTTTGATAAGGTGCATGGTGACGGCTTCCTCGTAGTCCATCTTGCGGTTTTTCAGTTTCCGCTCGAAGGTCTCTTTTCCGAAGGCTGCCTGCCGGCTGCTTATCTCCTTCAGAGCCTGCCGTATTTTGGCTTTAGCCCTCGAAGTGGCTACAATGTCGAGCCATCCGGGTTTGGGCGTCTGATTGTTCGAGGTGAGTATCTCTACCTGGTCTCCGCTGTTGAGCCTTTGTCTGATGGTGGCATTCTTGCCATTGATGCGTGCACCCACACAACGGCTGCCTACGTTGGTATGTACGTGGAAGGCGAAGTCGAGTACGGTGGCTCCTTTGGCAAGCTTGTAAAGGTCTCCTTTGGGACTGAACACATACACTTCGTCTTCGTAGAGGTCCATCTTGAACTGGTCCATCATCTGCATGTCGTCGCCATCGGCACTTTCCAAAGCTTCGCGTATGGAGGTCAGCCACTCATCAAGCCCCGTTTCACCTTTGATGCCTTTGTATCGCCAGTGTGCAGCCAGTCCGCGTTCGGCCACAGCATCCATCCTCTCGGTGCGTATCTGCACCTCTACCCAAGTGTTTTCAGGCCCCAACACAGTGATGTGCAACGACTCGTATCCGTTGCTCTTGGGCACCGAAAGCCAGTCGCGCAGACGCTTCGGGTTAGGCTGATACATGTCTGTGACGATGCTGTACACCTGCCAGCACTCCATCTTTTCGCGTTCGGGCACCGAATCGAGTATCACACGGATGGCAAAGAGGTCGTAGATACCTTCGAAAGCCGTTTTCTGCTTCTTCATCTTCTGGTAGATGGAGTGTATGCTCTTCGTCCGTCCTTTGATGTGGAAGTGCAGTCCGGCTTCGCGCAGTTTCTCTTCGATGGGCGCAATGAAGGATGCTATGTAGCGGTCGCGTGCAGCTTTGGTGGCATTCAGCTTTTCGCGTATGTGGTAGTAGATGTCGTGTTCGGTGTATTTGAGCGAAAGGTCTTCCAGCTCCGACTTCAGTTTGTAGAGTCCCAGCTTATGCGCCAACGGAGCATAGAGATAGGCCGCTTCATGTGCAACCCGCAGACGTCCCTCTTCGTCAGTCGTGTCTCTGATTTGGCGCATCAGGTTCACACGGTCGGCTATCATTATCAGTATCACCCGCATATCTTCGGCAAACGAAAGCAAGAGGTTGCGGAAGTTCTCACTGGCAATGGCAGGACTCTTCTCGTAGAGCCTGTTGATACGCACAAGACCACGGATGATGCCTGCCACATCTTCGCCAAACATCTTTTCAGTCTCTTCGGCAGTAATCACTCCTGCCTGTACACATCCGTGCAGCATGATACCCAGGATAGAAGCCCGGCGCATACCTATCTCGTCGGCAATGATGACCGCCGTCTGCATATCCTTGATGATGGGGTTCAGCCCAAAATTGTCGCGCACCAATGCACCTGCCTGAGCCGCACACACCAGCTGATGCTTCAACTTACGGCAGTCTGCAGGTTGCAATGTGTCGCCCGAAAGGCCAAGCAACCGCCTGTATAGTGTAAAGACCAACTCCACTTCCGAAGGAGTAAAAAATGCTTTATCTTCCATAATTCAGATGAAATTTGAGGTCAAAGGTACATTTTTTCTTTTATTTATTATCAAGGAAAAAGAAGTTTTTGTAATTTTGAGCACATTTTTATCCAAGGAAAAACAAACTGTAACAATAAAGCCATTATGTTGACACAACAAGACAAAGCACAGCTGGCAGCCAAGGGCATCTCTGAAGCACAGATAGAAGACCAGCTGAAGAGTTTCGAAAACGGTTTCCCCTACCTGCAACTGGAAGGAGCCGCATCGTTGGAAAAAGGCATCATCTCCCCCATGCCCGATGCATATCTGAAGGCTTGGGAAGTGTATAAACAGCAAACCGGAAAGCGCGTCGTCAAATTCGTGCCGGCATCAGGTGCAGCCAGCCGAATGTTCAAGAACTTGTTCGAATTCCTCGGTGGAGAGAACAACCAGCCCACTACTGCCTTCGAACAGAAATTCTTTGCAGACATCCACCGCTTCGCCTTCTACAAAGACCTTGATGACACTTGCCACAAACTGTATGGAAAAGGCATAGACGGACTGATGGATGAAGGGGAATATAAAGCCGTTGTGTCCGCACTGCTCGAACAGGCCGGACTCAACTACGGACAACTGCCAAAGGGACTGCTGAAATTCCACTCTTACGGAGAGGGCTCGCGCACACCGCTCGAAGAGCATCTGGTAGAAGGTGCACTCTATGCCAACGGCAATGGGGGAGAGGTGAACGTACACTTTACCGTGTCGCCCGAACACAGACCTCTCTTCGAAAAACTGGTAGAGGAAAAGGCCGGGGAGTATGCCGCACACTACGGAATAGACTACCACATCAGCTTCTCGGAACAGAAGAGTTCGACTGACACCGTAGCTGCCGACATGGAAAACAAACCTTTCCGCAATGCAGATGGCTCGCTGTTGTTCCGACCCGGCGGACACGGAGCACTCATCGAGAACCTCAACGATTTGGATGCCGACATCATCTTCATCAAGAACATTGACAACGTGGTACCCGACCGGCTGAAAGCTGAAACCGTCACTTACAAGAACCTCTTGGCCGGTGTGCTCGTCACACTCCAACAACAAGCCTTCGAATACCTGAAACTGCTCGATAGCGGGCAATATACACACGAACAGATGGAGGAGATTATCCGCTTCGTACAACAACAGCTCTGCTGCCGGAAGACTGACATCAAGGAACTGGAAGACAGTGAACTGGCTATCTATCTGCGCAAGAAGCTGAACCGTCCGATGCGTGTGTGTGGCATGGTGAAAAATGTGGGCGAACCCGGTGGAGGACCATTCCTTGCATACAACCCCGATGGCACAGTGTCGCTGCAAATTCTCGAAAGTTCGCAGATAGACATGAACGACCCGAAGAAGAAAGCCATGTTCGAACAGGGCACACACTTCAACCCCGTGGATCTCGTATGTGCCGTGAAAAACTACAAGGGTGAAAAATTCGACCTCACCAGACACGTGGACAAGGCTACAGGATTCATCAGCTACAAGTCGAAGAACGGACGCGAACTGAAAGCACTCGAACTGCCGGGCTTGTGGAACGGAGCGATGAGCGACTGGAACACCATCTTCGTAGAAGTACCTCTCGGCACATTCAACCCCGTGAAGACCGTGAACGACCTGCTGCGCGAACAGCACAAACAGTAAATCATCGTATAAAAAAATAAGGAAACAATATGCTGGAAATGAGAAAGACATTGACAGTGGTTCTGCTGGCGGTGGCTGCCGCTACGCAATCGTATGGACAAGAAGTGTACAACCGGCTCTATGAGTCGGCCAGCCAAGTGCTGAACGACCCCGAATCTCCCAAAAGCAAGACAGACGTGAACCACTTCTATGTGACGGCTCTCAACTATCTGAAGGGTACAGCCTCAGCCCGGATGGAGACGGTGACTACCACCTTCCTCGACACACAGGCATACTATCTGTCTGAGTTTGTGGGCAGTTTCTTCCGCAACCTGAGTCGTGCACACCAAGTGTCTGCCGAATGCCAACACGGAGTACTGATGGCCTATGTGGATGCATCTGTCAACAATCCGTTGTTCGGCGACACCGACACCGGAAAGGTGCAAGCTTTTGTCGGAGAGGCCGGTTGTCTGACCCCCTTCAGCCTCGACACTGACTGGGAAAAAGCCTACACCCAAGCCTCTCAAGAAGTGGAAGAACTGATGAAAAAGCACTGACACTGCCTCCCTTAAAGATTAGGGAAGATACACACACATTCCATTCATCCGCAGATAGCGCAGATGACGCCAAAGTCTATTTTTATCATATACCTGAAAAGGAAATGATTGCCCCGCGTCACCAACGTTGCCTGCGGATGAATGTTATGTATATAAAAAAATCCCCCGTTGAAGGACGAGGGAACCTAATGTCTTCACAACGGAATAATCCTTATTGTGATTTGCTTCAATTAGTGCTGCAAATATATACAGTTTTTTAATGTAAAGCAAGGATTTATAGAAAATAATACATAATTTTGTAGCATTAATAAAAAATGAGATATCATGAAACGTATTTTAGGCCTTGATTTAGGAACAAATAGTATCGGTTGGGCGGTAGTGGATGAAGCGGAGAACACGAATGAAAAATCTTCGATTATCAAGTTAGGGGTAAGGGTTAACCCTTTAACTGTTGACGAATTGCAGAACTTTGAAAAAGGTAAAAGTATTGAAACGAATACAGCTCGTACTCTCAAAAGAAGTATGCGCCGTAACCTACAACGCTATAAACTACGGCGTGAAGAGTTAATTAAGATTTTGCGCGAAGTAGGATTTATAACTGATGGTACTATACTTTCAGAAAATGGAAACAAAACAACTTTTGAGACCTATCGATTAAGGGCTAAAGCTGTAACGGATGAAATTTCACTGGAAGAGTTTGCCCGCGTTTTGTTGATGATAAACAAGAAACGTGGATATAAGAGTAGTCGTAAGGCAAAAGGTGAAGAAGATGGCACTTTAATTGATGATATGGAAGTTGCTAAAAAACTTTATGAAGAAGAACTTACTCCAGGAGAACTATGCTTACAACTTTTAATGAATGGAAAGAGACATTTTCCAGATTTTTATCGTTCGGATTTACAAAACGAATTAAATCGAATATGGGATTTCCAAAAACAGTTTTACCCACAAACATTACTTGAAGAGGCCAAAGAGGAAATCAGAGGGAAAAACAAATCGCAGACATGGGCTATCTTACAAAAGTTCTTTATATGGAACGAAACCGTTACTACATGGAACGAGGATACGAATCAAACAAAAAATACAGAAAGACAGTTTAAGCTGACAGGAATAAAACGTACGACCAAAGGGCTTGAACAAAAGGTGGAAGACTATCAATGGCGCGTAAAAGCTTTATCTAAACAGCTTGGATTGGAAGAATTAGCTATTGTGTTGCAAAATATCAATGGTGAGATAAACTCTTCGAGTGGTTATTTAGGAGCAATCAGCGACCGTAGTAAGTCCCTCTATTTCAAAAAACAGACCGTCGGTCAAGCGCTGATGGAGTCGTTAGATGAAAATCCAAATAGGAGTTTGAAAAACACTGTTTATTACCGACAAGATTATTTGGATGAATTTGAAACTATTTGGGAAAAACAAGTTGAATATCATAAAGAACTGACACCTGAATTAAAAGCTAAAATTCGTGATGTGGTGATATTCTATCAACGTCGTTTAAAAAGCCAAAAGAGTCTAATTAGTATCTGTGAATTTGAGAATAAAGAGAAAACTATAATCAAAAATGGTGAAGAGAAAACTATAATAATAGGGCTTCGCGTCATCCCTCGTTCTTCACCTTTATTCCAAGAATTTAAAATATGGCAAACACTGAATAACATAGAAGTATCCGTTGCTGACAGACAAATAAAACGCAAGAAAAAGAAAGAAGATACATTATCTCTATTCAGTGAACCTGACGAATTTGAATTGACAGGTAAAAGAGGATTGACACAAGAGGAAAAAGAGTTATTGGCAAAGGAACTTTTTATCCGTGAAAGACTGACAAAATCGGAAGTCCTGAAAATATTGTTTGAGAATCCACAAGAGTTGGACATGAACTTTAAACAGATTGATGGCAATAAAACCGGATATCAACTTTTCCAAGCATATAGCAAAGTCCTTGAATTGTCAGGACATGAACCCATTGATTTCAAGAAACCCATTGACGAAATAATGGAACATACTGAATCTGTATTCTCTTCATTAGGTTGGAATACCAATGTTTTGTCTTTTGATTCAAGCAAAAAGCTGGATGAACAGGATTATTATAAACTTTGGCACTTGCTGTACTCTTTCGAAGGAGACAACACTATAACTGGTGATGGTAATCTTAAGCAAAAAATAGCAATGCTCTGTGGCTTTGATTTAGAATATGCGCCAGCATTAAGTGCGGTAACATTCATTGATGATTACGGGAACTTAAGTGCAAAAGCCATTCGTAAGATTTTACCTTTTATGAAAGAAGGTAACCAATATGACATTGCTTGTACTTATGCCGGGTATAGGCATTCAGCTTCTTCTTTAACAAAAGAAGAAATTGAGAACAAACAATTGAAAGAGAAACTGGAATTACTACCTAAAAACAGTTTGCGTAATCCTGTTGTAGAAAAGATTCTCAATCAAATGGTCAATGTTATCAATGAGATAATTACGACCTATGGCAAACCTGATGAGATACGTATAGAATTGGCACGCGAATTGAAAAAGAACCAGAAAGAACGTGAAGAATTGACCAAATCCATAGCTAATGCAACAAAGGAAACAGAGGCCATTCGCAAGATTCTGCAAACGGAGTTTGGCATGGCACATGTTAGCCGCAATGATATTCTTCGTTACCGTTTGTACGAGGAATTGAAGGATAATGGGTATAAGACCTTGTATTCTGACACTTACATTCCTCGCGAAGATATCTTTAGCAAGAAATTTGATATCGAACACATTATTCCCAAATCCCGATTGTTTGATGATTCATTCTCCAATAAGACGTTGGAAGTACGTAGCATCAATATTGAAAAGGGCAATAAGACTGCCTATGATTTTGTCGCAGATAAATATGGTGAAGACACATTACAAAAATACATCAATAGATGTGAAGCTTTATTCAAAAACAAAAAGACCAAACTACGCAAACTGAAAATGACAGAGAGTGAAATACCGTCAGATTTTATTGAACGTGATTTGCGGAACACCCAATACATCGCCAAGAAAGCATTAGCAATGCTGAATGAAATCTGCCGGAGAGTGGTGGCTACAACAGGAAGTGTCACTGATAAGCTACGCGAAGATTGGCAGCTTGTCGATGTGATGAAAGAATTGAATTGGGATAAATATGCCACTATTGGAGCTGTAGAATATTTTGAAGATAAGGACGGACGCCGGATAGGACGCATCAGAGATTGGACAAAGCGAAATGACCATCGGCATCATGCCATGGATGCTTTGACTGTTGCTTTTACTAAGGACGTATTTGTTCAATACTTTAATAACAAGAATGCCAGTGACAAACCGAATAGTAATGAATTTGCCATCAAGAACAAATACTTCAATGAAGGTAAAGCCATAGCACCTATACCACTGTCTGAATTCCGTTCCGAAGCAAAAAGAGAGATGGAAGATATCCTCGTCTCCATAAAAGCAAAAAACAAAGTCGTTACCAATAACATAAATTTTAGCAAACGAAAAGGGGGAGTAAACCAACGTGTACAACAGACCCCACGTGGACAATTACATCTTGAAACAGTTTATGGTAGCCACAAAGAGTATGTAACCAAAGAGGAAAAGGTAAATGCGTCTTTTGATGAAACTAAAATCATGACGGTTTGCAAACGAATTTACAGAGATGCTTTGTTGAAACGTTTGAAGGATAATGGTAATGATCCGAAGAAAGCATTTACAGGAAAAAACTCTTTGGAGAAAAATCCGATATGGCTGAATGAAGAGAAATCAAAGGCTGTCCCTGTGAAGGTAAAAACCGTCACCATGGAAACCGTATATACTGTTCGTAAACCCATTGATGCCAATTTGAATATCGAAAAGGTAGTTGATGCCAAAATTCGTCGTTTGCTTGAAGAGCGCATAGCCAAATATGGTAATGCCAAATTGGCCTTTGCCAATCTTGAGGATGATCCCATATGGCTGAATCAAAAAAAGGGAATACAGTTGAAGCGTGTTACAATCTATGGCATCAGTAATGCACAAGCTATCCATGAGAAACGGGATAAGGATGGAAACTATATACTTGACAATAAAGGTAACCATATCCCTGTCGATTTTGTAAATACAGGCAATAATCATCATGTCGCAATCTATCGGAAACCTGTTTTGGACAAACAAGGATTGCCCACATATGACGAACAAGGTAATCCTTTGTATGAATTGGATGAGAAAGTTGTTTCATTTTATGAGGCTGTAGCACGTATCAACGAAGGATTAGCCGTTATTGATAAAACCTATAGACAAGAAGAGGGTTGGCAATTTCTTTTCACTATGAAGCAAAATGAGTATTTCGTATTCCCGAATGAAAAAACAGGATTTAATCCTAAGGATGTGGATTTAATAAACCCTAATAATTATGCAATGATTAGTCCTAATTTGTTCAGGGTACAGAAGTTTTCATCAAAAGACTATACTTTTAGACATCATTTAGAAACTAATGTTGATTCTAAGAAGGAACTGCAAGATATGGCATGGAAGAGATTAACATCTTTCGCAAATCTTAAAGGTATTGTTAAAGTTCGTGTAAACCATATAGGTCAAATCGTTTCTGTAGGAGAATATTAAAAATCGATGTTGAGCTGTTGCAAAAAATGCAACAGTTCAACTTAAATAACCTTTAAACCATGATCAAGAAGACCCTCTATTTCGGAAATCCTGCGTACCTGTCGTTACGCAACAACCAACTGGTGATAAAATTACCAGAGGTGGAGAAATGCGATGCTTTGCCTGAGAGTTTCAAAAGGCAAACGGAAGTGACCAAGCCGATAGAGGACATAGGGGTGGTGGTGCTCGACAACAAACAGATAACCATCACCTCGGGAGCCATGGAGGCTTTACTGGAAAACAATTGTGCCGTGATTACTTGCGACAGTCGGAGTATGCCCGTGGGATTGATGCTCCCACTTTATGGGAATACAACACAGAATGAGCGTTTCCGCCATCAGTTAGATGCTTCCTTGCCACTGAAAAAGCAACTTTGGCAACAGACCATACAAGCGAAAATCATCAATCAGGCATCGGTATTGCACGATTGCCGGAACGAAGAAATCAGGTGTATGCACGTGTGGGCAAAGGATGTACGCAGTGGAGACCCTGACAATTTGGAGGGGAGAGCTGCAGCATACTATTGGAAGTACTTGTTCGGACAACATATTGCAGGTTTCACACGCGACCGCGATGGTGTACCTCCTAACAATCTGCTGAACTATGGTTATGCCATCCTTCGGGCCGTGGTTGCAAGGGCCTTGGTATCAAGCGGACTTCTTCCTACATTGGGTATTCATCATCATAACCGATACAATGCCTATTGTCTGGCCGATGATATCATGGAACCTTACCGACCATACGTAGATGAACTGGTGTATCGGTTGGTAAAGAACAAGGGATTGCCTACAGGAGAACTTACACGCGATTGGAAGGCGGAACTATTAGTTATTCCTACACTTGACGTTGTCATCTCAGGAAAACGAAGTCCGCTGATGATTGCCGTAGGACAAACTACAGCTTCACTCTATAAGTGTTTCAGCGGTGAACTGCGCAAGGTTGCTTATCCCGAAAGATAGCGCATATATAATAAGGTATGGAACGTTTCAGTGAATATCGCATCATGTGGGTACTTGTTTTATTTGATCTTCCCACCGAAACCAAGAAAGACCGTAAGGCTTCGGCTGAGTTTCGCAAAAATCTGGTGCGCGACGGATTCACTATGTTCCAGTTCTCTATCTACATCCGCCATTGTGCCAGTCAGGAGAATGCTGCCGTACATATAAAAAGAGTTAAATCTTTCCTTCCTGAGTACGGGCAGGTCGGTATCTTATGCATTACGGACAAACAATTTGGAAATATTGAGCTTTATTATGGCAAAAAACAGCAAGGTATAACTGCGCCAGGCCAACAACTCGAGCTATTCTAAAACAACAAATCCCGCCGAATAGCGGGATTTGTCACATAAAAGACATTCGTTTTTCTTTTTCTACTTTTGCTTGCAGGTTATTGATTCTCAATTTAATATGAAGAATCAGTTGTCTTTTATCCTGCAAAGATACTAATTTGAAAGCAAATCACAACCAGAGTGGTTAAAGTGTTGGGAACGGAAAAGTTGTCTTTTATCCTGCAAAGATACTAATTTGAAAGCAAATCACAACCGATACGATTGTGGGGGGGGGGGTATCGTGGTTGTCTTTTATCCTGCAAAGATACTAATTTGAAAGCAAATCACAACAGCCGCCCGATATGGAAGATGTGGTGAGACGTTGTCTTTTATCCTGCAAAGATACTAATTTGAAAGCAAATCACAACTCGCGCTCAACGGCTCAACGACAGAGCCAAGTTGTCTTTTATCCTGCAAAGATACTAATTTGAAAGCAAATCACAACGAAAGAAAATGAAAACGAATTCTTAACAGGTTGTCTTTTATCCTGCAAAGATACTAATTTGAAAGCAAATCACAACCGATGAGGATAGCGAAGAACATGAGAGAGAGTTGTCTTTTATCCTGCAAAGATACTAATTTGAAAGCAAATCACAACCGATATATTGAACGACATATAGGCATCCTGGTTGTCTTTTATCCTGCAAAGATACTAATTTGAAAGCAAATCACAACCATCCGCATAATAGGTCGTCTTAGCGAAGTGTTGTCTTTTATCCTGCAAAGATACTAATTTGAAAGCAAATCACAACAACGTAACCCTTAGAAATGTACTCCTGAATGTTGTCTTTTATCCTGCAAAGATACTAATTTGAAAGCAAATCACAACATTTTCGCAATGTGCACGGGCTGCACGTGCGTTGTCTTTTATCCTGCAAAGATACTAATTTGAAAGCAAATCACAACCATGAATACCTTCATTTTTTATATACACTGTTGTATTTTATCCTGCAAAGATACTAATTTGAAAGCAAATCACAACCTACAAACTACAGAAAGCAACAGGATAAGAGTTGTCTTTTATCCTGCAAAGATACTAATTTGAAAGCAAATCACAACCAAGTGACCGCTGCAAAGATAGCCAAATACGGTTGTCTTTTATCCTGCAAAGATACTAATTTGAAAGCAAATCACAACAGAGAGCGCATTGCTCTTCAATTTGAAGAAGTTGTCTTTTATCCTGCAAAGATACTAATTTGAAAGCAAATCACAACTACAAAAATAGGACTATCACAGAATAATATGTTGTCTTTTATCCTGCAAAGATACTAATTTGAAAGCAAATCACAACAAAAGTACAATTTTATATCTTTGTAAAGATGTTGTCTTTTATCCTGCAAAGATACTAATTTGAAAGCAAATCACAACCGCTATCATCTATCCATGTCCCTGTTATTTGTTGTCTTTTATCCTGCAAAGATACTAATTTGAAAGCAAATCACAACGGCCAAGTTCGAGGGCGTCGGTCAAATATTTTTCTATTTCCTCTGATAGTATTCATTGCAAAACTTACTCTATACAGGAAACCAATCATTCATGCAGATGAAAAGACTTATCTTTACGATTGCTGTTATATTCGTTTCAGCCCTCACTCTGTCGGCTCAGAGTGACTACTATGTGAAAAAGGCAAAGAGCTATCAGCGTGAAGCCGAATATTATCAAAAGAAAGCTGATGGACACCGGCGCGAAGCGGCATATTATCTCAAAAAAGCCGAAGGATATCAGCGTGAAGCGGCTTACTACACCAAACGAGGAGACTTGGACCGCGCTAAAACATACTCTCGCTATGCAGAAAACCAAATGGACAAGTATGAAACACAACTGAGATATGCTGCTCAAGCAGATGACAAAGCTGCCATGTATTTGAGATGGGCAGCTGATGCACTCAGAAAACAATGATGGAAAAGTGCATCAGTTCCGAAACCATTGATATGCAAATACCTGACCGCTTGCCATGTGCTTACAGAGGCTCTGTCATCAAAGTGGATATTCTTCAAAGGCATAGAGTAGGGTAGAGAGATAGCGTTCGCCAGTGTCTGGCAGCAGGGCAACAATGGTCTTTCCGAAGTTTTCGTCCTTTCGCGCCAATTGGAGAGCTGCATGAAAAGCTGCTCCCGAAGAGACACCCACCAACAAGCCCTCTGTGCGGGCAAGCAAGCGCGAGGCACGGATGGCATCATCACCATTTACCGGAATGATTTCATCAACTACACTGGCATCGAAATTCTTTGGAACAAAACCCGCTCCGATACCTTGCAATTTGTGAACACCGGGCTTACCACCACTCAACACGGGGGAATTTTCCGGTTCTACCGCCACAGCCTTGATTGCCGGATTATGAGATTTCAGTCCTTTGGATGTCCCACAGAGTGTACCTCCTGTACCGACTCCTGCTACAAATATATCCACCTTTCCATCCGTATCCTGCCAAATTTCTTCAGCCGTGGTATGGAGATGAATGGCAGGATTAGCAGGATTCTCAAACTGTTGAAGGATGATGGAATCGGAGTACTCCGCATGCAGTTCGTTGGCACGACGAATAGCTCCACCCATACCTTCGCTTCCGGGAGTGAGCACCAATGTAGCACCCATTGCTTTGAGCAGACTCTGACGTTCTCTACTCATTGTTTCGGGCATGGTAAGTATCACCTTGTACCCCTTCACCGAAGCCACCCAAGCCAGTCCTATACCAGTGTTTCCACTCGTCGGTTCAATGATGACTGAACCCGGACCCAATAATCCTTGCTTTTCAGCAGACTCTATCATGGAAAGAGCTGTCCGGCACTTCACACTGCCTCCCGGATTGAATGATTCTATCTTGACGAGAAGCCTTGCCTTGAGCCCTTCTGCCTGTTCGATGTTCTGCACTTCCAATAGCGGTGTACCACCAATCAACTCCGTCAGGTTGTTATATATTCTTGCCATACGATAAGGTGTTCTGTTGTTGTTACTTGTCTGTTGTATGAAGATTTTGTACTTGCAAATTTACACAGAATTATTTTGCATCTGACAAAATCCCATGAAAATTTATCCAAATTATGCGTATATTTACAATCCTTTTCTTATATTTGCAGCCAAATTAAAAATCTCATTTATTAAAAACAACAAACATCATGAAGAAAATGAAAGTTATGTCCCTGTTTATGAGCGCACTGCTCATTCTGGGAAGTTGTGGCATGAACAATACTGCCAAAGGTGGTTTGATTGGTGCTGGTGCTGGTGCTGCCCTTGGAGCATTGGTTGGTAAAATGGCCGGAAACACTGCCGTAGGTGCAGCTGTGGGTACTGCTGTAGGTGCTGGTGCCGGTGTGCTTATCGGAAAGAAAATGGATAAAGCTAAAGCTGCTGCCGAGCAAGTGGCTGCTGCTCAAGTGGAAAGTGTGACAGACAACAATGGTCTGCAGGCTGTGAAGGTGACCTTCGACAGCGGTATCCTGTTCGACCTCAATTCAAGCACATTGAAATCTGCAGCACGCAACTCTCTGTCTCAGTTCTCTAACGTATTGAAGAACAATACCGATATGGATGTTGCCATCTTCGGACACACAGACAAGACCGGTTCTTTGGAAGTGAACCAGCGCATCTCTATGCAGCGTGCTCAGGCCGTACAGACTTACCTGAAGAGCCTTGGTGTAGCAGGTGACCAGATTGTTACCGTTGAAGGTCGCGACTATCAGGAGTATGATGAAGCCAAGACTGCAGCCGAAAACCGCCGCGTAGAAATCTATCTCTATGCAAGTGCTGAGATGATTGAAGCTGCCAACAACGGAACACTGAAGTAAGATATTCATCTATCTGAGGAATAATCAAGTTCCCCCCAGGCCGTCACAGAAAGGAGTCTTCCCTATCTCCTACATTGTGACGGCCATTTTTATATCCGTACATCCACATCCATGAATACAACGGCCATATTGTCATAAAAAAGAGGGTATGTTGCCGGACAAACCGGATACATACCCTCTTTCAAAAATCTTATTGCAAGAAATATCAATAAACTTCCACTTTGGCTGCTGCAGCTTTACACTTGTCACGCAAGGCATCAAGGTCGCTACCAAGTGGGGCATAGCAAAGGGCTACACCCATGCGACGCTTAACGCGGGTAGTGGGCTTGCCGAAGATGCGGAGGTAGGTGTTCTCCATAGCACAAACCTCTTCTTCGCCACGATAACGCGGACGCTCTTGGCTGGCAATAGGAGAAGGAATAACGGCACTGGCTCCCATGCGCTCCAGAGTTACACCGGGGATGGGCAGACCAAGTACGGCACGGCAATGGAGCTCGAACTCGCTGAGGTTTTGTGTACCGGCAAGGGTCACCATACCTGTGTCGTGCGGACGAGGTGAGAGTTCGCTGAAATAGACACCATCCTTGTTGCTGAGGAAGAACTCTACACCCCAGATACCGGCACCAGTCAGAGCTTCGGTCACTTTGGCAGCCATCTCTTGTGCGGCTTTCAAATGTTCGTCGCTGATGGGGGCTGGTTGGAAACTCTCTTGATAGTCACCGCCTTTCTGGATATGTCCGATAGGGGGACAGAAGAGGGTAGGCCCATTCTTTTGGGTAACGGTAAGCAGGGTAATCTCGCTATCGAAGTGGATGAACTCCTCGATAATCATCTCCTTGATGTCACCACGGCTACCTTCGCATCCGTATTCCCAAGCATGACGGAGGTCGTCAGCTGTCTTGACTAAGGACTGGCCTTTGCCTGATGAGGACATCAAAGGTTTCACCACGCAGGGGAAACCAATCTCTTTGCTGGCTTCTACCAACTCTTCGTAACTCTTGGCATAGAAGTACTTGGCTGTCTTCAATCCCAACTCTTTGGCGGCAAGGTCGCGGATGGCCTTACGGTTCATGGTGAAATTAACGGCACGCGCACTGGGTACTACCTGAATGCCCATCTTCTCGCAATCGTAAAGTCGCTCCGTGCGGATAGCTTCGATTTCGGGTACTATCAAGTCGGGGTTATGCTTCTCTACGGCTGCCATCAATGCATCGCCATCGAGCATATCAAAAACTTCACACTCGTCGGCTACTTGCATAGCTGGTGCACCGACATACGAATCACATGCAACGACGTATTGTCCCTTGCGTTGGGCGGCAATCACGAACTCCTTACCGAGTTCGCCTGAGCCTAAGAGAAGGATCTTCTTGGTCATGAGAGGATTTATGATTTATGAATTATGATTTCTTTCTGCCAAATATACGACTTATTCTTTTAGGGGTATCGAAACTGTTTTTTTAATTAGTATTTATTAAGAAATGCCGTTCTCTGGGATTTGTGCCAAAGTCTCAGGTTTGCCCACATCGATGAGTTGAAGGTCTGCCCTGGGGACTCCGATGATGGGCACTTTGTCGGCTACTGAGAGGTAGAAGTCAATGATGGAGAAGCGCGAAGGCCATTCGCCCATGTATGTCAAAAGAGACTGGCTGAACAGATGGATACCTGCGAAGGCATACATGCGGCAATCTTCAACTCGGAGCTTGGGGTAGGGCGACTTCACTTCGCCTGTCTGGATGTTTGTCCATCCCACAAGCCGGTTGTCTGCAGGGTTGAAGAGCAGGTAGCGTGAGGTCTTGCGTTCGCTTACGAGTAAAGTCGCTCCCTCGGTGGTGGGATGCTGGGTATAGAAATCTTTCAAGTTCAGGTTACTGAAGATATCGACGTTGTGGATGAGGAAAGGTGTGCCGTCAGGTGTGAACAAGGGGCCTGCCTGACGGATGCCTCCGCCTGTGTCGAGAAGTGCGGTGCGCTCATCGCTGATGCGTATTGTCACACCTTCGATGGGATGGTTGGCCACGTAGTCGATAATCTGCTCGCCAAAGTGATGTACGTTGATGACTATTTCGGTATATCCGCTTCGTGTCAATTTCTCAAGTACATGGGCAAGCAGTGGCTTGCCGTTTACCTCCACCAATGCTTTGGGTCGGGTATCGGTCAACGGTTTCAGACGGGTGCCAAGTCCTGCGGCAAATATAAGTGCTTTCATTCCAATGTCTTGTGTATTTTCTGTTCGCGATGTGTCAGTTCTACAGTGATGCCAAATTTCTCGTGCAGATGGTGAGCCAGGTGTTCGGCACTATATACCGAGCGGTGTTGCCCACCTGTACATCCGAAGGAGAACATCAAGTTGGTGAATCCGCGTTCGAGGTAGCGCTCCACATGGGCATCGGCCAGTTTATATACGCTTTCGAGGAAGATGAGTATTTCTCCGTCTTTTTCCAGAAAGTCTATTACAGGTTGGTCAAGTCCTATCAGTTGCTTGTATGGCTCGTATCTGCCGGGGTTGTGGGTGCTCCGACAATCAAACACATAGCCTCCGCCATTGCCACTGAGGTCATCTGGTATTCCTTTCTTGTAACTGAAACTGAATACTCTGACCACCAGTCCTTCTCTCTTCTCACGATGTTGGTATTCTGGTTTGGCACATACTTCGGCCAATACTTCACGAAGGTAAGGGAAGTCTCTGAGTGGGCTTTCTTCTGACTCTATCAGAGACCTGATGTTTTCGACGGCGGGCGGTATGCTTGTCAGGAAATGAGCTTTCTTTTCGAAGTATCCGCGAAAGCCGTATGCCCCCAATACCTGCATCAGACGGAAGAGGACAAAGAGTTTCAATTGTTTGTCGAATTCTTCTCTATCCACTTCACCGACAAAGGGCTTGGCATGCGTCAGATAGGTGTCGATAAGGCTATGGCGCAGTTCATCAGAGTACTTTGCTGCCGCTTGCCAAAGGAACGAAGCGATGTCATAGTAGATGGGGCCTCGGCGTCCACCTTGGAAGTCAATGAAACGCGGTCCACCTTCGGGGGTAAGCATCACGTTGCGTGCTTGGAAATCGCGATAGAGAAAAACTCTGGATCCTTCATCCAACAACATTTCCGCCAAGCGCCCGAACTCCCTCTCCAACCGTATTTCATCAATATCAGGCACAGCTGCTTTCAGGAAACAATACTTGAAGTAGTTGAGGTCGAAGAAGACACCTTCGCGGTCGAACTCCGCCACAGGGTAACACCATTCGGCTCTCAGTCCTTCAATGCCCATAAACTGCATGCGTGGCAATTCAGCAATGGTGCGGTGCAACAGCCCAATTTCCTCCTCGTTGTAGTCACCTCCTTTCGCCCGTCCTCCGGCCAGTGCATCATACAAAGAACGCTTGCCCAAGTCCTCTTGCAGATAGAAGTGTCCGTCTGCACTCAAGTCGCCCATCACCTGTGGCACAGGCAATCCTTTGTCAGCAAAATGTCTGGCCATCTGCACGAATGCACGATTCTCGGCTACACATGCCCCATAGACTGCAATCAGGCCGCCCTCCAATCTCAGATAGATGCGGTTGCTTCCCGAACCGGTAATTTGCTCCACCTTGCCCCGATAGTCGGGCAGGTATTTCTCAAGTATCTCCGCTATTTCAGATTTCATATCAGTCTGTTCATTACACCTGCAGAGAGCATCCACATCGTACCTGCTCCCCTATTTTTCTGCAAATATACGCAAAAAGTGAAACAGGGCAAACAGATGCAAGTCAAATTCGATAGGGAAACCACGGTTTGTCCGACCTTTCTGCCAATAGGGTGGCAGACAACTGCCCTATATCCTGTAGTTCCCTGCCAAGTATCCGTCATACATCTGCCGATATATGGGCAGAACGCTTCTTTAACAAATCGACACCACTCGAAGCTATTCAGGACGTCGGGCACTGAAGATATAAATCTTAATCGTTTGAAGATCCAAATCTTCCGCCTCCACTCAAAGCACACCGTTCGCGTTGGCCGAAAGAGATGAAAAAAGGTGGGACATTTCAACATAGCCCCACCTTATTTAATACATATACTCCGTTGAATGTCACGAGAGATTACAACGAGTCGCCGAAGTCTTCCTTGAACTTGGCAACAAGTTCTTCCTGCCAATGGCCGATTTCCTTCAAACGTCCGAAGAAGAAGCGGAGCACAGCAGGCTCTTCCACCCAACTGAGACCTCCGATGAGTTCACGGTTGTCCCAAAGCCACTTCACACGGTCGGCCACATACTTGATTTGCGACAGGGTGAATACGCGACGAGGTACGGCCAGACGCATCAGTTCGAGTTCGGCAAAGCGCTCGGAGCCATCCGGCTCGCGTTGCTCAGAGAGTGTACCACGCTCCATACCACGGATACCTCCGGCTATATAGAGGGCGGCGGCTACAGCGGCGGCAGGATACTGGTCGTGTGGCATGTCGGGCACAAAGCCCTGGCAATCGAGGTGGGCACCAAGTCCTCCGGCAGGCTTGATCATGGGCACACCGTAATCGTCGAGTTCCTTCACCAGATAGGCAATGAATTCGGGGCCATGGCTCAGATAGTCCATATCAAGCGACTCGTACAGACCTTGGGCCATCGATTCGATAGAACGTACATCGATACCACCGTATGTGAGGAATCCTTCGTAGAGGGGAATATACTCCATCATGCTCTTGATGAGATCGGTGTTGTGGCTGATGATGGCACCACCACGTGCAAAACCGAGTTTGCGGGCAGAGAAGTAGATGATGTCCATCTTGTTGGCCAAAAGGTGATAGATTTCCTTCGGTGTCATGTACTTGCACTGTGCCTCACGGGTCTTCATGAAGTAGATGTTGTCCTGAAGAAGTGATGCATCAAGGATACTGGGCACACCGAAATCGTGGCAGATGTCGGCCACGGCCAACATGTTCTCCAAACTGACGGGCTGTCCGCCAATGAGGTTCGTACCGGCTTCCACACGCACGTAGGCCACTCGCTCCGGTCCGTATTCACGGATAGTTTTCTTCAGTTCCTTCAGGTCGAAATCTCCCTTGAAGGGATCATTGCTTTGGGGAACAAGGCCTTTCTTCTGTACCAACTCCAGCACTTCGCCTCCACAACGGGTCACGTGTGCCTTGGTAGTGGTGAAGTGAAAGTTCATGATGGCCACCATACCGGGCTTGACAAAGCGCTCGGCCAGGATGTTCTCGCAGGCACGTCCCTGATGGGCAGGCAATACGTTGTCAACGCCGAACACCTCCTTCATGGCAGCTTTCAGGCGGTTGAAGGTTTCACTGCCGGCATAGGCATCATCAGCCACATGCATGGCTGCAGTCTGGAGGTCAGACATAGCATTCACTCCCGAATCGGTGAGCATATCAAGATAGACATCTTTGTTCTGCAACAGGAAAGTGTTATTACCTGCCTGCTGTATGGAACGAAGGCGTTCCTCAACGGGCAAAAGATTAAGTTTCTGTACTACACGCACCTTGTGCATTTCCAAGGGAACCTGGTTCTCCGATTGATAAAATTTTACGCTCATTTGTTGCTAATAAATTTGATTATTTTGTTCTTTTTCAAATAGGAGTTGCAAATATAAAGTTTTTAATTGGAATTTCAATCAGAAAGAAAGTAAAAACATCAATTTTTTATTAAAAGTGTTATTTTTAAACCTGCAAAAATGAAAAAACTGCATCTTTTTCATTTTATATGTTCTTTTTTCCCCTTTGGATTAAAAAAAGCAAATGGTTTAATACAACAAGACAGGTATTTTGTTTATCTTTGCAAAGTTTTCCATGATTTTCTGCCGCACTTGAAAAAAACATCTGCTGCATACAGAAAAAATGGCAACGATTGAAATACAAAGAAAAAGAAGAGGACTAACCTGAATAAAGACAAAAATTAACGGCCATATGTCACAACTGACTGGACATATCTCACAAGTCATCGGCCCTGTGGTCGATGTTGTTTTCGAAAACGAGCATCCGGAAGAGGCCATGCAGCTGCCTCAAATCCATGATGCACTCACCATCCGGCGGAGAGACGGACGCACTCTGGTAGTGGAGGTGCAGCAACACATCGGTGAAGACACCGTACGCACGGTAGCCATGGACCGTACCGACGGCCTGCGACGGGGAATGGAGGTAGTGCCTACAGGCTCACCCATCACGATGCCTACAGGAGACCAAATCAAGGGAAGAATGCTGAATGTGACGGGCGACAGCATCGATGGTATGGCCGAACTCGACCGCACAGGAGCTTACCCCATACACCGCGAGGCACCGAAGTTTGACGAACTGTCCACCACCCAAGAGGTGCTCTATACCGGCATCAAGGTGATAGACCTGCTGGAGCCCTACATGAAAGGAGGAAAAATCGGTCTTTTCGGAGGTGCCGGTGTAGGAAAGACAGTGCTCATCATGGAGATGATCAACAACATTGCCAAGCGCCATGGAGGCTTCTCCGTGTTTGCCGGAGTAGGAGAGCGTACCCGCGAAGGAAACGACCTGCTCAGAGAAATGATTGAAGCCGGAGTCATCCGCTACGGCGATGATTTTGTAGAAGCCATGGAGAAAGGCGACTGGGATCTTTCCAAAGTAGATCCGGAGGAATTGGCAAAATCACAAGCCACTCTGGTTTACGGACAGATGAACGAACCTCCTGGAGCACGACAAAGTGTGGCTTTGTCCGGGCTGACCATAGCCGAAGCTTTCCGCGACCAAGGAAGGGAGCGGGGAGAGTCGAGCGACATCCTCTTCTTCATCGACAACATTTTCCGATTCACTCAAGCCGGTTCAGAAGTATCGGCTCTGCTCGGACGTATGCCGTCTGCCGTAGGCTATCAGCCGACATTGGCCACAGAGATGGGACAGATGCAGGAACGAATCACCTCCACGAAGTATGGCTCCATCACCTCTATACAAGCGGTCTATGTGCCGGCTGACGACCTGACGGACCCTGCACCCGCCACCACTTTCACTCACTTGGATGCAACCACTGTGCTAAGCAGAAAGATTACGGAATTGGGAATCTATCCGGCAGTGGACCCATTGGAGTCCACCTCGCGTATCCTCGACCCTCTGGTTGTGGGGCAGGAACACTACGACACGGCACAGCGGGTGAAACAGATTCTGCAACGGAATCAGGAGTTGCAGGACATTATCTCTATCCTTGGTATGGAAGAGTTGTCGGAAGAAGACCGCCGGACCGTCAGCCGTGCACGACGTGTGCAACGCTTCCTTTCGCAACCTTTCACGGTAGCCGAAAAGTTCACAGGAGTGCCCGGTGCTATGGTATCCATCGAAGATACCATCAGAGGATTCAAGATGATTCTCGACGGAGAGGTTGACCACCTGCCGGAGCAAGCCTTCCTCAACGTGGGCACCATCGAGGAGGCTATCGAGAAGGGAAAGAAACTGATGGAAAGTGTAAACAAATAAAGGAAGAGATGGCTGAAACGGATACACAGATAAGCCTGCAGATACTCTCACCCGAAAAGACCCTCTTCAAGGGTGAGGTAAGCAAAGTCACCCTGCCCGGTGTGGAAGGACTCTTCACCGTGTTGCCTCACCATGCGCCCCTGATAACCGCACTGGGCAAGGGAGTCATCACTTTCACCACCAACCCCGACGGACACCGTAACGAGAGTACGGAGCAGTTCATCGGTATCGACAGTGGTTTCGTGGAAGTGAATCACAACCACATCGTCGTATGCATTGAGAAAAAAGAAGAACAGATAAAATAACGGAACAGGAAACTTCAAAATAAAAATAAGGAAGAAAGAAGTAAAGATTAAAGATGCTCATCAGACGGATTAAAAGGGAATACTTCCTCTACTACAGCCTCTATATGGCATTGTGCACAGCAGCAGGAGCCGTGTTCTATCACGTGTGTGCGCCACACTATGCATTCAAGGCTTTCTGGCTGATACCCATCTGGTTCTATCTCTTCGGCCTCTTCACCGGAGCTACCTACATCTTCGTAGAGCGGATGATGCCGCACCTCACGGTTCATTATCACTTGATACAGAAGGGGGTAAAGTTTTTCCTGAGTATGGTGATAATCCTTTCTTATGCCTATTTTGACGAGGCAAACAGGAAAGCCTTCCTGCTCACTTATCTGGCTTACTATTTCTTGAATATGGGCTACGAACTCTGGTTCTTCTGCCGCATAGAGATGATAAAGAAAATGATAGAGCGGGATAACCATTCACGAAAAAGATATAGGAGGTTAAAAAAACAATGAAACTGACTATGGACATAATGAAGAGGCACTTGCAACTGCTGATGATGGTGCTGGCCATTACCCTGATGCCCCTGTCCCTGTCTGCCTCGGAGTCCTCCGGACAGGAAGGGGAAATGGACGTCAAGGAGTTCATCTTCGAACACATCGGCGATGGCTACGAGTGGCACATCACTACGGTAGGCAACACCCATGTGAGCCTGCCGCTGCCCATCATTGTCTATAGTCGGACAAGCGGATGGCAAACATTCCTCTCATCGCGCCTGACACACGGCGAGAGCTACGAAGGGCTTCGCATCGCCACCGGCGGCGACTACAAAGGGAAGGTGGTGGAAACCCTTCCTACAGGTGAAGAGGTGCGTCCGCTGATTGACATTTCACTGACAAAGATAGCTTTGGGCATACTCATCAACAGCCTGTTGCTGGCAGGCATCATCCTTTACATCAGCCGTTGGTATCGCACCCACACCTATAGGGACAACGCACCAAAGGGATTCACCGGAGTAATGGAAATGCTCATCATGTCTATCTACGATGGTGTCATCAAGCCCAGCATCGGAAAGGACAGCGAACGCTTTGCTCCCTACCTGCTGACGGCCTTTTTTTTCATCTTCCTGAGCAATCTGATGGGACTTTTGCCCATCTTTCCCGGCGGGGCGAATGTAACGGGCAACATTGCCGTCACCCTTTCTCTCGCCATTTGCACTTTCTTGGCCGTCAACTTGTTCGGCACACGCGAATATTGGAAGGAAATCCTTTGGCCGGAGGTACCCACATGGATGAAATGTCCCGTGCCACTGATGCCCGTCATCGAGTTGTTCGGTATCTTCACCAAACCTTTCGCGCTGACCGTCCGCTTGCTGGCCAACATCATGGCAGGCCATTCGGTCATCCTTGCCCTGGTATGCATCATCTTCATCACTCACCGGATGGGAGCCGTCCTCGGAGGATCGATGACGGTAGTATCAGTGTTGTTCAGCATCTTCATGAATTTTCTGGAGCTGCTCGTAGCCTTCATTCAAGCCTACGTCTTCACCATGCTTTCAGCGGTATTCATAGGGATGGCGAGAGTGAAAAGTGAAAAATCTCAGAACTCATAATCAATAATTTAATTTATAAAGAACTATGTTGTCATTAGTAGCATTGCAAGCAGCCGCAGGAGCTGTAGGTTTGGGAAAAGTTGGTGCCGCCATCGGTGCCAGTCTCGCAGTCATCGGTGCAAGTATGGGTATCGGTAAAATCGGTAGTTCGGCTATGGAAGCCATTGCTCGCCAACCGGGAGCAGCAGGAGACATCCGCACGAGCATGATTATCATCGCTGCACTTGTCGAAGGTGCAGCCTTGTTTGCCATCGTAGTGTGCCTGCTTGCCTCTTTCTGACAGTTTTTAACTTTTTTCAGGAGAGAACACTATGTCATTATTCATGCCCGACAGCGGATTGCTGTTCTGGATGCTCCTTTCGTTCGGAGTGGTGCTTTTCGTGTTGGCGAAATTCGGCTTTCCGGTCATCACCCGTATGGTAGATGACCGCAAGCGGTACATCGACCAGTCGCTCGATGCTGCACGCGAGGCAAATGAAAAATTGGCCAACATCAAGCAGGAAAGCGAACGCATCCTCATGGAAGCCCGCAACGAACAGATGAACATACTCAAGGAAGCTGCGGCTACCCGCGACCAGATAGTGAAAGAAGCACGGGAAAAAGCCCATGCCGAGAGCCAACGCATCATGGAGGAGGCACGCCTGCAGATTCTGAAGGAGAAGGAGAATACCTTGCGGGAGATCCGTTTTCAGACAGCCGAACTGTCGATGCTGGTAGCGGAAAAAATCATGCGACACAAACTGGAAGACGAACACCAGCAAATGGAGTTGGTCGAACGTCTTGTGGAAGAGGCACAGAACGGAATGGCAAAGGAGAAAAAAGACTAAACAAGGAATCTGAGCTTATGGGAACCATTTCTAAACGTTATGCCAAAGCTCTCTATCTCTATGCCAAAGAGAATGGGGTGGAAGAGAAGGCATACACACGGATGAAGCGACTCATGGACAACCTTCAAAAGCTGAAAGAACTGCAGAAGACGTTAGAGAATCCGATACTGGAGAAGGAACACAAGCTGACATTGCTTATAGAGGCTTCAGGGGGAGGGGAGGATGCCGTATTCAACCGCTTCATGGAGCTTGTGCTCACACAGCGGCGCGAAGCATGCTTGCCCTTCATCGCTCACTCATTCATAGACTTCTACCGCGAGCAAAAGCAGATTCATGTGGGCAAGCTCACTACTGCCGTACCGCTCACGGAGAAAGGCTGTGAACGGATACGCAACCTGATAACCGATTCGATGTCCGGTACAGTTGAATTGGAGACGAAAGTCGATTCCGGCATCGGAGGAGGGTTCATCCTGCAAGTAGGATCTCAGCGAATGGATGCCAGCATCACCGGACAACTGCAACACCTGCGCCGGAAATTCAGCGAGTTCAACCATCGGAACCAGCCACTCTAATAATGTAATGTGTAAAAAACGTAAAACGTATATCCAATCATGTCAGAAAACAGCATAAGACCCAGCGAAGTGTCGGAAGTGCTTCTCGAACAACTCAGAGGCATCGACAACAGCCTGAAGTTTGACGAAGTGGGCACCGTTCTCCAAGTGAGCGATGGTGTGGCTCGCATCTATGGTCTGAACAACGCCGAAGCAGAAGAACTGTTAGAGTTCGAAAATGGAGTGATGGCCATCGTCATGAATCTCGAAGAGGACAATGTGGGAGCCGTCCTTTTAGGCTCTACCGACCTCATCAAGGAGGGAATGACCGTGAAACGTACCGGACGCATCGCCAGCATCATGGTCGGCGAAAAGATGCTCGGTCGTGTCATCAACCCTTTGGGGAAACCTATCGACGGAAAGGGGGATATTGACGGACAGCTCTACGAGATGCCACTTGAACGGAAGTCGCCAGGCGTCATCTTCCGACAACCTGTGAACGAACCACTGCAGACGGGATTGAAAGCTGTTGACTCCATGATTCCTATCGGACGTGGACAACGCGAACTCATCATCGGCGACCGACAAACGGGAAAGACAGCCATAGCCATCGACACCATCATCAACCAACGGGAAAATTACGAAAAGGGAGAGCCCGTCTATTGCATCTACGTGGCTATCGGACAAAAAGGTTCTACCGTGGCCAACATCATGAACATCCTGCACGAAAAGGGGGCGATGGATTACACCATCATAGTGGCAGCAACAGCTGCCGACCCTGCCGCCATGCAGTACTATGCCCCCTTTGCTGGGGCTGCCATCGGCGAATATTTCCGCGACACCGGACGCCATGCTCTGGTAGTGTATGACGACCTTTCGAAGCAGGCTGTGGCCTATCGCGAAGTTTCCCTTATTCTGCGCCGCCCTTCGGGACGCGAAGCTTATCCCGGCGACATATTCTACCTGCATAGCCGTCTGTTGGAGCGTGCAGCCAAGATTATCCACCAACAGGAGGTGGCCGAACGGATGAACGACCTGCCGGAAAGCCTGCGCGATGTAGTCAAAGGAGGAGGATCGCTCACAGCACTGCCCATCATCGAGACACAGGCGGGAGATGTGTCGGCCTACATCCCCACGAACGTCATCTCCATCACCGACGGACAAATCTTTTTGGAAACAAGCCTCTTCAACCAAGGTTTCCGCCCTGCCATCAATGTGGGTATCTCCGTGTCCCGTGTGGGAGGCAGTGCGCAGATAAAGTCAATGAAGAAAGTGGCCGGTACACTGAAAATCGATCAGGCCCAATACCGTGAACTGGAGGCTTTTTCGAAGTTCAGCAGCGACATGGATCCCGTGACAGCACAGACCATCGACCGCGGACGGAAGAACAACCAGCTGCTCATCCAACCACAATACACCCCCATGCCGGTAGGCGAACAGGTGGCCATACTCTATTGCGGAACACGAGGACTGATGTCCGGTATCCCTATCGAACGGGTACGCGACTTTCAGGCTCTCTTCCTCGATACACTCCGCACGAGGCATCAGGCCGATGTGCTTGACGTTCTTGCATCGGGCACCATCAATGACGAAGTGACAACCATCATCGAACAAGTGGCCAAGGGAATTGTCCTCTGAACCCTCTCAACCCAGCACTCATAACTCTTAACTCAAAACTCTCATCACTCATCCGTGGCATCATTAAAAGAAATCAAGGGACGCATAAATTCAGTCAAGAATACACTGAAGATTACCTCGGCCATGAAGATGGTGGCTTCAGCCAAACTCCATCGGGCACAGACAGCCATCGAGGGCATGCTACCCTACAGCGAAAAGCTGACCGGAATCATCAATCACCTGCTCAACCATAGCGAGCAGGGGCTCTCTTCTCCTTTCATCGGTGAACGGCCGGTGGAGCGTGTGGCCATAGTGGCCATCTCCAGCAACAGCAGTCTGTGCGGAGGGTATAATGCCAACGTTATCCGGCTGGCAGAAAAGACACTGGAAGAGTATGCTGCGTTGGGGCGCGACAATCTGACCCTCATCCCCATCGGACGGAAGATGGTGCAGGCGTTTGCCCAAACGGACGTATGCCACGTTGAGGACAGCTATGCACTTATTGGCGAAAAAAACCGTTACGACGAAGCTTCCGGCTTGGCCGGACACCTGATGAAAATGTATCTGAATCACGAAGTTGACCGCATCGAACTGCTCTATACCCACTACAAGAACATGGCCGTGCAGGTGCTCATGCGTGAAGACTTCCTGCCGATAGAGATCAATTCCACCGACCGCAAACCGCAGGAAGAGGAGAATATAGACTACCTCATCGAACCGACCATCGGGCAACTGTCGGACCTCCTCATTCCGAAGGCACTCTCCATGCGGATGTTCTCTGTGCTGCTCGATGCTTCGGCTGCCGAACATGCCGCACGCACTTTTGCCATGCAACAGGCCACCGACAACGGCGACTCCCTCCTGCAGGAACTGAACCTTGCCTACAACAAGGGACGACAACAAGCCATCACCAACGAACTGCTCGACATCGTCAGCGGACAAAGGAAGTGACGGAGGTGTGTCCTCAAGCCTCTCAGCGCATATCGACTTTCACCTTTTTCCCCTTGTATTTCACCGTCTTCACCGTGCGATTCGGAGCATCAGGCGAAGTGGTCACTATGTGCAGGATGCGTTCCTCAAGAGCCTCGGGATAGTCCCCCAGCTGCCTGCCGATGGTGAGGCGGTGTTCCTTCTCATCGTACACCAATGGTATGCGCAGGCATTCGCCACACTCATAAGCATAGGTTTCCCCATTATCTTCATAATAGGTAAAAGCCGCATCAGCCCCTTGATAGATGTGTACGGTCAATGTGTCGGCAGGAAGTTCGCCCGTATATTGCATCGGCTTTCCGCTGACGATGATGCTTCCTTCAGGCACAAAGAGGGGGATACGTTCATAAGGTGCCCCGGCCTCAATGGTCTGTCCGCCAGCCAGACTGCATCCCGTATAGTAGTCATACCATCCCCTTGTCTCCGGCAAATATACGGAGCGGCTACGTGCACCGTAGGTATAGACAGGGCAGACCATCAGCGAGGGTCCGAACATATACTGGTCTCCGATGTCATAGACCTCCTTGTCCTCTCCAAAGTCCATAGCCAAAGCACGCATCAGGGTGTAGTCATCGAAATGCGCAGCCCCAGCCAAGCTGTAGAGGTAAGGCATCAGACAATAACGCAGGTTCAGATAATAGCTCATCGAACGATAGGCCGGATGGCTGTCAGGGGCTATCATCCACGGTTCGCGATAAGGGTATTGTCCATGTGCTCGGAAGAGTGGGGTGAAGGCTCCGAACTGGAACCACCGGGTATTCAGTTCGCGCCATTCGTCGAGGTCGGGTCCCTCTTTCCCTTTCTTGATGTAGTCTTTATAGGCTTTCACATAGCGGTTCTCCACGCAGAATCCACCGATGTCCATAGTCCAGAAGGGAATGCCGCTGAGCGAAAAGTTGATGCCGGCAGGAATCTGTGCCTTCAGGTCCTCCCAGCGGGATGCGATGTCTCCACTCCATGTGGCAGTGGAATAACGTTGCAGTCCGGCAAACCCCGAGCGGGTCAATTGGAACACCCGGCGGTCGGGTGCCTCTTCGCGCAAACCTGTATAGATGGCGTGTGCATTCATCAGCGCATAGGCGTTGAAATATTGCGCCGATGGCCCGAGGGCCGTGGGACCACATAGTGCCTTCCGGTAGTCCATGTCTGTGCAGTCGCGCACATTTGGTTCACTGGCATCCATCCACCAGGCATCGATACCCAACGGGTAGAGATGGTCGCGCAACTGGCTCCAGAACAAGCGGCGTGCCCCGTGCGAATAGGCATCGTAGAACGAACCGATGTAGCCAGGCCCGATCCAGTCGCGGATGCTGTCTTCCACCGCCTGACGATACATCCACCCCTGACGGTCAAACTCCTTGAAGTGGTCGGTGGAAGCATAGAATTTGGGCCAGACGGAAATCATCAGCCGGGCATGGGAGGCATGGACACTGTCCACCATTCCTTTGGGATCGGGGAAACGCTCCGGGTCAAACTCGTGACTTCCCCAGGCATCTTCCGGCCAATAACTCCAGTCCTGCACAATGTTGTCAATGGGCAGTCGGCGGCGACGGAATTCACGGAGAGTCTCCAACACCTCCTGTTGTGTCTTGTACCGTTCACGACTCTGCCAGTAGCCCATGGCCCAACGGGGCATCACCGGAGCCTTGCCGGTGAGTTGCCGATAGCCACTGATGACCTCGTCCATCGTCTCCCCGGCAATGTAGTAGTAGTTGATCTGGTGCTCCATCTCGTTCCAGATGGTCAGCCGGTTGCGTGCTTCCTTGCTACGCGGTGTGTGCACCCTGAGTCCGCAATACGACTCTCCGCCATCAGGTCTCCATTCTATGCGCAAGCGTGTACGCTCCCCACGCTCCATTGCGAGGGAGAATTTGTGACTGTTCGGATTCCATGCCGTCCGCCACCGTTCGGCCACCACCAGCGAATCATCGGCATAGACGCTCACATAGCCTGCATAATAGAGCAGGAAGTCGTGCACACCCGTCGTGTGTGCCTCCAGTTCCCCCTCGTACACCACGTGGGCACCACTCAGGGGAAAGTCCTCCGGCAGATGCCTGATGGTCTTGAGATTTTCAAAATAGAGCGAATCCTCCGTACGCACCAGCGGAGCAGGCCGGTCGCGATGGATATAGGTACCCGTCAACCCTCCCTTTTTCCCCTCCTTATCATACAGGGTGAAGGCACGGTGCAGTTGGGCATAGTCGCGCGGGTCGCCTACGCGTCCCATCGAATAGCAGTCCCACAAGATACCGTAGCCGGCGGTGGAAACAATGAAGGGTACGGACACTTTGGTGTTGTACTGGAACAGTTCCTCGCTCAACCCCTTGTAGTTGAACTCGTCTGCCTGATGCTGTCCTAAGCCGTAGAGAGCCTCCCCATCTGGGGTGTCAAAACTCTGGCAGGTGGTATAGGCATGTGTGCCTTCCACTTCAATGGGGGTGAATGTGCGCAACGTGCGCTCTTCAGCTATCACAGGTGTACCGTCAGGACGATAGAAGGCCACACGTCCGTCTGAGAGCCTCACCTGCGCCACCACCTTGCCGGTGCTGAGTGTCACCGCCGTATCGCATTCCACCACATCGAACCGGGCACCGGAACCTCCGCCTACCACCACCAAGCTCGTGTCCGGTCGGGCAAATGTCTGGTCGGGTGTGATGTCCACTCGCACAATTCCACTGTCCACAGCCTGCAGGCGCACTTTGCCGCTGCCATCAGCCGGTGTCACGGTCAGAGTCTTAGCCGAAGGGTCGGCTACAATGCGTCGTTGTGCGTCCGAGGGTAATGCTATACAACAGGATATACATCCGAAAATAAAATGCTTGGCCAGTCTGTTCATGATTCTTTTTCTGTCAAATTACAAATGTTTCGGCAAAAATACAATTTTTATTTTGTACTACGCTTCTTTTGGATTACCTTTGCTTTCGAAAGAAACATTTTATACCTTTATTCAATTATTTAATGACAAGAGACATGAAAAAAGCTATTTTAGGTACTGCACTGTTGGCTGCCCTTCCCTTGTGGGCACAGCAGAAGGCCACCATCGGACTGCACCCCGAACAGGGAAAGGAAATCATCAGCAAACACATCTACGGCCAGTTTGCCGAGCACCTCGGCACCTGCATCTACGGCGGCCTGTGGGTAGGGGAGGATTCACCCATACCCAACACCCAAGGTTACCGCAACGATGTGCTCGAAGCACTCAAAGAGCTACAAATCCCCAACCTGCGTTGGCCGGGCGGATGCTTCGCCGACGAGTATCACTGGATGGACGGCATCGGTCCCAAGGAGAACCGTCCGCGTATGGTAAACAACAACTGGGGAGGAACGGTGGAGGACAACAGCTTCGGCACACACGAATTCCTCAATCTCTGCGAACTGCTCGGCTGCGAACCTTACGTCAGCATGAACGTGGGCAGTGGCACCGTGCAGGAGACAGCCCAATGGGTGGAGTACATGACTGCAGAAGATGGACCGATGGCCAAGCTGCGCAAGCAGAACGGGCGTGAAAAACCCTGGAAAGTGAAATATGTGGGCATAGGCAACGAGAGCTGGGGATGTGGAGGAAACATGCGTCCGGAATATTACTCAGACCTCTACCGCCGGTATCAGACCTATTGCCGCAACTACAACGGCAACCACCTCTTCAAGATTGCCAGCGGAGCCAGCGACTACGACTACAACTGGACGGAAGTGCTGATGAAGAACGTGGGACACCAGATGCACGGACTCTCGCTCCACTACTACACTTGTGCCGGATGGTCGGGCAGCAAAGGCTCTGCCACGGAGTTCGACACCGAGCAGTACTATTGGGCACTCGGCAAATGTCTTGAAATAGAAGAGGTACTGCAGAAGCACATCGCCATCATGGACAAGTATGACAAGCGCAAACGCATCGGCCTGATGGTGGACGAGTGGGGGACATGGTGGGACGAAGAGCCCGGCACCGTGCGCGGGCACCTCTACCAGCAGAACACTATGCGCGATGCATTTGTAGCTGCACTCACGCTCAACGTCTTCCACAAATACACCGACCGCGTGAAGATGACCAACATCGCACAGATTGCCAATGTGCTCCAAAGCATGATACTCACTAAGGGGGACAAGATGGTGCTCACACCCACCTATCATGTGTTCAACATGTACAAGGTGCACCAGGAAGCCACCCACCTGCCGCTCACACTCAGCTGCGACACCCTCAATGCCCGCAAGGACTACTTCGGACGACGCGACGAAGGACACCGTCCGCTGCCTGCCGTCAGTGCCACTGCCTCGCGCAACAAGGACGGCATCGTGCACATCTCATTGGCCAACGTGAGCCTCACCGAGAAAGCTGAGATCGAACTGGACCTCGGTGGTCTGAAAGTCAAGGAAGTGACGGGCACGCTCCTCACATCCGGCCACATCGACGACCACAACACGTTCGAGAACCCCGCCCTCGTGAAGCCACAGCCTTTCAAGGATGCCAAGCTCAGCAAGGGTGTGCTGAAGGTGAAGCTCCCCGCCATGGGCATCGTCACATTGGAAGTGAAGTAGGAAAAGCGGTAAGGATGCTATTTCATTTGCCCCCCAATCAGAGAACAAAAAAGGAAGTGGAGACGCAAAAATCTCCACTTTCTTTTTGCCAATTCAGGGAAAAGCATTACTTTTGCACCCGGTTCAGACAGTCGGTCTGATTTGCCGAAATAACTCAGTTGGTAGAGTAGCTCATTCGTAATGAGCAAGTCGCGGGTTCGAGTCCCGCTTTCGGCTCACAAAGACAGACGGTGCAGAGAAAGGGCGTGTCCGAAAATGGGCATGCCCTTTGTTTTTTCTGACGCGGATGAATGATAACCTGCCGGATATAAAAATTAAGAACTCTACTCCCTCGTCTTCTAAAATCATGTATCTTTTCCTAAAAAAACTATTTCAATACAAGATAAATGTAAAAATACACCCTTTTTGCGTAAAAATAACGCATTAAGTTTTGATAGTTTAAAATCTTTGTGTAATTTTGCGTAAAAATAACGCATTGATAAAAGATAAGAATCAAAAAATAGTAGTTATGGGAGGAAACAAAGGAACATATATTTACCAATATCCACACCCGGCTGTCACGACCGATTGTGTGATTTTTGGCTTTGATGGGGTAAGCATTAAGGTATTGCTGATTCAACGGGGCATCGAACCATTTAAGGGTAAATGGGCATTCCCCGGTGGTTTTATGAAGATTGATGAAACTGCCGAGGAGTGTGCAAGGCGCGAGTTGGAGGAGGAAACAGGATTGAAGAATGCTGCTGTCGAGCAGTTCTACACTTTTTCGGATGTAAACCGCGACCCTCGTGAGCGAGTGATTAGTGTGGCGCACTATGCGTTGGTAAGACTCTCTGAGGTTAAAGGGGGCGATGATGCCGCTTCGGCTCGTTGGTTTTCTATGGATGAGGTACCAAGCCTTGCTTTCGACCACGACCGCATCTTGCGTATGGCCGTAAATATATTAAAAGAGCGCATATGCTTTGAACCTATCGGTTTTGAGTTGTTGCCCGAGGTGTTTACTATGACCGAATTGCAAAATCTCTACGAAGCAATCTTGGAGGTTAAGTTCGACCGTCGCAACTTCTACAACAAGATGCTCAAACTCGGCATACTATCGGAGGCTGAACCGCGCCCGGCCAATGCTACTCGTAGAACTCCGAGCAAGTATCGATTCAATGCTGAGAAATATGCCGAACTGAAACAAAAAGGATTTAGATTGGAATTTTAAATGTAGTACATTATTATGTATAATAGAGAATTTACTCCCGAAAAAGTCTCACATCTAAACGATAATGAGATAATAGTCTTTGGCACAAATCCAGAAGGAAATCATAGTTCCAGGGCTGCATTATATGCTGTTAACAATTTTGGTGCAAAAATGGGTGTCAGTGAAGGTATGAGTGGACAATCTTATGCTCTTCCAGTACATAAGCATCGTCGTCAAAAAATGGTAAGTGCAGTGGAACGCTTTATACAATACGCTCGCGAAAATCAGAATAAGAAGTTTATTGTGTTACCTATAGGGTGTGGTGCAGCTGGTATGGATCCCGCATTTGTTGCACTAATGTTTAGGGGTGCTGTTGAATTACAAAATGTAATATTGCCTAAACTATTTGTTGACGAACTCAATAAATACAGAGAGGTTGGTGTTCAAATCAGCGATGATTGTTCGACAATTATAAGATTCCCAATGGAATGGCGTGGAAAGTATGTCGTACCACAAGGAATTGAGTGCTTGGGCGAGAGTTCTTTTATGGGCTGTTCTTGTGATTTGGTGCTGCCCGAGACACTTAAGCGAATAGGTAAATGGGCATTTAGCGATATGGGTGGTTTTGATTATTGTTTGCGAATCCCGTCATCTGTTTCAGATATAGATGATAAGGCGTTTGAATCTGAATGGTGCTCTCCAATAATGCTTGTGGACTATCGTGGTTATGCGTATAATTTCGCAAAGAAGAATAAGCTACGCTACAAATGTGTAGACTTTGATGAAGAAAAGTTTTTGAAAGAGCAAAAAGAAAAAGCAAATAGAGATAACAGAACTAATTGCGGTTTAAGCAATTATCTATATAATATTAAAGATAAAAGACCTATTCCCAAGGGACAAATTGCTATTGCCCGAGACTTTGCAATTGTACTTAATGACAATGGTCATCAGACATTGATTGGGGGAAATGAAGACTTTAAGCAATTGAACTCTTCGGATCGTATCAACAAAGTAGCTGCTGCATTTAGTGGATATATGGCTTTAACAGAGAGTGGAAATGTAATAACATGTGGAAATACGCGTGAATTTGATTGTTCCCGTGAGATTGAGTGCCTGTGCAGAGTGAAAGATGTTGTCGCAAGCGAGGGGCATACTGTAGTATTGTTCGGTGATGGTACTGTAAAGTCAATAGATGAGCCTGGCGGCTGGGAAGGTGTTCCTCAACATCACAAAGTAGTAAAAGATTGGCGTGAGATAAAGCAAGTTGCGGTAGGTTTTAGCAATATTATGGGTCTAACCGAGGCAGGGACGGTTCTGTATCATAGTGTAGATGGATACACCAATCCTCACTTTTATGACAAATGCAGAGATGTTGTTCAAATAGACTGCTATAGCCATTACTACGGCACGGATTCGTCGGCTGTTCTCCATAGAGATGGAACTGTTATATCCGACACTTTTGAGGGTGTAGAAAAATGGAATGATATTATTCAGATATCAGTGGGCGCGGATGTTATTGTCGGCCTGAAAAGTGATGGAACAATAGAGATGATTGATCATAGAAATGAGAGATATGCAGCAGTAGAATGGAGAAATATCGCGTGCATAGAATGCAAGTTCTTTAATGTTGTTGGAATAACAAAAGATGGTGAAATTTTGTCATTATAAGAGGAAAACGTATGTACTACAATAAAATATTAGGTGGAATAGTCGGTGATATTGTCGGCTCTACCCGTGAGTGGCACAATGTCAAGACCGAGGATTTCGAGTTACTGCCCCAAGGTAGTCGCTTTACCGATGATACGGTGATGACATTGGCAGTTGCCGAATGGTTAATGACCGACCCTTCGCATAGCGAGCGAGGTCTTGTTGAGTGTATGCAACGATTGGGGCGCAAGTATCCCAATGCAGGCTATGGCGGAATGTTCCGCAGGTGGCTCGTAACCGACAATCCTGAGCCATACAATAGCTTTGGCAATGGCTCGGCTATGCGTGTGAGCCCGGTGGGCTTATATGCCAACTCAATGGAGGAGGCATTGGAGCTTGCTCGCATCACAGCATCTGTGAGTCATAATCACCCCGAAGGTATCAAGGGTGCACAAGCAATAGCTGCCGCTATCTATCTGAAGCGAACAGAGATGTTTGATGTAGAAGGCAAAATCAAACGATTTGTTGAAAAGAATTTCGGATATAACCTTGATATTGACTTAAGGGAGATTCGCCAAGACTACACGTTTGATGTCACTTGTCAAGGAAGTGTACCCATTGCTATTATGGCATACCTGCAAGAGCCGCATCGCGCAGAGAAGGCTATACGCCTGGCAGTGTCAATGGGTGGCGATTCTGATACTATAGGCTGTATGACCGCATCAATCGCAACAACAGAAAGACCGCACGTGATAAGCAGCAGTAGCCTATCTTCAGAGATTGAAGAGCGATGCAGAGAACTTCTCCCATCCGACTTATTGGACATCAACGACCGCTTCCTGGCTTTTATCAATCGCCCATTGAATCAGTCATACAAAGTTTGTGGCAACGGAATTCTCTATGCAGGCGAATATCCCGGTGATAAGAATGGTGAACTTGCCCAAAACAAGATTGAGCAGATGTATCACTTTGGCATCCGACACTTCATCGACCTTACCGAGGAAGGCGAACTTCGCCCTTATAATCACTTGTTGCCAAGTGACACAACATACACCCGTTTCCCGATAGTGGATTGTGGCGCACCCAAAAGTGTCGAAAGCGTCCAACGCTTGTTGCTACGCATAGAGGAACTCAAGAGGATGGATGGTTATGTGTATATACATTGCTGGGGCGGTGTAGGTCGCACCGGAACGATTGTGGCATGTTACCTGTCACAAAATTGGGACGAGCCTGACTTGAATCATACTTTAGAGGTCCTTCGCAGAAATTTCTCTCAGATGCCAAAATCTGCCTATAGAGAGACCCCTGAGACGAAGGAACAGACAGACTTTATCGGGCAATTCATAAATACCTGCAAGTCATACAAGGAAGATAAAGCCAGACGAGTCGCTGACTCCATTCGTGGTTCGCTGATGGCTGGTGCAGCGGGTGATGCACTTGGCTACGAAGTGGAGTTTATGAGTCGTCGAGCAATCCTCTCACGCTTTGGAGAGCAGGGGATAACCAAGTTTGCTCTTGATAGTAATGGCAAGGCTCTTATCAGCGATGATACGCAGATGACGCTTTTCACGGCCAATGGTATGCTGATGGGGCTTACTCGTGGATATATGCGTGGTATCGGTGGTCGTCCTGAAAAGTACGTCGATGGAGCATACCTTGATTGGTATTACACGCAAACAGGCAAGAAACGCGAAATGTTAATTGACGATTGGCATCCAACTTGGCTTCGTGACCTGCCCGAAATGGCGCAACTTCGCGCTCCGGGTAATACCTGTTTGAATGCTTGTGAGAATCTGTTCAGGGGCGAAAGGGTGCAAAACAACAGTAAGGGTTGCGGTGGCATTATGCGTGTTGCTCCTATGGCTCTGCTTGATACCGGATATGCTTCAAGAAACGAAAATGGCTATTCTATCGAAGAGCTTGCAGAGGCTGGTGGTGAGATAGCAGAGGTTACCCACAAGCACCCACTCGGTTTCCTGCCCGCATCACTACTTACGGTGCTGCTATATAAAGTTGTCCCAATGTCGCCTAAACAGGTCTGTGAGGAGATAGACAACATTGTAGCCGACACTGTGAAGATTCTTAACAAGATCTATAAAGGCAAGTATGAATCCGACAAACGATACTTAAAGGAACTGACCGAGAAAGCTGTACAGTTGGCACACTCCAATATCCCAGATGCTGACGCCATCCGTGAGCTTGGTGAAGGTTGGGTTGCGGAGGAAACTTGGGCCATTGCACTCTTCTGTGCCATTCGCCATATCGACAGCGTAGAGGATGCGCTTATTGCCTCGGTCAACCACAACGGTGATAGCGACTCGACGGGCTCCGTTTGCGGCAATATTATGGGTGCAATTTATGGCTACAGGCATATCAAAGAGCGTCATATATTCTGCCCCGAGGGCAAGCAATTAGAAGATACACTCGAACTATCGGAGATTATCCTTGCTCTTGCCGACGACCTCTCGACGGGCTGCATCATCAGTGAGTATGACCCTATCGATACTCCCGAGAAACTGCAGTGGTACGAGCGCTACTGTGAGATGAAACCAGCAGGCATTGGCTCAAAGTAATTTAACTCAAGTTTCGCAAGTAGAAACGTAAGTCAAGTAAATGAGCACCCGGGTGTCTTCGAAGCAAGAAAAGTAGAATGATTG
Organism: Bacteroidaceae bacterium; assembly: GCA_017451645.1. Classification (GTDB taxonomy): domain Bacteria; phylum Bacteroidota; class Bacteroidia; order Bacteroidales; family Bacteroidaceae; genus Phocaeicola_A. The sequence goes on along the minus strand of JAFTNZ010000030.1, from coordinate 145,868 downwards.
GTAGCATAATTGATAGAAATGTGGTTACTTTCAGCTCTCTTATGGCATAAATGAGAAAAAAAACGTGATTGAAGTTGAATTTGAACAGTTTGAAATATATTAAGGAAGTATTAATGAAGTGATTTGAGGATTATGAAACTAAAAGACATTTTTGGAAAGAAGAACGTGAAGACCGTGGTAGAGACAACTGTTAAGACTACCGTGGAAGTTGAAGATGCGAAAGTGGAGGGAACAAAGGATGAAAAATCCTTGAACAAGGTGGCTCCCAAGGAAATAGGAGTGCTTGACATGGTGATTGCCTTCGATACGACCGGTTCGATGGCTGCCTATATCGATGCAGTGCGCAAGGAAGTGTCGGAACTTGTTCCCCGATTGTTTAAAGACAACAAGAACCTGCGTCTTGGAATTGTAGCCTTTGGCGATTACTGCGACATGAAGAGTGCCTCAGAATTTGGCGATGCATATCAATGCCTGATGCCGACAGACAATGAGAACGACATAATCAAGTTCATACGTGAAAGCCGCAATACAAGCGGTGGCGATGGCGACGAATTCTACGAACTTGTCATCAAAAAAATTGTGGAGGAAACCTCATGGCGTGAAGATGCGACCAAAGCCATACTCCTGATTTCTGACGCCAATCCGCACCCATTGGGCTACACATACAGGGACTATGTCGTAGGCAACCAGATAGACTGGCGTAAGGAAGCAGAGAAAGCTGCTCATGAGAAGATCAAGATTGACACGGTGACCATTACAGACGAACCTTGGTACAAGGAGTTGTCGAAGATGACCAATGGCATCAGTGTCCCATTCGAGAGCGGATATAAAACCGCACGTTTGGTTGAAGCCGCTACGATGTCTCGCGGGTCAATGGAATCAAGAATGAAATTCGATATGATGGCTGAAAAATGTGCTGACGAGGAAATGTCTGCTGTTTATAGAAGCTATCGGAAAGAAAGGAATGATGTCTGAATATAAAATGTGACACAATTGATAAGGATAAAACTGACATGAACAGACTGTTTGCAACCATTTGCGGAATTGTCTTGTTGATGTGCAATGCATGTCAAGACAATGCCATCAACTTGGATAATCAGAATGGAGAACTGACGACACGAGCTGCCGGCATGAAGTTTCGGCAGCTTGTCCAACAAGCGAGAACCGGAGATGCTGATGCATACAAATCACTTGCTATCTGTTATCGTGATGGCGACGGTGTTGAGAAGAGTTGGTTGAATATGATTTGCATGTATGCCAATTATTGCGACAAAACAGGAGAGAACTTCAACAGTGTGGTTGAACTCTTCGAAGAGGGGCATCCATTCAGGAAGGTTACAGAAATACTCAGTTCTTCCTACAACAGAAATGCTTTAAAGGAATTGGAGCAACTCGAAATGCATATTCCTGCAGAAGCTAAGGTGATAAAGGCTGTTGGCAATAATATGCTATCTGAGGAAATACCCGATAGTACTTTGAGAGTTATCCGAGAAGCAGAGAATGAAGGAAGCGAATTGGCTGCACTGTTCCAAATCGCATACTATGAAGAGAAGGACAGAAAAGATGAATATGAACAATGCCTTATCCGTCTTGCCGGGAAATATCCATTCCTCAATCTGAAGATAGGCAAATCATATATCGGCAGATATTGGGAAAGCAAGGATTTCTCTGACATACAGAAGGCAATTGAGTATTATTACAAGGCAGATGCCTATGCTATGCTTACTCCAAGATATGCCAATGGACTAATCAGCATATATCGGCATTTTGGGAAAAAGGGCATGGTAAGTTGTGACGAGCAGGAAATGGAACGATTGAAGAAAATAGCGAACATTAAAGATTAGAATCATGAAAAAGAAAATCTCATTCAAATTATGGCTGACTGTTCTTTTCAGGGGTATCTGTCAGTTCCTACAGAAAATAGCCAGATTGTTCGGCTATAAAGAGGGAACACCCTTCGGTAAGGTCATCTGGCGAATATTCGCAACTTGTTTTACACTGTTGTTTCTGATATGTACCATTGCATTTGTCTATGTCTTTTGCTATGAGGTGGTGTACCGTGATTGGATTCGCCCTCACACCGTTGAGGAAGTTTGTGGCATAAGTTATCTGAGCAATCACATTGTCTTTCAGGAACTCCATTATCGGGATAAAGGACGTGTATATGACAAGAATCTGAAAAAGGTGATTGTTGAAGAGGTGGATTGGGTTGTTGTGTCAGATGACAAGGACAGTCTTGCCGTATTCTCGAAAAATGGGAAAAGAGGTTATTTGAACAGATTCACGGGTGAAGTGACACTCCCTGCCATCTATACCAGAGCATGGGTGTTCTCCGAAGGTCTGGCTGCAGTGGAAAAGGATAATGAACTCATGTTCATCAACCATTCCGGTGATGTTGTCATAGACAAGGATTTTGAAGTCCATTATGACGAACCTCAATATGCCTTCCACGACGGCTATTGTATGATGAAAAACACAGTGGATGACAAGTACGGCTTGATAGACCGTCAAGGCTGCTGGGCGTTGGCACCAGAATACGATGCCATCGAACATGAATGCCGATTCTGGAAAGTCAAGAAAGACGATGTATATGGATTGTATTCGGAAAACATGGAGCTGATGTACGATGTGGAAAATTCACTGATAGATATTTATGATGGTGTTATCGAGGTCCGTTACCCTGACCATACAGCGAAGCGATATGACTTTGACGGCAACCTTCTGGTCGATTTCGTAATAGACGATATAGAAAACATGCATTATGCTACGACCGAGCTGGACAATGATAAAGACGGAGATGAATATTCATCAAATTCTGCCATATACGATGTGGCCAAATGTCAGAGATACATGGTGCGCAGCGGGTATTACAATGAATACTATGGTCTGATAGACAGAGACGGGAAACGGATCACCCCGCCTGAATACTCTTCTATCGAAGCCATTGCGGAAGACTTGTACCTCTGTCAGCCACAAGGTATCATTATCAACGGAAAAGGCCAACAGATAAAATAGGTTGTCATGAAAGTGAATACATTGGGGGCATTTGGATAAATATCACCCCCACCTGCGCCTCCGAACAGACGGTGAATAGGAAAGGGCGTGTCCGGAATATGGGCATGCCCTTTGTTTTTTCAGATTCCAACATCTGTTCGCCTTAAATATTTCAAGCGATATTTTAGATTTCTACAGATAAGCACTAATCCCCCCGAGGCAACCCCACACGGAGCAGCCTCGGGGATTTTATTGGGGGAATCAGAGTCGTGACAATCGCTCATCCAGTAGGGTTTTATACGCCTCCTTCAGCTCGTCAGTCAAGAAGGATGAGTCGATTAGGACGAACCATTTGTTGCGGTAGGAAGCGAGTTTGTCTATTATCTTCTCGGCAATCCTGGCAATTATACCTGTAGATGTCATAGCTTCGATGAAGGAGGAGCGGCTGAAACCGCTGAAGGATGAGCCCTCCTCGGCTGTCCCGCAGAGGGGCATGGCCAATTCGTCGGGGTCGTTGATACCCGTGAGTAGCACAGACAGCAGGTCGTAGGCTGGAGATAGTTGGTAGCCTATGTCGTCGCGCTCGATGAGCGAAAAGTTCTTGCAGTGCATATCCGAGTTGCCTGTAAGCCAAGAGAAGATGACCATCTCCCAGAATCGCTGCACATCGAGTATGGGCGTGGCGGAATAACGATGTATGGTCTCGGCCAACTGTGTGTAGGCGCCGCGATACTTGTGTTCGGTGAGCCGGTTGGTAAGCTGGCACATGTCGAGCATCGAGAGTTTGCGTCCATCAGCGGTACGATCCATGCGGCGAGTGATATAGGCAAGTTCGCCATCGGCCATGCGTATGAGTCCGTGGGTAGCGGTGGCTATCCCAGCCGTGGCGGCAAGCTTCATGGTGAGATCTTCGAGCTCGGGCATGGCGCGGTAGATAGGGCTTTGCGGCTTGAGGATAAAGTTTCCCCACAGCCCTACGATGGTCAGCTTCTCGGGTTCGTTCTTTCCACCTCGGTTGATGTCGAGCGAGAGCTTGGGCTGCACGCCAGTGACTGAGGTGCTACGCTCGAGGATATGCAGTGCCAGGCTTTCGATGTTGTCCCGCGTGTAGGGTAGTATCGGTGCTTTAGGCATACCGAACAGTTTTCTGGCGCATTGGGGGTGATAGTCGCCCTCTATGCCTCGCAGCTCCTTGTAGCAATAGAGGCATCGTTTGTTGTTGTTATTCATATTCGCGCACGCTTATGTTTCCGATACAATCTTTACAGCAGAGGAGCAACAACCGCATGCGGTCGCGTGGGTTGACCTTCCAGTTGCGATCTACGATGTCGAGCATCCATCCTTCGGGAATAAGACCATCGAATACGGGGAACATGAATTCCTTTACGTACTCCTCAGCCTGCAATGGCATGGTGGGAGCAAGTGGTGTACCGCCCGATGCCACATACTCTGTGGTGTATTGGAAGTGATATCCCTCATGATCCTCGGTGAGGATGCCGCAGAGGGTGTCGTTGATGTATATCTTTGCCCGTGTCATGACATTTTGATTTTAGTGGGCGACAATTCCTCACCGAAGAGGGCCAACACCTGATTCACCTTGTCGAGTTGTACGGTAGATTTCCCTCGTTCTAGTTCTCTCACGAAGCGCACGCCTACACCACTGCGCTCGGCCAGCTCCACTTGAGTGAGGCCATGCAGCTTTCGCTTTGCTTGGATATATTCTCCTATATTCATACAATCTCTCTATTCGTCCCTTTCGGGTATAAAAACAAACTCTGGGATGCAAAATCGCCCCTTTCGGGTACAAATATACGTATAATTATCATAAAAAGCACCGAACGGGGTGTTTTTTTTGTTTATACAGGAAAAAGTGATTTGAAATTATTGGTATGGCCGGTATAAACTGGGAAGGAACAGTTGATGACGTAAAAAAACCTACCGTAATCACAGGTTCTCTCTCGTAATAGAATTTATAGCCGTCCACTAATACACTGTAAATGTCTTTGCTCTCAAGCAAACGTTTCCATACCATATCTCATAGCGATAGGTACCGCGACTCCAAAAACCTTTATCAGAACCTCCCCAACCCTTAAGTTCGTATGTATTGCTGTTACCACTTGAAACAGTAACACTGCTAGAAAATGAGTACCCACTCGGTGAAGAACTCCCTGTTTGTAATGATCCTGAAATACCGTAAAGCTTTACATAAAGTGTAATGTCTTCTTCAGTTTTGATTCCCGTATATGTTATTCTTGGCTTTAGAAACATGGAGTTAGAACTATAGATAACCCCGCCATAATTAGTTTCAAATGAACCATCATTATAAACATTCGCGATTTCAATATCCGTTATAAGCATGGGAATGGAAGATGAAATAGAACTATTCAAATTCTCCAGTTTGCTTTCTGCTAATTCACGCTTATCCTTTTCGTTTAACAATGCTTTTTTTAGTGAACTTATTTGTGAGTTCATATCAAGAATTTGAGCATTCTGACTATCAATTGTTGTATTCCTAACTATTATAGTATCGTTGGCAGCCGCAAGTTCGTTTTGAGTCATATCTAACGTATCATTCAAAAAAAGCAGTCCTACACCACAACCTATAACGGCTATGCATAAGATAATGACATATAGGAATTGTTTCTTTTGCAGCCTTATCTTTCTGTTTTCTTCTTTCAGATTACTATTTTCTTTTTTAAGAGAGTCATTTTCTTTGCTGATTTTAGAAAGTATCCCTTGATAGCTATTCATCAACGCTGTGTTAAAGCCTTTTGATTTATAGATGTATGTATAGCCATTCGTATAGGAAGATTTCAATATTTCTTTGGCATCATCCTCAACAACATATTCTTTTACGGACTCACTACTGATTGCATAATTAACGGGAGGTAATTTCATTGCTGTGGATTTCATACTATCAAATCCGCCTTTTAGAGATTCTGCAATCAAATCAATTTCTTCCCGTTTCATATACAGATGTTCTGTATTCGCAATCAAGTTGCCGCTTTCATTATATTTAATCAGATAGCCCTTGGTCACAAGATTTGAAATGACATTTTCAAATAGAGAAAACAATCCTTCAAACTTGGTTAGTGCAACTCCATTGAGAAGGACACAAAGCCCAATGTGCTTTCCTTGCTCCAACTTCCTTATATAGGCATAATACATCAGATTGCCATCTCTGTGGATGGCAATCTGAGTAGTAGCTTTTGTTTTTGTACAAAACTCTTGGAAAATAGATGATGTAGATCCTTCATCTGGATATTGTGTGTATCCAGATAAAAGATTACCAAAGATATAAACAGAACTATTCATGCTCAGCGACGCTTGAATTTGATGATCTTATTTATATTATCTACTTCAACAGATGCAACCGCATCTATCACACCATTGCCCAAAAGAATGGGCGCAATTTGATTGAGGGCAACGCTGGCCTTAACATTATGAAGTATAATTCCATCCTTACCTCCGATTTCAACTTCATGCAAGTTAATAAGCCCATTTTCGACGACGCTCCCGTCTGCAATGGTTGCTTCTGTAATTCCAACGATATCGTTTTCTGAGAATTTACCGTTCTTCTGCATAGTAAGCAATTCATTCAAAGAAATGCTCATTCCTGAACATCCCGTATCGAATATCATATCCATACTTACTCCGTTCAGTTTTACTGGAATTGTTTTTACGCCTCCAAGTTCTGAATACGGAACGGATACTTCTCCATTCTGTACAACCTGCTCTTTGAGGTCAACAGGTGGCTTCTTTTGTTTATTGTCACACGATGAGAATAAGGCATCAAGCATGACAACTGATAGTAGTACAATAGTTAATTTCTTCATTTTACAACACCTTTATAGTTCTTTCTTTGATAACATCTGTTCCTTTGTAATATGTTATTTTTACTTGTGTCCCTGAGGGAGAAGAAACTGTGAAAACATTTCCCGGTATCCTATTCTCTCCCTCATAAATAACCCAATAGCCGTCCTTCGGATAATCTCCACCAGTAATCTCGCAAGTATAGGTAGAACCTACAGTCAAGCCTCCTGCACGTACCGCTAATTCTTTGATGTTAATACGTAGTTTTGCCAAATTGTATTTTACAGGTTCTTCTACTTTAACTTGCTGTTCCATTGCTCCTATGGGATTGGACATTTTTCTGATAGAATTCTCTAATTGTTCAATCTTCTCAGATTGCTTCTTTATAATGTCAGACTGATTGGACATTTTTCTGACAGAATCCTCTAATTGTTCAATCTTTTCAGATTGCTTCTTTATAGTATCAGACTGATCAGTATTTTTAGCACTGTCCATATACCATATAGTGCAAACAAGAACAATACCAAGAAGAATGCAAATAGCCCAAGGAAGCCAAACTTGGAGTTTATCTTTTTTGCTATCTTTTTTATGACATTGAGACTCATACTGAACATTTCCGTAAGTATCTTCTTGAAATCGCCCGGCCACAAGGCCTGCCAGTTGTATTAAAGGTTCTTTGATTTCCGAGATTTTAGCATTTATGGAAGTGTCCAGCCCTGCCTTCCGCATTTTTTCCTCTAATTCTTCGTAATCTTTGATTGCGGCATTCCTTGCTTCTTCAAGAGACTGTCTCTCTTTCTCCCAATTCTCGTATTCCCGTTCTTGCCTTTGCTTGGATTTAGAGTGAGCATCTTCTGCAGCTCGAATCCTCGCATTCGCATCAGCAACAGCAGCATCAGCCTCTGCTTTTGCATCAGCGATTTTCTTTTGCGCAGCTTTAGACTGATATGTCGGAGAAAGATATAGCTTGGCTCTTTGCTTGATTGTTTCTACAGCCGTAGGAATTGTGATTTCCGATGCATTCACACTTAGCTTTGTGCCTTGTGATATGTATGCCGACGAGATTTCAAAGAAATCTTGGGGCGAACAAAAAGCATTTAGCATATTGGAGAATTGCCTTTCGACTTGTGACAGATAATCATTTTGAGCATCGAAGGAATCAATGGCATATTCATATTTATCTCCTTTTGCAATAAGTAAAGAGCCAACCATCATCTTATTGAAAAGATTGTCAAGCATCATGTAGATACTCTTCACATCTCTACAAAATGCACCGTCTATTCTCATAGTCATACCGAAATATGACCCAACTCTTGCTGACAGAATATTGTTATTTCGGAGATAATTGTAATAGGTTGAGATACCATGAGGACGGTTTACAACCTCAACAATCATCAAGACATCCTCCGTTTGGTCGCTATAAAATTGTGTATAATAGTCTCTGTCCTCCTGCTTCCATGTTTTCTGGCCAGAAGACAAGACACCGTGTATTTGAAATTCGACATTCATAAGCTACCCTTTTATCATATCATGGACTTAATGGTATCCCACAACTTCTCCGGATATTCGGCAGGGCCCTCTTGGAAAGAGTAACCGCCGGCAATTTTCTTGCTATAGTCACCCGTATGGAATGGAACTAACTCAAAATTATCCGAAATTCCGAAAACCCCCTTTGCTCTGAAAGGTGTAAAGATGCCCGGATAGAGATCTTCAATTTCTTTCCTTGCCGATTTCAAATTTACTTGTCCTGGAGATATGACAAAGGAGGTAAGGTCTATCTTGTTAAAAATGAAGATTGCTTTATCAGTAGGACGCATATTGTGTTTCAGCCTGTGAATCTTTGTAACATAATTCGCGCTTTGATCGGCATATTTCCAACTAGGCTCTACCATATAGCACCAAATCTTTCTGTTGCTACTGTTCTTGATGGCATTAACGTATCTTGGGAAATTTGCCATAGGCTCATCGGGGTCATCCGGATTATAATAATATTCGCCGGGAGCTTCAAGTATTTGGCATTTTACCCGGCCAACGGAGTCAAGGACACGCACAAGCATGAAGCTGATGTTCTTTGTACTGTTTGCAGCATCGCTACTTCCAATCATTCCCGGAAAGTCTTTGCACATTTTTGCGTAATGCTCGTCAGCTGAAGGACGGAATGAAGTAATTGGTTCAACTTTGAAGCCAATTGTGCGCAAGTAGCGAGTCAAACGGACAAGCGTCATTGTCTTTCCGCAAGATGGTGGGCCAAAAAGAACAACGATAGGGGTGCTTTTATCAGCTATCGTTATACTAATCTCATTGGGGTCTTTGGTTTCTTCCTTTGTCAGACCTAACACCTGTGGTTCATCATTTGTATTTGTAGTTGAACTAACAATGGGGGTCTCAATTTTTGTTTCCGTTGTTGCAGGCTTGGTTTCTTCATTAGAAACCGTACCAAGTTGGGGATTCAGTTCCATGATTTTAATACTTTAATGTTAATGATTAGTTTTCTCTCTTCTTGAAGGCAAAATCAAAGAATATAAATGCTGCCACATCTACAAGGATAGACAGAAGTACATAAAAAAGGAATGAAATGGGGTACTTTCCTTTGAAGAAGTCTATCCATACATCTATAACAGACAGCATTCGCTTCGTATTGGTTTCCAGATTTTCAGCCGTATAGAGTTTCTTGTCTTTCTGATTGTCGAACTTTACATATTTCTGATTATTCTTAACACATGTATATCCACTGAGGATTACCCCCTCTGCTTGTGTGATGACATCCTCATGTATACTGCCAGTCTCTACCATGACTTTGATTGTATCTGTCATGAGTCCTATTTTGCGAATATCCTCAGCAGCTTCGGCAGCAGCCGTTTTGGAAACCTTGTAGTTTTGGTCTTTAATTTGCTCCAAAGCACGATTCATCTGATTCTCATAATTGGAGAGTACATGTGGGTCAAACTTGTTCCATGCAGCATCATTGAACTTCACAGAAGACCCTGAGAGTTCTTTTTCCAAAACCTCATTGATGCTGCGTAAGATTTCTCGAACATATTCGCCACTGCCCTTTTTCCCGCTTTTCCCAATTCCATCAAATTCATTTGTCAGATCTGTAAACTTCTTTTGAACGTCATCATGGACTACAAAATATGCTGAATCAACATTCTTCCTTGACTTGATTTGCTCAAGATACGTACTTGTCGTAGCCAAGTCTTCCTGTACTTTATTTCCAATATTATGATTGTAGAAGAAAGTATGAGTGTTTGTCGGCATACTCATTAGCAGCCAAAAGATTAACGCAAGTACTACCCCAATCCAGAAAGTTCGGCGGCGGTGATCCATCCACAAATCCTTGTTGAGTGCATCAACAATCATTTTAGTACCATACGAGGCAACAATAAAGAAGGCGATTGTAAGACCCCATACAAAAGGTTCTGGCATCCACTTAATCAGCAAGTGAAATGAATGCTCTGTTGCCCAGCAACTGATAGCTGCCAAGATTAAGAAGGCAATGAACGCCCCCCAATTTTTAAGATTCTCAGTCTTCATTTTAATTTGATTTTAAGTTGTTAATATTGTTATTTACTCATATTCAAAAACACAGAAAGTCCGTCAACGTCTGCCGTTTGGCAGAACGTTGAGGACTTTCTTCTATATCCTTTGAATCCTTGCTGGATTAATATGTCGTTGGTCGCAAGTGGAATATTCATATTTGCTCATTGCCTGTTGGTTAGTACTTAAGTTTTTCCGGTTGGCATCTGCACTAACTTTTGGGCAAAAGAAAAGCGCAGGCTTTCATCCATATCTCCATTCAGGCTTAGCACGGCCCCTAACTGCTATGGTTGAAGTCTACGCTTATGCGCACACTCCAAATGCAGTTAGGTAATGCTCTCTTTCTCAATATTGAGGTGCTAATTCGAATGGAGAATTTGAGCAAATATGTCATGTATTCCCAAGAACACGCAGCAAAATTACAAAAAAAACTTTGTTTTACCATCAATTACCCTGAAAAAGTACTAAAATTTATGCGATTTTAGCAGGAGAGTGGTCATGAAGGCTATTAATGGGATTATTCTCCGTAACTTTTCGACAAGAAAGTAAAAACAGCAATAGGCTCTCATAGATGGGCATGCCCTTTGTTTTTCCAGATGCGGATACGGACGAGACAAGGACAGCTACACCGTGGCCAGCAGGCGGCGGGAAGCCTCTATCTGGTCGTTGTTGAGGACGACGGCCAGGTAGCCACGCCGGTTGGCACGCCGCACCATCTTGAAGCCGGCCTCCAACATGATGGGGCAGATGAGGTGTGCCGACGGTGCCACCTTGAAGGCATAGCTGATGCGGGCCACAATGTCTGCCGTGGTGACGAAGAGCGCCTTCTCGCCGGGCACAGGCACACGGTAATGCGTGTGGATGAGTTCATAGGCCAGGTCGGGCACCTGGAATGCCTGTGCATGGCGGTTCAGCCTCTCTATTTCCTCTCCTTCGAACCAGTAGTTGAATCCCTCCCGCCACAGGTGGTATGCCTGCGCATAGAGTCCCTCGTAGGGCAGCGGATGGTCGTGCGGACTGCAGATTTTCTCCACGCTGAAGGCGAGCCAGCGCCGTTCGCCGCTCTCGTCGTTGAGGAATTGCCGGTTGTTGCTCGTGCCGCAGAACGAAGCGATGTGCGTACGCTCCTCCTTGTAGTGCGCATAGGCGGGGCGTTCGTTGATCTGCTTTTCAGTCACCAGCGACTTCAGCTGGTTCAGCTCGTTGGGGCGCATGGCCTCAATCTCCTCCAGACAGATGATGGCAAACTCCGCCAGTGCCAGCTTGTCGTCCTTGTCGAACCGCCCGCAGTCGGTCTTCGTGTGGAAATAGCTACGCAGCACGGGTGGAAGCAGGTGGTTGAGCCAGGTGGTCTTGTAGGTGCCCTGCTTGCCCACGAGCACCAGTATCTCTTCGTTCACCTTATCGCGGTCGAACAGTCCGGCCACCAGAGCCACTATCCATTTGCGGAAGGCCCATTCGAAGGTGACGTCGTCCTCCTCATCCTCGTTGGGGCAGGTCTCTACGGTAGCAGCCACCTGAGCAATGTAGTCGGTCTGTCCGTCCCAGGCAGGCAGCCCGGCGAAGTACTGCTCGAAAGGGTTGAACGGGGGCACAAACTCCGACATCAGCATCTGGTGTATGTCCTGCGTGCGCACCATCCTGAAGTTGTTGGCCAGGTCTCTCCACACCGAGTGCACAAAACGGTTGTCTATCGGTCGCCATCCATCCTCCTCCGGACAGTCTTCCGCCTCGTCCCCTGCGCCGGGGTGCGGACGGTGTTCGCACTTGCCGGTGATGACATTGTAGCGGTAGTCGCCCCGTTCGGTCAGCCGGCGGGCTATGTCCTCCACGGTGGGATAGAGCGGACGTTCGTCCTCCGGTGTCTCCTTCTGCTTGCGCGACAAGCGGCGCGTGCCGTGCTCGTCGGTGTGGGTATAGCACGAGCGCAAGATGCCCGCCACATCGTCGCGGTAGTCGGCAAACTCACCCACAGCCCATTCCGTCAGTTCCTCCAAAGCCACCCCGTAGAGGTTCATCAGGTAGCCCATACGGCTGATGTATTCGTTGCGGTGTCCGGCCCTGTACACGATGCCCGCCTCGGCCAGTTCGCCCTTCACCACGGGCAACACCTGCTGCAGGGTATGGCTCCGTCCGTTCCGTCCCTTCAGTTTCCGCTCCACCGTCAGCTCGAAGGGCTGTGCATCCGGGTTGTAGTATGCCCCGGCATCGTGTGCCAGTCCGCACAGGCGGGTGGCATTCTTGCACTGCCCGTCGGTCTCCATCCCCAACAGCCCGGCATAGTGAGTGTTGCCGGCCTGGAAGGCCCGGAGGTAGATGCGCAGGTTCTCCGGTGCCGACGGATTGCCGGTGTCCATGGCCTCACCCTGCCTCAGCTGCCACCGGTAGAGGATTCGCACCCCCTGTCCGCTGATGGTGGTGTAGGCCAGCAGGGTGTGCGGGTCGTGCCGTATCAGGTCGAGCAGGAGGGGCATCTTCCCGGCCTCCACCTGATCGATGTCCACCAGCGACAGTCCTGTCCATGCCACGATGTGTTCGCGCCTCTTTCCACCGCTGAAGCGCACGGCAGCGGCTATGCAGGGCGACGACCGTTTGTCGGCGGTCGATGCGTGCGATGTGCCGCGCTGCTGCAGCTGCAGGCGGTGGCGCAGGGTCAGGTTGGTGAGCGACTCGTCGTTGCGGATCAGGTCAACGACTTCTTCGATAGTGACGGATGTGGGGCGGCATTCGGTGTAGCCACGAAACAGTTGGAGTTCCATACGATGTTTGTTTTTTAAGTTTCAGTTTTTTTGACTGATTCGCTTGCAAAATTGAGGAAAAACGCTGTACTTTGCAAATCAGTGCGTCACCCATGAGTGACGTATATTTTACAATTTTAACAAACAACCGTATGAAGAATTTAAAAAAGCTACCCACAATTGGGTTCTTGGGCGGACAAGCTCCGCCGCAGTGTGACGGTAAAGAGTAAGAAACAAGACGACTGCAAACTGTCGGTGCGCAGGCTGTGTCGCGACATCGGCATGTCCGAACGCATCTACCGCCAAGTGGCAGCGGGAGAGAACGGCAACCTGCACAACTACCTGCGGGTCGTCTTCCGGTGCATCAGCCTGCACCCGGCTGCCCGACAGCAGGAACTGCTGCTCGCACTGGCCGCCAAACTGAGGGAAGAGGTGATGAATGAGTGATTAGTTACGAGCTGCGAGTGACTGGTGACCATTCGGATGGAGGACTTGTAGCTGTAGCTAACAATTCGTAGCTCATATGCCACTTCTGCCACTTACGCGTGAAAATATATGTAATACGCGCGCGTGCGGGCATAGGTTTTACCAATTTTAACAATTTTCTACGCCCACACGCACGTTATAAGCCTTTTTCACGCGTTAGGTGGCAGAAGTGGCATATTCCCTTTTGGCATCGAAGCAGGGGCATGCCTTGTGGGGGTTGAGGTCGCAGTGTCCTACGACATCCATCGCGGGGTAAATTTCTTTCAACTTGTTCAGCAGAGCCACAAGGGCTGCCTTCTGCAGCAGCGTGCGCGTGTCCTTGGGGTGTCCCTCCGCATCCAGTCCGCCCTCGTAGCAGATGCCTACAGAGTGGGCGTTGAACCCCTTGCAATGGGCACCCGCCCGACTCAGAGGACGGCCAATGCAGATGCTGCCATCTACGGTGATGTAGAAGTGATAGCCTATCGAATCGAATCCCCGCAGGCGATGCCATCTGTCAATATCCTGCACCGTCACCTGCTGCCCTGGCAGCGTGGCGGAGCAGTGAATGACGGCGAGGGAAACGGAGCGCCTGCCGGGCACCGCCACCTTTTCTTCATCCTTCGCTTCACCTCCCGTAAGGAAGAGGGAAGGGGAGGGGAAACCCCGCATATTGAATGCGGGGTCGTTGAGTGTAATTTTTTCAAACATAATCTGCTTCATTTACATTTCTCAAAAAGGTTGCGCACAGCTCACCACACCTAACGAAGTGGCAAGGGCAGTCAACACGGTTACGACTATACGGAGCACCGTACCCCAAATGTTCTCTTTTTTGTTTTCTTCTAATGACATGATGGTGTAAATAAATTAGTTGATAGTGGATAGTTGATAGTTGATAGTGGATAGTGGATAGTTACTGGTTCCATCGAAGTTGTCACCGGCCGCTGTTCACCAGTCACAGGATATTACAGCGGATTGCTGTCGTCGCCACCTGTGCCGGTGTTGCCTGTGCCGGTGTTGCCGGCATCAGAGTTTCCTGCATCGGTGTTGCCTGCGTCAGAGCCGGAGTCGGAAGCCGTGCCACCCGTTCCCGTCACAAGCGTCACGGTGGTGTCGCCCGCCTTGATGGCACGGAGCACAGCGGCCTGTGTGGCGCGGTTGGCCACGAGGTTGAACTCGGCCTCTTCCGTCAGGTTCAGAAACTTGTCGCCCATCTCCCAGCGGGCCTTCACCCGCTTCACGTTCACGCTGGGGTCGAACGTCTCGGCACTATCGGCACCCGTGCAGTTCAGGCTGATGCAGAAGGCTCCCAAGTCGCCCAATTCTATCTTCTGGCCCGCCAGCAGCTGCTCGTGCAGGCAATCGACGGCCAGCGTCAGCACTGCAGCAATGTCGGCACGGCTATACACGCTGCCATGCGAGGCGATGTGTGCGGCAAACTTGTCGAGGGTCATCACACTGTTGTACTGAGCGGTGGCATAAGCCAGCTTCTCACTCTCCTTGTCGGCCAGATTCTTACGGCGCATCACAATGGAATAATTAATCATAATCGTACAGTTTTTAATAGGTTTGTTAATAAAATAAGATTACCATTCTTCCGGTGATAAGAATAGCATTCTTTGTGCACTAAGATTACCATTCTTTCCGAAAGACAATGCAAAGGTACGACATGCAGAAAGCAGAAATGACCGCATGGTTCCACACCGTTCCGAACGGTTCCGACCGGTTCGAAAAAGTTCGTTTGGAAGATTACACCTATTTCTTTACGGGAGGTTCTATAAACTTTACAATTTACCGGACAATTCCTTAGAAAAAAACTTGTTTATCTCAGCAAAATTCAGTACCTTTACAGAAAATTACGACGATGGAAAAATTTGTCTTCCGAACCTATGGAAAAAGTGAATTGGCGGGACTCTATGCCCCCACGGTGGGGGAGCGTGCCGCCTGCAAGAAGTTGCAGACATGGATTCTGCGGAATCCGGAGCTGCGCGATGCCCTGCACCGCAGCGGCCTCACCCTGCGCAGCAAGGAATACACCCCCTATCAGGTGCGCCTCATTGTGGATGCATTGGGGGAGCCGTAAGGGGGGGGAGGGAGTTCAGAAAAAAATCACTTCCAAAACCCCATATTTCCGCAATGAGGGTGTCAAAAATAAATTCAGGCACGGATGACACGGATTAACACGGGTTTATATTTCATTTTAGGGAGGATCTATAAATTAGCTTGCGAGGATCTGCTTCTGATTTTTGAGGATTTTCCTTCTTATCTACAAAGATGCGTAGCGAGCTACGTATCAAAGAAATAAGAAAGATAAGAAAGAAAAGGCCAAAAAGACAAGCATATCGTCCAAGCAGACAACCTTCCCAAATAAACGAAGAAACAAATTTATAAAATCTCCCTTATAACTATTTATGCACGTTATTTTCTTTGCAAATTGATTTATTTTTGATTTTAGTATTGCAAATCAAAAAACTTTCCGTACATTTGCACCGTACTTTATGAGTACAAGACATTTTATTGCTCTATTTCCGCTCAAACTACCACCTTGATACAGGAAAATCGAGCATTTCATAATCCGTAGGAGTTATGCGCATAGGCGCAGACTTCTCTGTAGGATTATGAAGGCTGTGGTAGGCCTGAGCGGAATACGACGAAGGCTGCGCTTTTTTTATTTGCCAAAAGGAAGAGCAAAGCCAGACTCCGGAGAAGTTTAATTTAAAAATGCAATAAAATGGAAAAAAGAACACGATTGTTGGGAATTGATTGGCTTATTATGGGTCAATTGTTTAGTGTGAGCCCAATCACAGAAATTCCGTATATTTGTAGGACAGTCTTGAATGAAAAAAATGTCCACTCATTTAGTGTCAAAGATTTTAGTGTGCATGGAGATGCATCTCCTGTCAATACAAATGTTTATGCAATTTAATAAAATCCCACTATCATGACTCGAATGTTGAAATCTTTGCAATTCTTTGATAAAAAAAGATTGGTTGCGCTGTTTGTCTTCATAGTAGCCTTTGTCCCGACAGCTATAGGGCAAGATAATCCTTGGATTTTCGGTTTATACACAAGAAGTAACCATGTTATTACTCATAATATATTGGAGTATGCCAAGCTATTGGTAAACGTTCCTATAGCGTATGCGACAGAAGGTGCTGCAACGGCAGACTGGGTTCCTGTGGACATATCATATATGAGTATGAAAGATAACGGAGAATCTTTAGACGTAAAGAATAGCAATCCTTATGGTTTTACCGCTTATGATTTGTTTAACAACATTGAAGCTGGATTGAAATTTGGATGGCAAGGTGCTGAGTCCCCGATTGGAGCATATGTATATGGAGCATATTGTCTGAATCAGTACAAACTGCGTTTCTTAGGAGATTTGAATTACAATAAGCATAGGATCCAAAGTCTTCAAATGGGAATTGGCGTTCGAATATCTCCTTTGAGGTTCTTGATGGACGAATATGATTGGTGTCCGATTTTTGAATTAGGAACAACATATGTTCATAACATAAAGTACAAAGGTCCTAACGGTAGCGATATCAATCAACTTAATAATGGAATGCGCACGTCTTATGCTGTAGGTATACAATTGGCCGAAGGAAGACAAGCCATTATGGTATGTATGGACATGGCCAACTATGACCTCTTTAATAAGGACTACACTCCTGATGGCGGTTTCTGGTATCCTTATGCGAATTTTTCCAATAATGATATGAATTTTAGTTTACGATGGACATTTTCTCTTTTTGAATAACTTTAACTGTGTAAGTGTATGAAAGCAATTAATTGTATTACATGCTGTTTGATGATACTTGGCATTTTGTCAGGATGTGAGGACGATAAAGATTTTAGCCCTCCAATATCTTATAAAGTTGAATTTAACGATTCATTGTTCCAATATCATAATGGGGATTCACTATATGGATGTGTCACTATTCTTCAAGATTCTCTGATTACAGGAACGGATGTCAAGAAGATTGACTGCCGATTGGGAAACATAGTTATCGGTACGGTAAAGAATGAGTTAGTATGTCCATTTGGGGTACGTTTGAAAGACAAACCTGCCGGAAAACATACCTTCTCCGTAATCATAAAATACGAAGTTCCCGGATATGATGAAACTTTTTTACGTACAAATCACACTGAATTGATAACAATAAAAGATTAGGATTATGAGGAAGCAAATTTTGTTTTTGTTTGGGATACTTTGCTCTATCCCTTCGTTGGTATCATGCCAAAGCCTTCATGAAAAAATGGCAATATACAGCATCCAACCTGACTCTGCTGTGTATTGTAATCTGGGGAAAACGGTTTCTGATGTATTGTTTAGCCCCAAAAAAGTAACGTGTTACACTATAAAAGGGAAAGCAACAGTAGAAAAGGGTGATTGTGAACTTGAACCTCACTATGTGCGTGACTCTCTTATTGCCAAACTTAACGACGAAGAAATTGGTATTTTGCAATTCACTTTGTTAGCTGACGAAGAGAACTACGGACAAGATTCAGTAAAGGTACGTGCCCCTTATGTTCCATGCATTGAACTCTGCTTTGAAAAGAAAAAGCAGGTTGCTCATGTGATTGTTTCTTTGTCCAATTTCAGTTGGACAATCATGTATGATGATAAGAAACTGGGAAATTGGAATTACTCAAACAAACGTTTGATGGAACGTTATTGTAAGATGTTATTAGGTGATGCTTTAGACAAAATCAGATAAGTTATGAAAAGAATATTATTTACAGCAATATTGATTTGTATTGGCTTTTGCACAGCAGCCAAAGCTGAGAATGTTAAGATTCATGCAATTGCATTTTGTAATACGGATGACGAATCGATTGGCGAAAGTTGTCTGAATGACCAAAGACGATTTGTAGAACAATTGGGCATTATAGAAGTCGCTACAGGTTGTGAAGTGGATTGGTACAATGTCTATACAGGAAAAGAATGCAGCAAACCTAATTTGGAAAGTGCTGTATCAGGATTACGTTGTAATCCCAATGATGTCATATTTTTCTATTACACTGGGCATGGAGTTCATGCAAAAGCAGACCCTGCGGATGGCTGGTTGCCCCAGATGTGTTTGAATTACAAGTCCTATGAACAAGACAAATTCGTACCTGTCACGTGGGTTAGAGATAAGTTGGCTCAAAAAGGAGCAAGACTGTGTATCATATTGACTGACTGCTGTAACAATGAAGCCGATTGGGTCTCTGTAAAAGGCTTGGTTGCGTCAGATGGTAGAGAACCTAATACAGATGACATCAACGCACAAAAGTTGAGGAAATTATTCTTCGAGAGCCAAGGTACAGTTATCGCTACAAGTAGTAAGCGTGGACAAGTTTCTTTTGGTCCCAAAGAAGGCGGATGCTTTTCTATGGCATTTTGGGATGAAATATACAACATTGAGTACAAAAACGGCACAGCAGATTGGGAAGCCCTTATGAAAGCTACCAAGAAAGGTACGTTGGCATCTACCAATGGGGATCAAGAACCTGTTTATAACGTATCTCTCAATACGCTAAGTAACTCAAATACAACTGTAGTTCCAACTCCTACTAATCCGGCTCCGGTAGTTATTTCAGTCGGAGACAACGAATTAAGTGGTGTGTTTAAGCAAATCGTCAATCCTATATACAGTCATACTGAACGTTTAAATATGGTAAATGGAATCGTTAACAGGTATTTTGAAAATGAAACTCAAGTTATCATGCTTGGCGGAAATCTTACCACAAAGGTTGGAGTCAAAAACATATCTCAGTACTTGAAAGCACTTGCACTAAGTAAAACAGTGAAGGGTATCAATGTCGTACATGCAACCAAAACATCAGGCGGAAAATATAATTATTTGGAAATAAGCGAAATAAGATAAGTATATGAAGACGAACAAACTAATACTTTTGTTCTTGCTGTTCATTACAGCAGGAGGCATTAAGGCGCAAACTCAATTAATGACAGAAGAAGAGAGAGAATACATTGAACAAAATGTGATAATGAAGATAAATGATTTTCTCTCTTATTTACCTAATATTGCAGCTAAAAGCGACAAGTCTGCTGAAGAGAAAGAATTGGCTTATCATTATATAGATCAAGCTCTGGAACTTTTTATAGGTAAAGGAGAAAATTACGAATATAAAGACCAAGCTGGCAATTGGAGATGGCATGATGCGGTGACAATGCAAACCACGTCTAGAGGGCGTGCCAATAGGCCACAGCCCATGAAGAGATATTTGAGAAGATTGATGGCTCTTCCTTATCAACATGTAGAGGTTGATACCTGCTCCGCAGTTCGTATCAATAAGAGATTGCATCATCTTGGAAACGGGAAGTACGTTGGAAGTGCTTACTTTATACAAGCTTTTCGAGCTACTAGAGATGGAAAACTTGTTGTTAATGATGTAGATGCCAAACAGGTAACCATTTATGTCGAGAAGCGCACTATCGACACCCCCAATGGTGAAAAAGATTATTGGCTTATTCAATTAGGAGATATCAAAATCAAAACAGATTGGTAAAACTACATCTATGAAAAAGATCGCCTGCCTCTCATTAATTATTTTATTGGTTATTAATGCCAATGCCCAATCCATATTTGGTGGACAAGACTATCACAATGTCTTGTTCGCCGAATATGTAAAGTCATGTGACGAATTTATGTGTAGATTCAATGGAGAGGAATCATTCCCTGGTCTGAATCGGAAAGATTCTCTTTGGAAGTGGAAAAACTTTGTACTATTGTTTGATTATCAATTGATAACAAAGACTGATAGTAGCACTTTTATCAAAGAAGTCACTCAAATTCATGATGAAGTTCAGGCTAGCAAGATTCGATTGGCATATGAAAGTGACCAATGGTATGCTGAATTAAGGACGGAATTCATCTTTCAAAAAAAAACGATAGAATTGGGTGTTGTTTTTCAGCCAGAGATTACTCCCAAACAATTGGAGTGTTGGACAATTTCAGGCATAAATGGACTGGAAAAATTGGGGTATAATGCAGCCGATACCGTTTCACGATTGGTTATAAGTCCGGAACAGCACGAAGCGGATTTTACAGAATTGGATGGAGATTTTAAATATCATGCTAAAGAATTTTCCCGTTTCAGAAGTTATCATTCTGATTTGGACGCATTAAGTTATTTTTTTGCATTAGTGGAAAGTGGGTGCTTGAAATATAGCAAACGACTTTATGTTACATTTCACTTCTTTAATATTCCTTCCTATGTATTTCGGGTAAATCACTTCGACCGAAAGATGTCAAATTCCGGATGGTTAATCTCCGAATATAAAAAAGTGAGTGAACAAGAGAAAGAACGGGAATTAAATAAATTGTTGACAAGATGAAAAAAATAATACTGTTTGCATTGGTGAGCATTTCTGTTTTTCAAAACAGCTATTCACAGTCGTATGAGCGGATTAAAAATCACAATCTGATTTTCAATTGTGATATTGCTTCTGGTAATCCTTATACTATAGCGGCATCAAGCATCTTGACAGGCTTGACAAACTATTATATTTTGAATGATGCTTTCTTTGAGAACTCATTTGCATACGGGATATATTCTACGGATACAGATAATCTCAAAGTAAAGACTCTGAATCCTATGGGAATAACGGCAAGGGAACTTTTCAATAACATGCAAGTAGGACTGAAATTGGGTTATCAAACCTATTCGCCTGAATTTTTCAATTTTGGGCTTTATAGTTCTGCCCATTATAAGGTCGAACAATTTGAAGTCGGATACAACGATGACAATATGGATTATCACCGTGCTCAACGCATGCTATTCGGAGCAACCGCACTATTTTCATTTGGAAATATGGGACAAGCCTCACGTGTTATCGTAGAAGCAGGTTGTCGCTACAGTATGAGACTAGGATACACTTCGCCTCTCGGTGAAGAGAAAAAACAGTTGAATAATGGTTTAGTCAGTCACTATGCTGTAAAATTTGCAAGTCGTGGTCTGTGGCAGAACATAGGTATTTATGCCGATATAAATCATTTCGATTTATGGAACGATTCATACAGAGACTCCAAACTTAAGAATGTGACAATCGGTATTACTTGGACAATTACCCCACAGCAAGCAGATTCAAGAAGAGATGAATAAAGGACAAACAAAGAAGCACAGATTCAAACAAACCATTACAATGATTCTGTGTATAGTGTGCTATACTTTACTGGTGGCTTCAAGCAATTCTGATATGGAATTGTCAAAGGCAGAAAGAAAAGTAAAAGATATGTTTTATGACTTGGAGGCAATATCTGAACCAATCACAGAATCGAACAAATTGGAAATTGATAAGAAAAAAATAGCTTTTTCAGAGAAGTATTTCATGCTGACAGACCAATATGCGCCCAATGAATTCAAATTATTGGGTACAGATGAACAAGGATATCCGACAGATATAGCAGTCCGAACTTATATAAATATGTTTTACGATATGTTCCATAATAAAAAAATGGCAAGCTACTCATTCGAGGTCAGTGATATGTTTGGTAAAACACTTGATGTACCTGAATTTAAAAAGGGGGAAGCGACGACGCAATTTGCCCAAATTAGGGTCAGGAAAGTATATTCAAAGAACAATCATCCGTTTGTCGCTCTTGAAGATACCCTAATCGTTAATATTGAGCACATGAAAATTTGTCAATGGACTAATAAATCAAGCATAGTACACATAGGTAATAGTGATGGAGATAATTTGTTAGATATTGAGCAACTCAAAGCAAATGCAGCATTGGCTTATAATCGCAAACAATATGCGAAGGCATATCAAATATATCAGTCTATCATTGAACGCTTCCCCAAAGAAGGAGATCCTTATTATAGAATGGCTGTTATGCTTTATAAGAGACAGTCGGGTGACACATTACGAAAAAAGGAAAGGAATAGGTTGATTTTGGAATATCTGGATAAGGCTATTGTATATGGAGGTTCTGAAACCTCAGGATGTGCAGACAATATGAGGTATTGGATTACCTGTTGAAACTGGCAGACATTTTAGTCATTTCAGCGGACGATGAGGTATAGATCTTCTGAAAAAGTCTCCTACTGTCACAAACTGCTTTACGAAGTTACTTGCAACAGTGTGAGAAGTAGTCTTTGTAACCAGATGGGCGGTGTTGTGGGCACGTTGCTTGCGGGCGTTCTGGCATCGGTAGAATGGAACTTTGCGTTTCTTGTATATCTGTTTGGCCTGATTGCCCTTTTCATGATAATCCGTTGGTTGCCAAATGAAAAATTAGGTTCATCCAACAAGCGCGGTAAAGCCTTTGAGCCCCGCCAACTGCTGAAATTCCACCCATCGGTCATCGGCATGTTGTTACTCACCATGGTCTTTTTTGTGTTTCCCACTAATTTTGCCATAATTACAGGCAAGCAGTTGGGCCTTGACACGACAACCATAACCCTCTTGATGGTGGCACTTGACCTTATTGCATTCTTTGTGGGGATAATGTTCGGGAAGATGATGAGACATTTCCGCACCTCCATCAAGTTCTTTCCTCCTGTCGCTTTCATTGTCGGATACCTGTTTTATGCCTATGCAGACAATCTGTCAATGGTGCTTGCTGGTTCAGCGTTCATCGGACTTGCCAATGGAGTCGGTGTGCCGTATTTTATGACAATTGCATCCATCAAAGGAGGCAAGAACTCGGCCACAACGGTAATGCCCTTGCTCTCGGCAGCCTTATATCTGGGGCAATTCATTTCCCCCATCATCATACTTCCTCTCGCTGAAACCTTTTGGGGAGCTGAGGATATTGCCGGACCATACAAAATTGCCGCATTCATCAGCGCAATACTGCTCATTCAGATATGGGCTACACGACATTTCCAGAGTTTGCCGCCCGAAGAGAAACGGCAATGAGCCTATCCGTTGCAAAGCGGTCGGGCGGAGCTTCCTCTTGCGTGTCATTGGGGGGGCATTTTGCCCGTTTCCGGTGTCATCTGACTGTGTAATGACTTTATTCTGAGGATTCTTAGTCGGGGACAAGTGAGGGGGAATAGACAGGCTGCGGAAATTCCGCTAAAGCAACAAAAGTATGGGTATAAGCTGCCAAATCGCACAGAATTTGATAGATTGGGCAAATTATGGCCTGTTTTTGTCGGTTATGACCGATGAAAACACTATCTTTGCAACGGTGATTAATTTAATGGCCATTAAATTGTGATTGTTATGAGGTTTTATGATCGGACTGAAGAACTGGCAATACTGAAGAAGAATTGGGAACATTCATCCGAACGTTCCATGATGACGACACTCATCGGACGAAGACGTACGGGAAAGACTTCATTGTTGCTGAAAAGTGTGGAAGGTACACGCTACCTCTACCTCTATGTATCCAAAGACAACGAACAGATGCTTTGCAAGAAGTTTCAAGAACAGGCGTTGGCATCTTTGGGACTGCAAATCTACGGACAGGCATTGTCGTTTGCCGATTTGTTTACGGAGCTGATGCGCTTCGGCATCGAACACCATTACACACTCATCATTGACGAATTCCAGAATTTCTTGAGCATCAACAAAGCCATTCCAAGTGTCATACAGGACATTTGGGACCGTTACAAGGATACCACCCGGGTGAACCTCATCCTGTGTGGTTCTATCTATTCAATGATGAAAAAGATATTTGAGAATGGAGACGAACCTCTTTATGGCCGGCGCGATTCCAACATGCGGTTGTTGCCATTCTCTGTGGCCACACTGAAACAGATTCTGAAAGACCACAATCATGACTATACGCCCGATGACTTGCTTTGCCTCTACATGCTGACTGGCGGAGTGGCCAAGTATGTGGCATTGCTGATGGACGCTAAGGCTACGACTAAGACAAAGATGCTGAAATATGCCCTTTCTGCCGATTCACCATTTCTTACAGAGGGTACGGAATTGATGGTTTCGGAATTCGGTCGCGACTACGGCACCTACTTCTCCATCCTGCAACTCATAGCCAAAGGGATGACCACCCAAAGCGAGATTGACAGCGTCATCGGCAAGAACACAGGAGCCTATTTGGGAAATCTTTGCGAAGACTACACCTTCATCAGCCGCAATCTGCCTGTGCTGAGCAAGATCGGGAGCCGGAACATCAAGTGGCAGATTGACGATCCGTTTCTGCGTTTCTGGTTCCGTTTCATCTATCCCTATCAAGGGCTGATAGAGAGCAACCAGCTGACTCTGCTCCACCAGCATGTGTCAGACAGCTACACCCAGTTCACAGGAAAGACCTTGGAACGCTATTTCCACGACCTCTATATGCAAACCGGATGCTACACACGTATCGGAAACTGGTGGAACCGACGGGGAGAGAGCGAATTGGACATGGTGGCTATCAACGAATTCGACAAGCGAGCCGTAATTGCAGAAATCAAGAGGAACAGCAAGAAGTTGGATCTGGCAGAGCTCCAGCGGAAGGTTTCAGACCTACCTTCTGATTTCACCCAATATCAGATAGAACTGAAACTCTTGTCGTTGGAGGACATGTAGGACGTGCTGCCCCCGTAAGGAGCGACATCATGCGGCAAAGAATATATGGTCGCATCATTGCTTAGTCTTTAGTTCCCCAATGTCCACCTTTGCTTGGGCCACCCCGAATGACAACTATATGCTTGTTTATTTGCTTTAAATCTCTTGCTATAGTTGATTCAGCATTTGACAGAATCCAAATTGCATATTCCGTTTGCGAGAAACGCGAAACGGGAGAGTTTCGTACCACTCGCTATGCAGAATGCCCTTACGAGTGTTTTTCAATGAATTTCTGCAGACGATATTGACGAAGCAGCAGGCAATAGACCTAATAGCTTGTCCATCCACCCTGCAAGTGGCGACGGGCAACTCAACAGCCCCTCGTTGAATTGCAGATTCAGCATTGAGAAACGTATTCTGTATGTAGGATTATACCTGTTGCTATAGACAGAGAGGCTGTTCCCATTGACGCAATTCTCGGCTTTCACCTCAATGGGGATGATATCTTCTCCCCACTGTAGGACATATTCCACCTCGGCCGTGGCAGAGGAAGTCCAATAGCCGGGTAGTTGCCCGTCCGTCAACGGCATGAGGGACTGCAAAACTGCATTCTCTGCCATAGCCCCCTTGAACTCCGTATAGTTGGCTGTCGGGTCGGTTACCACCATAGCCGGCAGATGTGCCAATCTCCTCAGCAGTCCACAGTCACAAGCATACACTTTGAACGCATCCTTCTCCTGATAAGCAGCCAACGGCATCCCGGGCTTACTGACATTATAGACCCTGTATATCATACCTGCATCCTCAAGCCACATGAGTGCATCTTCATAGTCTTTAGAGCGTGCACCACTTTTGACTATCTTGAAAATGAATTTACGGTTCTCTTTCGATAATTGGGCAGGAAGCGAATGCCAGATGGCATGGATGCGTGGTATCTCACGCGGTTCGGCATATTTGGAAAAATCCAATTCATAGAGGTCAAGAATATCTTGAAGAATGGATTCCACAACCCCGATTCCCTTGTCTTCAAGCAGGGCGACAACCGCTTCCGGCATACCTCCACACACCTGATATCGCCGGTACTCAGTACGCAGTTTATTGAGGATTATTTCAGGCAGATGACTTATCTCCTCCAATGTGTCCACATATCCGAATGTAGCAGGGTCGCTCGCACGCAGGAACTCTCTGAAGGTCACGGGATACATCCTTACCACATTTACCTTGCCCACAGGCACCGTCATCTTGCGTTTCTTGACGGCGACTCCCAACAGAGACCCTGCTGCCATGATGTGGTATTGTGGAGCATCCTCACAGAAATATTTCAGACTGTTCAGTGCCTCTTCACATTCCTGTATTTCATCAAATATCACCAGTGTTTTCCCCGCTATTATCGGTTGGTCACAATAGATAGACAACTCCTTGATCAGGCGGTCCGGGCTTTTGGTCACTTGGAACACCGATTTCAGTTCCGGCTGACGGTCAAAATCAAACTTTACGCAGTAGTCGAAGCATTCGTTTCCAAATTTCTCCATCACCCACGTCTTGCCAATCTGACGCGCGCCCTTTAACAGAAGCGGCTTCCTGTCAGCTGCATCTTTCCACTGTTTGAGATGCTGTACAATATCCCTTTTTATCCTCATTTTACACTAAATTCTTCGATTTTGTGTATAAACAATACACTTTTTCGAACTATTTTGTGCAAAAGTAGTAATATTCCGCTGAATAAAAAAATAAAGCAGAACATTTTTGGGGAACAAGGAAACAATAGTCGCATCACAGATGCTCATACTCATGACTTCAGCGTCGCAAACGCGGAAGGACGGGCAAATATTTCCATGAAATCCCGCTCTTTTACTCCTCCTTCATCATTTTCCGTCTCCAACCTTTTGCCGTTCCGAAAACAATGTTTACCTTTGTGGCAATAGGTTGGGGACACGAACCTGAACAGAGGCGACATCACCCTGCAGGCCACTTCGCCGGGATTGGGCAACAGCACCATCACCATCAAGGCAAAAAAGCTCTGATAGCAGAAGCGGCAGACAAGAGGTGGATCCCAATGACACCATATATTTAGGCGCGGATTTATATTTCAGTTTTACTGATTTTGTCCACGTAATCCGCGCCTTGAGTTTATATCTTCAACCAAAAAAAATGAAACAGCAAGTATATTTCTCCATCTGTACCATACTGTTGGCAATTTATGGCCAGGCACAATCACTCACCCCGTTGACCTCCCTCATCGAAGAACCCGTCGGAGATGAATGGAAGGAAGTGAACCTAAAACGACAGATAACTCATGCACAACCCATGACAGGGATAGCCGTATGGCCTTGGAAAGCGAATGAGATACACAGTTCCTATGGGCGATGCATCCAGTTGGAATTCAACTACTTCAAGCCATCAGAAATTGTAAAAGGGTGTAACAACGATGGGACTATCATCTACGACTGGAGCAGTTTTGACAATGTACTCAGCGATGTAGCCAGTCGCGGTCATCAATTGGTGGCACGATTTTATTACGAATATCCGGGTTCGCCAGACAAAGCTCCCGAACCAACGGTTGTTCCTCAATATATCAAGCAGTTGTCCGACTACAACGAGACCTACTCCCAAAGTGCCGGCACCTATTATGCCGATTGGAGCAACGCCGAACTTCAACGGTTTACCATAGAGTTCTACACGGCCTTTGCCGAACGATATGCCCACGACCCGCGATTGGCATTTCTGGAGGTGGGATTCGGTCATTGGTCAGAATATCATATATTTCCGACAACGGTAGTATATGGCAAGATTTTCCTTCCAAGGAATACCAGAAGAGGTTCTTGCTACACCTTAGTGAGGTGTGTGACGGGTTACCGTGGCTCATTTCAAAGAATGCAGCCGACAACTCCTCGATCTCCAGCGATAAGGAACTATTGGCACTCCGTTTCGGCATGTTTGAAGACTCCTTCATGGGAAAATACTTTGCCGAGGGAGGATATGAGCAACGGTGGAACAGTATTTCAAAAGGCACCCGTTGGCAAACCGGAGTCTGCGGAGGTGAAATAAGTCTTGAAAACAATGACCAACTGAATTTTCTAAGCCCCACAGGACTGTATGGGTACACCTTTGAGAAAACAGCCGCCAAATATCACATCTCCTTCGTAATATGCAATGCCGTCACTGACAGCAAGTATGGCACATCTGCTCGTGTCAAGCAAGCATCCCTAAGCACGGGGTATCGTTATGTTGTCAAACGGTGCGTTACTGACGGGACAAAGACGCGTTTGCTTGTTTCCAACGAGGGTATTGCCCCAATCTATCGTGATGCCTATTTTGCGATAGGTGATGTTCGTTCTGAAACCTCGCTTCAAGCATTGCTCCCAAACGAAGAGATATGGATTGAAATTGCAGCCCTACCAAGTTCGGACGGGCAAAACATCAAGATTGTATCTGACTACATCCTGCCACAACAAGAGATTCAATTTGAAGCCAATCTTGAATCAACAGATTCTATAACAGGTATTCCTGCATATTTGAAAGAAAAATCATACGACAATACGATTTTCAATCTTTCAGGCCAACAGATTCTCCACCCACAAAAAGGCATCAATATCATCGGAGGACGCAAAATCATCGTCAGATGAGGTGAATACAAAGGCTCTGATAAGACCGGTGGCTGATGCTTTGGCCGATGTCAGGTTATTCAAACTTTGGGTATGGAGAGTCTCAGCATCCGACAAATCGCAGAGAGAGATTACACCCGCGTTGTATGAGTTACTATTTTGGCGAAGATTCTCTGCCGAAGAAGTGATGGTTCGTTTGGCAAGGGTTATTTGCGAATATGCCTCGCACAAATCTCCTCAACACTTTTCTATATCGAGAGCCGACATATCTCTTGCGTGCATCCCTATAGTCGCATCACAGATGCTCTATGCTCATGACTTCAGCGTCGCAAACGCGGATAATAAAGTACACTTAGATAATAAAATTCATTAGAAAAGTTGCAAAGGTAAGCGTTTTTTGTTTACCTTTGCAACAAATAAGCCGAATATGAGTTTGAATGATTGGATAAGGGAGCAAGAACAAAGAGGAATTACCACATTCTCTTTTCAACAAATCCGATGTGTGTTTGCAGAACGTTCTGAAAAGACGCTGAAAACAGACATCAACAGACTTACATTGTCTAAGAGGATTCAAAACGTTTATAAAGGTTTTTATGTAATCATTCCCATCCAATACCAGTTAAAGGGAGTAGTGCCACCGACTTATTACATCAATGAACTGATGGAATATCTTGGCAAGCCTTACTATGTGGGATTGCTTTCTGCTGCTGCCATATACGGTGCTTCTCACCAAAGAGCTATGAAAACTCAGATTGTAACTACAGGACCAAGACCAAGAACCTCAAACAGGAACTCACTTCTGGATTGGAATTACCGTCAGCAGATACCAAATGAACTGATTGAAAGCCGGAATGCAGAAATGGGTCGAATAAATTATTCATCAGCAGAGCTGACTGCTGTGGATATTGTTCAGTTTGCATCAAACATTGGAGGTTATCAAAGGGCTGCCACCGTTCTTGCTGAATTGGTGGATGTGATTGATATGTCAAAAATGGAAGGGGTTCTTCCATATACCACAACGACAGCAATGCAACGGTTTGGGTACTTGTTGGAGTTTGTGTTATTTGAGCAAGATAAGGCAGACCAATTATACGACCTAATGAAAAAGCGGAATGGTTATTTTAATGCCGTACTTATGAGTTCCGAACATCCGGCATCGGATGATGCAGAGAGTAACCGATGGAGAGTGAATATGAATATTGACATTGAGATAGATGAATTATGATAGATAGAGCTTCCATCATGGCATGGAATGAATTTGTTCCATGGACAGATTTTGCAATGGTTGAGCAAGATTTGATAATCAGCCGTACATTGGTAGATATATTTAGCGATGATTTTCTGAGAGAGCAATTGGCTTTCAGAGGTGGAACTGCCTTGCACAAATTATACCTTTCACCCCAAGTCAGATATAGCGAGGATATTGATTTGGTGCAGATAAATCCTGGTCCAATCAAGCCTATCTTATTCCGATTAGGTGAGGTATTGAACTGGATGCCCGATAAGGTAATCAAGCCCAAGAGACATAACAATACTATGCTGTTCCGAATGGAGTCTGAAATACCTCCAGTGCAACCAATACGCTTAAAGGTAGAGATAAACTGTAAGGAGCATTTCAGCGTAATGGGCTTTCACAAAGTTCCGTTTGAGGTAAACAACAGGTGGTTCAGCGGTAAATGTGAGATAACGACCTATGCTCTTGATGAATTGATGGGTACGAAACTTAGAGCTTTATATCAGCGAAAGAAGGGGCGTGATCTTTTCGATATGCAGGTAGCGTTGGATTACGGAAACATAAATATTGAAAGGACGCTTGAATGCTACAACAAGTATATGGATTTTGTGGTAGAGAAAGCACCGACCTATAAGCAGTTTGTGCAGAATATGGAACTGAAGCTTCAAGACCCCGAATTTCTTGATGACACAGATATACTCCTTCAAGCCGGTGCAGATAAGTTTGACCCACAGCGAGCCTATGCTATGGTAAAGGAGGCTTTTATTGATAAATTGCCTGGAAAAAGAGATTAAATCTGCATTGCAAAGCAGATGCCTTGAATATCAGCATTTGTAATGCGCTCAAAGACATTGAAAACAATAGTCGCATCACAGATGCTCTATACTCATGACTTCCGCGTTGCAAACGCGGAAGGACGGGGAGTTTCGGGTGCTCACCTGTCTGCCGTTTGTGGCAGGTGGCAGAGTGTCAGTACTCCAATTCGCACACGAAGCAGAATGCACCGGGGAAAAGCCGGCGGAGCGTGTCTTCGTCAGGTGCCTGTGCACCTTTGCCGAAAAGGGCAAAGAGCGACGAGCCTGAACCTGACATGGAGGCGTACTGTGCCCCCAAGCCGTAGAGGCGATCCTTTATCTGTCCGATAGTGGGGTGTTGGGCGAAGACGCTTGCTTCAAAATCGTTGCTCAAGCCGGCGGAGCGCCATTCACTGACAGGCAGTGAGATGATTTCCGTCAACCGATGCTCGGGATAGTGGGGACGGATAAGGGCAAAGGCTTCGCGGGTGGAGACAAAAATGTCCGGCTTCACCAACACCAGCGTGTATCCCTTGAGCGAAAGGGAGGGCAGGGGGGTGAAGACGTTGCCTATGCCGGTGGCAAACACAGGACGGTTGCGGACAAAAAAGGCGCAGTCGGCCCCCAAACGGGAAGCGAGCTCCTCCAGCCGGTCGTCGTCGGCAGGCAGAGAAAACTTGTCGCGGAGCGAAGCAAGCATGCAGGCAGCATCGGACGAGCCACCTCCTAACCCGGCTCCCGAGGGGATGTGCTTGTGAAGATGTATCTGCACCGGTGGAAGCGACGGATATTCGGCCTTCAGCAGACGGTAGGCTTTCATCACCAAATTGTCGTCGGGACTGCCTGCTACGGCTGCCCCCGACTGGTGGAACGTGAGCGATCCGCTCTCGGAAATCTCCAACACATCTTCAAGAGGGATGGGATAAAACACTGTCTCAAGATTGTGATACCCGTCGGTGCGGCGTTCGACAACGTTGAGCCCCAAATTGATTTTGGCGTTCGGGAAACGTATCATACTTCTTGTTTCTTATATTATAGCAACGTGGTGGCCCTGACCCGGCTGAGTGTCTCCGGAGTCATCTGTAACAAACTGGCTATGTGGATGAGGGGAGCCCTTTTGACAATCTCGGGATGCAGAGACAAGAAGCGTTTGTAGCGGTCGGCAGCTGTCTCGAAACGCAGAAGATCGGCCTTGCGTTGCGACACGAGCAACGAGTACTCGAATATCTTGCGGTAAAGCTGGGATATTTCAATGGATTGCTCACTCAACTGATTGATTTCGTCGTAACCGATGCACCAGAGTATGGTCGGCTCCAATGTTTCGGCCATCAGCCTGGTGGGCTCTTGCCGCAGGTAGCTTTCCAGACAAATGACCATGTTGCCTTCGTAACTGATGTGTTCGGTCAGGTCGCGCCCGTTCTTGTAATAGAATTGGCGCACCATCCCCTTTTCCACATAATACATCCACCGGGCAACCTCCCCTTCGTTGAGAAAGATTTCACCTTTACCGATTTTCAACGGTTCGATAATCTGTCCGAAAGCCATCACACCTTCCCTGCTCAGGGGGGCATATAGTCCGGCTATCTGTCTGGCCACCTCGTGCCTTCGTTCTATCATACTGGTCTTCATAAATATGTTCTGCTTTTTTATTTGTCAATCCAACTTCAAGACTGCAAGGAATGCCTTTTGCGGCACCTCCACGTTGCCAATCTGCTTCATGCGTTTCTTTCCACGCTTCTGCTTCTCCAGCAATTTGCGCTTCCGGCTGACATCACCGCCGTAGCATTTGGCCGTCACATCTTTTCTGACTTGCTTGATGGTCTCGCGGGCAATGATTTTGGCTCCAATGGCAGCCTGGATGGCTATGTCGAACTGCTGTCGGGGGATAAGTTCCTTCAACTTCTCACACATTCTCCGCCCGAAGGTTTCGGCATTGTCGAAATGGGTCAGTGTGGACAGGGCATCGACCGGCTCGCCGTTGAGCAGAATGTCGAGCTTCACCAACCGCGACGGACGGAACCCGTTCATGTGGTAGTCAAACGACGCATAGCCTTTTGAGATGCTCTTGAGCTTGTCGTAAAAATCGATGACGATTTCGCCCAACGGGATGTCGTAGAAGATTTCTACCCGGTTGCCGGAGATGTATTCCTGCTTGACCAACTCTCCGCGTTTGCCGAGGCAAAGCGTCATGATGGGCCCGATATAGTTCGTTGTGGTGATGACTGAAGCCCGTATGTAGGGTTCTTCGATATGGTCGATGAGGGTGATGTCCGGCATTCCCGACGGATTGTGCACCTCCTTGGATTCGCCGTGCTTGTCATAGACGATGTACGACACGTTGGGAACGGTGGTGATGACGCTCATGTCGAACTCGCGATCGAGACGCTCCTGCACAATCTCCATGTGCAGAAGTCCGAGGAAGCCGCAACGGAAACCGAATCCGAGGGCAACAGACGACTCCGGCTGGAAGGTCAGCGAGGCATCATTGAGCTGCAGCTTTTCGAGTGAAGCACGCAGATTCTCGTAATCTTCGGCTTCGATGGGATAGACCCCGGCAAACACCATGGGCTTCACCTCTTCGAATCCGTCGATGGCTTTTTCGCAGGGCCGGGCTATGTGGGTGATGGTGTCGCCCACCTTGACCTCCTTCGATGTCTTGATGCCCGATATGATGTATCCGACATCGCCCGTACGAAGTTCGTTGCGGGGCACCATGTCCATCTTCAGCACACCGATTTCATCGGCATCATACTCCTTGCCCGTGTTGAAGAACTTCACCTTGTCTCCCTTACGCAAAACCCCGTTCACAATCTTGAAATAGGCGATGATGCCACGGAAGGAATTGAATACAGAGTCGAAAATCAGTGCCTGCAAAGGTGCATCCTCATCGCCCACAGGGTGGGGGATACGCTCTACCACCGCATCCAGAATCTCCTCGACCCCAAGGCCGGTCTTTCCAGAAGCACGGATAATCTCTTCGCGCTTGCATCCGAGCAGCTCCACGATTTCATCCTCCACCTCGTCGGGCATTGCGCTGTCCATGTCACACTTGTTCATCACCGGGATGATTTCGAGGTCGTGCTCCAGGGCCATATACAGGTTGGAGATGGTCTGTGCCTGCACTCCCTGCGATGCATCCACCACCAGCAAGGCACCTTCGCAGGCTGCTATGGAGCGCGACACCTCGTATGAAAAATCCACGTGTCCCGGAGTGTCAATCAGATTGAGGGTATATTTCTCACCCTTATACGTGTGCTCCATCTGTATGGCATGACTCTTGATGGTAATGCCACGCTCTTTCTCCAGTTCCATGTCGTCGAGCATCTGCCCTTGTGTCACCTGGATGGTCTGTGTATGTTCGAGCAGCCGGTCGGCCAATGTTGATTTCCCGTGGTCAATATGTGCAATGATACAGAAGTTTCTTTTCTTATCCATTCGTCTGAAAATATGCTATAAGGCGGGTTCTGAAATAAAGTCACCCGCTATTTGTTAACAATCTGTGGGATTTTTAGACCCCACCTCTGAAATTATGTCCGCGAAGATACGGAAAAAATAGATAAATGCAAAGATTTCAGCCAATAAAAAAAACAGCATGGCACACTTTGTTGCACCATGCTGCTCTCTATCATACGCTTTTGTCTGCCGTCGCTTATTTCAACTTGACGAACAGTTCACCTTCTACTTCTGACACTGAAACCTTGTCTTCTCTGAGCAACCAGCCCATACCGAGGAAGAAATCCTTGTCAACCAACTTGGTGGCTTTCTTCACTTGCTTCTGGGTGAGACCTTCAGTTTCATTCAGTGCATTCCAAATCTTTCCTGCAACTTCTCCTGCTTTTTCTTGTAACATAACACTAACGTTTTTAGTATAAAAATAATCTATATCTTGTTTTGACGGTGCAAAGATAGGCATTTTATGTTATATAACATATATTTTAGAGGAAAAGTTTTCAAAAAAATGCACAAATATATCAGAAAAAGGACTTATTGCATTACTTTTTTAACCGATTTGCCCATATTTTAGCTGCCTCTTCCACTATTTTTACACATGGACGCTTGGCATAGTAGGAGGCTGTCCGTGCTTCCGGTCGGGAGGGGGTAGGGGCTTCTCTGTTGAGCCCCAACAGGTCAGCACACACCAATCCGCCATTGGCTTGCCTGAACTCTTCAGCAAGCGACTGCACCAATGCATAGTTGGCCGCCTTCCCCTCGCGGTCGGCAGCTTCTACCGAACCCGTTGCAAGACCGGCCAACAGGAACATGCCACAAGCCGCACCGCAAGTCTGACGCATCCGACCGATTCCACCACCAAACGAAGCGGACATCCGCAAAGCCTGCTCTTCGGTGTAACCGTAAAGGTCGGCAAAAGCCGCCGTGACGGATTGCGAACAGTTGAATCCTGACCTGAACAGCTCCACAGCACGACCTACTCTGCGGCATGCCTCTTCCTCTGTGAGCATCGGAACCAAATATTCTTTTTCCATGATTTTGTTTGTCTATATAAAATTATATACTTACCTTCGCACGATAAAAACAGTCGAACAACCTATTGATCTTACGGAATGATGAAGAAAGCTACTTTTCTCCTGCCATTGGCTGTGCTCCTCCTCTCTGCCACCGGATGCCGCCAGGAAAGCAAAACCGAACGCTATATGCGCGAAGCACGCCAACTCACGGCACAATGTCCAATGGTGCTTGATGCCTGCACCCAAATGGACAGCCTGACTTACGACAAAGAGGGGCATCGTTTCACCTACAGCTATACGGTGACAAATGTACACGACTCGCTGCTGCTGATGCAACAGGCGGAACTGCGTGAACAATTGCTTCAACGGCTTGCCAACTCTCCCGAAATGCGCCCTTACATGGAGGACTCCATGAACTTCTGCTACATCTACTATTCAGGAGGAAAAGCGCTGCTGCAGTTCAGCTTCTCTCCCGCTGACTATAGGGAGGTTCCATAAATCAGTCACTTCCTCCTCAAATACCGAGCAGGTTTTTCAAAGCCTGTGCCAATTGGTCGGGGCATGATGTAGGCCTGTGGTTGCACTGTATGCCTTCGAGGCGTGCGATGGCTTCTTCTGCCTTCATGCCTGTGACAAGCCGGCAGATTCCCTGCAGGTTGCCGTTGCATCCGCCATAGAACTGCACATATCTGATGATGCCGTCTTCCACATCCAGATTGATCAGACTGCTGCAGGTGCCGTGGGTCTTATAAGATATTCTCATCACAAATAAACTGAAGAGGGTGGGTCTTCGTCCGGCAATTCTGTGTTCCACAAAAAACTGAACGTTGACACACCCTACTCATTCTTTTCCAATTATTTACTCCTCTTCCGGTTTCATGTTGGTATAGACCGTCTGCACGTCGTCGAACTCTTCAAGACGCTCTACCATCTTGTCAATAGTGGCACGCTGCTCCTCGGTCACTTCCTTCTGGTCGTTGGGGATATAGGTGAACTCACCACCGACATCCTCATAACCACCCTCTTCGAGATGCTTCTGGATGGCAGAGTAGCTGGTGGGGGCACCGTAAATGGTGATTGTGCCCTCTTCCTCATCTTCATCGTAATCCTCTTCTACATCGAAGTCTATCATCTCAAGGATGAACTCTTCCATGTCCATGCCATCTTTCTTCTTGAAAGTGAACACACACTTATGGTCGAAAAGGAAGGCCAACGAGCCGGTGGTACCGAGATTGCCTCCAAACTTGTTGAACACCGAGCGAACATCAGCTACCGTACGCGTAGTGTTGTCTGTCAGTGTATCTACAAACACTGCTACTCCGTGAGGTCCGTAGCCTTCGTAGGTCATGCTCTTGTATTCGCTCTGGTCTTTTCCCATAGCGTTCTTGATGGCGCGCTCGATATTGTCCTTCGGCATGTTCTCGCGCTTACACACGGCTATAACCGAACGCAGGGTAGGGTTGTTTTCCGGTTCCGGACCACCAGCTTTGACAGCGATGGCAATCTGCTTGCCCAATCTGGTGAAAGTCTTGGCCATGTGACCCCATCTTTTCAGCTTTGCAGCTTTTCTATATTCAAATGCTCTTCCCATTGGTTTGTGATTTATATTTTTTTAAACTTACTGTATTTTCTCTCTAACCGATTTAATCCCACACCTTATCTCAGCTTTGCCTGCAACTTGTTTTCCAGATTAGTGATAATCTTACCCATAATCTTGTCTATCTGCTTGTCGTTGAGTGTAGCGCTCTCGTCCTGAAGCAGGAAGCTGACGGCATAACTCTTCTTGCCGGCTTCGAGATTCTTGCCTTCGTACACATCGAACAGGCTGACCTCTTTCAGCAGCTTCCGCTCCGACTCGTATGCAATCTTTTCGATGTCGGCAAACTGTGTGGCCTTGTCGATGAGCAGTGCCAAATCGCGCTTCACAGCAGGATACTTGCCCAACTCCTTATAGCTGACGCGCGAATGCTTGATGGCCTTCATCAATTCTTTCCAATTGAGTTCTGCATAATAGACTTCGTTGTCGAGGTCGAACTTGCGTTGCAACTTGCGTGTGATGACACCCAACGTGGCCAGCAACTTGCCTCCACGTGTGTGAATGGTAATGGCACTGGCAAAGACATCGTCGCTGAGTGTACCGAACACCACAGTTCCAAGACCGATACCCAAACGCGACAAGATATTGAGCACATATGCTTTCAGCTCAAACACTGACGATGCTTCGTCCGGATGCGCCCATGAATTGTTCACCCGCTTGCCGGTGACAAACAGCCCCAGCATCTGATGCTCGCTGTACGCACCAAGTATCTTTTCCGGATTCTTACGCTCTTCCTTATAGTAATAGCAGTTTCCGAATTCGAAGAACTTCAGGTCTGCCGCCTTGCGGTTGGCATTGTGCATGATGCTCTCCAATCCACCGAAAAGCAGCGTCTGACGCATCACGTTCAAGTCGTTCGAAAGCGGATTCATCAAGTGTACGAGTTCCTTGGCCGGCCATCTTTGCAGGTCCTCATAATAGGCTGCTGAAGTCAACGAGTTATTCAGTATTTCATTGAATCCGCACCCTACAAGTTGTTCGGCAACGATGTTCTGCAACTTGTGGCTCTTGTCGTTGTCGCCCTTTGTTGTAAGGCTCGACTTCAAGGTTGTGGGTATTTCCACATTGTTGTAGCCGTAGATGCGCAGAATGTCTTCCACCACATCGCACGGACGCTGCACATCCACGCGGTATGCCGGCACATCCAACACGATACCTTCATCGGATTCGCTCTCGATCTTCATCTCCAGCGAAGCGACGATGCTCTTGATTGTTTCGGCAGGTATGTGTTTGCCTATCAGTGTGTCCACATAGTCATAAGCAAGTTCCACCCGACTGTTTTCCAACGGAGTGGGGTAGTGGTCCACGATGTCCATGGAGATGGTTCCTCCGGCCAACTCCTTCACCAGCAGGGCTGCCTGTTTCAGGGCATAGATGCACCCGTTGGGGTCGATGCCACGTTCGAACCGGAAGGAGGCATCGGTACTGAGTCCGTGTCTGCGCGCACTCTTGCGTATGCTTGTAGGATTGAAATAGGCACTCTCAAGGAAGATGTTGCGGGTCTGCTCCGTAGTACCCGAATCGAGTCCTCCGAAGACACCACCTATACACATGGGGGCTTCGGCATTGCAAATCATCAGATCCTTGTCGGAAAGTTTGCGTTCAACTTCATCCAGTGTCACAAAAGGTGTGCCTTCGGGCAGTGTCTTCACCACCACTTTGCCACCTTCGATTTTGTCGGCATCAAAACAATGCAACGGTTGCCCGTAGGCATGGAGGATGTAGTTGGTAATATCCACAATGTTATTGATTGGACGAAGCCCTATCAGGCGGAGTTTGTCCTGCAACCATTCGGGACTTTCCTTGACGGTGACACCTTTGACGGTGACTCCGGCATAACGCGGACAGGCTGCCGTGTCTGCCACCTCCACCTCCATCACGAGGTCGTGGTTGTCCACCTGGAAAGCATCGCACGAGGGACGTTGCAGGGTGGTCTCTTGTCCCTGCTGCACCAACCAGGCATAGAGGTCTCTGGCCACTCCGTAGTGCGAGCAGGCATCCGCCCGGTTGGGGGTAATATCGACTTCGATGACGTAGTCGCTCTGGATGTTGTAATACTCTTTGGCCGGTGTGCCGGGCACTGCATCGGCGGGAAGCACGATGATGCCATCATGACTTTTGCCGATGCCTATCTCGTCTTCTGCACAAATCATGCC
Source organism: Bacteroidaceae bacterium (assembly GCA_017451645.1). Taxonomy (GTDB): domain Bacteria; phylum Bacteroidota; class Bacteroidia; order Bacteroidales; family Bacteroidaceae; genus Phocaeicola_A. The sequence goes on along the minus strand of JAFTNZ010000030.1, from coordinate 106,993 downwards.
GTTCGACTCCACGCCGCGAAGTTTGGACTTCTTGATGGTGAAGCACTCGTCGCCGTCGTACAACTTGGTGCCCAACGTGGCAACAACCACCTTCTGGCCGGCAGTCACGTTAGGGGCTCCGCAGACGATCTGTACGGGGTCGCCACTTCCGAGGTTCACGGTGGTCACGTGCATGTGGTCGCTATTGGGGTGCTCCTCACAAGTCAGCACTTCACCGATAACGATTCCCTCAAGGCCACCCTTGATAGCCTGCACTTCTTCTACCGACCCGACTTCAAGGCCGATAGATGTCAGCGCCGCCGACACCTCCTCAGGGGTCATGTCAAAGCTCACATATTCCTTGAGCCAGTTATAAGATATGTTCATACGCGTATGTTTATTGTTTTATTTTTCAAATTTGACCCGCAAAAGTACGGATATTTGGTGAAATAAAAAAATAAAGGGTACAATATTTCGTCAAAACGGCACTTCATTCACCCTGCCGGCTTCAAAAGGCATATCCTGCGGTGGAGGCGGAGGAGGCAAAGGGCTGTTCATGCGCGATTCGAGCACGTGCTCCTCACCGGGCATGGGGATGATGGCATCGTCGTCCGGATTCTGGAAACGGGCAAACTCCCCACGGAAGCGGAGCAAAACATCGCCCACCGCACCGTTACGATGCTTGGCTATGATAATCTCGGCCATTCCGCGAAGGTCGCGCCCCTTGTCGTCCTGATAGATCTTGTAGTATTCGGGACGATGAATGAAACATACCATATCGGCATCCTGCTCAATGGCTCCCGACTCACGGAGGTCGCTCAATTGCGGACGTTTTCCTTCATTTCCTTCACGCTGCTCCACACCACGGTTCAGCTGACTCAGTGCGATAATGGGAATGTTCAGTTCCTTGGCCAATCCTTTGAGCGACCGCGAGATGGTAGATACCTCTTCCTGACGGCTTCCGTAGCTCATACCGCTGGCATTCATCAGCTGCAGATAGTCGATGATGATAATCTTCACCCCATGTTCGCGCACGAGGCGACGCGCCTTGGTGCGCAACTCGAAAACACTGAGCGAGGGGGTGTCATCGACATAGAGCGGTGCACCGAGCAGCGTCTTCAACCGATGGTCGAGCTGCCCCCATTCATAGGGTGCCAACTGGCCGCTTTTGATTTTCTCACCCGGTATTTCACAGACGTTCACTATCATACGGTTGACCAACTGCACATTGCTCATTTCAAGCGAAAACATGGCCACCGGCACCCGGTTGTTCACGGCAATGTTGCGTGCCATAGAAAGTACAAAAGCTGTTTTTCCCATGGCCGGACGCGCAGCAATGATAATAAGGTCGGAGTTCTGCCATCCACTGGTCATCTTGTCCAAACCATGGAATCCACTTTCCAGTCCGCTCAATCCGTCAGTTCGTGCCGCAGCCTTCTTCAGCATTTCGTATGCCTCGTTGATGACGGGATCAATCTGCGTATAGTCCTTCTTCATGTTTTGTTGCGAGATCTCGAAGAGTTTGCCTTCGGCCTCCTGCATCAAGTCGTCCACATCCTGTGTCTCGTCAAAGGCTTTCCCCTGTATGACACTGGTGAAGGTGATAAGCTCCCGTGCCAAATGCTTCTGCGCAATGATTCGTGCATGATACTCGATGTGTGCACTCGAAGCCACCTTACCGCTCAACTGGGTGATGTAATAGGGGCCTCCGGCCTCTTCCAAATCACCGGTCGAACGCAATTGCTCGGTCACAGTAAGAATGTCCACGGGCTTCTGCTGGATAGCCAGTGTAGTGATGGCTTTATAGAGCAATTGGTGGCGGTGTTCGTAGAAGGATTCGGGCTTCAATATGTCACTCACCACCGAGTAGGCGTCACGCTCAATCATCAGTGCTCCCAGCACGGCTTCCTCCAGTTCAGGTGCTTGCGGTTGCAGATGTCCATATTCGCTCACCGCCATCGGTGTGGCCGTTTTCTTACGCGGTGCACGCGTATTTTTTCCATTTTCTGCCATATCTGAATTGTTCTTTTGATTTCATTTTTGGAGGGTGCAAAGATAATGCAAACCGGGCGGAGCACAAAACAAAGTGGCTTTTTTATTTTTCTCTTTTCAAGCATACAAAAAGACAAAAGCCATGCCGCCCCGCGAAATCGCTTCGCAGGGCGGCGTGACACATAGTCAAATCAAGTAACTAATCACTTAAATCTGCAAGTGTGTGGTTTACGTACTAATTTATATATTATGACTAACTAACTTTTTCTTATACCTGATTTTCACGGTGCAAAGATACTGCCAGTTTCCCACCTGTGCAATACCAATATGTAGGTATATTGCCTCATCCGATGCTTCCTACGGCTCTGTACACGGCAAAGATGTGGCTTTTTTTTGCTTTACCGCACCGTTTTTCAAAAATAATACGTACCTTTGTGCGCTTTTTTGGAAGAGCAAGAGTCATTACTACCATCATTAACATAGAGATTCAGGAAAGGAGGAAAAAAGGTATGCGTGCATTCTGGAGAATCAAGCCACAAATAGAGGCGTTGGAAAAATGGGAGCCAAACTGCTGGATACAAATGACTTGCCCAACGGAAGAAGAGGCTGACTATCTGGTGAACGAACTGCAAATGCCTGATTATTTCCTGTCGGACATTGCTGACGTTGACGAGCGTCCGCGTGTAGAAACAGAAGAAGGATGGACTATGATTATCCTGCGCGTGCCCTACATGAACCCAACCAAGGAGTCCTCGCGATCGCCCTATACAACTGTGCCTTTGGGGATCATCCTGAAGAAGGACATCTGCATCACTGTGTGCTACTACATCACCAAGATGATGAACGACTTCCTCAGTCACTATCAGCGTAAGGGCAAGGGACTGACCGATGCCGTGGACATGACCTTCCGCCTCTTTCTGAGCAGTAGCGTGTGGTATCTGAAATTCCTGAAAAAGATCAACTACGAGATTGAAGAGGCAAAACACGACCTCGACAAGAGCATCGACAACGAGGACCTGATCAACCTGTCGTATCTGCAAAACTCACTGACTTACTTTATGAACTCTATCCGTGGAAACGAGACGTTGTTGGCTCAGGTAAAGTTCAAACTGCCTGTCGATGAGCTGGATGCCGAATTGATTGAGGATGTCAACATCGAGATGAAGCAGGCCCGGGAAAGTGCCTATATATACTCAAACGTGTTGGAGAGTGCAGTGAACACTTATGCTTCCGTAATCAACAACAACATGAATACAGTGATGCGACTGATGACATCGGTATCCATCGTGCTGATGTTTCCCACACTCATCGCCTCACTCTACGGTATGAACCTGAAAAACGGCCTTGAAGACAATTCATTGGGATTCTGCATTGTGTTGGGCTTCTCGCTGTTGGTGAGTGCCACCATCATCTGGCTCTTCCGTCGCAAACGATGGTTGTAAGGAAATTAATGGTTGCAATCAAAGTTTTACCTCGCTGATATCCACCAATTTATTCACAATGGCATAGATGGTAAGTCCGGCGGCTGAGTGTATCTCCAGCTTACGGGCAATGTTGCGCCGGTGAGTGATGACAGTGTGCACCGAAAGGTAGAGTTGCTCGGCAATCTCCTTGTTCGTCATCCCCTTGACTACACACACGACGATTTCACGTTCGCGCTGACTCAGTGCATCGGCAGCGTTTTCCTCTTCACCGGATTCATCTTCAGAGGTGGTGTCTTTCATAGCCTCCAGCAATTTGTCGCGCAAGGTGTCGATAGTGTCGTAGAGCGTAACGATGTCGTCATACGACTGCAACAGAGCACCGTCAGTCAATGTGCAGTTGAGGGCTATACACTTCACATTGCTATGCACGGCGTCAGCTCTGAATTCTTCGATATTGAACCATCCGCCAAAAGCCGGATTGACCAGTAAGACGTCGGGGGTATCGGTGTGCAGACAGTTTTCCAACCCATCGGGTGAGGTCACCTCTACAGGTTTCACTGTCAGCCCCGAAATACGCTTAAGCACGCTCACCACTCCACTCCGGACAATGACAGAAGTCTCGGCTACGGCCACTCTGATAGTATCTGTCCTATTTCTCATACTCCACACTTTTTTCCAACAGACGTACGGCTGGCACAAACAGGCAGTCTTCAATGCGACAGTGCAATGCGAGATCCTCTTCGCAAATGAAGATGTCGAACAACACAGCCCCTAAAAGCGGATTATCACCCGACGCGGGGTAATATTTGATAATGATGTTTTTCAGTTCAGCCAATTTGCTGTCTATCAGTTTATGCTGCATGGCATGACGCCGGGTGAAAAGCAGGATGTTGCTCCGCTCGCCGGCCTGATAAGCATTCGGAGAGACTTCGAGCCGACAAGGCGATGAAGCTTTGGGCGGACATACCTGACAAGCAATCGCTTCGGCTTGCGCCACATCTCCCTGCATGAGGCTACGCACATAAGCAAACTCATAACGATCCTCAAACTCCATATGCTCACGCACCTCACCGGCATACTCATCGAAGAACTTCAGGATAAGCATCCCTATCTCGCCTCCCTGTGTAGAGTCAATGACTCGGACAAGCTTCTGCCGGATAGCAGGCAGGGAAAAGTCGAGATAATAGCTGTGTGCACGCTTCAGATAGTCAAGCAAAGCTGTGAGCGAAAGGGTATCCACATTGTCGTGTACCAATTCGTCCTCCTCCTGCAAGAACTGTGCCACGGCCAAAAAAGTACCCGTATCCACTCCGGCGGCCACACACACTTCCTCAACTGTACGATCGCCAAAACCCAATGCGATACCGAAGCGGCTCATTACCTGCAACAGACGGTAGTCGCCCTGTATAAGGTCACTCATGCGGTCATTTGCGTGGTATCGGTTGTGTGTCATATGATGCATAGTCGTTAATGTTCTTGAATATTCACGCTGCAAAATTACGTTTTTTTTGCCAAACGGACAATCACTATTTTTAGGTATTTCAGTCTGCAGTATTAAAGATATACTCCGAAAAAATCCCCAAAAGTTTGCATTCGACTAAAAATGTCGTACCTTTGCACATAACAGTAAAAGCCGAAAAAAAACTAAAAACAAATAGAGATGATTGCCGATGAAATATTGGATTCCCTGAACGAAGAGCAACGGGCAGCTGTTCTCTACAACGATGGTCCTGCCTTGGTAATAGCCGGTGCAGGGTCGGGAAAGACCCGTGTGCTGACGCACAAGATAGCTCGCTTGCTCAGCGAAGGATATGCCCCATGGAATATTCTGGCTCTGACTTTTACCAACAAGGCAGCCAACGAGATGAAGATGCGCATCAGCCGTTTCGTAGGAACATTGGCGCAAGGGTTGTGGATGGGCACTTTTCACTCCGTGTTTGCAAGAATCCTGCGCACAGAGGCAGAGGCATTAGGCTTCACACACAACTTCACTATTTATGATGCCGCCGACTCGAAAAGTCTGTTGAAAGCCATCATCAAGGAGATGGGACTTGACGAGAAGACATACAAACCTGGCACTGTACAAAACCACATATCAAATGCCAAAAACCGCCTGATACTGCCATCAGCATACGCTGCCGACAGGCAGATGATACAAGCCGATGAAGCAGCCAAAATGCCTGCTATACACGCTATTTACCGCCGCTATTGGGAGCGATGCAAACAGGCTGATGCTATGGACTTCGACGACCTGCTGCTGTACACCTGGCTACTCTTCGACGGACAGCCGGAGGTGAGGGAAAAATATGCCACACAATTCAGCTATGTGCTTGTGGACGAATATCAGGACACCAACTTTGCACAACACAGCATCGTATGGCAACTCACCGCCACACACCAGCACATCTGTGTGGTGGGAGACGATGCACAGAGTATCTACTCCTTCCGTGGAGCGAACATCGACAACATACTGAAGTTCAGTCAGCAATATACAGGCACACGCCTCTTCAAACTGCAACAGAACTACCGCTCAACGCAAACCATCGTAAATGCTGCCAACAGCCTCATTGCTAAAAACAGCGAACAGATACGCAAAGAAGTGTTTTCGGAAAAGGACAAAGGAGAAGCTATCCGTTTGTTCGGTGCATACTCCGACATCGAAGAAGGAGAAATCGTGGCCAACAAAATAACTGAACTATGCCACCGGAAAGACATCCCATACAGCCAGCAGGCCATCCTCTACCGCACCAATGCACAGAGCCGCATCTTCGAGGAAGCATTGCGCAAGCGCTCCATCCCATGCCGTATCTACGGCGGACTGTCGTTCTACCAACGCAAGGAAATAAAGGACGTGATAGCCTATTTCCGACTGGCCGTCAACCCACACGATGAAGAGGCACTGAAACGCATCATCAATTACCCTGCACGCGGTATCGGAAACACCACCGTCAGCCGTATCACCGAAGCTGCCAACAAGGTGGGATGCAGTCTTTGGGAGGTCGTTTGCGACCCTATCTCTCACGGACTGCCCCTGAACAAGGGCACACATGCCAAATTGCAGGCTTTCCAATCGCTCATCAACGCCTTCATCAGTGTAGCGGATACACGCAATGCCTACGAACTGGGGCAGGACATTATCCGCCAAAGCGGTGTGATGAACGATATCATCCAAGACCGCACACCCGAAGGAATGAGCCGACAGGAGAACATCGAAGAATTTGTAGCCAGCATACACGACTTCTGTAGCACACGCGAGGAGGAGGGAAATCCGCACATGATGTTGGGCGACTTCCTGTCCGAAGTCTCACTCCTCTCTGAATTGGATACCGACAAGGGAAATGAGGACGAAGAAAAAGTAACCCTGATGACCATGCATTCGGCCAAAGGACTGGAATTCAGAGTTGTCTATATAGTGGGATTGGAAGAAAACCTCTTCCCAAGCCCCATGGCTCAGGACTCCTACAAGCAAATGGAGGAGGAACGACGCCTGTTCTATGTGGCCATCACACGTGCTGAAGAATACTGCTTTCTGTCGTTCGCACGAAGCCGCTTCCGCTACGGAAAGACGGAATTCAGTACACCCAGCCGTTTTCTGAAAGACATCGACCCTCACTACATCACCATGCCCGATGCCGGCATACCCTCGCACAACCCATCCGCTACCATAAATTCCCCCACAGACAACGGCGGATTTGCCCGGCGTCCTTTCCACTCATGGCGCGAGAATAACGACGAAAATGACCGTAGCTACACACCCTCCTGGCAACGGCGAGCAGGCAGCACCTTCCGCGATGAAGAGTACGCTGACACCCATTCGGGTAACTACAACAAAGAGTACACCTATACTTCTTCATCCACCCCTTTCCGGAAGCCTGTGACACCCCACACAGTGCCTCCCGCCATCCCGCCAGGAATGAAGCGCGTAAGCCGGACTCCAACACCATCGACAACCTCACCCGCCAATGTATCTTCTTCAGAAGGATTGTATGCCGGGCAAATCATCGAACACGAACGCTTCGGCATTGGCGATGTACTGAAAGTTGAGGGTGACGGAGACAACCGCAAAGCTACCATCCGCTTCCGGAATGTAGGAGACAAACAACTGCTGCTCCGTTTTGCCCGCTTCAAAATAATAAAATAAAGAAATGAAAAATAAAAAAACTGAAGATTTATGATATTGAACGAACGAACTGAACGCCACACACACATTCTTCAAGTGGCCAGACAAATGATGACTGCTGCACGCACTGCCCCCAAGGGAAAGGGTATTGATATAGTAGAAGCAGCTGTAGTGGACGGTGAAGAGTTGCAGATCCTCAGCCGGACAACACGCGAAATGTCTGCTGAAAATGGATTCAAATTCTTTCTGCGCGATGCCGACAATATACTTAGTGCTGAAGCTGTCGTGCTGATAGGCACACGCGAACAGCCACAGGGGCTCAACTGCGGACATTGCGGTTTTGCAATCTGTACCGCACGTCCGACCGGTGTACCTTGTGCACTCAATACTCTCGACCTTGGCATTGCCATCGGATCGGCTTGCGCTACAGCAGCAGACCTCCGCGTGGATACCCGTGTAATGTATTCCGTAGGGCAGGCAGCCCAACGCCTCGGTTTCTTGCCCGGATGCCATTGCGTGATGGCAATCCCCGTGAGTGCATCGTCCAAAAATCCTTTTTTTGACCGCAAACCCAAGGAGGAACAGAAGGGATGAACCAAAAGGAAAACAATGAAATGACAGGTGAAGGGGGAAAATACAAAGTCATTGTGCTTGACCTCGATGGTACGCTGACCAACAGCCGTAAGCAAATCAGCGAACGCACACGCAAGGCTCTTTGGAAGGCACAGGATAGGGGAGTGAAAGTGGTGCTGGCTTCAGGACGTCCAACGTATGGCATTGCTCCTGTGGCTGATGCCCTCTGCCTCGGCGAACGTGGTGGATACATCCTTGCCTATAACGGCGGGGAAATCATCGATTGGCGTACGCGTGAAGTAATCCATACCCATGTGCTCTCACCCGATGTGTTACCTTATATGTACCACACAGCCAAAAACAACGGCTTTGCCATCGTCACCTATCACGACAACTTGGTCATCACTGAAACTCCTGATGATGAATACGTGCAGAAGGAGGCTATCCTCAACGTAATGCAGGCACATCAAGTGGACGACTTTTTGAAAGCCATCAGTTTTCCTGTACCCAAATGCCTGATAGTGGGTGAACCAGACCGCTTACAAACACTCGAACAGCAGATGGCCGAAGCGCTCTGCGAAACCAACGAAGTGTATCGCTCTGAACCCTATTTTCTGGAGTTGGTACCCAAGGGAATCGACAAAGCCCGTTCACTGGAAGTACTACTCAACCGGCTCGACCTTACTCCCGCCAAAATGATAGCTTGTGGAGACGGTTTTAATGACCTCAGTATGATTCGCTATGCCGGCCTCGGAGTAGCCATGGCCAATGCACAACCCATCGTACGCGAAGCAGCCGACTACATCACCCTGTCCAACGACGAGGATGGTGTGGCACACGTCATCGAAAAATTCGTGTTGTGAGGAGCATGTCAGAATGAGCCCTCCCTCTCCCTCAACACTTTCAGCATCTCCCGTGCAGCCTTCTCCGAAGCTCCGACCGATCCCAAACGACGGACAACCTCCGCATAACCATCCAGCATTTCGCTGCGCTCGGGCGAAGCATCGCCAAGCAAAGCCGCAAGGTGATGACGGGCATTATCTACCGTCATCGTATCGGCCACCAATTCAGGCACTACGTCACGGTCGGCTATAAGATTGACGAGCGAAATGTATGGTACTTTCAGCAAATGGCGACGTAAAAAAGAGACGAATTTACCCATAGCCACATAGTAACACACCACCTGCGGCACACGGAAAAGAGCCGTTTCCAAAGTGGCTGTACCCGATGTGACGAGGGCAGCACGCGCATGAGCAAGCAAGGGATAAGTCTGTCCGAAAAGGATGCTGACGGATGCTCCGTCGGGAATATAACGGTGATAGTAGGCAGGATCGATACCAGGTGCTCCGGCAATGACCAGTTGATGGTCTGCAAAGGAAGCGGCGGCTTCAATCATAGCAGGCAAATTGTCCTTGATTTCCTGCCTCCGGCTACCAGCCAAAAGGGCAATAATAGGACGTCCGTCAAGTCCGTGAGTATGGGCAAATTCCTCCGCTGTCGCTGTATATCCTTTCCGGAATTCTTCCACAGCATCAACACAAGGATTGCCCACATAGTGAATGGGATATCCGTGTTTCTGCTCGAAAAAGGGCACTTCAAAAGGGAGTATGCTGAAAAGAGCATCCACATTACGCCGGATGTGGCGGATACGGTACTCCTTCCAAGCCCATATTTTAGGCGAAATATAGTAGAAAACGGGAATGCGTGTGTGCGAATGGACATAGGCCGCTATGTCGAGATTGAAACCCGGATAGTCAATGAGGATGACCACATCGGGCTGCCATCCGATGATGTCGCGCTTGCAGATCCGCATGTTGTTGAAAATTTCCGGCAAATGCCTCAACACCGGGATAAAACCCATATAAGCCATGTCGCGATAGTGCTTGACGAGTGTGCCACCTACGCGACTCATAAGGTCACCTCCAAAGAAACGGAATTCCGCCCTCTCATCCATGCGACAAAGGGCACGCATGAGATTGGAGGCATGAAGGTCACCAGATGCTTCACCGGCAATGAGATAGTATTTCATAATTTTTCTTCATTTTTTCCAACAATCCATAAGCTGTCATATCCACTTGTGTAGGGGTGATGGCTACGTAGCCATGATCCAATGCCCAACGGTCGGTGTCGATAGCCTCCGGCTCGTGATTGGCAAAATGTCCGGTGAGCCAGTAAATGTCTCCACCACCACGCGGATGAGGAGAGGATACCCATTCGTTTTCCCATCTGCCCACCGTCTGCCGACACACCTTCACTCCTTCATAGGGAGCCTTTTCTGGAAAGTTGACATTCAAGCAAGCACCTTCAGGAAGCCCCTCTTCGAGAACCTGACGGACAATCCGACGGATGTAGTCGCGAGTAGGGGAGAAATCAAGATCCGGGTCATGGTCGCACACCGAAAAGCCAATGGATGGTATTCCCTTCATACATCCCTCAAGCACTACCCCCATCGTTCCTGAATAATGGACGTTAACCGCTGAATTATCTCCATGATTGATACCACCGATGACAAGATCCGGCCAACGGGATACCACTGCCTCAAGCCCCAACTTGATGCAATCAACGGGAGTACCCGTGCACCGATAAACGGAGAGTCCCGGAAGACAGCTGACAAGGGTGAAAGTGACAGGAACCTGCGAAGTTATGGCTGCAGCCATGCCCGACCGGGGGCCATCAGGAGCTACAATTACAATGTCTGCCATATCGCACAAAAAACCGGCCAACTCTTTGATGCCCTTAGCTGTATAGCCATCATCGTTGGATATGAGAATAAGAGGTTTGGATGGAACCATGTTTCAACTATTTTCAATATTTTACTCAGAATAGGTGCAAAAATAGTCAAAAAAATGTAATGAGACAAGAAGGGAATAGGATATTTGCTTAAAAAAACATATCTTTGTAGCCGTTTGCAAGCAAAAAGGCACACGGAAGAAAGGCTTCAAGGTTTTCAACAATACAGGCAAGTTATCAACAGTTGGGGTAATCTCACCCAAACTTTGTAGGCCATTTGGAAAAATATAGCTTATTTCGCAGCCGATAATAATGTTTTTTATGGGAAAAATCATTGCTTTAGCTAACCAAAAGGGTGGTGTAGGAAAAACTACAACCACAATCAATTTGGCTGCATCATTGGCCACTTTGGAAAAAAAAGTACTCGTAATTGACGCTGATCCACAAGCGAATGCGTCATCAGGGCTCGGTGTGGACATAAAGGAAATAGACTGTTCAATCTACGAATGCATCATCGATTACAAAGACATCCGTGAGGCCATCTATACGACAGACTTCATTGACACCCTTGACATTGTACCTTCGCACATCGATCTGGTGGGAGCCGAAATAGAAATGCTCAATTTGCCGAACAGAGAAAAGGTGCTGAAGAGAATCCTCGAAAACATCAGAGAAGAGTATGACTACATACTCATTGATTGCTCACCGTCATTGGGACTTATCACCATCAACTCGCTCACTGCCGCAGACTCGGTGATTATACCCGTGCAATGCGAATATTTCGCTTTGGAAGGAATCAGTAAGTTGCTGAACACCATAAAAATCATCAAATCAAAATTAAATCCCGGATTGGAAATTGAAGGATTCTTACTCACGATGTATGATTCGAGACTGAGGTTACACAATCAGGTGTATGACGAGGTGAAAAGACACTTCCAGGAATTGGTATTCCGCACAGTTATCCAACGTAACGTTAAGCTGAGCGAGGCACCAAGTCACGGGATACCCGTCATCCTCTACGATGCCGACTCCACAGGGGCACGAAACCATCTGGCACTGGCACAAGAAATAATCAGGAGAAACGGAAAGAAAACAACCGAAAGAGAAAACTGAAGAATCAAACAAGACAGACAAAGAAAGATATGGCACCACATAAGAAATTTGCACTCGGACGAGGACTTGATGCACTCATTTCCACCGAAGAAGTGAAAACAGAGGGTTCATCGTCCATACACGAAATACCCATCGGGGTCATCAAAGCTAACCCCAATCAGCCAAGGCGGGAGTTCGACCAGAAAGCTCTGCAAGAATTGGCTGACTCCATCGCTGAAATAGGCATCATACAACCCATTACATTGAGGAAACTGGCTGAGGATAACTACCAAATTATTGCAGGCGAAAGACGCTACCGCGCATCACAGTTGGCTGGCCTTGCAACCGTACCTGCTTACATACGCACGGCTGACGACGAAAACGTAATGGAAATGGCTTTGATTGAAAATATCCAGCGCGAAGACCTCAACTCATTGGAAATAGCCTTGGCTTACCAACACCTGATAGAGCAATACGGCCTGACACAAGAACGACTCAGTGAACGGGTAGGGAAGAAACGAACCACCATCGCCAACTACTTGCGCCTGCTGAAACTGCCTGCCCCCATACAAGTGGCACTGCAAAATAAGGAGATAGATATGGGGCACGCGCGGGCATTGCTCACCCTCGACAGTCCGGCTCAACAAATCAGCATCTTCGAAGAAGCTATGCGCGAAGGATACTCCGTGCGCAAAGTGGAACAGATGGTGAAAGAGTTCAGCGAAAAAGAAACTGGCAAAGACTGCAACAGGAAGGCAACCCTCAAAACAAGCAAATTGCCTGAAGAATACAACCTGCTGAAAAAACATCTATCAGAATTCTTCAGCAGCAAAGTGCAACTCACCTGCTCAGAAAAAGGTAAAGGTAAAATCAGTATCCCCTTCAACAGCGAAGAAGACTTGGAACGGATAGTGGGAATACTTGACCAACTGAAATAAAAGAAAACTTCCCCAAAAAACTGATAAATAAAAGAAGGCATATGTTGAAATCGAACCGACAGATACCTTATCACATATACATAATGGTAGCATTGGCTTGCTTCATCCTACAGATGAGGGCACTCCCCATCATGGCCCAACAAAAAGAGCAAGTCCCAGTGAAAGAACTGCCTAAAGCCTTACAAAGAAGACAAAGGGCACGCATCAATCAGAAACAATTGACTTCCGCCATCCCAACAGACTCATTGAGCAACCAGCAGACAACAGAAATAATTCAAGAGCCTGTCACCCAAGCACCAGCCGACTCTGTCACCACAGACAGCATTGCAAGATTGAATGCTGAAAACATGGTAGAGACAGAAGCTCCGATAGATACATCCCTGCTCATTCAAAATCTGCCTCCTGTTGAGCATACCGAGCAATTTGAGAGCAAAAAAATATTCATACCTGACCCGGCAAAGGCCACCTGGTTGGCTGTCATATTCCCAGGAGGAGGACAAATATATAACCGAAAATACTGGAAGTTGCCCATCGTCTATGGCGGATTTGTAGGATGCGCCTATGCTCTTACATGGAATGGTCAGATGTATGACGACTATTCACAAGCCTATCTCGACATCATGGATGACAACCCAAACACTGACAGTTTCCTCGATTTGCTTCCTCCCGGATACAATGTGGAAGCCAATATGGACTATCTCAAAAAAGTCATCAAACGAAAAAAAGACTCCTACAGACGATATCGCGATTTGAGCATATTCTGCTTCATTGGGGTCTATATAGTATCCATCATAGATGCTTACGTAGATGCCGAGTTAGCCAACTTCGACATCAGCAAAGACCTGAGTATGAAAATGTACCCTACCGTAATCAACAACAACGAACTTGACCTGAAACAAGGTAACTCCTACGGAGTGAGGTGTAGTCTGAATTTCTGAACCAACTCAATTTAACCCCTTCATTTTACCAAACACGTATATAGAATGAAAAAAGTCATCACACTGATAACTGTCCTACTGACTAACACTGCCTACCTGCACATACAAGCCGAAACGACAGGAGACAGCCTCATCGTACATAACGTAAGCACAGGAAAAGATGAAATATTCGACATTCCAATGGGCTTGAGCAATGAATTCGATTCACTTCTCTACAATTGGCATGCAAAAAATCTGCTCACCTTGCCTGACGAAAATTGCGAAACAAGAAACGAAAATCCCAGTTTCAGTGACTCTGTCTATGCCGACCGGCTTGCACGCATTCCATCGGTTATGGAAATGCCATACAACGACATCGTGCGCAAATTCATCGATCTGTATGCTGAAAAACTACGTAGCCGGGTATCTTACATGCTTGGAGCGGCCAATTTCTATATTCCTATCTTCGAAGAAGCATTGGATGCCTATGATTTGCCCGATGAATTAAAATACCTGCCCATCATCGAATCAGCACTCAATCCTTCAGCCGTATCACGTGCTGGGGCATCAGGACTTTGGCAATTTATGTTAAAGACGGGGAAAATCTACAACTTACGCTCGAACAGCCTCATTGATGAACGAAGAGACCCCATCAAATCTACCTATGCGGCCGCACGCTATCTGAAGGAGCTATATGGAATCTATGGAGATTGGAATCTCGTCATAGCCGCCTACAACTGCGGACCTGGAAACATCAACAAAGCCATACGGCGAGCAGATGGGACTACCGATTATTGGAAAATCTATAACTACCTGCCACGGGAGACAAGAGGATACGTACCTTCGTTTATCGCTGCCAACTACATAATGAACTACTACTGCGAACACAACATCTGCCCGATGGAAGCACAACTGCCTGCGGCTACGGACACTCTGCATATCAACCGCGACCTGCATTTCCAACAAATAGCAGATTTGTGTGATGTAGATATAGAAGAACTACGTGCGCTTAACCCACAATACAAACGGGACATCATACCGGGAAACAGTTTCAGTTGTACATTAAGACTCCCCCAAAAAGCCATCAGCACATTCATCGACGTGGAAGACACTATCTACATACACCGTGCGAAAGAACTATTCAAAAAACGTCGCTACGTCAATGTGGAAGAAGAGAACATTGGCAAGAAATCCATTTCTGGCAAAGCAACCTACCACACCATCAGAAGAGGAGAGACACTGTCAACCATTGCGAGAAAATATGGTACGACTGTGAACAAGATAAAATCTCTCAATAGATTAAGAAACAACAACATCAGAGCAGGGAAGAAACTTCGCGTACGATAATCGGAGAACAAGCAGTACCTCACCACAAAAGACAAAAACACTATGGAAGAAGATTATAATAAAAAAGAAATGGAAGAGGAAGTGATGATTAATGAAGCTTTCCAAACACTGATAGAAAGCTATCTGGCTTCAAAACACCGGAAAAAAGTCGAACTCATCACTAAAGCATTCAATTTCGCCAAACAGGCACACAAAGGGGTACGCCGGCGTTCAGGCGAACCCTACATCATGCACCCTATAGCTGTCGCACAAATAGTCTGTCAGGAAATCGGACTTGGTTCGACCTCCATCTGCTCGGCGCTGCTGCACGATGTGGTGGAAGACACTGACTACACGGTAGAAGACATTTCCAACATCTTCGGTCCCAAAATAGCACAGATTGTCGATGGACTCACCAAAATATCCGGTGGCATCTTCGGCGACCGTGCTTCAAGCCAAGCAGAAAATTTCAAGAAACTGTTGCTCACCATGTCGGAAGACATACGGGTGATACTCATCAAAATAGCCGACCGTCTGCACAATATGCGGACATTGGGTTCAATGCTTCCTAACAAGCAGTATAAGATAGCCGGAGAAACCCTATATATTTATGCCCCATTGGCCAACAGATTAGGACTGAACAAAATAAAGACTGAACTTGAAGACCTCAGTTTCAGGTATGAACACCCTGACACCTACAAAGAGATAGCTGACAAGCTGCAAGCTACCCAACTGGAGAGAAGAAATGTATTCGAAGACTTCATTGCCCCCATCAAGCAACGGCTCGACGAAATGGGGTTCGTTTACCGCATAGAAGACCGCATCAAGACACCATACTCCATCTGGAACAAGATGCAGAACAAGCATGTGGCCTTCGAGGACATCTACGACATATTGGCCGTAAGAATCATCTTTACCCCTTTGAAAAAAGAGGAAGAGCTGAATGAATGCTTCGACATCTACATATCCCTATGCAAACTCTACAAGTCGCACCCCGACCGCTTGCGCGACTGGGTGAGCCACCCGAAAGCCAATGGATATCAGGCATTGCACGTGACCCTGATGAGTGCACAAGGAGAATGGATAGAGGTACAGATACGTAGCGAGCAAATGAACGATGTGGCTGAACACGGATTTGCCGCACACTGGAAGTACAAGGAAGGAGGAGGAAGCGAAGATGAAGGCGAACTCGACAAATGGCTGCACACCATCAAGGAAATTCTTGATGACCCACAGCCAGATGCCATGGATTTCCTCGACACCATCAAGCTCAACCTCTTCGCATCGGAAATTTTTGTATTTACCCCAAAAGGAGAAATCAAGACCATGCCACAAAACAGCACGGCACTCGATTTCGCCTTCAGCATTCACACCTTCCTCGGAAGCCATTGTATCGGAGCCAAGGTAAACCACAAGCTTGTACCTCTCAGCCATCCCCTACAAAGTGGCGACCAGGTAGAAATCATCACCTCCAAGAGCCAACACGTCACCAATGCATGGCTCAACTATGCCACCACAGCCAAGGCACGCACCAAAATCATGGCCATTCTGCGCAAGGAGCAACGCACGGCACAGAAAGAGGGAGAAGAAATACTGAACTCCTTCTTGGAAAAAGCCGACATGGATGCCTCGACTACCAATGTAGAGAAACTGTGCAAAATACATGAGTTGGCATCAAAAGAAGAATTGTTAGCCGCCATTGGAAGCAAAAAGGTCATCTTAGGCAATGCTGACCTCGACGCTCTCAAGGAAAAAAATTCTTCGCCCAACAATTGGAAGAAATATCTCTTCCCCTTTGGCGGACTCAACAACAAGAAGGAGAAAAAAGAGAAGGACTACACACTGATGCCCACCGTCAATCCCAAAGAAATCGACCGGAAAAAGCCTTTGGAACTGACAGAAGACTCCATCCGTCACAATTATGTCATTGCCGACTGCTGCTGCCCGATTCCCGGTGATGATGTGCTGGGATTCATTGACGAAAAAAACCGCATCATCATCCACAAGCGCCAATGCCCCGTGGCCGCACGCCTGAAAAGCAGTTTCGGCAACCGCATATTGGCAGCCAAATGGAACACGAAGAAGACTCTCTACTTCCCCGTAAGCCTCAAACTGACAGGCATCGATGGGGTAGGAGTGCTCAATGCCATCACCGAAATCATCTCCAGACAGATGAATGTCAACATCCACCGCTTGTCATTCGAAACAAATGATGGCATATTCGAAGGAAACATACAACTCAATGTACACGATGTGGAAGATGTGACAACCATCTGCAACAATTTGAAGAAGATAGAGAAAATCAATACCGTCACCCGCGTTGACCGATAAATGAAACATCTGAACATACGCCCGTTTTGGCTGACATTGTGTGTCGTCCTCATACTCTTCGGAATGTATTATCTCCCGACCGGTAGCATCGGAGAGAAACAGCTTCGGCGCATAGACATTTTGGCCGACTTGCGTCCCGACGAAGCCACCGAAGAGGATAGTTTGTCTGCAGACACGCTCTTCACAGTCCCCATCCAAAAACCTGAATTTGTGGACACTTGCAAAACAGGAATCACCTGTATCGAAGACTATGCAGACTCTACCACGCGGGGCATGACACCCTTCTACGAAGCATTGGCCGGCCACGACACTCTGCCGCGCCCCGTAAGGATAGCCTATTTCGGCGATTCCTTTATCGAGGGAGACATCCTCACCTCCGACTTCCGCGCACTGATGCAGGAACATTTCGGAGGCAAGGGAGCCGGATTCATCGACATCACTTCACAGACCTACGGTTTCCGCCCCACCGTCGGCCATGCATTCAGCGGATGGGAAAGTCACCAATATACCGACTCTACCGGATTCGACCGCGGCAAACAGGGCATCAACCAACGCTACTTTATCCCTCAAGGCACGGCTTACGTAGAGTTGTCGGGAAAACCAAACTACCTGACACACCTCGACACCTGCGGAGTGAGCACTCTCTTTTGCCTGCAGACCGACACTGTTGCTACGCTATTGACCACACTCATCAACAAAAAAAAGGCCGGCCAACACATCATCAAGCCATCGCCAGCCGTACAAGCTATCCATGTGGAAGGAAACATCGGACGCATCCGATGGACCATCCCCCCATCTCCACGCGCTTTGTACTACGGAATAGCCATGGATGATCCGACAGGTATCAGTGTAGATAATTTCAGCCTCAGAGGTAGCGGAGGCATTTCTTTGCAGAGCATCCCGGGGCATCACTTGCGCCAGTTCAATGCCGTGCGTCCCTACGATCTCATAGTGTTACAATATGGCCTCAATGTGGCCACCAAGCGGGGGAAAAACTACGATGGCTACCTCCAAGGGATGAAGCAGGTCATCAGTCATTTGAAAGAGTGTTTTCCCCAAGCAGGCATCCTCATCATCGGGGTGGGAGACCGCGCCTATAAGGACGAAAACGGCGAACTGCACACCATGCCCGGAGTGAAGAATTTGGTACGATACCAGCAACGCCTTGCTGCCGAGAGTCACGTAGCCTTTTGGAATCTGTACACCGCCATGGGAGGCGAGGGGAGTATGCCCCGTCTGGTGGAAGCCAAGCCTCAAATGGCCAACTACGACTACACCCACATAAACTTCAAGGGAGGCCGCCATCTGGCACAAATTCTCTACGAGACAATGGTGTACGGATTTGAACAATACAAAAGAAGAAAAAGCTATGAATCAGCAGAATAAAAAGAACCTACGAAATAGGATATACCTCGCCCTTTGGGCTGTGTGTACGGCCATTCTTGCCCCTGCACAGGACCTGCTTCCTCCACGCATGAAAGTCGAGCAAAGAGCCTGTACATTACCTGAATACACCTCACGGGGCAACATCCCGGTGCGTCCGGTCAGTGTGGGCAGTGCCATGCCCGACACATTCAGAGACACTCTGCCCAACCACCTGACACGCGGTGAAAAGCTTTACCCGTTCTTCGAACGTCTGATGCGCAACGATGTACCTGTGCGGGTAGTACACCTTGGCGACTCTCACGTGCGTGGCCATGTTTTCACCATTGAGACACGCCATCGGCTCGAGCAAGCATGGGGGGCAGAAGCTGTCATGCCCGATTCGGTCACTTACCGTACTTCAGCATTGGCTGTAGAGACTGGACGACCGGGACTCGTCTATCACACAATGGGCATCAACGGAGCCACCACCTCACACTTCATGCCCACGGAAAAGCTCGATGCCATTGCCGCCCTGCATCCCGACCTCATCATCCTCTCCTTCGGCACAAACGAAAGCCACGGGCGACGCTATGATGAATCGGATCATTTGTTGCAACTCGACAGCATTCTTCACCAATTGCGCACCCGCTGTCCACAAGCCGAAGTGATGCTCACCACACCTCCCGGCTCGTATATCCGCCAACGGAGAAGAGGACCAAGAGTCATCAACACGTTAACCCCGCGCGTAGTAGAAACCCTCCAGCACTTTGCCGCCGAACGCGGACTGCCATTGTGGGACATGTACAACATCGTAGGAGGAAAAAAGCGCGCCTGCCTCAACTGGACAAACGGGAAATACATGCAGCGCGACCGCATACACTACACCCATGGAGGCTATCTCCTGCAGGGAGACCTGCTTGCCGAAGCCATCCTGAAATCATTCAACGACTATGTGGCAGACAGATTGGAATAAACTCATCGACTTGTTGGCTTATCATGCCCACAGCCCGCTCATTTTCAGCAGCGGTCTCTTCCTTTTCCTCTTCTTGGGGTTCAGCCTCGTCTATGCGCTGTTGCAACGGAGAGACACGGCACGCCTCTGCTTTGTGGTGCTTTTCTCCTACTATTTCTACTACAAGAGTAGCGGTACTTATTTCTTCCTGCTGGCCGTCGTCACCTGTGCCGACTTCCTGATTGCCCGTCGCATGATAAGCACCGTGTCGCCAGTGCTCCGCAAGGGGTTGCTCTGTATAAGCCTTGTCATTAACTTGGGGCTGCTCTGTTACTTCAAGTACACCAATTTCTTCTACGAGATGCTGGTTCCCTTGTGGCAAGGCACCTTCCATCCGTTGGACATCTTCCTGCCCGTGGGCATCTCATTCTTCACCTTCCAGTCGCTCAGCTATACGATAGATGTCTATCGCCGTCAGCTACAGCCGCTCGACAAGTTGCTGGACTATGCATTCTTCGTCTCCTTCTTCCCCCAGTTGGTGGCAGGTCCCATCGTACGTGCCCGCGATTTCATTCCTCAAATCCGCCGCCCGCTGCACGTCACATCAGAGATGTTTGGTCGAGGTGTATTCCTCATCATCAGCGGACTTTTTAAGAAAGCTGTCATATCCGACTACATCAGCGTCAATTTTATCGAGCGCATTTTCGACAATCCTTCACTCTACAGTGGTGTGGAGAACCTCATGGGAGTCTATGGCTATGCCCTGCAGATTTATTGCGACTTCTCCGGCTACAGCGACATGGCCATCGGTCTTGCCCTGTTGCTCGGTTTTCATTTCCCCACCAACTTCGACTCTCCCTACAAATCGTTGTCCGTCACCGAGTTCTGGAGACGTTGGCACATCAGCCTCTCATCGTGGTTGCGCGACTACCTCTACATCTCTTTGGGAGGCAACCGCTGCGGCAAGCTCCGCACCTATACCAACCTCATCATCACCATGTTGCTGGGTGGACTGTGGCACGGAGCATCATGGAACTTTGTCATGTGGGGAGGTCTTCACGGTATAGCCCTCGCTGTCCACAAATTGTGGAGCCGTACGCTGCTTCCTGCTTTGGGCTTCGAAGCAGCTGACGTACGCACATTCTTCTCGCGCCTCCCTCAGCGTCTGTGCCGGTTGATACCTTGGTTGCTCACTTTCCATTTCGTCTGCTTCTGTTGGATATTTTTCCGCAATGCCACCTTCGAGGCATCATGGACGATGATAGACCGCATCTTCCATCACTTCACTCCCGGTGTATTTACCCAACTGGTGTGCGGCTATTGGGAAGTATTCGCCCTCATGGCGCTCGGCTATCTGCTCCACTTCCTGCCTGACAGTTGCCAGCAGTGGTGCGAGCGTCAAGTCATACGCCTGCCGCTATTGCTTCAGGCGCTGCTCGTGGTGGTGGTCATCTACATTGTCATTCAGGTGAAAAGCAGCGACATCCAACCATTCATCTATTTCCAATTCTAAGTTGACAACAGACTCTTTCATCCATGGCAAATCCCTATTTCCAGTTCAAGCAGTTTACCGTGTGGCACGACCGTTGTGCCATGAAGGTGGGCACTGATGCCGTGTTGTTGGGAAGTTGGATGCAAGTAGCCGATGCCCGCCGCCTGCTCGACATTGGCACCGGTTGCGGACTGATAGCCCTGATGGCCGCCCAGCGTTGCCCCGAAGGACAGGTGAGTGCAGTAGAACTCGACCCCGATGCAGCCTTGCAAGCTCAGGAAAACATCAGCCGCTCGCCCTGGAGCAACCGCATCGATGTAGTGTGTACCGACATCCGCACCTTCCATGCCGATGAACCCTATGATGTCATCTTCTCCAATCCGCCCTATTTCGTCAGTTCGTTGAAGTGCCCCGACTCCAAACGCACGGCCGCCCGGCATACCGACACACTCAACTTCGACACACTGATGAACAAAGCTGCTTCATTGCTCTCTCCGTGCGGAGAGTTTTCACTGGTAGTCCCCACCGAAGCAGTCCCTTCATTGATGGCTTCTGCCGTTTCGCATCTGCTCCACCTGTCGCGCCACACACTTGTCTGCCCCAAGCCTGGAGCCAAAGCCAAGCGCACCCTGCTGGCCTTCCGCAAAGAGATGCCTGCAGAGAGTATCATCCCTGAAACCCTGCTCATCGAGCAGTCGACGGGCCGATACAGCGACGAATTCCAGCGGATGGTGAAGGATTTCTATTTGGACAAGTAAGATGTTTTGGTTGCCACTCCAAACTTATCTCCACTTTTCTTTGTCCGTTTACAAAAGTTTGTTTACCTTTGCCCCGATAATAAAAATATTAACTGAGGCAGGAGAAGCGTCTCTGTCCGACACTTGAAATATGGATTTTGAGCTTTTAGCTCTTGTTCTCTCAATCTTGAATACCGCCAAACATTCACGTTCGAGAACAAGCAGAGGAAGGTTCACACCGTTGAGGTGTGAACTATTTGTGCTTGTTGAACGTGCAGGTCACTTGGCGGTAACCTAAGATTGAGGCGAGTTACGGATAGTTTCACGCCTTTTCTGTTTCCTAAAAACATTATTTCTATGAAAGCGTTAAGGGTTTTAGGCATTGCCGCCTCACTGTCATTAGGGTTTGCATCATCCCTATTGGCGCAAGATGTACTGATCACCCAAGAGGGAGATGCTTACAAGGTATATGAGATTGAAATCGGAGGCTCTTCCATCTTTTACAAATTGGAGAGTACCCCCGAAGCCGCCATTCAGAAGATAGACAAAAGTCAAGTGCTGATGATAAAGTATCAGGATGGCCGCAAAGTGATTATGGGAGAAGAGACAAATAGACAGGCAGCAGCAAACGGACAGCCTTCGCAAGGGCAATCGCAAAAGCAACCGATGGCCTTTACACCGGAAGAAGAAGCTGAGATTGCCGCATTGAATGCCAAGCTTGTAGAGGAATACAATCAACAGAGAGTAGAATATACAAAACCCAAAAATAAAAAAGCAAGTTTGCTGTTTTGTACATTCGGTTTAAAGAAGGATACAAGATTACAGGATAAGAATGTGAAAATAACATTTCAAGCAGGTACATACTATAGCAACAGCAAAAAGGACAAGCCCGCATTCAGACAAAATTGCGATTCTTGGAATCCGGGTATTCAGGTTACTGTTGAAAACATCAGTACAAAGACTGTTTACCTAGATTTGGGAAATAGTTTCTTTATCAGAAATGGTGAGGCTTCGCCCTATTATGTGCCCTCGGCTACCTCAACAACTTCCGGTTCTTCCGGTGGTGCAAGTGTAAATTTGGGAAGTGTGGCAGATGCACTGGGCGTTGGTGGTATTGTCGGCACCCTTGCCGGTGGAGTAAACGTAGGAGGTGGTAAGTCCAGTTCTTCATCTACTGTGACCTATTCACAGCGTGTAGTATCCATACCTGCAAAAGCGAAAATTCAATTGGATTTCCAACAATATATGCTTTCAAATCGTACATATTGGAAGGTAAAAACCACTGAAGGAAACAAAAACGGTGAGAATTGCATCTCAACAGCCCCTGAACGGATAGAAATTAAAAGAGGTGAAGTCATAACCTACACCGAAGCAGATGAGACATTGAGTTGTGGCGTTCGTGTGGCCTATTCCTTTGACGAGAGTTGCCAACAAGCTAATACTTTGTATGCCGATATGTATTTAAAAGAAATATTAGGTTGTAAGATGAATCCTTCTGGTTCTCGTTTTGATATCAGAAAAGACGAATTATCCCCTAATTGGAAAGACGCTTTGCATGTCGTCATCCGTAATTTTTAACAGCCAATCTGAAAATATAGAGCATCTGCTATACACTAAATGGTAGCTCCGCCCGCGAACCGGACAAAAACAAGGGATGCAGGCGGAGTCTGTTCTTTCAAAGAATGCCACTTTTTGTATCACGTAAACGGAAAAAGATTCAAATCTTGGACACGCAAGATTTGAATATTCAACCACAAACATCTGAATCTTTTTTGGGGTTACAACATCACTTTTTCAGTTTCCGGAGCAGGTCGCGGTTGAGCACGAGCAAACGGCGGTTGCGAGCGGCAATGTCCCCCACAATGGCATCGCCTATAGGCTTCAGGTCGTTGAAGGTGTCCACAATATTCTGCATGATGGCATTGCCCACATTCAGTACACCACGTTCCTCCAGTTCGCCGATGACCACCTGAAGTCCGCGTGGAATGATTTCTACAGTGAGAGTAGCCTCAGCCATTACAGGGTCGCCATCGTAGTGTATCACTCCAGGCTTCGCCCGGTGGATAATCACCTTTTTAGAACGCAGGGTCTTTATCTTACTGTTCTGGTCAATCGTCCCGTTGAACAGCTGGAAGGAGATGGCAGGGGCTTCCAGTACGGAGAAAGGTTCCATGATGGTGATGTCCATCAGTCCGTCGCAAAGCGAAGCCTTGGGAGCTATATAGACGTTGTTGCCATACTGCGAAGCGTTGGCACAGGTGATGAGGAAAGCCTTGTAACACATGGTGCCGTCTTCGTTCTCAATCTCATACGTATCCGGTTCGTAGCTCAGTCCTGCCTGCACGGTGTTTTCGATGTAGGTGGCCAGTCCGCGCTTTCCGGCTTGGGCAAACTTCATGCTGATGTAAGCATCGAACCCTACACCGCAGGTGCAGAAGTAGGGGATACCGTTGATTTTTCCATAGTCGATGCACTCTGTCACCCCACGATTCAGAATGTCGATAGCACGTTTTACATCCATGGGAATATGGAGATGTCGGGCAAGTCCATTGCCCGACCCGCAGGGAATGATGCCCAATGCAGTATCCGTATGCACAAGCGAACGGGCCGTCTCATTGATGGTGCCATCGCCTCCCACAGCCACTACCAGCCCGACACCCGACGCTGCAGCTTCGGCTGCAATCTCGGTGGCATGGCCCGCATAACGGGTGGGAACGATGCGGAAATCGTATTTTTCCGCATCAACATATTGCCTGATTTTCTGCTCCACCCCTTTCTTGCTCTGTGTGCCGGAAATGGGGTTGACAATGAATATAGCACTTTTCTTTTTATCCATTCGAAACGACTAAACCTTTTTGGCGCGGAGTAATCATGATTCCACCTCCCGGTTTGAGTTTTGCAAAGATAAGAATTTCTTTCAAAACGTCGCCTCTTTTGGAAATGTTTTGTTCATACCATTCATTTTTTTGTTGCAAACAAAGGCTATTCTGATAAATATTACTATCTTTGCAGCCTATTTTGACATGTTGGCAGACTCCTTAATATATAATAAGGTGTCAAAACATAAAATTATAAAAGTGTATGGAGCAGGTGTGAGCCTGCAAAAAGCAGAAATATGGGAATATTAAAAGAAAGATTGGCGAAATACACATTGCCACAGGAGTATATGGCGCAAGGTGTATATCCTTATTTCCGGACAATCAACAGCCATCAGGATACAGAGGTAGAAATGGACGGCAAACGGATACTGATGTTCGGCTCGAATGCTTATCTGGGTCTGACCTACGACAAGCGGATTATGGATGCAGCCATTGCGGCAACAGAGAAGTACGGCACGGGATGTGCCGGGTCGCGCTTCCTCAACGGGACATTGGACATACATGTGCAGTTGGAAAAGGAGTTGGCCGAATTTGTAGGCAAAGACGAATCTCTGTGCTTCTCTACCGGATTCACGGTGAACGAGGGTATCATCCCTGCTTTGGTCGGACGCAACGATTACATCATCTGCGACGACCGCGACCATGCTTCCATTGTTGACGGACGCCGCCTGTCTGCCGCCACCCAGTTGAAGTTCAAGCACAACGACATGGAGGATTTGGAGAAGAAGCTCCAAAAATGTGAGCCGGATGCCGTCAAACTGATTGTTGTAGATGGAGTGTTCTCCATGGAGGGCGACTTGGCCAACTTGCCTGAAATCGTCCGGTTGAAGAAGAAATACAATGCCAGCATCTATGTGGACGAAGCTCACGGATTGGGAGTATTCGGACGTCAGGGGCGCGGTGTATGCGACCACTTCGGAGTGACAGAAGACATCGACCTCATCATGGGTACATTCAGCAAATCGCTGGCCAGCATCGGAGGATTCATTGCCGGAGACAAGGAGGTAATCAACTGGTTGCGCCACAGTGCACGCTCCTACATCTTTCAAGCAAGCAGTACGCCTGCCGCCACAGCGTCGGCCATTGAGGCATTGCACATCTTGCAGAGTGAACCGGAACGCATCGATGCTCTCTGGAACATTACCAACTATGCTCTGAAGGCTTTCCGCGAAGCAGGATTCGAAATCGGTGAGACGGAGTCTCCCATCATCCCCTTGTATGTGCGCGATGCAGAAAAGACGTTCGTTGTCACCAAACTGGCCTTCGACGAAGGCATCTTCATCAATCCTGTTATCCCCCCCGCTTGTGCTCCCGACGATACACTGGTGCGTGTAGCCCTCATGGCCACCCACACCAAAGAACAGGTGGATTTTGCAGTAGAGAAGCTGACCAAATGCTTCAAGCAATTGGGAATATTGAAATAAAAAGGGCATAGACTACCCCCTTTCAGATGCGGCTGACGCAGATAACGCGATTTTTTGTCTTATACCCGAACAGGCTATAACTTATCCGCGTTATCTGCGTCAGCCGTATCTGAAGGAGTCAATCGGAAACATATTGACATCACCGTCCCATTTCCCTCCCCCACATCAAGACACCACTAAAAGAAGTCCGCACATATCCTATGGCTGAAATCATCGAAATCTCCTCTCTTGCACATCCGGGTGTGGAAGTGTTCAGCACTCTGACTGAAGCCCAACTACGCAACCGGATAGAGCCTGACAAAGGCATATTCATCGCAGAAAGCCCCAAAGTCATCCACGTGGCCCTGAATGCCGGCTATACACCATTGGCTCTCTTGTGCGAACAGAAGCACATCAGCGGAGATGCAGCCTCCATCATCAGCCGGTGCGGAGACATCCCCATCTATACCGGCGGGCGCGAACTGCTCGCTTCGCTGACGGGATATACCCTTACGCGTGGGGTGCTCTGTGCCATGCGCCGTCCGGCTTCCCGAAGGGTAGAGGAGGTGTGCGCCCATGCCCGCCGCATCGTAGTGATAGATGGGGTAGTAGATACGACCAACATCGGAGCCATATTCCGCTCAGCTGCTGCCCTCGGCATAGATGCAGTGTTGCTGACTCCCACCTCGTGCGACCCACTGAACCGCCGTGCCATACGGGTGTCCATGGGCTCCGTCTTTCTGATACCCTGGACCTGGTTGGAATCACCTGTCAGCGAGTTGCACCAATTGGGATTCCGCACCGTTTCCATGGCTCTGACCGACAATTCGGTACCTATCGACTATCCGCCTTTGCGCGAAGAACCCCGGCTGGCCATCATCATGGGTACAGAGGGCGACGGCCTTGCTCCACAAGTGATAGCCGAGTCCGACTACGTGGTGCGTATCCCTATGGCGCATCAGGTAGATTCGCTCAACGTGGCAGCTGCCGCTGCTGTAGCTTTTTGGGAACTCAGGGCAAGATAGTCCGTTTCTTATTCTTCCAATACACGCTTCAACCGCTCTTCGGCATTCTTGATCATGTCCGGTGTGCCGCTTCCGTCGGACACATACTTCACCACCATATCGGCATAGTCGATGGTTTCCGTCAGCGCAGGAGTAGGGTAGGTGGCTGCCTTCCTGCGGGCACGTTTCAGCAGAGCAAGCAACGCATCCAGTTCGCCAAGTTCGGCCAAGTTACCCGGACGCATGGTGTTGATGGCCGCATTGAGTGAGGCGGTGACGGCGTTCACCTTGTCTGCCGGAGCCGACCCATCGGTACTGAGTGCTTTTGCCTGAGCCAGCACCATCATCAGATTCTCATATCCGCGTGGAGCCCACGGGGCATATTCAGGCACTTTTACTTCCAGTGCCAGCCAAGCCTCTTGTGCCAACCGGCGCTCTTCGGCCACTTGGATGAGTTCGTCCAAAGCCTGTTTGTCGTCCCGTTGCAACGGTTCATACTCATGAACATTGTCTGTCAGATGGATGCGCAAATAATGTGTGGAGTTTCGGTCGGCATAGTAGTCGGGCACAAAAGTGCGGTTGCCTAAAGTGAGCGTATACAGGTTGCCATGTGTGCCCTCCTCTGTTGTCGGAGCATTGGCTTTGATGGCTTTCAGTTGCGAGTCGATGTAGATGTCCCCATCCATCCAATGCTTTATCCCTGTGGTAGCCATGGCCAGCGGGCCATACATCAGTGTCCCCGTCCATTCTGGAAGAAAGGCCGTGGCTGTCTCTCCGGGAGCCGTGGCGGCCGTCTCCATCTTGTCGGGGCCGTAGTGGATATGTTTGGTAAAGGGCATCATGATTTCCACCACATCGCCGGGCTTCCATCTGCGGGATGGGATTTCAACATAACTTGAAGGAGTGTATTCCGAAGCGACCGACTGGCCGTTCAACCGGATGTCAAATCCCTCTGTAGCCCAATAAGGCACGCGTAATTTCATGGCAAAACGGGCTTTTCCTTCGGTGATGCGTATGGTCGAGCGTTCAGCCGGCCAAAGACACTCCTGACGGAATGTCACCCCTTTCTCTTCCCACACAGCCCTGGTAGGCAGATAAAGGGCTACCCACAGAGTATTCTTGGAGGTAAAATAGGCTGCTTCCTGATACTTGACATGACTCTCCGAACCGGTACCGCCGCAACATGACTCTTGTGGAGTGCGATTTCCCCATGGCTTGGAAGCGTCCAACCCTACGGCATAGTGGTAAGTGGTCATGTAATGTGTGGGATGCAGCGAACCCACTATCTGATTGTAGAGCACCCGCTCGTAGTAATCCATATAGGCCGCATTGTCGGGGTCAAAGCAATTCAAGTCCTTCGTCAGTTTGGCCAGATTATAGGCACAACAAGTCTCGTTCAGAGTCGGATTGGGACAAAGTGTCCCGTTATGGTCGGTCGTCACGTTGGTATTCATGCTCAACACTTGCGTATAAGGTTGGCGGAACATTTCGCCGTTGCCCACCCCACCGGTGGAGTAGGCATAACGCCCTTGCACCATCTGCCAGAAGTTCAGAGCCAGGTTGTAATAATATGCCTCACCATTACCTCTGTAACTTCTCAAAGCACTCGTAATTTTAGGAATGTGCTGGTTGGCATGGCGGGTACGGATGTCATCAATGTTTCTTGACAGCGGGTCGTAGAAGGCCGGACTGTCGAAGAACGAGGCAGCCTCGAGCAAACGCTCCTTCTCCTCCTTATCATCGACCATTTCCGAAAGGCGTGCGAGCGATTCACCCGTGCCACCGTCCTCTCCGGCAATGTACATGTTCCACATCTCGTAGCGGTTGCCCGGCCGTACACGCCGCTCTTCACGGGTACCTCCGGTCTCTACAAAGGTACGGTAGTGCAACCGGTTCCATATCCACAACCCCATGTCCTTGGCCACAAGCAGCGCCTTTCCGGCTATCTCCTTGTCGTCCACATAGGTGGCAATGTCTATCAGTCCGGCCAACTGCTTGTGGATGGCATAGTAGGGTGCCCACACCCACTCATTGTTGTTGTACGGACGGTACATCTCTATCAGAACCGCATGGTGAGCCGGTATGGCATTCAGATAACCGTAGCCGTAGCGGGCATACTCCTGCTTGTGCTTGTCGAAGGCTTCCCACGTACCCTTCATCGTGCGCAATTCATCTTCGGGGGCAAAATCCCGGGCCTCCCAATAGCGTCCCAACGAATCGTTCCACACAAAGGTACGCTCTTGGCATTTGCGCAGTTCGTTGACCATCAGCCTTATCCTACTCCGCAAGGAATCTTTCACCGAGGCATCTTCTGCGCTGGCAAAGGCAAAAGCCAGTGCCGACATATAGTGCCCCGAGCCATGACCTTTCAGTTTGGTTGTAGGCGAATCCCATCCGTCGGCTACCGCATACCCCTCGGTAGGGAGTCCATAAGTGTCACGGTAATTATAGAGTTGCTGCTTCACATCCCAGCTGAGTATGGCGCGTATGGCCAATTCACGGTTGCCGGTCAGCCGGTTACTTCCCTCCACCGTCACCCTGTCCAGCGGCAATGGTTCGGCCAACGGACAGCGTGCCGGCACACGATATGCCTCTTCCACCACGGTGATGTCCGCTTCCACGGGATAACCGTCCGGTGTCCGGTTGTCTCCTATGATAAAGCCTCCGATGTGGTATCGCTTCCCTACAGGGTAAAGGCTGTCATTGACCATCTCCTGCTCTGCAGACAATGCACTGTTCGTCCACCTTACCTGACGCCATCCGCCGGCACCGTCACTATAGTTCACCCATAAACGGTAAGGCAGGCGCGGCACTGTGCCTACGGGTGATTCAACTTCTACAGGCGCCACCTTCACGATAGTCCTTTCCTGCGCAACCGCTTCCGGTACTACGGCAAGCCCGATGCCTGCACACAAAATGCAGCAAACGATATTTTTTCTCATATTGTCTCTTTCTGATGGTATTTCTTGCGGCAAATATAGCCAAAATATTCTGCCCGACAAACATTTTCTGCGACCACTTGTTATATCGCTGACAAATCAATGAACGAATCTCTTTCATACACCAGACGATGGACCGAACAAGTATCAACCGCAATGCCCTGCTCTTACGTAGCATCATGGGATACAACCGCGAATGGACATATGCCGAACTGAAAGCTGCCACCCGACTGCCAGACCGCGACCTCAATGCAGCCATCGGCTGGCTTGCACACGAAGGAAGCATCTGTTTTGGCTGCCATCGCGGCGAGAATAATGTTTCTTTAGGAATGAATCTTTATATTGGATAGTGATTTCTATAATCCGAATCGCAGATTCTATATTCCAAAGCCCAGATTATATAATCTGAACCTTGGAATATATAATCCGTGACACAGATTATAAAATATATACTTCTATTTCCAAAAAATAAAGCGTAAAATTTGTTTTTACCCCATGTTTCAGCGTAATCATTCAGCGCCACATGGTTAATGCACGTTAATGCCTGCTGAGAAAACTTGGTAGGACAGGCAAAAAGCTGTACCTTCGCAAGAGTTTTATTTTGATAGAGCATGCTACAGATAGAAGGGCTGGAAATACGCTTCGGACAAACAACGCTTTTCAGAGATATAAACCTCCATGCCAAACGCGGAGAACTGATTTGCCTCACCGGACAATCGGGGTGCGGAAAAACCACATTGCTAAAAGCCATTATGGGCTTGGTGACTCCCTACAAGGGAAGCATTGCGGTGGACAACATCCTACTGACCCCCGGTTCGGCTCCCATCATCCGGCTAAAAACAGCATGGATGCCTCAAGGCCTTTCGCTCCCCATGGATAGGGTGAAAGAGATGGTCCGCCTGCCCTTCGACCTGAAAGCAAACAAAGAGGCTGCCTTTTCTGAGGAGGAACTACTCTGCCATCTTGAAGAATTGGGACTTGAAAGAGAGATAATGGACAAGCGTATACATGAAATATCTGGCGGACAACGGCAACGCATCCTGTTGGCAATCACAGCCATGCAAGACAAACCGCTGATGATTATCGACGAGCCGACTTCGGCACTTGACCAAGAATCGAGCAGGAGGGTGCTGCAATTTGTACAACACCAGGCCAGCAGAGGAAAAACGGTGGTGGCCGTGTCGCACGATGCCACTTTCATGAAGGGCTGCAAAAGGGTGATAACTCTGGGACACACACCCGACCGGACCAAAGAGGAACACATATATTTAGGATAAAAGGGACACGATGGGAACGACTATCGACATCAGCTATTGGGGATTGTGCATAGGCATGCTGCTGCTGCTCGTGCCGGTTTACTACTTCCACCGCTTCAGAACAGGACTGGTGAAGGCCACACTGACGGGCGCCCTGCGCATGATGATACAGCTTTTTCTCATCGGCATGTACCTGAAGTATCTTTTCCTGTGGGACAATGCATGGGTCAACTTCCTGTGGGTGCTCATCATGGTGTTTGTAGCTACGGAAACAGCCCTCTCGCGCACCCGGCTGAAGCGAAGCATCCTGATGCTCCCCATCATCGTCGGCTTCCTGGCTTCAGCCATTCTGGTGGGACTCTACTTCCTGGGAATTGTACTGAAGCTCGACAACATCTTCGGAGCACAGTACATGATACCAATCTTCGGCATCCTGATGGGCAATATGCTGTCGAGCAACGTCATCGCACTGAACACCTTCTACACCGACCTGATGCGCGAACAGCAGCTCTACTACTACCTGCTGGGCAATGGGGCCACCCGCCACGAAGCCACAGCCCCATTCGTGCGCGAAGCCATCATCAAAGCATTCAGCCCTGCCATTGCCAATATGGCAGTGATGGGACTGGTGGCACTGCCGGGTACCATGATAGGCCAAATACTGGGAGGCTCGTCTCCCAACGTTGCCATCAAATACCAGATGATGATTATCGTCATTACCGTCACGGCCTCTATCCTTTCGCTGATGATTACCCTACGGCTCTCTTTCAGCAAGACGTTTGACGCATACGGATGCATCCGGAAAGTGTTCAAAGAATAAGCTGCTTTTTTTCTCAGAAAAGCAGTTGTAATTCATAATTATTTCGTACCTTTGCGCACGAATACTCATTTCACGACAAATGAAGATTAAGGAAATAGTGTGTGCCCTTGAACAATTCGCGCCACTGCCCTTGCAAGACGGATGGGACAATGCCGGCTTGCAAGTAGGACTGACAGAGGCGGAAGTTACAGGGGCATTGTTGTGTCTGGACGTGACGGAAGCTGTAGTGGATGAAGCCGTAGCGTTGGGGTACAACCTCATCGTGTCGCACCATCCGCTCATCTTCGGCGGACTGAAATCCATCACCGGACGAAACTACGTGGAGCGTTGCGTGCTGAAAGCCATCCGACACGGTATTGCCATCTGTTCGCACCACACCAATATGGACAATGCCATGGGTGGTGTAAACTACAAGATGGCCGAAAAGCTGGAAATGACCGACCTGCGCATACTTTCCCCGAAAGAGGAGAGTCTGCTGAAATTGGTGACTTTCGTACCCACAACACAAGCCGACAAGGTGCGGCAAGCACTGTTCGATGCCGGATGCGGATGCATAGGCAACTACGATGCGTGCAGCTACAACCTGATGGGAGAAGGCACATTCAGGGCAGGAGAGGGGAGTAATCCCTTCTGCGGGAACATCGGTGAGATGCACCGCGAAATTGAGGTACGGATAGAGACCGTCATACCTGCCCACTGCAAAGCAAAAGCCTTGCGGGCATTGGTGGAAGCACACCCCTATGAAGAACCGGCCTACGACCTCTACCCCTTGAAGAACCAATGGATGCAGGCAGGAGCAGGCATCATAGGCAAACTGCCTGAAGAAATGACCACCAACGACTTCCTGCAAAAAGTGAAAGAGACATTCCTGACCGGTTGCATAAAATACAACAACTATGGCAGAAGCCCCATCCGGACCATCGCCCTGTGCGGGGGAGCAGGATCCTTCCTGCTACCACAGGCTATCGGACAAGGGGCAGATGCTTTCCTGACAGGAGAAATCAAGTATCACGACTATTTCGGACACGACGATGACCTGCTGATGGTGGAAATCGGACATTACGAAAGCGAACAATTCACTACAGAAATATTTCAATCAATCATAAAGGAGACGTGCCCCGAGCTGCCCGTCAGACAGACCAGTGTGTGCACCAATCCGATTAATTATTTGTAAAACGTATGGCTAAAGAAAAAAAAGACCCTACCGACTTGAGCGTAGAGCAGAAATTGAAGGCTCTCTACCAGTTACAGACTACCCTGTCTGAAATAGACAGAATCAAGACCCTGCGCGGCGAACTCCCTCTGGAAGTACAAGACCTGGAAGACGAGGTGACAGGTCTGCACACCCGTATCGAAAAAATACAGAAAGAGATGGCGGAATTGCGTCAGGCCATCGCTACCAAAAAGATAGAGATTGATGCTGCAAGAAACTCTGTGGCCAGATATAAGGAACAACAAGACAACGTGCGGAACAATCGTGAATATGACATGCTGAGCAAGGAAATCGAATTCCAGACATTGGAAATCGAGCTCTGCGAAAAACGTATCCGCGAATATACCAATGCCGAAAAGAACAAAGACGAAGACTGCGCACGAAGCGAACAATTATTGGAGGAACGCGAGAAGGATTTGGAGCTGAAGAAAGCCGAATTGGAAGAGATTGTGGCCGAAACCAAGCAAGAAGAAGAAAAGCTCAGAGAGAAAGCCAAATCGTTGGAAGTCACCATTGAACCCCGTCTGCTGATGGCATTCAAGCGTATCCGTAAGAACTCCCGTAACGGATTGGGTATCGTTTACGTTCAGCGCGATGCCTGTGGCGGATGCTTCAACAAGATTCCGCCCCAACGCCAACTCGACATCCGTATGCGCAAAAAAATCATTGTCTGCGAATATTGCGGACGTATCATGATTGACCCCGAACTGGCCGGTGTGGAAAAACCTGTAGAGGAGAAAGCTGCCCCCAAACGCAGAAGCCGCAAGAGCGCAGCAGCAAGCGAATAACCAATGGGCTGCTTCCCGAAATAAGTAGGAGGTAGTGCGTCGGAGAAATACCACCATTTCATTTTTCAGACGCGGATAACGCGGATGACACGGATAAATCATAAAAAAGCAAGATGAAGTTCCGCGTTATCCGCGTCATTTGCGTCTGAGGAAAGATGAATGACCCACTTTCTCTCCTTATTGCAAAATCAACATGATATTGTGATTTACTGGAGATTGCACTTGCTGAGGGTGAAATCAAACCTTAATCCGCCATTCGGGCGATTGGTGACGGTAATTGCCCCTCCGTGGAACTGGACGGCATGCTTGACGATGGCAAGACCAAGACCTGTGCCCCCCTTCTGACGGGAGCGTCCCTTATCAACGCGGTAGAACCGCTCGAAGAGGTGTGGCAGCTGATTGGGCTGAACTCCCTTACCGTCATCTTCGAAGCGGATGCGACACATCTTCTCATTGTTCTCAAGCAGCGATATACAGATGTTTTTACCCTCCGAATAAGCTATGGCATTTTCGGTCAGGTTGCGGAATATCGAACCAAGCAATGAAGGATTACCATCCACGATAACCTCCTCGTTGAAGTCTGTATGAAGTGTCAGGCGCTCATCATCGGGCATTACTTCCAACTCCTCAGCAACCTCATTGACAATTTCGTTGATTGTCACTTTCTCCCGACTGATAAAGGCACTCCCATCCTCCATCCGTGTGATGAGTGACACATCGCCAAGCAACCGGCGAAGGCGCTCGTTGTGCATATAGCATCGTTCTATCAGTTCCTGCCGTTTCTCTTCACTCAGACTGATACCCGAAAGCAAGGTTTCAAGGCACACCTGAATGGACGCGACAGGGGTCTTCAACTCGTGGTTGATATTATTTGTGAACTGTCGTTTGAAGCGATTTCTCTCCTGCTCCGCCTCATAGCGGTTGACACGCTCTATATCTTTGCCCAATTTGCGAGTGGTGAAGTATGCTATAAGGCTCATTGTAAGCGTAATTGATACCATCACCACCAGGAATGTCCAGTCGGCTTCAAGCAAGTCTTGCAGCGTGTTAGAGTAGGGAATAGCAGTGCGTACAACAACCCGTTCTCCACGCGTTGCCGAGTAGAAATATTTTCGCCCATCGCTTGCAGATTGCCTCGCGATATAGTATCCGGAACCTTTGTGCAAAGCATCGGTGATTTCAGGACGGTTGCGGTGATTGTCAAGTTCTCCGGCAGGGATAGTGTTATCATAAATTACTGCGCCCGACAATGACACAAGTGTGATGCGGAGGTCATCAAATGGTTTTTCGTGCGAAGCTATGTATTCCTCATACGGTTCCCCCTCCTCGACAGCCACAAGCAGATGATTATTATATTGTTGCAACTGGGCACTCAGGAATTCGGATTTATACTCCTTCTCCCTGATGTACTGAAAACCTACGAAGCATAGCACAATCGCCCACGAGAACACGAAGAGTTGCAAAAACAACTGCTTATGGAAAGAGAGTTTAATCGCGGAAGCCATAGCCAAAGCCTGAACGGGTTACTATATATGAGCCATAAGCCCCAATCTTTGAGCGCAGACGAGTGATGTTCACATCAATGGTGCGGTCGAGCACGACCACCTCATCGCTCCAGACGCGACTGAGGATTTGCTCACGCGAGCATATCTTGCCACTATGCCTCATAAGATAAGCAAGCAACTCAAACTCTTTTCGTGCAAGTTTGACCTCTTCACCATCCACGGTGCAACGTTTGAACTCCAAATCAAGACACAAGCCATCGATCTTCAACAGGTTCGGCTTTTCGGTTGGAGTACTGCAGTTGTCCTTATGACTGGCTGTGCGGCGCAAAACGCTCTTGACACGAGCTATGACATTGCGGACAGTGTAGGGCTTCATGATATAATCATCGGCACCGAGGTTCAGCCCCATAATCATATCATCCTCCGTGTCTCGAGCCGTACAGAAGATGATGGGGATATCGGCTGTTGCAACATCAGCTTTCAGCATCTTCGCCATCTTTATGCCACTGATTTCGCCCATCATGATGTCGAGCAGAATCAGCGAATATTCTTTCAGGTTATAGCCGAGTGCCTGCTCGGCACTGAAGGCCGTGTCCACATCATACCCCTCATTCTCGAGGTTCAGTTTCAGCACCTCGCACAGGGTCTCCTCGTCGTCCACTATCAATATGCGATTCGTTTCCATCTGTCTTACCTATTTATATCATGTTGCAAAATTACAGCAATTTGGCAAATGGCAAAACTCCCGGAACAAGATTTAATGAAAATGTAACATTCTGCTCCTTCCCGGCATTTCACGAAATCCTAATTTCTTTGAAACATTTATGAAATCTGTTCCCGGTACCTTTGCAGTGTCAAATTTAAAAGACAAAAGAAAAATGAAAAAAAAAGTAATCATGGTAGGTGTTTTAGCCTGCATCGGCATCAGCGCACAGGCACAGGATGTCAAGACAGAGGAGCCTAAGGGCAAAGCGATTGTACAAGTGTTCGGAAACTTCCACACAGGTTTTGGTACGGAAAATGACGACCGTGGCTTCGAGCTGGAGCGCAGTTATCTGGGCTACGAGTACAATCTGGGCAAGGGACTTTCCGTAAAGGGTGTGATGGACATCGGCAAATCGGGCGATGTATCCGATTACCAGCGTATCGCCTACATCAAGAATGCGATGGTGTCGTGGAGAAGGGGAGGACTGACACTCAATGGCGGTCTCATTTCGACCACGCAATTCAACTTCCAAGAAAAGTTCTGGGGATACCGTTACATCATGAAGTCGTTTCAAGATGAGTACAAGTTCGGCAACAGTGCCGACCTGGGTCTGTCGGTGGCTTACAAGTTCGCCGACTGGATCTCTGCCGATGCCATCATTGTCAATGGCGAAGGCTACAAGAAGATTCAGAAAAATGACGGACTCAACTATGGTCTGGGTGTAACACTCACCCCTGCCAAGGGCTTTCAAATTCGCCTCTATGGAGGATTGAATGAGAGTGGTGAAGAGGATAAAAAGGATATTGCAAACTTTGCGGCATTTGCCGGATACAAAAACGAGCAATTTACGGTTGGGGCAGAATACAACCAAATGTGGAATGCTTCAAACAAGGAAGATGCTGACCAAAGCGGTTATTCGCTGTTTGCTTCGGTCAAGTTGTCTAAGGTTGCCGACCTCTATGCCCGATTCGACGACCTCCACTCTAAGGACGATTGGAACATCGCAAAAGACGAATCGGCAGCTATCCTCGGTGCACAATTCAAATTGGGCAAGTATGTGAAAATCGCTCCCAACTTCAGAATGGCAATACCCAAAGCTGACGGAGCAGAGAACGGATACTACGGCTATGTGAATTGCTATTTCGGATTCTAAAATATGAGTTATAAACAGTTAACAGTAAAATTCGTATGAAAAAGATTTTTCAGTCAGTAATGACGTTGGTCATTGCCATTGCAATGACAGCGTGTGGTGGTAATACAAACAAGGAAAATGGCCGCGAACCTCAAGAGCTTTCAGGAGCAGGAGCTACATTCCCACTTCCTTTCTACAACGTAGTGTTCGAGCAGTTCGGCCAAATGAAGGGTGATTTTGTGGCTTATGGCGGAATCGGTTCGGGTGGCGGTGTACGCAACTTGAAGGACAAGATTGTGGATTTCGCAGGCAGTGATGCCTTCCTCTCGGACAAAGAGATGGCAGAAATCAAGATTCCCGTCATCCATGTCCCCACCTGCATGGGAGCCGTAGTGTTGGCCTACAATCTCGAAGGGGTGGAGAGTCTGAATCTTTCGGGCGACGTGATTGCCGACATCTTTGCCGGTGAGATAAAGATGTGGAACGATGCCCGTCTGGTAGCACTCAATCCGGATGTGACACTTCCCGAAGAGGCCATCATCCCCGTGTTCCGTTCAGACGGTTCGGGCACGACCTTCGTGTTCACAGATTACCTGACAAAGGTAAGCCCCATGTGGAAAGAGAAGTATGGCACCGGCAAGTCTGTAAATTTCCCTGTAGGTCAAGCAGCCAAGGGGAACCCGGGTGTGGCCGGAGTCATCGCACAGACGAAGAATGCCATCGGCTACGTAGGTTCGGAGTATGCTTTTGCCCAAAAGATACCTTATGCACAAATAGCCAACCAACGGGGCGAATTGGTCAAGCCTACAGCGGCCAGCATATCAGCCGCAGCTTCAGGAGAAATTCCTGCTGACACCCGTTGCTCCATCACCAATTCCGATGCTGAGGGCGCTTACCCCATCTCCACCTTCACATGGATGATTATCTATAAAGAGCAATGTTATGCCGGTCGTTCGAAGGAGCAGGCCATGGCCACACTCGACCTGTTGAAATACATCCTCAGCGACGAAGCACAGACCATCACCTCCGAGGTGCACTATGCGCCACTTCCGTCCAAGGCCAAAGAACTGAGTATGAAGAACCTGAAGACCGTCACCTATGAAGGAGTGGCCGTTTGGCAATAAAGCGTGAACATGTATGAATGACAAACTGTATAAGGCCATACTATTCATTGCTGCAATGGTTATGCCTATCGTGTGCGGGGGCGTGGTTTACGCCCTCGTCACCGATGCCCATTCGGCTTTCGAGCACTTCGGCTTCTTGCGTTTCCTCACCTCCTCGGAGTGGAGTTATACTGAGGGGGCAGAGCAATACGGAGCATTGCCCTTCATCACGGGCACACTGATGACGACTGCACTGGCACTCGTCTTCTGCATACCGTTCTCATTGCCTGTCGCACTGTTTGTGGGTGAATACTTCAAGGGGACAAAGGTGGCTTCGGTGTTGGGTACAGTGACCGACCTCTTGGCCGGCATTCCCTCCATCATCTATGGTCTTTGGGGCTTTTATACCCTGCGACCACTCATCATGGCATTGGGCATATCGTCCCAAGGTTCGGGCATCCTCACCGCCTCTGTGGTGTTGGCCATCATGATTGTGCCCTACGCCGCTTCGCTCAGTGCCGAATTCATAAAGATGGTGCCCAATGACTTGAAAGAGGGCGCATACAGCCTTGGAGCCACTCGTGCCGAAGTCATCCGCAAGGTGGTGTACCCCGTGGCCGGTTCGGGTATATTCTCTTCCTACGTATTGGCTATCGGTCGTGCGTTGGGTGAGACCATGACAGTGACGATGCTCATCGGCAACACCAACAACATCCCCGAGTCGATTACCTCAACCGGCAATTCCATGGCCAGCATCATTGCCAACCAGTTCGGCGAAGCTTCCGACCTCCGCTTTTCTTCCTTGATAGCCATCGGACTCGTGCTCTTCCTCATTACAGCGATAATCAACATGATAGGCAAAATGATGATTAAACGGGCAAGAATATCTTAAGAACTTATGACACACTTGAAAACAAAACATCGTTTGGCAACAGACAAAGCCATGCTGTGGATGGTCTGTCTGTTTGCCGCACTCACGGCAGTCCCCCTGCTTGCCATCTTGGGCGAAGTGTTATTGCGTGGTTACGACCAGCTTTCGTGGTCGTTCTTCACCGAACCCACTCCCACCGCCTACAGGGCAATGAAAGCCATCGAAGCGGGCGATCCTATACCCGGAGGCATTGCCAACGGCATCATCGGCACCATGATTATGCTCGGCATGGCTGCCATTGTGGCCGTCCCGACAGGTATCTTGTGCGGAGCCTTTCTGGCCGAGAATCCCAAGAGACGCTTTTCTCAAACGGTCAGTTACCTCACCGACCTTTTGCAAGGAACCCCATCGGTGATTATCGGCATTGTCACCTACGTGTGGATAGTTGTCCCCATGAGGGGCTATTCGGCCATTGCTGGTAGTGTGGCACTCTTCATTATGATGTTGCCATTGGTTATCCGTTCTACGGAGGAGACTTTAAAGATTCTACCTACATCACTCAAGGAAGCGGGATTGGCACTTGGAAGCAATCGTGCTCGTGTGATGCTGAAAGTGCAACTTCCTGCTGCTTTTGGAGGTATCTTTACGGGAGTTCTGCTGGCTATCTCGCGTGTGATTGGAGAGACAGCCCCGCTGATGTTTACCGCACTCGGCTGCTCGTTTATCCGCTTTGCGATTGACAAACCCATCTCAGCAGTACCTCTGCTTATATGGGAGTTCTTCAACGACCCCAATCTGCAGGAACTGATTTGGGGAGCATCACTTTTCCTTTTATTATTTGTTCTCATATTGAATCTGACAGCTAAATATCTTGCAAAGAAATGGAACCAATAAAACCTATACTTGAGTTTAAGAAGACCTGTGTGTCATACACCAAACAAACTATGGCAGTAAAGTATGTATCGGCAACTATTGATAGAAATACGATCACCGCCATCATGGGTCCTTCGGGTTGTGGCAAAAGTACACTGCTGCGTGCCGTCAACCTGATGCACAATCTCTATCCCAACATCCGTGTGGATGGAGAAATTTTATTGAATGGTGAAAACATCCTCTCAATGGAACCTATCGACGTGCGCCGCCGAGTAGGTATGGTCTTCCAACGCCCTGCACCATTCCCCACAATGAGTATCTGGGACAATGTGCTTTCGGGCTATGCACTCAATGGCATCCGCCTGTCGAAGACCGAAAAAAATGAAACTGTAGAGCGCTGCTTAAAGAGCGTAGCCCTATGGGATGAGGTGAAGGATGTGCTGAACAAGAAGGGTACATTCCTTTCGGGCGGTCAGCAACAGCGCTTGTGCATTGCCCGTGCATTGGCTATGCAACCCGATGTGTTGCTGATGGACGAACCAACCTCGGCGCTCGATCCCATTGCCACCGCCCATATCGAGGAACTGATGCAGGAGTTGCAACGGGAGGTAACCATTCTTATCGTCACCCATAATATGGGGCAAGCAATGCGCATCTCGTCGAAATCCATGTTCATGTACCTGGGCGAATTGGTTGAGTATGGCGATACGGAGACAATGTTTTCCAATCCCTCCGATGAACGCACTCGTGCCTACCTGACAGGCAAAATGGGGTGATGGGGGATTGCCAATAATAGGAGTTTGGTTTATACAAAATTGGTATATATCCCAAACAGACTAAACTTACTTGCGCATATTAACAAAAAATGCTGACGAAAAAGGAATCATCACTATTCCTCTTTTCGTCAGCACTATTTTTATAGCTCCCCATACTCCGGCACATCCCTGAGGAACACATACGATTGGTGTTCATAATCCATGCGGCAACAATAGTGTGAAAGCCCATTACTGACAATGAGGTAATCAACACGAAATACAAGATTGTACCGGCCAATCTGATCAAACACCTTCTGATTGATGGGAATATGCGGTGCTTTGTATTCGACAATCATGCGGGGAGAAAGTGAACGATTGTAGAGCACAGTGTCACACCGACGGGAAGTACCGTTCAGTGTCAGAGCCACCTCATTGGCCAACAAAGAAACAGGATACCCTTTGTGTTCAACAAGGAAATGTACAAAGTGCTGACGCACCCATTCTTCTGGTGTCAAAGCCACATATTTGCGACGGATAATGTCCCAAATGGCTTTTTTTCCATCACGAACCACAATTTTTGTGGTATAAGGTGGCAGGTTTAATGATAACATTTACTAAATTTGCGCTATAAAATCTGAAGCCGGATAATTTTCGGCACACAAAAGTAACTGTTTTTATGAAAACAAAGAAAGAAATCGTCACGAATTGGTTGCCAAGATATACAAAAAGACCGCTTGAAGAGTTTGGAGAGTACATTTTGCTGACCAATTTCAACAAGTACGTGGATATCTTTGCAGAGATAATGAATGTGCCCATTCTCGGGCAAAATGCCAACATGACCTCGGCCACAGCAGAAGACATCACTATCATCAACTTTGGCATGGGTAGTCCTAACGCTGCCATCATCATGGATCTGCTGACAGCCATCCCGCCCAAAGCCTGCCTGTTCCTCGGAAAATGTGGAGGCATCAACAAGCATACACGTTTAGGAGACCTCATCTTACCCATTGCGGCCATCCGGGGAGAAGGGACATCAAATGACTACCTGCCACCTGAAGTACCCGCTTTGCCCGCCTTCATGCTGCAACGTGCCATCTCATCGGCCATCCGCGATAACGGAAGCGACTATTGGACAGGAACTGTATATACCACAAACCGACGAATTTGGGAACATGACGAGACCTTCAAACAGCTGCTTCGCGACACACGAGCTATGGCTGTGGATATGGAGACAGCCACACTCTTCTGTACGGGATTTGCCAATCACATCCCGACAGGGGCACTGCTGTTAGTATCTGACCAACCAATGATTCCCGAAGGGGTAAAAACGGAAAAGAGTGACAATTATGTAACCCAGAAATTCGTACACACACACGTTGAAATCGGTATTGATGCTGTACGTATGATAAAAGATCAGAAAAAAACAGTAAAGCATCTGAAATTCGATTGGTAACAAATGAAAAGAATGAAGCGAAAGAGGAAGGCACATTCATTCAATATACCGAATATGTAACAAAAAATAACAAAATAGAGAAATGGCCAAGCAGGAAAAAAAAGAGTTGTCCTACGTTGATATAGTCAAAGAATTGCAAGAAAAGAAATACCATCCCATCTATTACCTGATGGGAGAGGAATCATACTATATCGACCGCATTGCCGACTATATTGCCGAAACAACTCTGACAGAAGAGGAGAAGGAATTCAACCAAATGGTCATGTATGCACCAGAGACTGATTTGTCAACAATAATCAATGCAGCCAAACGTTATCCGATGATGGCTGAATACCAGGTGATTATTGTTAAAGAGGCACAAAATCTGAAGAACCTCGACGAGATTTCTTTCTACCTACAACATCCACAGCCCTCAACCATCCTCGTGTTTTGCCATAAGAACGGTACGCTTGACAAACGAAAAAAAGTAACACAAGAAATTGAAAAGGCCGGTATTCTTTTCGACTCTAAAAAATTAAAAGAAACTCAACTACCTGGGTTTATCACCAACTACTTGAAACGAAAAGGTATAGACATCGAACCACAAGCTTGTCAACTTGTAGCTGACTCCATCGGATCTGACTTGAACCGAATCAGCAGCGAACTTGACAAATTATTTCTTAGTTTGTCGCCTCAACAAAAACGGGTAAACAGCGAATTGGTAGAGCGTCATATTGGTATCAGCAAAGACTTTAATAACTTTGAATTACGTAATGCCCTGATTGAAAAGAATGTATTCAAAGCCAATCAAATAATAAAATATTTTGAAGAAAATCCCAAAAATAACCCAATACAGATGTCGCTTGCCATCATCTTTAACTTCTTCTCTAACTTGATGCTGGCATATTATGCTCCAGAGAAAAGCGAACAGGGGATAGCCACCCAATTGGGACTACGTACACCTTGGCAAGCACGAGATTATATAATGGCTATGCGACGATATTCAGCAGTAAAAGTAATGCATATCATTAGTGACATCCGTGAATGTGATGCTCTCTCTAAAGGTGTGAACAATCCTTCGACTGGAAATGGAGATTTACTGAAAGAACTTATCCACAAAATCTTGCATTAAAATTTCCCATTTTTCTATTTCAGCAAGATTTACAGCACAAAAAAGACAATTTATTTATTTATAAATCAATTAAATACTCGATTTTC
The DNA here is from genome assembly GCA_017451645.1 of Bacteroidaceae bacterium. Lineage (GTDB taxonomy): Bacteria > Bacteroidota > Bacteroidia > Bacteroidales > Bacteroidaceae > Phocaeicola_A. The sequence continues at coordinate 63,128 of JAFTNZ010000030.1, read as the reverse complement.
GACCTTCTGAGAATCGAGTATTTTTATTCAATCCGTCCCTAACTCCAAAAAACGCCAAGGAAAAGCCATTTCACAAATAAAAGGGCAGGGTAGTGTCCACCTTTTCTGAATATGTTCTTACACAAAACAATAAAATGACAAAACGACAGAAAATTAAAGAATACACAATTAGTTGCGTTGAGAACTAAAAGAAAAACCAAAAGTTCCATCCCAACCTTTAACCCTTCACAATAATTTATCAGAGAAAAGAATTCGGATAAATTATATTTTCATAAATTCCACCTTGCAGCAAATTGTAATCTAAACTACCATTTATTCCAAAGGAGAAAATATTGCTTCAATGATTAACTGTTACCAATTTAACTATTTACAAAACAACACTTATAGATTTATAAACACAAACTCCTGTATTCGCATTTATAAAACATCCGGCACAATACTCTATAATTCCACAGTAAATAGCCCGGTTTTACAAATCAACAATTCACACTTCACATGCGTAAAATTAAAAATATGCAAGCAAAAACCACTCGTGTTAAATTCTTATTTATCAATAATTTATAATAATTTTATTTAGTGATTTATTATTTTTATACAAACTTTTTGCTCTTCCGGCATGCTTACCCTTTAGATTGACTCTACATCGTATCTAAACAAGTTAAAAACCAATCATATACATTTATTTAATTTATTTATTTTTCATCGCTCAAAGAGGAGATTTAGTTATTTAAAGTTTATCTTTATAAATATACAGTCGTGATTGTGTAAAATTTAAAACATCAAGTTTATAGAATTTAATTTTGAAAAGTGAATTATTATATTTAACTTTGTACCGCAAAAAATAGACAAATTCATTCCATTATCTACACGCAAACAGATGAAAGACCGAATCATTGAAATAATGAATAGTTTACAAATGAAACCATCTTCATTTGCAAATGCAACCAATATCAAACTTACGACCTTATCGCAGATAATCAACAATCGGAGCAATCCAAGTTTGGAGGTAGTAAAGAAGATACATACAGCTTTTCCCACAATCAACCTCGAGTGGATTCTGTACGGCACGGGAGAAATGTACACAGACGAACTACTACCACCCACTGTTACAACAGAAGCCATCTCCAACGAGAGCGAGAATCCTCTAAATGCGAATGAAAGGACGAATGGCGCAGAATACCGCAAAGATTTCGCACCAATCGGGCACAAAGAAGAATGTAGAGAGTCTGAAATAGAGACGATTAGATACATCGAAAGACCTGTCAAGAAAATCAAGGAAATAAAAATTTTCTATGACGATGATACTTACGAGACGTTTGTTCCACAAAATAAACAAAAATGATTAACTTTGCACCCAATAAACGTATAATCATACTTAATAATGAAAAAATATATTTTAGATCTGACCGTCACAGAAAACACGCAGTTGCATGACAGTTACGTACTGCTAAAACTGACACACTCCGAAGCGTTGCCCGAGATGCTACCAGGACAGTTTGCAGAGATTCGTGTGGACAACTCGCCCACCACTTTCTTGCGTCGTCCTATTTCCATCAACTACGTGGATACAGAAAAGAATGAAGTGTGGTTCCTTGTCCGCCTGGCAGGAGATGGCACACGCAAGTTGGCAACCGTAAATGTGGGCGACACAGTGAATGTGGTACTCCCCTTAGGAAACGGCTTCACTATGCCGACAAACAGTACACAACGTCCGCTGCTCATCGGTGGTGGTGTAGGTACAGCCCCACTTCTTTATTTCGGTAAGAAACTACAGGAAATGGGCATACGGCCTACATTCTTATTGGGTGCCCGTTCAGCCAAAGACCTGTTGCAATTGGATGAATTCAAGCAATTAGGCGATGTGTATTGCACTACCGAAGATGGCTCAATGGGCGAAAAAGGCTTTGTCACCCAACATACGGTATTGAGCGAAAAACAATTCGACAGCATCCACACCTGTGGTCCCAAGCCCATGATGGTGTCAGTTGCCCGCTATGCCAAACAAAGCGGCATTGAGTGCGAAGTTTCGCTGGAAAACACCATGGCTTGCGGCGTAGGCGCTTGCCTCTGTTGCGTGGAAAACACCGACGAAGGCCACGTGTGTGTATGTAAAGAGGGTCCCGTATTTAATATAAAGAAACTATTATGGCAGATTTAAGCGTAAACATAGGAAATCTGAACCTGAAGAACCCCGTCATGACGGCTTCAGGCACATTCGGATATGGAGTAGAGTTTGAGGATTTTGTTGACCTTGAGCAGATTGGCGGTATCATAGTAAAAGGAACCACACTCAACCATCGCGAAGGAAATCCCTATCCACGCATGGCAGAGACTCCTTCGGGCATGTTGAATGCCGTAGGCCTCCAAAACAAGGGCGTAGATTACTTTGTAAAGAAAATTTATCCGAAAATCAAGAACATCAACACCAGCATGATTGTCAACGTATCAGGCTCAGACATTGAGTCTTACGTAAAGACAGCCGAACGCATCAATGAGTTGGAGAACATCCCAGCCATCGAGTTGAACATCTCTTGTCCCAACGTAAAACAAGGTGGCATGGCCTTCGGAGTGACCCCTGATGGTGCCGCAGAAGTGGTAAGCGCTGTACGCAAAGCATACGATAAGACTTTGATTGTGAAGCTTTCGCCCAACGTGACGAACATTGCCGAGATTGCCCGTGCCGTAGAGGCCGCCGGAGCTGATAGCGTATCGCTTATCAACACCCTTTTGGGTATGGCCATCGATGCAGAGAAACGCAAACCGATCCTTTCTACCATTACAGGCGGTATGAGCGGTGCTGCCGTGAAACCCATTGCCCTGCGCATGGTATGGCAAGTGGCTCAAGCTGTGAAGATTCCCGTTATCGGATTGGGAGGTATCATGAACTGGCGCGATGCCGTTGAGTTCCTCCTTGCCGGTGCTACCGCCATCCAGATTGGTACGGCAAACTTCATTGATCCGGCTATCACCGTAAAAGTGGCTCAAGGTATTGATGACTACCTGAATCGCCACGGATTCACATCGGTGAAGGATATTATCGGCGGATTGGAAGTGTGAATTATATATACTAACCCTTTAAACAGATAAAAATTACGAAACAGACAATCTTCGAACGAACACATTAGAAAGCGGTATTTATCCATGTGTTAAGCCCTTTCAAACAGAGAAACAAAAAAAACAAAACATTAACAACGGAAAGCGTTCCCGTTCGTACTTATAAATATTGGATTTGAGCTTTTAGCTCTTGTTCTCTTTTACATGAATACCGCCAAACATTCAACGACTGAGAGCAAGCGAACTGAAAGTTCACGCTGTTAAGGCGTGAATTGTTCTATGCTTGTTAGTCGTGAGGTCACTTGGCGGTAACCTATGTAAAAGGCAAGTAACGGATGGTTTACGCCTTTTTTATTTTATCTAAACAATATGAAAATTAGAATTATATTTTTTATCCTGCTATCTGTTCTATTCCTATATGGAAGCCCTGAAATTTATGCACAACTCAAAAAAGTTGCAAAAGTTGAAAAAGTAAAGTCTTTCTCAAGTGGAACGGTTATTCTAAACAAATCAATATTAGATGAAGTAGAAGTTTATTCCGTAACTTTACAGAATAATTCAAAGTTTTATGGGCCTATAGTTTTTTGGCTCGGTAATAAGAATGAAATGATTAAAAATCTAAATGATTTATCAAAATGCCTTGAAGAAGGGGAAAAAGGTGATGTTTTTGAATTTTCTGCATGTGGACAAGATTATCAATTGTCAGTCAGTCGAACATTGGGATCAAAATGTTTCAAAATCTGGGAAACAATAGCTACGTCTCAAAATTATGGTCGTTTCTTTAAAGTCACAATTGATGATATTCTTGAATTCTATTCAAAAGAAGATACAAAAATAAAGCAAGATAAAGAAGAAAACACTACAGAATGAAACTAACAAACATAACCTATAAAAACCAAAAGAGAATGGACATAATAGAAAAGAAGCTTAGAACAATTGGGAAAACAATCTTTGCTGACTATCTTTACATTGAAGTAAGTAAAAACTTCGATATAACAATAGAAGAACTCTGTTACAAACATAAAGATTTTAAAAACTACAAATTATCATCTCAAAGAACAAAGCTCTCCGCAACACGCTCACTATTAAGAAAAGGAAAAGGAATAATAGCACTTCAAAACATCATCAAAAGTGAAAAAGTAAATAAGAAAATTCGGGAAAAAGCAGAACTCTTACTCGAACTCAATATTTAGGAAGTAAATCAGGCACGGATTACACGGATTTCTCATACAAATAAAGAATCCGTGTTTATCCGTGTAATCCGTGCCTTTTATAAATCTATTATTGAATGAAGTATAAATCTTTTACCACCCACTTCCCTCCAACAAATCGGGACGAAGTTGCTTAGTCCGCTCAATGGCTTGCTGAAGCTCCCAGTCACGAATGTTGGCTTCGTGACCGGAAAGAAGCACATCGGGCACACGCCAACCTTTGTATTCAGCCGGACGGGTATAGACTGGTGGCGCCAACAAATTGTCTTGGAAAGAATCTGACAAAGCTGACTGCTCGTCAGAAATGACTCCAGGGATGATTCGAACAATAGAATCAGCAATTACGGCAGCGGCCAATTCACCACCCGTAAGGACATAATCACCAATGCTGATTTCTTTCGTTATCAGATGCTCACGGATGCGAAAATCAATACCCTTGAAATGTCCGCATAAAATGATAAGATTTTGTGAAAGGGAAAGTGTATTTGCCATCCGTTGGTTGAACTGTTCGCCATCAGGCGAAGTGAAGATGACTTCATCGTAATCACGCTGCTCCTTCAACATCGAAATACAACGGTCAATCGGCTCAATCTGCATCACCATGCCGGCACACCCGCCATACGGATAGTCGTCCACGCGACGATGCTTATCGAGAGTATATTCGCGAAGATGGTGCAAATGAATCTCTGCCAACCCTTTCTTCTGCGCCCGACTCATGATAGAGCAGTTGAAAAACCCTTCAATCATTTCGGGCAATACAGTTATGATATCTATACGCATAATTCGTCGTTCAATATCTTATGTATCTATTTCTACTTCTGTTATCAAATTGCGAACTCCACCTGATTTCAAATCCGGAGTGTTTATTCGTATATCACAGTCTATCACAAACACATTCCCCGTTTGCGAGCGAATGATATTCTCATCATGAATATCACTAAGATAAACCTCAGGAGTAGAATATGTCCAGTTACGAAGATTACGCAATTCAAATCCCAAATTCTTCATGTGTTCTACAATCTCATCTTCCTCCATTCGTTCGCCTTTGATGAAAGGCTGCTCCACTATGACACGAAAATCACCACTTGCTGTTCTTCCAAATCCGAGGACAGTCAAGCGAGTTTCAGGGAAATACGCGTTATGCAAAGATATGCGATCCAATGCCAATATGGGTTCTATGAAATAATCCAACCCTATCGACTTTACCAACGTTGCACCATGATCGTAAACCACAGCTTCCCCGCCTTCCGCAATTTGCTCTCCCAAATCACTTGATAGAGAAGTCTCCACATTTTCAATCCATACTCCTACAGCCTTAGCCCAACGTTCTATCCTTTCAGCTTGTTTCTCTCCGCGTTGGAGGCTTCTTTTGAAATCCGAGATTCCCGAAGAGCTGTTATCTGTTTCAGTTTCTGCTCCCGCGAGTAGGGTTGCAATGACATGTGTCGAACCTCCCGCTGCGCAGCCATGCTGTTCAATCGGTGAAAATCGTTTATAAACAAGTTGCCCACTAATGAATTGTTCTGCATAACGGTCAAGTTTTTGCAGACCTTCAGTTGTGAAGTTTGCTTCCACAATGGCATTCACTGATGACCAAAAATCTGCATTATTCATTTATTCTATTTATTAATTATTAAATAAGATGCGAAGATAATATTTTTTCTGTGATTTACAGTATTTCCAAACAAAAAGTTTGCTATACACAGGGGATTTCGCTCAATTTTGGCATCTTTGAGAAGAAAATAAGATTATTATCACAACATTATAAAAACAGCCCTTACCGAATCGAAGCTTTGTCTTCCACAATCTCTTTAACGTTCTTACTTCCAAGACAACGATAATATTGAATTATTCGATTTCATTATTGATTCTTTATTTGAGTTAGATTTGCTACTAATATTTGATTAAACTCTTTCTCATAAATTAATACATCATGAAAGAAATTAATACTTGGTTTCTTCCTTATCCATTGTTGATTTTCTGATTCCTTATACCATAAATTAATAATACAAATAGATTCTCTAGGAATACTATTCTTTTTCCGATCATTCTCGGTCAGATAATCACCATATGTAGAAATAAATAACGTTTCTACATCTTCGATATTTTGTTCCATCTGATTCTTTTCACAAGCAAAGGTTCCAATCCAGATGTCTAAATTTTCATTTTCAATGAAATCACGAAAATGTTCATGCCTGCTTTGTAATCGCATTTTAATACTATCAATTCTTTTATGTATCCCAAAATACCTATAAAAGTAATTCTTTTTATGACCTTTTCCTTTTTTATTTCCACAGAAGTAATAAAAACTAAAAAGTCCTTCGTCACAAGTTTCTGTATTTCCAAGATATTGATTCATTTCCATTAGAGAATGGAAAGGACCAACCCATTGAATAGTGAATGTTTTATTTATATCCTCCATAAATGTTTTTTGAGTTTATTCCCTTCAATCATCTCGGGCAATACGGTTATGATGTCTATGCGCATAATTCGTCGTTTTTCTTTAATTCGGTTGCAAAAGTACGAAAAAAGCACGGGATTCGTTGCGATATTGAAATGGAATGCGTATTTTTGCGAATAAAAATCCAAATCATGGCCACCATCCAACAACAGATAGAGACCCTGCGGGCAGAGCTGCACCGCCACAATCATAACTATTACGTGCTGAATGCACCGGAGATAACGGACTTTGAGTTTGACCGCCTGATGCGCGAGTTGCAAGACTTGGAGCAGGCACACCCGGAGTTTCATGACGAAAACTCGCCCACCATGCGCGTAGGCAGCGACTTGAGCAAGGAGTTCCGCCAAGTGACGCACAAGTACCCCATGCTCTCCCTCGGAAATACCTATTCGGAAGGTGAAGTGACCGATTTCTACGAGCGTGCACGCAAGATGCTGGGCGACGAGGAATTTGAAATCTGTTGTGAAATGAAATATGACGGCACCTCCATCTCACTGACCTATGAGAACGGCCTGCTGGTAAGCGCTGTGACACGTGGCGATGGAGTGCAAGGCGATGACGTGACGGACAACGTGAAGACTATCCGCACCATCCCCTTGAAATTACAAGGGACAGATTATCCAATGAATTTTGAAATCCGTGGCGAAATACTGATGCCTTGGAGTATATTTGAAAAGCTGAACGAAGAGCGTGCCGCCAACGAAGAACCCCTCTTTGCCAATCCACGCAATGCGGCCTCTGGCACGCTAAAGCTACAGAATTCATCGGTGGTGGCCAGCCGTAAACTGGATGCCTACCTCTATTATATGCTGGGCGAAGAACTTCCCTGCGACGGACATTACGAGAATTTGCAAAAGGCCCGCGAATGGGGCTTCAAGATTTCTGACGCCACACGCAAAGTTCGCACCCTGCAAGAGGTGTTCGACTTCATCCGTTATTGGGACACCGAGCGTAAGAATCTGCCCGTTGCCACCGACGGCATTGTACTGAAGGTCAACTCACTACGCCAGCAGAAGAACTTGGGTTATACAGCCAAGTCGCCCCGTTGGGCCATTGCCTACAAGTTTCAAGCCGAACGGGCTTGCACCCGTCTGAACAGCATCAGCTATCAGGTGGGACGCACTGGCGCCATCACTCCCGTGGCCAACCTCGACCCCGTGCAACTATCGGGTACTGTGGTCAAACGTGCTTCGCTCCATAATGCCGACATCATCGAGGGGCTCGACCTCCACATCGGTGATATGGTGTATGTGGAAAAAGGTGGTGAAATCATTCCTAAGATTACAGGAGTAGATAAAGAGGCCCGTTTCATGGTGGGCGACAAGGTGAAGTTCATTACCCGTTGTCCCGAATGTGGCACTCCGCTGATGCGCAACGAGGACGAAGCGGCCCATTATTGCCCCAATGACAAGGCCTGCCCACCGCAACTCAAAGGTAAAATCGAACACTTCATTGCACGTAAGGCAATGAATATCGACAAATTAGGCCCCGAAACGGTAGAACTGTTCTACAATGCCAACCTTATTCGCAATGTGGCCGACCTGTATGAACTGCAACCCCAATCATTGGTACGCCTGAGCAGAATGGGCGAACGCTCAGCGAACAACATGGTGGAGGCAATCCGCAAATCCACAGAAGTGCCTTACCCACATGTACTCTTTGCCCTCGGCATCCGCTACGTAGGCGAAACGGTAGCCAAGAAACTGGCCAATGCCTTTCCCACTATCGATAAATTGAAAGAAGCCACATTGGACAATCTCATCCACGTGGATGAAATAGGCGAACGCATTGCCCAAAGCGTCATCCGCTGGTTTGCCGACGAAGACAACCTGCAACTGATTGAACGTCTGAAAGTTGCCGGACTTCAGTTTGAACTAAGTGAAGAAGTACTGAGCGAGCGCACCGACCGTCTGGCAGGCAAAAGCATCGTCATCAGCGGTGTGTTCACTCACCACTCGCGCGACGAATACAAAGCCTTGATAGAGAAGCATGGAGGAAAGAACGTTGGAAGCATCTCTGGCAAGACATCCTTTATCCTCGCCGGTGAAAACATGGGCCCCAGCAAACTGGAGAAAGCTACCAAACTGGGCGTTGCCATCGTCAACGAAGAGGAGTTCTTGAGGATGATTGAGGAATGAACAAACCCATAATCACAAAGAAAGAAAATACCACCATACGATGAAAATCCCATTCAATTATCCCCTCTGCACACGGACAGAATGTCCCAAAGCTGCAGAATGCCTGCGACACATAGCATTGACAGAGAGCGGCGACGAACGACTCACCATCCTTAACCCCCGACTTCTTGAGATGTCATCTGCCGGATGCAGACACTATGCTCCGGCAAAGAAGGTCCTTTACGCCAAAGGCATGAAGAAGGTGATGGGACAACTTCCCTATAACATCCACGAACGGACGGTAACAGCCTTGTCGATGCACTTCAGCGAACGGAGCTACTACCGCATCCGCAAGGGAGAACGCTTGCTTTCACCCGACGAACAGAAGGCGGTACGCCAAATAATCGCCCGATTCGGTTTCAACAACGAATGGGATTTTGATTCCTACGTGGAAGATTACCTTTGGTAACACGCCCTCATCCGTACCTTTACACTGTTCATCCACGCTGAAACGTTACTGCCAACGCCGTTGGCAGACATCTGCCATTACTATGGCATAAATCTGCCACAAGCTTGGCAGACGTCTGCCATAGCATTGGCAGAGACAAACATCAAGGAGGCGATGATGCATTGACAGGGAAGAGAAAGACGAAAGAGCCCTGTATCTTTCCATACGTTTCCAGTTCTTCTCTCCCGAAGAAACATATGATAGATGAAAAAGGTACATCGCCCGCCAAAGCCATTCATACAAACTTGTCTATAAAATCTCCCAAAAGAAGAATATTTGTCAAGCAAAATGCATTTTATACCGAATTTATTTGTAATTTTGCGGCCAATTAGTTTAAAATTGAAACGTAAGAGAGATTATCTATATGATATACCGTAGATTTAAAGGTATGGGGGTGGCTCTCATCACCCCGTTCAAAGAAGACGGCTCGGTGGATTATCCTGCATTGACACGCATGGTGGACCATCTGGTACAGAACGGTGCCGACTTCTTGTGTGTATTGGGCACTACAGCAGAAACACCGACATTGACAACTGAAGAGAAAAAGGAAATTACCCGCTTGGTAGTGGAGCGTGTGAACGGGCGTATCCCCATCATGCTGGGATGCGGAGGAAACAACACACAAGCCGTCATCGATTCGCTGAAAAACGATGATTTCACCGGCATCGATGCCATCCTTTCCGTAGTACCTTATTACAATAAGCCCTCGCAAGAAGGAATCTACCAACACTATAAGGCCATTGCTGAATCGACCGACCTGCCCATCGTGCTCTACAACGTGCCGGGACGTACGGGCGTGAACATGACGGCAGAGACAACCTTGCGCATCGCACGCGACTTCAAGAACGTCATCGCCATCAAAGAGGCTTCGGGCAACATCACGCAGATGGACGACATCATCAAGAACAAGCCGGAGAACTTCGACGTCATCTCTGGCGACGACGGTATCACCTTCCCGCTCATCACATTGGGTGCCGTGGGTGTCATCTCGGTTATCGGGAATGCCTTCCCCAAGGAGTTCAGCCGCATGACCCGTCTGGCTCTGCAGGGCGACTATGCCAATGCTTTGAAGATTCACCATAGTTTCACCGAACTGTTCAGCCTCCTCTTCGTGGATGGTAATCCTGCCGGTGTGAAGGCCATGCTCAATGCCATGGGCATGATTGAGAACCGTCTGCGCCTGCCGCTGGTACCCACACGCATCACCACCTTTGAAAAGATGCGTCAGATATTGCAGGAACTGCACATAAAATATTAATAATTGGACCAATAATAATCGCATGAAAAAAATTACATTGATACTATCCCTTTTCTCATTTCTGCTTACCGCTTATCCCAATAATCCAAGCAATGAGAATAACAGACAAGTAGTCGAAAACCTCTGCCAGGGAACTGGTATCATTCTTGTTGACCAAGTGGATACTATCGGTCCATACAGAATTGAAGTCTTAGACAGTCTGATATCAAAAGATGTCAAAAATACAACAATTATTGAGGTGTTAATCAATGCAAGGGGAGAATTTATGCTCAAAAAAGATTCTCCAGAATCAGGTCTGAATATTTCTTCAAGGGAGGAAGTCCTTGATTTCTTAACAGAATTTCAGAATTTTTCTCGGAATAACATGATTGTCCATTTCGAGTACGATGATGGAACAAAGTATCTAGACCAACCTCTTTCTACTCCAATCCTTTTAGTTAAGGAGATTGGAAGTGTGATTGTTGATATACACAAAAGACGTAATTCTTATTTGTCTGAGATTTTAAGTGAAAATGCAGACAGAAGAAAATTCCCCTTCATCATTATAACTGACGAAATAACATGGGGGTGGTGTAACTTTTCATATCAACTAATAGCACCAGTTTCTACAACTACGGAACCAATAATGAAAAGACTTACCATTGAGGAATATCGCAAACACGTTGAATCTATGAGAAAAAATACAATTAGTGTAGACAAAATTGAATTTGTTGAATGACGTATCAATAAAAACGAGAAATAAGGTATTACACCCACACGCATCACCACCTTCGAAAAGATGCGTCAAATATTGCAAGAACTGCACATAAAGTGCTGAGAACAAAAAAGAAGTACTATGAACAGGGCTACGTTTGAACATATTTTTGGAAAACAAAGTGTGAAAACCTTCACAGAAGTAAAAGAAACTATCTAGAAGAATTCCTTTTGTCGGGTTTTCATAACCATAGGGTTGATAGCGTTTGCCTGTAACCTGCTTTATGAGTTGGGTAAAACTACAGGAAGCCTGTTAGCCACTATCATTTAAAGAAACCGCAACCGCTCTAAAATCGTCGATTGATTTTAGAGCGGTTGCGGTTTTTATCATCCCTTCATTAAGTTTCCTTATCTTTTCTTCGTTCAATTCAAAAATAGTCTTTATCTTTGTGTCTTATAATTAAAAAACACATCTAATTATCTATATATGCTTGAAAAACTTTTCGGATTCGACCCGAAAGCATCAACCGTCAAGACGGAAGTGATGGCAGGAATCACCACCTTCCTCACTATGGCCTACATTCTGGCCGTAAACCCCAACATTCTGAGTGAAACCGGTATGGACAAGGGCGCCTTGTTTACTACCACAGTTATCATGTCGGCATTGCCTACTATCTTCATGGGGCTTTATGCCAAATTGCCGCTGGCCTTGGCACCGGGCATGGGCTTGAATGCCTTTTTTGCCTACACGGTGTGTATGATTATGGGTTACTCATGGCAGTTTGCCCTGACGGCCGTATTCCTCGAAGGATTGGTTTTTATCCTGCTGACCGTCACCAACTTACGTGAAAAGATTGTAGATGTAATCCCCGACACACTGAAAAACGCCATCAGTGCCGGTATCGGACTCTACATTGCCTTTATCGGACTGAAGAGTGCCGAAATCATTGTCAACAACGAAGCCACACTGGTAAGCCTTGGTAATCTGACCTCCGGGTCGGCTCTATTGGGAGTCATCGGCATTGTGCTGACCTCTGTCCTGTTGGTAAAGAACATAAAGGGAGCTTTGCTCTTCGGTATTCTGATAACTACGCTGATAGGCATCCCCTTGGGAGTGACAAACTTCGATGGTATATTCAGCATTCCCCCTTCAATCGAACCTATTTTCTTGAAGTTTGAATGGAACCAGATTCTCAGTAAAGACATGGTTATCATCGTATTTACCTTGCTCTTTGTAGATTTGTTCGACTGCATCGGTACGGTTATCGGTGTGACCAGCCGTGCAGGCATGGTAAAGGCCGATGGCAAAATACCTAAGCTGAAAGAGGTGTTTATGGTAGATTCTATCTCCACAGCAGCAGGTGCCGCCATGGGGACCAGCACGGTAGCCGTGTATGTAGAGAGTGCCGCCGGTGTGAACGAAGGTGGACGTAGCGGACTGACCGCCGTTGTGACTGGTGCCTGCTTCCTGTTGGCACTGTTCTTTGCCCCGTTGTTCCTGGCCATCCCAGCTGCTGCAACTACTCCCGTACTGGTATTGGTTGGCCTCATGATGATGGGCTCGGTGCTGAAGGTGAACTTCACAGATTACTCCGAAGCCATCCCGGCTTTCATCTGCATCCTGTTCATGCCGTTGTCATACAGCATTTCCGACGGTATCGTGTTGGGACATTTGAGCTACATCTTCATCAACCTCTGTAGCGGAAACTACCGTAAAATGAGCATCGGCATGTACATTCTGGCCGCATTCTTCCTTATCAAGTTTATGGTTTAACAAGCATTATCCAACGCTGCCAAGTGGACATTCTAAGAAAAGAAGAAAAATCAATATACACAGACAATCAAAGTTTAATCCAATGAATACTGTACAAGTAAAAGACAAGCAATTTGCTTTGTATATTCCTGAAGAAAAATTGTTGGCCCGCGTGAAGGAACTGGCCGACCAGATGAATACTGACTTAGCGGGAAAGAATCCGCTGTTTCTGGTCGTACTGAATGGCTCGTTCGTGTTTGCAGCCGACCTGTTGCGCGACATCACCATCCCTTGCGAAATCACTTTCGTGCGTGTAGCTTCCTACGAAGGAGTAAGCTCTACGGGAGAAGTCAAGCAACTGTTAGGACTGACACAAAACATTGAAGGACGCACCGTTGTCATCGTTGAAGACATCATCGACACAGGTTTCACCATGAAGGAACTGCTCCGCATGTTGGAAGAAAAGCATCCGGCAGAAATACACATTTCGTCTCTGTTGGTAAAACCGGGCAATCTGCAAGTTGACTTGAATATCCCATACCGCTGCTTTAACATCGAAAACGATTTCATCGTAGGTTACGGACTCGACTACGACCACGAAGGACGCAACCTGCGCCACATCTATCAAGTGGTAGAATGAGAAACTGCCTCTACGGGAGATACAAGAACCTTCAACCAAACTAATATGGCATCCTTATGTTTACTGAGAATGCCATATTTTTTATATCATACATCATAAAACAAAAAACATCCCCGCATCACTGCGAGAATGTTCCTTGTGACTCCGACAGGATTCAAACCTGTAACCTTCTGATCCGTAGTCAGATGCTCTATTCAGTTGAGCTACGGAGCCAAATTGTCAAACAAATATTTATGAAGTATCGTGACTCCGACAGGATTCAAACCTGTAACCTTCTGATCCGTAGTCAGATGCTCTATTCAGTTGAGCTACGGAGCCATTGTCCTTTCATTTAACGGGTGCAAAGGTACGGCTTTTTTCAATACCGGCCAAACAATTCAAGGACTTTTTTCCAAGATTTTTAGAGCAGTTTCCACAACTATCTGATACTTGGTTCATTATATTTTTCGGCTGAAAACAAACATAAAGGCACAAAAGAGCTGAGGATATGCTCTTTTGCGCCTTTACGTCTCGATATTCTATAATAAAGCTCAAATAAGCTCGATGCTACGCTTCACGAAATTGTTGAGTGCTTCTCCCTTCAACATACCGTTCTGAAGCAAAGCCAAATCAATAAGTTGATGTACCACCTTGTTACCTGCAGCATACTGAGTGAGGATAGTCTCTTTCTTACTCTTTTCATCAGCAAGTTTTTTCTCAACTTCAGTCAAATCGTTCTTTTCTGCTTCGGTGATTTCCTCATCCTTCTTTCCTTGTTGTGCCTGCTCCAATGCAGCTTGGCGGGCATTGAGTCCTCTAATTTCAGCTTCAATGGGGGCTAATGCGGCTTCACACTCTTTATCTGTATCGGTCAACACTTCTTTGATGAGCTTATGGTCAACGTTGAGCACAAGATTGTACATATCAGGCATCTCGCCATAGAAAGCCATTCCTGGCTGCAACTGTGCCATCTCCTTCATACGGCGCATATACTCTCCCTGAGTGATAAGGATGGGAGCAGCACCTTCACCCAACGAGTGAGCCTCGACATGGAACTCCACCTTGTTGACCTTAGGAAGCTGGCTGCTGAACACCGATGAGAGTATTTCACTCTTTTCAGCTTCGAGGGTTGACTCCTTGGCATCTTCCTTGACAATGAGACGATCTGCCACATCGCTATCCACACGGGTGAATCGCGACTTCTCCAACTTACGTTCAAGCAGGCCCACCAATGCCGTATCAAGCTGTCCGTCCATCAACAGGACATTGTATCCCTTGGCTGTAGCAGCCTCGATGTAGCTATACTGCTCCTCCTTGTTGTTGGCATAGAGATAGATGAGATTGCCCTCCTTGTCTGTCTGATTGTCTTTGATAAGGGTCTGATACTCTTCATAAGTATAGAACTTGTCGTCCGTATCCTTAAAAAGAGTGAACTTGTTGGCCTTATCATAGAAGTCTTCTTGTGTAAGCAGACCGTAGTGAATGAAAAGTTTCAGGTCGTCCCACTTCTGCTCGAACTCCTTACGGTCATTCTTGAAGATGCTTTGCAAACGGTCTGCGACTTTCTTGGAGATATAAGTGGAAATTTTCTTCACATTGCTGTCGCTCTGCAAGTATGAACGCGATACATTCAACGGGATATCCGGTGAATCAATGACACCATGAAGCAATGTAAGGAAATCAGGAACAATTCCTTCTACCGAATCCGTTACATACACCTGATTGCAATAAAGTTGGATTTTGTTCTTCTGCAAATCAATATTACTCTTGATTTTAGGGAAGTAGAGGATACCCGTCAGATTGAACGGATAATCTACGTTGAGATGAATCCAAAAGAGCGGTTCATCTGACATGGGATAGAGGTCGCGGTAGAACTTCTTGTAATCCTCATCTTTCAGTTCCTGTGGCTTCTTCATCCACAAAGGTTCAGAGTCATTGATGATATTGTCTTCCTCTGTATCTACCTGCTTGCCTTCTTTCCACTCTTTTTTCTTGCCAAAAGCTACATCAACAGGCAAGAATCGGCAGTATTTACTGAGCAGCGTAGAGATACGGCTTTCTTCCAGGAACTCCTTGCAGTCATCATCTATGTGGAGTACTATGTCCGTGCCTCTGTCTTTGCGCTCTACCTCTTCTAAAGTGAATTCAGGACTTCCGTCGCAACTCCACTTTACAGCCTGTGCACCTTCCTGATAAGACTTGGTGATGATATCTACCGACTTGGCCACCATGAAAGCCGAGTAAAAACCGAGTCCGAAGTGACCGATGATAGCGTTGGCATCATCCTTGTATTTGTCAAGAAAGTCGTTGGCCCCCGAAAAGGCTATTTGGTTGATATACTTGTCGATTTCATCAGATGTCATACCGATACCATGATCGCTGATAGTGATGGTGCCAGCCTCTTTATCTATAGCCACGCGCACAGTGATGTCGCCCATTTCACCCTTAAAGTCGCCCTTCGAAGCCAAAGTCTTCAGCTTTTGTGTGGCATCTACGGCATTGGACACCAGTTCGCGGAGAAAAATCTCATGATCGCTGTACAAGAACTTTTTGATAACGGGGAAAATGTTCTCTGTTGTAACCCCAATGTTTCCTTTCTGCATAATGCTATTTTTTTATAATTTGATTCATTCACCTATTACTGCAGAAACAAAAAAAATGCCAGAGTTGTCGCTCTGACATTTTGGCAGTACCACATTCTAATACCGTTGTTGAGAGAAAATACAATGTATTAACTAAACTTGTTTTTCATAACAGACATCATGAAAGTGTAACAAACTCCAATTCCTCTTTTTCCTTATTACGATCGATTGTAATGGTAGCACCCGGAGTAACAGAGTCATCTACCAACAGTTCGGCAAGAAGGTCTTCAACATAAGTTTGCACAGCACGCTTCAGTGGACGGGCACCGAACTGTACATCGTAACCTTTTTCGGCCAAGAAGTCGCAAGCAGCTTCAGTGAGTTGTAATTTGTATCCCAAAAGTTCCACCCGCTTGTATAGATTCCCCAATTCTATATCCACGATGCGACGGATAGCCTTGCGGTCAAGCTGGTCAAAAGTAATGATTTCATCAATGCGATTGAGGAATTCAGGTGAAAAATGTTTGTTCAACGCCTTCTGTATCACGCTACGCGAAACCTCTTTGTCATCTTTGTCATTCGCCATGAAGCCCACTCCTTTACCATATTCTTTAAGCTGACGAGTTCCTACGTTGGAAGTCATGATGATGATGGTATTCTTGAAGTCGACAGTACGGCCATCACTGTCGGTGAGCCGTCCTTCGTCCATTACCTGAAGAAGCACATTAAAGACTTCACTATGAGCCTTTTCTATTTCATCAAAAAGAACAATAGAGTAGGGCTTGCGTCGTACCCGTTCAGTCAGTTGACCACCCTCTTCATACCCGACATATCCCGGAGGTGCTCCTACCAGACGGGAAACATTGTGCTTCTCCATATATTCGCTCATATCTATGCGAATAAGGGCATCTGCCGAGCCAAACATATATTCAGCCAATTCTTTGACAAGCAATGTTTTTCCAACTCCTGTAGGTCCTAAGAACATAAAAGTTCCGATGGGCCGGTTGGGGTCTTTCAATCCTACACGATTACGAAGAATGGCCTTAACCAACCTCTCCACTGCAGTTTCTTGAGCAACAACCTTGCCAGCCAATGCTTGACGCATCCCTTTCAAGCGGGCACCTTCTGTCTGTGCTACCCGTTGCACAGGAATTCCAGACATAACAGAAACAACATCAGCAATATTCTCTTCATCAACCAATTGCGGAGATTCTTGTTGTTGTTTTTCCTGCTCACGTTTTCGCTGTTCAAGTTCCTCTTCCGCCCGCCGAGCTTTATCACGATAATTAGCAGCCAACTCAAAGTTCTGCATCTTCACAGCTTGATTTTTCTGCGCCTTCAGTTTCTCTATTAGTTTCTCTTGTTCCTCTATGTCTTGGGGAACATTTACATTAATAAGATGTATACGTGAGCCCGCCTCGTCCATCACATCGATGGCCTTGTCCGGGAAACTACGGTCGGTAAGATAACGTTCTGCCAGTTTGACACATGCTTGCAAAGCTTCCGGTGTATAACGAACATTGTGGTGCTCTTCGTAACGATCTTTGATGTTTTGCAGAATCTGCAAAGTCTCTTCAGCAGTAGAAGGTTCTACTATAATCTTCTGGAAACGCCGCTCCAATGCACCGTCTTTCTCTATGCTTTTGCGATATTCATCAAGAGTAGTAGCTCCGATACACTGGATTTCTCCACGAGCCAATGCCGGTTTCAACATATTAGCCGCATCCATCGTACCTGCAGCAGAACCAGCTCCTACCAAAGTATGAAGTTCATCTATAAAGAGTATTATCTCTGGATTTTTCTGCAATTCACTGATAATGGAACGGATACGTTCCTCAAACTGTCCTCTGTATTTTGTTCCTGCCACAACCGAAGCCATATCAAGAGATACCACTCGTTTGCCAAACAGCAAACGAGATACCTTCCGTTGCACTATACGTAAAGCCAATCCCTCTACAATAGCACTTTTTCCTACACCCGGTTCGCCTATTAGCACTGGATTATTTTTCTTGCGTCTGCAAAGAATTTGTGCCAAACGCTCTATCTCTTTTTCCCTACCGACAACAGGGTCAAGTTTGCCCTCCGATGCCGCCCGTGTCACATCTGTTCCAAAACTATCAATGACAGGAGTATTACTGTTGCCGGACGCAACCTTTTGTTGCGTGGCCGTAGCTGCATTCCCCTGCGACGACGGATCAGACGCATACCCGATGCCCTCATCTTCATCGTCATCATCAAGTCCAAACCCCATCTGAGGCTGCGTTTCTGGAGCCACTTCGTTCAATACATTCAATACACGACTGTAATCAACATTACTTCCTTCCAATATTTTAGCTGCCATATTATCTTTACCTTTTAAGATTGCCAATAACACATGCTCAGTATATACTTTATCACTACGATACAACCGAGCCTCCAATACACTCAGACGTAACAATCTTGATGCCTCTTCGTTCAGTTCCAACTCATCATCTACACTCAAAGGAGACCATTGGTCGCACAATTCTTTCTCAAGTTCGCACTTCATTGTCTGCAAATCAACAGACAAAATATTCAACACATTGACAGCACGTCCTTGACCGGCACGGATAATCCCTAATAGCAGATGAGCCGGTCCGATAAAGTCGTTGCGCAATCGAAGAGCCTCTTCTCTGCTGTAAGACAAAATCTCTGAAACTTCTTGTGAATATTGTTCGTACATCATAATCATAACCAGTTTTCTCTCATTTTTCCATTTCAAGTTGCAAAGATACAATATAAGTCTGTACATGCACTTGATTATTTCTTTAATTATACCTAACAAATCCTATGCCAAAGCCATCATTGAAACTGAATTTAATGCTTTTGTTATTCAAAATGACACAAAACCGCAAAGATAAGCAAGACTGTACAACAAGTCCACGCGACCATTAAAACCCCTTAAAAATAATAAGGAAAAGAAGAAATTCGCAAAAAAACTTTCCCATATGGCAAATTTGTAGTAATTTAGCATTGTTTTTTGGAAACAATCAAAAATTGTAAAATTAGAGTTAGATTAAATGCTTGAACTAGACAGAATTAGGAAAATAAACATCGAGGAGGAGATGAAATCGTCGTATATCGACTACTCCATGTCGGTCATTGTGGCACGTGCCCTCCCGGATGTCAGAGACGGACTCAAACCCGTGCACCGCAGAATCCTCTACGGAATGATGGAATTGGGTAATACTTCAGACAAACCTTATAAAAAGTCAGCCAGAACCGTCGGTGACGTA
Organism: Bacteroidaceae bacterium; assembly: GCA_017451645.1. GTDB lineage: Bacteria > Bacteroidota > Bacteroidia > Bacteroidales > Bacteroidaceae > Phocaeicola_A. Next base: position 43,618 of record JAFTNZ010000030.1, on the reverse strand, counting down.
CTCGGTAAGTACCACCCACATGGCGATTCATCCGTATATGGTGCATTGGTGCGTATGGCACAAGATTGGGCTATGCGTTACCCATTGGTCGATGGACAAGGCAACTTCGGTTCGGTGGATGGTGACTCAGCGGCAGCTATGCGTTATACTGAAGCACGTTTGCAGAAGTTGGGTGAAGACATGATGCAGGACTTATACAAAGAAACTGTTGACTTCACAAACAATTTCGACGACAGTTTGCAAGAGCCAACCGTCATGCCCACACGTATTCCTAATCTGTTGGTAAATGGAGCTTCAGGTATTGCCGTAGGTATGGCTACCAATATGCCACCTCACAATTTGGGAGAGGTAATTGATGGATGTGTAGCCTACATCGACAATCCCGACATCACCATTGAAGAACTGATGCAGTACGTGAAGGCACCTGACTTCCCCACGGGAGGAGACATCTACGGCATGAGCGGGGTCAAAGAGGCCTATGAAACCGGACGAGGACGAGTGATTATTAGAGGAAAAGCAGAAATTGAAACAGGCGAAAACCACGACAAGATAATCATCTCAGAAATTCCTTACAACGTAAATAAAGCCGAATTGGTGAAATATATTGCTGATTTGGTAAAGGAAAAAAAGTTGGAAGGCATTTCCTACGTCAATGATGAATCTGACCGCGAAGGTATGCGCATTGTTGTAGATGTGAAGCGCGATGCTAATGCCAACGTAGTGCTAAACAAACTTTACAAGATGACAGCTCTGCAGTCATCTTTCGGAGTGAACAACGTGGCTTTGGTAGGCCCATCCGGACATCAGCGTCCGAAAACATTAAACTTGAAAGAACTGATAAAATACTTTGTTGAACATCGTCACGAAGTAGTGCTCCGCCGCACCCAATATGATCTCCGCAAAGCAAAAGAGCGTGCACATATCCTTGAAGGTTTAATTATTGCATCCGACAATATCAACGAAGTAATCCGCATCATTCGCGCAGCCAAAACACCCAACGAAGCCATCAGCGGACTGATGGAGCGTTTTAACCTTAGCGAGATACAATCAAGAGCCATAGTGGAAATGCGTCTCCGCCAGCTTACAGGATTGATGCAAGACCAACTCCATGCTGAATATGACGAAATAATGAAACAAATCGCTTATTACGAGGAGATTTTGGCTAACGATGAACTTTGCCGCAAAGTGATGAAAGACGAACTCGTTGAAGTGAAAGAAAAATATGGTGATCCCAGACGCTCTCGAATTGTTTATTCGTCTGAAGAATTTAATCCTGAAGACTTTTATGCTGACGATGAGATGATTATCACCATCTCACACATGGGATATATCAAACGCACACCACTTAGCGAATTCCATGCTCAGAACCGTGGTGGGGTAGGCTCAAAGGGTAGCGATGCACGCGATTCAGACTTCTTGGAATATATCTATCCGGCTACAATGCACAACACTTTGCTTTTCTTCACCCAGAAAGGACGTTGCTATTGGCTGAAAGTCTATGAAATACCCGAAGGGGCTAAAAATGCAAAAGGACGAGCTATCCAGAATCTGCTCAACATCGACTCCGACGATGCAGTCAACGCATTTGTACGTGTCAAGAATCTCAATGATACAGAATTTGTCAACAGCCATTACTTGGTGTTCTGTACCAAGAATGGAGTTATCAAGAAGACTTGTCTTGAGGCTTACAGCCGTCCACGTACCAACGGAGTCAATGCCATCCTTATTCGCGAAGACGACCGCGTGATAGAGGTGCGTATGACCAATGGTAATAACGAAATTATCATGGCTAACCGCAACGGACGCGCTATCCGATTCAATGAAAGTGCCGTACGCGTCATGGGACGCGTATCTACAGGAGTACGTGGCATGCAGCTTGATGAAGACGGACAAGATGAAGTAATAGGAATGGTATGCGTAAAAGATCCTGAACAAGAGAACATCATGGTGGTTTCAGAACAAGGTTACGGCAAACGCTCTGACATTGAAGACTACCGCAAAACCAATCGAGGTGCAAAAGGTGTAAAAACCCTAAATATAACGGAAAAGACAGGCAAACTGGTAGCCATCAAAACTGTAACAGATGAAAATGACCTGATGATTATCAATAAATCAGGTATCACTATTCGTTTGAAAGTGGCCGATGTCCGCATAATGGGACGAAATACACAAGGAGTCCGGCTCATCGACCTGAAAAAGCGAGGAGACCAGATAGGTTCTGTCTGCAAAGTTGCCACGCAAACAGAAGGGGAGGATAGTAGCGACAACGAAGAACCCGCTAACGGAGAAAGTCCTATTACAGAAATAACTAATTGAGAAATAATTAATTAAAATGTACATGATTATGAAAAAAGTACTATTTTCAATCTCATTGATGATGCTTTCATGCATCGTAATCTTTGCACAGACCGACCCAAAGGCATATGCAAAAGAACTAAAAAATGCCCAAAAGGCTGTAAAACAAGCTCAAATGTTAGTTGATACCCAAGACGGAGACCTGAATCAGGCACAAATATTGGTTGACGGTGTCATGAAGTACCCAGAAATAACAGCTCAGCCTGATGTGTGGAATGTTATAGGTTCTATTCAGAAAAAATATTTTGAAGCTGAGCAACAGAAACTTTGGCTGAAGCAGACACCTGACATGAACAAAATGTATAACAGCCTCTATAATGTCTATACCAATTTCTTTAAATGCGACTCTGTAGAAAAGAAAGCCGTTGACAAAAAGGGACGTCCCATAAAAGTTAAATTCCACGAACCGAACAAGCAATTTTTGCTGGCTCATCGAGGATGGCTTATCAATGGTGGAGCAAAATTCTATACTGAAGATAAAGACTACGAAAAAGCTCTGAAATTTTTTGCAATGTATATTGAATCTGCGAACGATCCGATGTTAGCTGGTGATTCTGCTGTAATTGCAACAAACGATACGCTTTTAACTCAGGTTGCATATTATGCCAGCATGGCTTCCAGACAACTGAAATACAATGACATGGTACTCAAATATACTCCTATAGTGAAAACAGATAAGGAATATTGTTGCTACGGTTATGAATTTACAGCTGCCGCTTACAAGGAAATGGGCGATACTGTTAAATGGATTGCCGAACTGCAAGAGGGTGTAAAACGTTTCCCTGATTATAACTATTTTGTAGGAAATCTGCTCGAATATTATGACACTTCCGGTAAATACGACGAGGCTTTAAAGTTCGCCAACAGCATGGTGGAAAAAGACCCTCAGGATGCTTTCATGCAGTACGTAAAAGGTTATCTCTGCCAAAACTTACTGAAATACGATATGGCTATAGAAGCATACAAAGCCGCAATTGCAATCAATCCTGATTATGCGGAAGCCAATGCCAACCTCGGTTTGGTATATTGCCAACTTGCTAGAGATTTTGGCGAAAAAGCATCATATGACATGAAATCCGCCCAATACAAAAAAGATCAAGAAACTCTGAAAAATTACTATCGTCAGGCAAAGCCTTACTATGAGAAAGTACGCCAACTGAAACCTGACAAGCAAGAACTTTGGCTGAATGGTCTTCACAGTATTTATTATATGCTGAATATGGGTCCCGAACTTGAGGAGATTGAGAAATTAATGAATAACAATTAAGGTTACAGTGTGGATTAAACATCCGCTCAATAAATATAACCAAGAAGGTGCACTCAAATGAGGGGCACCTTTTTGGTATCACAAAATTAAAATAAAATAATATTGTTATATGCCAATTATTAAACATAATTGCGATTATAAAACTAAAATAAATTAATCAAAAGTAGAAGTCAAAAACTGAACCCATAAAAATAGAGAGAATAAAAATGAGTAAAAATCCCTTTTTCGAGCAATATATCTCCATTTGCCATTTAATAATATCTCCATTTGCCTTTAATATATACTCTGTTGGCAAAGTAAGTGCTCTTCTTTTTTCAACCAAACTGCGGATCACCTGATTTGAGAATTTGAACTTTCTCACCATTTCTTTTGTTTTCAGGCTATCATCAACTTAAAATAATGGATTTATGAAACGAATGATTCTCTTGACTGTAATTGTTTGCATGACGGTTTCCAATGCCTTATGGGCACAATCAACCCGAAAAGAACGCGAACAGGCATGGCGCGAAGCACGGGCACAACGACGCGCTGAAGAACGCCAATTGGAAGCCATACAAGATTCTGTAGCTTTCGGCAAGGCACTCAAAGCTTTACAGGAAGGAAACTGGGTGATGGAGGCCGACAATGTAATCTTCCGCAACGGTCTGATGCGCTTTGTATCCTCAAATACCAACTATGTGGCCGTACAAAACGGACAAGGTACAGTGCAAACAGCCTTCAACAACTTTGTATATAGTCCAAACGGATTGGGAGGAGTTACAGTGCAAGGCAGTATATCCGAACAGAAGGTGACGCGCGATAAACAGGGCAATGTTTATTACAACTTTTCTATTTTTGGAGGAGCAATTTCGGCAACACTCAACCTCACTCTTACCGCCGGCACCAATGAAGCGAGCATTTACATTAGCCCAAACTTCAATGGTAATACGTTGACTATGAATGGGAATCTATATCCCTACGAAGAGGCCACCATTTTCCAAGGAACCACCTCATGGTGACAAACATCCATCTTTTTGTCGGAAGATGTGTGAAAAAAGCGTAATATTCACAACTGATTTGCTGTAGGTCTCTTTAAGGTGTATTATCTTTGTTCCAATTTTGTTAACATTGGAAATTTCAGATAAGCATGAATAAAGTAATATCCAGCAAAGAAGAACTCTCCTTTTGGAAAATGACAAACATTTGCCTCTGCCTGTTGGTAAGCGGATGGCTGATTATGGGATGTGACAAAGACAAGGAAGTGGCTCCTGAATTTGTTATGCCAGAAGGTACAGAAATAGGATTGGGTTCTACAGCCGGGTCACGTGCAACACTACACTTCGAGAGTTCCCGTGATTGGAGTATTACAGCTGAAAGCAAAACAGATGAATGGCTCTATTTCTCTCCCTCTTCAGGACGGGCGGGAAGTTTCGACCTCACATTGATAGCCCGCACGGAGAATGACAGCACAGATCTGCGTACAGGTGTGCTGACACTCTCCTCGGAGGGGCTGACCCACCCCATCACAGTGGTTCAGGAGCCAATGGACTTTGTACAGCCGGACGAAACACGCTACGAAGTACCTGCCGAAGGTTCCGTACTGGAAGTGGTATTCCGCACCAATGTGTCATCTGATGAGTTACAGGTATTTACAAACAGTCAATGGCTCTCTCCCGCCAACAATGAGGGTGAAGACACCCGATACCATATAGCTGCCACCCGACTAAAAGTAGATGAATATGCCATCCGGGTGAAAGCCGAAGAGAACCATTCTCTTGTATCACGCACAGGATATATCTATTTCTGCAAGAAATTGGCAGGAAATGGAGAAACATTGGAAGAATTGGCCAGAATCGCTGTCGTGCAGGCTGGCAACGGCAATTCCGACGAAGGTTCTCACGCTACCGACAAGGAAGTACGCATCATGCAAAGAGCCACTATTGGAAGCGGCATTCCCATCGTACTGATGGGTGATGGTTTCACGGCCAACGATATAGCCTCAGGGACCTATGATGCTGTGATGTCGAAAGCTATGGAGCACCTATTTACCGAAGAACCAATGGCATCGCTCAGAAACTATTTCAACATCTATGCAGTGACAGCGATATCAAGCGATGACTATTTCGGTCAAAACAGTCAGACAGTGTTCGGATGCGAACTAGAGGGTAATGGTTCAACAGGCATCAGTGGTGATGATGCCACAGTGATGGATTATGCCGAATGTGTGGATGAAATCAAACAGAACAACCTGTTAGACAAGACATTGGCCGTAGTAGTACTCAACACACAGACCTATGCCGGCACCACCTATTTCGGATATGGCTATGAAGACGGCACACTGGTAGAGTTCGCTATCGCATACTGTCCTGTAGTGTATGGTCTCGAACACGAATACTTCCGCCGTGTGGTAGTGCACGAAGCTGTAGGACACGGTTTTGCCAAACTGGAGGACGAATATTATTACGAAGACAATGTACTCATCCACAACAAAGAGATTGGAGATATAGAAAAATTGCAGGAGACTGGATGGGCTATGAACGTCGATTTCGTAGCCGACTCATCCAAAGTTATATGGAGCGATTTCCTCCACGATGCACGCTACGATTCATTGTATGTCACAGACCCCAATTTTGCCTATCGTCGTTTAGGAATATTTGAGGGTGCATGCACATATATGCGGGGAGCTTACCGTTCGACCTACGAAAGTATGATGAACGGTAACGTGTTGGGATTCAATGCCCCGTCAAGAAGAGCCATCTACAATGCCGTAATGCGCTTAGGTATGGGCTACACCCCTACGTATGAAGAGTTTGTCGAGTTCGACCTCCGCACACAATCCGTCTCCCCCACTCGCCTCTCCACAAGAGCCCCAGAGGTGGCAAGTCCTCATTTCGCACGTCCGAGAAGAGGAACATTGCATTTCAAATGACACTCCCCCGTCCTTACGAAGAAAACACGATAAAAAACAAATAGGAACATGAAAAAACATACTTTGACAATCATGCTGATGGCTGCCACACTGGCGGTTTCAGCCCAACAGGGAGGTATCTCCGAAGAGATGCTCAAACAGATTAAAACCGGATATGAAGGCACCACTACGGACAAGGCACTCGTCAATGCCATCTCTTCAAACGATGTGAGCACACTGGCCGTCAACCGCGAAAACCTGGTAGGTATGGACACACACTTCAGCCACAAAGTAAACTCCAAAGGCATTACCGACCAAGAACAGTCCGGACGTTGTTGGTTATTCACCGGATTGAATGTACTACGAGCCAAGATGATGGCAGCACACAAGCTGGACAAATGTGAATTTTCGCAAGCCTATTGCTTCTTTTGGGACCAGTTGGAGAAATCGAATCTGTTCCTGCAGGGAATCATTGACACGCGCCGACAGCCACTCGACGACCAGATGGTGGAATGGTTACTCAAGCATCCGCTCAGCGATGGAGGTACTTATACGGGAGTAGCAGACCTCGTGGCAAAATATGGTCTTGTTCCTGCTGAAGTGATGCCCGAAAGCTACAACACCAACAACACCGCACGCATTTCGTCACTCATCCGGCAGAAACTGCGCGAGTTTGCCCTCCAACTGCGCGACCCGAAAGCTACAGAAGCAGCACTCGAAAAGCAGAAGACCGAAATGCTGGCTACCGTATATCGTATGTTGGTGCTGGCAATGGGAGAACCGGTAGAGGAATTCGAATGGGCGCCCAAAGATGCCAAAGGAAAAACCATAAGCGAACCAAAGCGATATACTCCGCAGACATTCTATCAGGAGTGGATCGGAGAAGACCTCAATGCAGACTACGTCATGCTGATGAACGATCCCAGCCGCCCTTATTGGCAGGTGTATGAAATAGATTTCGACCGCCATGTCTATGACGGACACAATTGGCTCTACGTGAATCTCCCCATCGAAGAAATCAAGCAGATGGCCACAGCATCAATCAAGGACAGCACAATGATGTACTTCTCATGCGACGTAGGCAAATATCTTGATTCAAAGCGCGGTCTGCTCGACCTCAACAACTATGACTATGCTTCGCTCATGGGCACCACTTTCGGCATGGACAAGAAGCAGCGCATACAGACCTTCGACAGCGGCTCCACACACGCCATGACACTGATGGCTGTGGACATTGATGCTGACGGACGATACAAAAAATGGATGGTGGAAAACAGTTGGGGAGCCTCTTCCGGACACAACGGACACCTCATCATGACTGACCAATGGTTCAACGAATATATGTTCCGTCTGGTAGTCAACCGTAAATATGTGTCTTCCAAAGTCCTCAACTTATTGAAACAGAAACCAATCCGACTGCCGGCATGGGATCCTATGTTTGCCGAAGAGCAATAAAAGCCACTGCCTGCAGAAACTTTTGAAACAGAGAGACATAGGAAAAGAAAAACGTGATAGCAAAGCGCATACTGAAGATTCTCCGCAGTGTGGTGGTGGCTTTGGCCATCCTCTATGGCACCATCGTCCTGCTGACGGGCATCCCTGTGATACAGAGATGGCTGACGGGGTGTGCCAGGCAACAATTGGAACAGTTGCTCGACACCCAGGTGGACATCGGCCACATCACATTCGGCTATCCCAATAGACTGATACTCGAGAATGTGGACATCAGAGACCGGGAAGGAAATCCCATGCTCGAAGTAGCACGCCTCTCGGCCAAGTTCGAGTGGATACCTCTCTTTCGCGAAGGGCGTATTTCTATCCATACAGCCCAAGTGTTCGGATGCCATGCCCATATATACCGTCCCGAAGAGGGAGCCGAAGCCAACTGTCAGTTTTTTCTTGATGCTTTTGCCTCTACAGATTCTACCAACCACAAAACAGACATTGACCTGCGCATCAACAGCATCCTTGTCCGCCGGGGAAGAGTCTGCTACGATGTACTCTCAGCCAAGCGGTCACCGGGCATTTTCAATGCCAACCACCTGGCTGTGAGCGGTATCAATGCAGACATATCCCTCAAGTCGTTGAAGGCAGATTCCGTCAATGCCACCGTGAAACGATTCGAGATGGAAGAGCATAGCGGACTGGTACTCAAGGGTATGCAATTCCGCTTATTGGCAGGAAGAGAACGTGCTGTTCTCTCCGACTTTATGCTCAAGATGCCAACCACACGCTTGGCGATGGATTCACTCGTAGTGGAATTTCTGCCAACTGACGACTCCACCACTACCCTGCCCTTACGTCTGAGAGGTGAATTGGGCAAAAACTCATACATCACACTTGCCGACTTTGCCCCCCTTGCACCGGCCATGGCCCATTTCCGCGAACGGCTGAACGTGGGAGCCGCGTTCATGGTCACTCCACGGAAATTAGAACTTTCCAATCTGCACATATACACCCGGCAACGGGATGTCGCGCTCTATCTGACCGATGCATACACTACCATCAGCCGGACGGAGATTCCCTATCTGCACAGCCATCTCAAACAATTCAAGGCCACCCGCACAGGTTTGGAAAAACTCTACCGCAACCTCACCGGTCAAAAAGAAGTACCTGCAGAAATCACCAACCTGCAGGAAGTCAGCTTCGTAGGTGAACTGGATGGAAACTTCAACCACATAGAAGCACGCGGTCTTCTTGAGACAGGCATCGGGCAAGTACAGACCGATGCTACCATGCAGTTGCTGCCCGACAGAAGCATGAACTTCAGCGGACGAGTTATATCCGAATGTCTCGATTTGAAGACACTCCTGGGAGCAGAAATGAAACTGGGAAATGTCGCCTTTGCACTCGACTTCAATGGGCAAAGCCAAGCAGGCGACACTCCTTCCATCTATCTGCAAGGGGCATTGCCTACACTGCAATATAGCGGATACGATTATCAGAACATTCACATGGACGGCACCTTCGACAAGCGTGGTTTCAACGGCCTCATCGAACTTGACGACCCCAACATCTCCTTGCGGATTGACGGACAGGCTAACGTGGCACAACCCGTACCTACCTTCAACCTGACGGCGGCATTGGGACACTTCCGGCCGAACGACTTGCATCTCACCACCGACCGCGAAGGGTGTGAATACAGCCTGAAGCTGAGGGCAAGATTCAGTGGAAACAATCCGGACAACCTCGACGGAGAAATCGATATAGACAGCCTTACGGCCATCGTGCCCGATGACTTCTATTACATGGAGAACCTCCATGCAAAGGCAGAATCACTCGGCAAAGATGGAAACAAACGGATGACCGTAAAAGCCGACTTCATGCAGGCCATTGTCGAAGGTCGCTACGCCTATCGCACCCTGCCGGCCAGCTTCATGCAGATCATCCGGCAGTATTTCCCCTCACTCCTCCCCCACGCACACACACAGACAACGGAGAGCCGACGACAGAGAGAGGCGAACAACTTCAAGTTCGACCTGAAGTTCTACAACAGCAACATCTACCCTTATGTGTTCGGCATACCCTTGAGGGTGCGTCCGATGGCCTCCCTGCACGGATATGTGGATGATGCCTCTGGGAAAATACGTATCGAAGGACATGTGCCCAGCGTGCGATACGGGCAGAGCGAATACGAATCAGGAATGCTCCTGTGCGAGAACGACGAACAGGGTATCAAGGCCGACGTCCGGTTTGCCAAACACATGTCGGGCAATGCACGCCTTGCCATGACCCTTGCTGCCAAAGGGGCTGACGACCGGCTGAACACACGACTCACCTGGGGCAACGACACCGAAGTGACTTACTGCGGAAGTGTGGAGACTGAGACCACCTTCAGCCGTGCTACAGCCAATGCTCCCTACCTGCAAGCCGGCATCCGGGTGAAACCTTCAGAAATCATCCTCAACGACACTGTTTGGAACATACGCCAGTCAGACATAAAGGTAGATTCAGGAAAGGTACACATCGAAAACCTCAGGGTGGAGCACGACGGACAACACCTCATCGTCGATGGATGGCTCACCACCGATGCCCGAGATTCGCTCATCGTTGACCTCAACCGCATATCCGTGGAATATATCCTCGACATCGTACGCTTCAAGTCCGTAAGGTTTGAAGGAAAAGCCACAGGAAAAGCTTACGTGAGCGGTGCCCTCGGCAAACAGATGGCAGCTGACACGAAGCTCTACGTGGAAGACTTCCGGTTCAATGGTGGCCTGATGGGAAACATGCATGTGAAGGGGCGATGGGACAACGAATTGGGTGTGGTGCTTGATGCCGACATCCGCGAGGGTACACACTCTCACACGAGCGTAGAGGGCAACATCAGCCCCATGGCCAACGGGCTCGACCTGCGTATCGGTGCCGACCGCACCAGTCTGGCCTTCCTCAACTCGTTTGTCGGTGGCATTTTCGCCAACGTCAGCGGAAGGGTGTCAGGAGATGTTCACCTGCACGGTCCTTTCAAGGCCCTGAACCTCGAAGGGGATGTGCTGGCCAATGCCAAGGCCAAAGTGAAGGTGCTGAACACCACCTATTCACTGGTGAACGACTCTGTGCATCTGAGGGAAGACCACATACATTTCCCCAACGCCGTATTCTACGACCCCGAAGGACACCGGGGAGTCATCACGGGAAGGTTGACGCACACCCACTTGGGCAACATGGGATATAATTTCAGAATCAATGCCGACCGTCTCCTCTTCTACGACACCACCGATTTCGGAGAGATGCCTTTCTACGGCTCCATCTACGGCACAGGGAAAGCCAGTCTCTGGGGAGGGGGAAATGCCCTGCACCTCGATGCCGAGATAGCCTCTGCTCCGGGCACTCTCTTTGTCTATAACATGTCGGCACCCGAGGAGATTACAGACAACCGCTTCGTCACCTTTATAGACAAGACTCCCCGCCCCACCATCGAAACAAGGCGGCTCCGGCTCTTCACCCTGCACGACGAAGAGGAAAAGGAGGGCGACGACACCCCCCTACAGGTGTTCATCGATGCGGCCATAGAGGCCACACAGGATGCCGATGTCAAGGTAATCATGGACACACGTTCGGGCGACTATGTGGCCGTAAAGGGCAACGGCACCATCAACGTAAACTACACCAACGAGGGCACCGACCTGCGGGGGAGCTACGACATCGAGAGCGGTGTCTATAAGATGAGCATGCAGGAGGTCATCCGCAAGGACTTGCTCATACAGCCGGGCAGTGAAGTGTCCTTCACCGGCCAGGGAGCGGATGCCGACCTCAACCTGAAGACCCTGTATACCGTCAATTCGGCTTCACTCAACGACCTCGTACCCGATGCCTCGTTCAACCAGAGCACCGTGAAGGTCAACTGCCTGATAAACCTCACAGGAAAACTCTCGTCGCCCGTACTCTCCTTCGATCTCGAACTGCCCACCGTCAACGACGAGGAACGCCAGCTCGTCCGCAGTGCCATCAGCACCGACGAACAGATGCGTATGCAGATACTCTACCTGCTGGGGGTGGGGAAATTCTACACTTACGACTATGCCAACACCGAGGGACGCTCGTCGTCAGATGCCATGTCTTCTATCCTCTCCTCCACCCTTTCGGGACAGCTCAACAACCTGCTCTCGCAGGCCATTGACATGAGCAACTGGAACTTTTCTGGAAACTTCTCTACCGGACAAGAGGGATGGAGCGACCTCGAAGTGGAGGGCATCCTCTCCGGACGCCTGCTTAACAACCGCCTGCTCATCAACGGCAACTTCGGATACCGCGAGAACCAGCTGTCGAACACCAACTTTGTGGGCGACTTCAACTTGCAATGGCTGCTCACCCCTTCGGGAGAAATCCGACTAAAAGCCTACAACCAGACAAACGACCGTTACTTTGCCAAGACCACGTTCAACACCCAAGGCATCGGCCTCATCTACAAGCGCGAGTTCGACCATTGGCGCGACTTCTTCAGACGGAAGAAGAAGCAATGACACTGAGATTTCATGATGCTCCTGATTCTATGAGGGAGATTCTATAAATGTAACTATTCAGCGAAAGAACTTTATGATTCAAACGCAGAGACGCGGAGAGGAGAGTTTCAGGTGCTCACCTGTCTGCCGTTTATGGCAAAGTGATGGGGATGTCTGTTGTCTGTCATGCCGATTTTTGCTGATTTCTGCTAATTTATCCCATTTTATGCATCATAAGATGGGGCATTTTTGTATCTTTGCCATCGAAAGCCGCTCCATGTGTGGAAATGGCTCAGAGTTAACATTGTGGAAAATTAATTAGCGCGTTTGCTATTTATTCTGAAAAAACGTTCGAAGCTTGGCCGCTGAATGAACACAATAGAGAATAAATAAGTGAATGCTTGCGTGCATACGTGGGCATAACTTATCTCTATTGTGTGGGTCAGGCCAAGCACCCCGAACGTTGGATAAGTTACTTGTCCACGTTCTTTTTTTTGCCCGTGCGCAAAAGGGTGACTTGGTTCCTGGCCCGACGTCTTTTTTTTACGGATAGATGGTTTCGCACCATGAAGACTTATTGTTTTATGATGGACGGAACAAAGAAATTCTCGTGCATACACCCTCTGTGTATGTATGCTTGTCTTGCAAATGCTGATTCAACTATGGAGACAAGCTTATGGCAACGAATCAGCTGAGTTATATAGAGATAGAGCAACGCCTGCGTGCGTTTGCCGACGGTGGTGTGCCAGCCTCCGAGGTGGGCTATACCTTATTATATAGTTTTGGCAAGAGCGAAGCCGACATCCGCCGCTACAAGGCGGGCAAGGGTGTGGTGGCGAAGTTCGAAGGGTTACTTGTCAAGGGATTGTTGGCCTACAAGGCTTGCCCCACCCACCTGATGGACGAAACGCTGAACGCCATGAAGCACGATGCCGCACTGGCCAAAGCCGCACCGCGTATCTTGGCCGTAAGCGATGGGGGGCGCATCTTGGCATACGACCCGAAGGGGCAGGAGACCTACGAGAATCCGCTCGGCAAACTGTGGATTGACTTCCAATTCTTCTACCCCTTGTGTGGTGTGGAGCGCTACCGGGGCATCGAGGAAAACCCTGCCGACGTGAAGGCTGCCGAGAAGATGGCCAAGTTGCACGACGAGATACGTGCCTACAACGACTTCTCCAGCCACGACGACCTGCATGACCTCAACATCTTCATGACCCGCCTGCTCTTCTGCTACTTTGCCGAAGATACGGGCATCTTCGACGACAACCTCTTCACCTCCTCCATCGACCGCTATACGAAGGACGATGGTAGCGACCTCAGTTCTTACCTCGACGAGGCTTTCAACGTGATGGACCGGTCGCTCCGCATTGGTGTGCCTGGCATCTTTACACAATTCCCCTACGTGAATGGTGGTCTCTTCAGCAAGCGCATACGCATCCCGCAAATGGGTGGTAGGGCGCGAAGGCTCATCATCGAGTGTGGCCAGCTGAACTGGAAGGACATCAACCCTGACATCTTCGGTTCGATGATTCAAGCCGTGGTCAGCCCCTCGCAACGTGGCACATTGGGGATGCACTACACCTCCGTGCCCAACATCATGAAGGTGATCCAACCGCTCTTCCTCGACGACCTCTACGAAGAGTTTGCCAATGCCAAGGCGAACGTCAAGAAGCTACGCCAGTTGTTGATTCGCATCTCGCGGATGAAGTTCTTCGACCCAGCTTGCGGTAGCGGAAACTTCCTCATCATTGCCTATAAGGAGCTTCGCAAACTGGAGATACAGATATGGAAACAGATTGGCGAACTGAGTGGAAGCTACGAACTCCCCTTTGTCAACATCCAGCTTACCCAGTTCTACGGCATCGAGATTGACGACTTTGCCGCCGAAGTGGCTTCGCTCTCCCTCCGCTTGGCCGAACATCAGATGAATTGCCAGTTCACTCGCGAATTTGCTAACGTCAGCATCCCTGCTTTGCCATTAGGCAAATCCGGGAATATCGTGCATGGCAATGCGTGTCGGGTGGATTGGAATGAGGTTTGTCCGCATACGAAAGAGGAGGAAGTGTTTGTGATGGGAAATCCTCCATATTTAGGAAGTAGAAGACAAGATGATGAACAGAAGGAAGATATGAGAAGATTGTTTGTTAAAGATTACGGCGAACTTGATTATATTTCCTGTTGGTTTCTCTCTGCCGCCCAATACATCAGAAATACAAACTCTAAATCAGCTTTTGTTTCTACAAATTCTATTTGCCAAGGATTACAAGTCTGCCTATTATGGAAGAGAATTATATATGATGGATTGGTCATAAGTTTTGCTCATAAATCGTTCAAATGGTCAAATAATGCTAAATATAATGCAGGTGTAACGGTTATTGTTGTTGGCTTGGCGATGAATGACAACATTCGGAATAAGATTATATACGATGGGAATCAATCACGTAAAGTAAAGAATATATCTCCTTTATTAATGGATGGTCCAACTATATTTGTAAAAAGTGAAACAACACCTTTATGTGATGGTATTCCAACCATGAATTTTGGAAATATGCCAGCTGATGGCGGCAAATTGATAATGAGTACAGAAGAACGTGAAGAACTAATTTCTCAATATCCTGATGCAAAGAAATATATCAAGCCATTGATTGGTGCAGAAGATTTCATCAATGGTAAAAGACGTTGGTGTATTTGGTTATATAGTGAGAATCCGCAAAAATATTTGTTGATACCTGAATTTAGACAACGTATTGAGGAATTGAAAGTCATTCGCGAGAAGTCTTCACGTCCTCAACTTGCTGCTATACCTCATTTGTTTGCACAGATAACACAACCATTAGGAATTCCTTTTATTATTATACCAGCAGTTTCATCTGAACATAGGAATTACATCCCAATGGGATATTTAGATGAAAACAATATTGCGGCTAATAGTTGTATGGTAGTAGGAACAAACGAAAAATGGCTCTTCGGCATCCTCACCAGCCTTATGCACATGGCATGGGTCAAGACCGTAGGAGGAAGATTAGAAACACGTTACCGTTATTCCGCCCAACTCTGCTACAACACCTTCCCCTTCCCCAAAATCTCCGAAGCCAAAAAGAAAGAGATAGAGGAAGCGGCAGAAGAAGTCCTCTTGGTGCGCGAAGACTATCCCGGCAAGACGTTGGCAGACTTATATGACCCCGACAAAATGCCCGATGACCTTCGCGAAGCACATCACCAACTCGACCTCATTGTGGAAAGTTGCTATCAGGACACCCCCTTTGCCAACGACGAAGAGCGGTTGGAATGTTTGTTCAAACTATATGAAAAGATGACTAAAAAATAATCACCATGGACAACACCATCGTAAACATCAACTACGAGCATACGGGCTTATCAACGGGGACGAATCCCCTCGGGATGCGCGAGATGCAAGCCAAAGTGTATGAGGCACGGGAGAAGCAATACCTGCTGGTGAAAGCACCGCCCGCCTCGGGGAAGAGCCGTGCCATGATGTTCGTGGCTCTCTACAAGATGGCGCATCAGGGCATCCGCAAGACCATTGTGGCTGTGCCCGAAAAGAGCATTGGCGGTTCGTTCAAGAATACCGAGTTGAAGAAGTTCGGTTTCTTCTGCGACTGGACGGTAGCGCCTTACTTCAACCTCTGCGGAGGCGAAGGGGTGAGTGAAGGGGTGAGTGAATCAAGAAAGGTGGCCCGCTTCAAGGAGTTTCTTTCGCATTCAACCCCGGCTACTACGTTGGTATGCACACACGCCACACTGCGCTATGCCTTCAAGGAACTCCCCGACGAGGAGTTCAACGACACGTTGGTGGGCATCGACGAGTTCCACCACACCAGTGCCGATGCCGATAGCGGGCTGGGCGATGTGGTGCGACGGCTGATGGCAAACACCAATGCCCACATCCTTGCCATGACGGGCAGTTACTTCCGTGGCGACGGAATACCGGTACTGCGTGCCGAAGACGAAGCGCGTTTTCACCCCGTGACCTACAACTACTACCAGCAACTGAACGGATACAAGTATCTGAAGAACCTGCAAATAGGCTACAAGTTCTACCAAGGACGCTACACCGACGTACTCCCTGAGGTGATAGACTGCACAAAGAAGACCATCATCCACATACCGAGCGTGAATGCCCGCGCGGCTACGAACCTGGGAAAGTATGGCGAGGTGGATGCCATCATCCGTGCCATCGGACGGGTGGTAAGCATCGACTATAACACGACGGTCATCACCGTGGAGACACCCGACGGACGTCTGCTGAAGGTAGCCGACCTGGTGGAGGACACACCCGAAGACCGCAATGCCATACAGACTTACCTGCGCAACATCAGGCATCGGGACGACATGGACATCATCATCGCCTTAGGTACAGCCAAAGAGGGCTTCGACTGGCGATGGTGCGAACGGTGCCTGACCATCGGTGTGCGCGGCTCGTTGACCGAGGTGGTTCAAATCATCGGCCGTTGTACACGTGATTGCGAGGGCAAGGAGCGTGCGGAGTTCGTCAACCTGATAGCCCAGCCCGAGGCTTCGCAGGACCATGTGAGTGTGGCGGTCAACGACTTCCTGAAAGCCATAACGGCATCGCTCCTGATGGAGCAGGTGATGGCTCCGGCATGGAACTTCAAGACGGCCAAAGAAGCCGACGAAGAGGGGGCGCGGGACAAGCGCACGCTGAAAGTGGAAGGGCTGAAACCGCTATCGAGCGCGAAGACACGGATGATTGTGGCAGAACAATTGGATGACCTGAAGGCCAACATCCTGCAAAACACATTGATTCAACACGCAATGGCTACCGACTCGTATGCCGAAACCATCAACCAGGTATTGATACCGAAGGTTATCCGCGAACGCTATCCGTCGCTCACGGATGAAGAGGTGGAAGAGGTTCGCCAGCGTGTATTGCTCGACACGGTGACAAAGTCGTGTGCCGAGGTGGTGGTGAAACCTGATGGCGACCGTTTCTTGAAACTCTCCAACCGGTTCATCAACCTCGACAAACTGAGCATCAACATCATCGACAGCATCAACCCCTTCCAACGGGCATACGAAATCCTTTCGAAGAAGATAGACAAGAATGTATTGAAAATCATTCAGGACACCATTGCCGAACAGAAATATGACATGCCCATAGAAGAGGCTATACTCCTTTGCAAAGGCCCACTGAAAGAGTACATGAAGGAAAGCGGAGGGCAATTGCCTGATATAAACAACCCTGACATGAAGGTACAACGGTTGGCTCAAGCATACCTTATTATAAAGAACAAGGCTATACGCCGGAAACAAGGACTGGATTGGGAGGAGAAGTGATATGGACATCAATAAAGAACTGCTACTACTGTTTGACGACCCGCTATTCGCCAATGTGAAAGTGCCTGCCAAACCCTTGACGGCAGACGACCGCATGGTGGAAAAACTGATGGCCATCAATGCCTTTGTGCGTGACAACGGCAGAGAGCCATCGGCCACAGGCAGCTTCGACGAGAAGAAACTGGCACGAAGCCTGAAAGCCCTGCGCGAGAGCGGGAACGAGAGTCTGAAAAGTTGGGATGAATACGGATTGTTATGAACGTGAACAAAGAATTGGATGACCTGCTGAACGACCCGCTGTTTGAAGTGAGCAACACGGAAGCCACGCTCTTTGAACTGACCGAAGCCATGAAACGGGCCAAGGAGGAACGGAAAGCGGCTGACTATAAGGCACAACGTCGTCCGTGTGAAGACTTTGCGGAGTATGAGCCAATGTTTGCCCAAGTGCACCGCGATTTGAAAAGCGGGCGGAGGAATCTGGTGCGCATATCAAAAACCTATAGTTTTGAGGCCGGTAGGTTTTATGTGACAGGCGGACAATTACTCTACCTGGAAAGCGTGAAAACATTAGTCAGAGGTGGCAATGGCTCGATTGACGGGAGAACCCGATGCATTTATGAAAACGGCATGGAGTCGGACATCCTGTTACAAACCCTTCGGAAAAATGTGGTGGGCGACGGCTATGCCATCACCGAAACGGAGGAGGAAAAGGCACGCAGGTTCTTTGTTGACAACGAAATCAAGGAAGAGGACAAGGTGACAGGCTACATCTATGTGCTCTCATCGCTCTCCGACAATCCCGCCATCAGCGGACAGGAAGACCTCTACAAGATAGGATTCTGTACGACCACGGTGGAACAACGTATTGCCAACGCCGAGAACGACCCCACTTATCTGATGGCTCCCGTAAAGATTGAAGCGACCTACAAGGTGGTGAACCTCCATTCGCAACGGTTTGAAGACATGATTCACCAGGTGCTACGGGCAGTCAAGTTTCATGTGACCGTTACTGACAAGAATGGTGAAGAGCATCGTCCGCAGGAGTGGTTCGTAGTACCCCTGCACATCATCGACAGCATTATCGGAAGGATTATGGACGGAAGCATCATACACTACCTGTATAATCCACAAATGCAATGCTTGGAAACAATAAAGAGATAGGAACTTTTGCCTACTGCAAATAGGCTGGCAGACATCTGCCAAGCTTATGGTAGAAGCCTGCCACGGTAATGGCAGACATCTGCCAACGCCGTTGGCAGTCAATAAAGAAGGGATTGATGATGTAGAGAGATGGGAAATGTAGGGGTATCTCCCCCCCTTTATCTCATCCCCACTAACCAGATGCCGATGGCGGGAATAAGTGCGTAGGTAAGCAACAGAGTGACGGTGAGCAGGCGGACATCGTCCACCAGATAGCCGGTGGAAGTGTAGAGACCGGAGGCCCAATGCTGGTTGCGGTGACTGTCCACCGAACGCATCAGACGACGGTAAAGCAGAAACATGAGCCAACCGATGAGGCAACCGCAAAGGCAACCGCAAAGGATGTCGCCGGGATAGTGCACACCCAAATAGATGCGGGAATAGGAACTGAGCAAGGCCCATACGTACATCAGTACGCTGACAGGGGCACTACGGAAAAGGCACGAGAGAAAGACTGCCACGCCAAAAGTGTTGGCCGCATGACTGGAAATGAAGCCGAAACGCCCGCCACGATAGCCATCGACAATGTCGATGAGGTACATGATGTAGGGGTCTTGCGTGGGACGGAAACGCTCGAACAAAGGCTTGCAGATGCCGGAGGCTACCTGATCGCAGAGGGTGACGGTCAGGGCTATGGCCGCCAAGGTAAGGAAGAAAGACTTCAGGGTGTTGTTCCTGATGAGGATACAGAAGAGCACAACGAACATCGGCAACCACACCCACGTGGAGGTGATGACCTTCATCACCCCGTCCCAAAACAGGGACTCGCTGCCGTTTATCTCCAGCAGGAGTTCGACATCAAGCCGCTTGAGCCATTCCAACATCTCTCCCATACCGCTGAATCCGCTAAATGATTTCGATGGCTTCCACAGGTATCCAGCCTACATTGCCATCGGCCAGACGTATCTCCTTCCAACCGCGCATGGAGTCGTCCTTAATCTCCACCTTGCATCCCTCGTGCAACACAAAGAGGTCGGTACCGCTGTTGTCGGGCGTACTCTTTGCCGTCACACTGGGTTGCATCACGATGGCCTGAGTCCGCTCTTCCAACACTCCCTTCTGATAAGAAGCTGCAGCGTTGGCCACAATGCATACCACCAACAGTATGAGGGCGGCAAAGAAAGCTCCCTTACGCAGGGCTGTCCGGCGGCTGAAGAGGTAGAGAAGCACCGAAAGCAGGCAGATGATGAAGCAGACAATGGCCGTCTGCGCCCAAGCATCAGAACTCTGCAGGTTGGCAACCCCCTTGGCCCATGTGATGAAGAAGAGTTCGCGCAGGGGAGTAATCTTATCGACAGTCTTGCTACGGGCCAATTCCAGATTGAAGCGAGCATCGGCATCGCCGGGATTGAGCAGCAGGGCACGCTCGTAGTTGAGGATGGCCTTGGCCAGCTCCGAAGTCTTGTAGTAGCAATTGCCCAAGTTGTAATAGAGTACGGACGACACTCCCTGTCCGGCAATAATCTGCTCGTACAGGCCGGCAGCTTCCGCATACCTGCCGGCAGCGTATGCCTCGTCAGCCTGCGCCTTGCCGGCCACTGCCCCACTCTGCCCTGCTGATGCCGCAACCGATGAAGAATCAGCCACGACCTCCTCTTGTGCTACAGCTACTGATGCACCGGCCATCATCAGGACCAATGCCCATATCTTGAATTTATCCATCATCTCTTCTGCTTATTTTTTACGTTTGATTGAACTTTCCATTTTACTGATTACCTCGATGGCGGCTTTATATACCTGCTCCATACCACCGGCAACACTTGCCGGAGCATAACGCGCAAACTCACAATCGTTCAGTACCCTGATGAACTCGTTTGTGAGGGAAGCATCCACCTGATGTGACAACAACTCCTGCTCGACATTGTCTTTCGACAGCTGCGACAAGGGGATGTTCATCTTGTCGCTGATGTATCCCCACGATGCCTTGAGCACCTCTTCATAGAATGCTTCCTGCTGCTGTCCGGCCATCAGTCGGGAGGCTTGCTTCAAGCGGCGGACGGCCACTTTGTTGGCATTCTTGGTGCGCACCTTCGACACATTGGCATTCTCAACAGCCCGCTTGCGATAAACAAAGATGAAGGCTATGGACAGAAGCAGCGGAACAATGTACCACAACCAATAAGCCCACGTGCCGAACAGCGCCCTGCGCCCGTTGGGCAACAGGGAGACTGCGCCCGTCTTGATATAGCGCACATCCTGCCCGATGAGTTTCACATCTTCCTGATTCGTGAAGGTGCTCACCACCTGACCGGCTCCCTCTTCTCCCTTGGCCACTGTAAGTTCATAAGGTCCGGTGGTCAGCGTCTTGTAGCTCTTGGTCTTCAAGTCGAAGTAGGAGAACTCCACAGGCGGGATGGTGAATGTGCCTGCATGGCGCGGAATGGCCAGATACTCTATTACCTTTTTACCCGAAAGACCGCCACGGGTGAGCGAGAAATTGTTCTCCACTTTAGGGTCGTAAGTCTCGAAGTCTTGTGGGAAACTGACCTCCGGCGTGTTTATCAGCTTCATATTGCCCGTGCCGGCAATCTCGAGCTTCAATGTCACAGCTTCGTTGGCCTTCAGCTCGGTGGTGCTGATGGACGACTGAAGAGTGAAGTCGCCCACTCCACCGGAAAAGGATGCCGGCTTGCCCGAAGGCAACGGACTGACATTGAGGGTGAGTTTCGGAGAAGAAATGGTCTTGCGGACATCAACATAGCCCATGTTTCCATTGAAGAACATATCAAGGGGATCCATGCTGGTGCGCCGGGTGCGAACGGCCACGGTGGCATCGAAATTGATGGAGGGAATCTCGAGCTTGCCCGACTGTTGGGGGAAGAGGACATATTGGCTCCAGACAATGGTGCTGTAGTTGCGCCCGTTGTAGTACTCCCCTGTGGGCTGCTCGCGCTGCAACTTCACCTCCTGTGTGTGGAAGCCATTGAGGTCGGGCATCTTGATTTCCATCTCGCGAAGATTTACCGCATAATAGACTTTGTAGGTCAACAACACGGCTTCCTGCTCATATACGTTCGTCTTGTTCAGTGTGGCGGTGATGAAGAGGTCATCGGCAGAAATCTGTCCACCGGATGAAGATGAGGATGACGCTCCTCTGCGGCTGCTGCCTGCTGCCTGCTGGCCTTGACCGGTCTGATTGGACTGATTGGACTGATTGGTCTGATCAGGCGGCAGCACTTTGATGCTCAGCGCATTGGAAGTCAGCTTCTTTCCATCAGCCACAATGGTGGCACCGGGCACTTTCAGCTCTCCCTCTTTGGTGGCCTGTAATACAAAGGTGTAAATAATGGAACTGCTGACTGTAATATCTCCATTGATTATCTGAGTGCTGCTCTGGGTTGACCGCGTAGGTCCGTACAGCACATCAAACCCTTCAAAAGTAGGGGCACGAAACTCCTTCACATGCTGCGTGGTCACCGTATAGGACACCCTGAACTGACCTCCATTCACCACTACATTAGGAGCCGAGGCCGTGAACTCCACCCCATCAGCCCATGCACTAATGTCAGCAATCAACAATGCGAATAATAAAAACAATACCTTTCTCATCTTTTCTATTTCATTCTTCTCTTTTCACTCTTTATTCTTCATTTCTTACCAATCTTTCTCGAACCTGCGTGGCTGCGCCTCCTGCATGATTTTCTGCACCTTCTCCTGTATCTCCTTCTCGTCCTGCATAACGGCTCTCAGCATCTGCTCGGCATTCTCCTTCGACATCTCCTGTTCCTGCTGCGGTTGCTGCTCCTGCTGGTTCTGCTGCTGCTCTTGTTCTTGTTCTTGCTGCTGCTGATCCTGCTGGTTCTGTTGCTGCTCCTGCTGTTGTTGCTCCTGATTTTCCTGGTTTTCCTGATTCTGCTGTTGCTCGTCCTGCTGCTGCTTCTGCTTCATGGCCACAGTCAGGTTGTAACGGGTCTCATGGTCTTTCGGATTGTTGCGCAAGGAGTTCTTGTAAGCCTCAATGCAAGGTGCCAGCTGCTTGCTGCTCTGCAACAGCACCCCCATGTTGTGATATATCTGTGCCAACTTCAGCCTGTCTTCTTCCGTCAGGGCTATGTTGCGTTCGTTTTTGGCAATCATCGTTGCAGCATTGCTGTACTGCTCCATGGCCTCCTCGGCCTTCTGCTGCATCAGCAGGGCATTTCCCAAGTTGTACATGGCTTCCATCGACTGGGGGTTGACATCCAGCGCCCTGCGATATTCCACCTCAGCCTTCACATAGAGGCTGTCTTCATAAAGGCTGTTACCCCTGCGCACAAAATCCCTGTCGGTCTTTTGTGCCCAAACAGCCGAAGCACCCACCAGGCCGGCCATCATCAATAAGTATCTAATATTCAACATATCAATCAATGAAACAATCTTACGTTCTTAAACAAAGGATTCTTCCGCTCCAAGATGAGCATCTCCACCAGCAGCACTATCAGGGCTATCCAAGCTACGACCATAAACTGCTCGTCGTAGTCGGTATAGACAGTGGTCTCCACATCGGCCTTGGCCAATTTGTCTATCTCGCCCTGCAAAATGCGTTGGGCGGAATTCGAATTGTCCACACGGATATACACACCTTTGCCGGCTTGGGCAATCTGCTGACACATCTGCTCGTTCAGACGGGTGACGATGACATTGCCATCCCTGTCCTTGCGGAAATCGTTGCTTCCGCTTCCTGTGGGTATGGGCGAACCTTCCGGCGAACCCACTCCAAGGACATAGACCTGCATCCCCTTCTCGGCTGCAGCCTTGGCTGCCTCCTCGGCTCCACCTTCGTGGTTCTCGCCATCGGTGATGATGATGATGGCACGACCTACCCCTTCCTTCGGGGTGAAACTTCTGGAAGCCAACGTGATGGCACCACCTATATCTGTACCCTGACTGGTAATCAGCGAGGGATTGATGGCATCGAGAAACATCTTGGCCGAAATGTAGTCGCTGGTGATGGGGAGTTGAGTAAATGCCTGACCGGCAAAGACAATCAGACCCACTTTATCATTGGTGAAATTATCGACAAGCTTGCTGACCAACTTCTTGGACTTATCCAGACGGTTGGGTTGCACATCCTCGGCCAACATAGAGTTGGATATGTCAAGAGCAATGACCGTCTCCACACCACTGCGTTTCACCGTCTCCATCTTCGAACCGAACTGCGGACGGGCCAACACAAAAATGAGCATCGTAAGGGCTAAAAAAGTGAGCCAGAATTTCAGATTCATCCGATGAACAGAAACCTCAGGCATGAGTTGTCGGAGCAATTCCGGGTCGCCATACTTCTTCATCCGCTTCCTGCGGCGGATGTTTGAATACATATAAAAGGCTGCCAACAACGGCAATATAGCCAACAAATAGAGGCAGGCAGGTTCTCCAAATCTAAACATAATTCGTCGCTTTCATTAAAATTAAGGAATCCGCTTCAATATAGAGTTTCGCAACAACACTTCCAACAAGATGCAAGCCAATGCTATCCAAGCGAACAGTTGATACTCCTCCTCACGCTTGCTGAACTCCTTGACATTCAGTTTCGTTTTCTCCAACTTGTCAATCTCGGCATAGACCTGACGCAACTTGTCGTTGTTCGTTGCACGGAAATAGTTACCTCCCGAAGTGGCGGCAATCTGTGTCAAAGTAGCTTCATCAATCTCCACCGGTTGACGGATATACTGTACACCCATAGAGGTATGCACGGGATAAGGTGCCGTACCATTGGTTCCTACACCGATGGTATAGACTCTCACTCCAAAGTTCTTGGCAATTTCGGCTGCAGTCAGTGGGGAGATGTCGCCACGGTTATTTGAACCATCGGTCAGCAGAATCACCACCTTTGACTTGGCCTGACTGTCTTTCAGACGGGAAACCGCATTGGCAATACCCATACCAATGGCCGTGCCATCTTCAATCATTCCCCGTTGGGCAATAGAACAGTCTATGTCGCGGAAGAGATTGAGCAGGACTGCATGGTCGCTGGTAAGCGGACACTGGGTAAAGCTCTCACCGGCAAAAATGGTAAGGCCAATGTTGTCATTCGGACGACCGTTGATAAACTCTGCAGCAACCTCTTTGGCAGCTTCGATACGGTCGGGCTTCAAGTCTTGCGCCAACATACTGGTAGATACATCGACTACCATCATGATGTCAATACCTTCAATCTCAGTATTCTGCCAATTGTCCGTAGTCTGCGGACGGGCTATGACGAAAATAATCATAGCCAACGCTACCAGACGAAGTACAAACGGCACGTGTACAAGATAGACTTTGTAGCTTTTGGGAGCCTTCAGATAGGCATGTGTATCTGACACCTGCAGCGTGGGTTCGCTCTTCTTCCGCCGCATGACGTACCATATTATATAAGGTATAAGCAGCAACAGCAGGAACAGGCATTCGACATTCTTAAATATCATATTCCGTAATCTTTAGATTGAAAATCAGAAAAACAAGTTATAAATATCACGCCCCATGAAGAAAGCCACTACCAACACAGACAGAGCAAAGAACACTATACCTGCAATCAGAGCCAGTTTTGCCTGACGCGAACGCTTCTCTTCGATGGTTATCTCTGTAGGAAGAGGCTTTTCGTTCGGGTCAACTTCCACCTTCGTGCGATTGATGAATTCAATGGCATTCGTCAGATTCATATCATTTTCATTCAACAGGGGAGCATGTTTGGCAAACTTCACCAAATCGGCAGTCAGGAAGAGCTGCTTCAACTCTTCAATAGCCTCCCTATCCTTGCTCTCCTGCAAATAATCAATGATTTCGGAAGATGTCTTCTCCATAGCATTAAATCCGAAGCGCTCGTGGATGTAAGTTCTAATCACATCCGTCAATTCTGTATAGTATCCCTTCGGATCACCCTTCTGCCAACTCTTCTCCTCCTTTATGCGGGCAATCTCCTGCATAGCCAGCTGATGGGGAGGCAACTTCGGCTCCAACTTCACCTTACGGATAATGGGCTTATTGTCTCTGAATCTTATAATCAGATAGATGCATGCGGCCACCAACGGCAACAGCAAAAGGAACTTCCACACCACTCCCTGCCAATCTTGCCACGTAAGCGGCATGGCCATAATCTCTTTGGGAGGAAATATGGCTTCAGGATTCTCTTCATCTATCTTCATCGGATAGACCATCATAGCCAGACTCTCCGAACGGTAAAGCACACTGTCCACCAACACTTCAAATGGGGGAAGATAATAGGCGGCAGAATCGAACGAAGTGACGGTGTATTCCTGCGTGATGAGCATACGTTCACGATTGTTCAGGTATTGCGTATCAGCCTTGGCGATATCGATGATTTCCACACCAGTCACAATGGTATCAGCAAACAAGGGCATCTGCACCTTCTGTCCGGCATCGCAACTTACCTCCAGCTTGATGTGCGCCTGCTCACCAATGAATCTTTGGAGCGAATCGATACTGGCATCCACAGTGACATTCTGGGCAGATATACCGGTTGAAAGAACAAGAAACAAACAACCAAGCCACATTCTAAGGCCTGTCAAACAATGCTTTGACATTACATTATCATTCATTTCAATCAATTTCTTTTTGCAAACAAAGTCAACAAGGACTTTACATAATCTTCGTCTGTACGTATCGATACGGCATCAACCCTACTTTTTGTGAAAGCCTCATTCATCTTCCTCTGACGGTTCATCCACCATTCATGATGGGCTCTACGGACAGCCTTCGACGAGGTATCAATGTATTGTTCGTGTCCGGTCTCGGCATCATGCACCTTCATCAGTCCCACATCCGGCAACTCCGACACACGGTGGTCATACACCTGTATGGCCACTATGTCGTGTTTGCGATTGGCTATGGTAAGGGCATTGGTGTAGTCCGAAAGGTCTATAAAATCGCTTAGGATAAATGCCGTGCACCGCTTTTTCAGCACATTGGTAAGGTATTCAACCGCCATTTTCACATCAGTCCGCCGGCTCTCAGGCTTGAAATCTATCAGTTCACGGATAATGTAGAGGATGTGTTTCTTTCCTTTCTTTGGCGGAATGAATTTTTCTATTTTGTCTGAGAAAAACACCACTCCAATCTTATCGTTGTTCTGAATGGCAGAAAAGGCAAGTGTGGCAGCTATCTCCGTAACCATCTCCCGCTTCATCTGTTTCACCGTGCCAAAATCAAGGCTGGCCGACACATCCACCATCAACATCACCGTCATCTCGCGCTCTTCTTCAAACACTTTGATGTAGGGTTTACTCATGCGGGCCGTCACATTCCAGTCGATATCACGCACGTCGTCTCCATATTGATATTCACGCACTTCAGAAAAGGCCATACCCCTTCCTTTGAAAGCCGAATGATACTGGCCGGCAAAGATGTTGCTGGAAAGTCCACGCGTTTTGATTTCTATCCGCCGGACACGCTCTATCAGTTCATTTGCATCCATTTCTTTTAGTCACGCATTAACGGGATAACAACAATGAGCTTACAACATACCCCAAGAAGTTAGGGCACCTCTACTTTATTGAGAATCTTGCTCACAATCTCATCAGACGTAACATTGCCAGCCTCAGCCTCATAGGTCAACCCTATACGATGGCGGAGCACATCGTGTGCTACAGCACGCACATCTTCAGGCACCACATATCCACGGCGTTTGATGAATGCATAAGCACGGGCGGCCAATGCCAGATTGATGGAAGCACGAGGAGAACCACCAAAAGCTATCAGGCCCTTCAAATCCTTCAAATCATACTTCTGCGGATAACGGGTAGCAAATACTATGTCGGCAATGTACTGCTCTATCTTTTCATCGAGATAAACCTGACGTACAACCTTGCGTGCCTCGATGATGTCTTCTGCACGAAGGATGGGACGCACTTCTGTCTTTTCACCCGAGATGTTCTGGCGGATAATCTTTTTCTCCTCTTCCAGTTTCGGATAGTCAATGATGACTTTCAACATGAAACGGTCCACTTGAGCTTCGGGTAACGGATAGGTACCCTCCTGCTCGATAGGGTTCTGTGTGGCAAGTACCAAGAACGGCTCAGGCAAAGCAAACGTATTCTTGCTCAGTGTCACCTGACGCTCTTGCATCGCTTCAAGCAATGCACTTTGCACCTTGGCCGGTGCACGGTTTATTTCGTCTGCCAACACGAAATTGGCAAAAACAGGTCCCTTGTTCACCAAGAAGTTCTCCTCCTTCTGACTGTAAATCATGGTTCCTACAACATCCGCCGGAAGCAAATCGGGAGTAAACTGTATGCGGCTGTATTGGGCATCTACTAAAGAAGCCAACGTCTTGATGGCTAAAGTTTTTGCCAAACCGGGCACACCCTCCAACAGGACGTGTCCATCAGACAACAAGCCTATCAACAACGATTCTATCAGATGTTTTTGCCCTACAATCACCTGATCCATCCCGGCAATCAGGTTTGTCACAAATGCACTTTGTCTTTCAATCCGTTCGTTCAATTCACGAATATCAACTGTTTCTGCCATAATTTATTTTTGCTTTTTATTCTTTTAAATATCGTATTTATGTCTGCCCCATGAAAAGGGCTTTCGGTTTCAGTGCCCAAAAATAGTATTTATATTTAACTATGAATACTAATTTTTGCTAAAAAAGTTTCCTTTTATTTAGATTTTAAGAGTATTTGCAATTATCCACTATTCAAGAGCTATAAATCCACCGTTCCAACAACTCCGGAGCAAGGAAAAAGAGTAATCCGCCAACAAATAACAAAACGACCAGTACGACTATCACACCAAGGAAAAAACGGCTTTTGTTGTGCTCCATTTCCAACAAACGCTCCAACTCCATCAAATCTTTTCTTTTACTGACAGACAATTCTTCCTCTGAAACAAGCGGTTCTGATTCCATATTCATGCTTTCATGCGGTCCTGATTCTTCCTTACCTCCAACTGTACACTCTTCTGCAAGTTCCGATGGCAGCTCATCAACCACCGATTCCATAGGAAATTCCATGCTTGCTTCTTCTGTCTGCATCTCTGAAGGGGAAGAATCGTCTTCCTTGAGTTCAACGACTTCGAAATGGGCAAAAGGCTTGTTGACCAACTCTTTCAATTGGGCATCCGGCGTAAAGGTCACCTTTTTATACGACTGAATCTCTATTTCCTTTCCAGTGTTTACACTGACACTCTTTCGTGGTTCTACCTCTATCAGTTTGAATATGCCAAGCCCCTTGACTTTCACATATTTCTCCTCCTGCAATGCCTTCTTTATCAAATCGAAGAACTTGGCAAGAATCTCTTCCGACTCCTTGTCAGACAAAGCGAACTTCACCCGCAAAGCCGTCTGTATATCTATCAGACCTATTTTTTCCACAATTTCCTCTCCTTCTTATTTCATTTCAACAGTTCCTTCAGTGCTGAGGCCGGCCTGAACGAAAGTACCAATTTTGGAGGAACCAATATACGTTGCCCGGTGGTTGGTATCACAGAGATACGCTCCATCTTTTTCTTGACTTCAAATGTTCCGAATTCCTGCACTTGAACTGCATTTCCAGTTTGTAATTCTTCACTCATGACCTCTACAATAGCCGCTACGAACTTGGATGTATCCGCTACTGTATGATCAATTTCTCCGGCCAAGATTTCTATGAATTCCTTGTTGTTCAATATTCCTTCCTCCCACTTTAAAGTTCTACTCCATCACTCGTCCGAAAGGGATGCATAAAGATCAAATTCTTCTGCCGACGTGATGCGTACCTCATAAAATTCGCCTATTTCCAACACAGCTTCGCGAGCATCGATGAGCACTTCCGGATCCACTTCAGGAGAATCAAACTCTGTACGACCGACATAGTAATCACCCTCGCGTCTGTCAATGACAACACGCAAGACTTGTCCGACTTTCTGCTCGTTCAATTCAGCAGAAATCCGTTGTTGGATGTCCATCAGCTCATCCAATCTGGCCTGCTTCACCTCCATGGGCACATCGTCAGGATAATGCTCTGCCGAATAAGTTCCCTCTTCCTCCGAATAAGCAAATGCTCCCATACGGTCAAACCTCGCCCACTTCACAAATGCTTTCAGTTCTTCAAAATCCTCGTCCGTCTCACCGGGGAATCCTACCATGAATGTCGTACGCAGATGTATGCCAGGTACTTCCCGACGGAAATGTTCTATCAACCGGCAAGTCTCCTCCTTAGAGACATGGCGGTGCATACGGTCAAGCATCTGGTCACTGATATGCTGTAAAGCTATGTCCATATAGGCACATACATTCTTCCGCTCGCGCATCACCCGCAATAAATCCATCGGGAAATTTGCCGGATAACCATAATGCAACCTGATCCATTCGACACCTGATATTTCAGACATACGTTCCACCAATTCGGGAAGCAACTGTTTCTTACAGATGTCCATTCCGTAATAAGTAAGTTCTTGTGCAATAAGCTGGAATTCTTTCACACCTTGCGCTACCAACAGACGGACTTCATCCAAGATTTCCTCCATTGGTCGCGACACGTGGTGTCCTGTAATGATAGGGATAGCACAATAAGCACACCTCCGGCTGCACCCCTCTGATATTTTCAAATAGGCGTAGTGTGCAGGAGTAGTCAAGCAACGCTCCGCACGACACTCCGGACAATATGCCTTACCCAAATCGGACAGAAGGGCCGGCCAGTCAAACTTTCCATAATACTTGTCAACCTGAGGTATTTCTTCCTCAAGTTCTTTCAGATAGCGTTCGGAAAGGCATCCCATGACATAGACCTTCTTTATCCGCCCCTCTTCCTTAGCCTGACAAAACTCCAGAATGGTGTTGATAGATTCCTCCTTGGCATCACCAATGAATCCACATGTATTGATAACCACTATTTCTCCCGAAGGATTGTCACTGTCGTGAGTCACCTGAAAGCCATTGGCCTGAAGCTGACGCATCAACTTTTCCGAATCGACCAGATTCTTCGAGCACCCCAATGTGATTACATCAACGGTATTCCGTTTCATTTATCCTCTCCAAATAACGAATCCACAAATTCCTTCTTATTGAAAGCCTGCAAATCCTCCATGCCTTCACCCAGTCCGATGTACTTCACCGGAATCTTGAACTGATCCGAAATGCCGATAACTACTCCTCCCTTTGCTGTTCCGTCGAGTTTGGTTATAGCCATGGAGGTCACTTCTGTAGCCAGAGTAAACTGACGTGCCTGCTCAAAAGCATTTTGTCCGGTAGAGCCATCAAGTACGAGCAACACTTCATGCGGAGCATCGGGCAACACTTTCTTCATCACATTTTTTATCTTCGTCAATTCGTTCATCAGCCCCACTTTGTTGTGCAGGCGTCCGGCTGTATCAATGATAACCACATCTGCACCACTGGCAACGGCAGAGCTGAGAGTATCAAAAGCCACTGATGCCGGATCGGATCCCATCTGTTGCTTCACTACAGGCACGTCCACACGTTCACCCCAAATACAGAGTTGCTCTACGGCCGCCGCACGGAAAGTGTCTGCAGCTCCAAGTACCACCTTCTTGCCTGTTTTCTTGAACTGATAGGCCAATTTCCCGATGGTGGTGGTTTTGCCTACACCATTCACTCCAACGACCATGATAACATAAGGTTTCTTTCCTTCAGGGATCTCATAGCCATCGGTGTCTGCCGTATTATTTTCAGTCAGAAGTGTAGCGATTTCTTCACGAAGAATGCGGTTCAGTTCCTCCGTATTGACATACTTGTCCCGAGCCACCCTTTCTTCTATACGCTTGATGATATTGAGGGTAGTTTCCACCCCTACATCAGAGGTTATAAGCACCTCTTCCAAATTGTCGAGCACTTCATCATCGACTTTCGATTTACCAGCGATGGCACGCGCAATCTTACCGAATACACTTTCCTTGGTCTTGGAAAGCCCCTTGTCCAAGGTTTCTTTCTTTTCCTTTGAGAAGAAATTAAAAAATCCCATATTGCTTATGAATTATCATTATTCCTGATTCAGGCACAAAGATACAAAAAATCAGTTATTTAACAAAAAAGTCCCCTTCATTCTTCGATGAAAGGAACTTTTCTGAAAGTCAATATCTCAAATCCGACTTCTTATTTCTTAAAGAAGTCCTGAACTTTATCATTAGGAACCATCTGCTCATCGAAGATATAGGCACCTGTCTTAGGAGACTTCACCATCTTGATGACCTTTGTATATGAACGTCCTTCTTTACCAGTCTGAAGGGTTGCCACTGTTTTCTTTGCCATGAGTCTATCCTATGTTTATTTGATTTCTTTGTGAACTGTTACTCTCTTCAGGATCGGGTTGTATTTCTTCAACTCCAATCTCTCCGTTGTGTTCTTTCTATTCTTCGTCGTGATGTAACGAGAAGTACCGGGAAGACCACTCTCTTTCATTTCAGTGCATTCAAGTATTACCTGAACTCTGTTTCCTTTTGCCTTCTTTGCCATAAGTTATTCTCTTTTTCTAACGTTATTATGCAATAACTTTGATATTTTTCCACTCACAAAAGCCCTTGGCTACAGCATCATTCAACGCAGCATCCAGACCTTTCTTATTTATCACGCGCAGACCAGCAGCACAAATCTTCAGGCTAATCCAACAATCCTGCTCTACATAGTAGAACTTCTTCGTAAACAAGTTCACATCAAAGACTCTCTTGGTTCTTCTCTTTGAATGCGAAACATTGTTGCCAACCATGGCTCTCTTTCCGGTAATTTGACAAATTTTCGACATTTCTATCTTACTTTTTTATGTTTTCAAACATATTTATCTCAAACAGGGTGCAAAGTAACAACTTTTATTCCTAATTACCAACTATTTTGGCAATTAATTCTGTTTTTAGTCTTGATTTTGTTCTTCTTTAAGCAAATCGCACAGCAATCTGAGGGCGGAACTGGTCGCTTTTGCAATGTTGTGGTCACGTCCGTCATCTCCTTCTATTTTCATCGTCACAATTTTACTTCTGCTTCCTGCCGCCAACCAGATTGTCCCCACAGGAATAGCCGGAGTCCCCCCTCCGGGACCTGCCACTCCGGAAGTAGCCAAGGCATAATCCGTATTCAAAGTTTCCATAGCTCCACGCACCATTTCGCATACGGTCTCCTCGCTTACCACACCACAAGCCTCAATCGTCTGTGTGTTCACACGCAACAGGTTTTCCTTTACCTGATTGGCATAAGCCACCACACCTCCTTTATAATAGTGTGAACTACCAGGCACTGCGGTAATGGCTGCAGCCAGATTGCCGGCTGTGCAACTTTCAGCCGTAGCCAATGTGCGCCCTTCTTTCCACAACAAATCACTTATTTCCCTACTTATCAATTTGGTTTCTACTGTCATAGCTCTTTTTATTTAATTAAAGCTCTACCCGAGAATAGGCAGGCAAGTCTATTGTACAAAACTCTTTATTCTGATATTTGAAATATCCTGCAATACCAATCATTGCCGCATTGTCGGTGGTATAGCCCAACTTGGGGATATAGACTTTCCATCCGTAACGATGGGCATAATCATGAAAGGCATTGCGCAAGCCGTTGTTTGCCGAGACACCTCCGGCTACAGCCACCTCCTTGATGTGCAAATCCTTTGCAGCCTTGCGCAATTTGTCCATCAGCACTTCTACGACGGTAGCTTCCAACGAAGCAGCCAAGTCCTCCTTGTGTTGCTCTATAAAGTCCGGCTCATCTTTCAGACGATCGCGAAGAAAATAGAGAAAAGAGGTCTTCAACCCACTGAAACTGTAGTCGTATCCTGCAATGTGGGGTTTGGCAAAACGGTATGCTTTCGGGTTACCTTGACGGGCCAAGCGGTCAATAACAGGCCCTCCCGGATACCCCAAGCCCATCACCTTTGCCGCTTTATCAATGGCTTCACCAGCCGCATCGTCTATCGTTTGACCTATGATCTCCATCTGATTATAGGCTTTCACCAACACTATTTGCGAATTGCCTCCCGACACAAGCAGGCAAAGGAACGGAAATTGCGGATGCACATTCTCTCCTCCTTCTTCATCAATAAAGTGCGCCAGCACATGACCATGCAGGTGGTTGACATCTATCAGCGGAATGCCCAATGCCCGTGCAAACCCTTTGGCAAAAGAGACTCCCACGAGCAACGAGCCCATCAATCCGGGCCCTCGTGTGAAAGCTACCGCACTCAGTTGTTCTTTTGCAATGCCTGCCCGCTTGAGGGCTTCATGCACCACAGGCACCACATTTTGCTGATGGGCACGGCTGGCCAATTCGGGTACAACACCTCCATAGGCCTCGTGCACAGCCTGACTGGCCACCACATTGGAGAGCAACACCCCGTTGCGGATAACCGCAGCCGAGGTGTCATCACACGACGATTCTATACCTAATATTATTATATCTTTCATCCTTCTCTGTTCTGAAGCCTACCACTTGGCAAGCGGCACTATCACGGTGCAAAGATAGTCATTTTTAAAATACACAAGGGTAGAGATACTGAGTTTTTATCTCTTTTTATCAATAGGTAAGTATCTCCAATCCTTGCTCCGTCATCACAAAGGTATGCTCCCATTGGGCCGAAGGCAGTTCATCTTCCGTCACCACCGTCCAATTATCATCCTCATCCACAAACACTTCATGGGTACCCATATTCACCATAGGCTCTATTGTGAACACCATGCCAGGCACAAGCAGCATCCCTGTCCCTTTACGTCCGAAGTGCTCCACTTCGGGATCTTCATGAAACTCCAGCCCTACTCCATGCCCACAGAGGTCGCGCACAATAGAATATCCATGCTTGCGGGCATGGTGTTCGATAGCATTACCGATATCGCCCACAAAGCCGAAGGGGCGGGCTGCCTCCATACCTATGATGAGACATTCACGTGCCACATCCACCAGCCGTTGTTTCTCCGGGGTAGTTTCTCCAATGACGAACATACGCGAAGCATCGCTATAATATCCGTTGAGGATAGTAGATACATCGACATTGATAATATCTCCTTCCTCCAATATTTCATCTTCCGAGGGGATGCCGTGGCACACCACTTCGTTAATACTCGTACACACACTTTTGGGAAATCCCTCGTAACCCAGCGGTGCAGGCAAAGCACCATGGTCAAGGGTATATTCGTACACCATACGGTCAATCTCAGCCGTACTCATCCCTGCCTTTATTTCGCTGGCCACCAAGTCGAGTACACCAGTGTTCACTATCCCACTCTGCCGGATGCCTTCTATCTGTTCAGGGGTCTTTATCAGGCTCCTTTTAGGCACGAGGTGACCTTTGTTTTGAAAATAAAGCACCCGTTTGTCCAATTCTGTCAGTTCTTGCCCTTTCGGCACCCGCCAGTTTCTACAAATCTTTCTACTCAGCATATTTCTTTTTACCTTATTATATATAGGGGATGGATTTCGGGGTGCAAAATTAACCATTTATTTCATGACAGACAATAAACGGGACAATAGTTTCTCCAAATTTCTCTCAGGCGAGGAAAAAGAATCTCTCAGACGAGGAAAAAAAATGTGGGCAATGAACAAGTTTTTATTGCCCATCGCCCACACGTCACATTACAATCATTTGCTCCGAATCACAAGCCTGTACTGAAGTAACATCCTACACTGACGCCACAGAAATGGTCGTCAAGTGCGGGGTTATAGTTATATTGTACGGCTACGGGCACAGTGAACGAACCAAGTTCGAACTCATGCCCGGCGCTGAGCCCCAATTGGTTGAACTCAGCCTTCTCCGTGGCATAATAGTAAGACTCCATAGGCACAAAACCAACCGTTGCGTTGAAATCTACCACCGAAATGGAGAAGGGATAAGAAAGTTCAAGATACGAAGGCACGTCTGTGACATCTTCGTACGTAGTGCCCAACACGATAGAATACCACGAAAGGGTGAGCGGGAACTTCTCGCTAATGGTATAGCTCAAGCCCACATCAAGGCTATGACCCAAATTGTAGGGAAAGAAATCGCTACAATCATAATAGTCGGACAACGAAAGGGTAAAATTGCGCCACGATGCTTCTGCAAAAAGGTCAATCTCCTTATAGTCGTCGCCTGACAACGATTTGGTACCCCACACTCCGAAACTCAAGGCCCAATCTTCCTTTTCATAATCAAACGAAACGTTAGGAGCCACACTCAAATCAGCCGAATGCAATCCACGCCACCAATATCCACTGAGCACATCCAGTCCGGCATTCAAACTCCAATTACCATCACTCTCCTGCGCATTCATCTGCGCCGGCATCACTGCCCCCCATGCGAGGACAGAAGCCATCTTCATAAGATTTTTCGTCTTCAATTCTAAACTATTCTTTTTTATTTTTATAAAAATTCGCTGCAAAGATAATAAAAGTCCAACTTTATTTCTATCTTTGCCGCAAATTTTTGAGAAGTACATTATTTATGTTGCATATTTAGTTAAGGTTTATACAAAATTGGCAGATCAGAGATTAGAACCCGTTGGTAACATCATCGACATTAAGCACGTATCTAAATGGTTCAAAGACAAGCAGGTGCTTGATGATGTGAATTTGTCTGTAAAGAAAGGAGAGTTTGTCACCATCTTAGGTCCGTCGGGTTGTGGCAAGACAACCTTGTTGCGAATATTGGCAGGTTTTGAGACAGCCACTGAAGGAGAAATATTGATTGCCGGCGAAGACATTACGCAGACGCCGCCACACAAGCGTCCCATGAACACAGTATTCCAACGATATGCCCTGTTTCCTCACCTGAATGTGTTCGACAACATAGCTTTCGGCCTGAAACTGAAAAATTTCAAAAGCGACATAATCGAAGAAAAAGTTCACCGTGCACTGAAGATGGTGGGCATGACTGACTATGAGCACCGCGATGTCAACTCTCTTTCGGGCGGACAACAACAACGTGTGGCCATCGCCCGTGCCATCGTCAACCAGCCACAAGTGCTTCTGCTCGACGAACCTCTGGCCGCACTCGACCTGAAAATGCGCAAAGACATGCAGATGGAGTTGAAAGAGATGCACAAGACATTAGGCATCACTTTCATCTATGTGACGCACGATCAGGAAGAAGCTCTGACACTGAGCGACACCATTGTGGTGATGAGCGAAGGTGTCATCCAACAGATAGGCACCCCTACCGACATTTACAACGAACCGAAGAATTGCTTCGTGGCCGACTTTATCGGAGAGAGCAACATCCTCAACGGCACCATGTTGGAGGACAGGTTGGTGCGTTTTATGGACACAGATTTCAAGTGCGTGGATGAAGGTTTCGGATGCAACGTCCCAGTAGATGTGGTCATCCGTCCGGAAGACATCTACATCATGACACCGACGGAAAATGCCATGCTCACCGGCAAAGTGACCTCATGCATCTTCAAAGGCGTACACTACGAGATGACCGTAGTGACTCCCAACGGATACGAACTGATGATACAGGACTATCATGCCTTTGAGCCCGAACAGGAGGTGAGCCTGATTATCAAGCCGTCAGACATTCATGTAATGGAGAAGGAGCGCACATGCAACACCTTCGGGGCTGTAGTGGAAGACGATACACACATCGAGATGTTAGGAGCAAGCTTCGAATGTCTGCCACATGGTTTGGAAAAGGGCACAGAAGTGAAGGTGGAAGTGGATTTCAACAAAATCGATCTGACAGATGACAAGGAGGATGGAGTGCTCGAAGGCAACGTACACCTTATATTATATAAGGGCAACATCTATCACCTGACTATCGTCACCGATGAGCACGACCATCTCTATGTCGATACCAACGACGTATGGGACGATGGCGATATGGTGGGTATCAACATCAAACCCGAAGACATGAGAATAATTCACGATTGACAACCGACAGTTCACAATTATCAGAGAAGTGAGACAGAAGATATTACGCTTTTTCACCAGACGCAGCACATGGGCAAGCCCTTACATCCTGTTCCTTTTGCTATTTGTGGTGCTCCCGCTGATTCTCATCGGCCTTTATGCTTTCATGGATTACGAAGGTAGGTTCACGGTCAGCAACTTCACCAAGTTCATCGAACAGCCTGAAGCCCTCAACACGTTCATCTACTCCGTAGGAATGGCCATCGTCACCACCTGCCTCTGCATTCTGCTCGGCTATCCGGCAGCATATATCCTGAGCGACAAAGAGTTCAATACCTCCAAAACGTTGGTCTTGCTCTTCATCCTGCCCATGTGGGTCAACATCCTGATACGCACATTAGCCACGGTGTCACTTTTCGATATTACCGGCATTCCGCTCGGACAAGGGGCTCTGCTCTTTGGTCTCACCTACGACTTCCTGCCCTTTATGATCTATCCCATCTACAACACCATGACAAAGATAGACAAAAACCTCATCGAAGCGGCTCAGGACCTCGGAGCAAACCACTTGCAAGTGTTCGTCAAGGTGATATTCCCCCTCTCATTGCCCGGTGTGCTCAGCGGCATCATGATGGTGTTCCTGCCCACCATCTCCACATTTGCCATTTCCGAATTGCTCACAATGAACGATATCCGCCTCTTCGGTTCCATCATCCAGGAAAACATCATGCTGAGCGACACGATGAACTATGGAGCAGCTCTCTCGCTCATCATGCTATTAATCATAGGTATCACCTGCCTCTTCGACAACAGCAGCAAGGACAGCCAGCTCAATCAGGGAGGACTCATCTAAAAACAGGAAAGAGAAATGAACGGAAAGAAACTTTTGGCAAAAGGATACCTCTGGCTGTTATTGGCCATCCTTTACACCCCGATACTCATCATCGCCATCTTCTCGTTTACTGAGACGAAGGTGTTGGGCAACTGGACGGGTTTTTCCCTCAAGCTCTACACCTCACTCTTCGACGGAGGCATGAGCCACTCGCTGCTGAGTGCCATCGAAAATACCATCATCATTGCATTGGTGGCCTCAACGGCCTCTACCGCATTAGGAAGCATCGCCGCCATAGGTATCTACAACCTGAAGGCAAAGCCTCGACAGGCTGTGAACTTCCTCAACAACCTGCCACTCATCAACCCCGACATCATCACCGGCATATCCCTCTTCCTGCTCTTCGTCTGGTTGGGTATCTCACAGGGATATACCACGGTCATTCTGGCACACATTACCTTTTGTACCCCCTATGTGGTACTCAGTGTGATGCCACGCCTCAAAGGAATGAATCCCAACATTTACGAAGCCGCACTTGATTTGGGAGCCACCCCCTTCCAAGCATTGCGCAAGGTCATCATCCCCGAAATCAAGCCGGGCATCATCAGCGGATTCATACTCTCGTTCACCCTCTCTATCGACGATTTTGCCGTCAGCCTTTTCACCAAAGGCAACATCGGATTGGAGACACTCTCCACCTACATCTATTCCGATGCCCGCAAGGGAGGACTCACACCGGAGCTTCGTCCACTGTCCACCATCATCTTCGTGTCGGTGTTGGTGCTGCTTATTATCATCAACAAGCGGAGCGAACGGCAAGCACAACAGAAAAAGGTTTGACCAATCGGTATAGCAACTTAATTTACAAACATTTATCAACAAACAAATCAACAAAAACAACGCGTAGAAAACAATGAAAAAGTTCCTGAATCTCAGCCTGTTCATCGCAGTGCTGTTCGGGTTTCTCCCGACAAACCATTCGTATGCCGCTGACCGTGCTCACACTTTGAAAGTGTACAACTGGGCAGATTACATCGACGAGGATTTGCTCGAAGAGTTTAAAGTTTGGTACAAAGAACAGACTGGCGAAGAGGTGGAAATCATCTACCAACTCTTCGACATCAACGAGGTGATGCTGGCCAAACTCGAAAAGGGTCATGAAGACTTTGATGTGGTCTGTCCATCAGAATACATCATCGACCGCATGCTGGAAAACGACATGTTGCTGCCCATCAGCCGCGACTTTGGAAACACCCCGGACTATACCAAGAATGTATCTCCTTACGTCATAGAGCAGTTTGCCAAACTGGACAAACCGGGCAAAGCAGCCAACGACTATGCCGTAGGATACATGTGGGGTACAACGGGTATCCTCTACAACCCCACTTTTGTCACCAAAGAGGAAGTTGACTCATGGGGAATCCTTTGGGACAACCGCTTTCAGGGCAAAATCCTGATGAAGGATGCCTACCGCGACATCTATGGTCCCATGCTGATGTACGCCCACTATCAGGACATCCTCAACGGTAGCGTGACTCGCGAACAGCTGATGAACGACTCTTCCGACGAAGCCATTGCCACCGTGGAGAATCTATTGAAGGAGGCCAAAAAGAACATCGCCGGATGGGAAGTCGATTTCGGTAAAGAGATGATGACCAAGGGCAAAGTTTGTATGAATGTCAGCTGGAGTGGAGATGCCGTATGGGCCATCGAAGAGGCCGAAGCCATCGGACTCACTCTTTCTTACCATGTGCCACGCGAAGGCTCAAACGTCTGGTTCGACGGATGGGTCATCCCCAAATATGCAGTCAATACCAAAGCTGCAGCCTATTTCATCAACTTCATGTGCCGCCCGGACAATGCCCTCCGCAACATGGATGCCATCGGTTACGTCAGTGTCATTGCCGCTCCCGAAGTGCT
Source organism: Bacteroidaceae bacterium (assembly GCA_017451645.1). GTDB lineage: Bacteria > Bacteroidota > Bacteroidia > Bacteroidales > Bacteroidaceae > Phocaeicola_A. The sequence goes on along the minus strand of JAFTNZ010000030.1, from coordinate 3,175 downwards.
CGAAGCCAAAATAGACTCTACTCTGACCGACATCATAGACCTCAGCTATTTCTTCGGCCCCGAAGCTGATAGTGTGAAAGTTGATGGCATACAATACCCCGACCGCACAGTTATCGAACGCACCGCATTGATGCGTGATTGCGGCAGCCGGACAAAAAATATGCTGGAGATGTGGAGTCGTGTCAAGGGAGACAGCCTCGACAGTTGGATTGTTGTTGTCATTGCTGTTGTTGTGATAGCCATTGCCGGATGGGCTGTATCACGAAAGATGAAGAACAGCAAAATGAAGAACAAGAAAAAAGGCAAGAAAAGAAAATAACAGTCACACCGGACAGAGTCGGCACAAAAAGTAATTGCACTCCGTTGCCCGACGAATATATACTTATTTCGCCAACGGATTATATATTACTTTGCTGATATAGCATAAATAACCAAGGGAGTGTCGAATTTCCTTTTGAAATTCGACACTCTTTCATTTATCTATTACTTCAAAAGTTCTATATCACATTTATTGAAATATTCTCTACAACGTGGAGAAAGTGTAGGATACAATCCTTCTTGCCGGTGAATTATCAAAAGCAGAGGATTATTCGATATTGGCATTTGTGGATTGCAGTCATATAGAAGAGTGTTATATGTAGTTTAGTTCTATGTGTGACATTTATAATGATGTTCGTCATCGTTGAATTTGGCAATTATGAGTAGCATTTGGTATAAAAATCGTAAAGAACAACAATTTTATTCATTCTTCTTCACGTATTCCGACAAAATTATATAACTTTACGTCCAAATTAAATATATTCAGGAACTATGGCTAAGATAAATCGCTTAAAAGTAGTGTCCGTTGAAAAAGAGAAGAGCAGCAAATGGTTGGCAGACCAATTAGGAAAATCAACATGTACTGTTAGCAGTGGTATAGCAATACAACACAACCAGATTTGCTGACACTAAATAAGGTTGCGAATTCTCTAAAGGTAGATGTAAAGACTCTCATTAACAGCAATATATTAGAAGAATAGAATAATTATAAATCGCTAAAAATATGGCCAAAAATCCACTTTCAGAAGTTTTTGGGTTTCCAATTAATAATCAAGGAAACAAAGCTCAACATTTCAGGCTTAATAAACTTTGTCCTTTTGCAAATATAGTTCCAAATTGTACTAAAGACAAAGCAGATGACCCTTTAGGGGTTTGCAGTGTAAATTTTGAAGAAAATGCTATTATTACTTGTCCCGTAAGATTTAGAGAAGATTGGTTAATCATAGAAAAAGCAGCAGAATTTGCATTTCCACCAAAATCCAAATGGACTTCCATTTCAGAAATAAAATTAACAGATGCCGACGGAAAAGCAGCAGGAAATATAGACTATGTTATTATCCAATTAGATGACGATGGACAGGTGATAGATTTTGCATCCATTGAAGTGCAGGGTGTTTATATTAGCGGTAATCTTAGAAATGCCTTTAAGAAATATATGCAAAATCCTACAGACAAATTTGTTTGGGATGGTCCTAATTATCCACACCCTGATTATCTGTCATCATCCAGAAAGAGATTAATTCCACAAATGTTATCAAAAGGTGGTATATTTAAAGCTTGGAACAAAAAACAATGTATTGTAATTCAAGAAGAGTTTTATGAAACTCTCCCAGAACTACCTGAAGTAGATGAGAAAAATGCGGAAGTCGCATGGTTTCTTTATCGGCTTATACCTAACAATAATTTAGGTACATTAGAATTAACTTTATCTAGAACTGTTTACACAAAATTCAAAGCAGCTTTAGATGTAATAACGATGGTGAGACCTGGGGAAATAGAGAGTTTCATAGCATTATTGCAAGATAAATTGACAGTAAAGAGACAAATCACACCTGAGAATCCAAAATCCTTTAATCTTAATTAAATGCAAACAGATTTATTTGGAAATACAATAGTAGAAACCTCAAAAGTTATAAACGTTTCTTCAGTCCCTCAAAGAAGTCCATTTAGATATCCTGGCGGAAAAACATGGCTCGTTCCACAAGCGAGGAAATGGTTCAAATCATGTATAGGGGACAAATTACTTATAGAGCCCTTTTGCGGAGGAGGAATTATAGGTCTAACGGCCGCATTTGAACTTTACTTTCCTCATATTTTATTCTCCGAAATTGATAAAGATATTGCTGCCGTATGGAAAACCATGCTCAATGATGACTGCAATTGGCTTGTTAAGCAAATATATTCTTTCGAGCCGACTAGAGACAATCTCATCTCTATTATAGATAAACCTGAAAAAGATTGCAAAGAGTTAGCCCTTGCAACAATTCTCCGAAACAGGACTTGTCACGGAGGAATACTTGCAAAAGGTTCAGGACTTATGAAAAAAGGTGAGAACGGGAAAGGCATGTTTTCTAGGTGGTATTCTTCAACTATAGCTAAAAGAATAGAAGCAATCCATCAATATTCTTCAAGAATGAGTTTTATTGAAGGTGATGCATTTGATGTTATTCAGCAACATATGGATGATAGTGACACTGCATTTTTCATAGACCCCCCATATACCATTGCAGGAAAAAGACTATATACTCACTTTGATATTGACCATCATAAGTTATTTGATCTTGTTTCTAATATCAAAGGGCATTATATGCTCACATATGACAATGTAGAAGACGTCCGCAAAATGGCAAAACAACACAGATTGCAGTACTGTACAATTCCAATGCAAACAACGCATCTCATTGTCAAGAAAGAATTGATTATATCTGACAATTTTGATTGGTTGTAATTACTCACAACTGTCAAAGTAAGGAGTACAAATTAAGTAATTAACGTGAGTTCGATGAATTTTAATTGTCTGTAAATTTGGTGATTAGCGAAAATTATTGTATCTTTATAGTGCTCAATTACAAAGAATTACAAATAATAATCGCTATGCTCACCGCGAACAAAGTTACAGAATTATTTTGTATGGCAGATGATTTCTGCAAGTTTTTTGATAAGATGACGGAAAAATATACGCTGAAAAGTGGAAACAAGCGCCCTTACCATCGTAATTCCACCATGTCAAAGGCAGAAATCATGCTTATCATGATATTGTTTCATGATTCGGGTTATCGGTGTCTTAAACACTTCTATCTTGAAAAGGTATGTAAACATCTGCGCGGACTTTTCCCGAAGGTCGTGTCATATAACC
>JAFTNZ010000029.1 GCA_017451645.1 Bacteroidaceae bacterium | reverse complement strand
CGGGTGTGTCGGGCACAATGTCATCGTTGTCGTTGCAAGCAACGAAAACGGAAAGGGGAAAGGTTAAAGCGGAAAGCTTTATCCAATTCAAAATCTTATGCTCTAGTTTATTCATATATTATTTTCAGTTTTCACCTTTCAGTTTTCACCTTTCAGTTTTCACCTTTCAGTTTCCACCTTTCAGTTTCCAGTTTCCCAAAGGTTTCCCCAAGAACCGCGACGCTCAGAAGCGCCACCGAACTCGCTATCATCGCTGTCAGAGGCGTAGCCTTCTACTGTAGCAGCATACCCTTTCTCTACCGCCACTTCGATGACCTCCATCCGGGGAGCCTCGTAGTGGTTGGCACTCACGATTGTGTACTCTCTTTCCATCAAATTGTTTGTCTTCATCATACTCTCATTCAGTTAATTAGGTTGTCAATCTGTGTTGTCGTGACAAATATACTAAAAAGTTTAACTTTTACCCCCCCCCGAATCATTAAATTAAGTTAATGATTGATTCTTTTTTATTTATTTGAGCTTCGGCATAAAGCCGTTTGTACTTCAGCGATCTGACTGTGCAAAAACTCGAAAATACCCAAACGAAAAAGACATGTAGCGCATTGAAACTTTTAAAAGCACAAAGCAATTCTTTATCCCAAGGCTTGGTCCAGTTATCCCAAGGCTTGGTTCAGTTATCCCAAAGCTTGGTTTAGTTATCCCAAAGCTTGGGATAAGTTTTCGAGTTGCATGCTAATGATTTCTGTCGGCCACTTTTATCCTTATCTATGGGCAAGTTCGTCTTTATTTATGGGCAAGTTCGTTGCTCACCGCAAAACAGACATTTTGCAACATCCGCACAAAAAAAACTATTCATCCGACTGTTATAGAAAATGTTTGTGCTATCTTTGCAGACAAAAAAGAGGAAAACACTTATGCGCAAGCAAGCACTATACGACCAGGTGACAGCCTACTTCAACGAGGCCATGCCGGTGGCGGAAACAGAACTCAACTACGAGAATCCGTTCCAACTGCTGACGGCAGTCATCCTGTCTGCCCAATGCACAGACAAACGCGTGAACATGGTCACTCCCCCACTCTTCCGCGACTATCCGACCCCCGAAGCATTGGCTCAAGCCACTCCGGAAGTTGTCTATGAATACATCCGCAGCGTCTCCTACCCGAACAACAAGGCCAAGCACCTGGTGGGGATGGCCCGGATGATAGTCGATGACTATGGTGGAGAGGTGCCCGACACATTGGAGGAATTGGTGAAACTGCCCGGAGTGGGACGAAAGACTGCCAACGTGATGCAGGCCGTAGTGTGGGGAAGGGATGCCATGCCGGTGGACACCCATGTGTTCCGAGTGAGCCACCGCATCGGACTGGTAAGCGACCGCCACACGACACCATTGGCCGTAGAAAAGGAACTGGTGAAGCACCTACCCGAAGGCATCGTGGCCAAGGCTCACCATTGGCTCATCCTGCACGGCAGATACACCTGCACAGCCCTGCGACCCAAATGCGGGACGTGTGGCATCCGATTGCTATGCAAACATTACAAAAAACACACTTCCACCCCCATCAAAGGGACAAAATGACAGGAAGAAATCTCCGACAGCTGACTATTCGCAAGATTTTTTCGTTTTTTCGGAAAGAAAGCAATAATTTTGCCGATGAAAATGCAACGGTCTGACGAAGACCGGCAAAAGAAACAAGAAAAACATCATCATAAAATAAAGAACTAAAGCTAAAAAGATTATGCAGACAATTGACAACTTCAACTTTGCCGGAAAAAAGGCAATCGTGCGCGTTGACTTCAACGTGCCTCTGGACGAGAATGGCAAAATCACTGACGACACCCGTATCCGTGGTGCTCTGCCTACCCTGAAAAAGATTCTGGCAGATGGCGGCAGTGTCATCATCATGTCGCACATGGGCAAGCCCAAAGGCAAGGTGAACGCCAAATTCTCATTGAGCCAGATTGTTGACGCCGTATCAGAGAAATTGGGTGTAGCCGTGAAGTTTGCTCCCGACTGCGCCAAGGCTGCCGACGCAGCTGCAGCTTTGCAACCCGGTGAAGCATTGTTGCTCGAGAACCTCCGCTTCTATCCCGAAGAAGAGGGCAAGCCCGTAGGCATCGACAAGGAAGACCCCGCCTACGAAGAGGCAAAGAAGGCTATGAAAGCCAGCCAGAAAGAGTTTGCCAAGACATTGGCCGGCTATGCCGACTGCTACGTGAACGACGCCTTCGGTACAGCTCACCGCAAACACGCTTCAACTGCCGTTATCGCCGACTACTTCGATGCCGACCACAAGATGCTCGGCTACCTGATGGAGAAGGAAGTGACAGCCGTTGACAACATCTTGAGCAACATCAAGCGCCCCTTCACCGCCATCATGGGTGGTTCAAAGGTTTCTACCAAGATTGGCATCATCGAGAACCTGATGGACAAGGTGGACAACCTCATCCTCTGCGGTGGTATGACTTATACTTTCGCCAAGGCTATGGGCGGTGAAGTAGGTCAGTCAATCTGCGAAAACGACAAACTCGACCTCGCTCTCAGCATCATGGAGCAGGCCAAGGCTAAGGGTGTAAACCTCGTGTTGGCTACTGATTGCGTAGCCGGTGACGACTTCAAGAACGACTGCAACACCATGATTTGCCCTTCAGGTGAAATCCCTGCAGGTTTCGAAGGACTGGATGCAGGCCCCGAAAGCCGCAAGGCATTTGCCGCTGCCATCGAACCCGCCAAGACCATCCTGTGGAACGGTCCTGCCGGTGTGTTCGAAATGGACAACTTCACTGCCGGTAGCCGTGCTATCGCCGAAGCTATCGCCAAGGCAACCGCTAACGGTGCCTTCTCACTCATCGGTGGTGGCGACTCTGTAGCTTGCATCAACAAGTTCGGTATGGCCGATCAGGTGTCATACATCTCTACCGGTGGAGGTGCCCTGCTCGAAGCCATCGAAGGCAAAGTGCTCCCGGGTATTGCTGCCATCAAGGGAGAATAAGCCGGAAGACATCCCGCCACATTAATTAATAAGGAAGAGGAACCGCGACGAAAGGAAAGCGCGGCTCCTCTTTTTCTATCTATGGCATATGGTATAAAGAGGCAGAAGACACCCTGCGGAGGGTTACATACCCACTAAATGCAGGCTGCAAGTGCACAAAAGCAGGAATTATAACAAATAAATCAAGAATTATTCCTACTTTTGGCACGGAATTCCAGCTGAAAGGTCACCCGAGCCACAGCCGGAAGCACCCTAAAGAGAACAAAGAGAGTAATATACACACAAAGAAAAAAGTAGGATTTATGTCAGAGTTGAGATTCAGAGTCGTCGAAACCGCATTCAAGAAGAAAGCCGCAACCGTAACAGAACCGACCGAGCGGCCTTCGGAATATTTTGCCAAATATGTGTTCAACCGGGCCAAGATGTTCAAATACCTGCCCAGCATGGTCTATGACAAGTTGATAGATGTCATCGACAATGGTGCCCCACTGGACCGCAGCATAGCTGACGAAGTGGCTTTGGGCATGAAGAAATGGGCCATCGAGCTGGGGGTGACACACTACTCACACTGGTTCCAACCGCTGACAGAAGGCACAGCAGAGAAGCATGACGCCTTTGTGGAACACGATGGAAAAGGTGGCATGATAGAAGAGTTCAGCGGAAAGTTGCTCGTGCAGCAGGAACCTGATGCCAGCTCGTTCCCCAACGGAGGCATCCGCAACACCTTCGAGGCACGCGGATATTCGGCCTGGGATCCTTCGTCGCCCGTCTTTGTCGTGGGCGACACACTTTGCATCCCCACCGTGTTCATAGCCTACACCGGAGAGGCTCTCGACTACAAGGCTCCACTGCTGAAAGCACTGAGAGCCGTCAGCGAAGCAGCCACAGCCGTATGCCACTACTTCAACCCCGAAGTGAAAAAGGTGTTCACTTACCTGGGATGGGAGCAGGAATATTTCCTGGTAGATGAGGGTCTCTATGCCGCCCGCCCGGACCTGCTGCTCACCGGACGCACCCTGATGGGGCACGAATCGAGCAAAAACCAGCAGCTGGAGGACCACTACTTCGGAGCCATCCCTCCCCGAGTGGCTGCCTTCATGAAAGACCTTGAGGTGAAGTCGCTCGAACTGGGCATCCCCGTCAAGACACGCCACAACGAGGTAGCCCCCAACCAATTCGAACTGGCCCCCATCTTCGAAGAGTGTAACCTGGCCGTTGACCACAACATGCTGCTCATGTCGCTCATGCGCAATGTGGCGCGCAACCATGGCTTCCGCGTGTTGCTCCACGAAAAGCCCTTCAAAGGAGTGAACGGAAGTGGAAAGCACAACAACTGGTCGCTCGGCACCGACACCGGCATCCTGCTACATGCACCCGGCAAGACCCAGGAGGACAACCTGAGATTCATCACCTTCGTGGTGAACACCCTGATGGCCACCTACCGGCACAACGGACTGCTGAAAGCATCCATCATGAGCGCCACCAATGCCCACCGGCTGGGAGCCAATGAAGCTCCACCGGCCATCATATCATCGTTCCTCGGGAAGCAATTGAGCAAAGTGCTCGAATGCCTGGAAGAGAGCAGCAACGACGAACTGATAAACATTGCCGGCAAATCGAGCATGAAACTCGACATCCCGCAAATACCGGAACTGCTCATCGACAACACCGACCGCAACCGGACATCACCTTTCGCATTCACCGGCAACCGTTTCGAATTCCGTGCAGTGGGCGCGGAGGCCAACTGTGCATCTGCCATGATTGCACTCAATGCGGCCATGGCCGAACAATTGACCGACTTCAAGAAGGAGGTGGACGAACTGATTGAACGGGGCGAACCCAAAGTGTCGGCCATCCTCTGCGTGCTACGCAGCCTTATCAAAAAGTGCAAAGCCATCCGCTTCGACGGCAACGGATACAGCGACGAATGGAAAGCAGAGGCCGCCAGAAGAGGGCTCGACTGCGAGACCAGTTGCCCCGTCATCTTCGACAACTACCTTACCGAATCGAGCATACGGATGTTCGAGACAACCGGTGTGATGACCCGCAAGGAACTGAAAGCACGCAACGAGGTGAAATGGGAGACTTACACCAAAAAGATACAGATAGAGGCCCGCGTGCTCGGAGACCTGGCCATGAACCACATCATCCCCGTGGCCACCAAATACCAAAGCCAGCTCATCGACAATGCCTACAAGACCAAGCAGCTCTTCCCCGCAGAAAAGGCGGCGCTGCTTTCGGCCAAAAATCTGGAACTCATCGAAGACATCGCAGCACACAACAACTTCATCGAGGAGAACGTGGCCCAAATGATTGAGGCACGAAAAGTGGCCAACCGGATTGAGAACGAACGGGAGAAGGCCATCGCCTACCACGACACCATCGCCCCCATGCTGGAGGCTATCCGATACCACATCGACAAACTGGAACTGATAGTTGACAACCAGATGTGGCCCCTGCCCAAATACCGGGAACTGCTGTTTATCAGGTAACAACAGCAAAGGCCGAAAGAAGAGAAGTGTAAGGCAAACAGGCAGCCTACATAGGCTGCAATCGTTTGCGTTATGACTTTATTACATTTTTTAGCGATGTTTGTCACACTTAGTGGATAATATCATAATTTTGCTACGTCACAGAATGCCGTTGTCCGGGTCATGCAATGCAAGGGCTACCGGCCTGACAAAGAGAGTAATAAAAAATAATGTATCATTAACTTTTAATTTAAAACGCATGAAGCAAGTAGATTCAAGAATCTTTCGATTGATTCTTACCCTGATGTTCGGGGTATTCTTGTCAGTGGGTGCTTATGCTCAATCCATCATCACCGTGAAGGGTCATGTAAAGGATGCCATGGGTGAGGTCATAGGTGCCAATGTAGTTGAGAAAGGTAATCCCGGCAACGGTACCATCACCGATGTCAACGGAGACTTTACCCTCAGAGTGAAGCAGGGGACAACGCTCGTTGTATCGTTCGTGGGTTATGTGACTCAGGAAGTGAAAGCCGCGCCACACATCTCCATCACACTGGAAGATGATGCCGAACTGCTGGAAGAGGCAGTGGTCATCGGCTACGGTGTGGCCAAGAAGGCCGACCTGACCGGTTCGGTGACAGCCATCAAACCTGACCTGAAGAACAAAGGTGTGGTGGTGAACCCACAAGACATGATGGTGGGAAAGATGGCCGGTGTGAACGTGACAGCCAGCGACGGTACTCCGGGCGGCGGATCGCAAATCCGTATCCGTGGAGGTTCGTCACTCAATGCCAACAACGACCCCTTGATTGTGATTGACGGAGTGGCCATCGACAACAATGGTGTGAAGGGTGTGGCCAACCTGCTCTCTATCGTCAACCCGCAGGACATCGAAAGCTTCAACGTGCTGAAAGATGCCTCCTCTACTGCCATCTATGGTAGCCGTGGTTCGAATGGTGTCATCATCATCACCACCAAGAAAGGAAGCAAAGGACAGAAACCGACGCTGTCATACTCCGGCAGCCTCACCATCAGCGCCAAGAAGAACAACATCGACGTGATGGACGGTGACCAGTACCGCGAATTCATCAAAGGCATCTGGGGAGAAGAAAGCGATGCCTACAGGGCACTGGGTACGGCCAACACCGACTGGCAGGACGAAATCATGCGCACAGCCGTGAGCCACGACCACAACGTGACGCTGTCAGGCTCGATCAAGAACCTGCCCTACCGCATCTCTGTCGGCTATACCGACCAGCAGGGTATCATCAAGACCTCAGAGTTCCAGCGTGTGACCGGTGCCCTGAACCTCAACCCCAGCTTCTTCGACGATCACCTGACACTGAACCTGAATGCCAAGGGAATGTACTCGAGAAGCCAGTTTGCCGACGGCGAAGCCATCAGCGATGCCATCATGTTCGACCCGACACAGGACCCGCATGCATTCACCTCCCAGTTCCACAAAGACCTGTTCGACGGATATGACGCAGAAAAGGGACTGCCTGCCGGCACATCCATGCAACGTGCAATGGAGAACTTCGGCGGATACTTCGAATGGCCCATGGCCGGCAACTACAACGACGACACCTGGCCGCACACCTACAACAACCAGGCACAGAAGAACCCGCTGGCTATCCTGAACGAGAAGCACGATGTGGCTCACAGCCGCGCCTTCATCGGAAGTGCAGACATCGACTACAAAGTGCACGGACTGGAAGACTTGCGCCTGCACATGACATTGGGTGCCGACATCTCCAACGGACGCCAGCAGACCAATGTGAACCCCGCATCGCCCTCCGCTGTGTACTATGGAAGCTACGGCGCAGAATCCATCCTGAAACGCAACCTCTCACTGAGCACTTATGCACAGTACTATAAGGACTTCAACAAGAATCACCACTTCGACATCATGGGCGGCTATGAATGGCAGCACTTCTGGAGAAGCAAGAGCAATGACTATGTGGGCTACTATCCGCTGACCAACAACGATGAGACTCTGGCCGGCACCGAACGTCCGCACACTCCCTACAAGGAAAAGACAGAAAACTACCTCGTGTCGTTCTTCGGACGTGCCAACTATACACTGATGGAGCGCTACTACCTGACTGCCACCGTACGCTACGACGGCTCTTCACGTTTCTCGGACCACTGGTCGCTCTTCCCCTCTGTAGCTCTGGCATGGAAGGTGAAGGAAGAGAGCTTCCTGAAGAATGTAGAATGGCTCTCTGACCTGAAACTCCGCCTCGGATACGGACAGACCGGACAGCAGGATGTGAAAAACGACTATGCATGGATACCTACCTACTCCATGTCAACAGGAACAAACGGCTTCTACCCGTTGGTAGGCGACGGTACACTCTATCGCCCGGACAACTATACACCCGATTTGAAATGGGAGACTACAACCACCTACAACGTGGGACTTGACTTCGGCATCATCGACCAGCGGCTGACCGGTAGCGTGGATGTCTATTACCGCGAAACAACCGACCTGCTCAACTATGCGCCTACCGTAGCCATGTCGGCCTACCGTAACCAGGCCTGGCAGAACATCGGTTCGTTGGAGAACAAGGGTGTGGAATTGACTTTGGACTGGAAAGCCATCCGCTCAAAAGACTGGTACTGGACCCTGAGCTACAACTTCACCTACAACGACAATGAGATTACAGACCTCAGCGGTGTGTCAACAGACGGTGAACCGATAGCCAACACAGGCATCACCATCGGTACGGACAAATACCTGCAATACAACCAGGTAGGGTATCCGATGAACTCATTCTACGTGTACCAGCAGGTCTATGACCAAAACGGAAAGGCCATCGAGAACTGTGTGGTTGACCGCGACGGCGACGGTGTCATCACCGAAGGCGACCGCTACTTCTACAAGAGCCCGGCAGCACCCGTGACCATGGGTCTGACCTCACGACTGGAATACAAGAACTGGGACTTCGGCTTCTCACTCCGTGCCAGCTTCGACAACTATGTGTTCAACAACATCGAATCAGGCTATGCCAACGTGGCTCCGAACGAAGTGTGGGCAGCTACAAACTACCTCGCCAACCGTCCGATTTCTGCATTGGCCGACAGCTGGCAGACCTATTCACCGACAGCCCTGCTCTCTGACCGCTATGTGCACAATGCCTCTTTCCTGAAGTGCGACAACATCACACTGGGCTACAGCTTCAAGAACCTGTTCAAGAGCGGAGCCTACAAGGGAGTGGCCGGTCGTGTATATGCTACGGTTTCCAATGTGTTCACTATCACAAAGTACGACGGTCTTGACCCGGAAATCTCCAACGGATATGACAACGAACTCTATCCGCGCCCGATTTCGTTCATCGTCGGTCTGAACCTGAATCTCTAATCATAAACAAAGAAACAGTCATGAAAAGATATATCAAAAACTTTATTCCTGTGACGGCTATAGCCTTGTCGCTCGGAATGGCTTCTTGTACGGATGATTTGGACGTGAATCCAATCAACCCCAACCTTGCTCTGGACTATGATGTCAATGGCCTGTTCAACAAGTGCTATGCCAACATCGCATTGGCAGGCAACGGCGGTGCCAACGGCGACTGCGACATCGATGGTCTGGATGGTGGTACGACCGGTTTCATCCGCCAGATGTGGAACTCCAATGAGTTGACGACCGACGAGGCTATCTGCCATTGGGGCGACGATGGTATCCAGAGCTTCTGCTACAACACCTACGATGCCTCTCATCCGATGCTCAACGGATACTATGCCCGTCTGACCACCGGTATCTCCTACTGCAACCAGTATCTCAATGTGGCTTCAGGACACGATGACACGATGACAGCTGAAATCCGCTTTGTGCGTGCCTTGCACTACTATATGCTGATGGATGCTTTCGGCAACATCCCCTTCGCCACCACGTTGTCAGAACCCTCACGCCTGACCCGCGCCGAGGCTTATGCATGGCTGGTGGATGAGTTGAAGGAAATTGAACCTAATCTGGCTGATGCCAAAGCCAAGAATTCAAGCGATGAGAACTACGGCCGGGTAGATAAGGCTGCCTGCTGGATGCTGCTCTCACGCCTTTACCTGAATGCCGAAGTATATACCGGCAAAGCCGAATGGCAACTGGCTGCAGAATATGCAGAAAAGGTCATCAAATCGCCGTACAAACTCCACACTGAAGGAGCCAACGGATGGAGCGCCTATCAGATGCTCTTCATGGGTGACAACGGCGAATCAAACGCTGCCTACGAATGTGTGTTCCCCATTCTGCAGGATGGTCTGACTACCACCAGCTGGGGTACTTCACTCTACCTGATAGCATCGACCTTTGATGCCGACATGCATGCCAACCCCAACGATGCAGGAACCAACGGTACTGACCAGAACTGGGGCGGAAACAAGGCCCGTCCGGACCTCATCAAGAAGTTCTTCCCCAACGGTGATGCTCCCCAAGTGCCTGCATACGAGATGACAGTGGCTGCCAACGACGACCGTGCCCTGTTCGATGGTGTAGGACGCGGAAGCATCGAAAACAGCAAGGGATATCTGGGAGACTTCAAGGATGGCTATGCTGTGGCCAAGTTCCTCAACTACAAGAGCGACGGCAGTGCCACACACGATGCCTGCTTCCCCGACATGGACTACTTCTTCTTCCGCGTGGCCGAAGCCTATCTGACATACGCCGAGGCTACCGCACGCGGTAACAACAATACGGCTACCGACCAGGGTATCATCTACATCAATGAACTGCGTACACGTGCCAATGCCTCTCCAAAGGCCGGCTACTCGATGAATGACATCCTCGACGAATGGAGCCGAGAGTTCTACTTCGAAGGACGCCGCCGTGTGGACCTTATCCGCCATGGCAAATTCGGAGGCAACGGCGACTATATGTGGCAATGGAAAGGTGGCGTGAAGGAAGGCCGCAATTTTGAGGAGACCCGCAACGTCTTTGCCATCCCTGCTGCTCAGGTCAAGGGAGCCATCATTCAAAATCCGGGTTACTAATCTTAAAAACTAAATGGTTATGAAAAATATATTGAAATCATCATTACTGTTGCTGGGCGGTGTCTGCCTCTTCACTGCCTGTGAGGATGACAACGACTCCAATCCGACCCTGCTCCAGCCTGATACATTCACCCTGAATACCCCTGCGTATGCAGAGGTCGGTTATGACTTGGCCACATCCACGGAGATTCCATTCACATGGTCGCAACCGGCGTATGGCTTCCCCGTAGCAGCACAGTATCAGCTGCAAGTGTCGCTCACTGACACATGGAATGTGTCGGTAGCAGAGGCCGAAGCTGACGAAAGCGGTGCTACAGTGGCCGACTATGCTACGATTGAAGACATCTATACCGAGGCCAAAGGTGCCCTCAATGCAAGCAAACTGTCTAAGGCCGTACAGCAGATAGCCCATTGGGAGGCAGATGCCGTACCCGCCACACAGGACATCAATGTGCGCGCATTCTCCGTGTTGGCAGGTACTGATACGGTCTATTCAAATGTTGTCACCATCAAGACACTGCCGTACTATGTAGAATTGAAGGATGCCGCTCCTCAGTTGTGGTATCTCGTGGGCAGCTGCATCGGCGACGGTTCATGGGGCAACAGTGCTGATGCCATCGGTAAGGGACTGATACCTTTGATGACCATTGCCGGTGAAGAATATGACAAGGCTACCGGTACAGGAAAGATTGCCTATACCGGCTATTTCCCCGCAGGCGGACAGTTCAAGCTCGTCCAGATTCCTGGAAATTGGGACATCCAGAAGAACTTCGATTCGTTCGCTGGCATCGATGCCACTCTGTTCGAAAGCAATGCTGACGGCAACGTTGTAGTCAAGGAGGGTGCTGCCGGCTATTACACCGTAACGCTCGACACCAAGAGCGGCGACATCGCTATAGCACCTTATACGGCTACTGCTCCACGCGTCTTCACCTCCATCGCCATGCCCGGTGGGCACAACGGATGGGATGCAGCCGGTGGTCCGATGACTGCAACCTTCACCTACGATGGTGCAGAGAACCACATGTGGACAACAACGTTGACTTTGGATGCTGATACCGAACTCAAGTTCGCTGCCGATGGTGGATGGGACTTCAACTGGGGTGCCGTTGAATTCCCCTATGGTGCAGGTACACAAAACGGTGCGAACATCGCTGCCAAGGCTGGTGTGTACACCGTATTCCTGAACGACATCACCGGCCAGTACATGTTTATTGCTAACGAATAAAAACATCAAAGAATCATGAAAAAGATAATCAACATATTGGGCTTGGCTTTGCTCGTGGCAAGCTGCTCAGAAGACTACGATGATTGGGCTGCCCCCCAGACCAATCCGCAAGAGGAGGTCAAGACGGTGACATTGGCCACTGCCGCTGCTGCCGACGTGGAATTTGCTTCCCTCGACTCTGCACTGGTGCAGTTGTTCGTACCTACAGTGACAGCTGAGGATGACCAGACCACCTCCTACAAGGTGACTCTCTGGAATGCTGATGCGACAGCATCACAGACCATCGATGCCGATGCCAACGGATATGCATCGGCTGACGATGTGAAGAATGCAGTAGAAACCCTGTATGGCAAACGTCCGGAAATGCGCACTGTGACGATGGACATCGTAGGTTATACGATTGTCAACGGACAAAGTATCAAGAACACCTCTACGGGAAGCATCAACATCACACTGACAGCCCCTGTCATTGAAAGTGCCTACTACCTGGTAGGGGTGCTGAACGGCTGGACGCTGGGAGACACTTCGCTGAAGTTCAACCACAGCGGAAAAGATGTATATGAGGATCCTATCTTTACGCTGGCCATTGCTGCCCCTTGCGATGAAGAGGGACAACGCATCGAAAACAAGTTCAAAATCGCTCCCCAATCCTCTATCGACGATCCTTCTACGTGGGACGGAGTCATCGGAGGTGACAGTGAGGACATGACCAAACTGGTGGTAGGCGGTGCCGGAGTTGACTTTGTACAGCCGGCCGATGATGGTGCCAAGATGTACAAAATCACCTTGAACATGATGGACTACACCATCACTATAGAGGCATTGTCATTTGAAGAATGGGCTTGGACACCCGGTGACCAGAACGGTTGGAGCCATGGTGCAGCTGCCCGTATGCAATCTCCGGCCTTTGATGGAGTATATACAGGATATGCTTATCTGAATGGTGGCTTCAAACTCACTTCACAAGCTGACTGGAATGGTACCAACTATGGTTGGGCAACAGAAACGACCCTCTCTACGGATGGCGGAGCCGGCAATCTGTGGGCCGAAGAGGGATTCTATGCAGTGAACATCGACTGTGCAAACCTTACATGGGCTGTGACTCCCATGTCGTGGGGCGTCATTGGCGATGCTACAGCCGGTGGATGGGATGTTGACACTGACATGACTTATGACACTGCTGAGAAATGCCTGGTAGCCACGCTTGACCTGACAGGCGGAAAGAGCTTCAAGTTCCGTGCCAACGATGATTGGGCTGTCAACTATGGTGGAGACATCAGCAATCTGTCTGCTGGTGGCGACAACATTCCGGTAGCAGAAGATGGCAACTATACCATCAAGTTCTATCTGGAGCGCATCACCTCTGACCAATTCTACTGCACAATCACCAAGAACTGATTTATGAAAACCTTTTAAAAAAAGGGGACGGCCATACGTGAGACCGTCCCCTTTTATCTTTCTTCCCTACAAGCAAGGGATTGAATCTTTCAATTACTGAACCTCAGCCCATCGCCCGCAACATCCACATGGATGGGACGACTGCTGTCCACCTCCTGTGCAAGGAGTTTCTTGGAGAGGTCGTTGAGCAGATAACGCTGGATGGCGCGCTTGACCGGGCGGGCACCAAACTCCGGATCGTAACCTGTGGAGGCAATGAAGCGTACGGCATCATCGGTCAGTTCCAACGTCACACCATTCTCTGACAACATCTTGCGGATACCATTCACCTGCATGAGGACAATGCGCTCTATCTCATCCTTATCGAGAGGCAGGAACATGATGGTCTCATCAATACGGTTCAGGAACTCCGGACGGATGGTCTTTTTCAACATCCCCATCACCTCGTTCTTCGTCTCTTCGATAAGAGTTTCCCGGTGATTGTCGTCCATTTTTTCAAATTGGCTTTGGATGTAGCCGCTACCCAAGTTGGAGGTCATGATGATGATGGTGTTCTTGAAGTTCACCACCCTACCCTTATTGTCCGTCAACCGTCCGTCATCAAGCACTTGCAGGAGGATGTTGAACACATCGGGATGCGCCTTCTCTATCTCATCAAACAGAACCACGGAATAGGGTTTTCGGCGTACAGCCTCTGTCAGTTGTCCACCCTCGTCATAACCGACATATCCCGGAGGCGCTCCGATGAGCCGGCTGACGCTGTGTTTCTCCTGATACTCACTCATGTCGATGCGGGTCATCAGCTGTTCGTCATCGAAGAGGTATTCTGCCAAGGCTTTTGCCAATTCAGTTTTACCCACACCGGTGGTACCGAGGAAGATGAACGAACCAATAGGGCGACGCGGATCCTGTAATCCGGCACGACTGCGACGCACAGCATCACTGACGGCACGGATAGCCTCGTCCTGCCCCACCACACGCAGGTGGAGTTCCTCTTCCAGATGCAACAGTTTTTCGCGCTCGCTCTGCAACATCTTGCTCACAGGGATACCGGTCCAGCGGGAAACGACATCGGCAATGTCATCCGCCGTCACCTCTTCCTTAATGAGAGCACTGCCACCCTGCATCTGTTTCAACTCCTGCTGGATAGAGGTTATCTCCTCGTTCAGAGCCTGCAGACGGCCATAGCGTATCTCGGCCACTTTACCGTAGTCTCCCTCGCGTTCGGCACGCTCGGCCTCAAACTTCAGCTGTTCCATCTGCTGCTTGTTCTGCTGAATCTTGTTGGCCAGGTCCTTCTCGCTCTGCCACTTGGCCTTGAGCGAATGTTCCTGTTCCTTAAGTTCGGCTATTTCACGGTTGAGTTGCTGCAATTTCAGGTCATCCTTTTCCCGCTTGATAGCTTCGCGCTCAATCTCCAACTGCTTCAACCGGCGGCTCAGTTCATCCAATTCCTCGGGGACAGAGTCGCGCTCCATACGGAGTTTGGCCGCAGCCTCGTCCATCAAGTCAATGGCCTTGTCGGGAAGAAAACGTTCTGTAATATAACGGTTGCTCAGCTCTACAGCAGCAATGATGGCATTGTCCTGGATACGCACCTTGTGATGGTTTTCGTAGCGTTCCTTCAATCCCCGCAGGATGGAAATGGTACTCAGCACATCCGGCTCATTCACCATTACCGTCTGGAAACGGCGTTCAAGCGCTTTGTCCTTCTCAAAATATTTCTGATACTCATCCAATGTAGTGGCACCAATGGCACGCAGCTCACCACGTGCCAAAGCCGGTTTCAGGATGTTGGCAGCATCCATGGCACCTTCCCCTTTACCGGCTCCCACCAGCGTATGTATCTCATCAATGAAAAGAATGATATTTCCCTCCGACTTTGTCACTTCATTGATGACCGCCTTCAGACGCTCTTCAAACTCTCCCTTGTACTTGGCTCCGGCTACAAGAGCTCCCATATCGAGCGAATAGAGCTGTTTCTCCTTCAAGTTCTCCGGCACATCACCTCGCAAAATACGGTGGGCAAGCCCTTCGACAATAGCGGTTTTTCCAGTACCCGGTTCACCTATCAATATAGGGTTGTTCTTGGTACGTCGGCTCAAAATCTGGAGCACACGGCGGATTTCATCATCACGCCCAATCACCGGATCCAGCTTTCCCGAACGGGCAGACTCAATGAGGTTGACGGCATATTTGGCAAGAGCCTGATAAGTGTCTTCACTCGACTGCGATGTCACTTTGTTCCCTTTGCGCAACTCGCTGATGGCGGCATGGAGTTCCTTCTCCGTCACTCCGGCATCCTTCAACATGGCAGCCACCGTACTCTTCACTGCCAACATGGCCAACAGCAATGCTTCCAGAGCCACATATTCGTCGCCAAGCTGTTTGGCATACTCCACAGCACGCTGCATCACCTCGTTTGTCTCGCGACTCAGGTAAGGTTCTCCCCCACTTACCTTGGGTAGAGAATCCATCTGCCTGTCAATCAACGTATTCATCTGACGGGCATTGACTCCCAACTTCTGGAATATGAAGTTGGTGACATTCTCGCCCACCTTCAGCACACCGGCCATCAGGTGTACAGGCTCAATGGCCTGCTGTCCACGCATACGAGCCAAGTTGACTGCTTCCTGAAGAGCCTCTTGCGATTTGATTGTAAAGTTGTTGTAGTTCATTTCTCTAATCTCCTTTCTTTTTTGTTCTACTCACATTTGTTTGACAACGCCTCCGAAGCTTCATTTGTTTTACAGGTGTGTCTTTGCTAAAGAGACATCAAAAGGAGTGCCAAAACAGAAAAGAAGACAAAATGACAGAGAAAATAAAAACCAAGAGACAGAATGACATACAACAAACTGTTACATCTCGTCATTGTTTTGAAAGACTATTCCAGATACCTTGCAATACCTCCACTGATTTGCAAGAGAGAGATTTCACACATCTTGGTGTCATACTCAGCCGAAAGGATGCGTTCTTCAGCATCAAGCAGACTCTTCTGTGCCTCACGCATCTCGATACCTGAGAGGTCGCCCAACATATAACGCTCCATGGCTATTTCGTAATTGTCGCGGGCAGCCACGAGATTCTGCCGTTCCAGATTCAGCAAATCGATATTGTTCCGATAAGCCTGCCACAAGTTCATCAGGTCTGCCCGAAGGCTTTGCTGGAGTTCGTCCCGTTCCAGACGGGCATTCTCCATGGCAATGCGTGCATTCCGCTGTTCGCGCCGGCGATTGCCATCGAACAACGTGAATCCCAACGTCACCCCGAAATTCAGTCCCAAATTATCCTTATAGATATTGGTTCCCATATCATACTTGTAGTGCGTATAGCCATACCCGGCATTGATTTTCAGGTAAGGATAATTGCGGCTCTGCACGGTGCGAAAGTCGAGTTTTGCAATACGCTGTTCCTGCTCGGCACGAAGCAAAGTGGCATTGGTCTTGAGCGTCTGGTTCCACAACCGTTCGAAACGCAGACTGATGTTCGGCACTATCGCCGTGTCTGCCACTACAACAGGCCCATTCATATCTCTCACAGCCATCAGCTCATTCAGACGTATGCGCGACGTGTGCAACGCCTCCTGCTGTTTCATATACTGCGCACTGTCTGCATTGAAATCGACCCGTGCCTGCTGGAGGTCAAGCCGCGAAAAGCTACCGATGTTATAACGTGCCTCCACGATACGCAGACGCTCTTTACTCAAAGAGACTGCATAACGGAGATTTTTCAGCCTCACCTTCTGCTGTACAAAATTGTAGTATTCGGCACTGAGTGAGGCAATGAAGTCTTCAATGGCAATGCGTGTCTGGGTTTCGCCCTGTTTCTCCAGTTCCTTCAACCGTTTATAGGCTGTCTGTATGCCCAATCCGTCAAACAGAGTCCAATTGAGGCTTACTCCTACATTATAAGTCTGGTCGAATACATTATCCTCACTCTGCACCTCTCCGGTAGAGCGCACTTTCATTTCGTTGTCATCCACAGTTCCCCTGTATGAAGCCGTCAGGTCAAGAGTGGGCAGATAACCAGCATTGGCCAGCGTCGCATTGTTATGGGCAATCTGCTCCTCGCCACGGGCTATACGTAATGCATAGTTGTTCTTCAACCCCTCCTCCAGACAGGATTGGAGGGTATATATGTGCTGTGCCTTCCCCAAAAGGCAAATGGCCAATAGTGCACCCGGAAGAAGACACCGGGCTATCGTCAGTATTTTCATATACATCATTTTTCACTGATTCGTTTATTACTCTTTTTCATTGTGCTCCTGTCGGTGGAGATATAGAGATAGATAGCAGGCACCACAAACAGGGTCAGCACCGTAGATACCAACATACCCCCTACAACGGCTACTCCCATGGCAATACGTCCATTGGCACCTTCTCCTGTAGCATACACCAGAGGAATCAATCCCAAAATGGTCGAGACACTCGTCATGAGAATAGGACGCAGACGCTGGACGGAGGCCGTACGGATAGCCTCACCAAGTGACTCGCCATTCTCTTGCCGTTGATTGGCAAACTCCACGATAAGGATACCGTTCTTTGCCACAAGACCGATAAGCATGATGATACCTATCTGGCTATAGATGTTCATCGTCTGTCCGTCTATCGCCATGAAGACCAATGCTCCGGCAATGGCAAGCGGCACTGTGAGCATGATAATGATAGGATCCTTGAAGCTCTCGAACTGGGCTGCCAGAATCAGGTAGATGAGCACCAATGCCAGGATGAAGGCGAACATCAGGCTCGACGAACTCTCGCTATACTCCTTAGAATCGCCGGCAAGTGCCGTACGAAAAGTATCATCGAGCACCTCCGCTGCTATCTTATCCATTTCATCCAGTCCGTCACCAATGGTCTTCCCCTCTGCCAGACCGGCAGAGACGGTGGCCGAGGCAAAACGGTTGTAGCGATAAAGTTTCGGTGGGGCAATACCCTCTTCCAGTTCAATCAGATTGTCCATCTGTATCATTTCACCCTTGTCGCTGCGTACGTAGATGGACTTCAAATCCACAGGTTTGTTACGTTGCTGCCGATTGATTTCACCCACAATCTCATACTGCTTCCCATTCATATAGAAATACCCCATACGCTGGTCGGCCAAGCCGTATTGCAACGTTTGGGCAATGTTCTTGGTACTCACTCCCATCACACTTGCCTTCTCGCGATTGATGTTGATACGCGCTTCGGGCTTGCTGAACTTCAAGTCCACATCCGCCATCTGGAAGACCGGATTTTCATAGACTTTGGCCATGAAGACGGGAAGCACCTCCTGCAATTTCTCCAGATTTGTGGCTTGAATGACATACTGCACAGGCATCCCTGCACGACGTCCGCCGAATGTTGACTGCTGTTGCACGAAGGCACGCGCCTTCGTCTTGCTTTTAATGGCAGCTGACAGTTTTTCGGCCAGCTCCATCTGAGTATATTTACGGTCGCGTATATTGCTCAGGGTCAACCGCACATTACCCGTACCACTCGACACGCGGGCCGTCACAGCCGGTACATCTCCCGCCAACGAATCAACCAAGGCATTGATGTCTTCCGTATAGTCACGGATAAATTCATAAGTGACACCCTCTGCTCCACGTGTATTGATACTGATTTGCGAACGGTCTTCCAACGGCGCCATTTCGGCCGGGATAGCATTCCATAGCCAACCGATAAGCGCCAACGTGCCTGCCACAAGGGGCAAAGCCACCCAACGATGCCGCAGGAAAGCCTCCAAACCACGGGCATAAATCTGATTCAATCCGTTAAAGAAAGGCTCTGTCTTACGATAAAACCACCCCTGACGTTCGCGCCTCTTCAGCAATTTGGTGGCCAACATGGGTGTAAAGGTCAATGCGGCAAAAGAGGAGATGATGACTGCACCGGAAACGACAAAGCTGAACTCACGGAACAGCCGTCCCGTCATTCCCTCCATAAAGACAATGGGAAAGAACACAGCCACCAAAGTCACTGTGGTGGAGATAACGGCAAAGAAAATCTCTTTAGCCCCTTCAATACCCGCTTCCACGGGTTCCATGCCACGCTCAATGCGGATGTATATGTTCTCGGTCATTACAATGGCATCGTCAACCACCAGTCCCACTGCCAGCACAACCGCCAACATAGAAAGCACATTAATGGAAAAACCACAGAGATACATGACAAAAAACGAGCCGATAAGCGACACCGGAATGACCACACAAGGCACCAACGTGACTCGCCAATCGCGCAAAAACAGGAAGATGATGACAATCACCAACAGGAAAGCCACCAACACCGTTTCCTCCACCTCGGCAATAGAGGCCCGGATAAACTTTGTGTTATCGAATCCATACGTATATTCCACGTCGTCGGGCAAGTCCTTCTCCATGCTCCTCATCCGTTCATATACAGCATCGGCTATCTCGATGTGGTTGGCACCCGGCTGAGGGATAACCACAACACCCACCATCGGCACACCATTCATCTTCATATAACTCTTCAAGTCGCGTGCCTCCAACTCTGCACGACCGATGTCACTGAAGCGGATAATACGTCCCAGGTCCTCCTTGATGATAAGGTCGTTGAACTCCTGTGCCGTATGCATCAAGCCCAATGTACGGATGGTCAGTTCGGTCGTATTGCCTTCGATACTTCCCGACGGAAGTTCCACGTTTTCACGAAGTACGGCGTCTTTCACATCCACCGGAGTAATGCCATAGCCGGACATCTTCACCGGATCAAGCCAAAGGCGCATGGAATATTTTTTCTCACCCCAGATGTTCACACTGCTCACATCGGGGATGGTCTGCAACTGTTCCTTCACCGTAAGGTCTGCTATCTCACTTATTTCCAACAGCGAGCGTTTGTCACTTTGAATGGCCACCATCAGTATAGGGGTAGCATCCGCATCGGCCTTGGACACTGTCGGCGGGTCACAATCATCCGGCAACCAACGTTGGGCACGCGACACTTTATCGCGCACATCGTTGGCAGCTGTTTCCAAATCGACCGACATTTCAAACTCTACCGTGATGCGACTCTGTCCCTGACTGCTGACACTTGTCAGGGAACGGATACCGGGAATACCGTTGATATTCTGTTCCAAAGGTTCCGTAATCTGATTTTCTATCACATCAGCATTGGCTCCCGAATAGGAGCAACTGACAGAAATGATAGGATTATCCACGGACGGATATTCGCGAACACCCAAGGTGTTGTAGCCGATAAGCCCGAACAGCACAATGATAAGGGTCATTACCGTAGATAACACGGGGCGACGTATGCTAAGTTCTGATATATTCACGTTGTCAATGATAAATTAAAGGATGATGAATCTTTTTCTTTCTCCTGTCACCGACAGCTGTCTGCCGGCTGCTATTTCACTTCATCCAAAGTGACACCCAACCCCGTACGAAGCTGCATTGTACCCGTAACTATCAGTGTATCTCCGGGAACAAGTCCGGACAGCACCTGCACACGGGCTTCATTACGTATCCCTTTGGCTATCTCTACGGGATGAGCCTTTCCACCCTTGTAGAGGAACACTTTATCCACTCCCATTTCCGGCACGATGGCCTCAGTAGGGATTGCAATGGCTTCGGCTATCTCTTTTGTCTTCAAATGGATGTTTACAAAGCGTCCGGGCTGTAGTTCGCCATGCAAATTGGGGTATATTGCACGCACCGGCAGTGTATGGGTCGCCAGATCAACCTGCGACTCTGTAGCATAAATGCGGGCATCCATGCTTTCCAGATGTCCTTCCACATTGAAGCTCAGATTCATTCCTGATTTGATCTCACTGGCATACCGTTCGGGCACAGCAAACTCTATCTTCAGAGGGGTGATTTTGGTCAGTGTCGCCACCACCGTACCGGTAGAAGCATAACTTCCTTCGCTGACCTGCCGCAAACCGATGACTCCGTCAAACGGAGCACGCAGTTCCGTTTGGGCTATGTTCTCTTTGACCAACTCGATGTCAGCCTTCAACGATGCCAAGTTTGTCTGCGCTTCCTCATACGCTTCCTTACTTACCGCATCCTTCTGCAACAGGGCGCTCTGACGATATACACGGTCCTGGGCCAGCTGCAGCTGCGCTTCCAACTTCTTCAGTTGTGCCTGCAGAGGGCCATCGTTCACCTTGGCCAGCAGCTGTCCTTTGGCCACACGGGTTCCCTCCGTAAAGTGGATGCCAATGATTTTACCGGAGGTCTCGAATGAGAGGTTCACCTCTTCGTCCGGCAATAGTCTTCCACTGACCACAATCTCATCTGTCAATGATCGGAGTCGGACAACTTCAGCCATTACATTCAATGCCTTCTTGCCACTTTTTCCTTTTACCTGATCAGCCAACAGCAGTTCTTCATTCTCTTTAGGCACTTGGGACCATATCCCCCATCCTGCCAACCCGACAGCAACAACGGCAACCAGTCCCCATCTCATCCATTTGTTCATACGATTATTTCTCTCTTTAATATGCACATATATTTGAAGATTCAAAGGTAAGGTTTTGAAGTTAATGAACGAAAAATAAAGAAAATAATTAACCTCTTTTATTATTCCCGGAATCTTTTCTTTAATAGTGTTGCCTTTTTTCATTCAACACCGATTGGTCGCTTGATTATTTATGCTATCTTTGCATCCGCAACAATTGACCACAGCGTTTATGGAAACGACCAGACTGACAATAAACCAATGGGCAGAGGAAGACAGGCCACGCGAGAAAATGATGCAAAAGGGAGCCTATGCCCTGACGGATGCCGAACTGTTGGCCATCCTCATCGGCTCAGGAAACACCAACGAGACGGCTGTAGAACTGATGCGCCGTGTGTTGGCCGCATGCAACAATAATCTGAATGAGTTAGGAAAACTGTCGGTAGAGCAATTATGTGCATTCAAAGGGATAGGTCCGGCCAAAGCCATCACCATCATGGCAGCCTGTGAACTCGGACGCCGGCGCAAACTCTCAGAGATGGGTGAACGGCCACTCATCAGGAGTTCTCAGGACATCTATCATTATTTTCATCCTAAATTGGGCGAGTTGCCTACGGAAGAGTGTTGGGTCATGTTGCTCAATGCTGCCAACAAGGTGATAGACAGCCAGCGCATCACTGCCGGAGGCATTGCAGAAACGTTGGTGGATATACGCACAGTCATGAGGGAAGCCATTGTCAAACGTGCCACCTCTTTGGTGCTTTGCCACAACCATCCCTCAGGCAGCATACGGCCAAGCCGGCAAGATGACCAGCTGACCGCCCGCTTGGGAAAGGCCTGCGAACTGATGAGCATCCGGCTGACAGACCACCTCATCGTCACAGACGGACGATACTATAGCTACAACGATGAAGGACGACTGTCCTTTTGATTTGATTTTGCAAATCCGCGCTTCGACAGGCAGAATACAGGCAAAAACAAGAAAATGCCTGTCAAAGACATGATTAGTCCTCCTACAGTTCCCGCAGCCAGAGGAAACCAGAACGCCTCCTTCTCCGTTCCTATCATGAAAGGTATAAATCCGAGGATAGTGGAACACACAGTCAGCAGAATAGGCACAATTTTCACATTCCAGGCCTTCAGGTAGGCACGAGCAGGAAGGAGGTTCGGTCGGGCTTTACGCATGTTTGCATACTCATCGAGCAGATAGATGCCGGCATTCACTGTGATACCGCACAACAGGATGAAAGCGGCAAATCCTCCTTGGTCGAAGTTCAATTCAAAAAGCCAGAAAGTGAGGAATACACCAATATAAGAAATAGGGATGACAAACAAGATTGCGAAGGGACGGTGGAAAGAGTTGAACAGAATGCCGGTGACAACAAAGATGACCAATGCCACCAGCAGCAGGAGCCAATATTGGCTGTTGTCTTTTGATGTCCAACGGTGTCCTCCCATTTCAGAGCTGGCTTTATATCCCGCAGGCAGTGCCTTGTTGAATTTCTCCAGCGTCTGGTCCAGCATTTTTTCCCCCATCTGGTAAGCTCCTATATATTCGTATTGCAGGCACAGGACATATTCCTGATTATTCTTTACCACTTCGGAAGCCTGTTGGTAAATGCCAATGTCGGCCAACGGATAAAGTTTGAACTCTTTCTCTCCAGAAAGCAAAGTCTGCTGCTGCAGTTGCCAATTGTCATAATCACGTGCTTTGGACGAAGACAAGCGTATGTGTTCATAGCCTCCGGTAGCCGAACGCACCGTACCACATGACAAATCGCGGGCAAAAACATTTCGCATCGCAGCATACAGCTCCATGGGAGTCAGATTGGCTTCTGCCAGCCTTCCATTCCGTAGTTTGAAGTGCAATTCCCGGTAATCATCCTTATACCATTTGAAGTTTGAGCTGATGAGCACTTCCCTCACCCTCCGGTGGGTCAGCAGACTGTCACGGAGTGCTTCGGCATATCCATACAGCTCATCGTAGTTATATCCGGTCAACCGCACCCTGTAAGAACCGGCTGACT
Source organism: Bacteroidaceae bacterium (assembly GCA_017451645.1). GTDB lineage: Bacteria > Bacteroidota > Bacteroidia > Bacteroidales > Bacteroidaceae > Phocaeicola_A. Next base: position 24,560 of record JAFTNZ010000029.1, on the reverse strand, counting down.
CCCGCACACTGTTATTGAATCCCTGGTCTTCCAGTCCGTAGATACTCCAGCTTCCGCCACCCAATTCCAGGGCTCTCGAGGTGATTTCAGCTTTCAGTTGGTAGGGCAGACTGCTGTGTTGGTGTTCCTTTGTGAAAAAGATGTCTATCGAAGCTTGATAAGGGCTTGATATACGTGTCTGGAATTGGGAAATGGAGCGATTCCGCAGATAATTCTGCAAAAATCCTTCCATTTGTAACACCAATGCGTTCATCTGTCCTATTGTACTTCCGTTGGGCAGAGTGGCATTGACGTGTAGCACGGTTTCATGTTCATCGTTGAAATAGCTGCCGTTATATACCTTTTCTACAAAGAGCCTCCATGTCCCTCCCAAAACCGTATTCACGATGGGACGTATTTTTTCCTTGTAACAGTCGCTCCCCAATGTCCGGTTGTACCAACCGTGCCATTCCTCATCATCCTCCATCTTTTCGGGAAGCAGAAATACAGGCAGGCCGAAGGCAAGTACCAACAGTATGCAAACCGCTGCCCGATAGCGACAAGCCCAATAGATCACTTTTCCGTACCCGTGTGTAAAGTGGACAGTGAGTCTGTTCCATCTGTCGGCTCGGAGGCTTTTATTCCCGGATTGCCGTGCCATCCCCAATTTGTCCATCAGCGAAGGGACAAAAAAGAGTGCAGTCAGCAAGGAGATTGCCAGATTGATGATGACCACTGCAGCAAAGTCCTCCAGACTGGCTCGCAGTCTGTCATCCAGAAGCAGTACCACTCCCAATGCACAGATGGTGGTCAGGGTGGCAGTCAGGATGGAGAGGTAAGCCTTCAGATTATGCCGGTGCAGCAGGTGGTCAGCCATCACAATGGTGTTGTCAATCATCAGATTAAGCGATATGGTAATCCCCGCTAATGTGTAAAGTTGTATCTCTATCCCTAAAAAATAGTAGGCGACTACAGCCATCAGCAGGTTTACCGTCAGGCTCATTGTCACCATCAGCATATATCTCCATCGTCGGGTAAGCAACAAGACAAAGCATAGCAATATCAGTACCGTCAGTCCGCTTCTGTAGTAGATTTTGTCCAGTTCTTCGCCTATATGTTCTGTAGCATCGTAGCTGATGTGTACCTCGTATCCGGCAGGCAGAGTCTTTTCCAATGTCTCCATGGCCTCTTTTACCTCCTTACCGAGAATCAGTTGGTTGGCCGTTTCTTCAGCTGCGACAGACAGGTAAATGGAGTTCAGGCCGTTGATCCGGTAATAGCTTTGCGGTGGCGCTTCGGTATGCTTTATCTTCACCAGTTCACTCAGGTGAATGATCCGCCCACTACGGTTTTTGACGACGACATCCTCATCGAAGAAAGTCCCATCAGACTTTTGGGTACACCCTGATTGGATTTTTATATTCCCCACATATTCAGTCTGGAGGCAGTCGCTGATGGCACGCTGGATGTCACCGGGAGCCAGTCCGAGTGCTTCCAGTTGGTGTGGGTCATACTCCAATTGCCATTCCATGGGGCTGGCACCGTTCACCTCCACCTGACGGACTCCTCTGATACGTGCCAGGACCGGTCGGATGAACTCTTCTGCATATTGCTGTATCAAGGCGGGGTTATCTGTGGCGTTCAATGTATAAGTCAGGAAAGGGCGCGATGCATTGTCCCCGGGACTGTTCACCCTCACTTGTGGATATGAAGTCCCTTCGGGCAGTTCCGGCCAGGCTTGTCTCACTATGGCGGATGCCTCAAAACGTACAGCCTCGATATTGGTGTGTTTGTCCAGATTCACAGAGATGCTTCCACCTCCGTTACGTGAGCGGCTGCTGATGCTTCTCACCCCTTTCATACGGGCCAGCATAGCCTCCAATTTCGACGTCACCTCCATCTCTACCACCCGTGCAGAACTGTTTGGCAGACTGAAACTGATTGTCAATGAAGGAGTGACACGCGATGGGTATAGCCTCACAGGCAGCAGTGGCAGCAGCGCAGCTCCTATCAGTGCCACACACAGGAATCCCACTATCAGTGCGAACGACGATGTCCGGACAGTCTTCTTCATGTCTTGCTCATTTGATTGCCTGTTGTTTGTCGAAGTCAAACAACGTCAGCCTGCGGATTTTGTAATAACTCAGCCAATAATTCTTCAAGGCAGCGATGTAGTTTTTCTCTGCAGCATCTTTGCGGTTCAGAGCCAACGACAGGCTGTTGATGTCTGATTGTCCGATGATGAATCTTGCACGCGTCTCTTCGTAAGCCGATTCAGCCAATCCGCGTGCTTCCTCTGCACTTTCGATGATACCTCCTTGCACATTGAAGTCATTTACCGTCATGATGACCTCTTCTTCGATACTCTGTTCTGTCTGTCTGGCAGAAGTCTCCACCACATCCAGATTATTTCTGGCCATATTGTATTTTCCCTTTCTCACCCCCCAATCGACTAATGGGATGGAGACACTCACTGCCACCATATCTTGTTGGAGCAGGTTGTGCCACACATCATTGAATCGGTCTGCCACTTGGTTGAATCCCACACTGGCATTCACACTCACGTTGAAGTAGCTCTCTTTTCTTGTGCGGTCCACCGTACGCCTGCTTTCTAAAATGTTTTGCCTGATGCTGAGGAATTGCGGATTGTTTTTCCGGGCTTGTTCCAAAGCCTCATCTGCAGCAACAACCTCAAATGCAGGTCGTTCAGGCAGAGCAATGTGTATGTCTCTTCCTTTATCAATGTTCAAGAATGATGCCAGCTGGAACATAGCTCTCTTCAGTGTGATTTCGCTGTTGCGCAGCGTGTTGCGTGCATTCACCACATCAAGTTCCAGCGTCAGCAGGTCTGCTTCAGAGATGGCGGCAATCTTATGTCTTTCCCTTCCGATGGTGCAAAGCGTGTCACACGATGCCAGATTTTTGACAGCCAGGTCGTATTCGGCCTGTGCCTGTGCCAGCGAGAAGAAATATCTGATAGCCTCTTCCGACACCTGTTCCATATTGTAGGTCAGTTCTTTCTGCTTTCTTTCAAATTTCAAGGGTTCAATCAGTTTGTCCCATTTGAAGGCATTGTATCCCACCAGACTTTGTGAATATCCGATACGGAAAGGGACAGAAGAGAATTGGGTGTAGGTGTCTGCTCCAAAATAGCGCAGATAATCCAGATTGGCATCCACGTAGAGGGTTCCTCCTGTCCAGTCCACATTCTGTCTGATGGACAGTCCTCCGGAGGCATAATATGCCTGTTGGCTACGATAGACATCGCGGTCAGCATCCGAATCATAGCGTTGCACGATGCGCCGATTGTATTGTGCCGGTGTCAGGTTCAGGGTCAGACTGGGCAGCCGTTCAGCTTTGAAAGCCCGGTATTCCCAATATCCGGAAAGATACGAACTCTCCGCTTTGATGGCAGACAGCGAACTTTCCGCTGCAGTGGCTATCGCATCGTCCAACGTCAGACGCAGTTCTTGGGCATGCACCGGAGTCCACGACAAGACCACCATGCACAACCATGTAATGTTTATGTGTCTCATATACCTTATTATATTATTATACTCAGAAGGTGTGTCCTTCATTCCTGCCCCCGCTTTGCGGATGGCCTGAGGGGAATACGCCTATACATCAGCCAATAGACCAGCGGTATCACAAACAGGCTGACCAATGTTCCCACACTCATGGTTGCAATCATGGCTATAGAGAGAGGCTTTTGTAGTTCCGAACCGAAATCGTTGGTGAACAGCAATGGCACCATTGCCAGTATGGTGGTCAATGAGGTCATGATGATGGACCTTAGTCTGCGGGCTCCTGCCGTATGTATGGCTTCCATCAGGGGCATTCCTTCTTGACGCAACACATTGATCATGTCCAGTTTCAGAATCGAGTCGTTGATAATGATACCGCAACTTACCACGATACCGATGGCACTCATCAGGTTCAGGCTTACTCCACAGACAGCCATTACAATCAGGGCAAATCCAAGGTCAATGGGAATCTCTGCCAAGACAATCAGCGGTTGCAGGAAACTCTCAAACTGTGCAGTCAGTATAAAATACATGAGCAGCAGCGAGACGACGAGTACGACCATCAGTTCACCCATCATCCGGTGGTTGGAGAAGAATGCCCCTGAAAACCCTGCGTCCCAAGAGGGATTCTCACCCAACAGTTCCTTTACCTTCTCTACAATGGCATCAGCCTGGCCTGTCTCTGTATATGTCAGAGGTACGTATTCCCCAGCTATACCGGCAGCGATGGTCTTCAGGTCCTGAGCGGGAAAGGTCGTAATGAAACTTTTCAGCGGCACCTTTTGCTTTTCACCACGTAGCAGCGAGGGCACTTCCACCAACGTATGCGCCAGTATCTCGTCCAACGTCTGCTCCCTCCCATTGATGCTGATGGGCAGATAGTTCTGGAACGAGCGTAGCGTAGCCACCTTGTTCTCCCGTAGAGCAGTCTTCAGAGAGCGCATGACGACATCGTATCCCACACCGTAGAGCAACAGCTTTTCACGGTCAATGGTCAATCCTATCTGCTCTTGCACGGCCAGTCCTGCTGATGCTTCGTTCACCATCCCATCGACAGTCTGCTGCAGGGCCTGCAGCCGGTCAGTCTCTTGCAGACAGGCTTTGTCCTTATTGTAGAGTTCCACCACCAGTTCCGGTTCATTGGTGTCAAACACCTTCTCAAACACATTCTCCGGAGCATAAAATCTCACAGTGGCCGGTGGGTAGTGTCCGGTCACCCATTTCCAGATGACAGTTTGCAGTTCGTCAAGTTGCTCCGTAGTGTTTGTGCGCAGATAGAGGTCTGTCTCTGCAACCGATGTCTGCCCCCTTTCCAACAGATATTGCTGATTTCCTATGTGGGCATTGCTTTCTGCAATATAGGGTTGGCACACCTGCTCCAGTTCCTCCATCCTCCACCGGTTTTCATCCAAGTGTATATTCTCGTTCCAGTCGATGCGCACCGCCAGTTCCGTGCGGCTCGTTTCCGGCATCCGTTCTTTAGGAAGCAGATAAAACATCATCACGCAGAGTGGGATAGAAAGAGAGGTCAGTCCAAGTACCGGTCTTTTGTGGCGGAATACCCAGGCAATACCTTGGTTGTAGCATGCAGATAAAAGAACAGAGTGTCGGGTTGACGAGGACTCGGCTTCGCTTCTCTTTGTCAACTTTCCCAGTTGCAGCTTACCGGTCTGCAGATAAAGTACCGGTAGCAGTGTGATACCCGTGATGTACGAAGCCGCCAGTCCCACTGTGACGGCAAAAGCCTCATCCATGAAGATGGCACCGGCTATACCACTGATGAAGACCAACGGCACAAACACGGCAACGGTTGTCAACGACGAACTCAGCATGGGGGTTATCACCTCTTCCGTACCCAGTCGGCAAGCCTCATCTACGGCACACCCCTTGTCCCTGTATTGGGTGATGTTTTCCGTCACAATGATGGCATTGTCTATCATCATGCCTTGTGCCAGAATCAGTCCCGACAGCGAAATGATGTTCAGCGATTTGTCGAAAAGATAGAAGAAGATGAAGCTGATGACCAGCGACACCACCATACAGACCCCGATAACCAATGGCGACCGCACTCCTCCCATGAAGAGCGATGTCACCACCAGGATGAGCAGGAATCCCAAGGTCAGGTTTTGTTGCAAGTTCGTCAGCGTATAGTCCAACAGTTCCGTCTGGTTACGTGTGACATCGAAGCATACATGTGGATTGTTCCTCTCCAGCGAACGTACGGTGTTTGTCAGTGCCGTCTTCATGCGGTCCATGTTTTCATCAGCCTGTTTGATGATGGCCAGGCTCACGGCACGCTTTCCGTTGTAGGTCACCATACCCGACTCTTCCGTGGGTGTCAGTTGCACCTCTGCCAACTCTTCCAACCGGAAGATGCGTCCTTCATGTCGCAGTGGTATGCGTTTTACATCCTCCACTGTGCGCACCACTGTAGAGAAACGGATGTTGTATTCATAATACCCGTCGCGCACAGTCATGCTCCCCGGTTCCACATTATTGCTGTTCAAGGCACTCTCTATGTCCGCAATTCCGATGCCCAGCACCTCCATTTTGTTCAAGTCCGGTACAATCTGCACCTGCCGGTGAAGCAGTCCCGACACGTCCACCATCGCCACCTCCTGCAGTTGTTCGATGCGTCGGCGCACCACATTTTCGGCAAAATCAGAGAGGGCGAGGAAAGAGGTTGCCTCCTCTTCCTCTTGGGGATAATCGGGATGGGGGCTGTCCTTTTCCGTCAGATTCAGATACATCACCGGTATGTCTGTCGCACTTGCTTTTATCACTCGGGGACGTTGGGTTGTGCGTGGCAGGAAACTCATGGCGGCATCCGTCTTTTCATTCACCTCTATAAAGGCCAGATCCGTGTTGGTGCCATACTCAAAGCGCAGCCTGATGAGTCCGATGCCGTCACGTGTCTCACTCCGCAGGTCTTCCAACCTCTCCACCTGCATCAGTTGTGCCCTGAGCGCACGCATCACCGTGTTTTCCAGTTCGCGTGCCGAAGTGTTCTCTCCCGCCACCTGCACCGTTATTTCAGGTATGGCAATGTCAGGCAACAGAGAGATGGGGAGCGTCTGGTAGGTCACCACTCCCACAATCACGCAGGCTGCAAATGCCATAAACACTGCAATGGGTCGTTGTAGCAGAAATTTTATCATAGTTCGCTGTCGTGTGCCAGATTCAGGTTTCCTTTCACTATCACCGTATCTCCTGCAGCCAGTCCCTCATACTCCTTGCTGCGTGGAGCCACGGTGCACGAGTCGCTGTTCTCCGCCAGCACCTGCACATAGTTCCATTGGGTCTTGCCGTTTGTCAGTGTAAACACCACAGGCTTTCCCGAACGCATTACCACGGCACTTTTGGGAATTACCAGACTTTCTTTCATGGGTTTTCTCAGTGTCACTTTCACGTTCATGCCCTCTATCAGCCGTCCGTTGTTTGCCACACGTGCTTTCACTCTCACCATACCGTTGCTTTCCACATAGGGATTTATCTCCGTCACCACTCCCCATACCCGTGCTTCCGGGTCGCTTTCAGCAAAGGGTACGACGCTCACCCTGTAGCCGGTCTTCACCATAGGCAGTTCACTTTCCAACACAGTGAAACTCACTTCGGGCTGTGTGTCATCTATCACCAGACAGAAGGCTTCGCCTGTCGGAGCCGGATTATCAGCTTTGGCTGTCAGGTTTGCAATCGTTCCACTGAAGGGAGCCACCAGTGTCGCCTGTTCCAGCTCTTTTGCAGCCAATTCATACGCTATCAATGCTTTGTTGTAGCCGCTCTTTACACTGGCCAAGTGAAACTCTTCAAGGGTCAGAGCCTTTCTGGTCGAAAGATTGCTCGTCAGATTTTCGCTTGTCAGTTTGCCGGTTTGTCCTTTTCCAACGAAAGAGTTTATTTCCTCCAACGTATATCCTCTTCCGATAAGCACATCCTGCAAGTTCAGTCCGCTTTGTTCCAGATTGTCTTTTGCCTGTGCCACCGACCGTTCGAGGCGGAACTTGTCAAGTTCTGCCAATTTCTGTCCGGCCTGCACCCGGTCACCATTCTTCACCCACACGTGTGCAATGCGTTCTGCAGTCTTGAAGCGTACTTCGGCAGACCGTCTGGCTGTCACCTTTCCATTGCCGGCCAACTCCTGATAGAATGTTTTACCTTTTAACACATAGGTCTCAACAGGTTCCCGTTTCCGTTCGGACGGAGTTACAGGGGAAGAGTCAGTTTCTTTAGGGGTATCACTCAATTGGCAGGAAGTGAAAAAAAACGTTATAACTATTAAGCTAATGTTTGTCTGTTTCACAGTTGTATTATTTATTCGTCTTCTTGAAAGTTAAACATCAGTAATATCGGGTTTGCGTCTTCTGTCAGTTTGTCCACCGAATCTTTACCGGAAACATTCTCTTGCCTATTCTTCAAATACTTTAAAGTGCCTTCAGATGGCAGATAATATCCGATAAAGTATTTTTCAGTGGCACCTACGACCTTAAGATGACCATTCAATTCCGAATTTACATCAAACCCTATTTGTGATATTGAGAAGTCCTTTTTATCTATGATGATATGCTTTGTCGGGATAGTATTTACACACAAATATGCATGAGTTTCTGTTTCATAAAATCCTCCGATTTCATTGATTTTTCCTTTTTTATACAGGGAGAAAGAACTCTTTTCTTGCTGACAGATATTTAAGTCTTCCCTTGACGGATGTTGTTTTGAAGCCAAATGCAGATAAGGTACAGCTTCTCCTGAATTTAGCAAATAGAGGTATTCTCCGTGTTTTTTATAAAAGAAAAGTTCTTCCTTGGTTCGGAAGAAATAGGTGGAAGCCGTATAGGGTAAATCTAATTTTTCTTCATTTTTAATCAAATGTACATAGTTGTTTTCAGCCAAATTCATTTTTCCCAACCACGCAGTCAATTTACCCTTTTCATAGACGTTGCCTAAAAAGATATTCAGACTGTCTTCGACCCCGATGAACAAACATTGTTTCCCAATTCTGTATTCTTTGAATGACAATTCTCCTTTCTGATATGTATATCTGATAAGTTTCATTAAAGATAAATCATATAACCAAATGTTTCCATTCTTATCAACATCCATATCCCATACATCAACATATTCTCCCGGACCGGCTCCAATGCGATGAATTTGTTCTATCTTTTTATCCCTTAAATTGTACGTACTAATAGTTTTTCCCTTTTGGTCAAATATATGAAGTAATGAATCGTGAGGAATAATTTCTGAAATTCCGGTTAAAAGAATATTGCTACCATTTTCCAATAGTATATATTGATGTTTCTTTATAGAAACTTTCTGGGTTGGTAATGAATCTAATTCAATGGTTTTAACGTCTGAATAAACAGACTGCCTTGTCCCTTCTTTTTGGCACGAAATGACCATAATACCGACGATAATAAGTAATATTTCTACTTTCATAGGTGTTTTTTATACGGATTACGCTTTGTATCTAAACAAAGGCGCAATCCGTATTTCTTGTCATTCTTTTCTCATACCATTCAGGCATATCAAAATCCCCACTTGCCAAAGCTTCAATATTCGCTAATGCAAATTCGGAGATTTCATTTTTTGTTTGTGACAGATAACTTCTATATCCGAATACAGTCATTATTGCAACAGCCAAAGTCGCCACTAAAAAATGTTTTCTCATTTCATTCTTATTTTCTCTTACAAATATCTTTTCATTCACTTTCTGCTTAATCCTTTCCACAGCGGGGTGAATGTTTGCCCAATTCAATTAAATTTCTTACCTTTGCACCGTTTTTATAACCTCCTTTCTTTTTTGAGAGGGGTGAGTGTGGGGATGGGGAGAGTTCTTCGGTCAAAAAGGATACATCTCTTCATCCCGTTTTTTGTCTGTTGAGCCAAACATCCGTTTGCTCATTCGCGAGACACGACAGTCAGCCCAACCGACTGATTTACCCACAAAAGTATGGAATCACCGGTTCATGACCAAGTTTTCCGGAAACTTTTTCCGATATGGGCCTATCACATTTTTTTGTAAGAGCAAAAGTCCCCATTTCAACGGTAATTCATGGGGAAAAGAAAATCGTAACACCTCCTCACACACCCGCATTTCCATACCTTTATAAACCACAACGACTTTGTGCAAAATGATATGGACGGTGTTATTCTGCACCTGTCCGGTGGCTGCATAACGGTTGACCTACAATAGTCTCCTAACGAAGTTGTTCCGCCCGCTCTTCTGAGTCTTTGCCAACAGTACATCCAGGAACTGCCAAGCAGTTGCACTCCATTGCCCAACTAATATATACTTACTTTGCCAACGGAGTATATATTCAAGTGCCAACGAACATATATTCATATTTTTCCCCTAATCTCTTGTGAGGGGATGCAAAAAAGTTTCCCTAATTTCATCTTGACAATATCTTTAAAGCGGACTCTACTTCAGCGTATATTTGAGCACCTGCTCCTCTACATTGACATCGGTGGCCCAGACTATGCCCTGCTGTTCATCGACATGGATGCCATAGATGGCATGGTCGAGGTGGTAACAACGGACGGGAGTTCCATCCAGACGGAACACCCGCAAGTAGCGGCCTCCATCTTCTGTGCTGAGAGAGGAGGCAATTTCTTTGAAGGTACGTCCGTGATAGACTGCATAGATATAATGGCCTGTTACCTGCACATCGCTGTAGCCCATCAGTCCAACGGGAATAGCATATCCTTGTGGCATAAGCTTATACTCCGGCTCTTCACCAGGACCTACAAGAACCTTACGACTGCCACTCTTGAAATCGTAGAGTTCGAGGACATCCCCCAATTGTGTGGCGGCTACAAGCAACTGTTTCCCTGGATGGTAGTCGATGAAACAACGCCAGGCCTGAGCTACAGCTCCACGATATTCATCCTTTATTCCATTTTCCGAAGGGATGTCTCCCTGCTTGGATACAATGTGTCCGGCTTTGTTGACCGTCATGATGCGGCATTTCCCCTGATAATCGGGTATGAATAGTGAGGTGTCATTCTGCCAACAGAAATCCATGGGTGTACCTACAGCCTCTCCTATATCTACTTCTTCCATCCGCCGCGCCACGGTGTCGTCAGGCGTAAAGCTCCAACGGGTCAGTTGCCGCTTGCTGTCATCAAGCAACCAAATGGAATCGGGTGAAGTGATGTGGAACTCAGACACGCGCAAAGTTTCTTCCGGTCCTTCACCACGTCGGGCAAAAGAGGTGATATGTTTCATTGTCCCCACCTCATAAATGTGCATAAAATGCTGTTCACCATGCAGGTCGTGGATATAGAAGTGATTCCCGCGCTTCTGTATGCGGAATGGGTATCGCATATAGTTGGCCTCATCGGGGGTGAAGGTCTCGGCTATCAGAGTATCTTCTTCAGGAAATCGGGTGTAAGTGATACGTTCGTCTCCTGCTCTGCTGTCTGCGGTTGAGAAACATCCCGTGGCTGCTCCGGCCAACAAGAACAGGCAAATTGTTCTTTTATTCTTACGGTTCATCGTTGTAGTATTATATGGGAGGTTCTATAAGTTCATCCATGCAAATGTAGGCAAATAGGCATCATGCACAAAACTTTTTCCACCTTTTCTTTTATTGTAAGCTATTACAATTTTCTGTAAGAGATGAAATCATTATAACACAAACAATTAAGCATCACGATACGATTAAAGGCATATATAAACAAGAGGGGAAAATGAACTCCAAATCACCAATTCCCGATGAGTTCAAGAATATTTTCTCTGCAATATGGCACTTTGCATATGTACCCTTGACAATCCGATATAGGGTCACCATAGAATGAGAGTATAAATCAATTTTCTTCTTCACGTTTTGTTATGCCCACTTCTTTTGTCCAAGCAGTTCCCTGAACCATCCGACACCGGGGAGCATTGCAGCGTATTTTTACCCATTCCGATTAAATTGCGACTTTTCCTACTGTTTTTATAACCACCTTTCTTTTTTGAGAGGGGTGAGTGTAGGAAATGAGGAGAGTTCTTCGGTCAAAAAGGATACATCTCTTCATCCCGTTTCTTGTCTATTGAGCCAAACATTCCATTTGCTCGGTCACGAGATACGACAATCTGCCCAACTGACTGATTTCCTCACAAAAGTAGGGAATCACCGGTTCATAGCCAAGTTTTCCAAAAACTTTTTCCGGTCTTTACCGGTTTTTCTGCAATTTAGCTTGTCCATCTTTACGCAGGTGTAAACAATATCAGGATGGAAATGACGAAAGTGTAAAGACTTTCAGAGAGCTTTCAAAAAAGGTGTCTATTGATTTAAACGATGAAACAGAAAACCGTCTACTGAAATCAGAAAAAGACGTTGAATTTAAGAGGGAAATAAGAATCTTAAGATAAATGCCCCGAGAAGTTAAGATAAAATGGGAAGTATCTTAGGATACTTGGCCGATGAACCTATAATGCCGGAGGCTAACAGTTTTTCAAACCAAACTGCAGAAGAACCTCTTTACCTATCACATTTTCTTGTAAGAGTAAAATTTCCCTTTTCAACGGTAATTCCCTGAGTGAAAAAATTCTGTGATAAAACAAGGTCAGTCACTTAAAAGTTCTCTTGCCCTCTTTTTCATCTCTTCTACAGCTTGAGAGGAAACCTCTTATATATTCATTTTCCAATACTTATGCAATAATACATGGATGTAATGTTGTGTGTATTCATCATCTTCTTTCAAGGGAATAAAAACGTTATGTACTTTTCTATCATTGATAATGAAAAAATAAGATTGTTCAATCTGATCAATATCCCATCCTTTGATATTCTCAATATTGTAAACTAACATTTCATTATTTTGCTTACTCACGAAAGCAGCAAAATGTACATAGTTAGTATATCCACATAAAACTACAATTTTTCCATGATTTTTTTCTGCAATACTATTTAATAGTCTCATTGCATGTTGAATACAAGCCTCACAATGAGTATCTTTAAAACGAAAACAAAATATGGTATCTGTTACATTCTTGCATAAAGAAGATAATGTTAAAGAATCCTTTTCTCTATTAACCATAATGACATCTGGAATGTCGCATCCTTCCATCGTTTGCTGATAAATAGAATAGTTTTTCAGTTTTTGGTTAATTCGCTCTTCTCTAATTGATAGAGAAGCATATTTGTCAGCAATTAATAATGCGCTATCCTTCAGTTTATAATATTTAAAACCGATATAAATATTGCACATTAACAAACAAAAAACAACTATTTGAATAATATATTTCATAATATTAAAAAATCTTTTAAAGTTAATTCCACAATAATGGGATTGTCTCCTTCTTTTACATCTTTCAACTTAAACGGTATAAGTTTCTCATTTAAAGAGCGAGATATAGTTGATACATTATGTGAACTTAGAAAAACATAAATTTTATTCCCTAAAATAGCTTTAGGTTGGAATGAGGAGAACAGATCCATATCATTTTCCAACAACGTGAATCGAAATCCCTTATTCCGTTTCTTCGAATAAATTACGCGTGATAATTCTCCGTTTTGTTTACAGGTAAAACAAATGTAGTCTTTACTTTCCATATACCAAATAGTTTCACATAGGTTCTCAGTTTTACAAAAATCATTTATTTTTTTAGATGTCATATTCTTTTCCAAAATTTTACTCCAATATCGATTACCAACATTACATACCCCGAAATCCAAGAAATGTGCAGGAAATATTGAATCTTTGGTACAATGATATACCGTATTACAATGGTCTGGTTTGATACTTAATGTATCTTCCCACGATGAGAACCAACTTTGAGAACTTGTCACTAAAGCACGATTGACAGGACCTTTAAAGTAATTCTTCCCGATAACATTTATGAATGAATCTGACTGTAAGTAAATCAAATTAGGATATAGACCATCTTTTTTCAAAGCTATATTTTCCAGATATTCTGCACATTGCACCATTTTATCTCCAACAACCCCTATCATATCAGCTTTGTATGGAAGTTTGAATTCCCGCAGAAAATTCCCTCTATTTAAATCATAATACAGAATTTTATTCTTGATGTTACAATACACTCCCAATTCGTTGTTTTGAGGATTGTAACAGATATCACTCAATTGTAAATATTCGGTGGGACCATTTCCTTGTTGATGAATACAAGACTTCCAATACCCATCTTTATGGAATGCAAAAACGGAATGAGTTATTCGATTGTCCATTATAATAAAAGAACTATCTGTCACCATCAATTTACTAGTTTTCCCAATTAAGAAATCTTTATCTGTAGGTATAGGAAAATATCTAATACGCTCAACCAATTTGGAAAAAGGTATTGTTTTCTGCCAAATGACATCTCTCTGAATATTGATTGTATCATGCGCGTATATTTCTTTAATATGGATTTGAGACTTGCTGCATGATAGCAAAAATGACATAAATGTTACAATCAAACTTAAATTCTTCATATTGCTTATTTATTTAAAGTTTCTATCGATATCGTTGGCCTTTTGCACGTCCCGTTGTTATAGAACATGATGTCAACCTTTCCTTGTTCATTTAATTCTACACACGGATTCCAATAAAGCGTACGTCGGTAATCCACCTCACCGGGAATAATTTCGCGATTATATTGTGGATGATAGTAGTCGATGACTTCGGAATAGCCATCAATGTGGGTGGTACGCAGACCTTTAATATCTTTAGGCTTACGGTATATCCAACAATTGATGAATGTCCACTCCTTATTCAACGTTTGCGTAGATATTGGACTTGCCCATTTCACTTTTCTATGCGAAGTCTGATTATGGTACACTCGGATATAATCAACGTATTCCAGTTCAAAATCCTGAATCCTACGTCCTTTGAAATCTCTGTAACTGACAAATTCTTGATTCTTCCCTTTATACCCACCGACCTCAAACGACCATAATATCTCTTCTCCTTCAAAAAATGTATATTTATCTTCAATATAACCTTCTATGCTTATTTGGGGAAATATCCGGTCATCTATATCCAAAGCTTTTTCCCGTTCTTCCTTGATATTATGCAATGTGAACGGTTCAAATTGACGACGGTTACGTTCCACTTGTATGTCTTCCAACAGATTATCACCGGTTAAAGAGAGTGCCCCCTTCAACATCTGTGGTGGTTGAGGAATGGACAAGATATCTTTCTCCATAGAATTATATTCTCTCGGCTTGGGAGAAAAGTGACGATGTAGCAATATCCGTCCGTCGGTCAGTTTGTTTTCAGTGTCGGTCAGATTAAGATTAAGATTATATCTGCCGGTAAACGGCATCATAACGAACGTAAAACATCCTTCCCTATCGGTTAACATACTTCCTTTTTGTATCGGTTCTTTTTCTTTAGAAACAATGGCGGCTACACGGATATTAGGCAAATACGTGTTCCTGTATTTAGGATGTTTCACCTGCCCATGTAATGTTAATCCATCTTCTATAAAATGAGTTTTTTTGAATTCCTCCACACCAGCTAACTGTTTCCACTCATACCGTCGCCATCCCTGTGTCATCATCAGCAGGTCAAGAGCTGTACGGTGTACAGAATCATCCATTTCAAAGTAATAATCGGGACGATGGATATAACCCTTCAGGTCACTGGTAAGCAACAAATAGGTTTGCAAATTATCAGCATAAGTAGTCCCTATTTCTGTACCACTATCCCGAACGGAAAGAGAAAGCGTTCCTCTCCCCTTTCCCTTATGAGAAGCAATTGACAGATTTATCTTCTCAAAAGGTTTATAATCAGCCTTATCCAACAGGCATTCAATCGGATCTTTTCCCACGATGGCCGTGTCATGTACAAAGAAAAGTCGTTCGGCATATACCTGTCCATCTGCATCAAACAGTGTCACTTGATTGACACCCGGCAATAGACGACTTTTTGCTATGGAAGGTATCCTTGTCGGATGTTTAGCAATTCCATCATATACGTTGAAACGAAGTAGTTTCCCTCGACAAGTAATGCTCATGCCAAAGGTTTTGTGCAACAACGAATCCGTTGCTGCTATGGCCATTCGAACACTATCCGTTCCCGTCGCATCCACGGTCAACATAATGCCTTGTGATGATGGATGGGGCAATTCAAAGAAGAGTTCACGCTCGTCAGTTTCTACCTGTAGCTTGTATTTCACTCCCTTCTGTGGGACAAACGAGAATTTTCCCATACCATCATGTATCGTCATTGTTTGTACCAACACTTGTCCATCTGCCAGCAGTTTACACTGAGCTGTAGAGTTGCGTCCGTCCTTGTCCGTCACTTTATAAGCAACTCTGCAAGGAAGTCCATAAATAATTTTTCCGCCTTCGGGATAGAAATCAACATTCAACGAGTTTTCTTTCGCAGTTTTGGAACGAATAGGGTTCACCATTAAGCCTCGTTGTTTTTTCTCCCTATTCTCCATCGACAATAATGAATAATCACCTTCACGCTCAGGAATATCAAAAACAGGAAAGACTCGAGAGAAACAAACATTCGTACCCCAATTGAGCATACCACGGGTATAGGCACGCACTTCGTAAAATCCCGACGGCAATGGCATATAATAATTTTCAGTGTACGGATTCACTGGATAGAAAGACTTTTCACGTTCAGTTTCAGTTACAAATCTCTTTTCCATTTCCGTGTTCAGCGGTATTTGTCCATGACAATGTCCGTCCACTATCTGCAACCGTTGGGTGCTCACAACTTCTCCCTCTTCATTGAGCAACTCCACATAGAGAGTCTTACTGAGATTATTGTTTGGCTTCAATGTTTCCGCAGAGGTGACGTACGCTGCAAACCAGATGGTATCCCCCTGAAAGTAAGCCGTATTATCACAATGCAACCAAACTTTCTCCTGTGGATAAAGGTGGTTGAAAGTTCGAAGATTGTTCATAAATTCACGCAAATGAAATTGGTGAACATTGGATTGAGCAGATAGATGAGGCACAAATATGTATGCAATTACATATAGTATAACGGACTTTCTCATAATTGTAACGAACAATAAAGGTCGTACTCAATTCTCCTCATTCCAAACAACTCGATTGAGAAGAATTTAGTACGACTTCTATTTTCTTCTATCAATCTTTACAGATATTTGTTGTTAATCCACATCTTATACAGGTCCTGTAACAAAGAGTTTCTGAAAAAATGTGACCTGAATATTTACACAAATCATTAGCTTCTCCAGAACTTTCTGTTCCACCTTCTGCAGGCGAATTACCTGCTCCACAGAATGTTTCCTCAGAATAATCGCAATTATCATCAGAATCCGCATATCTACATTCGTAATATTCATTTCCATTTTCACAGTAGAAAGAACGAAGTTCCTTTCCATTATTGCTCCCTTCGGTATTGGCCAATACTTCTATATTCCTTAGCATTACAAGCTTTTCCAATGTTCCGTCTGATGAAATAAAATATAAATTGATTAGAGAGAACATTGCAATAACCATTATCCCCAAAATTGTCTTTCTCATTTGCTATTTTATTATAAGTTTACATATACTATATTCTTATTGCTCTATCACTTCTTCTTGTCTGTCCGATTCCCTGAACCATCCGACACCGGGGAGCATTGCAGCGTATTTTTACCCGTTCCGATTAAATTGCAACTTTTCTTACTGTTTTTATAACCTCCTTTCTTTTTTTGATAGGGGCGAGTGTAGGAAATGAAGAGAATTCTTCGGTCAAAAAGGATACATCTCTTCATCCCGTTTTTTGTCTGTTGAGCCAAACATTCCATTTGCTCAGTCACGAGATACGACAGTCTGCCCAACCGACTGATTTATCCACAAAAGTAGGGAATCACCGGTTCATGACCAAGTTTTCCAGAAACTTTTTCCGGCCTTTACCTATCACATTTTCTTGTAAGAGTAAAATTTCCCTTTTCAACGGTAATTCCTTGAGCGAAAAAATTCTGTGATAAAACAAGGTTCAGTCACTTAAAAGTTCTCTTGCCCTCTTTTTCATCTCTTTTACAGCTTGCGAGGGAATCTTTTCTTTCGTGCTGATGATTCGTTGTGCCAACTCTTTAGCCATCTCCTTCTGCCGACAGTCAGATGAAGCATACATCTCCATTGCCAAATAAAGTGGATAGATACGGTTGGGTAGCCGGTCGTATGCCCGTCTGTATAGCAGAGCGGCACGATTGAACTTCCCCAATGCTTGATAGTTCTTCCCTTGTATATTGAGAATCATCGGGTCACCGCACAATCGTTCGGCCTCTTCCATGATGCGGTTTGAGGCTTCGTATTGTCCCGATTGATGAAGCGCCCGCCCGTATTCAAACAAGAAGTTGTGGTTCCATCTCATCCTTTCATACAGCGGAGCATAGTCTTCGCAGGCCGTGGCATACGCCTCCATGTGATATAGCGTGCGCACCATTCTCCACTCTTTGGCTGCCTCGTGGCGTGCTTGCCAGACATCAGATTGCTGAAGACCTTTTAGCGATACGTATAGACAAAAAGGAACAGAGATTATCCATAATCCGCGCAATCCACAAGAGTTGTGCTTCAAGTACGAACAGACTGACACCGTCACCAACATCACTACTGCTGACAGGAAGTCCGGCAACTGCAACGGATACGATGAGAAAGCAAACACCGCCACCGTCAGCAGTGCCCCCGCTATACCATAAGCCCTCAGGTGTGTAGCACATACAACAGCCACAATACCCACAGCAAGCAGAAAGGCCAACCCACCCCATCCATACCTCACTGCCATGGTCAGGTATTCGTTGAATGCATGCTCAGGAGTTCCTGCTACATAGATTTCCTCTATGCTGCCCTTTCCTGCAGCAAAATACCGTTCTTGTGCTTCGGCATATGCCGCTGGGAAGCCTTCACTTCCGCCCCCGGTCCATGGCCGTTCAGCAATAGCTTGGCAGGAAATCTTCCACATCAGCAGTCTTCCGTTAGCCGAATCTTCCTTCAGTTGGAAAGTTCCCCATCCTATGGCCACCAGCGTCAACAAGGCAACTCCTGCCATCATCAGCCTCTTCCTGCTCCGGAAAAGTCTGCTACTCCAGTTCTTTATTTTGCTCCGCCAGTGCATCCCATAGACAGCCGCACCTCCCGTTATTGCTGCCATCCAAGCCGAACGACTCATTCCGGCAGGCAACAGCAACAGGCATAGGATGAGGGTGAGCAGAGCTACGAGTGATAAGCCACGAGCTACAAGTTTACCATCCGGATGGCGCTTTTCACTCGTAGCTTGTAGCTTATCACTCTTCACTAAATAGTGTACCGCCAACGGCACTCCCATAGCCACGAATCCACAGAAAGGTCCCGGGTTGAGAAATGTTCCCGTAAACCGATAGAGTGCATGATTGGATATGCCATCTCCATACAGTTGTTCCAAGGCCACCACGGCCTCCCATACCACACAGCCCATCAACATCAGGCTTGCCACATCGGGCAACACCCTCACAACCTTTTTGGGACACATCAGAACAGACATCCACAAAATGGATACCCCTATGCCTCCATAGCGGTATAACATGGCCCAACCTCCGGCTTGTCCTGCATCTGCATTCAATGCCGGTCCGTCTGCAAACAGCGGTTGCAGAATAAGAAGAAGCCCGCTAACGAACAACCCAATAGTAAAGGCAAACCACGAAAATTTTATTTTTTCACTCTTCATTCTTCACTCTCCCTATTCTTTTCCATCTCATCTCCCCCCATTCATCAATTGATTTCCATATACCCCACACGCGTCCCACGATGTATTCCTCCGGCACCACGCCCCAATAACGGGAATCCTTGGAATTCTCCATCTTGTCACCACTCACAAAGTAGTAGTTCTTTTGGAAGGTGTAGGCCGCTATCGGTTGGCCGCCGAGGGTAAAGGTGCTGTCGTTCACCTCCTGAAGTTTCTGCTGCTGTTCCCATTCGATGATGGGCCGGTAGAGATGGAAGTTCGCATGATTCATGCTGACTGTCCCTCCCTTTTGAGGTATGTAGTAAGGTCCCATGTGCCGGATGGTCCAATTCAGTCTGCGGTCTCTCGGATAACAGCGCCACACGATTTTATGATTTTTAAACTCTCCATTTTGAAAAAGTTTCTCAAGGCAGTCTTGTGCTTCCATGTTTCCCAACGGGCCAACAATGCCATGCACATGGTAATGTGAATTCCGTATCTCCAAAGTATCTCCAGGTAAAGCAATACACCGTTTGACATAATAGAGCATCACATCAAATCCAATGCTGTCTTTCTTTGCCGGATACGGATAGTTGAACACCAAAATATCATTGCGCTTCACCTTCCCAAATGCCGGCATCCGGTAAATGGCGAACCGTTCTTTGTTAAATGCAGGTTTCAGATTGAAAAGTCTGGCTCCCATAGTGAACTTCTCTACCAGAATGTGGTCACCTTCCATCAATGCCGGTTCCATAGAGTCCGACGGTATGCAGAATGATGCAAAACAGAACAGGATGCCGATTCCGTACAATAAGGCGCCCCCTAAGGAACTCATCAGCAGCCAATAAACTACATTTTTCATTTGGTGTATCATCTTTTTGCCATTCATTCTCTCCCACCTTTCTTATTTATAGACTTGTTTCCCATTTTCATATTCAAATATCCGTTCTGCAACTCCCCGTGTATGATTGCGCAAAAGCAATAGTGCATTTTTAGGTACGTCATGGTAAAGTAGCGAGTCTGATTGAGAGGTTTGTATCCCGTGTGAAAGCCATGCACCGCTTTTAAAAACAAACAACTCATAGGTATCTCCCTTACGGACAAAGTTGTCTCTATTGCGTGGAGTGTACATGATTTTTCCTATCTGAACAGGTGTGTCAAGTGCAATTCCAGCCCATCCTCCATCAGGCGTAGGATGATTGTATGAAGTATCAGTCTTCTTGTCGAAAACGTTGAAATACGAATGGTCTCCTTTGCTCCCTTCTACAGGTCCGATGATTTTACCTGCCAATGGTTGGTCCAGGTTGTCCACCGAGTAGAATCCCACTTCTGATACATCGCAATAACTCCCCTCTTTCCCTTTATACCGTAGGTATTTGTATTTCTTGGGATT
Organism: Bacteroidaceae bacterium; assembly: GCA_017451645.1. GTDB lineage: Bacteria > Bacteroidota > Bacteroidia > Bacteroidales > Bacteroidaceae > Phocaeicola_A. The sequence goes on along the minus strand of JAFTNZ010000029.1, from coordinate 4,061 downwards.
ATTTATCTGTACCCGTGTACACAACCTTTGTGGAGCAACGGGTATTTGGTATAGCGTATCAGCATTTTTGAAGTCAGGATTGTTGCTCCCCTCAAATATACCATCGGTCATCCGCCAGATAAAAAATTCTGTAACCATGCCGAATTTGTTGAGCAATGTCACATCTTCAGTCTCTTCTTCTGGGGTGAAGAATTTCAAGTGGAGGCTGTCTTTTTCCACCCAGAACGGATTTGTAATCATGGTCAAGCCTCCCCACTGGGAATCGTATTGTCCGATGCAATAGGTCACACCTCCGTGGCATTCGTTGAAAGTGAGGGTATCATTCCTGAATTTGCCGAAATCCACAACTTCCCATGAATAGCGGTTAGACATACATAAATAAAGCAGTTTATCGTCTGCGATGTCTTTATAATCTGGCAGAATCTTGTTTCGTGCAAGCTTCAGATTCCAACATTTTTTATTGGCATAAATCGAGGTCACATCTTTTATGCACGGATATCTGAAAGATGGATGTATGTCTTTCAGCGGTGTGTCCATTTGCTTGACCATCTCTTTGTTTACACTGAATGTCTGCCGGTACATTTTTCCATAGACATCACGTATCAGTCCGCAGTGGAACACACGCCCCATCCTGTACAGAATGGAAAAGTAGTAGCATTTGCCATCAATGTCTTCTACAAAATTGATGGAATGCGGTGCGTTGTTGTCACCGCGCATAGGCATAAAGTCGATACCGCAAGGAATACCAAGTGCCCGGCAAATATAAGCCATCATGTCCGACAAATCCAGACAACTTCCTCCACGCGTCTCCACAATGCTTGGCCCTACTCTTATTTCAGAAGAGATTTCTCCTGTGAAATAGAATGGCTCTTTCAGCAGAGAATCCAATAGCACAGAGACGATGTAAGGCGGATGCTGTATGTTTGAGTCATTGGGAATGGCATCGATGATAGGTTGGAATTGTGTATAGATTTTCTCACGCCAAGGATAGATTTCCTCATTACCTAAGCGATATGGTAGTATGTACTCACAGAATTGCTCAAAATCAACATTCTTCCCCCACGGTTGCTCTCTCCACACTTTGAATGCCCAATCAATATTGTCTATTAAGAAATCAGGATTGATGTAAATGTCACTTTGGAACATAGGGTTCTTTACCCCCCAATATCCATAGCGGTTTGCAGCAGAGTCGCGTGATTCAAATTGGGTATATTCTCCCGACCCGAACAATTCATAGGCCAATTTGTTGGAAGCGAGATTCGTGTAGGAAATCCCTTTGTGATAAGGCAGATTGTCTATCAGAAATTCAGCTGCACGCATTTTCTCTTCGTCACCACGACAATGGTCGAGTACGCGTTGGAGCCCCGGATTCATCTCTAAAATTCTATCGCGGGACAGGTAGATGTCACTGTGGTCAGTGCAAGAAAAAAGGCCAAACACACTGCATAAAAGAGATACAAAAGCTTTAGATGTCTGTTTCATTGTCGGACGATATTCAATCATGGTATTTGCTATTTGATTAAAGAGAGCGATTCAATCCTATGAAAATAGAAATCAAGATATTTCTGATATTTTTTATCTGGCATTATCATACTGTTAATAACACCTCCATTTACGATGCAGATATATGGAATATCACATTTGTCCATTGGAATTCCCAAATCCCTTTTTTCAAGATTTATAAGATGACGATTCTTTGGCAAATCTCTTTTTTGAAAGTCTGAAACTATAGTCAAATATTGCTTGAAGCTTTTATTGTTGACAAAATGTTCAAATTCGGTTACTGCAAATTCAACACAAGGTTCGCACGAATATCTTGAATATCGTAGAATCAGTATGGGTTCAGATGGGTTTATCCCAAAGCGGATGCAGCTATCTTTCAACTGACTTAGAATGTCCAAACTGATTGACTTGCCTCCATTCCATAAAGCTAAATCAAGAGAGGTATATGCAAATATAGAATCATTCGCAACCGGATGGTTTTTACATTTTTTCTCTTTACATCCTATAGATAATGGGATTATTGCTATCAATGTGGCAATTACAAAAAATACTTTTTGAATTTTCATAATCACTTGAACTTATATTTCACAATAACTGGATTATTTTCTTCGTTCAGGCTATTTAAAATTTTTCTATTGGTTTGATTCAAAACTCTTTCATTGACTACAGAATAAAGATCATTTATGGGAACCAACAGATAACAGTAGTTTTCATCTATGTGAGAAAATCCGAAATCTATCTTTTCTTTAAACTCTTCTATAATTACATTGTTCCCATTATTCTTATCATAAATCAGTGTAATGGGAGTTTCCTTATACCAAAAATTCGCCATGATATAACGGTCGTTTTCCAAGCATGAAAAGAATCCTAACGGCTTACTTTTAGAGAATCTTTTGCAATCTTTAATATAATCGGGAATACTCTTGTTGGGTTCCAACTCATTGTACGAGAAGCTCTCCATCCCAAAGTCCCATTTTGAACAAAGTGACATCGCGCTTTTCCCATCATTAATGGTCAGCGTAAATTGTGAACCGTCATATCCCTGCAAGAAATGTACTGTGTCATTGTATAAATAAAATGGAGAAGCATTGTATCCTAACAAAGTATTGTAGATATATCGTGGCATTTCGTACAAAGAATCTGTGACAAGATTATCTGTCCTGTTGTAAAACAGAATTTTCTTATCTGTCAATTGACAAAACAGTACATCATTGTTTCTGTCTATGTTCATAAAACAATCAGGCATACGTGGCGTAGCTATTTTTTGAACGGAAAGCAATTCTTTTCCAATATTATCATATATCAGAATCTTATTTTGTGTCAGAATTTCCAAATTCCCTGTAAATCTGTTAATGTTATAATCCAGAAGTGAAAGGAAGCTATCCGGGCCATCTCCTTTTTCCAGTTTGTTCATATAATGCCCATCCTGATCAAATATGAAAAGGGTGGTCAATCGGGGATTTAATATATAAACATACCCGTTATGAAACACCGTTTTGGAAATTATAAAATCGACAACTATACTGTCGGGACTTTCTAATGGAATAAGTTCTATTTCTGAAAACAATTCATGGACAGAATAGTCGGAATTGATTTCCAATTTTACCTTACAGTCTTCAACTGCATTCTTAGAACTGCAAGCTACGAATGCCAAAAAGGCTACGATATAAATAAGTCTTTTCATTTCAATACCATTAATGAATTTTCTATGTCACTATTTGAATACGAATTACGGATAAGATAAATTTCGGTTAGAAGAAATTCAAAGTATCACGTAATTCGTATTTTACAATAATTAAAAAATGAGAGTTTCAGGCATTCGCTGCGGCTTCGTCAAAAATAGAACATGAATCATTTGGATCACCGGATTGTTTACAATACCAACAAATAGGTGTACCTATAGTTGAAGTGATAAGTGTCAGTTTGCAACATTTGCCATAATTGGTAGAACTACATGTGACAACGACATCAGGAAGTTCTACATTCTCAGCCAATACCTCCACATTGGCTAATGCCAACTCTGACAGTTTCTCTTCCGTTTGTGACAGATACACATTGTACCCGCACACAGCGGCAACGGCTAACGCCATTGCCGTATATAAGATGTTCTTTCTCATTGTTTTTTCTTTTAAAATATGATTATTAAATTTTTCTGCAAATCTTTTTTGCCCAAACTGTTTCTTGAACCGTTCTGCAACAGGGATGTCAGCGTATTTGCCCGTTCCGATTAAATTGTTGTCTTCTTTCTGTTTCTATAACCTCCTTTCTTTTTTTGAGGGGGGGATGAGTGTGGGGTGGAGAGAGTTCTTCGGTCAAAAAGGTAACCTCTTTCCATTCCATATCTTTATTCTTTGGTTAATGTTTTAAGAAAACCCTTGCAAGGGAGTCCCTACAGCCAATGTCTTGTCGCTCGTAGCTCATCACTCCCTCACCTCTCCCTTGATTCGTAACTGCACAGGACTGTCTGCTGCATTGAGGTGGACGGTGATGGTCTTGCGGAACACCCCTACCTCTTCGGCGGTATAGGTAACGTTGATCGCGGTCTCTTTACCGGGAGC
>JAFTNZ010000028.1 GCA_017451645.1 Bacteroidaceae bacterium | reverse complement strand
TGTGCCGGCTTCAACAATTGCCGGGTCAGGAGTGTCAAGTTCTGCAGCACTATCTACTCCTTCCCCTTGGGAAAGGCTGGGATGGGGTCTCCCATTGTTCACATTGCAAATATACCATTCTGTGCCCATGGATGTCAAGAGCAGAGGCCGTTTTGGCGGAGATTTAACATCAGCTGCGAGTTACGAGCCACGAGTTATCGGTTGACAATCAGCCGAATGCGCTCGTAGCTTGTGGCTCATCACTCGTCACCGTTTAACAATCCCATTTCGGAGAGTTGTAAGGAAAAATCAATGACGAGTGATGAGTGACGAGTGATGAGTTCTGAGTTGTGAGTTGTGAGTGCAGAGTGTATTTGTCATGCTGAGCGGAGTTTACGGAGTCGAAGCATCTCAGAGGGGTCTGCGATAGTCTTGGGTGTCTCTTTATGCAATATTCACTAAATCGCTCGTCACAGTTATCACAAATCACAGATAACAGTTAGTTGAAAACGAAAACGAAGAAGTTGATGTGAAAACTTATAATATATATATTATATATATTATAAAATATTCTTTACATCACTGCGTCAGTTATTGTTTCTCTAAATTTTTGTAACTGTGATTTGTGATTTGTGATAACTGTGACAGGACAAAGTACTGCCTGAGTCTTGAGCACTCAAAGCCCCCTCCCGCCCGAGTGGAGGCGGCACACATTGCCACACTGAAAATCTTCCCTACGACGAAAAAATTTCTCCTCCACGGGGCAGAAATCCGCAGGCACAATCCCCCCAAAAATGCTTATTTTCCCCATGTCCTCATTTTTTCGACAAACCCCTTTGCGGTGCGGAAATTTATCGGTACATTTGCGGAATCGATTATGCAATGTGATAAAAGGAAAATTGAAAAATGATAATAAAACAAGACATATCGGCGGTAGGGAAACCATTCATCAAGTGGGCAGGAGGCAAAGGTAAGCTTGTGTCGCAATTGGACGAATTCTTACCTGAGAATCTTGGTCGACATGCATTTACGTATGTGGAGCCATTTGTGGGTGGAGGAGCTATGCTGTTTCATATGTTGCAAAAATATCCGAACATCAAACGGGTTGTCATCAATGACATCAATCCCTACCTGACAATTGCCTATCGGGTGGTGAAAGAGAATCCGGAGGAATTGATAAATAGGTTATTGAAGTTGGCAAATGAATATTATGCATTGAGTGGCGAAGAGGCTCAAAAAACGTTTTTCTTAGACGTAAGAACCATCTTTAATAGTGAAAAATTGGATGACATTGACCGTACAAAGTATTTGATATTTCTGAATAGGACTTGTTTCAATGGTTTGTATCGTGTGAATGGGAAGGGGCATTTCAATGTTCCCTTTGGCAAGTATGCGCATCCTACCATTTGCAATGCAGATGTAATCAGAGCCGATAGTGCATTGCTGAATAGTACAGAAGTGGTGATTTTGAACGGAGATTTTGAAGAAACCATCAATTATTTGGATGAACAAGGAGCGAATTTCTTTTATTTCGACCCTCCCTACCGCCCATTGAGTGCCACTTCGAGCTTTACTTCGTATGCAAAAGAAGACTTTAATGATGAAGAACAAATCCGTTTGCGTGACTTTTGCCAACGATTGAACGGGCATTTGGGCATCAGATGGATGTTGAGCAATGCTGATTGTTCGGCTAAGAATCCCGAAGACCGTTTTTTTGAGGAGAATTATCGCGACTTCTTTATCAGCCGTGTATATGCTTCACGCTCAATCAATGCCAACCCAAGCAAGCGCGGCAAACTGACGGAACTTTTGATAAGTAATTATCGTCCTGAAGGTTACATAGAAATTGCTGCTGAAGATGTTGAACCTTATAACAGAGCTATATAATGAACACTGACCGAAAAGAACAGTTTGACAAATTCATGTTGCAACTGAAAGAAACAAACGCGACACTTGACTTCTATTGTGATTTCAAGAAGATTGAAGCTAATGTAGAGGCTATTGCCATCAAGTTGAACCAATTGAATTATTTGATTGGCCAAACTGATATGGACGCTGCTATTCGTCGCCTTTGGGAGGAAAACAAGAATGTATTCAGCGTGTTGGAAATACTCATAGCTGTCAGAAGTTCGGACAACAAAAAAGCAATTATGCCTGACGGTGGTGTGAAGTTACTGAGTACTTTTTTTGATAGCGTTGAAGGGGTTATCGAATATGTTCATGGCACAGGGCTTTGCGAAGTCTTCCAAAATAAGAAAATAACAAACCTTGTAGATTATGTTTTCGGTGTAGAGACAGGCCTTGACACCAATGCCCGCAAGAATCGTAGCGGTCATTTGATGGAAGGTCAGGTAGCTTCTATATTTGATAGAGCCGGTATCGCTTACAGGGAAGAGGTCTATTCAACAGAATATCCAGCCTTATCAGTACTTGGCGAGGACAAGAAACGTTTCGACTTTGTAGTAGAGACAAACCGTTGCAAATATCTGATGGAGGTGAATTTCTATAGTGGTGGAGGTTCAAAACTGAATGAGGTAGCTCGTGCATACTCTGAACTTTCTCCTAAAATCAATGCCGTTGACGGTTTTGAATTTGTGTGGATTACGGATGGTATCGGATGGAAATCTGCCCGCAACAAATTGGAAGAGGCTTTCTATGCCATCCCTAATGTGTATAATTTGACCACGATTGAAGAGTTTGTAAAACAGGTGAAGGAGGAAATGTTATGATACAAGGAGGTACTGGAGGTGGAAATACTATCACAGGGCTGATATATGAAGCTAAAGTTGATCTGTATAATTTTTTAGACAGCCAAAAGGGTTATATTCTTAAGGATATGGATATTTTCTATAACGAAGAACTTGTTGGCTATATCTTCAAAAAAAACGGGTTATATAGATTCTTAGAAAAGAAAGGAATTGATTGGAAAAAGCATTTGTCGAAAAAACTTTTACCTGACAATTGTATTTATGTCATCATAAATAATACCATTAATATTATTGAAGTAAAACACCAAAAAGTAGGTGGAAGTGTTGATGAAAAATTGCAGACATGTGATTTTAAGAAAAAACAATATATCAAGCTGTTTTCAGAACTTAATTATAAAGTAGAATTTATGTATATTTTGTCTGATTGGTTCAGGCAAGAATGCTATAAGGACACTCGTGATTATATTATAAGTGTAGGATGTTCTTATTACTACAATTACATACCTTTGCATGAATTAGGTTTACCTGTACCTCCTGTTGACGAAAATGATTAAACCATATTATAAATCCCCCGACCGCGCCTTTACGCTTCTGCATGGTGATTGCTTCAAGTTGCTACGCGAATTTGATTTCAAGTTCAGTTGCATCTTTGCCGATCCGCCTTATTTCCTTTCGAATGGTGGAATAAGTGTTCAATCGGGAAAGGTGGTTTGTGTGGATAAGGGAGAATGGGATAAGGGAAAGAGTCAACAAGAGATGTTGGAGTTCAACATGGAATGGCTCGGTCTTTGTCGCGATAAACTTAAGGATAATGGCACCATTTGGATTTCTGGCACATACCATAATATCTTTTCCATTGCCAATTGTTTGACAGAATTGGGATATAAAATACTGAATGTGGTGACATGGGCAAAGACAAATCCACCGCCCAATATCTCTTGCCGATATTTCACATATAGTACCGAATTCATAATCTGGGCACGCAAAAGCGAAAAGAAACCGCATTACTTCAACTACGAATTGATGAAGCAGATAAATGATGACAAGCAAATGACCGACGTGTGGCACTTACCGGCCATTGCCCGATGGGAAAAATCGTGCGGAAAACATCCTACACAAAAACCTCTTGCTTTATTGGCGAGAATCTTGATGGCATCTACCAAGCCCAACGAATGGGTACTCGACCCTTTTTGTGGTAGTTCGACAACTGGTATAGCTGCCAATTTGCTTGGACGACGCTATTTGGGTATCGACCTCGAACGTGACTTCCTCGACATAAGTCGTCGTCGCCGGTTGGAGATTGAGGACATCCACACCTTCACCACCTACCGCGCCAAGTTGAAGGACATTTCTGCCATGGAACGGCTCGGCTTCTCCACGGTATGCGAGAACGAGGCAGTGGGGTATGACTTGCCGTTTTGAGAAGAATAATTGACTATATATAAAAATAAATGGATATGACATGGCACAATTTCAACTATACAACTTCCAATTTGGAAAGATATTGGGCAACGAACAGGTGAATCTGTTTGGCGAGAGTGATACACTGATGCCTGCAGGAGAGGCATTCCCTCAAAAGCAGAAGATATTGCAAGAGATATTGGAGAATGACTATAACCACACGGAAGCAATTAGATTTACCCATCGCAGGCATCAAAAGGTATATACCCACAAACACCTGATGCAGCCCTTGGACGACATTACGGTGATGCGCATTGCCAACAAAAAGAAGACAAAACGGACGGATAAGAATTTTCAGATAGTGGATGAAGAGGATTATGCCAACTGCCTTGTCATCATCGACAACCGCCCAGGAATACAACGATTGGCCATTGAAGTGAAGAAGTCGGTGTTTTCATCTGACACGTATTTGAGCGAAATCATCAGTTACACACTGAACTTGTTGTTGAAGAAATATAGTTTGCACATAGAGCTGATGCATCTGCAAGACCCCCAGAAGTTTTGGTCGCTCATTGATGACAAGAAGAATTATCCGATGGGATTCTATAAAATTAAGTTTCACTTGCCTTACCTGAATCTCGAACGCTTGAAAAAGAAATGGGCAAAACTCACCGTGCAAATGAGGGACATCTATAATGGAAAAATGGATGTGGAAATGACGGCTCAAAAGGGTGATGAGTTGAATTTCTCCAAAGAAAACGATATGCAAAATGCCCAAATAAACTTCTTCACGGAGGAGTTAGGAGGAAACTCTATAGAACTGGTGCCCAACAATAACAAAAAGAAAAGCATAAAGGTGGGAGAAGGAGCCTATAAATATACATGGGTAAGCGATACTACTTTTGCGCGATTGACAGAGGATGCGGCTGGAAATAACCTGTTCGGAAGTCCGGCACTGGATGAACTGAAACGCATAATGAAAGAGGGTATCGATTAAACGGAGAGATGCAAATAAAAAGACTCACAGACGAAGAGCGGAGGAGTTGCCATAGTCATTTTCGGAAGAACGACCTTTTCCGCCATTGGATACCGATTCTCTCTGATATAGAGAACGAAATCACCCACATGGATGCCATATCGTTGTGGCATAATGCGAATAGGGTACTTCAACAATTGCGTGCAGAGACGGATTTCAGAGATGAGCAGATTGTTTATATTCACTCGGAAATGGCGAGAAATGACAATGGCCCTTGCCTGACCAGTATAATGGCCATCGTGACAACCTGCCTGATGAACGCCGCCGAAGAGGGGCACGAGGAAGAGGACATACCAAACGATGCCATCTGCATTGCCATCATGAGAATCTATGAAAAGGATAAATTGTTCAACGCATTGCTGGAGGAGTTTTTCAGACGTAAAATAGGCAATGACGGAAAAAAAGTGGTCATCACACCATCTGACCCCATGACGCAAAACATTTCGCTCGATGATATGGACGATGTGGCAAAGCGAGAAGTGGAAAGTTATAGAGACAAGGTGCTCGATTTGACCAAGGGATTAAAGGTGTATTTCACAGATTGGGATTGTTGGCAAGAATTGTGGACGCAAATTTGCATGGATGCAGAATTGGTGAATCTGTTGAAGAAAATCGACCCCCGAAAGAACGAATGGGGGTTGAATCAAAAGATGATATGTAATGTGATTGGGATATATATTGAAGTATTTGAAATGCGTACCCCAATAAATACAATCAAAAATGCATTATCCACCAAGCAACTCAGCTCATACATATCAAACCACAGAGGTTTTGACACAAGTGATACGGCCATAAATCAAGAACAATATACCAAAATCAAAAATCTGATAAAGGGGATTTCATAGAAGCTATGATTTCCCCCTTTTATTTTTCGCACGCTGATAGAAAGTTTTCTATTAGTGTTTTTTATTTTATTGATTATCAGTATATAAAATAATAATAGAAAATTTATAGAACGCTGATAATTCTATTTTCTTATCTCCCTGAACTATGTAATTACTTTGCATCGTCGAAAGCAATCAACCACGCTTTCCGACGGTGTTCTTTGACATCATTGCTACAACCCAATAGAAAAGTAATTTATTCACATTAAAGCACTGGGTTAAGGAGGCCCAGTATAAACATTATTAAATAATGAACGAAATCCAATTTTTCAACCACGCTGAGTTCGGCACCATCCGGACGATGCAGGACGAGAAGGGGGAACCTTGGTTTGTCGGAGCTGACATAGCCAATATGCTTGGTTACACCAATCCAAGAAAGGCCATTCGCGACCATGTGGAGGAGGAGGACAAGACGCGGAACGATTCGTTCCTCGTCAACGGAACTTCTCCGATACTCATCAACGAAAGCGGCCTCTACGCCCTCATCCTCTCGTCAAAACTTCCCACGGCACGTGAGTTCAAGCATTGGGTCACCAGTGAAGTGCTCCCCTCCATCCGCAAGCAGGGTGGCTACATGGTGGCACGCCCCGAAGAGAGCGACGAGGTGATCATGGCTCGCGCGATGCTAATCATGCACGCCACCCTCCAACGCAAGGAAGAGCAGATTGCCCGCCTGCAACCCCGCGCAGAGTATGCCGACCATGTGCTCGACTCGGTCAGTTGCTTCACCACCACACAGGTGGCCAAGGGCATGGGCATGACGGCACAGGAGTTGAACCGACTCCTCTGCCTGCACGGCATCCAGTACGGGCAGAGCGGGCAATACATGCTCTATGCTCCCTATGCCCGACAGGGGCTTGCCACGAACCGCATACACTCGTATCACGACATGTTCGGTGCGGTACACACCACTTCGTCACTCGTGTGGACGGAGCGGGGAAGAGAGTTTATTTATCAACTTTTCAATAATTAAAAGAAAATGGAAAAATTGGTTACAATCATTGAACAACGCCCCGTAGCGGCACGTAGCTACACCGCCCAAGACGGCACACCGAAAACCTTCTACTCGAAGGGATTCATTCTCAGCGATGGCATAGACGAGTTCTATGCCGAAATGACGGGCGACATGGCACGCGATGCCCAACCCTACGACACGGCTCTGCTACACCGTATGCAGGGCTACATCAAGCAACGTTCGTTCACCGACAAGAACGGACAGACACGGTATGAAAACCAAATCATCATTACAAAAATGATTTGACAGAGAAATAAAAAAATCATTCATTAATTCGAGCTTGGAGTGAGCGGAGATGTATCGATGAAATGAGCTCAACAACCTTCGCTTCTCTTGCTCACAAAATCAAGTAGAATTTATGACAGTAAATATTCAGATCAGCGATGCCGTATATGCATCACTGCTCAACGGAACAAAACGTATTCAGGGCACACTGGCCCTGGTGAACCCCTCAGAGGGAAACTTCAACGAACATCAACGCAACTGGAGGCCACAACCGGGCACGAAGTACATGCGGTTGCCTCACGGACGGGTGACGGTGAGCGACGAGAACGTGAGGATGCGCCTCTGCATTGCCCGCGATGAGAGGGTGGATGCCCCGCGTGCCATAGTGGGCGAGAGCATTGATGCCAGCAACTTTGTGGAAATAGTGACAGAGGAGGAGGAAGCATGAGTTTCGGTATAGCACGAAGTATCAGAGGGGAGGTCAGGGCATGTACGCCCGACCTCTTCAACGAGGCGCTGGATTCGCCCATTGTGGCGCAAGTATGTGCCGAGATAGCGGATAACCGGGAGGCCTGCCTGAGCGGACGGCTGGCCAAGGAGGAGTTTGAAACCCTAAAGGCGAAGCTGAAGAAGCGCCTGCCCGTCTTCACCTTCCACGCCACCTTCCCGGGCGGACGGAGGAAGAACGACGATGCCGTGCCGAGCGGACTGGCCATCTACGACCTCGACCACATCCGTGACCCGCGCGGACGGTGGGCGGAGATGGAGGCGCGCAAGGAGGAGCTGGGCATTGTGCTGGCCCACGTGTCGCCCTCGACGGAAGGCCTCCGGCTGGTGTTCGTCATCCCCCCAGGCATGCCCCTGCCCGAGGCACAGGCTTGGATGGCCCGCCAGCTGGGCGACAAGGAGTATGACGCCTCGGTGAAGGACTATGCCCGATGCTCGTTTGCGGTGCCACGGGGGTATGTGTTGTGGGTGAGTGAGGAGCTGTTCAGGGGACCCCACCCCGGACTTCCCGGACCCCATCCCGACCTTCCCGGACCCCATCCCGGCCTTCCCCAAAGGGAAGGAGTGGATAGCTCTTCAGGAGTTCAGGAGTTGCAGAAGTTCAGGAGTTCAGACAATAGCTCTGACTCTGATAAACAGGGGGAAACCATGCAAGCCGAACATTCTACTCCCCTCCCTTGCGGAGGGGCAGGGGGAGGGTCTGCTCAAGGGGGAGGGTCTGCTCAAGGGGGAGGGTCTTTCATCCCTGCCTACCACGGCCTTCCCGCCACGGAAATCGTCGCCAAATACTGGGAACTGACGGGCGATGGCCTGCCTCCCACACAAGGCGACAGGAATACGAAGATATTTGACCTTGCCTGCTCATTGCGCCACATCTTTGGGTTTGACAGAGAGCTGTTGAACCGGGCCATCCCCAACTACGACGGATTTCCACAGGAAGAGAAGATGCAATGCATCGACAATGCCCTGCACGAGCCACGGAAGTATATGCCCATGAAGTTGACACGGGTGCTACAGGCGCTGAAGGAAGAGCATTCCACTCCCCTCCCTTGGGAGGGGCAAAGGGGAGGGTCCCGGTCTTCTGCCTGTCCCTCCATGCCAAAGAAACTCCCTCCCCTCATCGCCCTCTTGCTGAGCCGCACTCCTGACCTCTACAAGCCTGCCGTGGCTCACGCGGTGTTCCCTCCGCTGGGAGCGCACCTGCACCGGGTGCTCTTCCGCTACATCGACAACGTGGCGCACGAGGCCACACTGATGAACGTGCTGATGGCGGGCACGGGCGCGGGCAAGGACTGCATCAGCCAGCCCATCAACTACATCATGGCCGACATCCGCCGGCGCGACGAGGAAAACCTCAGACGCGAACGGGAGTGGAAGAACGAGGTGAACTCAAAAGGGGCGAACAAGGACAAGCGCAAGCGACCCGAAGGGCTTGTCATTCAGGAGATTGATGCAGACATGACGAACCCCGCCTTTGTGATGCGAACGGCCGAGGCCGACGGGCACTTCCTCTACACGAAGATGAACGAGATTGACCAGTTTGATGCCCTGCGCGGAAGCGGACGAGGGGGGCAACAGTTCCAGATCATGTGCCTGGCCTTCGACCCGGGAAACCGCTACGGACAGACCCGCGTGGGGGCAGGGTCGGTGACGGAGAAGGTGACCATCCGATTCAACTGGAATGCCTCGACCACCATCCAGAAGGGTAAGCGGTACTTTCGCACGGTGCTGACCGACGGACCCGTGTCGCGCATCAACTTCTGCACCATCCCCGAACGGGAAATAGGCTCGGAAATGCCCGTCTATGGCACCTACGACGAGGCGTTTGCCGAAGAGCTGCGCCCCTACATCGAACGCCTAACCAAGGCCACGGGCGAGGTGGAGTGCCCCGATGCATACCGGCTGGCCATGAAGCTGAAAGAGGAGTGTGCCGACCGGGCACGCCTGACGCAGAGCCGCGTGTATGAGAACCTCTCTTTCCGGGCCAACGTGATTGCCTACCTGAAGGCGTGTGTGCTCTATGTGGCACACGGATGCAAGTGGTCGAAAGCCATCGAGGAGTTTGTGCGCTGGAGCCTGGAGTATGACCTGTGGTGCAAGATGGAGTTCTTCGGCGCGGACATCGGAAAAAGTATGAGCGAAAGCGAAACTGACCGACACAAACCGGGGCCACGAAACTTGCTGGAATTGCTACCCGACACCTTCACGGTGAAGGAGGCCATGGACGTGAGGCGCATGGAAGGCATCGGTGGAGGCGAAAGGGAGACACGGCACATGCTGGCCACATGGAAATCGCGCAAGTATGTATCACAAATCACAGATGACAGTTACAAAAAAGTGAAATCATGACACGAGGAATCAGAAACAACAACCCGCTCAACATCCGTCGCGGCACAAGCCAGTGGGTGGGCAGACGAGAAAAGGTGACGGACAAGGAGTTTGAGGAATTCACCTCGATGGCCTTCGGCTACCGCGCGGCATGGAAGCTGATGGAGACGTACCGATTGCGCCTGCGGCAGGAGGGTAAGTCTTATACCTTAGAGAACATCCTCCACCGGTGGGCACCGCCGGAGGACGGAAATGACACGCGAAGCTACCTGCGCACGGTGATAAGGCTATTGGACTACAAGGTGGGAGGGAAGCAACCGCTTCCTTCGCCCCGCACGAAGGAGGGACACCGCGTGTTCGCCCGCATCCTCATGGCCATGACGTGCGTGGAGTGTGGCATCCGCCCCGACGAGGTGGACAGGGAGAGCATCGAGAGGGGATGGGAGTTGGGGTAGTGACTAGCGACTAGTGAATAGTGACTAGCGACTAGTGAATAGTGAATAGTGAATAGTGACTAGTGACTAGTGACTAGTGACTAGTGACTAGTGACTAGCGACTAGTCAATCCCCTCACTCATGATGATACGGCTCGCCACGGAGTATCGTCATGGCACGATAGATCTGCTCCACGAAGACGAGGCGTATCATCTGGTGCGAGAAGGTCATCTTCGAGAGCGAGAGCTTCTCTTGTGCCGCCTGATAGATGCGGGGAGAGAATCCGTAAGGGCCACCGATGATGAACACCAGGCGCTTGCCCGTGGTGCTGAGCTTGCGCTCCATCCACGAGGCAAACTCCACCGAGCGGAACTCCCGTCCGTGCTCGTCGAGCAACACCACGGTGTCGCCCGGTTGCAGGGCCTTCAGGATGAGATCGGCCTCGCGCTCCTTCTGTTGCTCCTCGGTCAGATTCTTGGTGTTCTTCAACTCGGGGATAATCTCCATGTCGAAGGGGATGTAGTGCTTCGTGCGCTCCACATACTCCTTGATGGCGGTAATGTAATAAGGTTGCACCGTCCGCCCCACGGCCAGCAGGATTGTCTTCATATCGGTGTGTGGAATGTATGGGAGAATTATTCTTCGGTCTTCATCGTCAGGCGATACTCCTTGCCGGGCTCTGTAGGTACGTCGTAGAGATAGGTGTCCTCCAGCTCGAGCGGCACTATCTTGGAGGGGTCTTTCACGATGGGAGGGGCTATCTGGTACGTGGCGGTCAGCGCATTGGGGTTCTCCCCTTCGGCAACGGCCAGCTCTCCCCCATCGGCCCCGACGAGCGGAGTGGCGGTGCGCAGACGCAAGTTTCCTCCGATGGTGGACTTGATGGTGAGGGTGCTCAGGCGGCCTCCCTTCCACGTCATCTCCACCACCTCGAATCCGCCACGAGTGCGGAGTCCGGTGACACGACCCTGGCTCCAGGCATCGGGCAGAGCAGGAAGCAGATGGACTGTGCCGGCATGGCTCTGCACCAACATCTCGGCCACACCTGCCGTGCATCCGAAGTTTCCGTCGATCTGGAAGGGCGGATGCGCATCGAACATATTGGCATAGGTGCCGCCGTCGGGGTCCTTGATGCTCACTTGCGGGTCTTTCAGTTTCAGCTGGTTCTGCATCAGCTTGTATGCGCGGTTGCCATCGAGCAGGCGGGCCCACAGGCAGACCTTCCACCCCATGGCCCATCCACGGCTGGCATCGCCACGGCCTTCGAGCGACTTGCGCACGGCAGAGGCCAGTTCGGGGTGCTCGTAGGGCGAAACCATGTGGCCGGGGAAAGCGCCCCACAGGTGTGAGACGTGGCGATGGCCGGAGGTCTCGCGGTCCCAGTCATCAAGCCACTCCTGCATCTGCCCGTACTTCCCTATCATCATGGGGGGCAACTGGGCCTTGATGGCGGCCCACTCCTCTGCCAGGCCGGCATCCACGCCCAATATGGAGGAGGCCTCTATGGTGTTCTTCAGCAGGTCGGATATCATCTGGTTGTCCATGGCTATGCCACTGAAAAGGGCGGGCTTCATCTCCTTGTTGAAGTATTCGTCGAAATATTTGCCCAATCCGGGATTGTTCTCCGGCGAATTGCTCGGCGAGGCTACAAGATAGCCCGTACGGGGGTCGAGACTGAGGAAGTCCTGATAAAAGAGAGCGGCCTCTTTGAGGATGGGATAGACATCGGCCAGGAACTCCTTGTCGCCGGTGTAGAGATAGCGCTCCCACAGGTGTTGGCAGAACCAGGCATTGCAGGTGGGCCACACACTGCACGAGGCATAATCCACCGCACCGGTGCTACGCCAGAGGTCGGTGTTGTGATGGAGCGTCCATCCACGGCAACCGTACATCTCTGAAGCCGAACGACGACCGGTGATGCTGACATCGCGCACCATCTGCAGGAAGGGGTCGTGACACTCGCTCAGATTGGTGACCTCGGCAGGCCAATAGTTCATCTCGACATTGATGTTGGTGGTGTATTTGCTGTCCCATGCGGGATAATAGCCGGAGCTGGGATTCCAGATACCCTGCAGGTTGGCCGGCTGGGTGCCGGGTTGCGAACTGCTGATGAGCAGGTAGCGCCCGAACTGGAAATACATGGATGCCAACGAGGGGTCGTCGGTGGTGCTGAACTCACGGATGCGCACATCGGTGGGCTTTGCCCGCTGGACGGGATTCTCGCCAAGGTCCAGTGTCACACGGTCGAATTGCCGACGGTAGAGCTCCGTGTGGGCGGCACGTGCCTTTTCATAGTTATCCAGACTCTCGTCGGAGAAATTGAAATCTGCAAGATAGCCCATAGCTTTCTCTTCTCCGGCACCTGGACTTGAAATGCTGTCGTAACGCTCGAAATTGGTGGCTGATGACACGGCCAGCAACACCTCGTCGGCCCCCGTCACAGAGATGCTGCCACCATGCAGAGAGTCCTTGAGCTGCTGCCCTCCACGAGACAACACCTTGATGTATGAGGTGCAATCCAGCAGGTTGGGGATGTTCTCCTCTGCCTCTTTGCCGGGGAGCGTGGTCACCCGCAGGATGGAGTCGGTGAGCACCTCGGTATATGCCACCGTACGCTCTCTTTTTATAGGACTGCAGAAAGAGATGTTCATGCTCAGTGCCCCCTTCTCTGAAGCCTTCAGGCGGATGAAGGTCAACTGGTCGGCCAAGGAGGTGAAGACTTCACGTTCGTAATTCACCCCACCGGCGGTATAGATGGTGCGTGCCACGGCCTCCTGCAAGTCCAGCTCGCGACGATAGGCCGTGGTGTCGAGATGCTCTTCAGGAAAAGTCAGCACCAGATTGCCCACCGACTCGTAAATCATGCCGTGGCCGGTGATGCTCTTGTTGGCCGTGATGGTGCGCATGGCCAAGCGTTGCGCACCCTCGTAGTCGCCCTTGTTGATGAGTTCGCGGATTATTCCTAAAGTCGGTTTAGCCAAGGGATTGATGTTGTTGTAGGGGCTTCCGCTCCAAAAGGTGTCTTCATTCAACTGGATGGTGTCGCTCACCAATCCGCCATACACCATGGCGCCCAACCGCCCGTTGCCAAGGGGCAATGCTTCTACCCAATGTCCGGCAGGGCGATCATACCACAGGGTCAGGTCTGCATTTTTCTCTACCTGTCCGCTTTGACAGGCTACACACGCCATGGACGCAAAAGCCATGAACTGAATAAAACGGTGTTTCATATCATTGTAGTTTTAGTGACTAGCGACTAGTGACGAGTGACTAGTGACGAGTGACTAGTGACTAGTGACTAGCGACTAGTGACTAGTGACTAGTGACGAGTGACTAGGGATTAGTAATTAGTTAAGTAATTCGTTTTAGTGATTCGTTTTTAGTGATTAATGATTAGTGACGCCCTCCCCTCTCCCTTGCTCCGGCATCGGGAGCATCATCGTCCAGACGGCTACGTCCCAAGCGGTCGAGGGGATAGAAGAGGCGGGCATCATCCGCTCCTCCGGCATCGAGGGCCTGCGAAAGGGAGTCGAGGGAGAAATCATAATAGAATATGTCGGTATCGATAAGGGGAAAGTTCGCTATGCGGCTCACCGGAGCACCTACAGAGTCGATACGCACCTGATAAAAGCGTCCGCCGGGAAGAGTGTCGCCCTGAAGACTATCGGCAGGGATGTTGAGCAATGAGGTCTCGAAGCGATAATTGAAAGCAAGGGTGGTGTCAGAGTCGTGAGAGAGCATCAGCTCATTGGAGGAATAGCCGGTGAGAAGACAACTGCGGAACTCGGCACGGGTGAGCGGTGTATGTTCGTTGCTCAGGCAGAGAGCCGCTCCGCGATAGGCCCAAGGATAGAAATTGGCCAATGTGGTATAGACCACCTGTGCATCGCCTCCACGAAGTTTCAGACAATGGCCTCCGGCATTTGTCAGCTCGGTATTTCCCACCCAGATACGTCCGTTCACGGCACTGAGGGCATCGCCGGCCACATTGTGGATGACGGAATTCTCGATGGTGAGCTTGTTCAGCGATGCGTCGGCAGAGTCGCACACTATCCCCCACCCTCCGCTATGGATATCGACATGGTTCAGGTAGTTGTCATAGCTGGAAGAGGTCAGGGTGATGCCTCCCCACTGATTGTCCAGACGGTCGTAAGGAAGATAGTCGAAAAGATTGTCCAGACGGTCGCCACGGAAAAGGATGGGACGCTCTATGGACCCCTCGGCACGGAGTGTGCCATGAACCTTGAGGAAAGCACCGCTATGGAAATGGAGACGGGTGCCCTCGGTGAGGCGCAGGGTGACGCCGCTATCGACCGTAAGACTGTCGTACACCACATAGGGACGATCACCGGTGAGGGTGGTCTCCTGCATGAAGCACTTGCCCCGAAGGACTATCATGTCCTGTCCGTAAGCCTCGAGGAGCACTTTCTGACAGACACCGCTCTGGAGATGGAACAACAGGGAGTCGCGAAGCAGGAAGGGATTGTTCTCGTCGCGCGGATTGACCGTGACCTCGACAAAGGCATAGAGGCTGTCTCCATCGCGCACTTCGACATTGGTGAAACGGGTGCCACTGACACCGTCGAGATTGACACGGAACCCACTCTTGCCGTCACTGGCCAGCTGGACTTCGGATATCATCAACGACTCATCGCCGGGATTATAGACCTTGAAAAGTTGGGTGCTGGAGCCTATGGTGGAGAATACAGTGTCGAACCGCACGGTGTCAGCCGAAAAAGCCAGCAACGCATGGGGTGAGGTGGTGTAATGCTCCTCATCGTCGCACGAAACGGAGAGAAAAAGAGCCCCCAAAGCCCAAATGACATATAGTAACGAGAATATTTTCTTCATGAATTGCAAGTTTCGTTCCTCTGTTTTCTCTTTATTAACGCAAAAGAGGATGATTAATTGCCTTGCAAAAATTTTTAATATAAAAAATGGTCTCTGCCATTCGTTGTTCAGAATGGACAGAGACCGTCAAAAAAAACAAACCAGTCAATGGATATTATACAAACCAACGGACGTAGCACATATCCTGACGATGGGGCAGGTTCGCATTCTTCGGATACATACGGTATGCGATGCGGAACGAACCACCATTGTCGAGATGATGCTTGCACTGGAAGGTGTAGAGGTTGCCCTCGCACTTGATGACCTCCATAGGCTCTACGCTATAGACATGATCCTGTCCGTCCTTGTCGGTGTAGATAGAGACAAGCTCGATACCTACGGCATCCTCCAGCCCCTTCTCGTCAACAACGTGAGTGACGGTATATTCCTTACCAGTCTCTACCTGACCATTGATGAGCGCCTCGTCCTTCGTAGAAGATACCACTTCGATGCTGTCCCACTTCTCGGCCAGCTGCTCTTTCCATGCGGCAATCTCCTTGGCCTTGGCATTGTCATTGGCTGACAATATGGCAAAACGGGCTGCCTCCTTGCAATAGAACTTGCTATAGTAGTCGTCCAACTGGCGCTTCATGGTGTAGTGGGGAGCCACCTGAGCAATTGAGTTCTTGATGGTGCGCACCCAACCCTCGCTATAGCCCTTGGCATTGCGAGCGTAGTAGAGAGGCAGAATCTCATTCTCGAGCAAGCTGTAGATGGTAGCGGCATCGAGCTGGTCCTGATGCTCCTGATTCTGGTACGTACGCTTCTCGGTCAACGCCCAACCGGCACCTTCGCGGTAGCCTTCGAGCCACCAACCATCGAGTACAGAGAGGTTGACAACACCGTTCATCAATGCCTTCTCGCCTGAGGTACCTGATGCTTCGAGCGGACGAGTCGGAGTGTTCATCCAGATGTCCACGCCTGAAACGAGGCGACGGGCAAGCTTCATGTCGTAGTTCTCGAGGAAGATAATCTTGCCCAAGAATTCGGGACGACGAGAAATCTCGTAAATCTTCTTGATGAGTCCCTGACCACCACCATCGTGGGGATGAGCCTTACCGGCAAAGAGGAACTGGACAGGATAGTTGGGGTTATTCACAATCTTGGCCAAACGATCGAGGTCGGTGAACAACAGGTGAGCACGCTTGTATGTGGCAAAACGACGGGCGAAACCAATCAACAGGGCGTTGGGGTTGATTTTCTCCATCAATGACACGATACGGCTGGGGTCTCCCTGATTCTTCAACCAATCCTCGCGGAAGCTCTTGCGGATGTAGTCGATGAGCTTGTTCTTCAGAGCCAGACGGGTGTTCCAAATCTCTTCATCGCTCACCTCGTAAATCTTCTCCCAAATCTTCTGGTTGCTCTGGTCGCCCATGAAAGCCTTGTCGAAATGCTTGTTATAGAGGTCTTTCCACTCAGTAGCACTCCATGTGGGGAAGTGTACACCGTTGGTCACATAACCTACGTGAGACTCTTCGGGGAAGTAGCCCTTCCAGATGCCTGAGAACATCTTCTTTGACACCTCACCGTGCAACCAGCTCACACCATTCACCTCCTGACAGGTGTTGCAAGCGAAAGTTGACATACAGAAACGCTCGCCCTTGTCGCCGGGATTGATACGGCCCATATCCATGAACTCGTCCCAAGTGATGCCCATCATCTGAGGATAGCCGCTCATGTACTTGCCGAAGAGGCCTTCGTCGAAATAGTCGTGACCGGCGGGCACGGGAGTGTGTACGGTGTAAAGTGAAGAGGCACGAACCAGCTCCATAGCCTGATTGAAGGTAAGACCACTCTTCACATAGTCGCACAAACGCTGTACGTTGCAAAGGGCCGCGTGACCCTCGTTGCAATGATAGATATCCTTCTTGATACCCAACTTCTGAAGAGTAAGGATACCACCGATACCAAGCAGAATCTCCTGCTTCAAACGGTTTTCCCAATCACCACCATAAAGGGCGTGTGTGATGCTCTTGTCGAAGTCGCTATTGAGTTCGTTGTCGGTATCGAGCAGATAGAGCTTGATGCGGCCAACGTTTACTGTCCACACGTATGCGTGAACCTTATAGTCCATATAAGGAACCTCCACCACTACGGGATTGCCATTGGCATCCAATGTGCGCTCAATGGGGAGTGAACCGAAGTTCTGTGCCTCGTAGTTGGCCACCTGCTGGCCATCCATAGAGAGCGACTGGGTGAAGTATCCATAACGATAGAGGAAACCTACAGCACACATATCAACGTTGCTGTCTGAAGCCTCCTTCAAATAGTCACCGGCAAGGATACCGAGACCACCGGAGTAGATTTTCAAAACGTGACTCAAACCATACTCCATACAGAAGTAAGCAACAGAGGGACGATTAGCATCGGGCTTCACATCCATGTATGCACGGAATTGCTTATAGACCTTGTCGATGCGCGCCAGAATGGCCTTGTCTGCGGCCAGTTCTTCCAACTTCTCATAGCTCATGCGCTCCAACAGGAGGACGGGGTTTTGAACAACCTCTTTCCACAAAGCGGGATCCAAATCACCAAACAAATCGGTGGCCTCGTGATTCCAAGCCCACCACATGTTGCGTGCCAACTCTTCCAGCTTCTTCAACTCTGCCGGAATACTTGCCTTAACGGTAACCTCTTTCCAATTAGGGGTATTCGCGTTACTTGCTTTGATTTTCATAAATCGATCGAAATTAATTTATAAATTGGTTTTCTATAATTTACGTTTTTAACTCTCTATTTTCTTCTTACACCTGGATTCTGCATTACGCAATGCCACATCATAGGCCTCGTAATAATACTTGACAAAGTGTTTCCACAAAGCCTTTTCAGCTATAGCAGCTGCATTCTTCCTGATTTTCTTGACTTCGGCATCCGTTTTCCCTGAGAAATCAACAATCGTGTCACGGATGATATCAGCCACCTCCGAATAATTGTAGTCGGAACGATGAATGACCTTGACACCATCTTCCAACTGGCTATACCCACCTGCAGGTTTCAACGTGTTGGCCCAAAGACCAAATCCGGCCAAATCTGTTGTGACCGTAGGCACTTTGAAAGCCACACTCTCCAGCGGAGTATATCCCCACGGCTCGTAATACGAAGGATAAACGGTCAGGTCCTCACAAGGGAGCACATCGTAATAATGCTTGTTGATTACTCCGTCCACACCATCAAGATAGCAGGGCACAAAAATCACCTTCACTTTGTCCTCCCGACGATTGCCCATACCCAGATATTTGAGCATATCCAGCACCTGATCGTGCGTCATGTTGTGCAACCAATGTGTGATGAGCGGACATTCGAGCGGTGTGGTATATACCTCTTTGTTCCCAAGACGCTCCATCAGGTCTTCACGGGGCTCTCCCACCCAACTGGGAACATTCACGAAGGCGAGCACCTTCTTTTTCAGATTCTTGTCGCGGTTCAAACGGTTCAGTGCCTCCAAAAATACATTGATGCCCTTGTTCTTGAACTCATAACGGCCACTGGTACCGATTATCAATGTCTCAGCATCCTCGAACTCCTCACCAAGCAGACAATTTGCCAAACGCAATTTCAACTGGCGGGACTTCTTCCGCTTGGCCGTATAAGCCGCACCTACGGGTACAAAATCATCCTCAAAACCATTCATCAACACCACATCAGGCACTTTATCGAGCAATTCGGCACACTCGCGGGCCGTAATGTCGCTCACTGTAGTGAAACAATCCACATGATGGGCCGTCTGCTTCTCCACCGAATGCTTCGACTGAATGTTCAATTCACCCGCCATCTGGTCGCCATTGTAAGCAAAAAGATAATCGTAGAGCGGTTTGCCATTTCCGGCAATGCTCCGTCCGATGGAGGTTGCATGGGTCGTGAAGATGGTAGCAATCTGAGGCACCGATTTCTGAAGATAGAGTGCACCGAGGCCGGTCATCCATTCATGTGCCTGATAAACCACCTTGTCATCAGCCGTCAGATTGAAACGGTAAAAACTCTCCACTACCTTGGCCGAAGCATAGGAAAACATGGAGGCTTCATCATAGTCACCATACGCATGAAGAGAATCTATCTGGAAGTCATTCCACATGTCGGTGTATATCTGATTCTTCTGTGCGAAGAAGGGATTGAAATCAACCAAAATAACCAACGGTTGTCCAGGGATATTCCAACGCCCGGTACGCACTTGCAGACCATCTGCCATGGCCTGCTTCTTCCAATCGGCATACAATGCCTTATCTTCTAAAAAAAGGGGATTTTCTTTATCCTGCCAAAAATCAGGTCCGACAAAAATTATTTTGTCAGTAAAAGCTTCTTGCAATGTCTTCGCTCTCGTAGACAATACGGTGTAAATACCACCCACTTTATTGCAGACCTCCCAACTGGATTCAAAAATGTAATCCGGAGTTTGCATTTTCTTC
Organism: Bacteroidaceae bacterium; assembly: GCA_017451645.1. Classification (GTDB taxonomy): domain Bacteria; phylum Bacteroidota; class Bacteroidia; order Bacteroidales; family Bacteroidaceae; genus Phocaeicola_A. The sequence goes on along the minus strand of JAFTNZ010000028.1, from coordinate 8,265 downwards.
GTCATTTTTTTCAAAATTCCATTATATTTGATACGTTGGCAAAGATACATAAATATTTGGATAAAAATCGAACATCAGTGTTTTTTTATGTTTTATAGCATAAAAATCGTCGTTTTTGGGGGCATAATAAAAGAAAATGAACAGCATAGTTCGCTATCTACAAATAAAAAAGAGGATATGTCAATGACACATCCTCTCATTACAACACTTTTAAATAAATTATACAAGGAATGTTGCGACCAAAGCAAGGATAGCATAAAACTCGGGAAGAGCTGCATAAATCATTGTGTTGGTCTGTACATCATGACCTTGTGCCATACCTGCGATACCATTGGCACAAAGTTGTCCCTGACGGATGGCAGACAACAAAAGCACCAAACCTACACTAATGCCAATGGCAAACTTCAACAGGCCATTCTCAGCTGTCACGTCACCACCGAAGGTCATGAAGGCTACAAAACCATAAAGACCCTGAGAAGCAGGCATCGCCGAAAGAATCATATAACCTGCAGATTTAGAAGAATCTTTCTTCAAAGCTCCTTCTGCTGCATTTGCGGCAATAGTAGTACCATAGCAGCTACCAACACCTGAAAGGGCCAGCATCAAACCTACACCCAAATAACCTAATAAAAGATTCAATTCCATAATTGTTAAAGATTTTAATTTGTTAATAATATTATTTTTCTTGTTTATTCTTTGGACTTCTTTTCTGCAAAAGGATTATATGCCACACCACGGCCATCGTAACCAGAGTTCTTGAAATACTCTACGAACGTCAGACGGATGGAGTGTACATAACCGCTCAAGCATGAGAGCGCAATGTTCAGACTGTGACCTGCTACAAAAATCAAGCCACAACAAATCCAACCGGGAATGCCCCAAAGCATACCTTCCATAGAATCCTTGAGCTGGAGTCCCAAATCATTGAATACACCTCCTAACATACCACCGGCCAATCCCAAGGCATAGAGGCGGAGATAAGACAAAAGGTCACCCATGAGTCCCGTAGCCATATTGTAGGTATCCCAAAGGCCCGCCCCCACATTGATGAAGACATTGCGTCGGATATTGTTCAACAGATAGATGCCAATAGCCGACAGGATGCCTATACCAATGAAAGCCATTTTTGACATCTCGAAATCTATCACTCCGAAATAGTTGAGAGTTGCCACTACCACTGAGCCGCAAATCAACAACCACCATCCCCAATCGGAAAGCGCATTTTTGAAACCATAGCGTACTGTTGTACAAATGGCCTTCACCGACATGGCAAAACAGATGTGGAACATACCCACCAAAAGTGCCAGAACCATGGTCTTATCATAGTTCGTTCCATCCCACTTGCCTGTAATGAGGAGCGAACTCATCCATTCTGGCAAATTGAAATCGGTAAGTGCAAAACCAAAGAAGGTGTTGAACAAAGCCCCCACAAGAGTGGTAGCAACACCCAAAGTAATAAGCAGATTCAGCAGACCTGACATCGACTTGCTCAATTTGGACTTCAAATAAAAGCCTAACGCAATCACAAAAAGTCCATAACCGGCATCGCCCACACACATACCGAAGAACAATGCATAGAACGGAGCAAGAAGAGGTGTCGGATCAAACTCGCCATAATCCGGCATACCATACATTCGTGTAAGCATCTCGAACAAACGGCTGATTCTGCCATTTTTCAACTTGATAGGAGCATTTTCCTCCTTCTCCGCCGGACGCATCTCATAATACACCCCTTTAGAATCAAGCATCTGACGCACTTCTGCGGCATTGTCAGCTGGCACCCAACCATCCATGACCACTACTGCTCCATCAGCTACACGTTCGCCTCCAAAGCGTTCCACCTCCATCAGGTTGATGTCACCTTCCAGACAAAGTATGGATTTGTCCACCTGCGGCAAACTGGCTTTACAGAAAGCATTGAAGGCATCAGTCAACTCCTGAACTTTCAATTGCAAGCTTTGCTGTTCGGACACCAATGACGAGAGGCTCTTATGAGCCAACTGGACGGCACCAACAGGCAGATTCACAGGATGGGCATTAATCGTCACAAAATAGAGTTGTCCGTTCTTGGTGTTGACAGGAGTGGCATTATACTCTGCCACCCATGCTTCATCGAAACTCTTTTCAGGGCAAGCATAGAACTGCATCTCCCAACCATATTCGCTGAGCCGGTCAACCGTCTGCCAATCAAAATCACCCCAAACTTCTAATTCAGAAATATCCTTCGCTATAGTCTGCAAATCGGTACGCAAAACCTGAAGCTGTTGCTGATAAGATTCGTATTGTGCCGAAATCTGGTCTATTGTCAAAGTCTCTACCGGTGCAGAAACTTTCTCTTTACATGCAGTAGCAGCAATAGCCAGACCCTTACGCAAAGCCTGCCATGCTGTCCGCTTTTGCATGAATTCCTCAAGCTCCTTATCGATAGTTGCATGCTGATTCATCTCTACATGTACAACTCCCAAACTCCGGAGTTCTTCCAAAAACTCCCGATACTCCTTATTATGGATAAGAAGCACCAGTTTTTCCATTTTCTGAATCATGCCTCGGCCTCCTTTCTCTTTTCTTGAAGCGACTTCAGAATCTTCTGAGAAGACTTGGAGAGGTTCTCCTCATCCTCCATGAAGCGCTTGATCTTGCGCACTGCCTCTTGGAATCCGGGAATCTGCACCTTTTCAAAAAGATTCACCTTTTGGGTTGTCTTTCTGCGGGCATGTTCCAACAATCCCAGTTTGGCAAGCACAAACTCACGCTCTACAGCCGTCTTCGCCAATCCCTGCAACAGAGTGATACCATCGAAGTACCATTTCGGAGCACTGAACAGGCCGAACGGACGCACTTCCAACCGGATATTCTTCAGGATAGGAACACGGACACCGGCAATTTTCTTCACGTCCAGTTCCACATCCTTCAAGGCCACCAGTGAGGTATCAAATTCTCCCCAAAGGGCATACATTGATTCATACCCGCCTATCTGACCTTCCAGTTTCTTTTCCAATGCGACCGCCTCCTCCTTGCACTTCTTCACTTCCAAGCGCAACGCCGTTTCCTTGCTTTTGATGATAGGCAAGGTGCGCTGACGCATCTTCAGTTGTTTCTCTATCTGCTGAAGAGAGGTTTTGTTATATTGAAACTTAATCATATCGAAATTAACAATTAATAATGAAAGAATCAAAGCGAAGCCCTTAAAGGGACTGTGTCAAAACACAGATGACACACCTTCCCTCTTCCATCCTTCAATTTTTTAATTCTTTAATTCCCCCAATAAACATCGGTAAACTCTTTTTTAATGTTCACCTCTTCCAACTTGAAGTATTTACGGAAAAGCGACCACGTCACGTCCAACATCTCCGTTGTGTCCAGATTCACATCAATGGCCAGCAACTGTCCGGCATAATCCTTGGCAAAGTCCAAACAACGGTTGTCGTAGTCAGTCAGGTCAAAACCATTTTCCATCTTGGTCTTCGCATTGGCAGCATCCGAATAAAGCCGGATAGCCGCATTCATCACCTGGCTATGATCCTTACGGGTTTTCTTTCCTGATACAAGTTGCTTCAAGCGAGACAACGAACGGAATGGATCGATGATGACCTTGCCCACATCCGAATCTCGGCGCAAGTAGAGCTGACCCTCAGTAATGTATCCCGTATTATCAGGGACAGCGTGTGTGATGTCCCCTCCTGAAAGAGTGGTCACGGCAATGATGGTAATGGATCCGCCACCGGCTTCATCAGGGAACTGCACAGCCTTCTCATAGATTTTGGCCAAATCCGAATAGAGCGAGCCTGGCATAGAATCCTTCGATGGAATCTGATCCATACGGTTTGATACGATGGAAAGCGAATCTGCATACGAGGTCATATCAGTCAACAGAACCAACACCTTCTCATGCTTCTCCACAGCAAAATATTCGGCAGCAGCCAAAGACATGTCGGGGATAAGCAAACGCTCCACAGCCGGGTCTTCAGTCGTATTCATAAAGCAGATGATACGGTCAAGCGCACCAGCATTGGAGAAGGTATTCCGGAAGAAATAGTAGTCATCATTCGTCATACCCATACCGCCCAAAATAATCTTATCTACTTTGGCACGCAAAGCCACCATAGCCATCACCTCATTGAACGGTTGGTCAGGATCAGCAAAAAAAGGAATTTTCTGTCCAGAAACCAAGGTGTTGTTCAGGTCGATACCGGCAATACCCGTAGCAATCAGTTCACTCGGCTGCTTGCGGCGCACAGGGTTCACAGACGGTCCTCCAATCTCTACTTCACGCCCTTCTATGGCAGGTCCCCCATCGATGGGTTGTCCATAGGCATTGAAAAAACGCCCGGCCAATTGGTCACTTACTTTCAACACAGGTGATGTTCCGAGAAACACCACTTCGGCATTGGTCGGAATTCCCCCTGTTCCCTCAAAAACCTGCAGAGTGACGTCATCACCCGCAATCTTCACCACCTGCGCCAACTTACCGTTAATGGTTGCCAGTTCATCATAACCTACTCCTTTGGCCTTCAACGAACAGGTGGCTTTTGTAATCTGACTGATTTTTGTATATACTTTTTGAAATGCTGTTGTTGCCATATTTCTTCTCTATTTTATTTATGTCCTGCAAGCATGGCTACAATCTGCTGCTTGAAATCATTATATTGTTCCGACTTGTACACCGAATAGTTCATCTGCTTGCAGAGGTTTATCATCTTCTTGAAATAATCCACCACATCCAAGAAATTGTCGAACTTGAAATCAATGTTACAGATTTCCACCACCAAATCAAGAATCTCCTCCTGACGTTCCAATGAAGTCACGGCATCTACCTCATCAAAAGCATCCTGTTGCAGGATAACAAAGTCAATAATCTCTGATTTCCAGAATACTTCATGGTAATCCACAGGTACACCATCATCACCAAGGATATTTATCTGTTCGGCAATCTCTTTACCACGCAACATACGGGTCTTCAGGTCAAGCACCTTAGGAATCCATTGATCGTTGATACGCTCTTTTATGTATGCAGCAAACTCCGGATATTCAAGGTATTTTGAATACGAGTCAATCGGATTGACGGCAGGATAGCGTTTTTTGTCGGCACGATCCTGTTCCAATGCATAGAAGCAACGGGCCACCTTCTTTGTATTCTCAGTCACAGGCTCCTTCAAGTTACCTCCTGCCGGTGATACGGTTCCGATGAAAGTGATGGAGCCTGTCTCTCCATTGTTCAGATAGACATAGCCTGCACGACCATAGAAGTTAGAAATCAAGGCACCCAAGTCCATCGGGAAGGCATCAGGTCCGGGCAACTCCTCCATGCGGTTTGACATTTCGCGCAAAGCCTGCGCCCAACGCGAAGTAGAGTCGGCCATCAACAAGACACGAAGCCCCATCGAACGATAATATTCAGCCATCGTCATTGCAGTATAGACCGATGCTTCACGAGCTGCTACCGGCATGTTGGAAGTGTTGGCAATGATGATGGTACGTTCCATCAGTTTACGACCGGTGTGCGGGTCTATCAATTCAGGGAATTCAGTAAAGATTTCCACAACCTCGTTTGCACGCTCACCACAAGCGGCAATAATCACGATGTCCGCTTCTGCCTGTTTTGATATGGCATGCTGCAACACCGTCTTTCCCGTACCGAATGGACCGGGAATGAATCCTGTTCCCCCCTCTACAATCGGATTGAAAGTGTCAATTGTACGTACACCTGTTTCCAACAACTTGAACGGACGGGGCTTCTGCTTATAGTTGGTCATAGCAAACTTCACCGGCCAACGCTGAATCATGTTTACGTCCACCTCATTCCCTTGTTCATCCACAAGAACGGCAACTACATCAGCCACGCGATACTGCCCTTTCGGCACGATACTCTTCACCTTGGCCTTTCCTTTCAACTGGAAAGGAGCCATGATTTTCAGCGTCTGAGAATTCTCTATCACTTCTCCCAACCAATCAGAACCCTGTACTTCTACACCAGGTTTTACAATTGGGGTGAAATCCCACAAACGGTCACCATCCAACGGGTCAGTATATTGTCCGCGCTTCAGAAAGACTCCTTCCATCTTGTCCAAATCGTTCTGCAGACCATCGTATTTTTTCGACAACATACCCGGAGCAAGTTGGATTTCGAGCATATGCCCTGTAAATTCGGCCACTGCCCCCACTTTCAATCCACGGGTACTCTCAAATACCTGTACATATACATCAGAACCTACCACCTTGATAACCTCAGACATCAATCGGTCGCCTCCAGTTTCTATATAGCAGATTTCTCCCTGATAAACAGGTCCATCCACTTTCAGTGTCACCATATTGGAAACGACTCCACTTACAGTTCCTTTTGTCATATTCTTTTGATTTTTTACTTTTTAAATTCTTCCGGCACACGTGCTTCACCACGCAAGTTATCTATAATTTGGCGGAATGTTTCGCGCCCAGTCTCCACATCCAATCTTTCCCAACGCTCCAGCATTTCCAATTTGCACATATAGGCAAACACCGCTTCGATGGAGAACGGGTCGAAGAAAGTCCGGTCTTCAAGCCACATCCACTTGAAAACATCCAATCGTTTCTCCTTTTCCACAGGATCTTCACACTCCACTATCTTCATCAGTTCAGCCACATAATCATAGTCGTACGACAATCCGAAATCTTTCGAATTATTTTCCCTTATCATTTCGCACACAGTGTTGTCGCCCAAAATATAGTCTGAAACATTCCATCCCTGCTTTCTGGCTATCAGCGCCGTCAAAATATTTGTCATATCGAAATTCAGCCTATACCACTCCGCCATCATCCGGTTGGGACATTTCATGGCATGACGGTAATATTCCAAAGCCAAAGCATCTTCGGGGAAAAAACCTTTTTTATCCCGATTGTGGGAAAATTCACGAACAAAGAGAGGCATAAAGTCAGGAAAATGACGAACATCAGTTTCTGTTTCTTGAACAGAGACCATCAAATCCTGCAATTCCTCCAAGGTATAGTTCCCATTAGGATTCTTTTCAGACTCGGGATTTTTCAGGAGTGCGACCAGATTCTGGCAATCAAATTTCAAGTAAAAATAGGACAACAGTTCCTTGTCTTTTGCCGACAAGATACCATCCAAATCGTCCTTAAATCCTGCCACCGACCTCGCTCCCTTGCTATCATCTAAAGACACGTCAGGCAGTCCGGCCATCAGGCAATAATAGCTACTCATTCCTTCAAAATTAATAATTAAAAAATTAATCCTGTGAATTCACCTTTAATTCTTTAAATCCTTAATTCTTTCAAAACAACATTTCTACCAACTGCGGACGGAGGAATGCTTTGAAATAATTTTCGAACTCCTCTTCACCGAAATTCACTTTATACGACCCATCAGCCGGAGCAATGGTAAAAAGTGATTTCAATCCATTCACTTGCTCTATCTTCACGCCCTTATCCAAAAGCATCTTGGCATGAGTAGCAAAATAAGCCTTCAAAGAAGCTGCATCAGCCGTAGAGATTACCATTGATTCGTCAGAAGACCATTTTTCAGCCAACGTCACGACAAACCTCCCAAAGAATTCCTTGTCGGTCATCAACTCTTTCACCGTAGTCTCTATTACTTTATTTGTAATACAAGTGGTTATCTCTGATTTCAGAGCATTTACAGATTGCCCAGCAAAAAGTTTCAACTCCGACTTTGTATTTTCCAACAGTTCATCGGCTTGCTTACGGGCTGTTTCCACAATGCTCACAGCTTCTTTCTGAGCAGCATCTACAATCTTGGCAGACTCCTGCTTCGCATTTTCAATGATTCGCTGTGCCTCTTCATTGCCTTTTTCCACACCCTCGTGAAAGATTTTGTCGGCCAGTTCCTGAATCCTATTTTCCATAATATATAACTATTTAATCGGTTTTGTCAATTGTCTGCAAATATACAAATATCTTTCCATCTTTTAAGTATTTGACCACACATTTTGTTTTTCAAGGACAAAAAATACTCCTTTTAGACTCACAAATGGCAAGAAATCACACAAAAAAAGTCCCTGTTCCCATTGAGGAACAAGGACTCTCTCTCTTAAAAACGGCAGCGACCTACTCTCCCACCTTGGCAGTACCATCGGCGCGGACGGGCTTAACTTCTCTGTTCGGAATGGGAAGAGGTGGACCCCCGACGCTATAGCCACCGGAATATCAGCAAAGCATGCATGACTATCGAACAAGCGGAAAGAAAACCATACAATCCTCAAAAGAGGATACAGCTCAAAGTATAACATCATGCAATGAAATGCTTCGGGC
>JAFTNZ010000027.1 GCA_017451645.1 Bacteroidaceae bacterium | reverse complement strand
GAACTTGTAGGTACAAAACTTAGAGCACTATATCAGAGACGAAAAGGAAGAGACTTGTATGATTTATATAAAGCTTTGACAACCAAAGAACTTAATATTGATAATGTGCTGAAATGCTATCATCAATATATGGATTTCGTGGTTGATCATATTCCTACATACAAGGAGTTTATTATTAACATGGAAGACAAAATGCAAGATGAAGAGTTTTTGGGAGATACTCAACAATTACTTCGCCCTGATGAAAACTTTAATCCTCAAGATGGTTATGAAGTTGTTCGCTCAGTGTTAATAGATAGGTTGCAAAAATAAAATAATATTAACGTGAGTACGATGAATTTTAATTGTCTGTAAATTTGGTGATTAGCGAAAATTGTTATAACTTCAAGTGCTCAATTAAAAGTATGACAAACAATAATCGCTATGTTTACCGAGGACAAAGTTACTGAATTATTCTGTATGGCAGATGATTTCTGCAAGTTTTTTGATGAAATGACGGAAAAATATACGCTGAAAAGTGAAAACAAACGCCCTTACCATCGTGATTCCACCATGTCAAAGGCAGAAATCATGCTTATCATGATGTGCTGCATTTTGTATGTTTCAGAAAAAAACCGTGCATCAATGTACAAAGGACATTGGATACACAGCTAACGCTATTTTGAATTCATCGAATTCACGTTAACTTTACAACCATTTGTCCGTCACAAAACCGATGAAATTTCTTCAAACCTGTCAAAGAACATACAATCCTCACTTCCCCCGATACCTGTAGTGGTAGTCGATGCCGAAGAGGGCGCCGGCAAAGGTGCTCACTTCGCCGAAAGCGACGAGGACGCTGGCATCGATGACCCCTATGGGTGGGAGGAAGATGCCGCTGTAGAGCAGCCCCACTCCCGCAAGGGTGAGCAGGGCCGCTACGGTCAGATGGACGACGCGGAGGTTCATCCGAGGGTCTGCATGCCGAGGGCACCGGCCAGGGCCGAGGCTACGGCGATGATGATGCGTATCACAGTCTCCCATACCGACTGCGACTTGCCTGAGTTGTTGGTGTTGTCTGATGTTTTCATTGGTTATCACTGGGGTTAAAGGGTTGAAAGGTTGAAAGTCTTTTACTTTTTTCCTTTTGGTGGCAAAAGAAAAAGAAGTAACAAAAAAGGAAAACCACCGGCTGCCGTTCCGAAGCTAAAAATCATCCTCTTTCCCTAAACGGGATAAACGCACTGCGCTACGCTACGTTTGGACGGTATCCCGTTCTTCACGGGAAAGAGGCTGATTTTCTTTACGCTTCTACACTGAAGGCCGGAAGCCATGCGGCACGTCAGCTTCACAATCGACAAGAGTGTGGCGAAATGCAGCTTCCGTGCCAACGGGGATCAGGAATCAAAGCGGATTGCTATCGTCATTGCCGGTGTTTCCGCTGCCGGTGTTGTCGCTGCCGCTGCCGGTGTTGTCGGTATTGGTGCCGGTGTCAGTGTCCGGGTCATCGGAGGTGATGTTCTCTTCATCGGCATCGGCCACGGTGTCGAAGTTGGTGAGTTTGGACTTCGTGGCCACCTTGGTCTTGAAGCTCACCGAGGGGAGCAGACGGATGTAGATGCGCTTCACACTGTCGGCATTCACTTCTTTGGCAGTCGTTTCGCCCGCAGAGCTGAGGGTGGTGTAGATGTTTCCCAAAGCCGGGAGCTGCACACGGTAGCCCAGGGTGACGAGGTTGACCACCTCGTTCATCGAGTCGCGCAGCACCGAGGCCACAATACCCTCTGACACACCGGTGCGGGCCGAGATGCGCTCCACGAGATCTGTTTCATCCACCACACCCACGCTCTTTACGCGGGCATAATAGCGGGGTTCTGCACTTGAATCCTTGGGATTCTTCACTAAACGGGGCTGATAAAAAATAGCCATAATGTTGTTCCTTTCTTTGTTTTTTTCAGAGACCGACCGTTGCCTTTTGTGGCGACTTGCCCGTTCTCCGAGGGTTAATCACTGTGGTTGTTTACTCTCTGTAATCGATTACTGATGCAAAGGTAGGGATATTCTCCCACAGGGGTTTCGCTCCGTTGCGTTCACTATCCGAGAGTTGGCGACAGCCGGCAAAAGTTTCCATGAAGCATGAAGCAAGGCCAAACGCCCGACCATCTGCAACGGAGCATACGACGACGGCTTTGTGGTATTCACCCGGTAAAGCACCCGACATGACAATGCGGTCCTGCAACGGACCCCTCCTCCCCGATTTTGCGGCTTGGATTTCTGTTTTTGCAGCTTGCAAATGGGTGAAGTGCGTAGCCGGAAAAGAAAAAATGCAAGCCGCAAAACAGATTTTGCAGCACGCATTTTTTCATGCTCCACGTCCCTATGCATAGCCACTGTACCTGACAACGTCACAGCATCTCAGTGCCGCAGAACCTCAGAGCCACACTGACGGTCTCCTGTAAGGAAATCCCTGATGGTCTTTGCTATACTCCGAGATTCCCAGACTACGCTCGGGATGACACAGAGACCACCGATAGCGTGTCAGGGTTCGCCCAGTTGTTCGAAGATGAGGTCGAGCTGACGGGGAGTGAAGAAGAAACCACGATGCTCGAAGCCACACCCCGCGAGTTCCTTTGCCAACAGGGGGTTGACAGCTATCATTTCAATCATCTTCTTGCGTGCCCAACAGGCCGAATAATCGGGGAAATAGAGGCGGGACAATGCGGCAAATGTCATGGGTTTCATCGCACACCTCCTTCCTGCAGCCTACGTGCCTTCTGGATGATGCTGTAGATGTACTTGCCCGGCTGGCGGATGGTGCCACCGGAGTTGTTCACCTCGTAGATGGCCCGCCAGGCGGGGTCGCCTATTTCGCCGAAGTTGCTCATCTTGAGGATGGCATTGATGTCGCGCACCGGCAGACGGAAGCGTTGCAGGGCCTCGACCATGCCCCGGTAGTTGCGCCCCTCGCCACGCGGACAGGGGGTATGGGGGTCGGGCAGGATGTCGATGCCATTGCCGGCAGATGGGGGCACCGAGGCATCGGCAGTTGTGGCCACTTGAGCGGCATCGGCAGGCACGCCGTAGGCAGACACCTCGTCCGGAAACAAGCGAAGCGTATCTCCTCCCTCCACGACGGACGTCCCCACAGGGCGGCCGTCAACCTCCCCTCTCTCGCTTTCAAGAGAGGGGACTGAGGGGTGAGATTTCATTTCATTTCGTTTCTTTTCTTTTCCTTTCATTTCTTTTCTTAGTGGGGCAGTCGGCCCGTTTTGGGTGTCGGAATTAACATTTGGCGAATCGCCCGATCCATTCACAACAGTATGTTTATCAATCGCTTTCGATGTCCTCAAAGGGGTTATCTTCGCCGGATCAATTAACATTAGCTCGGGAAGAATCTCCATATCGCTGCGATGCAGTTTTTTGCAGATGTAGATGTATCGTTCCTGCAGGGTTGCCGAGGTGAGGTAGCCGAAGCGGGCAAAGATATCCTTGTCGAAGAAGCCCTCTTTGCAACAGATATCGATGATGCGCTTCACCTCTTCCTCGCTGAGGTAGAAATATTCGGCGGCATCGGTGATAAGGTCGTCATTGACTTTCACGTAGTATCCCTCCACGCGGAAGGCTTCGTTGATGAGGTAGAAATAGACCAGCAGGCCGTCGGTGCGGCACAGGCGGCGCAGGCGCTTGATGTGATGGTCGTCAAAAGTGTCTGTGGTGAAACAGAAGTAATCGAGTCCTTTTTTAATTCGTGTCATGGTTGGTTGGGTTTTAGGGTTGGTTGAGTTGATTGGTTGAAAAGGTTAATATTCTTTACTTTTTTCTTCTTGGTGAAAAGAAGAAAAAAGTAACAAAAAAGAAGATTCACCGGCTCCCGTTCCGAAGCTAAAAATCAAAGACTTTTTCTAATCGGAAAGAACGCGCTACGCTTGAACGGCTTCCCGCTCTTAACGAAAAAGTCTTCGATTTTCTTCACGCTTCTCCACTAAATGCCGGAAGCCATCCGGCACGTCAGCCCATGCGGAGAATATAGACAATAGAGCAGGGGCCCACCGCCCGAATAAGAAAGGCGAGTGGGGAGGTGTTGGAAATACGGTGCCAGTAAAGAGGTGTAGCCGGTGGTTTTCCTTTTTTGTTATCTTTTTTCCTTTTTCCATCAAAAGGAAAAAAGTAATCAGTAAACATTTATTCCAGTAATCCGCCATACTCCCGCTGGGCGTCAAAGCAGGGGCATGCCTTGCAGGCCAGGTCGCGGTGTCCGAAGAGGTGTACCAGCTCGGGGTGCTCGGCATGGAGGCGGATGATGAGCTGCTTCAGAGCCTCGCGCTGCTCGGGTGTGCGGGTGTCGGCGGGGAGGCCGTCGTCCCCTATCCCGCCGGCATAGCTGATGCCGATGGCACGGCGGTTCCAGCCCAGTGTGTGGGCTCCCTCTTCGTCATAAGGGCGGCCCGTCTCGATGCAGCCGTCGAGGGTGATGTGATAGTGGTAGCCCACCGAGCGGAATCCGCGCTGGCGGTGCCAGAGGTCGATGTCGGCCACGTGCACATCGTGTGTGGCGCGTGTGGCTGTGCAATGGATGATGATGGTGTCTTTCTTTATCATGATATTTTCCTCCTTTTTTAAAATGTTTGACGGATAGATGATGTTGGCGGTGTTGAGGGCCGTCCAGCGGTGGCGGTCCATGTCGCAGATGGGCAGGAAAGTCTGTCGCGGACGGTAGAGGAAGGGACGCCCGAAGTCGTACCAATAGCCGATGAGCGTGCCGCGCACGGTGAGCACCGCATTGTGCAGCTCGCTGTGGTAACTGACGGGCATCACCGTGTGATGCAGTTGGCCGATGAGGGCATAGAGCTGTTCGTTGAAGGGACAGGGAGCCTCTTCCTTCTGTGGGTTGAAAGATAAGTTTAGCATGGCTGAGAAAATTTTTAATGATTGTAGGCGCAAAATTAGGGAAAAGGCACTTCCGAGTGAAAGATGTTATAAATACGGGGTGTGAAAAGCGCCACTGCCCGACAGCAGAATATGCTGATACAGTGACGGTTAAAGGATAAAAAACGGGAGAAAAATTTCTCGCCGGCCCAGGTCGGAAAAAATTCAGGACAAGCGATTTTGGGGAAACAATCAGTCTATCCGCCTGACCCACAAGGCATTAAGAAAGAATCTAAAGCAACCGGGGAAAAATGAGAGAAGGAGAAAACGCAGCATATACCACACTGAGACACAACGATTTGGAGCGCCATGCAATTGTATCCCATAAGATTAACAAAGGAACTCATAAGCGCATCACAGATGCTCGATACGAAAGAAGTCAAAAATAAAATCAGGCACGGATTACACGGATTTTATTTTGACACCTTCGGACGGACGCGAAAGGAAAAAAAACAGACATCCCCACCACCTGCCATAAACAGCAGACAGGTGAGCACCCGAAACTCTCCCTCTGTTTATAGAGGGAGTACCCCAAGGGGGGGAGGGAGTTCAAAAAAAATACTTGCGAAACTTGAATACCCCATTCAAGTCTCCCGCCCCAGCATTTTCTCAGCCTTCCATTTCCGCCCGCACCTTGGAAATCTGCGACTTGTTGAAGCCCGAGCCAAACTCGCTGTTCAGCGCATTGGCCAGCTGCAGGCAACCGATGCTGCCATCGGCCGACTTGCGCACATCGCTCGGACGCAGGGGAGCAACCTTCCCGCTCTTGCCCTGGCTCACCTTCACCACATAGCGGGCCAGCTGCTCGTGACACCCCGGACTCACCCGGTAGGGCTCCACCGCCCGCCCCTGCCCGTCGGCTACCAGCCACCCCTTCTTGACACAATAGGCAATGAACTTCTCAAAATCCCTCTTCGTGCCCCGCCACCAGAGCCGGTGCCACTGCTCGCCGCTCGTCTTAGCGGCTTTCAGTTTTTCGGACAGTTCGCTCACCAGCAACGTCTTGCGCCCCTTCAGGTCGTCCAGCGTCTTCAGGTCGTTGATCAGCTGTTCGTGGCGGGCAGGATCCTCGCCCAAGATGTGTGCGGCATTGGGCGTGAGGTCGGTCTCGAGGTAAAATATCAGCGCATCGTTGTGCATCGACATGCGGGCCATCTCGCAGGCCATGGTCAGCACCTGCCGGGCCAGCCCCAGGCGCTCGGTGCTGCACCCCTTGTAGTGATGAGCATTGATGCGGTTGACGATGTGTTCCTCCTTCGTCAGATGCTCCTTGTAAAAGTTGTTCAGCTCTTCGCTGAAGTAGTTCATCTTGCTCTTGCGCACACGCCCCAGCAGCTGTGCCACCGACGAGCCCGACATCTCGTCGTAGTCGGGGTTTTCGCGCGAGTTTCGGCTCGAAGCCTCCAGTTGGTAGCGTTCGAGCTGATACCACGTCGAGGCCTCGCACTTGGTGAGCGAGCATAGGCGGCGCAGTTCGCTGATGTCCTTATGGGTCAGCCGGTTGGGCTGGTCCCAAGCCTTTCGGGTCAGTTCGCCCAGCCTCTTCATGTACTGATAGATATAGCGGAAATTCTCTTCGGCAGATTTTCTTTTCATAGCATGCTCGTGTTTTTCAGGTGAACGGTGCAAAGCTATAAAGAATTCTTGGAATGAGCAAACGGATGGGGGAAAGAAATCACCGGCATGTTGAAAAACATGAGGCCGAAGGGTGCCGTTCTTCAAAATCTTTTATACATTTGCAAGCTGTAACCAGATATCATGAAAATAAGCGATGGCAAGAAAACCCAATTCAAAGGTAAAGAGCAGACACCTGAGGAGCAGAGGAAGTATTATCTGGAGTGAAAGAAAAAATCACACGATAAAAACATTAAAAAGATATGGGAAAGATTATTGGTATTGACTTAGGAACAACTAACTCATGTGTTTCTGTATTCGAAGGTAACAAACCTGTAGTAATTACAAACAAGGGTAAACGTACAACCCCCTCAATCGTAGCTTTCTTAGAAAAGGGAGGATGTAAAATAGGAGAATCAGCCAAACGCCAAGCAGTCACCAACCCTCGTAATACTATTTTTTCTATAAAAAGATTTATTGGCAGGAATTTTAACGAAATCCATCAGAAAGAACTCAATCAGGTACAATATCGTATTGTTAATAAGGATGGATACCCATATGTAGAAATCAATAATCAGTATTTCTCTCCACAGGAAATCAGTGCCTTAATACTGAGGGAATTGAAAGAAGCTGCAGAAGCATACCTTGGACAAGAAGTTACGGAAGCTGTTATTTCTGTACCAGCCTATTTTAATGACAGTCAACGTTTAGCCACTAAAGAAGCCGGACAGATTGCCGGACTGGAAGTGAAGCGTATCATCAGCGAACCTTCAGCAGCCGCTCTGGCTTATGGTATAGACAAGGCCAACAAAGATATGAAGATTGCCGTGTTCGACCTCGGTGGTGGAACATTCGATATCTCTATCCTCGAATTCGGTGGCGGTGTGTTCGAAGTTCTCTCAACCAATGGTGACACTCACCTCGGTGGTGACGACTTCGACCAGGTAATCATCGACTGGCTGGTACAGGAGTTCAAGAACGACGAAGGTGCCGACCTCACTCAGAATTCTATGGCGCTGTAGCGCTTGAAGGAGGCTACCGAGAAGGCCAAGATTGAACTCTCTTCAACCACAACTACAGAGATCAACCTCCCCTACATTATGCCCGTAGGTGGTTTGCCCAAGCACTTGGTGAAGACATTGACCCGTGCCAAGTTCGAGGCTCTGGCTCACAACTTGATTCAGGCCTGCTTGGAGCCCTGTAAGAAGGCTATGAGCGATGCAGGATTGAGCAATGCCGACATTGATGAAGTAATCCTCGTGGGTGGTTCAACCCGTATCCCCGCCGTACAGAAGCTGGTAGAGGACTACTTTGGCAAGGATCCTTCAAGGAGAGTGACCCCCGACGAGGTAGTAGCCGTAGGTGCTTCTATCCAAGGTGCTATCCTTTACCATGAAGAGGGAGTAGGCGACATCGTGCTTCTCGACGTTATTCCTCTGTCAATTGGAATTGAGACAGCTGGTGGTATAATGACCAAAATGATTGATGCCAACACATCTATTCCTATCCGTAAAATAGAGACCTTCTCTACAGCTAATGATAACCAAACTGAGGTAACCATCCACATATTACAAGGTGAACATCAAATGGCAGCTCAAAACAAGAGTATCGGACAGTTCAACCTCACCGGCATCACTCCAGCCCCTCGTGGCATACCTCAGATTGAAGTCATATACTTCATCGATGCCGACGGGATTCTCAAGGTTTCTGCAAAAGATAAAACTACAGGAAAAGAACAAGCTATCCGTATAGAATCAAGCGGTTCTCTTACACCTGAAGAAATTAAAGGCATGAAAAATAGGCTACATAATATAATGGTTGGTTCTATGACAGGCAACGAGAGCAACGCTTTAAAAAACAAAGGAACTAATACGTATTATAGAGCTGAAAGTAAACCATATACACAGCAAAGCAGGGCCAACATGAAATACGACATTTTCATCAGCTATGCACGAAAAGATTTTGACGAGGTAAACCGCTTTGTCGAAATGCTAAAAGAACGCATTCCCTCGCTGACGTGCTGGTTTGACATCACAGGGATTGAGAGTGGCGATGAGTTTCAGGATAAGATAATCTCTGCCATAGACAATTCATCCTATATACTCTTTGCTTTGTCCGACCATTCCATCCAATCGAGATGGACAAAGGACGAAGTAATGTATGCTAAAAATTCAGGAAAAAAGATTATCCCATTGCTTCTGAAAGGGGCATACCTCAAAGGATGGTTTCTCTTCAACTTTGGCCAAATAGACTGCATTGACACCACCAATTCGCTGCAAGTCAAGAAATTAATAAGAGACCTATCTAATTGGACAAAAAGTCGATAAAACTACAGTAGTTCAAAGAGAATGTTGTAAAGCCATTAATTGGAATAAACAAAAAAGTTTGAGAAATGGATACAGCGACCAAAGAATATTACGCATTCATCAGTTACAAACGCGAAGATGAGAAGTGGGCAAAGTGGCTGGCCGGCAAATTAGAGAACTATCACTTGCCAAGCACCTTAAACGGTAAAGAGCTGCCCAAGAACTTGCGTCCAGTCTTCAAAGACACGGATGAGCTGAGCGCAGGCAATCTGCCCAAACAGATATATCATGCACTGTCCATATCCAAAAATCTCATCGTCGTCTGTTCTCCACAATCCGCCCAATCGGAATGGGTCAATAAAGAGATAGAAGATTTTGTCGCCATAAAAGGAGGAAAGGCTGACAATGTTTACCCTTTTATCATCGAGGGAACCCCTTTCTCTAAAGATGCAGCAAAAGAATGTTTCCCCAAAGCCCTGAAAGATTTACCGGACAATGAAGAAAGACTTGGTGGCAACATCAATGAACAAGGGGGACGAGATGCTGCTGTGGTGAAAGTCATTTCCGGAATGTTAGGAGTTTCTTTTGACTCTCTGTGGCAAAAGCACGAAAGGGCGCTAAGACAGAAAAAACGGGTGGTCATAGCAGCGACCATAGCTGCATTCTTATGCATATCGGGCATCGCCTCGTGGATGTATTGGCAAAACCTGCAGACCCGGCAAGCCAACTGGAAGATGATGGAAAACCGTGCCCGATTTGTCGCCGAAAAAGGGGAACAGCTCATCCAAGAGGGCGATTCGTATTTGGCCAGATTATTGGCCTTAGAAATCCTTCCTACAGATTTAGAGAATCCGGATAAGCCTTATACGGTAGAGGCGGAGGGGATGTTAAGGAAGGCGATTATGCGGAACTGTACCGTTTTAAGAGGTCATAGTGACTACGTCAACGATGCTTCTTTTAGCCCAGATGGAAAGAAAATTGTTTCAGTATCAGGTGACAAAACCATCCGAATTTGGGATATAGAGACAGGGAAGCAAATCGGTAAAATTAGACAAAGCTTTTTATACAAACTCAGTTTCCTTTAGTCCTGACGGAAAGAAAATTATCTCAGCATCGGATGACGAGACCATACGCATATGGGATGCAGAGACTGGAGAACAAATTGGAGAACCACTTACAGGACATATGAACAGGGTTATTTCCGCCTCCTTCAACCCAAATGGAAAAAAAATCGTGTCAGCATCAGATGACAAGACCATACGCATATGGGATGCAGAGACTGGGGAACAAATTGGAGAACCACTTACAGGACACCAAGACTGGATTCGTTTTGCCTCTTTCAGTTCCGATGGAAAGAAAATTGTGTCGGCATCATACGACAAAACGATTAGACTATGGGATGCTGAGACGGGTGAACAAATTGGAGAATCCTATATTGGACATCATAATACTAGATATTTTATAGGATTTTCTGTATATACAGTATTATTTAGCCCAGATGGAAAGAAGTTTATTTCGACGGGAGTAGATAATACAATTCGTATTTGGGATGTAGAAAAGAACAACTTGCAAAAGCAAAAAATATTAGTAGAGCATACTGCACCTACTAATTTAGCCTCATTCAATTTGGATGGGAAAAGAATAGTTTCGACATCACTACACAAAAATACTATACAAATATGGGATTCAGAGACTGGGGAAATAATAGCAAAGCCATTAGGACATACTTGCACTCGAATCCAATCAGCCTCATTCAGTCCTGACGGAAAGAAAATTGTATCAGCAGCTATGGATAAAACCATACGCATTTGGGATGCAGAAACAGGTAATAGAATAGGAACAATTGGAGACGTTGCAGGACATGAGGACGGTGTTTTTTCAGCCTCCTTCAGTCCGGACGGAAAGAGAATTGCATCAGCATCACAAGACAACACAATACGAATATGGGATGCAAAAAATGGAAAGAGTATGCTCTCTCCACTTGTTGGGCATGGAAATACAGTATCTTCTGCCTCCTTCAGCCCAGATGGAAAAAAAATCGTATCAGCATCATACGACCAAACTATACGCATTTGGAATGCAGAAACAGGGGAACCCATTGGAGAACCACTTACAGGACATCAGGACTGGGTTATTTCCGCCTCCTTCAGCCCAGATGGTACTAAAATCGTTTCAGCATCAAATGATGGTACTATTCGTATCTGGGAATACCCTCCCCTCCAAGAACTCATTGACCAAACGAGGGAGAGATTCAAAGACAGAGAACTGACACCCGAGGAACGGAGGATGTATTATCTGGAGTGAGAAATAGGAACTCGCACAAGAAAAAAGTTTCGGATAGAGGTGAAAATTCTCAATTTTAAGACAGAAGTTTCGAGTAGAGACGAAAAAAGTGCTATTTTTGTCGAAAATTTCGAGTATGAACGAAAGAATTGAACAACTAAGAAAATATAATCTTTGGGATGGAAATACCATCACAACGGGTTATGAACGGCCACTATACACGGAAAAGATTGCGCAATACATGGGCAATCGCATCATCAAAGTGCTGACAGGACAACGCCGTGTAGGGAAAAGTTTTTTACTCCGCCAGATAGCATCAAGACTGGTATATCAAGGGGTAAATGGAAGCAACATCCTGATAATCAATAGGGAACTGACAATCTTTGATGACTTATATACATATAAGGAACTGGATGAGTTAATCAAGGCCTATCTGAAGGAACTGAATCCACAGGGAAGGGTGTATATATTCATTGATGAAGTGCAGGAGATTGAAGGTTGGGAAAAAGTCGTCAATTCCTATTCACAAGATTATACTGGAGAATATGAATTGTTCATCACCGGATCCAACTCAAAAATGCTGGCAGGTGAGTTGTCCACCCTGTTGGCCGGACGCTACGTGGAGTTTTGCATTTATCCTCTTTCATTTGACGAATACATCCGATTCAAGGGTTTGGGGTGTGACAAACAAAGCTATATGACCTATTTACAGGATGGAGCATTTCCCGAACTGACCAATCTGGCAGGAGAAGAGGTGAAACGGAATTATGTAAACGGACTTAAGAACACCATTCTGTTGAGAGACATTATACGCCGGCATAACATCAAGGATGTACGTCTGCTCGAAGACCTGTTCACTTATCTGGTCAACAATGCCTCTAACCTGTTCTCCATCTCAAGCATTACCAATTACATCAAAAGCCGAGGACGAAAGACCAGTTATGACACCGTAGCCGCCTACATAGGATATATCGAAGAAAGCTATCTGGCGCATCGCGTCGAGAGGTACAATATCCGTGGCAAAGAAGTCATAGCTGGCACATGCAAATATTACATGAATGATCTTGCATTCAAAAATCATCTGTATAGTGGGATGGGATATGGAATCGGGTATTTGCTGGAAAATCTGGTTTACATCGAATTGCTGCGTGCCGGATATGAAGTCTATGTAGGGACTCTGAGAAACAAAGAGGTTGATTTCATCGCAACAAGGAACGACCGTATCATTTATGTGCAGAGCACCTACATACTGACAGACGAAGAGACCGTCAATCGGGAATACACCCCTTTGGAAATGATTGCAGACAACTACGAAAAGATGGTTGTTTCGCTCGATGACATCCAATGGCCGCTACGCAATGGCATCAGACACGTACAGGCATGGAAGCTGGCTGAAGTCATCAAGTAAAGCGTCAGGAATAGGAAACTGACATAACACCTGAGGAACGGAGGAAGTATTATCTGGAGTAAACAATAAGAATTTATATAATAAAGAAGATTCGAGTAGAAAGGGGGGAAGAACCATTTTTATTATATTTGCCAAACTAGTAGAAACTATATTTTTGGAATTATGAAATACGATGTATTTATCAGCTATTCTCGAAAGGATACAGAAGTCGCCGACCATATCTGCAAAGCTTTAGACAAAGCTGGCATTACTTACTTCATTGACCGCCAAGGAATAGGAGGCGCATATGAATTTCCTGAGGTACTTGCCAATGCCATCATTGATAGTCGTATCTTCCTATTTTTAGCAAGCAAGCACTCTTATGTATCTAAATTTACGCAAGCTGAAATAACTTTTGCTTTCAATAAGAAAGAGCGTGGTCACATACTTCCCTATGTGATAGACGGCAGTACAATGCCTATATCTTTGGAGTTTGTCTTTAGCGCAATTCAATGCCGTTATATCGAAAAAGACCCAACAAACGTATTGATTGATGATTTATTGAATATTTTGGGAAAACAACGGCTGACAATTCTCCCAAAGCAAATAAGTAATGATTCACATGAAGCTGTAGATCTTGGGCTCTCCGTGAAATGGGCAACTTGCAATGTGGGAGCCGCTTCACCAAGTGATTATGGAGAATATTTTGCTTGGGGAGAGACTGAGCCAAAGGAGGTATATTTGGAAAAAACTTACAAGCACTGTACAAAATGGTTATTTAATAAATATAAGGATATAGGAAAAAACATTAGCGGAACAGAATATGATGTTGCTCGCACAAATTGGGGCGGAAACTGGCGCTTGCCAACGATGGCTGAGTGTCGGGAGTTGGTTGATAAGTGTACTTGGATTTGGACTACTCAGAACGGCCATAACGGTTACAAGGTAGTGGGATCCAACGGAAACAGTATCTTTCTTCCCGCTGCGGGTTGGCGTGACGGGACGTCGCTCGACTACGCCGGAGAGCGCGGTTACTATTGGAGCTCTACACCCTGCGAGAGCAATACGCAGGGCGCGTACTACCTCTACTTCGATAGCAGTAGCCACGACGTGGGCTGTTACTACCGCTACTGCGGGCAAAGTGTCCGGCCGGTCTCAGAATAATAAAAGCATAAGCGCATTTGATTCATTTAATTCATTTAGTTTATTTAGTTTATTTTGAGCGGGCATTAGAAGCCCGCTCTACATCATACCCGCGAAGCGGGTCGGGTATTCTCCAAAGACCGCCAAGTGAATACAAGTTGTCTGTGTAGATTTTCGGAGAATCCGGTATTCCGCCGCTATAAATTTTCGGAGAATCGGTATTTTCTGTATTTTGAATTTGCGGGAGAATCGGAAAACTCCTATCTTTGCACCTGGAACAGTTTTGTTTAATCATGGGAGAATCTTGTGGCTCAGATGTTGACTGTTTCGGGCAATAAATTGTTTTACTACACATTTGAGAAAGACGAGAAGCATGTTTACGAAGTGGACTTCTTGTTGTCACGCGGCAATAAGATTTGCCCGATTGAGGTCAAGTCATCCGGCTACAAGACTCACGCATCGCTTGATGCTTTCAGAACCAAATACTCCGAAAGAATAGGGAACAGCTACCTGCTCTACACTAAAGATTTTCAGAAAGGCGACAATGAATTGTTATACTTACCTTTCTATATGTCTGGAATGATATAGCCTCCGCCTGTAGCCCAAAACGATTTTATTCAAGATTGACTCATTCGGGTCAGATGTCCTTTTGTATAACATACGTAATTACAAACTTCATTATATTATTCACCATGCAACTGAAACCAAACACCCTCTTGCAGGGAGGGAAATACAGAATAGAGAAATTCCTCGGCCAAGGCGGCTTTGGCCTCTCGAAGCGGTATGACGAAGAGGGGAACCAGACGAGCCCCCCGTAGGTATCAGCCACGGCTATGTTCCCTTGGAGCAATACAAGAAGGGGGGGAGTCGGGACCTTCTCACCCGCCACGGACATTTATTCGCTGTGGCAAAGACACGAAAAAGCCCAAAAGTTTCGAGTATGGACGAAAAAAACTCTCTGTCAGCGTAGCGGTATCGGTTACTTTTGGTCCGACTGCAGTTTCCTGTATCCCGACGAGGTGAAGGCGGCCAGCAGGTCTCCCTCTTCATTCTTCAATTCGACGCTGATGTAAGGTACACGCGGATGATTCACAACTTCTGTAGCCTCGGCATAAACGGTTTCCCCCTCCTGAGCAGAGCGGATGAAAGTGATGTTGGCCGTG
Organism: Bacteroidaceae bacterium; assembly: GCA_017451645.1. GTDB lineage: Bacteria > Bacteroidota > Bacteroidia > Bacteroidales > Bacteroidaceae > Phocaeicola_A. The sequence goes on along the minus strand of JAFTNZ010000027.1, from coordinate 46,879 downwards.
ATGGAAAAGGTCAGTCCGCCATGACTGTTGGCTACCGCCGCACATGCCAGATCTGCCAAAGTGAACAAGGCTCCACCCTGACATACACCACCGGCGTTCAGGTGCACCTTCGTCACTTTCATACGGGCTATGGCCCTTCCCTCAGCCACCTCCAGCAATTCGATGCCGGCATTGACCGCAAAACGGTCTTTTTTCAAGAATTCGATGATACTGCTCATTTTCTTTATGTATTTCAGGTGAATACTTTTCCGGATATTGTCCGGACTGCGCAAAGTTACATCTATTTCTCCATATTATGCAGCATCGTTAACGCAATTATTCAAAGACTTTGCAAATTCCAACAATCGGACCTGCCCGAACCTTGAATTGAAAGATTTTTTCGCGGGAACATAGAGAAGGACGCAAATATTGTTTACCTTTGCGGCGTATAACAACCCAAAAGAAACAAGAACAATATGAATGTTGGAGACAAAGCCCCCGATTTGCTGGGGTTGGATGAAAAAGGCGAAGAGATACGCCTGAGCCGCTATGCCGGCAAAAAGCTGGTGCTTTACTTCTATCCCAAAGACAGCACCTCAGGCTGCACAACCGAGGCCTGCAACCTGCGTGACAATTATGCCGACCTGCGACAAGCCGGATACGAAGTGGTGGGTGTGAGCGTCGATAGCGCAGCTTCGCACCAGAAATTCATAGCCAAGAACGGACTGCCCTTCCCGCTGATTGCCGACACGGAGAAAACGTTGGTAGAAACTTTCGGTGTGTGGGGCGAGAAAAGCATGTACGGACGCAAGTATATGGGCACATTCCGCACAACCTTCATCATCAATGAAGAAGGTGTTGTAGAACGCGTCATCACCCCCAAAGAAATCAAGGTGAAGGAGCATGCCGGACAGATATTGAGGGGCTGACGGCTGCCGCGCTGTCAATACCACTGGATGTTGGTGCTGTAGCTGCTGCGCTTGTCGTACTTCAGGGCATCGGCCAGCATGCTGGAATTGGCACTGATGCTGAAGTTGTAAGAGGTGTAAGGAGCCAGGATGATGCCGCACGACATGCTGAAGCAGTGCAGGTCGCGCGAGATGTTGCACGTAGTGGCGGCAATCTTCTTGTAGTCGAAGTCGTAGCCTGACGAGAAGGTGATGTTCCACCTGTTGGAAGGCTTGATGCTGCCCGAGATGTTCATGCGGTGACTGAACGAGAAGGGGTAGCGCATGGTCTTGACGTTGATCTCCTTCGACCGGTCTTCGGCAATGGTATAGTTCCATGACACGGAGAGCGACCAAGGAATCTTGAAAGCCATGTAGCCATCGGCATCGATTGTGGCTTTTTCCTTCTTCTTTTCCGGCTGTCCGCTCTGTGCCTGCGACTCGTCAGGCACGTCGCCTCCCTCTTCATCATCCCCCTCCTTGTCTTTCTCCTTATCATCCTTGGGGCCGAACCATTTCTTGAACGTCTCGTTGTTGAAGGTGTACGAGAAACCGTTGCTCATGCCTTGGAAGCGCCCGAAACGGCCATAAGACCACTCGGTGCGGTCGCCCACGATGACTTGTCCCTTCTCGTTGAACTGATAGGCATAGGTGGCAAACACGGCATTGAGGTTGAATGTCTTGCTCTTGCTCAACTTCAGACGCAGCCGGAGCGAAAGGTTGCTCCACGGCTGCTTCTTGGCAGCAAGGTTGTAGGAGATGCTGGCTCCCAACTCATCAATGAGGCTGACTTTGCGCACACCGGTGGAGTCTTTGTCCGACTTCACCTTCATCTCTATGTTGTTCGACATACTGAAGCTGACGCTTCCCGTCTTCCCTTTCCCGGGTACTCCGAAGACAGCTCCCTGATAGGGCGAATATTCCGTTGTTACCAGTTCTCCGTTGTCATCATAGTAGCTGTAGGTATCGTAGTAACCATAGCGACGGGCGCCGAAGTCGGGGGCCATACTGAAGCTGACGGACGGAGTGAAGACGTGCCGGACGGCCTCGATCTTATCACCGAAAATGGCCCGCGAAGGTTTGTAGAATCCATAGAGCTTGGTGTTCATGCTCAGACTCATGTCGTAATTATAGACCCGATTGAAGCCATAGATGGTGTCGGTCACGAGCGAGTCGAGACTTTCATTCCAGTCCTTCTTCTGCTTATAGGTGTACCACCGTTCGGTGTAGTTGAACGAAGCTGTCAGGTTGAGGTATTTCATCAGGGTGAAGGTGGCACTGATGGGTATGCGGTGCTGCATACCGTTGCTCCAATCTTTGATCAGATTCGACTTCATCACCTTGTCTTCTTTGGTATTGATGCTGTTCTTCAGATAACCGGTGTAGCTGAGTGATATTTTCTCATACCACCGTTCCTTACCCATCATCTTCTTACGTTTGAAAGGATAAATCCTACTGAGCGAAATGTTCAAGTCGGGAAACGAAATGGCCAGACTGGAGTCGCGCACGTTCTGCGCAATGTTCATGCTGGTGGAGAGAGTGAGGTTGAGATTGGGGAATGTGCGCGAATAGCTCACGCTGGATGTGCGTGTGCTCTGACTGCTGAGGGCCAGGTTGTACTGGCTGGTCAAGTTCGACCGCTCGTAGCTGCTGGTAGCATAGTTGACACTGGCCGAGAAGGTGCTGTTGGGGCTTGCCTTGGCATCTTGCCGGTGAGTCCACTGCACTTTGAAGTCTTTGCTCACAGCGTAGTCAGGCATATTTTTCTCTCCCGTCTTGGTCGTGAGAGTACTCAGGTTGAAAGCACCGGAAAACTTGTACCGCTTGTTGTAGGTAGAGCTGGCATTCAATCCCCACGACCCCTTGGTAAAAATCTCTCCCGTCAGCTTCAGGTCCACATAGTCGCTGATGGCAAAATAGTATCCTCCGTCGCGCAGGTAGAATCCCCGCTCCAACTCGTCGCCGTAGGTGGGCATAATGAATCCCGAAGCATACTTGCTGCTGCTGAAAGGGAAGAATCCGAACGGGATGGCCAATGGCAGAGGCACATCCTCCACCACCAGATAGACAGGCCCGAAGACAGCATTTTTTCCCGGTCGCACCTTGGCACGGGTCAGATTCATGTAGAAGTGGGGATTTTTGTGATTGTCGCAGGTCGTGTATTTGCCATCTTTCAGGTAATATTCGTTGCCGCTACCCTTCTTGGCCTCGTTGCTGGTGATGTATCCCTCGCCCTGTTGGGTGACTACGTTGCTGATGTATCCCTTGCGCGAACCGAAATTGTAGCTGATGGTATCGCTTTCGTAGGGAGTGTCGCCATCCTTGAAGACAGGGCGTCCGATGTCTGTCCCTGTGGAGTCGGTCACCCCATGGGCATAGACCGTCTTCGTGTCAATATCGACCATAATCTGCTCGGCAGTCAGCCCTATCTTCAGATAATCGACCTGACTGTTCCTGTAGAGGTATGCCTTGGAACTTTGCATCATCCACACCAGTGAATCGTCGGCCTGATAGCTGACTGCTGCTTCGAGCACATCCTTCTTGGTCTTTACCGTGTCCTTGCCCTCCACCAGCGTATCGGTCACCAGTGTATCGGCCAAAGTCAGGGCCAATGAATCGCCACTGGCCACAACGGAATCATTCCCTACGGGCAAAAGCATATCTGCAGCCATCTTGCCCGCACCCGCAGAAGCGGTGGCCAAGAACAAGAAAAGTATCAGTATGGGCTGAAATATATGCTTATTGTACGAAGTCATTACCTATGCTGTTTACACTTTGAGCGGCAAAAGTACACATAATTCGGGAGATACGCCCTTTTATGAAGTTAATTTTATGAATTATAAAGGATGTGGGACGCTTTTCAAAGGAATTTGTCGCACCAACCTTTGAAGCGGAGCACACCATCGCCACCGTGGCGTTCGATGCTCCGGAAGGCCTTTTCCACACTCTTTTCCCTCTCCAGATGACTCTTTGAATAGAACTTGTCGGCGAAGCAGACAACCTGCTCCTCCAGACTGACGGGACACATCTCGCGGTGAGGAACGGGAAGCCCTTGTGCCACGATGTGTGCGAGCGAAAGACCGGCTCCCGTATGCCGTTCGCACACCAGCGCATGACGAGGATAACCCTCCTGGCGGAGCAAGTCGGCTCCCAAGTAACCATGGCAGATGTAGGGATAAGTCCCGCGACAATGGATGCCTTCAGCATCGGTCAGGAAAATGCCTATATCGTGTAGCAGGGCAGCCTCTTCGAGAAACCGGATGTCAAGATTGAGTTCGGGATGCCGGCGGGCAATGTCGAGAGCCTTGTCTGCTACGGACCGGCTGTGCACCAACAGGATGTGTTTCAGTTCGTTCTCCTCCGGATAATACTTGTCTATGATAGCTAAAGCGTCCATGATGTTTGCATTTATTTGATGAACAGCCCTATTTTGTGCTGATGACCGTCCTTGTCGCCAACGGCAACCAAGTAGCACCCCCAGGGTAGATTATTTATGCGCAGGCTGCGGTGGTAAGGCAGGTTCGCCACCTCTCTTCCCGCAATGGTTGACACCACTACCCGCTCTCCGGTGACATACTCCGGCAGAGTGATAATTCCGTCATCGGGAATCAGGCGTTGCAGGCAATGATGCGCCACCTCATCAGGCAAAGTCCGCACCGGCGCGGCAGAAGGTATATAGGGATTGAGGAAAAGGGGGGCGCTCTCGTTGCCACAACGGTCGGAAGCCGTGACGGCAAAATAGTGGTCGCGCTCCTCCGGCAGGCCGACGCGATAAGTGAAGGTGGTGTCGCGCAAGCGCACAGCCACGAGGTTCTCGGGATTGGCAAGGTCAATGGGCCAAGAGGCCGATTTATAGACATTGTAGCAGACTCCTCCCTCCTGATTGTCAGTGGCGGGATGCCATGCCATCGCAATGGCCGGACGAGTCGCACACCATGTAGCCTGTTCAGGCTTCGCAGGCGGAATGCTGTCGAGCCAAGGAGCAGCCGGCAGCAGAGCGTGGGTGTAGTAGAAATGCTCCTGCACCCGGTCGTAAAGCCCCTGTGTGTTGTCGGTCAGAAAACGCGAGCGGAAATGGGCCTCTCCCTCACACCCGCTCCACCGGATGAAGTTCAGCTGGCTCTCCACTTCGGGCAATGTCCAGTCGCCTTCCGACGGATCGAGAAAGTAGATGCCCAACCCCGGCACGACATGGCGTCCATAGCTCTGCTCCTTCCAGTCGAGGACAAAGGGGAAAAAGTGATTGCCCCGGTAATAGAGCATAGGGAAAATCATGTCCTGTATGCCCTCGCGCATCCAGGCCTGTGCTTCCTGATAGACAGCATGGTAGGCATTCCACCCCAAAGAGGGATAGCGCTTCGTGTCGCGATACTTCCCCAAAGGGGCACTGCTCACCTTCACCCAAGGTTTGACGGACTTCACTTCCTGATAGACCGCACGCACCAGTTCGGTGATGTTGTCCCGCCGCCATTGGGCCAGCTCGCGCCCCTTGCCGTATTTGCGGAAATCAGCTGCGTCAGGAAATCTCTTCGGGCGGTCGGGATAACGGATATAATCGAGGTGTATGCCATCCACATCGTAGTTGCTCACCAGCTCGTTGACCAATGTGGCCAGGTAGCGGCGCGCTTCGGGATGACTGGGATTGAGGTACCAATGATTGTTGAACTTCTTGCAAATCTTTGGATTCCGCCGGGTGATGGAACTTTCGCCCATCTCCTTGTGTACCTTGTCGCTTCCCAAGGGGACGGCCACCATCCAGGCATGCAGTTCCATCCCTCTTTTGTGGCACTCGTCGATAGCAAAAGCCAGCGGGTCGTAGCCTGGTGACACACCGGCCTTTCCGCTGAGGGGTTCGCTCCAACTTTCATATTGCGACGGATAGACAACGTTTCCTCGGACGCGAGTCTGGAATATCACGACATTGACTTTGGCCTCTTGCAGACGGTCGAGAATATCAGTGAGTTCGCGCTTCTGCTGTCCGATAGAGGCAGGTGAGGTGGCAGGTGTAGTGGGCCAATCGAGCCCTCTGAAGGTGGTGAGCCACACGGCACGCACCTCCTGTTTCCGAGGGGAAAAGAGCGGTGCAAAAGGTTGTGCTGCCAACGGCAATCCGGCCATATGGCAGAGGAACAGGGCTGTCAATATCCGTAGCAAATGGGGTCTGATAGGTCTTTGTTTCATCCGTCTTCATCAATTTCGGGACAAAGTTACACATTTCTGTCTAATTATTCTAAATAAATGGCAGACAATGGAGGAGGTTTTCTTTTAATTAGCTACTTTTGCACAGGTTTTTCAATCAAAAGTAAGTAAAATGGTAACGTTTACGCTGGCACTCCTGTTTCTGATAGGAGGTTATTTTGTGTATGGACGGTTTGTGGAACGCATCTTCTCCCCCGACCCGAAACGGCAGACCCCTGCCATTACTCAGGCTGATGGAGTGGATTTCATCCGAATGCCGAATTGGAAGATTTTCATGATTCAGTTTCTGAACATTGCAGGGCTCGGCCCGATCTTCGGCGCCATCATGGGAGCCCAGTTCGGCACAGCCTCCTACTTGTGGATTGTCCTTGGCACTATCTTCGCCGGCGCTGTGCACGATTACCTCTCCGGCATGCTTTCCATCCGTCACGGAGGCGAGAGTCTGCCCGAAGTCATCGGCCGCTATCTGGGCAACAGCACAAAGAAGGTATTCTGCGTGTTTGCCATCATCCTGATGGTGCTGGTAGGAGCGGTGTTTGTCTCCGGCCCGGCAGAACTGCTGGCCGGCATGACTCCGGCCAACCTCGACTTCATCTTCTGGATAACGGTGATCTTCCTTTATTACGTGCTGGCTACGCTGCTGCCGGTGGACAAAATCATCGGACGCATCTATCCACTTTTTGCCATTGCACTCATCTTCATGGCCGTGGGCATATTGGTGATGCTCTATGTCAAGTCTCCCCAACTTCCCGAGATGTGGGAGAGCATGGGTACGAAATACGACCCTAACCCTATCTTCCCCATGATGTTCGTTTCGATAGCCTGCGGAGCCATCAGCGGATTCCATGCCACCCAATCGCCCTTGATGGCACGGTGCATGGAGAACGAACGGCATGGCCGCCCCATTTTCTATGGAGCCATGGTGACTGAGGGAATCGTGGCACTGATTTGGGCAGCTGCAGCCACCTGGTTCTTTGGCGAACACGGTATTGAATATGTCAACGGACAAGGGCAGACCGTAGCCTATTCGGGTGCCAAGGTGGCCACACTCATTTCACAGGATTGGCTGGGCACCGCAGGCGGCATTCTGGCTCTGCTGGGCATTGTGGCAGCTCCTATCACCAGCGGCGATACGGCCCTGCGTTCGGCCCGCCTCATCGTGGCAGACTTCTTGCACGTGAGCCAAAAGAGCATCCGCAGCCGTCTGGTCATCAGCATCCCCATTTTCCTTGTCACCATTGCTATTCTGGTCTATAGCCTGAGCGATGCACAGGGATTCAAGATTATCTGGCGGTACTTTGCCTGGTGTAACCAGACAATGGCCGTCTTCACTCTATGGGCCATTACAGTCTATCTGACCATGAAACAGAAGAACTTCTACATCACATTGTTGCCCGCCTTGCTGATGACCTGTGTCTGCTCTACCTACCTCTGCATTGCCCCCGAAGGATTTTCGCTGCCTGCCCCTTGGGCGTACGGCATCGGTGGCGTATGTACATTGGCCGGTCTGATACTGTTCATGCGTTGGCGACGGATGTATGCATATAATTAAGGAACAAAGATAAAAACAGACTATATGAAACGGAAATACAAGAAATCTATCCTCCTGCCAGGCGCACTCTTCATCTATGCCACAGCCATGGCTGTCTATTTCATCCCACGCAATCATGAAATGAGTGCTACGGAAAAGTGGGCGACGGTGATAGCCTCCTACGTAATTATTGCCGCCCTGTGGTGGGTACTCGATAAAAAAGAAAAAATGGCCCAGCGAAGGGAAGAGGAATCTAATTCATAATCAGCAATTAAAAACGATAAAAAAATGAAGAAAATCATCGCTTGCCTCGTCGTGCTGGCAGCTACAACGCTGGCGCACGCACAGTTTGAACAAAACAAATGGTATTTTAATGCCTCCGTTACCGAATTAGGGTTGACCTATAGCGAATCGGAAAAATTCCGCATGGGCGCACAAGCCACAGTAGGAGCTTTCCTATTTGATGACATAGCCTTGATACTCAACGGAGAGGGAACTTGGCACAAAGAGGGAGAGCGCAGTGCTGCCTTCGGAGTAGGCGGACGCTACTACTTCAACCAAAACGGCATCTTCCTCGGTACAGGAATCAAGTTCAAACATTATGAATACAAGACTGAAGAAGAAGGAGAAGAGAGAACCTCAAAGTTCAACGATGGTCTCTGGTCTTTCGAAGCCGGCTACGCTTTCTTCCTCAGCCGCACTGTCACCATCGAGCCTTCAATCTACTACGATCTCAGTTTCAAAGACAAGGACTACAGCAAACTGGGATTCAAACTGGGATTCGGCCTCTATTTCTGACATAGAATGCGAATCTTCGCAGGAATCCGTCACTACATTGTACATACAACATCCTTGCTTCGAAGCAAGGATAAAAAAACAGGAGGGCGTACCGTTTTTTCGGCACGCCCTCCCACGCTTTATATAGGTCTTCTTGATTAATCCAAGTGAGGACCGGCAGCTACGAGAGCCTTACCAGCTTCGTTACCGGTGAACTTGGCGAAGTTCTTGATGAAGCGGCCAGCGAGGTCCTTAGCCTTCTCTTCCCACTTGCAAGCGCACTCGTAAGTGTCGCGAGGATCGAGGATGTTGGGATCAACACCGGGCAACGCAGTAGGAACTACGAAGTCGAAGTAAGGAATAGTCTTGGTAGGAGCTGTGTTGATAGAGCCATCGAGGATAGCGTCGATGATACCACGGGTATCCTTGATAGAGATACGCTTGCCGGTACCGTTCCAACCAGTGTTCACCAAGTAAGCCTTGGCACCTACCTTCTCCATCTTCTTCACCAGCTCTTCAGCATACTTGGTGGGGTGCAAGCTCAAGAATGCAGCACCGAAGCAGGCTGAGAATGTGGGAGTAGGTTCAGTGATACCGCGCTCTGTTCCGGCCAACTTGGCGGTGAAACCAGAGAGGAAGTAGTACTGAGCCTGATCGGGGTTCAGGATAGATACGGGAGGCAATACACCGAATGCATCAGCAGACAGGAAGATTACCTGATGAGCGTGAGGACCCTTAGAAACGGGCTTCACGATGTTGTTGATGTGGTAGATGGGGTAAGAAACGCGAGTGTTCTCAGTCACGCTCTTGTCAGCGAAGTCAATCTTGCCGTCCTCAGCTACAGTCACGTTCTCCAACAGAGCGTCGCGCTTGATGGCGTTGTAGATATCGGGTTCGCTCTCCTTGTCGAGGTTGATAACCTTGGCGTAGCAACCACCTTCGTAGTTGAACACACCTTCGTCGTCCCATCCGTGCTCGTCGTCACCGATGAGGAGACGCTTCGGGTCAGTAGAGAGGGTAGTCTTACCAGTACCAGAGAGACCGAAGAAGATAGCAGAGTCAGTGCCTTCCATGTTGGTGTTGGCAGAGCAGTGCATAGAAGCGATGCCCTTCAAGGGGTTCAGGTAGTTCATGATAGAGAACATACCCTTCTTCATCTCACCACCGTACCAAGTGTTCAGGATAACCTGCTCGTTGGTCTTGAGGTTGAACACAGTAGCTGTCTCAGAGTTCAAGCCCAGCTCCTTGTAGTTGTCAACCTTAGCCTTAGAAGCGTTGTAGCAAACGAAGTCGGGTTCGCCATAAGCCTCCAATTCCTCAGCAGTAGGACGGATGAACATGTTGGTCACGAAGTGAGCCTGCCATGCAACTTCCATGATGAAGCGAACTTTCAGACGAGTAGCAGGGTTGGCACCGCAGAAAGTATCAACTACGAACAGACGCTTGCCGCTCAACTGCTTGATGGCCTTATTCTTCAGGTCTGCCCAAGCCTCTTCAGAGCAAGGCTTGTTGTCATTCTTATATTCTTCAGAAGTCCACCATACAGTGTCCTTGCTGGCTTCGTTCATTACAAAGAACTTGTCTTTGGGAGAACGGCCGGTATATACACCGGTCATTACGTTTACAGTACCAAGCTCAGTTACCTGACCTTTTTCAAAGCCTTCGAGTCCGGGCTTTGTCTCTTCAGCGAACAAAACATCGTACGAGGGGTTGTGCAATACCTCAACCACATCGGTGATGCCATACTTGCTTAAATCTAAATTTGCCATTGTCTTTTTAAATTAAAAAAGTTCTATACAATTATTATTAAATCTCACCTCAAAAAACAGACTTTCCCCCTTTTTTCTGACCGAACTTCGGAAAAAGCCCTTGTTAAGCGCGTACAAAATTACTATAATATTTCAAAAGAAAAAACAGATTGAATAAATTATTCCGCAAAACGGCAAACTTTTATGTTTGTGTAACAAAACTGTCATTCAGAGTTGGCAAATCAATCGCCCTATTGCAGTGTCAGGTCGTTCTCCATCAGGTCGTCCACCGTGCCGGAATCGGTCAGCATGACCAAATGATAGGTGTACGACTCCGGATCGTGTGTAAGAACAGCTTCAAACACGGAGGGAGCTTCACCACAAGTGCTCATTTGCACCTTAGCTTCGTTTTCACCCACCTGATGGACACTGTGGATGATACGCCTTGCAATCTCAACCCCCTCGACACTGTCCGGCGACTTCACATAGAGCACCAGTGTACCGTAGCAAAGGCCACCCTCTCCATCGGGGATATTGCCTTCGTAGAGATTTATTGTCAGGTCGTAACGCTCATAACCTCCGTTGTTGTCGTCCTTCAAGTAAGTGACACTGCTGACAAAGGGGCCATTGGACACCGAGTCCTCCTCTTCCGCAGGAATACCGGCATGGACGTTGTCTGATTCACGTATCACCACTTCCGAGTAGCCATCGGTACTCTGCTGCCGATTTTGGCAAGAAACCGCCAGCAACAACAGGACGAATATCCAATAATTTTTCGTTTGCATCATTATCCCTTTTTTGAATTTGAGCGCAAAGATAGCAATTCTTCATCGAAAAAACAGCATTTACCAAAAAATACTTTTGCCCATGGCCGGTACAAATACACCGGGCAACAAAACACTTTACTTTTTCTTTACAATAACTTTTTTTCTTCCCAAAGATTCTGTTTCCACAGCAAGAGTCTCACAACTCTTCCCTGATTTTGCGGCTTGGATTTTTATTTTTGCAGCTTGCAAATGGGTAAAATGCGTAGCTCAAAAAGGAAAAATGCAAGCCGCAAAACAAATTTTGCAGCACGCATTTTTTCAGATGAGAGGGCGAGTGGGTGAAAGATTGCTTTGAAATTTGGGAAAAACAGCAAATTTCCGTCTTTTGATGAAATAAACAGGCGCAAGGAGTGTCGGATTCAGGATAAATCCTTACCTTTGTAGCATCATTGAACAATTACGACAAATGGAAATCAGACAGTATATCCAAGAAAATGAAGCGCGGATGCTGGACGAACTGTTCAGCCTTATCCGTATTCCCAGTATCAGTGCTCTTCCCCAACACAAAGAGGATATGGAGCGTTGTGCCCACCGTTGGTGCGAGTTGTTGTTGCAGGCCGGTGTGCAGAAGGCCGAACTGATGCCTTCTGATGGCAATCCGTTGGTGTATGCCGAATATATCGTCAATCCCGATGCGCCCACCGTATTGGTTTATGCCCACTATGATGTAATGCCGGCCGAGCCATTGGAACTGTGGCAGAGTGAACCTTTCGAACCCGAAGTGCGTGACGGACGTATCTGGGCACGCGGAGCGGATGATGACAAGGGACAGGGATTCATTCAAGTGAAAGCTTTTGAGTACTTGGTGAAACGTGGCGAACTGACGCACAATGTAAAGTTCATCTTCGAAGGTGAAGAGGAGATCGGTTCGCCCAGCTTGGGAGCTTTTCTGGAGAAACATCGTGAATTGCTGAAAGCTGACATTATACTGGTATCCGATACTTCCATGTTAGGAGCAGACCTGCCATCGCTCACTACCGGCTTACGCGGCTTGGCTTATTGGGAAGTGGAGGTGACAGGGCCTAACCGTGACCTGCATTCGGGACACTTTGGCGGAGCCGTAGCCAATCCTATCAATACCCTGTGCAAGATATTGGCCCAGGTAGTGGACGAAGAAGGCCGCATTACCGTACCTCATTTCTACGATGATGTGTTGCCTGTGCCCGAGGCTGAGCGCGATATGATTGCCCACATTCCTTTTGATGAGGCCGCCTATAAGGCTGCTATTGGAGTGGACGAACTTCAAGGTGAAACCGGTTATAGCACTTTAGAGCGTAACAGTTGCCGTCCGGCCTTCGACATCTGTGGCATTTGGGGCGGATATACCGGAGAGGGAAGCAAAACGGTGCTTCCTTCCAAGGCATACGCCAAGATCAGTTGCCGCTTGGTGGCCAATCAGGATCATGAGAAAATCAGCCGTTTGATGGAGGACTACCTGAAAGAAATTTCTCCCAAGTCTGTAAAAATAAAAGTGACTCCAATGCATGGCGGGCAAGGTTACGTATGCCCCATCAGCTTACCTGCTTATCAGGCTGCCGAGAAGGGCTTTGCCAAAGCCTTCGGCAAGCAGCCTTTGGCCGTACGCCGTGGAGGAAGCATCCCTATCATTGCCGACTTTGAGCGTATCCTTGGCATAAAGACCATCCTCATGGGATTTGGTCTCGAGAGTGACGCAATCCATTCACCCAACGAAAACTTCCGCCTCGACATTTTCCGCAAAGGTATAGAAGCCGTGGTGGAGTTTCACAGGCACTTGAAAGATTTTTAAGGAGTATTGACTTCTTGGATAATGTTCTAAACAATCCGGACATGAAGCAACTGATAAAGCAATGGATTGACACAGTACGCTCCTCTGTGTGGGGAAGGGTGTGGTTGCCTCTGGCAGCTAACCTGCTGACGGTGATGGTAGTCTATATGCTTTGCCGCGCCATCTTCCTGGCAGAGAATCACGAAACATTCTCTTCGCTCAGCTGGCACGGCATAAAAGACATTGTACGGGGAGGACTCCGCTTCGATTGGGCCGCCCTCTGCTACACGAATGTCCTCTACCTGGTCCTGCTGCTGATGCCGCTTCCCTATAAGGAGACAGTGAGCTATCAGCGCGGACTGAAGGTGCTTTTCATCGTTACCAACGGACTGGCCGTGGTGGCCAACCTGATGGACACCGTCTATTTCCAATACGTAGGACGGCGCACCACCTCGTCGGTCTTCACCGAATTTGGCGGAGACAACGTGGCCGGCATCATCGGCATCGAATTGCTGAACCATTGGTATCTGACGCTGGCAGGAGTGGCCCTCATTTGGGCCATGTGGCGCCTCTACCGCACCACTGCACCACTGACAGACACAAGCGAGCGCAGGCGCTACTACATACGGGGAGCCGTACAGACAATCGTAGCCGTACTGGTCGTCATCTTCGGGATCCGGGGAGGGATTGACCCCGAACTCCGCCCCATCAACAACCGCGATGCCAAGAACTATGTGGCCCGCCCGTCCGAGTCGGCCCTGGTACTGAACACCCCCTTCAGCATCTGCCGCACCATCGGGAAACGCCCGTATGTCAACCCCGGATACTATCCTTCGGAGGAGGCAATGAGCGAAATATACACCCCCCTGCACCACCCGAAGCAGCTGCGCAGACGGAAAGACGAACCGACCAATGTGGTCATCCTCATCATGGAAAGTTTCGGCAGCGAATATTCGGCCCTACTGAACAAACAGTGTCCCGAAGGAGGAGGACATACGCCTTTCCTCGATTCATTAATGCAGGAAGGACTGACTTTCGAACACTCCTTCGCCAACGGGCGAAAGAGTGTAGATGCACAAGCAGCCGTGCTGGCCTCCATCCCAATGTTTGTGGAGCCGTTCTTCACCTCGCATGCCGCCATGAACGATGTAGAGGGCATAGCCTCACTGCTCAAACGCTGGGGATATACAGGTGCCTACTTCCATGGAGCGGACAACGGTTCGTTGGGAATCGATGCCTTTGCACATACCTGCGGATTCGATGAATTTCATGGGCGCACAGAGTATGCCAACGAGGCTGACTACGACGGACACTGGGGCATCTGGGACGAAGAGTTCCTACAATACTTCGGCCGACGGCTTACAGCTTTGCCCGAACCTTTCATCGGGGGAGTGTTCACCCTCACATCGCACCACCCTTTCCGCATTCCCGACCGCTATACCAGCCGCTTCCCTGAAGGGGAACTGCCCATACACAAGGCACTGGCTTATGCCGATATGTCGCTGAAACGATTCTTCGAGTATGCCCGCCGCCAACCGTGGTATGAAAGGACACTCTTCGTCATCACAGGCGACCACACGAATCTGAGCATCTGTGACCATTACCGCACGGACAAAGGACGATTCGAGGTGCCCATCCTCTTCTATCACCCCACGGACAAACGGCTGAAGGGAGTACGCCCGGGCATTGCACAACACATCGACATCATGCCCACCATATTGGGTTATCTGGGGTACGACAAACCCTATATGGCCTTCGGACAGGATTTGCTGCACACTACGCCGGAAAAGACCTTTGCCGTAAACTGGCAGAACGACATCTACCAATATTTCAAGGACGGACTGATGTTGCAATTTGACGGGACAAACGCTGTGGGACTCTATGACTACCACCGCGACCCTATGCTGGAGACCAACCAACTGAACCAACGCTTTCCGCTCAAGCGGCAGGACATGGAAAGAGAACTGAAAGCCATCATCCAACAATATATGACGAGAATGAACGAAAATCGGCTGGTAGTGGGAAAGACGAACAAAGAATAAGAGAAAACGAATGAAGAGAATAGGATTTGACGGAAAACGGGCAGTACAGAACTTTACCGGACTGGGTAACTACAGCCGCTACCTTCTGGAAGCTATGCAGAGTTGTTTCCCGAAGAACGAATACATCCTCTACGCTCCACGCGAGCGGGAGAATCCGCGCCTGACCCCACTCCTGAAACGGGGAAACATGCACCTGCGCTTGCCGGAAAAAAACATTTGGAAAAAACTACGTCCGCTCTGGCGCGTATGGGGAATGACGGGTGAAATGGAGAATGATGGCATCGTCATCTACCATGGTCTGAGCAACGAATTGCCTTTGAACATCCGCAAGGCAACCAAAGTAAAAAGTGTGGTGACCATTCACGACCTCATCTTCCGTCGGCTGCCTGAATGCTATCCGCTTATCGACCGTTGGATATACGACTACAAGTTCAGGAAAGCCTGCGAGCAGGCCGACCGGATTATCGCTGTGAGCGAATGCACCAAACGCGACATAGTGAAGGACTATCACATCGCACCGGAAAAAATTGAGGTCATCTGCCAAGGATGCGACCCGGCCTTCGCCGAAATGGTGTCGCCGGAGAAAAAGGAAGAGGTGTCCCTACGCTATGAACTCCCCGAACACTACATCCTTTCGGTAGGAACCATCGAAAGACGGAAGAATGCACTGCTGGCTGTGAAAGCGCTGGCACACCTGCCCGAAGAGATGCACCTGGTACTGGTAGGCAAAGAGACCTCCTATGCAAAGGAGGTACGCAAAGCAGCTGAACGCCTTGGACTCGGCCAACGGGTACATCTGAAGCAAGGAATCCCCTTTGCCGATTTGCCCGCCATCTACCAATGTGCCGAAGTTTTCATCTACCCATCCATCTACGAAGGGTTCGGCATCCCCATATTGGAAGCCCTGAATTCGCGGATACCGGTGGTGGCAGCCACAGGCTCTTGCCTTGAAGAGGCCGGAGGACCACACTCCATCTACGTGGCCCCAGACGATGCGGAAGGAGCAGCCAGAGCCATCCGCCGGGCCATGACGTCAGAAGACCGCCGGCACATGGTGGAGGAAGGGGTGAAATGGGCGGCACAGTTCAATGCCAGACAGATGGCACACCAGACCATGGCATGCTATGAAAGGCTGATGGAAATCTAAAAAAGCGGAACAGATTCTTTGCCGTTCAGCCGCTTTGTTGTACTTTTGCAGAAAGAACACCAACGAATGAAACTATGCCTATATCAGTAGTCATCAACACATACAACGCAGAACGTCATCTGGCAGAGGTCTTGGAGACGGTAAAAGACTTCGACGAAGTGCTCATCTGCGACATGGAAAGCACTGATTCCACGCGGGAAATAGCCCTCCGCTACGGATGCCGGATTATAACTTTCGAGAAGAAGAACTACAACATAGTGGAACCTGCACGCGAATTTGCCATCCATCAAGCCACACATGAGTGGGTGCTGGTAGTGGATGCTGATGAATTGATACCTTCTTCCCTAAAAGACTATCTGTATAAGAAGATTGAAGAACCAGACTGCCCGGATGCACTGCTTGTGGCGCGTAAGAATCATATGATGGGATGTTTCATGCGTTCGTCGTATCCCGACTACCAGTTGCGTTTCTTCCGAAAGGAAAAAACCCATTGGCCACCCATCATCCATGCACGGCCGCAAGTGGACGGAACTATCGGAAGCATCCCCAAACAATTGGAGGAATGTGCCATGGTGCACAAGAGCGAAACGATGAGCAATGCCTTCCGACACGTAAACGAATACACCGACAACGAAGTGAAACGGCGTAAAGGAACACACGTGACATGGGCAAAACTGATATTCCAACCCTTCTTTCGCTTCTTTAAGGGATACGTCATGAAAGGAGGATTCCGATATGGCAAAGTGGGATATATCCAAGCCTGCAAGCACGCCTACTACAAATTCGTAGTATTATGTAAATTACTGGAGCAAGAACGTATGCAGCAACAAGCAAACAAGAAATAACTCCATGAGCCGATACAAAAATTCCAAATTGTCCTACTATCTGCTGTGCCATGCCCGACTGCTCTGTCCAAGGGTATGGACGCAAAAACAGCTCTCCAGACTTTTGGCCGAAGGGAAGGTGCTGGCAGCGAAAGACAAGGAGGTCCAACGCAGAGTGGATTACTATTGCCAACTGGACAAGATAACCCCCTTACCCCAAGAAGCCCCTGCATTAGGACAACATACCTACAAGAACAAAAAGGGAGCGAGCGTTTACTTTTTCGACACCCACGAGATTGTGCGCTACTTCAATCAATCACTCCACTGGCTCTTCCAACGAGGCGACGTCACTACTGTGTTCGACTACCCGACGGTGGTCAAAAGCCGACCCATCGCCACAGAAACAACAGACAACCGGAACTCCATCATTCTGAAGTTGAACAAGATAAGGCATTTCTTCTTTGTGGACGACCCCATCGCCACAGAGCAAAAGAAGCCTATCGCGCTCTTCCGGGGAGCTGTGCATGGCAAACCCAAACGCCAACGTTTCTTGGAACAATACATCGACCACCCGATGTGCGACATCAGAGATACGGCGCACAACTCGGACAACCCTGCAGCCTGGCGGGCTGAGAGTATGTCCATCCGCGAACACCTTGACTACAAATACATCGTGGCGCTGGAGGGAAACGATGTGGCAAGTTGCTTGAAGTGGGTGATGTCGAGCAACTCCGTGGCGGTGATGCCGAGACCCACGTACGAGACCTGGTTCATGGAGGGGACGCTGATTCCCGATTATCACTATATAGTGATAAAATCCGATTATTCGGATTTTATCGAAAGAATCACTTTTTATGAAAATCACCCCGAGAAGCTGAAGGAGATAGTCCGACATGCCAATGAATATGTACAGCAGTTCCGCGACCGGAAGCGGGAAAAACTCATCTCACTGATGGTCATGGACAAATACTTCCGTATGACGGGACAACAGGATTAAGATATAAATAAAATATGGCAAACTACGAAATACGCCCCTTGCAACTCCGGTTGCTCGACATTCTGATGGCTATCGACAAGATGTGCCGCGAGCAGAAACTGCGCTATTACCTGGTAGATGGCTCGCTGATAGGAGCTGTCCGCGAAAAGGGATTCATCCCATGGGACGACGACATGGACATCTGCATGCCGCGCGAAGACTATGAAAAGCTCATCCTCCATAGCCGCGAGTGGCTGCCGGCTCCCTATGAGTTTGTCTGCTATGAAAACGACCCGAAATATCCGCTCCACTTCGGCAAGGTGCAGGATGCAGGCACTACACTCATCGAACGTCCGCACCTCTACTATCTGGGTGGAGTCTATGTGGATATTTTCCCCATCGACGGAGCACCGGAAGGCCGACTGGCCCAGCGGCTTTATGACATGAAATACAAGTATCTGAAAAAAGCTCTCTATTTCCTTTTCCGCGACCCCTACAGGCATGGACACGGCCCGTCGTGCTGGCTCCCCCTGCTGATACGCAAATGCTACACTCTGCCGGAACTGCAAGCTAAAATCAAGCGACACATGATGAAATACGACTTGAACACAAGCCGTCTGGCTGCCGTGAACCACAACGACGGACTGGGCAGCATGGTGGATAAGGTAGAGGTTTTAGGAGAACCCACTCCCATTGAGTTTGAAGGGAAGATGGTGATGGGAATGAAGGACAACCATGCTTACCTGACGCAACTCTTTGGTGACTACATGACACCCCCACCTGCCGGCAAACGCCACCAACACAACTTCCATTTCATGGACCTGAACTTGCCCTACAGGGAATATCAAGAAAAATAGGGGTTGCTCAAGTTTTTATCGCTTCACGATAGAGGTCAGCGGATGCCTGTTACCCTTCACTTTCTTCAGAAAAGCTTTGGCAGAACCGAAGTTGAGGTAAAGATCAAGCCGAACGGGCAAATGGTTGGCATCATCGGTGACATAGAAGGTGATAACCTCCACTTCCTTGCCCTTCTTGTTGTATTCCACAAGCGAAAAGACAAGGCAACGGTAAGTGGTTTTATCGTCATCCTCAGCCTCAAAGTTCTTCTTTCCACGATAGATGAGGGTCTGTCGTTCCACCTTGCGGCCTGTGGCCATATCGAAGTGAATCTTCTGACCAATTCTGTAATCCGTAGGATCGAACGAACGGGCACGCGCTAAAATGCTGAGCATGTCATAGATACACTCGCTGCGCGAATCCTGCGCATGGGAAACAGCACCGTCTCTGTGCAGACGACGTTGCCTGGCATGGCTCTGTCCACCAGAGTAGCTGAACCAAGCCTCGTCCACTGTATATCTCTTGCCCTCTTCCGCTCCCTTGCGGAAGTAGCGTGGTGTCATGTCCTGCGACATACGGCAGACAAGCGTATCCCTCATCTTAAAAAAGAAATCAGCCCGCTTGTTGCTGACAGCTGTCAATGTATTCTCATAGCCGGGCTGCCCGTCATCCAGTGTGATGCTGTCAGTTCTCATTTTGGCAGTTCCGGCCTTTACCCACACGAATTTCCAATTAAAGAAAAGTTCATAAGTCAACTGCTCTCCACTCTGGAAAGCATCGTTCTCTGCCGGACACTGCGCATGCAGCAGTCCGCATCCTCCCCATATGGCAGCTATAAGCCACACCCATATTGTCTGTTTCATCACTTCCTCTTGTTCCGTTCGCGTTCTTCGTTCTTGCTTCTTCTTTTCTTTTCCGTATCAGCTTTTTGTTTGGTGATTTCTAACGGTTTCTGTTGCTCGATGGGCAAAGCCTGAACATCCCAGTCTTGCCGCATATCCCAAAGGGCACGGACGTCCATCACCTGCGGATAATAAAAGACAGACTCAGCCTGCCGCTTATCTGCATAAAGTCCGGTATCCCATTTCCCATTTCCATTACGGTCGTCGATAATACGTGCATAATATTTTCCCGGATTGAGGAAGAAGAAATCCACTCTTCCATTCTCTATAGCTTCCCTTCGCACCGGTTTGTCCTGCGAATTGAGCAACTCCACATAGGCTCCGGGCGACAAATGCCCCCCTCGGATGTCGAATGCCAGCGTTCCATAGTCATCGAGCGAACGCATCTTCAGACTCTGCTTCACTTTGTTGCTATGAAGCCCATAAAGGCCAACGAAAGCCGCTGAATCTACCGTCAGTTCGTACTCCTGTTCGGGTCGCCATTCTGCCAACAGCCGATATTTGCGCAACCGTCCCTCTACCGGCTCGAAAATGTAGGGAATGTCCTCCCAAAGTGTGTCAACCTTATGCCGCAAATGTATGGCCTGTGTATCACAGGCAGCCAAAGGCTCTTCGAACTCCAGACTGACCGTTCCGTGTACATCCTTGATGCCATTTACCTTCACATTCAGGAATTTGATTGGAGGAAGCGTATCTGTAAGTTCTTCACCTTCTTTCAACCGCTTCCGTTTCTTCTTCAACTGCTTTTGGAATTCTTCCATCTCTTTTGCCTGCTCCTTCTCAATCATGGCGCGTGTCTTCTTTGATGCCATGTAGAGGGTGTCGGTCTGCGGAACAAGCCGCCCCAACGTATCGGTACAGAGGTAAGTGACAGCCATCTCCAGCGTATCGCGGTTGTATAGGGTGGAATCCTTTATCCAATAGTGTATGGTATCGTTGTGCGCACTACTTTCTATAATGAATGCTTCCTGCTCATCGAAGTTGAGCCCCTTGATGTAGGGAACAGAGTCGGCCTTTGCTGAGAAATAGAAGGAGAATTTGTTGGGTGTGAGGCGTTCGTTCTTGATGAGATAGCGCGTGTCCATCTCCTCTTTGAAGGCCAATAACAGCAGATTGTCAGGCAGATAGCGTGTATAAGGGACCTCTATGATGGTGTCTATCGTGAGCGTGTCTAACCAAAATGTATCTTGCCGGACAGCGGGCTCGCTATAAGGCACCACCACCGAATCCATGAAGGCTATCATCTCATTCTTCTGGTTGAAAGTATAATTCTGGTCACTGTCCATCAGGCCATAGATACGGTAGGTACCCGGAGCTATGCCTTTGATGGAAAACCTGCCCCGGCTGTCGGTGCGCGACACACGGTCGAAAGGACGTGTGGTGAAAGCCGTATCGGACAGATCGGCATAGATGCCGACCTGCATCCCTTTGACTGGCTCCAGATTGGAGGCATCAAGGATGGTTCCACCCAATTCCATAGAATCGATGGCTTCACCTGTGGAGAATGTAAAAGCAAACTGTCCCATGGGATTGCCTTCGTTGTTATCTACAATGGCATCGCCAAAATCTATCGAATAGGTCGTGTTGGGCTTCAGAGTGTCAAACAATTCCACAACGACGCGCTTGCCGCTTGCCTTTATCTCGGGCATTTCTATCTGCGGAGGCGAAATAATCACTTTTTCCGATGCCTTCTCCAGCTTGATATATTCGTCAAACTCCAGCACGATGCGCTTCTCTTTACTGTCAAGTGCTCCGATAGCGGGATTGCTGTGCACCATCACGGGTGGGGTCTCATCATAAGGTCCTCCATCGGGCGACCCCATCCGGGCACATGAGAAGACAAGAAGAGATATGAAAAAAAAGAGAAGTAAACGGCTTCTCTCCAACCCCTTCCCAAAATGGCAGAGAATGGAAAACTTTGCTGATTGATGTTTTTTGTCATGACTGCTCATTGTCCACGGTCCTTATACATTATTACATATATTAAATTGTTCGCAGAAACTCATCGAAAACCTCTTATGATTGTTTCATTAAGGTATGACCTGATGCCACGCTCTTCAGCGTCCTTCCTCTGAAGGGAATCCGGCCAGATGGCCTACTCACTCTCCGTTCATCACCAACATTTCATCGATATACTCGCGAGTGTTGCTCAGTCTCGGCACTTTATGTTGTCCACCCAGTTTCCCTTTTGACTTCAGCCATTGGTGGAAAAGTCCACTCCGTGCCTCCACCAGTTGAGGGCACTGCAGGGTGATATCCTTGTAGCGCTTGGCCTCATAATCGCTATTCACCTGCTGCAGAGTATCATCAAGCACTTGCGCAAAGTGTTCCATCGAATCGGGCTTCGCTGTAAATTCCACCAACCACTGGTGACGACACTTGGCATCAGTACCCATAAAGACAGGAGCAGCCGTATATTCACACACCTGTGCTCCCGTGGCACGACAAGCAGCATCAAGCCCTTTTTCAGCATTCTCAACCACCAATTCCTCGCCAAACGCATTGATAAAGTGCTTCGTCCGCCCAGAGATAACAAACTTGTAGGGGTCTTTGCTCACGAACCGTACCGTATCGCCTATCATGTAGCGCCACAATCCACACCGGTTGCTGATGACCATGGCATAATTGCGCCCAATCTCCACACCCGTCAAGGGGACAACAACCGGTTGTTCTTTGCCCACCTCTTCCAATGGAATGAACTCATAGAGCGTTCCATAATCGAGCATCAGCATCATGGCCGGATCTGCCGGGTCGTTCTGTATGCCGAAAAATCCTTCGCTCGCATTATAGGTCTCACGGTATTGCATCTTGCTGCCACGTATCAGTTCGTGATAAGTTTCGCGATAGGGTGCAAAACTCACCCCTCCATGGAAGAACACTTCAATGTTGGGCCACACTTCATCGAGTGACTTTTTGCCAGTAATCTCCAACACACGCTTGATGACAGCCATCATCCACGAGGGTACTCCTGAAATATTGGAGATGTCCGTATGGATAGTGCTGCGTGCGATGCGCTCCATCTTTTCCTCAAAATCCGCCAATAGGGCAATCTCCTTGGAGGGCACCCGAATGAGATTGGCCAACGTGCCGATATTTTCTATCAGGATGGCCGACAAATCGCCCACCAAACTGTGTTTGAGATTGTAGTTGGGGGCATGACTGCCTCCGAGGATAAGACCCTTGCCATCGAAAAACCTGCTGTCGGGTCGTGTGCTCAAGTACCAGGCTACACAGTCACGAGGTCCGGCATAGTGCATCCCATGCAGCCCCTCTTTGGTAACGGGGATAAATTTGCTTTTATCATTCGTCGTACCTGATGACTTTGCATACCATTTTACCTGCCCCGGCCAAAGGATACTCCGTTCGCCCTGCCTCATACGCTCCACGTACGGCTTTATGTCCTCATAGGTCTGTATGGGCACTTGGCATACAAAGTCTTCGTAGGTATGGATGTTATTATAATTGTGCTCAGCTCCCCACAGCGTATCTTTTGCTTCGTTAATAAGTCGTCTCAGTTGTTCCACCTGCAACTGTCCGGCTTCCGTCTCATGCCTTTGAAGTGCACGCAATCGCGGGATGAACAGTTTGCTTATCAGTCTGGTTTTATTCATTTTTACGGTTATAATCTTCAAATCGAAAAAAAATTGGTACAAAAGTAGTGTAAACTTCTGAAAATACCTATCTTTACACGCTGAATTTAATATTCATTAGACTTATTGTTATGCGCATTGGAATCCTGACATCGGGTGGCGATTGCCCCGGCATTAACGCTACGATACGTGGTGTGTGCAAAACCGCCATATTCAATTATGGTATGGAAGTCATCGGCATACACAGTGGCTTCAAGGGATTGTTAGAACTTGATTTTGAGGAACTGACGGAACACTCGCTCACGGGTCTGCTCACCATGGGAGGTACCATTTTGGGCACTTCACGAGAGAAGCCCTACAGTAAAAAACATGCCGACCCGCTTATTGACAAGCCGGCATTGCTGAAGGCAAATGTATCGAAGTTAGGACTGGATGCACTGGTCTGTATCGGAGGCAACGGCACCCAAAAAACTGCCAACCATATAGCTAAAGCCGGCATTCCTGTCATCGGCATACCAAAAACCATCGACAATGATGTGGCTGGCACAGACATCTGTTTCGGCTTCCAAACGGCAGTAAGCATCGCCACCGAAGCCATCGATCGCCTGCACTCCACTGCCAGCGCCCATAAGCGGGTAATGGTGATTGAGGTAATGGGGCACAAGGCCGGATGGATAGCTCTCTACAGTGGTATGGCCGGTGGAGGAGATGTCATCCTGATTCCGGAAATGCCTTACTCCATGGAAAATGTCTGCGAAGCAATCATGGCACGTATGCGCCGAGGAAAGAACTATGCCATTGTTGTCGTGGCCGAGGGACTGCACACCGACTGTCCGGGACGTGCCGGAGAACATATCGCTTCGTGTATCGAGCGGACAACAGGCATCGAGACACGCGAAACTGTGCTCGGATACACCCAACGTGGAGGGTCTCCCTGCCCATTCGACCGCATTCTCTCTACCCGCATGGGCAGTCATGCCGTTGAACTGATAGCCACAGGTATGTCCGGTCGGATGGTGTCCGTCAAAGGTGACTGTATCACGTCTGTCCCCTTGTCTGAAGTTGCCGGAGTCACCCGTCTGGTACCGGAAGAGCACGAGTTGATAGTGCAAGGCCGCCATATGGGAGTCTGTTTCGGATAGGGGAACGGTTAAAATTCTATAATTCATTAGTACTTTGTATTGCATAGTACCAATACATTACCTATATTTGCATCGTCTATGGGACTTGAAGGAGTGAACCGTTCGACTTGCAAGGCTCTTTCAATGGCCATAAGTCCCTGAAAACAAGAGTAAAAGAAAACGTTTCATGTTTAAGAAAAGACGTATGAATGTTGACAATGCCAAATCACAGATGCGGAAAGGAATGTTGGAGTATTGTGTAATGCTTCTTCTTCGGAAGGAACCTTCATATGCATCCGACATTATCGTCCGCCTGAAAGAAGCCGAACTGATTGTGGTCGAGGGTACACTCTATCCGCTACTCACCCGCCTGAAGAATGACGGCCTGCTCAGCTACGAATGGCGCGAATCGACCCAAGGGCCGCCGCGCAAGTACTATGCCCTCACCACCGAGGGAGAACTCTTCTTGGCCGGACTCGACTGTGCCTGGAATGAGTTGGCTACCACCGTGGGACACCTCAAGGCGGAAAGCCCTATCCGATTGGAAGTCAAAAATTAAAGAATTAAAAGAAAAACAATGAAAAAGAATATCACCATCAACTTCTTTGGCACCCTGTATGCCATTGATGAAGACGCATACGAATTGCTCAACCGATATTTGGGCGACATGAAGAGATACTTCTCCCATAAGGATGGAGGCGAAGAGATTGCCGACGACATCGAACACCGCGTAGCCGAACTGATGTTGGAGTTGAAGAACGACGGTCGTGAGCCGATAGACATCGAACTGGTAAAGGAAATCATAGGCCGCATAGGCAATCCTGAAGAGCTGGACGAAGCCTCCGGCGAGGGGGAAGACGGCTCTACCGCCGGCCATCGCGGACGCGAATGGTTCAACGAGCAGGTATCGAAGAAGCGACTCTATTGCAACCCCAACGACAAATTGCTATGCGGTGTGCTCTCCGGTATCAGCTGCTATCTGGGCATCGACCCCGTGTGGATACGTCTCGCCGTGGTGGCACTGGCCGTACTTCCCATACCTTTCATATCCATATCCTTTTGGACTGTATTGATTGTCTATATTGTCCTTGCCCTTATTATCCCCGAAGCCAAGACTCCCGAAGAGCGCCTGCGCATGCACGGCAAACCCGTGACGATAGAGAATCTGAACGAGGAGATTGTCAACGGTGCCGATGGGACTGAGCGTCCGGTTGTCAAGCATAGCGGTTTTGTGCAGGTGCTGATAGTGCTTATCAAGGCCATCCTTATCTTTGTGTTGGCTTCAATGGCTTTCGGATTCTTTGCTTTCTTGGCAGTTATCTTGTTTGGCGCAAGTTTCTTTGGAATGATTTTCAATGTTCATAATCCCGTTTTACAACATGCCATGGACAGCGATGAGCTGATGATGTTTGACGCCATTGCAAACAACGGATTCACATGGGTTTCCGGCATTGCCCTCTTTGTGGCCGCATTGGTGATTGTGATTCTGATTGTCCATGTCATCATGCGTATATTGGGCAAAGGCAAGTCTCTTGGCCGTATGTTGTGGATTTATCTGGCCATCTTCTTCGTGTCGTTGATTGTGGGCATTTCGTCGTTAGTCGGATTTGGCATGGAGATGGAGTATAAGTCAGACCAGATAGATCAAGAATACCGCGAACAGCGCGAACAGCGTCGCAACCAAGAGGAGATTGACTGGCTCACCGCCCGAGGATGGGACCTCGTTGCCAACGACCACGTCAACGGCTACATGAAGAGGGGCGAACACTACAGCGGCGACCATCGTAGAGAGTACATCGACACGCATTCGGAACACCCCAATATGCTCTACACAGTGGAACGTACCATCCACATCGCTCCCGGCATCTATTCTCTTGAAGCAGCCGTACGCACCAACGGTGAAGGACCCGAAATCTATGCTTTCGACAGCCAAGGAACACGTCACACCAGCCCCTTCCCCGTCTGCCACAACTATGGAGGCGGCATTTGGGAAGAAGCCACCACCCTCCTGAAAGCAGACAGCACACTGACGGGGACAATGGCACACATTGCCGGAGCCAACGAAGGCCGAGGTCATGGATGGAGCCGCATACGGATAGAGAACATACATATCACCGACAGCATCATCCGATACGGTGTCACCAACCGCTCTACCTCCGGATGTTGGAACGGCACATGGTTCTCCGCCACCGACTTCAAATTGGAAAAAATCAAGTAAAGTTTAATGATACATGATGCGCGCAAAAAAGCCAAGGCCGTTGGGAAAACGCCCTTGGCTTGAACCTTTTTCTACAACAAATTACAGTTCCCGGAGCAAAAAAAGAAAATATTCCTGCGTTTCGAACCGATTCATGATGCATTAAACAGAAAACCTCAGAAATAACATAAAAAATGGAAAGAGCAACAAACATCTTTGAACGCTACCTGCAATACCTGAAATTAGAGAAGGCTTTTTCCGCCAACACACAGGATGCCTACATGAAAGACCTCAAGAAGCTGACGGACTACTTGGCAGTGGAGGGAATCGACATATTGGATGTGAAACTGGAAGACCTCCACCACTTCGCCGCCGGACTCTACGACATAGGTATTCACCCACGCTCGCAAGCACGCATTCTCTCGGGAGTGAGGGCATTTTACCGTTTTCTGGTATTGGAAGACTATCTGCAGACCGACCCTACGGAGCTGTTAGAATCACCCAAACTGGGACAGCACCTGCCGGATGTGCTCTCTGTGGAGGAAATTGATGACATTATCTCTACCATCGACTTGAGCCGCACAGAGGGACAACGGGACAGGGCTATCCTGGAAATGCTCTACAGTTGTGGTTTGCGGGTTTCTGAATTGTGCCACTTATGTATGCAAGACCTCTATCTGGAAGAGGGATTCATCCGCGTAAAAGGAAAAGGTAAGAAACAGCGCCTTGTACCCATCTCGCCACGGGCAGTGGATGAATTGCAGGCTTATTTCCAACAACGGGCAGATATCACCCCCAAACGGGGTCATGAGGACTACGTATTCTTAAGCTTCCGACGGGGGACGGGACTTTCCCGCATCATGGTATTCCACATCGTGAAGGTACAGACGGAGATGGCAGGCATACGGAAAACGGTGAGCCCGCATACCTTCCGCCACTCATTTGCCACCCACCTGCTAGAGGGAGGAGCCAACTTGCGTGCCATACAGGCCATGCTGGGGCATGAAAGCATTGCTGCCACGGAAATCTATATGCACATCGACACTACCCGAATGAGACAGGAAATCATCGGGCATCATCCACGCAACATCAAATACCGGCACGAACACGGTATCCCGTCAGACAACAGGGAATAAGCCACCAATCCCCTTTCAAAGCTCCAAGTCCAATCCGGATAAATTTGCCATAATACATAATATTAGAGAGAAAGCATCAGTCAAATGACAGGTGAAAAGAGACGACTGAAATTTCTCTCCACCTGTTGCACCAGTGCCTCTACCGGTACACCACGAAGGGAAGCAGCACGAAAGTACAAGTCTCCGACATCAACACCGGAATCGTCTGTCTCTATAAAAAAACTGTCGGAAGGGCAAATGCGCAATGCCTCCTCATGATAATGCTCACCAAAGGAGAGGTAAATTCCTCTATGCAGAAGTTGGGATGCCAATTCGGGCTTTCCACGAAATCCATGTACAATCCAAGGAACCTCCGGATGCAGACGACGATGCAACCCAAGAAGCAAATCATACGACCTCACACAATGGACAATAAGCGGTTTGCCACACTCTTCCGCCAAAAGGACTTGTGCTTCAAAAGCCTCCTGCTGATGTTGCATATCTCCACCACTCAAGCGGTCGAGCCCTACCTCGCCTACGGCCACCACCTGAGACAAGGCAAGTGCCGGACGAAGAATACGCTCCACCTTCTCCCGCCAATGGGCATCCACTTGCCATGGATGCAACCCCACACTGAAGAGGCCCTCCTTCTCCTTGCTCACATAAGAGAACACATCCGTGTCGTCACCCACTGAAAGACTGACGACCACACAGCCACTCTCTTCTTCCGCATTGGATGAAGGATAATTCCTATGAGAATGTATATCAAGCATCTATCAATAACGCCCGGTTTGTACCTTCCGCATGACACGAAGAAAATTTCCTCCCCAAATACGTGCAATATCCTCCTCAGAATAACGCTTACGCAATAACTGGCGGGTGAGATTGATTAATTCTGAAGCCGATGCACAACCGATGATTCCTCCATCACCATCGAAATCCGTTCCGATGCCCACATGTTCTATACCCATCACATCAATCATGTGCTGCAAATGCTGCATGGCATCTGCAATGGTTGCAGGAGCATCCTGACGGAGAAATCCGCTATACAAGCACACTTGAGCCACACCTCCCTGAGCAGCCAAAGCACGCAATTGGTCATCAGTCAAGTTACGCGGATGGTCGCAAAGTGCACGTACCGAAGAGTGCGAGCAGATGACAGGCTCGCTGCTTATTTCCAATGCATCATAAAAACTCTTTTCGGAAGCATGGGAAAGATCCACCATCATTCCCAAACGATTCATTTCGCGGATTACCTGTTCACCAAAAGGACTCACCCCCCCATGTTCATTGTGTCCGCGGGCAGAATCGCAAATGTCGTTGTCCCCATTGTGGCAAAGAGTCATATAGGTCACCCCTCTACAGGCAAAATGTTTCACAAGCGAAAGTTCCTTCCCCACTGCATAGCCGTTCTCTATCCCCAGCAGGATAGATTTTTTCCCTACCCGCTTGTTCTGATAAAGGTCTTTTGGCGTATAGGCTATCTTCACCGCAGCAGCATTCTTCTCGACCAAAGCCTCAATCTCGTCCAGAATGCGGTCAGCCTTTGCTGTAGCCGCCTTCAGTGAAGCCTCATCCCGCTCCAATTGCTTGAGATAAGCCACCATTACCGTGGCATCCAGTCCACCTTCGGTCATCTTGTGCAAATCGACCAACACTTTGGGGTCTCGCGTATGGAAATTTACTCCTTGGTCAAAAAACATCGGTGTGTCGCAATGCGAATCAATCGTCAGTGTACAATCATGAATTTCACGTGCTTTGCGATACAGCGCAGCTTCGTCCACAAGCCATTCAAAAAGAGGAAGCATAGATTCATCACCGGACAGAATCATACACTCGGGATGCCACTGCACCCCTATCATCTGTTTGTATTCGGTTGATTCCACTGCTTCAATGATGCCATCAACCGCACTGGCAGAAACACGGAAACCTGGAGCAGGCTCTTTAACGGCCTGATGATGGAAAGAATTGACAAACAATTTTTTCTCGCCACTAAAAATCTGATTCAACAGAGTTCCCTCTTCCACCGACACCGTATGCGACGGACAACTGCGCTCCAACTCCTGGCTATGTTTTATACAACATCCAGGGGATTGCGAATAAATGTCCTGATAGAGTACACCTCCCAAAGCTGCCATCATCACTTGTATCCCCCGACAGATTCCAAGTACCGGAATCTGACGATTGGCAGCCAAACGGACCATCAGCAATTCCTGACGGTCGCGCCGGAAATTAATGCCTCCCAACTCCCTTACCGGTTCTTCACCCCAGAACAATGGATTGATATCTCCACCACCGGTAAGCAGAAGCCCGTCAATACGATGAAGCGTATTAAGCAACATTTCCTCATTGTCGTAAGGGGGAATTATCAAAGGCACCCCTCCGGCAGCCAACACCGAACGGACATATCCATCGGCCACAGTGCAATTACCTTCACTGAAGTTGCCGGTGATACCTATCACAGGACGGGAAGCACAAGCAGGGAAATAATTATGCACCCGAGTGTATTCTGCTTCACAATCAAACATAGCTTTCATTTTTCACGATATTAATCTTTCAGGGATATTCCGCGCCCCAAACTCCTAATCGGGGAAGGCTCCCAAGGAGATAATCCTAAAACTTGTATTTCCGTCGGGGATTCTTCGGAAACCATCCTTTACGCACACGTTCTTCCTGCTCAAAGACCTCCTTGATAGTCCAAAATGAAGAAAAGGCAAAGACCCCCGACAAAGACGACAAGAGAATGTCATCCAACCAAACTGAAACTGCCACACCGGCCAGTCCTAAAAAAAGGAACACCCACCAGGATTTTGTCCCCCAATAGTATTCACACTTGACCACTATCGGATGAAACAACCCTATGATGAGAAAAGTGCAGATTCCGATAAACAGCCCTGCCAGATGATACTCGTTCAAGAATGCCATCATATTCCTTCCATCAATCCAAAATGATTGGAATTTCCTTCTTGATGCTCTGGTCCAACGAAATCAATGTCTCAGTGGAAACCACACCGGAGATGCCCTGCATACGGTTGTTGAGCAAATCCATCAAATGCTCGTTGTCGCGTGCATATAATTTCACCATCATGGTGTAGGGACCGGTAGTAAAGTGGCATTCCACTATCTCCGGAATCTTCACTAACTCTTCCACCACACTCTTATACATCGAACCTTTTTCCAATTTGATACCTACATACGTGCATGTATTGTATCCCAATGTCTTAGGACTTACATGGTATCCTGACCCGACAATTACCCCCATGTCAAAAAGGTGTTGCACACGCTGGTGGATGGCTGCCCGTGAAACTCCACATTCGGCTGCAACATCCTTGAAAGGAATACGCGCATTCTGGGAAATAATCTCCAGTATTTTCTTGTCAAGACTGTCAATTTTATCCATTGTCTTTTAACTTCTTTAGTTGTTCAATTATCAAAACGTAAGCAAAAGTAGAACTTTTTTTTCATTTCTCCGCAAAAAATCACAAAAAACTATTCATTTTCCATATTTTTTGTTCTTTTGGGCTATTTACATCATTATCGACCGCCTCTGCAGGTCTTTTTTTCAAAAGGTTCTGTTTTTTCAGGAGTTGTGCTAAATACTCTTTAATTGACATTATCACTTGCTATATTCAAGAAAAAGAGTTATTTTTGCGGGCTAGAAATTTATACATACCAAGTATATGGACACGAAAAGAATCACTGTCACCTCGCCATTGCTTCCGGATTTGAAGGAGTTTCATTCTCTCCTCCAAGAAATATGGGAAAGCAAATGGATAACGAACAACGGACAATTCCACAAACAGTTGGAGAAAGAACTGTCCGCTTACCTTAAAGTGCCATATATCAGTCTGTTCACCAATGGCACATTGCCGCTGATAACGGCTCTGCAGGCACTTCATATCACAGGTGAGGTCATCACCACCCCCTACAGTTTTGTGGCAACCACCCATTCCCTGTGGTGGAACGGCATCAAGCCCGTCTTTGTCGATGTTGACCCATTGACGGGTAATCTCGACCCAGAAAAGATTGAGGCAGCCATCACTCCGCGCACTACTGCTATCATGCCTGTGCATGTGTATGGAAATCCATGCGATATCCAACGTATTCAGGAGATAGCCGACAAGTATGGTCTCAGAGTCATCTACGATGCCGCCCATGCCTTTGGAGTAGAGAGCCTCAACCCTAACCCCTCTCCGACAGAGGAGGGAACTTGGTCCTCTATCCTTACAGCCGGCGATATGTCCACCCTGAGTTTTCATGCCACAAAGGTCTATAACACCATCGAAGGTGGCGCTCTAGTCATGCACGATGAGCAGACCAAGAAACGTATCGACTACCTGAAGAATTTCGGTTTTGCCGGAGAGACAGAAGTAGTGGCTCCCGGTATCAACAGCAAGATGGACGAGATGCGTGCCGCTTATGGATTGCTCAACTTACGCCAGGTGGATGCCGCGATTGAAGCACGCCGTCAGGTGGCCATCAAGTATCGCGAAGCGTTGAAGGATGTGTCCGGTATCCGTTTCATGAATGACATCCCCGGTGTAAAACACAACTACAGCTATTTCCCGATCTTCATAGATGAAACAGCATACGGCATGACCCGCGATGAACTCTACTTCAAGATGAAGTCACAGAATATCCTCGGCCGTCGCTATTTTTATCCACTGATAAGCACCTTTGCCACCTACCGCGGTTTGGATAGTGCCCGCCCAGAGAATCTTCCCAATGCCCATAAATTGGCAGATAGTGTCATTTGTCTGCCAATGCATCACGAATTGAGTGAGGAGGATGTGGAACGTATTCTTTCATTTATCGTAAAATAAAAGGAAAGATGAGACAGAAGAGACTGATGTTGTTAGGAGGTCTTCGTTACCTGTTGCCTGTGATAGAGGAGGCCCATAAATTGGGAGTCCATGTCATTACGGCCGACTATCTGCCCGACAACATCGCTCACAAATATAGTGATGAATACTGTAACGTCAGCATTATAGACAAAGAAGCCGTGTTGGAGGCTGCTCAAGAATTGCAGATTGACGGTATTCTTTCCCATGCGGTTGACCCGGGTGTGGTAAGTGCTGCATACGTGGCTGAAAAGATGGGACTTCCTTTCCAATGTTCCTACAAAACTGCCTGCATTCTGCAAGACAAGTCCCTTTTCCGTCAGTTCCTT
Organism: Bacteroidaceae bacterium; assembly: GCA_017451645.1. Classification (GTDB taxonomy): domain Bacteria; phylum Bacteroidota; class Bacteroidia; order Bacteroidales; family Bacteroidaceae; genus Phocaeicola_A. The sequence continues at coordinate 14,203 of JAFTNZ010000027.1, read as the reverse complement.
GCTGATAATGGATTCAACTGTCCCCATGCCAAAGGATACAATAACCCAAAAGATGCACTGGAAGATGTGGACCGGTTTACTTGGCCTGTCATTGTCAAACCCGTAGATTCGGCAGGCAGCAAGGGGGTGACTAAGGTTGAAAATCCCAAAGACTTGCCTGTGGCCATAAAAATTGCTTTGGAAGCATCCATTTCAAAGAACTTTATTATAGAAGATTTCTTGAATCTGGATGGTTATCAGTCAAGCGCAGATATTTTCACAGTCGATGGTACGTTGGCATACCCAACCTATTCCGACCAACTGTTTGACGAAAAAGCAGCCAATCCCTACACGCCTGCTATTGAAATATGGCCTGCTTCCATGAAGCAATGCTATCAGGATGAACTGACCAAGGAATTGCAGCGGCTTTTCACGTTATTGGGCATGAAATCGGGCATTTACAATGTTGAAAGCCGTGTTTGCACCAATGGGAAAGCATACATTATGGAGGTCTCTCCGCGTGGTGGAGGCAACCGTATTGCAGAGTTGCAAGATATGGCAACAGGACAGAATCTTATCAAAAATGAAATTCTGAAAGCCTTGGATATGCCTATGGATTACATAACCCCTCCTGAATACGATGGTGTATGGTGTAATTATATCCTCCATAGTACAAAAACTGGTATATTGGAATCTATAGACATCGACGAAAAGTTTCAGAAAATTCATATCCGTAGTATCGGTTTCACCAAACAACCCGGAGATGAGATAGAAGAATTTACGGGAGCCAACCAATCATTAGGCACTCTCTTCCTCCGTTTCGACACCCGAAAAGAATTGGATGATGCATTAGCCAATAAAGACTGTTGGCTTAAAATCAAATTGAAACAATGAAAGAAATAGGTGGATACTTCAGTTTAGAGATAAAAAATCCCCCTCGAGAGAGTGTTTTCCATTCCCAAGGGCTTTTTTTGAACAGTGGAAGAAATGCACTGGAATACATTCTGTCATCACTATCCGTTGTCAGCAAACTGTGGATTCCCTATTTCACTTGTGACGTAATACTGGAACCCATCAAGAAATCAGGTATTCCATACGACTTTTACCGAATCAACGAACATTTGGAATTATGTGAGGATATCCAACTGGCATCGGATGAATACCTTCTTGCAACCAATTATTATGGCATTAAAGATTCTTATATAGAGAATCTTGCTGAGAAATATGGTCCGCATCTGATTGTTGACAATGCTCAAGCATTATATGCCCATCCGATTGAAGGGACAAAGACACTATACAGTCCGCGTAAGTTTGCAGGTATTCCTGATGGTGGTATCGCTTATATGGAAGATGGCAAAGACATCCAATCGTTTGATACGGATGTGTCATACGACCGTTTGAGTCATCTGTTGAAGCGTATAGATTTGGGAGCAGGTGCTGGATATGCTGATTTCAGAGAAAATAGTCGTAAGTTGGCAAACCAACCTATTATGCAAATGTCCAAACTGACCAAGGTGTTATTTGCGTCAATAGACTTTGAAGGAATAAAAGAGAGACGACTGGAGAATTTCCAGATGCTACATAAAAACTTGAAGAGTAGCAACAAATTAATGATTCCTGACATCGGTTCTTTTTCTTGTCCGTTGGTCTATCCTTATTTTACAGATGACTGTACATTAAAGAAAAAGTTGATAGATAATAAAATCTTTGTTGCCACCTATTGGCCTAATGTACTGGAATGGTGTTCAAAAGACATGTTGGAATATCAGTTAGCCAACGGAATAATTGCGATACCCATTGACCAACGATATGGAGAGGAAGAAATGAAATACATAACGAATTTGATATTGTCATGACAGAAAAAGTAGTTATTATTGGCGGAAAAGGAACCGCAGTTGTTATCGCTGAGCAAATCTATGATGCCCACGAACGTTTCGGAATGGATATTGAGGTGCTTGGATTTGCTTTTGATGATCCAGCCTACAAAGATGGAATAAATGGTTGGCCTGTCTTTTGTGGCACACGCGAAGCCTATGATATGTTCAAGCATGATGAATCAGTAAAATTTGTATTTGCGCTATACCGTTCTGATGTATTAAAAGAGCGTATAGCATTACGCGACAGTCTGAATATCCCCATTGATCGTTTCTTGTCTTTCAGACATCCTTCGGCTTATGTTGCCAAAAGTGCCCAATTGGGGAAAGCCAATATCATTCTGGCCAACTGTGCCATCAACAATAACGTGGTGATGGGAAACTATAATACGATGCAGACAGGTTCTCTTATCGGTCATGACACCCACATTGGCAATAACAATTTTATTGCAGCCCATACCTGCATCGGCAGTAATCTGAAAATAGGGAACGGAAATTTCACAGGTCTTAATTGCAGTATCAAGAATTTTGTGGTAATGGGAGATTATAATCTCATAGGCATGGCCTCTAATGTAGTAAAAGATGTATCAGATGGAAATGTTCTGATAGGAAATCCCGCCAAACAATTAGTTAAATAATTATGACACAATCTATATTAGGACTTTATTTTGAAGAATTTGAAGTGGGTTCAGAAATCAGACATTCTCTTTCAAAGACTATTTTTGAGAGCGATAACAACTTCTTCAGTCTGATGACGATGAACCATCATCCGGTACATACCAACATTGATTATGCAGGGAAAAACCAGCATGGAAAGATTTTAGTGGTAGGAACACTTGTATTTTCATTGGCAGTAGGTATTACCGTTCCCGATATCAGTGGAAAAGCGATTGCAAATTTGGGGTATGAAGAGGTGAAACATCTGAATCCTGTGTTTGTCAATGATACGATTTACGTACGTACCAAAGTATTGGAAAAGCGCGAATCAAAATCAAAGAACGATAGAGGAATTGTTTATGTGGAGTCCATCGCCTACAATCAAGAAGGAGTGGATGTCCTTTCCTTCCGCCGTCATGTACTTGTTAAAAAGAAAGAGCTATGATGAACGAAACGTACCTGATGCGTAGCCTGATGTTTGTGCCTGCGCACAATGAAAAATTGTTGGAAAGTGCCGTCCGTAGGGATGCAGATGTCCTTTTGCTGGATATAGAAGACTCTGTCCCCTATCCCGACAAGCAACGTTCACGTGACAATATCAAAGCTTTTGCCCGACGTACGGACTTGAACGGCAAACTGCTTTTTCCCCGTGTGAACGACCGTGAGAGTGGTGAATTGCTGAGGGATGTATATCAACTGACCATCGACGGTATTGCAGGATTCATGTATCCCAAATCCACCAAAGCTGAAGATGTCTATTTCTTCGGTAAACTGCTTGAAACTATTGAATATGAAAAGGGGTATCCGATAGGTACATTCAAAATTATACCTTTGATAGAGACTACCGGTGCTGTGGTAAACATCAAGGAGATATGCAGTGCTTGTACCAGGGTGGTTGCTGTAGCTTTCGGTTGTGAGGATTACGTGACTGATCTCCAAGGAAAGCATGACATTGAAGGTGTCAGCATCATGATGGCTCGCAACATGATCAGTGCGGCTGCACGCAGTTGCGGTGTGTTACCTATTGATACCGTACACATCCGTGTGCACGATCTTGAAGATTTGGAAAAGAATCTCAAGTTGAGCAAAACATTAGGATTTGAAGGTATGTTGGTGCTCAATCCGAAAGAACTTCCCTTGGTGCATCAGTACTACTCGCCTACAGCAGAAGAAGTGGCTTGGGCAAAGGAAATGCTGGAACTGGCAGAAGAGGCAAAGCGTGAAGGCAAAGGTGTAGCAGTCAAAGATGGAAAATTCATAGGCCCTCCTATGGTAAAGATGGCAGAAAATATTCTGAGGAAACAACAATTGATTGAAAGCAAAAAGGACTGATATGAGCGCCTCATTCTATGCCCCCGTACTGATACACACACTTTGCCGTTACGAACATTTCAAACGATGTTTGGAATCTTTATCAAGATGCACAGATGCCGAAGAAACAGAGGTTTTTGTCGGACTCGATTATCCGGCCAAGGAATCGCACCGGAGTGGATATGAAAAGATAAGAGACTATTTGGACAATTGTGGAGATTTGGGGTTTAAGGCTTTGCATGTCATAAAGCGTCCCCACAATTATGGTTTCGGTCCGAATGGGAATGCCATGTCGTTGAGACGTGATGTATTCAAGGAGTATGATCGGATCATTGTTTCGGAAGATGACAACGAATTTGCTCCTGCATTTCTTGACTTCATGAATAAAGCCTTGGAGAAGTATCACAACGATGATCGTGTGCTTACGGTGGGAGGATTTACAGGTCCTGTTTTCGAAGGTATCGCCAGCGAAGGGGTTATTTTTACTTATCCCTGCTGTGCATGGGGATTGGGCTTGTGGAGGCACAAGGAGGAGAAGAACCAACCTTCCGCTGATTATTATGCCAACATTATCAACGATAAAAAGAAATCGTGGAGACTTTTCAAATCCTTACCGGCATGCTGGGTGTTGCTGCACAGAATGGTGACAAGCAAAAAGAATTTCGGAGACATCAAACGTGAGACCTACAACTTCATGAACAATACATTTCAAGTACGCCCCTATACTTCGTTGGTACGCAACTGGGGAAACGATGGCAGTGGCGTTCATTGTGTGGACGACCGCGGACGTCTGTCCTCTATCCATCTGTCCGATTGTAGGACGATTGACTTAGGTGATTGTGAAGTAAAACTTTCCGTTTCCCGATGGAAGATGTTCTTTTACGACCTTCCCCCTGCCAACACCTTACATGGTTGGATGGTATTGGGCAAATATACCTTCATATATTTAAAGTCATTGTTTCATTGATTCGTATCCGATTCCGCTTATTTCAGCCGCAGCAATGGAATAGGTACTTTGTGCCGAGCCAATGATGCGGCTTGTGCGGCTCAGTACGTACAATTCCACCACGGCATCCTTTATTCCTTCCGTTGTACTTCTTACCGCTTTGGTGGGTGAAGTTGTGATTAAATCCCCGAATGTTTCTTTGAAGTGCTGTTTTTCTTCTTCGGAATCTGTGGCAAGATAAAAGTTATTCTTCCCTTCAAACTGAAGGATGGCGTTGTCAAACAGTTCGGTCGGACTTTGTGCGATAGCCACCGTATGGTCGGTCCGCCTGATGTGCAGTCCTATTGTGTTTCCGTCGAATGAAGAACATACCTCTTCTATGCGAGCTTGCAATTCGTCCGTAGGTTTGAAGATGGCCAATCGTTTCTTCTCGTTGTTGGGGAAAAAATTGGAATAGCTGGCAATGTATGGTTTCTTTGCTTTCGAAGCCCAGTCTTGGAAATCGAATCCGTTGGCACGCAGTCCGTCGATATCGAGTTCGTACAGGCATGAGTCGAACATTATCCGCTGGAATATACAGGGAATGAAGAGATTCTTTTTCCGCGGTCTGTCCATCAAGACCTTATCTGCAAAAGCAGCTTCGCGCAGTGTGATGTCCACGTTCTCATGAACGAGCGGCTGGAACAGTTCATCGAAACGGCAATTCAACCCTTGGTCCTTGAACCACACTATCAGTAAGTCTGCTTCCACTTTTTCTGCCAGATGTATGGCTGAGGCTATGCCTCTCATTCGGTTTCCTAATCCTCCAACTGGGATGTATGTAAGTTGTTTTTTCATAGATGAAGTAGCTTATGGAATGGGGTTGTTACGCTTTTCTTTTTCCTTTTCTGATTTTTTTCAACAGGAATCCGGCACATTCTTTCAACAATGCCGCATTGAATATCCATACACCCACGACATACAGACATGCCACCGCAAGGATTTTGACACAGATGCTTGCATACATGTCGGATATCCCCCGAACAACGAATGTAGTCAGGAAGATAGAAACGGATGTAAGGACGAGAAACGGACATATATCTTTCAGAAAGTCGATGATGGAGTATCCGATTTCTTTCTTTATGAAATGAATCCATAAAAACAGCCAACCGATATAGACGGATACATATATCTGCAACATGGTGTTTATCCCATAGGGAGAGACAAGCAGGCAGCCGACAAGGATAACGACTCCGTTCAGGATGATGTTCCACATATATACATCAGCTTTTTTACGGCTGATGAGCAATTGCTGACACAAGACGGTCAGCGGGACGAAAGCCCCACTGATACAGAGCATTTGCATCAGCGGTACACTGGGCAACCACTTGTCTGTGATGGCAAGGCTGATGAGTTCTTTAGCTACGAATCCCAACCCGAACATGACCGGAAAAGAGACAAATGCAACAAAGGTAATCATCTTGCGGAACACTCTCTTTTGTCTGACAGAATCATTGGACACTTCTGCAAATACGGGTTGTGCCACACTCAGACTCATGCCCGAAATCATGTAGCCTCCCATGCTGCTCCATTTGTAGGCTTGGGTGTAGTAGCCCACTTCATTGGCAGCATAGAACCTTCCTAAAATCACGGTAAGGATATTGTCGTTGACGCGATTGAAGATTTTCGTGAGCAGCAACTTCCCGCTGAAAGCTATCATACCTTTTATCGGAGAAAGGTCAATCTTGAATGTAGGACGCCATGAGGAGTAATACCAGTATACGGATGTGACAATGCCTATGTACACGATGTTCTGTGTGGCAATACCCCAGTAGGAGAATCCATGATAAGCCATCAGGATACCGACTATTCCGGAAATGGTGTGAGCCATGATAATGGCTATGGAGCGTTGCTTTACCATCAGTTTCTTGAAGAGGAATGCACTCTGTGCAATGCCCAATGCCGAGAGAAGGATGCTGAGGAACGAATATCGTGCCAAGGGAACCAGCTGGGGTGTATCATAAAAATCTGCAATCAGCGGGGCACAGAAGAACAATAGCAGATAGAGGCTGACACTGATGAGCATCGACAGCCAGAATACGGCGTTATAATCCCTGTGCCTGATTTCTTTCTGATTGACCAATGCCGCGGTGAATCCGCTCTCTTGCAGTGCCAAGGCAATCTGTGAAAAGATGGTCAGCATCCCCACCATACCGTAATCGGCAGGTGTTAGCAATCGTGCCAGAAAAATGCCGAACACCAAGTTCATGAACTGCTGGAACCCATTGCTAAACCCTCCCCAGATAAGTCCTTTAGCTGTCTTTTCTTTCAGTGTCGGTTCCGCCATAATTGTTTTCTTTTCTATGATTTACGTCTGCCTCTTGAAGATGCTTCATATAGGGTATATAGAACTCCACGTCATATTTCCTGTATGCATGGCATCCGAAAGGCAATTTCTTCGTGTGAGCAAACAGCTCGGCAGGTTTTTCTTCAAAAGCGAAAAAGGCAGCTTCACGGCTGTCGGGTATGTTGAACGGACTCTTTGTCAGATGTCCCAGGCAGGCATAGAAGAGATCTTCGTTAATCCGCTTTCCGTTGGTGTAGTCTTCCAATTGATTGAGTTGGCCGAACAGACCTCGGATTATCAGCGGCCATTTGTGCAGGGGGCCTCTGTAACGGTGGAACTTCCAGAGTCCTACAAGGTTCAATACATTCCCTTTGTGGTCGAACAAGCGCACGAACGAACTGATTTTCCGTAGCGAGAAACCGCCGTTGCCTGAATTGTTCCAGTCGATGCGACGCTTCAGCGTACACCATGGTGCGCCGACGTAGTCATACCCCTTGTTGCACCATTCGTCCAAACAGTCTTCAAACACGTAGGCATCAAGCTGATAGATGAGCATATAGGTCCATTTGACAAACCGCAGATAAAACTCCTTGGTCAGCATCAGCCGGTTATATCCTTTCACACTGCCGAAGTACTCTTTATCGAAAAACTCCGGCGTATAACTCTTCTGTTCTTCGGAGAAAATGTTGTCGTATGCCGTCCTGTCCAGTTCTTTGGGACAAACCATACAGATGTCGTGTCTGTTCAGGACACGCAGACACTGACGCAGGTTGATAACCTCTTCTTCGTTGGGATGCTCCTTATAGACCGGTATGACGACTACATTTTTCATTCTCTCCAATTGCCTTTTCGTAAGGAAAACGCTGCAAATATACGCAAAATAGAGTGAAAAACAGAGAGCTTGCTCTGATATTTCTCACAACGGGAACGAATCTTTAAAATTTTTCTCCTTTGAGACATTGGCCCGTCATAAAATTGCGCAAAACCCTTTTTTCAGGTCCGATTGGAAAAGGAGGACAGATAGGAGGTGAAAGGAAAGTAAAGTGGCATCTCAAGAAAGCAAAAAAGGTTCAATTCTGCTTTTTTAAAGTTTAAAACTTGCACGTTTCGAAATTAAGCACTACCTTTGCCCGAGAAAAATGGACGAGAAGGGGTTCCGACACGAACAATGTCGGAATTCTTTTTTGTTTTATCTGTGTCTGCAACAACCTGATACTTGCAGAAACGAATAAGACCTTAAATTGTGTAACAAATTAAAAATGGAGGAATAGAATTATGGCTTATATGTCAGAAGAAGGCTACAACAAGCTGGTAGCCGAACTAAGAGAAATGGAAACAGTGCAACGGCCTGAGATTTCGCGTCAGATTGCTGAAGCACGGGACAAGGGAGACCTTTCGGAAAATTCAGAATACGATGCCGCCAAAGAGGCACAAGGCATGCTGGAGATGAAAATCAGCAACCTGAAAGCCATCATCAGCGAAGCCAAAATAATAGACACATCGAAGCTGGACACCAGCACGGTGCAGATACTCTCAAAGGTAGAGATGAAGAATGTGAAAAACGGCATGAAAATGGTATATACCATCGTGTCGGAGAGCGAGGCTAACCTGAAAGAGGGAAAAATCTCGGTGAACACTCCCATTGCACAGGGACTGCTGGGCAAAAAGGTGGGCGATGTGGCCGAAATCACCATCCCACAAGGGAAAATCAGTCTGGAGATTCTGAACATTTCGTATTGATTCATTTATCGTTATAGTCGCAATCATGGCAAGCATATTCAGCAAAATAGTGGCAGGAGAAATTCCGAGCTACAAAGTGGCAGAGAACGAGCAATGTTATGCATTCCTCGACATCAATCCGCTGCAGAAGGGGCACACGTTGGTCATTCCCAAACGTGAAGTGGATTACATCTTCGACTTGGAAGATGACGAACTGACCGCCCTGCACCTCTTCGCCAAGCAGGTGGCAGGAGCCATCAGACAGGCATTCGGATGCAAAAAAGTGGGAATGGCAGTAGTGGGACTGGAAGTGCCCCATGCACACATCCATCTCATCCCCATCAACGAGGAGCGGGACATGGTATTTTCCAATCCGAAGATGAAACTTGCTGCAGAGGAGATGGCAGATATCGCGCAGAAAATCAGTCAGTATCTTTGAGAAATTGAATGATGACACCCCCCTGAACCCTTTGTACAATGATGATGAAACGCTTCTTACAGACACTGTCGCTTCCCCTGCTACTACTTTCCTGCGAAGTGGGGAACGCCTGTGCCGCAGAAATGTGTCGGCAAGAAGCGACATCTGACAGACAGACAAGCGATGGCAGACAATTTCCCTTCCCAGAAATACCGTTCTCTCTGCAAACCCCTGGAGCACGCAAGGATTACCTATTGAGGCACTATTGGGACAAATTCGACTTTGCCGACGGAAGATTGCTGGCAGAAAAGGACATCGCAGAACAGGGATTTGTCAACTTCATTGCCCTGTTGGCCGACGGAGAAACGGATGACAAACTGGCAACCGTGGCCATGAACACCTTTTGCAGACAGATGACTCTTCAGGAAGAAGCACGCAAAGTGTTTCTGCCTATGGCCAAAAGCTACCTGTTCGACACCCGTTCGCCGATGTACAACGAGGGGATGTATGCCCTCTTTCTGCATAGCCTTAGCCATGTGGCGGAAAAACTGGACGAGGCTGAACGGCAACGGACAACCTTTCTTCTGAAACTGATAGAGCGCAACCGCCCCGGCGAAAAAGCTACCGACTTCAACTATTATCTGCCCGATGGAAAAGAGAAAAGATTGAGTGATACACCCGTCGATGGAAACTGGTTGATACTGCTTTTCTACGACCCCGAATGCGAACAATGCCGCGAAACCCTCGGACAAATGAAGGCTGACGCCCGGTTAGCAGAAGCTGTCCGGCAAGGCAGACTCACAGTGTTGGCCATCTATACGGAAGGGGACGAAGAGGTGTGGCACAAGACTTTGGACGAAATTCCAAAGGGATGGGTGGTAGGTTCTGACCGGAGCATAATAAAAAACAGAGCCCTATACGACCTCAAAGCCATGCCTTCGCTCTACCTGCTCGATGCCGGAAAGCGGGTGCTGGTGAAGGATGGAGCATTCGATACGATAAGCAGCCTCATTTACTCTTCACAAAATATTCATTGAACACGATACCTGCCACTATCAGCGTGAGGCCGATGTAAGTGGTGAACACTATCTGCTCGCCCAACACCGCAGAAACGAAGAATAGCGAAAGGAAAGGCGAAAGATAGCACAACTGGTTGATGAGTGCAGGATTGGCAGTGGTGCGCATGGCCAGCCCAAAGCAGACAAAAGGTACCCCCATCTCAAAAGCTCCCACATACATGCCCGACAGGATGCCCGGAAGAGTGTCCAGACTGACTCCCACAAACAGGGCACCGAGCAACAGATAGATGCTTCCGAAAAGGAAACTCATGAAGCAAGCCACAGTGGCATCAGCCTTGTGGCTGTTTTTGTTGTTCACCATCCAATAGGTGGCCCACAACACAGCACTTGCCAAACCCAATCCCAACCCGATGGGCGAAATGTCCAAATGACCGGCCTCCCGGCCTCCCGCAGAAATCAGCACCAATCCACCCAAAGAGACAAACATGCCGATGTATTTCCTGACCGGTATCCGCTGTTTGGCAAACACAGCCAGCAGAACAAGCAACAGGATGGGCCAGAAATAGTTGACAGGCTGTGCCACCTGTGCAGGCAACAAATCATAAGACTTGAAGAGCACCAGATAATAGGCTACCGGATTCAGCAGCCCCAGCAAGGCAAAGTAGCCCCACGTCCGCCGTGGCAAAGCCGCCACAGTTCTCCATTGATGTCTGACGGTAAGTACGACGGTGAAAATGAACAATGAAGTGAGGCTGGCTACCAGCAACATCTCAAAATGGGTCAGATACGACAAGGCCACCTTGAAGGCGGTGGCTACGGTGGACCAGCTGAGCACAGCCGCCCCCGCCAACAGGATTGATTTCTGATTGTCGGACATATTACGTGCAATTTTATCAGCCCGGTATCTCTTCACCTTTCAGCGTGGCAGACGAAGCCTCGGTGATGCGCACCTGCACAAAGTCGCCTATGCGATGGCTTCCCCTGTCAAACACCACAACCCTGTTCTGCTCAGTGCGTCCCACCAACTGCTCACGCGAACGTTTGGAGAATCCCTCTACCAACACTTCATACGTCTTGCCGATGCATCGCCGGTTGGCTTCAGCCGAAAGTTGGTTCTGTACTTCGATGATTTCGTTCAGGCGACGGATTTTCACCTCCTCGGATATATCATCGGGCAAATGCTTGGAAGCATACGTCCCCGGACGTTCGCTATACTTGAACATGAAAGCAGAGTCATACCCACACTCACGCATCAGCGAAAGAGACAGCTGGTGGTCCTCCTCCGTCTCGGAGTGGAAACCACTGAAGATGTCTGTGCTCAAACCACAATCGGGGATGATGCGGCGAATGGCCTCCACGCGGTCGAGATACCACTCACGGGTATATTTACGGTTCATCAGCTTGAGGATTCGGCTGCTTCCACTCTGCACAGGCAGATGGATGTGGCGGCAGACGTTCGGTTCTTCAGCAATCACATGCAGTGTCTCGTCACTCATGTCCTTGGGATGCGAAGTGGTAAACCGGATACGTACCCCCCGTGCTGCTTGTGCCACCTTACGGAGCAATTGAGGGAAATTGACGGTCTCTCCTTCACTCTCGAAACGGTATGAATTGACATTCTGTCCGAGCAGAGTGATTTCCTTGTACCCTTTGGCAACCAAGTCGGCCACTTCGTTAAGGATGCTTCCCACATCACGGCTGCGTTCCCGCCCTCTGGTATAAGGCACGATGCAATAGTGGCAGAAGTTGTTACACCCACGCATGATGCTGACGTATCCCGACACATGATTGCCGCAAATGCGTGCAGGAATCACCTCGCGATAAGTCTCTGTAGTGGAAAGTTCCACGTTGATGGCCTTCTGTCCCACCTCCACCTGGGCAATCAGGTCGGGCAATGAAAGATAAGCATCAGGCCCGGCCACCAGATCCACATGATGATTGTTGATGAGGTCGTCCTTCACTCGCTCGGCCATGCATCCGAGCACACCCACGATGAGGCTCTTTTTCTTCTTCCGCAGGGCATGAAAAAATTCCAGACGGTTCAGAATTTTCTGCTCGGCATTGTCACGGATGGAGCAGGTGTTCAGAAACACAGCATCCGCCTCGTCAAGAGTGTCGCACACCTCATAGCCGGCCATCTGCATGATAGAGGCTATCACTTCACTGTCGGCCACATTCATCTGGCAGCCGTAAGTCTCGATAAAAAGTCTTTTGTTCCCAGTTGCGGATTTTAAGTCCGCTCCTTGTTCGTTCTGCATAATTGTCATTCTTAGAAATTGCGCTGCAAAGATACGAAAATAGCCTTATAATTCACTGAATCCATGTTTTTTTTGCGATAAGACAAATCAGTTATCATGCCCCTCTTGAACAGTTATTCATGTGGTCCGTCCTTCGCGCGCGGAGGGACGGACACGGTACGAAGAGGGCTATTCATCCGTCAGGCTCTTGATGCTACCGAATCTGCTCCAAGGTTCAGTAGTTTTGTAATCGTTGATGGCTGATTGGGGAACATACAGCGTGGCAGATTCGATTCCACTACCTTGAAAATTATCATCATCGAGAAAAAATACATTTTCATTATGGCTATAGAATTTGTATATTTTACAACCAGAGAATGAATAATCTCCAATGCTCCGCGGTTTGCCAATGTCAATGCTTGTAAGGTTGGAGCAACCTAAGAACGCACCAAATCCAATGATTTTCACCGAATGGGGGATGGTGATGCTTGTCAGGCTGGTGCAACCTGAGAACGCCCCAGTTTCAATGCTCCTCACCGAATTTGGGATGGTGATGCTCGTAAGGTTGGAGCAATTGTAGAATGCATCGAATCCAATGTTCGTCACCGAATTGGGAATGACGGTAGATTGACAACCATAAATTAACGTATTTGTAGCTGTTTCTATAATCGCATTACAATCCTCTCTTGAATCATATACAGTGTTCCCATCTTCCACTCTTATACTTGTCAGACCGGAACAGGCATAGAACGCACCATCTCCAATGCTCGTCACCGAATTGGGGATAGTAATACTTGTAAGACTGTGGGCAGCAAGAAACGCGAGCTGTCCAATGCTCGTCACACTATACACCACATCTTCATACGTTACCGTTTCGGGGATTACTATTACCACTTCACCACTGTAATTAATTCCATTGGAATGGGTCACTTCTGCGGTCTTCCCTGTTGATTCCAAATTGTACCAAATCCCATCGATTCCTACTCTCTGGGCATTGGCCAAAACGGACAGGCACAGTAGAGTCAGTAATGTCACTAATTTTTTCATACTTTCCTCTTGTTAAAGTTACACGTAAAGTTTATTCTATTTCCTCCTTTTTCTCACGCATAACTTAAAAAGAAGAGCGTGAGTTGGTTATCATGCTCCAAAGGTACGACCAAATACCTGCATACACTGACAGACACAACCCACGCTACCGCGCAGGCGTTTTGTGTGTCTATTGCCTTGTATGCTTAGTTGAAATTGGTCGTTTCTTAGAGCAAATAACAATAGCAAAACGCTAATATTCCTTTTTTTCATTCCGATCCGATGACACTTCATCCGAAACTCGGTAGCAAAGGTAAACATTGTTTTCGGAACGGCAAAAGGTTAGAGACGGAAAAATATGGAGGAGGAGTGAAAGAGCAGGATTTCGTGGAAATGCTTATACCCATAACCACCGTTTTCGGAGGGGCGGAAGAAGATAAATATATCAATGCTTATACCATGCGGAGGGACGGAAGATGTTAAGATTAAAAGCGGATTTGCTTGTGTGCAAAGTTAATATGACTTGCTGAAAAATCAAAATTGCTCCACATGTCTTTTTGTAGAAAAGGTTGACTCCTAAGATTCAACCCAATGAAAGGAATTAAAATCCCAATCAATCGTAGCACATCAGAAAAGAATGCTCTATTGCGTGACTTATTGGAAGATTACTACTGCAATCATTTAAATTTTC
>JAFTNZ010000026.1 GCA_017451645.1 Bacteroidaceae bacterium | reverse complement strand
TCATCCTATCATTATCGACGGTTCGTATCTTGCTTACCACTCATTTCTTAAATAAATGGCTCCTTGTACTACTTGTCTGTTCTATGTAAATCTTTCAAAGACCGCTTATACAACTGCTTTCCGTTCGAAAGCGGGTGCAAAGGTACTGCTATTTTCCATACTGACAAAACTTTTAGAGAAGTTTTTTCAAAGAAATGCAAAATAAAACGGTAAATGGCTGATAAACAAATGAGAAAATATGTTGTAAAACATAAAAACAATAAAGAGTAAGGAAAGGGATGAATGACTGTACACCTTATTATATTATATATGCAACAGCCAACAGCCTCCCCCCAAAAATATGCAGCAGGCTGCGTTGGCGTTTGCAGCAGGCTGCAACTGCAATCACAGCAGGCTGCGACTGGCTATGCAGCTGGCTGCATGAAAAAAGGGGGAAGAGAAAAATTGTATGTTAACGATTTCCGTTGACTACTTTCTATCCTATTTGTAGCTTGGGTTGACTGAGTTAAACTTTATTTTTAGTTATCGTTGACTTGTTTTTAACTTAGTCATGAAATGGGTTTACTCCCCTCCCATTTTGAACAAGCAAGAGAAGACAAAGAGGTGTATGTTAACGATTTCCGTTGACTACTTTCTATCTTATTTGTAGCTTGGGTTGACTGAGTTAAATGAAAAAAAGGGGGAAAAGAAAAATGAAGCAGCAGGCTGCGAACGGAGAGGCAGCCTGCTGCGGGAATAAGGGGGCGCCAAACGAGGCGTCACTTGCCGTTATACCACCAGTTTTTGGTAGAGGCGGTCTCCACCTCATCACCGATACCGATGGTCATGGGGTCTTCCACCCCTGACAAGGCATAACCTTTTTCTACCAGACATTCCACGACACACACATCAGGTGCTACATATTGGTTACTTTTTTCCATAATATAGTGTTACAATTATTCTCAATTTATTTTTTTATTTCTTTCACTCCATTCCGGATGTAAATTTGACCCTCTATCGGTTTGGAAACAGGACGTCCCTGCAGGTCGTACATACCAGTGACGAAGGGTGTCACCTCGTCTTTGGAAATTTCCTTGATGCCTGTAGGATGACTGATATATACCCGCAGGTTGGAAACCGCTGACGGCGAGGCGAGCACATTGCGGATGTATGCACTGTAGGGACAGAGAGTCAACGTTCTCGTCACACGGTGCAAGGTGTTCTGTACGGGATTGAACACGTAGTTGCAAGTTGTAGCATCCTGTGTGCAATCTATCTCCCCATTCACAAACGAGCCTACGAATTGCCATGTGCCGCACGACACAGTCACGGGTTCTGTGGAAACTGTTGTCACCCCACCGGTGATGGCATCCGTCACCGTGGCATCTTCACGCAAGCAGCAGAGGTATGGAGTATTAGCAGCCGGGAAAGGTTCTTCCACAAAAGTGACGGCATTGTCGGAGACACTACTCATGCTATAGAAGCGGAAATTATTCAAGCTACCGGCATCGGGAGCAAACGGAAGCAACACCATGCTATAGGTATATCCTGTATCGAACTCACGCTTGTAAGCAGCTTTGGCATAAGTGGTATATTCGGGAACAAAGTCGGCACAAGTCTCCCCACTGTCATCAATAACAAGTTCGAGCGGCTCGCCGCACAGGGTGCAGACACCGTCGTCACCGGGAATATGGGTGTGATAAACCGTCACCCGACAGATACTGCTTGCAGGGCGCACATAGTCGTAGCCATTCTCGAAGACAAGTTCCATATCCTGCAAAGTGATGACACTCTCGCCCAAAGGGGCATCATCAGCAGCTTTCACCTTGAAGGTAATCACCGGTCCTTCTGTACCCGAAAAGGGAATGGCATCGTCAGCATTCACCGTTATCATGTAGCTGCCGTCTTCCCATTTGTTATACCCAAGGGTTTTGGTGCACTGCACTGTTTCGCCGAACTCATCCTCATAGCTTCCCTGACGGTCAGCCACTACGGTCGGACGACTGGCCATGGTCACTCCCTCAGGGAAGACCACTTGCACCTGGAAGGCACGAATGGGAACTGTATTCGTCATATCGATAGTGACCTGACGCGACTCGCCGGGCATTATCGAAAAATCATCCATTGTCAGAGTAGCCTGGGGATAAACCGGAAGAACAGCCAGGCAGGACAATGCCAATAAAAGTTTTTTCAAATTCATAATGTCTATGTTTTATGTAAAAATAATATTCGTCCTACATTTACTTTTTCAACACGAGATTGGTTGTTATCGTTGCATCTACAATGGAGATACGCCCATCAGCATTCAAGTCTGCCGCTCCGGAGATGAAGCCCACATTTTCTTTCTTCAGGATGCTGTTCGTTATCATGGTGACATCCACTATCGAGAAGCGTCCGTCACCGTTCACATCACCCGGCAAGCAATACTCCACCTCCAGCGAAGGTCCTTCTTCGGATACATAGTTGGCTCCACCGGCATCACTCAGGATGATGTCTTTGACCTCCACCGTAGTCGCATTGCAATCCACTCCATCCTGAGGAGTGTATGCCAGGGTAAAGAGAGTCCCCTCGTTGCCGGCAATGGGTGTGTTGCTCATTGAATAGACAATAACCCGATAGATGCCCCCGCCCATGTCCGCCACAGTGCATCCATGTCCTTGCAGGCGGACGGCTGCTTCCAGTGCATCAAGCGAAGTGGTCATACCTTCCAGCCAATGGATATCCATCTGCACCGCCACAATGTCGGTGTAGTTGTCCATCCCCACGGTCAGCAGATAAGTGCCATCGGATGCACAACTGCCCGACAGATTGAGGCCGTTAGGCTCATACACCGAAGCCTCTATGGCCACAGCTTTCATCCGGTTTACGGGATCGTTGGTGTAGATGTTCATGGTGGTAGGAAAACTACCCTCCTCAGTAGGAGTATATACCACTTCCAGTGCAGCATTCTTCCAAGGCTCCACGACCAGAGGAAGCGGTGTATTCACCGTATATCCCCCGGCAAGGAAAGTCACTTTGCTGATAGTCAAAGGAGCCGCACCGTAGTTGGCGACCGTATAGCCAGTCGTCAGCGGAGCGGTCACCGGTGTGCTTCCCATATCCAACGTAGCATTGCTGCTCAGCGCAGGGCTATAGATAACCACACTGCCCGAAGAGGTGGCCGAAGTCATGTTCTCTACCGTAATGTTGCTGAGTACTACGCCTTCGGGAGTGAGTGTATAAGTGCCGCTCTTACCATCGAGCTTCAGTTTGAAGGTGGCTATCACTCCATCGTCTCCCGTAAAGGTGGTATTGATTGAAGAGTAGAGGAAGAGCGTCAACTTTCCGTTGGCAAAACTTCCTGCAGCGGTATGAGAAGAGCTTCTCTCCGCCGCAGTGAAGCTCCCTTCAACATACTCCAAGGCCTCGGGCAAGGCGAAGCTGCACTGCATCCCCACCAGCGGCTCCATATTGTTGACGCGCAGGGCTATCTCCACTTCAGTGTCTGAATTGCCCGAGGTGCCCTCGACATGCAGTTCGTTCACCGAAAAGGGGTCAGCCACGAGGGTGACTTTCTGTATGCCGTTGATGGCATTGCTGGTTATAGATACCGTCTCCTCAATCGCCCCACGCACAGTCGGAGCGTAGGAGATAGTGAGCGATCTGTTTTCGCCGGGTTGGAGAGAAATATTTTCCTCGTCTGAGAAAAATTCAGCAGCACTGAATGCCACCTCCGTCACCTCCAGCACCTCGTTTCCGATGTTTTGCAAGGTGAGTGTCTGGGTATAAGTGCTTCGGATAGGGATGTGGCCGTAGTCTATCGTGGGAGTCACCACTGAGAGTTTGGGAGACAAGAGGGTGACGGTCCCCGACCCTGTTGTAGCAGAAAGGGAGTTTCCTGCCGCATCGCTCAGCATCACTTGGGGAGTGAGCAGATAGTCGGTCGGCTCTTTCTTCAACTTCAGTTTGAAGGTAGCCAAGGCTCCCTCCTCCCCTTTCAGGGAGGCAAGGGAAAGGCTATAGACATAGAGGCGCAAATTGCCATCTACCACCGCAGCCGACAGTTCGTGTCCGTCGGCACGTGCACTGTTCAGCGTGGCACTTCCCACTACATAGGTTAGCTGCTTGTCTAATGGGATGATGATTTCAGCAGCTGTCACCGCATTGGTCATGGTCAATCCCACCTCCACCGTCACCTCATCGCCGGGATGTCCGGCGGCGGATGACAGGCTTATCACGTTTTCTGCCCTTGCTCCGATGATAGAGAGGAGCAGGAGGCAGCATATAGTCAGTTGTTTCATTGTTTCGTTTATTCTTTTGAGCATGGATCACACGGATTCCACGGCATCTTTCTTGGTCGAGAAACCATCGATAAAACCGTGTAATCCGTGCAATCCGTGCCTATAAGCACTAATTCTTTAACGCCTTTGCCGTATGCATCAGCGTGCCATCCACATAGAGGCTCACCAGATAGAGACCGTTGGCCAGGTTTCCGGCAGGATGCCAGGTGTGGCTATGCTCGCCATAGTCGCATTCGGTGCGGTAGTTATATACGGTGCGTCCGGCGAGGTCGCTGATGACGATGGCTACCTGATGGTTTCCTTCCTTACCTATTATATAAGGTATGTGCAGCTCGGTGCTGAAGGGGTTGGGATAAGGCAAAGTCATCTGCATGCCCTCTACCACACCCACGCCGGTGGCATCTCCGTTGATGGCCAACACATTCTTGCCGCGTGCATCGCTCAATACCACTTGGCTGATGACTACATCTTCTCCGATACGGAACAATGCCTGCTTACCGGGAGCAATGGTGCGTCCCACCATGGAGTAAGCCAGGAAGAGGTATTCATCCTCGCTCTGCCAGTTGCCGGTCTGTTCAAAGCCGTTCAAGCCTTCCAGGGCGGTAAACTCGGTACCCTTGGGAGCGGCAATGCGCACCTGCACACCACCTAATGCCACGGGACTCTCCACATAGAGGATACCGTCCTCCACGGTATAGGTAGCCGTATTGTTTACCGAAGCAATGCCGGTTTCTGCAGGTGTAAGGATGATGTTGAGCGTACCCACCACATCAAGGATGTTCACGGCGAGGTCGCTGTTCACATCGGCAGCTTCGAAGATGAAGGGTTGCGGGTCTTGGTTGGTCATGTAAGCAATCTCTGTCACCACGTCTGCCACATCCACCGCCATGCTTCCGTTGGCATCGCCCTTCTGTGCGGTGAGCGGAGTGGCGGCTACGGCATTGCTCAGGTCATGACTGCTCAATGAAGTGGTCAACTGCTTGATGACGTAGTAGTAGGTTGTGCCGGGCACTACATCGTAGTCGGTGTAAGCAGTCTCTTCGGAGGCGATGACGGTGGGGTTGATGATGACAGTGTCCATTCGCGTAAAATATTCCCAATGATAAGCATAGTCGCCGTATTTACTGTAGTCCTTTACCCTTGCAGAATCTTCTACTTCCGTATAACGCATGATGTTGTATCCCAACAAATCTTCAAAATCCTCCTCATCGGTTTCCCAAGTGAGAGAGACCTTACCCAATCCGGCTTCTGCCATCAAGCCGGTACTCATGCTGCCGGCAGCAGCTACTTGTACATTGAAACGCATATTTTCTACAGGAATTACCCACTCCGGTGCAGAAGAAACCTCTACAGGAACTTGCTCTATCAGTGGTTCTCCCAAAATGGTCGCAAGTTTATTATAGCCAGCATACATATTATCCAATGTTTCTTGTAATAGGGTACAATCTCTACTCATTGATTTAGACAGTACATCTGCCGAAACTTTTTCTTTTTGGATTTCAATAATTTCATCATCAGAAGTCAAAGTCTTATAATCATCTTTTATCTTCGGATCTAAAACCTCCATACCAAATTCTGATATTAATGATTCTCTATTATTTTTTGCTGAAAACACAAAACGATAATAACGATAGGAAGTTCCTGCATCAATAGGAAATGAACTAAAAGAACCACTATAACTACCTGGTAAAGGATTTATTTCATCAAAAGATGACAAGATATTTACGTTATTAAACGTTATACCATCATTACTTCCTTGGACGATGATTTCATTAGGAGAATAACTACCATATATATCATAATTAAAGCTGATTAAACGTGCTTCTTTATATTCTCCCAAATCTACTTGTAAATAACCATTATCTGGGAAATTCACAAAGTTGTTATAAGAACCATTAAATAAATACCCAAGACTAGTACTCATGGACGAACTCAAATATCCCTCTTTTGATGCATCTGATGTCTGAAATAACACTTTTCCTGAAACATTTGCGACATTTTGTAATAAAGAATTGCCCTTTTGTGAAAGTTGCAACAATTCCTTACGCAGATAGTAATCCTCTAAAGATTCCACTGCATCTGCTACATAAATACGATTAATACCATCAGCATTCATTTTGCCAGTAATTGTCAGATAGGCTGTATAAATCGTTCTGTCTTCATTCCAACTACCCTCTTCTGCTATCATATGTTGTGTATAAGGGGGACGTACTCCCATTGCTATCGTTGGAGTAAAGGAGGTATCCATCGGACGGTTGAAATATACTTCAAACTTATGTTTGCCGACACCAAGAGGAGGAAGCAAATCAAATTCATCTTGTGCATCGTAACCATTTACCACCACTTTCCAAACGATGGCATGAGTTTCGGCTGATGGGCAAGTGAGCATATTAGAAAACTCATAAACTCCAGTGCCAGTAGGTTCGATAGGATGATAAGCATCATATATACTCATACGTACTGTTTCCTCTTTTGAGGAACCAAAATAATTCGGCATAGCATCACACACACTATAATACTGACTATAGTAATTTACATTCTGAATCTGATCACGTTCATTAGTATTATTAAATACATTACAATTATTTATGTTTTCAGAAACACCTGCAACCTTATATGCATTTACTATATTGTTACAAAAACAGTTGTTTTCTATATGAGGATCAAAGTTGTACAAATCATAAATATTACTATAGACGATATTACCTCCAGCTAAAAACAAACGATCAACCGAACCAAAACCTTTTATATTTCTAAACACACAGTTTTCAAAATAAGAAGAACCGCTAAAAAGACAATAATCTGGAAACAAATTCTCAAAAACAACGTATTCTACAGTGTCATTTCCAAAGGAAAATTCTTCAATACGAGCTTCCGCGTTAGCCGATGTTATAAAAATACTATTTCCTGGCTCACCTTTACAAATTACCTTACCGCCACCATATGTTCCTATTGATGCTTTTCCTTTAAATGCGAGTGTTGTTCCCGGAAGTATTGTAAGAACAGCCGTATCACGAACCAAGATTGTAGATGTTACAATGTAATTCACCCCCGGATAAAGCGTCATATCTTCCGTTACCAGCCCTCCAATCTCCACACCATTTTCCACTTCAATGGTAAACTCATGCGCCAACTCTTCGGCAATGTTGTCGCACGTTGCTTTCAATACCAAACGTATCTTTCTGCCATCCGCACAATCATCGTTCACTTTGAAACGAACGGGGTTGGCACTGATGTTTTTGCCGTAGCTGCTGAGTGACTTGCCGAAAGCTACACTTTCGTCGAGAATTTCCACGATGGTGGGGTCTTCGTTCTCTGCCACCTCCAAAGAGAAGGTGACGTTTGTTGCCTGTCCCCACTCGTTGCGAAGCGTAGGATAGAGAGCAATGGTCTCTCCCGCATCGGGACGACCGTCAGCATCGCCCACGATGGTATCTTTCAACAGGTAGGTGACCAAGCCAAGCTCGGGGATGCGATCGGCATCGGTAAGCCGGTAAGCCGCTTCGAAATCGACATCGCCGTAGCCGTTCTGCTTGCGCGTATGGATAAGGTCACCAAAGAGCACCTCCCAACTGCTGTACTCTTTGGTCTGGAGCAGGCGGGATACGCCACCTGCCACAAAAGGACACGCCATGGAGGTGCCGTTCAAAGCCTTGTACTTACCACCGGGATAGGTACTCATGATGGCAGAACCCGGTGCGCGAAGTTCGTAGTTGTAGAGTTTATCTTCGCCAAAGGTAGAGAAGGTTGGTCCGTCGTCATCGTAGTTGCTGAAGACGGAGCGTCCGCCACCGTTGGGCGATGCCTCTACACCCAACACGAAGGTGAAGGCGGCAGGAAACATGGGAGCACCCCATTTCTTGCATACGTCACACTGGACGTTGGGGTTTATCGGGGTACAATCGTTACCCGCTGCAGCCACCAACACCGCTTTCTGATAAGCCTTTGCCAATGCCTGCTCTTCGGCCAATGAGTAGCTGTATCCGCCAAAGCTCATGCTCAGGACATCGGCTCCGTTGGCTACGGCATAGTCGATACCCTTGATGATGGTGGCCACGTCTCCCGTACCGTCACTCTGCATCACGGTGATGGGCATAATCAAAGCATCGGGGTTTGCACCGGCAATACCGATGCCGTTGTCGCCTACGGCAGCAGCAATACCGGCACAGTGTGTACCGTGACCGTTCCAGTCGCCTATGCGACCCGTTTGGTTCACGAAATCCCATCCGTGAAGGTCGTCGGCAAAGCCGTTGTTGTCATCGTCAGCCTCCTCTTCGCCTTCAGCCTCAAGGGTGTTTGTCCAGATGTTGTCCACGAGGTCGGGATGGGTGATGTCCACACCCGTATCGAGGATGGCAATCACCGGACGCTTGTCCGAAAGCTTGGGTTGTTGCCACAGGAAGGGCATCTTCAAGGGATGGTGCCCCCACTGCTGGTTGTAGAGAGGTTCCCGGCAATAGGTATCATAGTCGGTCACCGCAGTACCCTCGTCCGAAAGGGCATACACCAGGTAGTTAGGCTCGGCAAACTCCACCTCGTCCAACCCCTTCATTTTCTCAATGGCTGTATGCACCGAAGGAATCTTTGCAGCATCGAAGTGCACACGGTAGAGTGTCGTGAGGTCCATATCGTTGACGGGCTTTCCCGAAAGGGCACGCGCCCCCGTCTGCTTCTGCGTTTCGCCAATAAGGGGCATCAGCGGCTCCATTTCCGACACACCCAATGAGCTGAGCACACTGCTCACACCACCGGCATTGACACTGCGGGCACCGCTCTGAACAATGCTGCTGCCGGCCTTGAACTTCACCAACACCTCACCCTCGCGATAGGCACGCCGGGTATGGCGTTCGATTTTTACCACTTCGTCTTGATTGTTGTTGCTCTGTGCAACTGTCGGCAAGGCTTCACACATCAGCAAAGCCGCCGAGAGGAATAGATGATAATGTTTCATAATCGTATATAGATTTAATCAAATATTTCATCCGAAATATCTATTCCCACTCCAGGCTCCATAAGATAGGATTGTCAGTGTCCTTTTTTCTGTTTTTTGGTTTTCAGGTTTTTCATTCTTGAACATACACATATAAAAAAAAGCGTAGAGCCTGCACCTGTTGCCCGCTCCACGAAATAGAGGCTCTGGTAATCGCCCTGCAAGTCGAAACGAGCAACGCGAAAACCCCACGCCGATGTATATATATAACCAAGACATCTTCATCTGCCGACAAAGACATCCGTTTAATATACACCCAAGGGGCATCCACCGTTGCTTTGTTTTTGACTTGCATTTGAAATTTACCAGATTTCTATTTCGTCAAAACCAAAGCGTCAAGTAAACGCCTTTTCCACTATGTATATCCCCACCCTGCTCCCTCCCGATGGAGGGCATCCGGCATGAAGATGGAGCAAAAGTAACGAATAAAATGAAAATAAAAGAATGGTTGGGCAAATAATTTTAAAAAACATGTTGTAAAACACAAATCGGAGCGATTAGGCTTTGTTATGTTGCATTTTTGAAATAATAACCGTACCTTTGTCCCCAAAAGAAAAAAGGAGACCTTCTTAACACTCCGTAAGGGAGAGAAACAGACGACAAGCCATGAATGAAATCCTGAAGACATACGCTCCCATCACATTGGAAGAGATGTCCGGCATCCGACTGATGAACCGGACGGATACCAAGTATGTGACCACACGGGCACGCCTGCTGAAGGTGCTGGAACTGGCACGGGAAGAGTATCGGGCACAAGTAATCAACGAAGTGAGCAACCTGCCCTACTTCACCCGATACTACGACACCCCGATGCACGACATGTTTCTGGAGCACCACAACGGAAGAAAGACAAGACAAAAGGTGCGCATCCGGGCCTATGAAAATACAGGAGCCTCCTTTTTGGAAATAAAGAACAAGAACAACCATGGGCGAACGGCCAAGAAACGGATACCCGTACCCACCACCACGACATGGAAGGAGGAGAGCCTGCAATTCCTGCAGACGCACTCGCGCTACGAACCTACGCAGCTGAAGGGGCACATAGAGAACCACTTCAACCGCATCACTCTGGTAAACCGACGGATGACGGAGAGACTGACTATAGACACAGACCTCTGCTTCCGCAATCTGCTGACGGGCGAAGAGATTGCCCTGCCTTACCTGGCCATCATCGAACTGAAACGAGATGGGAACACCTACTCCCCCATCAGGGAAATGCTGAGGAAGCTACATGTGAAGCCTTCGGGATTCAGCAAATACTGCATGGGGATGGCTCTGACCGACCAGTCGCTGAAGCAGAACCGCTTCAAACCCAGACTGCACATGCTGGAACGGCTGAGAATGCAGAATGAAGAGGAAATGAAACATATTCAAATAACCCACTAAAAAACAACGCACGAACTATGGATTTTTTAGAAGAAATTGAATTGATGGACACACCACTGATGGATGTCTTCAATTTTACACAACTGCTGCTCCGATTCGGCTTCAACCTGATTATGGTATGGGCCATCATCCACCTGCTGTATTATCCACGGAGCAAGCGACGCGACTACTACTTTACCTTCCTGATGATCAGCATCAGCATCTTCTTCTTGATATACCTGCTGGGAAGTGTCAAGCTGAAGGTGGGCTTTGCATTGGGTCTGTTTGCCATCTTCGGTATCATACGCTATCGGACGGAGTCCATGCCCGTACGCGAGATGACCTACCTGTTTGTCATCATCGCCATGTCGGTAATCAATGCATTGGCAGTGACCATCAGCTATGGCGAACTGTTTGTCACTAACCTGCTCTTTGCCGTGTGCATCTGGGTGTGTGAAAGCAACCGCTACCTGAAGCATATCTCTTGCAAATTCATCCAATACGACCGCATTGACTTGATTACCCCCGACAAACACGAGGAACTGATAGCCGACCTGCAGAAGCGGACAGGACTGGAGATACAGAAGGTGGAAATAGGCGCCATTGACTTCCTGAAAGACATGGCCATGCTGAGGGTCTATTACGAGCCGCACAGCGACGAGATAAACAACATCGATTCTATGACAAAAATATCGCGTGAACAATGGACTTCAAGAGACTGACCCCTCTGTTGCTGTTGGCAGTGTCTGCCAACCTGAGCGCACAGATGACCGACACAGACGACGACTTCGGCATTGACATCACCATCGGGGCAGAAAAGAAACTGCTGCCTGACCTGGAACTAAGTGTTGAGGGAAACTTGCGCACACAAGACGAAACCAAACGGGTGGAACGCTACGTAATTGGAGCCGACTTGTCGTACAAGTTCTTGAACACAAAAAAGTTTGACATGAAAGTGAGCGGAGGCTTCGAATATATGTGGAACCAGAAGTTGGAAGAGACCAAATTCAAGGGGTATAACTACAACACGTTTGACGAAGAAGGGAATATGATGACGGATTACACCCGATATGACTTTAATGTGAACGAACGCTATTGGAGAAACCGGCACAGGACCTCGTTGGGAGTAACGGCAGAATATTCGCCGACAAAGCGATGGGCCTTCCAACTGAAAGAGACAGTGCAATACAACCACTATTGTTACGAGGACTCCATCAACCAGACCGAATGGAGATGGAAAGGAGATGATGAAGACCGCCTCATGCCCTCGTCAGACCAAAAAGCAGTGGATGCCAAGGACCGCTTTGTACTCCGCTCGAAACTGACGGTAGAATACAACATCAAAGGGCTGCCGCTCAACCCATTCGTCTCGATTGACTACGGATGCGGGCTCAACTACACGGCCAATAAATGGAAATACTCTGCAGGAGCCGACTATACCATCAGCAAGAAACATAAGTTCACGCTGTTCTACCGCTTCCAGACTGAAGATGACAACGATGAACCAAACGGACACATGCTGGGGATAGGATACAAGATAAAGCTCTAAAGAACAGAAAAGAGGACACTACAAAGATTATGAGATTATGAAAAGACCATTACTTTTTATGGCAGTGTCTCTCCTTGTCAGCATCGCTGTACAAGCTGAGGATAACTACCTGTACATACAACCGAATGCAGGCGAAACTGCGAATTGGAGTATCCCTTCCCTGCAAAAGATGAGTTTCAATGGGGGGCATGTGGTGCTCACTACAAAAGCCGGCACCTCGGCATCAACCCCCATCTCCTCCATCGACCGCATATACATTGCCACCCCTTCCAGCCAAAGGATAGAAGAGTGCACTAAAGGAGGACTCACCTACCGGTGGGAC
Source organism: Bacteroidaceae bacterium (assembly GCA_017451645.1). Lineage (GTDB taxonomy): Bacteria > Bacteroidota > Bacteroidia > Bacteroidales > Bacteroidaceae > Phocaeicola_A. Next base: position 41,990 of record JAFTNZ010000026.1, on the reverse strand, counting down.
GGAAAGGTATTGCAAGCAGATGCACACCCCGGCACACTGGTAGAAGTGTTCAACATCAGCGGTACGATTGTTGTAAAGCAGCCCCTGGCAGGAAATTCCGTTGATCTGCACCACCTCAGCAAAGGGATATACATTGTGAGAATAGACGGACAAGCATTCAGAATCATCAAAAAATAAGGCACACTATGAAAAGATTCCTATTATCAATCGCATCGTTTGTTGCCCTTGTCACTACAGGTTGGGCACAACAGACCATCTATGTGTGCGAGGGTTTCACCTACGATGTTCATGAACTGAAGCCAACTGACGAGATCCGTTTTTCTACAGACGGCAAGGAGGTCAGCATAGGCAACTACGAGACTTACGAACTGGACGAAATAGACTCCATCACTTTTGCCGAACCGCAATTTCCACGAATAGACATCGTCTATAACGGAACTTCGGCCACGGTCAATGTAGGAAAGAGTGTCAAGGGAGTGACCTACACAATCAAGGGGGCTGTAGTGACACTGACGTCCACAACCACCACTGACGAATACCTCTACACCGTGTCCGGCACTTCCACCAACGGTTCGCTCATCATCAATGGTGAATACAAACTTACCGTAGAATTGGCAGGACTCACTCTGACCAATCCCAATGGTCCGGCCATCGATATCGAATGCGGAAAGCGCATCGGAGTCATCCTCAAGGAAGGTACGACCAACACTTTGACCGATGGCAAGAACGGTACTCACAAGGGAGCCTTCTACACCAAAGGGCATCCGGAATTCGAAGGGAAAGGAACCCTCAATGTCACAGGCAACACCAAACATGCCATCTGTGCAAAGGAGTATCTGCAGATAAAGAAATCAACCGGATACATCAATATCCTGAGTGCAGTGAGCGACGGTATCCATTGCGGAAAGGGTAATCAGAACGATGACAACTGCTTTTTCGAGATCCGAGGTGGTGTCGTCACTGTGAACAATGCCGGAAGTGACTGTATTGATGCCGACGACTATGGATGTATGATGATTGAAGGCGGTGTGCTGAACCTGAATGTGTCGGCCACTGACGGAGCCGGACTCAAATGTGACAGCATCATCCGAATGAGTGGTGGTGATATCAACATCAAGGTTACGGGGACACTCAGCGAAGGCATACGGACCAACTATTCTGCTTACTTCGACGGTGGAGCCATCAGTGTAGATGTCAACTCCAACGGTTCGAAGGGCATCCGAGCCAAACGATGCAGCAAAACCACTGACACGGTACTGAACGGAGGTCATCTCTACTTCGGAGGAACTGACGTAAACATGAACATCGCAGGAAGCACCTATACTGCCGACGGCACAGAGTGTGTGGGCATCAGAGCTGACCGCAACTTCACACAGACAAGCGGCGAAATCACCCTTACAGTCACCAGCAACGATGCCACAGGACTGGTGGTCAAAGGAGAAGACAACCGTTCGGGAGGCACTTTAGTAATAAAGTAAAAGAGGATTCAGCAAAGGTCGCCTACCTTAAAAGGCTCAAGCGCGGATTATCTCAGTCGTAAAAGATCATTGACGGAAGGAGTGTAATCCGCGCTTTTTTCATTCATCTTATAGAGACGGTCGAGACGGATGCCATACCGTTGGGCTATGGTGTACATCGATTCGCCCGGTTGCACGCGATGAATAACGTAAGGTTTGCGTGCACGTCGGTGCTTCTTTTCCAAATAGACAATATCGCCTTCTTGCAGAGTGTATCCTTTGTAGAGGTCGTTATACTTGCGCAACTTACGGGCAGAGAGGCCGAATTCATCCGCCAACATATCAAATGTATCACCCGTGCGGGCAACAATATAGAGAAGTTCGTTGGCCAAAAATGTCTCGTGAGGAAGAGTAATCCATTGTCCCTTCAATTTGGAGCGGTCAAATTGATTGAGTCCGTAAAGCTCTATCAGGTTTATCAGTTGATTGGCATAGGTAGGACTGGTGGCATAGCCAGCCTTCTTAAGTCCCCTCGCCCACCCTTTGTAATCAGTGATGTCGAGTTTGAAGAGAGAGGCATAACGCTGTTTGGTGGCCAAGAAACGTGAGTGGTCTTCATACGACTCCTTGGCATTCTTATAGACACGGAAGCATTCTCCACGGGCATCGTCATCGTGATATGTACGTTTTCCATGCCATCCGCTTCCGCATTTGATGCCGAAGTGATTGTTCGACTTGCGGGTAAGTACACTCCTCCCTGCACTGCTCTCCAACAACCCTTGCGCCAAGGTGATGCTGGCAGGGATGTGATAACGCTGCATCTGCTCGATGGCCTCTACTTTATATTTTTCGATATAGTCGAGGTATTGCTGATTACGGTGTTGTCCCCAAACTCCTCCTACAACACCACCCACCATCAGCATCGTCAATAAGAATCTCCGTCCATTCTCTCTCATACTCATCTGCTCCTAATTATATATAATATTGGTCACTTCAAAATCGGAAAGCCTGCGTATAACGGGTGACATTTCCACAATGGTCTTCCACAATGAGTTCCAACATGTGGAAGCCTCCGGTAGGTTCGATGGGGGTTTCTGCCAAATGGCAGGTAAGCCTGCGTGTCTTCGAACTGTAGGCAAAGAGGACAAAGGCTCCATCAACATACCCTTTGTATGAGGCTATTCCCGTCTCTGCATCGGTCATCGTCAGTGTGATGACTTCTGTACGTGCCCACTCATCAGGAGAAGTAATGGACTTCACCCGTGGTGCAACAGTATCTACAGCTATCCAGTAAGAACCTCCGAAATCGCGTATCTGCGCAGTCATCATACCCCGCTCGTATGTACCACCCAGCGAACCTGTCCATTTTCCACGCTGTGCTGCCACATAGTATTTCGAGGGATTGATGGACGGCCAATGACGGAAAGGAATGGAAAGGGAACAATAATCGTGTAAAGGCACCACTTCCTCGCCTAACTGATATATATAGGAAGGCGCTGATGAATCGGCAGGAGCAGACACCCGGATATCCATGCGAATGTCTTCGTAAAGCCTTTGACGAGGCACAACAAGCCGGACACCCTCTTCGTAAATGAAATTGTCTTCATCCCATCGGAGACAGATATCTCCATCAGCTTCGGCCACAGGTATCTCCTGAGGTACTCCCTGCACTGTGAAGTGATAGTCGGCAGTGTTTCCATAGAGGTCGGCCAACCGATAGGTAAAATGATAGATGCGCTCTTCGTCGATGGTGACAATCCCCTTGTCTGCGGCAGGTGTATGCAACATACGCAACGGGTTGCCGGGTGCAATAAAAGACTTCATATACCATTTGCCTTCGCGGGTATATTCAGGATAATCTGTCCACGAATTAATCATACGGTTTTCTTCGAAGGAAAAACGGTCAACCACCGAACGGAATACCTCCGTGCCATCGACCAGAAGGATGACGGTGTGCACACCATAGTTGTTCGTTGTGCCATCCATATAGTCATTGGCCGAAACACCTACCCCAATGCGTCCCCAAGCACTGATAGATTGTTCTATTTTCCGATTTTTCCCAAAAGCGAACGGACGCTTGATGCTCTTCCCTTCCACCACACCCTTGCCGACTTGCGGATAGAGCATGACAGCTCTTGCCCTTGGCGGTGTGGTGTCTCTGATTTTGTCCATGTAGAAGGGGAGAGGATCTATCGGCTCATTCGTGGCTGTCTCCCGGATTTCCATATGAAGGTGAGGTCCGAAGGAATAGCCTGTATTCCCGGCCAATGCCACCACCTCTCCCCGACGGACAGGGAAACGTCCGGCTGGGAAAATGGTATCTACCACGAAGGTTTCATTGGCATACTGGTGCGCCCGGACAACTTCGGCCACCTCTGGAGAGAAAGCCTTCAGATGTCCATGCACGGAGGTATAACCATTGTCGTGAGTGATGTAGATGGCATTGCCATATCCCCCAGCAGAGACACTGACACGCGAGATATAGCCATCGGCAATGCAATGGATGGCTTTCCCCTCTACTCCCTGTGTTTTGAAATCGATGCCTCCATGGAAATGATTGGAGCGCAACTCTCCGAAATTCCCACTCAAATAGAGAGGAAAATCAAACGGTGGACGGAAGAGAGCGGGTCTTTCACCATCCTGAGCCTTCACCATCAGGGGAACTGATGCTATAATAAAAAGGTATAAGAGTGGTTTCCACATACACCTCAGCCCCCCTCTTATCAGCAAGCCTTGAAGCTCATGTCAAGCCCCTTCACTGAATGAGTCAGTGCACCTACAGAGATGAAGTCCACACCACATTCGGCATAATCGCGCAGTGTGTCGAAGGTGATGCCGCCTGATGACTCTGTCTCGTAGCGTCCGCCTATCAGTTCTACCGCCCTGCGGGTATCTGCCGGTGTGAAATTGTCGAGCATGATGCGGTCAACTCCTCCGATGGCCAACACCTGATTCAGTTCTTCGAAATTACGCACTTCAATCTCTATCTTCAAGTCTTTGCCTTTGGCCTTGCAATACTCCTGTGCACGCAAGATGGCCTTGTCGATACCTCCGGCAAAATCCACATGGTTGTCCTTCAGGAGAATCATGTCGAAGAGGCCGATGCGATGGTTCACTCCACCGCCTATCTTTACGGCAGCTTTCTCCAGCATACGCAATCCGGGGGTAGTTTTGCGGGTGTCGAGCACACGGGTGCGGGTGCCTTCCAATTGCTTGACATACTTCCGGGTGGTGGTGGCAATGCCACTCATACGCTGCATGACATTGAGCATCAGCCGCTCTGTCTGCAACAGAGACTGCACCTTACCCTCCACAACCATAGCCACATCACCGGGCATCACTTCCGCACCATCCTCTATCAGCACCTCCACCTTCATGGCAGGGTCGAAGCGGTGAAATATCTCTTTGGCCACTTCCACACCGGCCAGCACACCGGCCTCCTTGATAAGCAGGCGCGACTTGCCCATGGCATCTGCCGGAATACACGAAAGCGTTGTATGGTCTCCATCACCGATGTCTTCGGCAAAGGCCAAATCAATCAAGCTGTCAATCAATTCATCTACTGATTTCATAATTCGTCAGGTTTTATCTGTTTTCAATAAAGTTTTCTGCAGTCACTATTCTGCCGCGAAATTACGACTATTTTCTCAGGCTATGAAATTTTCCCTACACTTTTTTTTCATCCCCTACCTGAAAAAAAGTTTTCCCCTGTACGCAAAAAAAAATGTCGTGGTAAAGGGGCAGATGAAAAACAAAAAAGCGACTGTCCGATAAGTCGATTTTACTATTCATTTTTACCCATAAACAGGAAAAATCAGGAAGCCGACAGTTTTTTACGACCTTTTTTTGTACCTTTGCACCTGATTTGCAAAAAACATACGATTGACTAACCACGCACAGCATCAGCATGGAGGAAAACAAGGTGAAAAAGCCAGGCATCGTTTACCGACTGTTCAAAACGTACCTGCGCTTCATACACGATAAAGTATATTATAAGAAAACCTACAGCATAAACAGCGAGGCCATCCCTGCAGATGGAACATCGTTGCTCATCGTAAGCAACCATCAGAACTGTCTGAACGACCCATTGGGAATACTCTTCACTTTCCGCGACCGGAAGCCCAACTTCATTACCCGCGCTGATGTGTTTGCCCTCTCACCATTAGCAAACAAGTTCCTCCGCTCCATTGGCCTGTTGCCAGCTTTCCGCATCGCTTACGATGGTGAGGAAAATCTGGGAAAGAATCAGGATACTTTCAAGATAACGGAAAAAGCCCTATTGGAAGGAACCACCATCATGATGTTTCCCGAAGCCGGGCATCAGGACAAACATTGGCTGGGCACCTTCTCCTACGGATACACAAAGATGGCCTTCGAAGCCGCCAAGGCGGGAGGTTTCGAAACGGAAATCTTTATCCTCCCCGCATGCAACCACTACTCCGATTATTTCGGCATACAGAATGAGTTCATGGTGAAATTCGGCACAAAGATTTCATTGAAGCCTTACTACGAACTCTACAAGACGAAGCCACGCACTGCCCAACGCGAAGTGAATGCATTGGTAAGAAAGCAGATTGAGGAACTGATGCTTGACATCCGCGACTTGGAGAACTATGATGCCATCGACTTTATCCGTCTGATGTGGGGGGGCGATGCAGCTGCCCGAATGGGGCTCAACCCCAAAAGTCTGCCCGACCGCCTGGTGGCAGAAAAGGCTATTGTGGCTACCATTGACGAGGGAATCAAGGAATCTCCTGCCGCAACAGACAAACTCTTTGCCGATGCACGTGAGCTGAAGCACCGGCTGTATGAAGCAGGATTCCGACTGGATAACCTCGGACAGACAACCACTCCTTTTGCCTGCTCACTGAAGTTGATGGGGATGTTGGCGTTGCTACCTTTGTGGCTCATCTCGCTTTGGCCGTCCCTCCCGGCTTACGCAATCCCAATGGCTTTCTTCCGCAAAAAGTTCACCGACCCGATGTTCGAAGGCACTATCCTCTACGCTTTCAACGCATTGTTCATCCTGCCCCTCTGTGCCCTCATCACATTCATAGTCATGTGGATCAACGTCAATTGGTGGTCGGGATTGATATACATCGCCCTCTTCCCTGTCCTGATACTCTTTGCATGGAAATACATTGCATGGGGAAAAAGCATCATGCGTGAACTCAGATACCAGATGGCCTCATCAGCCACCATCAACCGCATCAGCACATTGAAGAGAAATATCGAAGAATACATATTCAAAAAACAAAAATAAGAGATATGCAAAACAGAGTTGTAATTACCGGCATGGGCATCTACTCATGCTTAGGAAAGACCCTGGACGAAGTGCGCGACTCGCTTTACTATGGTAAGTCGGGCATCATATTCGACCCCGTCCGCAAAGAGATGGGATTCCGTTCGGCACTGACTGCCCACCTCGAAGAGCCCGATTTGAAAAAGGTGCTCAGCCGCTCGCAGCGCGTCTATATGCCCGAACAGGCCAAGTATGCCTATTGTGCCACTGCTGATGCCCTACGCAATGCAGGCATCGATCAAGATTATCTGAACACGCATGACGTCGGTCTGCTTTATGGCAACGACAGTTCCACCGTACCCAATGTGAAGGCCGTGGATACTATGCGCGAGAAGAAGGATACGACACTCTGCGGGTCAGGAGCCATTTTCCAGTCGATGAACTCCACCGTGACGATGAATCTCGGTGTCATCTTCAAGTTGAAGGGCATCAACCTCACCGTCAGCGGTGCGTGCGCCAGTGGCTCGCATGCCATCGGCCTCGGAGCACTGCTCATACAGAACGGACTGCAGGAGATGGTCGTATGCGGAGGGGCCCAAGAGGTAAACCCTTGGGCTGTAGGTTCGTTTGACGGTATCTCGGCTTTCTCTGTCCGCGAAGACGAACCGACGAAAGCCAGCCGCCCGTTCGACCGCGACCGCGACGGACTTGTACCTGGCGGTGGAGCGGCCACAATAGTCATCGAGAGTTACGAGTCGGCTATCCGTCGCGGAGCACCCATCCTCGCAGAGATTCTTGGCTATGGATTCTCATCCAACGGCGACCACATTTCGTCGCCCAATGTGGAAGGCCCCAGCAAGTCACTGATAATGGCTATCAGACGGGCTGGTATCGACATCAAGGAGATAGGCTACATCAATGCCCACGCTACCTCTACCCATGTGGGAGACACCAACGAGGCCAAAGCTATCTACAACGTCATCGGCGACCACCGCATAGAGGTGACAAGCACCAAAAGTCAGACAGGACACGAAATGTGGATGGCTGGTGCCAGTGAAGTAATCTACTCGATGCTGATGATGAAAAACGGATTCATCGGTGCCAACCTCAATTTCGAGAACCCCGATGAAGACTCTGCCAAACTGCTTATCCCCGACCAACGTATAGAAAAACATTTCGATACCTTCCTGTCCAATTCATTCGGATTCGGAGGTACAAACTCTACGTTGGTGATAAGAAACCTCTGAAACAAGGCAGAGAGGGACAGAAACTATTATTAATACAACAATTAAGAATAAAGAAAAAACAATGGAAAAGAATGAACTGATTGAAAAAATCAACGAAGTATTGGCCGAAGAGTTTGAAATCGAAGTGAGCGACATCACTCCCGAGGGTGACATTAAAGATACGCTCCAGTTGGACAGCTTGAGCCTTGTAGATATGGTAGCGCTGATTGAATCAGAATTCGGTGTGAAAATCAAAGGTACGGAAGTGGGACAAATCAAGAACTTTGCCGCTCTCTACGATTTCGTTTACAGCAATCAGAAATAAGTAATAAAGGACAAACATCATGCCCAACCAACCGCTACTCACGGGTGAAGCAATCTACCGGCTGATTCCTCAACGCCCGCCCATCGTCATGGTGGACACCTTTTTCTCTGCTGATGAGACGGATGCTGAGACGGGATTGCACATTCATGCAGACAACATTTTCTGTCAGGCAGACACCCTGCAAGAGCCGGGGCTGATAGAACATGTAGCCCAGTCAGCAGCGGCCTTTGCCGGATATGCCCCCTACACACGGGGTGAAGCCCCCAAATTAGGCTTCATTGGTGAGGTGAAGAAGTTCAAGATTGTCCGTTTACCACATTGCGGAGAATTTCTTCATACCCACCTTCATGTGATGGGTGAAGCGGGTGGAGTGACCCTGATAGCAGCCGAGGTGCAAGTTGAAGGTGAAACATTGGCTACGTGTCAAATGAAAATATTCATTCAAGAAGGCGAGTAAAAGGATAAGCAAGTGAGGGGGATTGTACAGTATGAAGAGTATGAAGAATGACTCACAACTGTTGAGCGAGACGGTGCGCGTGCAGGTGCGTTTCTCAGAAGTTGACTCCATCAGGATGGTGTGGCACGGCCATTATGTGAAATATATGGAAGATGCCCGCGAAGCTTTTGGCCGCAAATACGGATTGGAGTATATGTACATCTACAGACAGGGCTATCTGGCTCCACTGTTCGACATCAGGATGCGCTATCATCAGACAGCCACCGTAGATGATGTCCTGTTGGTGACCATTACTCTCCGCTCTTCACGCGGAGCCAAACTGGTCTTTGACTACAACATCAGGAAGGAATCGGACAACTCACTGGTACTGACCGCAGAATCGACCCAATTGTTTACCAACATGCAAGGAGAACTTGAGGCCTCTTGCCCCGACTTTCTCACCGAATGGAAAAAAACACACCAATTATGCTGATTCACGACTACTACACGATAGAAAGCAACTCCATCGAAGGAGGAATAGGAGACTTCTGCATCCGGCTCAATGCCGGATGCCGTGTCTATCAGGGACATTTTCCCGGAAAACCGGTGTCACCCGGTGTATGCAATATACAGATGCTGAAGGAACTGGCCGAACTCATGGCCGGCCAACGGCTCTTCATGAACAATCTGCAACAATGCCGGCTCACCACCCTTATCACTCCGGATGAGCATCCCACGCTGAAAGCCAACCTGCTGTTAGAAAAAATAGATGGAGGCTACAAACTGCGTGCAGCGCTCGGACAGGATGAGGCGGTTTTTTTGGAAATGAAAGCCGAACTGACTCCTGCGAAATAACACACACAAGCTAAAACAAACCGCACTTTCTGATGGAAAGAATATTCATTCCCCTCTACCATTTTCTGGCCAAGCGACGTTGGCTGATGTATCTTTTGCTGATTTCCAGTTCACTCCTGTTCATACACTTTGGATTGAAAGTGGAATATGAGGAGAACATAGCCAGACTGCTACCACAAACGGAGGCGGCTACCGAAAGCGGACTTGCTTTCGGCAACCTTAGGGTAAAGGACAAGATATTCATCCAACTCACCACACGCGATGGAGAAGAATCTCTCACCACAGAGACACTGGCCGGATATGCGGAAGAACTGACAGACAACCTGTTGGTAAAGGACACGGCTACACACTACATCGCCAACATATTGAGTCGCATTGATGACGACCTCATGATAAATGGGCTCGACTATGCTCTCATGCATGTACCCTCTTTTGTTGACGAGTCGTGCTATGCGGCATTCGACTCTCTGCTTACTCCTGAAGCCATCGACCGGCAGATGGCCATCAATCACACGTTGGTAATGAATGATGAGGAGGGCAATCTGTCCACAATGGTAGGACAAGACCCCGCAGCATTGCGCAAAGCCCTGCTTCCTCAGGGACACTCGCTGGCTGGTGGTATGGGAGGATTTACACTGATAGACGGACAACTTTTCTCCCCCGATTCTGCGGTAGCGTTAGCTTTCCTCGCTCCAAACTTCAATGCCTTCAACTCCAAGGCAGGCACCCACCTTGTCAACCTTATTGAAAAGGAGATTGAAACATTCGAGACCACCCACCCCGAAGTGGAAATACTTTTCCACGGCTCCCCTGTACAGAGTGTTTTCAATTCCCGTCAAATCAAGGGCGACCTGCTACTCACCATCGGACTTTCACTCATCTTTATCTGCGGCACCATCGGACTCTGCTTCCGCAACCGGTCCACTTTGATGATGTTGCTTGCTCCTGTCGGCTACGGAGCTTTCTTTGCCTTGGCTTGTATCTATTGGCTGAAGGGAGGTATGTCGCTCATGGCCATCGGCATCGGCGCCATTGTACTCGGAGTAGCATTGAGCTATTGTCTTCATGTACTGACACATTATAAGTATGTGAATGATGCCGAACAGGTACTTCGCGACCAGTCCACCCCAGTTTGTCTGGGTTGCCTCACCACCATCGGTGCTTTCCTTGGCCTATTGTTCACCCAAAGTGATTTACTGAAAGACTTTGGTCTGTTCGCCTCTTTTGCCATGATAGGTACCACACTCTTTGCTCTTGTTTTCCTGCCCCACTTCTTCAACCCGAAGAAAAACAGACGCTACGAGCAGGCTTTCCAACTGCTCGATCGCATCAACTCCTACCCCATCGACCGCAACCGTCCTGTCCGTTGGGCGATTGTGATTACCTGCCTCATCACTTTCTTCACCTCCGGTTGGGTGAACTTCGACAGCAACTTGCGCAATATCGGATACAACGAACCCAAGGTTGTCCGCTCCAATCAGCTTTATGCAGAAAAGGTCAATCGGGGATTTTCCTCAATGTACTATGCTGCCACCTCCACTACTTTGGATGAAGCACTTGCAAACAATAAGGCACTGATGACTACGCTCGATTCACTACAGAAAGCCGGTATCATCAAGCAATATTCCCAAGCATCTGCATTGTTCATCCCTACCGATGAACAGGCCGGACGTATCAACCACTGGAAAAACTATTGGTCGCCCCGACGCATAGAGGAAATCAAAAGCCTCATCACCCGTTCAGCCCAAAAATATGAGTTGAATGAAGAGATGTTCGAACCTTTCTACATCATGTTGGAGAGCGATTACACTCCCTCTTCCCTCTATGAAGAAGGCCTGCTCCCTGAAAGCCTCTTGAGCAATTTCATTGAAGAGAGCGACGGACGCTATCTGGTCTTCACCTCCGTACTGATGCCGGACAACCTGAAGATGACTGTCAGCCAGTCCGTAGCCTCTCTCTCTGGAACCGTAGTGATAGACCCCTTCTTCTACACCAGCGACATGGTGCGTCTGCTCAACGACGACTTCAACACCATACTGGGCATCTCCTCCATCTTCGTTTTCCTCGTGCTGCTCGTTTCTTTCCGCAGTCTTTCCATCTCCATCTTGGCCTTCATCCCCATGAGTCTCAGCTGGTATGTGGTACGCGGTGTGATGGGCATCTGCGGTATGGAGTTCAATCTCATCAACATCATCATAGCCACCTTCATCTTCGGCATTGGTGTAGATTACAGCATCTTTGTAATGACAGGATTGCTGGCTCAGGCACGCAAGCAGGGCGATGCACTGCTCACCTACCACAAGACAGCCATTTTCTTCTCGGCCTTCGTCCTGATGGTAGTGGTCGGCTCATTGCTCTTTGCCACCCATCCGGCCATTCATAGCATCGGGGTAAGCACACTCATCGGCATGAGTGCCACCATCCTGATTACCTACACGCTGCAACCCGCTCTCTTCCGTTGGTTGATGAAGTTCAATTACTTCCGCAAGGCCGTCTGTGGTGATTGAGTTCCACCCACAGGCTGTTATATGACAGCCCCGATTGGCAGTTTTTCTTTCGTCCTATCCCCTCAGGAGGAAGAAGACGGCATTTCCTTCATCAGTATGAATGAGCTGTAGTAGTATTACCGGACACCAACAATTATTAAAGGAATATTAGGAAATATTACCCCAACACCGGTCATATTTCCTACATTTTTTCACATTACAGGCCTTTTTATTAAGTTTTTTTGTTCTTCTAATTTATTTTTTATATCTTTGCAACAATTTATAGGGAATCTTTGTTTTATGCAAAGAACAGATAAAGAACAAGAAGTATGAACAAAAAGACATTATCCAGAATAGCCACCTCGGTCAGCATCATTCTGTTTCTTACGGCAGTCATCTCGTGGGGATATACCCGACTGAGCATGCAGGAGAAACAGACGACTACTGACCTATACACACTGATTCCCTCTGAATGCGACGCTATTCTGGAGACCAAAAACATCAACACCCTATACAACAACATACACCATTCATGCTTCAATCAGGAATACAACGACTTGCGTGTGTCCAAACTACTGGACTTCCTCATCAACAATTTGGAGGAGCTGACAAACCAACAGGCACACGGCCTGAGTCCGGACATGAACCAACTGCTCATCAGTTTCCATCAGCCGGGCAGTGCTTATGATCAAGTGATTTATGGCCGGATGAATGAAAGCGACAAGACTTTCATCGAGGAGTTCATGCAAAGGAACACCTCTCCTACTTTCCGTCCTAAGACTGCGGAGTATAAAGGAGAACATATCACCATCTACCCATTGGGAAAGGAGTTTCTTGCCTGTTATTTCCAACCGGGATTTTTTGCTATCAGCCTACAAAAGAGTCTGATTGAAAAGGTTATTGATGCACACAAAGAGAACCGTAACATCTGTACGGACGAACGCTTCAACAAATTGAGGAAAAAGAACAAACGCAACGAACCGTTGACCCTCTACCTGCACACAACAGAGCATCCCGACATACAATGGCTCGAATTTGACATCCGCATGAATGCTGAAGCTGTTTACCTGACTGGCGGACAAATCGCCAATGACACCAGTCTCCTCTTCGGCTCGCCCATGCAACGGCAAATGCCTTTAATCAACGACACCGAACTGCCCGGCCACATACAGCTGATGTATCAGTTGCCATTCGCACAAGACATGGATGAAGATGCCTTTGGAGACACTCCGCATCTATTGGAGAGTTGGTTGGCTGAGAATGATTGTCAGGAGATAGATGCCATCCTGTTCACCCCACAGGAGCAACCCGATTCGGCTCTGCAACTGCTCACTATTCCTCTGGAAAACGGCTATGCCGAAGAGATGCAGAATGAATTGAAAAGAAGCAGGAAAGCTCTCACCGGATATTGGTTGCATGGCACTTTCTACCCGATATGGTCATACGAAGGTGGAGAGAAGATGCCCTGCTACTTCATCACACGCCCCCACGTCAGAGACTATTGCCTGACGTTCTACAAGGACAAGATGCTGGTGGCTACTACTCCGGAAATCCTGTTGGGTTACCTCAAGGAGATGACCTCGCAATCCGCCGACGGACAGGTACACAACAGACAGCTCTACCAATATTGCTTGAACGATTTGGCAGAACAATCCAACTTTACCATGATAGCGGACATGAACGACCTGATAGGAAGCGGCATAGACAGTCTGCCGGTACATCCTACCCGGCTGTTGCCGGAGTTTTTCTTCAAACACAAGGATTTTTTCAGGAATTTCATGTTCTCCACCCAATTCATCTACACCAACGGGCAAATCAACACCAACCTGATACTGACTTATCAGGGAGATTCTCTACTACGCAAGAAAGTACAAGGGACTTTGCCGTAAGCATCGTCTCGACCGACAGATGATTCAACACATTATCACCATCCCATCGTAGGTCAGGTGCACATGCGGAGGCAATGCGCAAGACACCTCTGCATGAAGCCCTATCTGGTGGCTCATGTGGATGAAATAGGTCTCTTTGGCTCCCACACGGGCTGCCAGTTTCAGGGCATCGTCCAAGTTCTGGTGAGAATCATGTGCCTGCATACGCAGAGCATTCACTATCAGACATTCCACCTCTTCCAACAGACACCATTCGGAATCAGGCAGGCTCTTCAGGTCGGTCATATAAGCTAACGGTCCTATACGGTATCCCAAGATAGGAAGCCGGCCATGCATCACCTGTATAGGCATCACCCGCACTCCCTTGATTTCAAAAGCCCGATGCGGCGACACTGCCTCCAAAGCGATACGCGGAATGCCCGGATAAGGATTCTCCCGGAAACAATAAGGCATCCGCATACGGATAGCCGACACTGTCAGTTCATCACCATAAAGCATCATATCACCATACGCACAGTAGGGACGCAAATCATCTACCCCACCCACATGGTCGTAGTGCTCATGGGTGAGCAACACCCCATCAATCGGACGAAAATCATCGAAGCGCAACATCTGCTCACGAAAATCCGGTCCGCAATCTATCAGCAGCCTCACTCCCTCATCCGTCTCCACCATAGCCGAAGCCCTCATTCTGCAATCACGCGGATCGGTAGAAGTGCATACCTCACATTTGCATCCTATTTGCGGCACTCCGGTGGATGTTCCGCTTCCCAAAATAGTTATTTTCATTTGTTTGTTCCTTTGTTTGAGTGGGTTACAGTGGCTGCTATTGGCTGTTACAGGCAGATTCTATAACAGATGTTCAACTTATAAAATTCACTTCCGGATGGATTTCTATGTCAAATTTCTCCTTCACCGCTCCGGCTACCACCCGACTCAATTCCACCACTTCTCGTCCGGTTGCTCCTCCCAGATTGACCAGCACCAGTGCCTGTTTGTCATGCACGGCAGCACGCCCCAATGAACGTCCCTTCCATCCGCACTGTTCAATCAGCCATCCGGCCGGTATTTTCACTCGTCCATCCTCCGCTTCATAATAGGGCACCTCCGGCCAATCTTCCCGTATGCGTTCCATGACACTGCGCGACACTACCGGATTGACAAAGAAACTCCCGGCATTTCCCAGCACTTTAGGGTCTGGCAGTTTTTCGTTACGGATGTTGCATATAGCCCTGCGCACACTCTCCAACGAGGGTTGCTCCCCCATCCGCTCCAGTTCCTTACGTACATTCCCATAGTCGATGTGCAATACAGGATGCTTCTGTAGCCGGTAAGTGACATGAGTGACGATATATTTGCCACGCAATTCCCCCTTGAAGATGCTCCACCGATAGGCATAGTCACACTCCGTTGGGCGGAATGTCCGCTCCTTTCCGTCTGCCACCCCGATGGTCTCCACCTTTTCTATCAAGTCTGCCACTTCCACACCGTATGCTCCTATATTCTGCACAGCACTGGCTCCCACTTCACCGGGTATTAGCGACAGGTTCTCCACACCACCCCATCCTTGCGACACACAGTGGGCTACCAGCTCGTCCCAAACCACACCGGCTCCGGCACGCAGACTGACACATTCTTCATCTTCACCAACCACTTCCATCCCTCTGATGGCAGAATGCAATACCACTCCCCGATAGCAATCGGACGTAAACAGCAAGTTGCTGCCTGCTCCAATGTGCAGCCAAGGCATTCCGGCCCACTCTCCACGAAAGGCAGAGAGCACTTCGCACAGTTCTTCTACCGAAGCATACTCCACAAAATGTGCCGCACACACCTCCATGCCGAAGGTATGGCACGATTGCAACGAATAATCTGCATGCCGTTTCATTCTCTCACCTGTATTATACCTATTATTATATATCATCAATTTCCCACATCTTCATAGCGTGTCAACATCCATCTGTCGCCATGCTTGCGGAAATAAAGCGCATTACAATATCCGTTACCTACTCCCTTCAACATCACGATTTTCATCCCGGCTCTTTTCCGGCAACGTTGCCCATAGTTGATGTTTACCAGTCCCCCTCCGGGCATGGGCGGTGCAAAGGAGGCCCACTGTTCGGCATCTATTGTCGCTTCCAGTATATTGAAGTCGTCTTCCGGATCGATGGTGGCAATGGACAAAGGATCGCTGACATGGCGGCTCTGGAACAGACTGTCGCTGACAAATTGCAGCAAAAAACTGACAAATTCACCGTTGGCATACTCCGACAACGCGTGTTCTTTGATGCCTGTAAGGTTCCACCGGTTCTCTTTGCGGACAAAATCGTAGCTGCAGACTCTCTCTCCTGTCGCATGGATATACTCCACCTCTACGGTCTGCAGCGAAGTGTCTTTCTCCATTTCCAGTTCCTCTTCACTGTCATAGAGCGTGACATAGCTTTCCAATCCGTTGAACGGGGAGGTGCTCATCCATTCTTCCGGCAAGACCTGCCTGCCCGCTTCACCCCCTACCAGAGATAGTGGGAAAACTACCCGTTGACACTGAAAACTGCTGTCAGTCGAAAAGTTGAGCAGAAAGTCCTCAAACAGACCGTCGGCTGCAGATTTCCGCTCCACCGCCTCAAACCACTCCTCTTCCTCAGCCAGAAGGGTGTCTGTCATCACTTCCGTTTCTGCAGGAGATGTTTCCACACGTTGTCTCCCCCCCTTTTCTCCCGCACAAGAGACTAAAAAGAGCAGTATCGCACAGGCGCTGACGAAGCCGTTCATTTTCTCAATACATCGCATCGCTGGACTCATTTTTAAAATTATCCGCAAAAGTAACTCTTTTTTCGGTTTTAATGGTTAACTTTGCAGCGTTTTTACACCTTTGAGAATAAAAAACGTTTCACATATGATAGCAAAAATAGAGCAACTGCTCACCGAAATCGAAAATCTGAGTGCCGGAAATGCCGAAGAACTGGAGGCACTCCGCATCAAATACCTGAGCAAGAAAGGAGCCATCAACGAATTGATGACCGACTTCCGCAATGTCCCTGCCGAACAGAAAAAGGAGGTGGGTATGCGCCTTAACGAACTGAAGAACAAGGCACAGGAGCGCATCAACTCGCTGAAGGAGAATTTTGCCAATCAGGAGACAGGTAACAACGAACTGGATCTGACACGCACAGCCTACCCCATCGGATTGGGCACACGACATCCGCTGTCCATCGTAAAGAACGAGATTGTGGACATCTTTTCCCGTCTCGGCTTTTCATTGGCCGAAGGACCTGAAATCGAAGACGACTGGCATGTGTTCTCTTCCATGAATTTTGCAGAAGATCACCCTGCCCGCGACATGCAGGACACCTTCTTCATCGAAGCACACCCCGACATCATCCTGCGCACACACACCTCCTCCGTGCAGAGCCGTGTGATGGAGACTTCACAGCCTCCCATCCGCATCATCTGTCCGGGACGTGTCTATCGCAACGAGGCCATCAGCTATCGCGCACACTGCTTCTTCCATCAGGTAGAGGCACTCTATATCGACAAGCAGGTCTCTTTCACCGACCTCAAGCAGGTGCTCCTGCTCTTCGCTAAGGAGATGTTCGGCAACGACACGAAAATCCGTCTGCGCCCCTCCTACTTCCCCTTTACCGAACCTTCAGCAGAGATGGACATCAGCTGCAACATCTGTGGTGGCAAGGGATGTGCCTTCTGCAAGCACACCGGATGGGTGGAAATCCTCGGATGTGGTATGGTTGACCCCAATGTTCTCGAAGCCAACGGCATCGACAGCAAGGTCTATTCCGGTTATGCATTGGGTATGGGCATCGAACGTATCACCAACCTCAAGTATCAGGTAAAAGACCTCCGCATGTTCTCTGAAAATGACATCCGGTTCCTCAAGGAGTTTGAGGCAGCAAACTGATGACCCGTATGATTCATGATTGGTGATTTTCCATCCCCCGATAATCACCAATCATGAATCACCAATTTTAAAAAAGACTATGGAAATAACCAGCGCACGATTCATCATCAGCAACACGCAAGCGGCCAAATGCCCCCAAGACAACAGGCCGGAATATGCTTTCATCGGACGGTCCAACGTTGGGAAAAGCAGTCTCATCAACATGCTCACACGCAACAACAAGCTGGCTATGACATCGAGCACACCAGGCAAAACGCTCCTCATCAACCATTTTCTCATCAATGAGCAATGGTATTTGGTCGATTTGCCCGGATATGGTTATGCCCAACGGGGAAAGAAGCAACAGGAAAAAATAAAGGAGATTATCGAAGACTATATTCTCAACCGCAACCAGATGACTTCGCTGTTTGTCCTCCTTGACAGCCGGTTGTCACCCCAAAAGATTGATTTGGAGTTCATCGGATGGTTGGGAGAGAACGGTATTCCTTTCAGTATCATATTCACCAAAGCAGACAAGCTGTCCGGTGGTAAGGTCAAATCCAATGTGGAGATTTACCGGCAGACTCTTCTGCAACAATGGGAGGAACTTCCCCCGATATTCATCACCTCCTCCGAAAAACGCACCGGTCGCCACGAGGTACTCGACTATATAGACAGCATCAATGCCGGCCTGTAAACACCTCATTTCATTCTGAAAGCCGTGTAGAGTTCAAGCACAGCAGCGATGCTCAGTGTAGCAATCCACCCGTTGTGACGCTCCACAAACATCATTACTCCCGTCACCAACAGCATCAAAGCCCCTAACAGTTGCTGGCGTCGCAGCCGTTTCATCACCAGGTCGTCCCCTTCATAGCGGTCTGCCAGCTGCATGGCAGCAAACATCAGAGCACCCGCACAATAGAGATAGGGCGCACCTCCCCATTCGGTCACCATCAGTCCGGCACCAGCCAACAGCAACAAGGCACCCGCCATCATCACTGCCCCACAGACTTTAGCATTCATCTTCTTCACCATATTCCCATCATTCTTCAAAGATGAACACATCTTCATCCGCTTCCTTCATCAAATACTTCTCCCGGGCTATCTTTTCTATTGCCTCCGGATTGCTGTTCAGTTCGTTCAGCTTGCGGGTGTCCTCCTCGTAGCGGAGGGTATAGTGCTTTATCTCCTCTTTCAAGGTAGCAATCTCACGCTTGTGCACGGCCCGACGCATCAGGCTGTTTTCATCAAACACCCCGATAATGCACAGAAAAAAGATTGTCACCACAGCATACTTGTGGCGGCGGACAAAAGTCCATATTGTCTGCAACTTCTCCATAAATCAGTTTATAAACAGGTACTTCATTCTTTTATCATTCCAGCCCCATCAGCTGCGACTCGTCCGAGTCGATGAACATCGGAGCCTCCATCTCTTCTATACTCTTCTTCTTCTTGTTCTCTCTGCCACCGGCTTTCAGCAGATTCCGGGCAGCAGTGATGATGCTTGCCCCGCTGTCAGAGGTCGTTATCTTCAGTTTGTCCATGCTTTTGACTGTCTCCTTCATCTTGTTTTCCACCTCACCGAATCGGCTGGCAAAGTCCTGTGTCCGGTCAATTATCTGGTTGGCAGCCTTCATCATCTCCTCCTGATTCTTCAGCTGGCGCACCTGTGTCCACATCAGTTCCAAGATACGCAGGTTCATGTACATAGTCTGTGGCCCTAACACCAGCACCCCCTTGTTATAGGCTTCCCGCCAAAGTGCACTGTCGTTCTGCAAAGCCAGATTGAGTGCTCCTTCCGTGTGGATGTACATGATCACGAAGTTCAGCTTGTTGTATCCCTCCTTCAGATACTTGCTGTAGTCCTTCCTTGCCAGACGGTCCACCTGTGCCCTGACGCTGGTCAGGTGTTCTTTCAAGTACTGTGTCTGCTCCACGGGGTCTTGTGCATTGACATATTTCTCGTATGCCGTAAAAGATACTTTCGAATCCACCACCACATCCCTGTTATTCGGAAAATGCAGCACAAAGTCAGGAATCAGCCCTTTGCCATCATCATCTTTCACCAATTTGCCCAAGGCATCCCGCAAATGTTCCTGTGAGGAATACTGCTCGCCGTCTTTCAGCCCCAGGTCTTCCAACAGCTGTTTCAGCTTCAGTTCCCCAAAGTTTCCCTGCACCTTCACCTCTCCGGTCAGAGCCCGGGTCAGTCTTTCGGCAGTTTCTCCCAATCTGGTGCTGTTCTGCATATTGGCTTGTATGGTGGCATCCAGTTTGTGCAGTGCCTCCTGATGTTTCTCTTTCGAGTCGTTCAATGCCTCTTTCATCAGTTTCAGGCTTTGCTGCAACGGGTCTATGATTTTAGACACCTGCTCCACATTCTTCTCTCCCAGTTCCTCCTGTCGGGCCTTCAGCACCGTCTCCGAGGTAGCTTTCATCTGCTCCTTGATCAGTGCCAGCTGCGCCTCCACCTGCTTTTTGTTCATTTCGCGCAGTGCCTCCAACTGTTTCTCAGCCGTCTCTTTCACTTGGGCCAACTGTTTCTCATAGAAGGCCTCGGCCTGCTTGCGGTTCTCCTCCAGCTGTTTCGTTGCATTTTCAGCCTTGCTCCGCTGCACATCCCGCTCTGCAGTCAGCTCTTTCACTTCGTTGATGTAGTTGCCTATCTGGTTCTCCAGTGTGGTGTTCCTGCCACTGAGTTCTGCCACCTTAGCTTCCAGAGCCGCCATTTTTCCGGCATCTTCCCTGTTTCCTCCACCTTGCCTTCTTCCGGCTATGTAGCCCACTACCGCCATCACGGCAGTCCCCACTACAGCCAACACGATATATAGTTCCATAGTTACTCCCTCTTCACCCCGTTACCTGAAGTGTTATCCTTCTACACGGTGCGGATTACACCGACTTGCCCGGTCCCATCCGTGCCGTCCGCATAATCCGCACCCGAAATAGTTGTCCGATTCTCTTGTCAGATGCCAAGCGACTTCTTGATGGCCTCCATCTTTGCTTCAGCAGCAGCATTGGCGCTGGCATAGCATTTGGCACACCCCATCTCGCCCTTGGCCTCCATATAGAATTTTATCTTGGGTTCGGTTCCTGAAGGACGCACCGACACCTTGCTGCCGTCGGCAGTGAAGTACTGCAGCACGTTGCTTGTCTCCGGCATCACCAAGTCTGTCACATTCCCCTCCCCATCGGTAGCTTTCAGGGTCTTGAAGTCTTTGGCAAGCACCACAGGCGAGCCACCCAATTCCTTCGGCGGATTGGCACGGAAGTTCTCCATCATAGCCTTGATTTCTTCTGCACCGCTCTTTCCGGGCTTGGTCACACTCACAGCCATCTCTTTCGAGAAGCCATACTCTACGTATATTTCCATCAGCACATCGTAGAGGGTCTTGCCCTGATCCTTGGCCCAGGCGCAGATTTCGGCCAACAGCGTACAGGCACTCACAGCATCCTTGTCGCGCACAAAGTCTTCGGCCAAGAAACCGTAGCTCTCTTCACCACCACCGATGTACTGCTGTTTGCCTTCGCTCAGGCGTATTTCGCGGGCAATCCACTTGAATCCGGTGTAGCAGTCGCGCATCTCAATGTTGTTTTTGTCGGCCACCGCCTTGATAAGTTCGGTGGTGACGATGGTCTTCACGATGAAGTCAGTATCCTTCATCTTGCCCATTGCCTTGCGGTTCTTTATTATATAATATAGGAATATCAGTGCCGTCTGGTTACCGTTCACCAGCACCCATTCACCCTTGTCGTTCTTGCAGGCCATGCCCACACGGTCGGCATCGGGGTCAGTAGCCATCACAATGTCGGCATCAATCTTCTTGGCCAGTTCGATAGCCATCGAGAGGGCTTCGGCATTCTCGGGGTTAGGCGAAATCACAGTGGGGAAATCTCCACTCTTCACCATCTGCTCGGGCACGCAGTGCACATTCTCAAATCCCCATTGCTTCAAGGCACGGGGAACCAGCATCATGCCTGTACCGTGGATGGGTGTGAAGACAATGCTGAGGTCTTTCTGACGCTTGATTACCTCGGGGTCAATAGAGATGCCGTGCACCTTGTCGAGATATACGCTGTCCACATCCTCACCGATAATCTGGATGAGCTCTTTGTTGCCCTCAAACTTGATGTCAGCTGCCGAAGCAATCTTGTTCACCTCATCGATGATGCCCTTGTCGTGTGGAGCGAGCACCTGGGCGCCATCATCCCAATATGCCTTGTATCCGTTGTACTCCTTAGGATTGTGGCTGGCCGTGAGGATGATACCACTCTGGCAACCCAAATGGCGGATGGCAAACGACATCTCCGGTGTGGGACGCATATCATCGAACAGATACACTTTAATACCGTTGGCCGAGAAGATATCAGCTGATATTTCGGCAAACAGGCGGCTGTTGTTGCGGCAGTCGTGACCGATGCAGACCGAAATCTGCTCCAAATCCTTGAAATTCTTGTTCAAATAGTTGGAAAGTCCCTGAGTGGCGGCTCCCACAGTGTAGATATTCATGCGGTTGCTGCCTACACCCATGATGCCACGCAGGCCTCCGGTACCGAATTCCAAGTCTTTATAGAAAGCCTCAATGAGGTCCGTCTTGTCTTCATTGGCAAGCATCCGGCGGACTTCAGCCTGAGTCTCAGCATCGTAGGCAGGCGACAGCCACTTCTCGGCTTTCGCCGTCACCTCTCTGATCAGTTGTTCATTTTCCATATCTGTTTGTTTTTAAAGTTTATGAATATGCTTTTGATACACCTATACATAAATAGATAGTGCAAATGTATATATTTTCTTCGGAAGCACCTATTATTTAACAGATTTTATCATCCACACCTGTCAGCGTCACCAGTTACTAGACCCTAGTCACCAGCCACTACTCCCTAGTCGCTAGTCACTAGTCGCTAGTCACTAATTCCGCGCCTCTGCGTTTAAAATAAAAGAATCGCAGAACAGTTACCGCACCCGCGCAATCGTTAACAAAAAAAAAAAAACGCGAAATTCAGTGAAAAACATTATCTTTGCATCGTCGATTTTGTCCGATAACTGAAAAATCCCGTCACCAGACAGGATACTTGCCTTTTCAGTCGGTAAAATTTTCACGGAGAATATCTCCGAACTTTTGAATTTTATTTCGTAACTGCTTGATAAGCAAATAAATGCCACATCTTGCAGGATTAGTAAGAACATCCTATACCGTCCGATGGACAACGAATCTCCCGTACAGTGGTTCGTCATGCGCGACCTCAAGCGATCGAATGCACGGCACCGTGCCTACAGGTTGCTCGAAGCGCAAGGTTTCACTGTCTTCACTCCCAAAGTATGGCAGG
Source organism: Bacteroidaceae bacterium (assembly GCA_017451645.1). Lineage (GTDB taxonomy): Bacteria > Bacteroidota > Bacteroidia > Bacteroidales > Bacteroidaceae > Phocaeicola_A. The sequence goes on along the minus strand of JAFTNZ010000026.1, from coordinate 18,854 downwards.
TAGTCACCGTCCGCGGCAAGCGGGAACGTGTGGAGATACCCTACATCCCCAGTCTGCTCTTTGTCCGCGACAGCCGTGAGCGTCTCGACCCCATCGTCGAACGCGAACGCACCCTGCAATACCATTACCTCCGCCACGGCTGGTGTCAACCAATGACCGTCCCCGATGCCGATATGGACCGCTTCATGCGGGCTGTTGCCGCCACCCCGTCACCACAGTACCTCCTCCCTTCGGAGATAACTCCCCAGATGTACAACCGCCGCATCCGCATTGTCGGAGGCCCTCTCGACGGACAGGAAGGCACTCTTGTCACTACCCGGGGGTCAAAAACCAAGCGCCTGCTGGTAGAGCTTCACGGACTCCTTGCCGTCAGTGTGGAGGTCAATCCTGAATACATTCGTCTCGTAGAGAACAGTTGACCCGTTCCGGCTCGTGAACTCCCATTCTCGGAGCAATGCACTCCATCCGCCATTTGATATATCTTCATTGCCAAAGTAATATATACTCCATTGGCAAAGTAAGTGCAATTACTTTTCGTGCGAGACAACGATATGGAATGGAAGATTCGACATCGGCAGCCTCGATACCTACAAAGAGGCTTGCGAGAGGTTCGCGTGTCTTTTTGTAGAAAAGACAACTTGAAGGATGTCAAAATTGGACACTTACAGTAAATAATCAAATATACGGTTGAAATCGAAAAAAACGGAGTTTTTTGTTTTTTTGAAATAAACTGTGTTACTTTGCAGATGAATAAATTGTAAAACCGATAATTCTGTATAGAAATGCATACTATGCTACTTTTGCGGTACATTTAAATTTAGTAATCATGTACAGCAATAGTGATTTTGAAAAGTTATGGTTTCTCTACAAAACCAAAGGGGAGCCAAAGGATTGGAATCAATGCCTCCAAAGTCCTATAATCCGTCCGAAGGTATGAGTCCCGAAGAAATGAGTCGTTACATACAGTTCCTGTTCGAGCAGATTCAGCAAAAGGATACCCGACATAAAGACTTGTTGGAACAGATTGCAGGAATCAAGGATGAATTGAAACAGGCTAACTCAGAACAGAAGCGTTTGAATGCTCTGGTTCTTTCTTTGACCAATCAATTGAATGAGGCTCTGCATAATCTACAGGAACTTCAGCGTGAGAATGAGGATTTGAAAGCGCTTGCCCGTATATCAAAGAAACATCGTTTTGGCAGGTCCCGATGGCGACAGTATTGAAATTAGGAGTAACAACCGTACTTTTAACATCCTTCCCTTGGCGGATTGAAAGAAATGATTTATCTTTGCTACACGAAACCAAAAGTATATAGACAATGAAACTCTCGGAACCGGCAATAGCTTATGATTCTGTACCACTCCAACAACTGAAATCCCGATTAGTGGAAACTATTGGTATGGAAAGTCGTGTCATAAAATTGCAACAATGCTTAGATTTATTGCAAAATGATGACGAGGAGATTGCGCTGCGAGAGGAGGATTTCTTGGAGGGCATCCCTGTGGAGACGAGACGCTTGGCTGTTGATGCAGCCCTTTCTGATTATCGGATTGGCAAATGTGTCTCCCAAAATGAAATGAAAGGTTGGCTGAAAGAGAGATTGGGATGGAAGTAGTTTGGTCGCGATTAGCAAGGGAAACATTTGCTGAAGTCCTTCAATTTATAGAAGAACTTTTCAATAGAAAAGTGGCTCAAAGAGTAGCAAACTCGATTATTGAATACACCAACTTATTGGGTACATTCCCACGTATTGGTTATGTGGATGACTTATTATCTACAGAAGAAACAGAAGTGCGATTAATGAATTGCAGAAAAAGCGCAATTTATTATACCATAGAAGACCAAACTGTCATTATTGTTGCCATATTTGATACACGCCGTAACCCTGCTGTTATCAAAGAGATAATTCACTCTTTCCTGGAAGAGAACGATAATGGGAACCTTGAACCTTGAACTTGGAACCTTAAACTTGATTGGAAAAATGCAAGCAGCACATTCGTCTACACTCCTAAGCGCAGCGTCACTCCTGCACTCCTACACAAGCGTAGCGTCACTTCTACCTCCTACACTCCTGAAAAACACTCATAGCTAGTTACTAGTAACTCATCACTTTAAATCGTCCCTTGCGAAAAAGGATCCCAAATGCACCGTATTCTATAGGGACGTCATTTTGGGACGCTTACTGAAAAAGGGGAACAGAAAGATATATTCAAACTTTTAGAGGAAAAATCTTGTTTGGAATAAAATAAATCGCTAAATTTGCATTTCAAATCAATGTGAAAAATGATAACCAAACTGAGCATCAAGGGATATAAGTCGATTGACAATCAAAAAGTAGATTTGAAGTCCATCAATATTCTGATAGGCGGAAATGGTATTGGAAAATCCAATTTTATTTCTGTGTTTGACTTGATGCGTAGCCTGTATGAAAAGGAACTTCAATCTTATGTATTACGGAAAGGTGGAGCCAATGTATTACTTCACATGGGAAGAAAGCAGACGGAGCAAATTTCTATTGATTTGAATTTCCAACGAGGGGATTATCATAACCGTTATATTGTTGAACTACAAGAGGCACAGGATTCTTTCATTATCAAGACTGCCTCGACCGCCTTTTTGTATAACGATGTGTGGCGTTTCCAACTATGCGATAAGGATAAGAAAGAGGCTACAATAAAGGATGATAAATCTGGGCAGGCATGGTATGTCAGCGACTTGATGGGGCAATTTAAGGTCTATCATTTCCACGATGCAGGAGATACTTCTCCAATGAAGTCAAAGGCAAACATTGATGACAATGTAGCCTTGAGACATGATGGTGCCAACATTGCACCTTTCCTCTATTTTTTACAGGAGAGACACCCGAAGTCATTCAAGCGCATTGAGATGGCTGTAAAGGCCGTATCTCCTTTTTTCGGAGGATTTGCCTTGACACCGGACAGATTGAATCCCAAAGTTATCCAATTAGAATGGAAACAGCGCGGAGTGGAGGGTTCTTATTTCAATGCATATCAGCTTTCTGATGGCACACTCCGCTTCATCTGCTTGGCAACTTTGCTATTGCAACCCAATCCGCCCCAAACCATCATTATCGATGAACCGGAATTGGGACTGCATCCGATGGCGATCAACAAATTATCAGCTATCATTAAGAAGGTCTCAATGCAATCGCAGATTATCATTTCCACCCAATCAATAGGTTTGGTGGACAATTTTGATGCAGATGACATTGTAGTGGTTGATATGAAAGAGAATGCGTCCCAGTTCCGTCGCTTGAATCAAGAAACTCTATCTGTTTGGTTGGAGCAATACAGCTTAGGTGAGATTTGGGAGAAAAACCTGATAGGTGGACAGCCTTTTTAAATGAGAGCGGGATTATGGATACAAAACGATTGGTGATTCTGGTTGAAGGAGACAGTGAACTGATGTTCATTAAGCAGCATGTTATCCCAGAACTGTATGTGCATTCAACTGGCACTTGGTTGATAGAAACTTGTAAAATCATCACCAATAGGAAGTTGAATAAAAAAGGAGGCAACATTAATTATGAATATCTGTTTAACGATGTAGCGCGTTTTGCAGCTCAAGGTTGCACGGTTATTACCACTTTCCTGGATTTCTTTCGCTTGCCAATATCATTTCCCGGATACACAACAGATGGAAAAATGATTCATAAGGTCGAGGCAGCCATGGAGGCCGACATGAGAAAACGGATTCCTGCCTTACCACTGTTTGTTCCGTATATCCAAAAATATGAATTTGAAGCACTCCTGTTTTCTAGTATGGAGGGATTCAATTACTTGCTTGATGAGGATTCTCAATTGAGAAGGATAGAAGAGATTCTATCTGAATTCCCCTGTCCGGAAGATATCAATGGCGGAGCAACTACTGCACCATCCAAACGTCTGATGGCTATTTTCAACTATGACAAGACTGCAGACAGCTCTGATATACTTGAACTGATAGGTTTTAATACGATCTATTCGCAATGTCCTCGCTTCGCTTCTTGGTTTGACAGTTTGGTGAACGTCATCAGTAGCTGACCAAACACCCATTTTGCAGAAAAAGGTGCTCAAATACACTGTATTCTATAGGGACGTCATTTTTGGACGCTTACCGCTTACAAAACTATGCTTTAGTATAAAAAGAGTTCCCCATCACCAACTGTCATTTTGGGGTATTTACAGAAATAAGTGACATTTTGCATATGATTATTCCAAAAGAGGAAATAAAGTTCGTTTTCAATGAACCAATAATGCAGCCGGGTGACATATTACTAATGAACACCTATGAGAGTCAACGTAGGTTGATGCCTGGATGCATTTATGATCATGCAGCAATATATTTGGGAGATGCCTTTCTGATGGAAGCTGATGGGACCGGGGTGGTGATGAATCATATCTATTCTTATGCTTTTCGAGAGGCAGAGCATGGTTGCATCCTTCGACTCAAAACAACATCTCATAAAATCATTGATGACATGTTGTTTTGGATTAGAAGCAAAATGGCAATGGAGTTCGGTACTCAACAGGCTCGAATGGTCAACACTTATAGGAATTCGGATAAGAAAGACCAAAGCAATCGTACATTTTGTTCAAGACTGGTAGCACAAGCATATCACCAAGCAGGAATCGACGTAGTTTCAAATCCTGATTATTGTGCGCCTGATGATTTTTTATCATCAAACCAATTGGAGCAAATAAGCCCATCGCTACAAACATTCACTGAAAAAATGATTTTGACTGTGATGAATAGTCAAAACGAACGAAATAATTCAGAGTGGAATACGTGTCTTGCTGAAATGCTTGAGAATATGCGAGATCTATATGGCGACGACATACAGACCATGGATCAATTACTTATTTCAGCAGTCCATCATACAGATAAAGATGATGAAGCCATAGATTTATTAAAAAGACAAAAGTGGATGACTCCACCGTCTGAACAGACAAAACTTATTTGGCCATGGTTTTGTGATGATGATACTTTTTTCAAGCATTTTCCAACGATACAAGATGTCATGTTCTTTTTGAATAACCAATTTTTGCATTATGACAAAACCTATCTTCCAATATTTAGGGAAAATGCCATGAATCTTTCGATTTTTGCAAAGCTAAGGTCAGATTCTCAGGTTGTCCAACTGATACACCAGCATATAAAGGACATATTGGATGAAGCTATCGCTGTGAGGAGAAGACTTGAGTATCTCTATGTTGAAACCTTTTCAAAAGATGAACAAGGCTTCCTTGACTTTTGTAAGGAATGTGGTCATTATGAACAATATGAATATAAAGAAGGAGTAGTAGATATTTCCCGAACTCTCCAAGCACTTTTGGAATATGGGCCTTCAAATATTGGAGATTATTTCAAAGAAGAGGAATAATATGTAGAAAATACAGAATAGAATTTTCCAACAGCCATCGTTGACCTTTCCCCCACTCGTAGCTTGTAGCTCACCCCGTAGCCAGAAAAACAAACATAAAAAAGAAAAAAGATTACGATGAAAAAACGGGATGATTATAGAATATACAGCAAAGAAGACAAAACCCCAAATAGGCTCGAGAGTGTAAAATAAACTGTGTCAAGCTACAATAATAGTAGTAAGAAATAGTTTATTTTACACTCTCAAGATTAATTCTCTCCACCCTTACGGAGTGTCTTCAATCGGTGCTCCGCGACTGTCACCCGCAGCACCTTAACCCTAAAATCAATCTCTCAGCATCCTTTGACCTATCCTTTTCTTTTATTGCAACTTTTTGAAAAGGAAGGGTATTGGTCTGAATTCATAATTAATAATTAATTTCAGCTCCTCACCGGAAACTATATTCTTTTTACGATTCCTTTGAGTGTGGGTCTGGTGAGGGCTGATAAATACAATTGATAATGCCTGAATCATCATCAAATAACAAGCGTATAGCCAAGAATACCCTCTTGCTCTACTTCCGTATGCTTCTTACTATGGCAATAAGCCTTTACACATCGCGTGTTGTATTGGAAGTATTGGGTGAAACAAATTTTGGCATTTACAATGTTGTAGGTGGTTTTGTCTCTATGTTTGCAGTGATAAGCGGAGCAATGACGACCGCCACACAACGTTTTCTCTCTTTTGAAATAGGTAAGCAAAATGGCGATATCAAGTCCATGTTTACTACAGCTGTAATGATTCATCTATTGCTCGCTGTTATTATTCTAATTTTAGGGGAAACGGTCGGTATATGGTTCTTGAACAATTATATGAATTTTCCCTCTGACAGGTATGTTGCAGCCAATTGGGTATTCCAGTTCTCGTTATTGACTTTTATAGTTAACATCATCAGTGTTCCATACAATGCTGCCATTGTGGCTTACGAACACATGAAGGCATTTGCCTATGTTAGCATTATAGAAGTCGTACTGAAACTGATAATTGTTTACCTGTTGTTGGTGTCACCTATTGACCAATTGATTTTCTATGCAGCATTGTTGGCGACTATGGCCATATTGATTCGCATTATTTATGGAGTCTATTGTAATAGACATTTTACAGAATGTCGCTGCAATTGGGGATGGAACCGTAGGCATGGAAAAAATATGATGTCATTTGTCAGTTGGAATTTGATAGGTTCTCTAGCAATGATAGCTAAGGAGCAAGGCATCAATGTGCTGTTGAATATATTTTTTGGTGCAGCGGTAAATGCGGCCCGAGCAATAGCTTATCAAGTACTTCATGCAATGAGTGGTTTTGTGAGCAACTTTCAGTTGGCCATGAATCCGCAAATAGTGAAGTCCTATGCCGCGAATGAACGAGAAAATATGTTCAAGTTGGTTTTCCGTGGAAGCCGTCTCTCGTTCCTGATGATTATGACTTTGGCTATACCAATCATTATTGAAGCTCCATTTGTACTGAATGTTTGGCTTAAAGAGGTGCCAGACAATACGGTAATATTCCTCCGACTGGTGTTGCTAACTTCCATTGTTGATTCTCTGTCAGGTACGTTGATTGCTTCTATGCACGCATCCGGAAAAGTCCGCGATTACCAGATAGTAGTGGGAGGAATTTCACTGCTCACCCTTCCGATAGCATACATTATATTAAAAATGGGCTTCCCTCCTTATTCAGCAATGGTAGTCGGTCTCGTGATGGCCGTAATCTGCCATTTTACACGGTTGCTGTTACTAAAGAAGTCCATTGGATTGCCTGTTATGTCATTCATCAGGCAGGTCACATTGCGTGTAGCGGTAATCTGTGTGTTGGCATTTATCCCCCCGTTCCTTCTTTATTGCAACGTGAGCACCAATTGGTGGAACTTCATCCTGATAGTATCGCTTTCTCTTCTTTCCTCTGTATTATTGACATATACCTTCGGATTGGATAAAGAGGAAAAGGAATTCATTACGAACAAAATTAGAAAAATCATCAAAAAATGAATATAGGTAATATCCATGACTGCTACGGCTGTGGTGTCTGTGCCACAGTCTGCGGAAAGAAAATCATCCATATCCGGCTGAACAAGGACGGATTCTATGAGCCATACATTGACGAGTTGGACAAATGTACTGATTGCGGTTTGTGCATGGATGCCTGTTCCTATTCGCAAGAAGGGCTGTCACTCAAAGAACCCTCTATCCGCAGCTATGCTGCATGGAGTAAGGATACAGCTGTGCGCAGAAAGTGCTCCAGCGGAGGTGTTGGTTTTGAACTGGGACGCACACTTATCAATCAAGGTTTCAAAGTTTGCGGTGTACGCTACAATGCCGAGAAGAACCTAGCAGAACACTATATCGCCACCACGGTAGAAGAACTGATACAGAGCATAGGTAGCAAATATATCCAAAGCTATACAGTAGATGGATTCAAAGCAGTCAACCGTAAGGAAAAATACCTTATTACTGGCACTCCTTGCCAGATAGACTCCTTCCGCAGATATATTCGCAGGTTCAATGTGGAAGACAATTTCATACTGATGGACTTCTTCTGCCACGGTGTACCCTCCAAACTGATGTGGGATAAATACATCAAGGAGGTGGAGAAGAAAACAGGCAAAGTAACATACGTTTCGTGGCGCAACAAGTTTACCGGTTGGCATGATTCATGGGCTATGTCCATTGACGGTGAGAAGACAGGTGAGAAGGTGAATTGGCACGACTCTTACAATTTGTTAATAAAGGAAAAAAAAGGATTTTTCAATTCCCGGCTTAGCCAAGGTGATATGTTTTACCGTCTCTTCTTGAGTGATGCCTGTCTGGGAAAAGCCTGCTATGAGACGTGCAAGTTCAAATATGACAAGTCTTCGGCAGACATTCGCATCGGAGACCTGTGGGGAAAGACCTACAAGGATAATGAAGATGGAGTGAGTGCAGCTATTGCCTTCACTGAAAAGGGAAATGAACTATTGAAAGAATGCAACTGTGAATTGGTAGAACATCCGTTTGAGGTGGTGGCTGAAGGCCAAATGAAAGGACATCCTAAACAAGGGCATTTATACAAAAAAATAACCAAGGCTTTGAAAGAAGATAAAGATATAAATCAGATGTATTCCTGTGTTCAAGCATACAAAAAGAAAGAGATATGGAAAAGACGCTTGTTAAATCCTATCCAGTCTATAAAAAACATTCTGAAGAAAATATGAGAATAAATACTATTACATGCCAGCACGTATATAATTATGGTGCTACACTTCAAGCATTTGCATTACAAGAGTTTTTGGAACGTTGGGGACATAATGTAGAAATCATTGATTTTCGTTTGCCATCACATACACGTTATGAACTGTTTACTCCATATCCAAAAGGAAGAGCATACGAATTGGTCTGCAAATATCCTCTGCTCCGCTATATTATTACTCCCTACAAAAACAGAAGGATGCTAAAAACCTGGGGAAGAAAACGAAATTTTGACAAGTTTGACAAAGAATACTTACATTTGTCACCTCGTACTTATAGGTCTTTACAAGAATTACAACAAGAAAACTTTGATGCAGATTTATTGATTGCAGGTAGTGATCAAATATGGAATACTGATATGGAAAATGGGAATAATGGAGCATATTTTCTTGATTTTGGTCCTTCAAGTATAAAAAGAATTTCATATGCTGCAAGTTTTGGAATAAGTGAAATTAAAGAAGATGAAAAGAAAGAGTTTGTCAAACAACAATTACGCAAATTTAATAGTATTTCTGTTAGAGAAAAGACCGGTCTAAATATTCTACATAACTTAGGGTTTGAAGGTTGTCAAGTTGTAGATCCGGTTTTTCTACTTTCAAAAAAAGATTGGATTGAAAGTTTGAAGCTACAGGAAAAGGATGGTGATTATATATTCCTATACGATTTTACGCACGACGATCATAGAATTTCCAAATTATCAAAAGATTTGGCACAAAAGGAACGTTTGAAGATACTTTCGTTAAATGATTTCTCCCATGTTCCTTACGCAGATATTCAAATAGACAATGCGGGACCTATAGAATTTGTACAATTGTTATCAAATGCAAAATATGTAATTTCCAATTCATTTCACGCAACGGCATTCTCTATCATATTTGACAAAAAGTTTGCAACTTTTCCTTTACTGACTCAAAAGAATCCATCTCGTATGACAGATTTAATGAATGCAAATAATATGATGGAACGTTTTATGCCATCTGACGTAGGAGCTGTATGTGAAGATATGAATGAAGATACAAATTATCAAAAATACATAGATGAGTCTTGTCTTTTCTTACAAAGAAGTATAAACTCTTCTATAAATAAATAATATTGATTTATGCGAATACTTTGGTTTACAAATACTCCTTCTAACTACAAAATATCAAGTAAAGGGTATAATGGAGGAGGATGGATTTCCTCTTTGGAAAAAGAAATTATTCAATTAAAAGATATAAAACTTGCTATTTCATTTGAATTATCTGGTGAACCCTTCAAAGTGGAGAAAGAAGGTGTGACCTATTATCCTATATCGTATGCAAAAAAGAAGAAAATTGGCAAGTTATTTGAATTACTATCTAATAGTGTTCTTAATTACTCTGTTGAGATAGAAGAATACTTAAAGGTTATAAATGATTTTAAACCTGATATTATTGAAGTTTTTGGTTCGGAGAGATCTTTTGGACTAGTAGCTCCTTTCACAAGTGTTCCTGTTGTTTTGCATATACAAGGAATATTAAATCCTTATTACAATGCTTATCTCCCTCCATTTATTTCTTGGAAGCAATTAAAATCTTTCAATCCTCTAAAAATGTTACAACAATATAAAAATAAGAAAAGATGGGTGAACAGTTGCAAACGCGAAACAGAGATATTGAAAAGAATCAAATATTATATTGGCCGTACCACATGGGATGAGCGTGTGACAAAAATATTCAATCCAACGTGCCAGTATTTTTATGGCTCAGAAATATTACGTGAACCATTTTATTTTTCAAGCAAAAGAGTCTTACCGGCGGAATTGAAGATTGTAACCACCATTTCGTCCCCCTTGTATAAAGGTTTTGATCTTGTATTGAAAACAGCCAAACTGATGAAAGAAGAACTTGGATTACAATTCATTTGGGAAGTATTTGGTAATATCAATCCACAATTTATTGAAAAAAATACAGGTATCATCTGCAAAAGTATTAATGTCAAATTATGCGGTGTGGCACAAGCAGAGGAGATAAAACAAAAGATACTAAATTGCACTTGTTTCTTTCATCCTTCATACATTGATAATAGCCCCAACAGCGTTTGCGAAGCTCAATTGTTAGGATGCCCCGTCATTTCAACCAATGTGGGAGGTATTCCTTCATTGATAACTGATAATGAAACAGGATTTCTAGTTCCAGCAAACGATCCATATCAAGCAGCATATTTAATATGGCAATTGTACAAGGATACGGTGTTGAACGAGAACATCGGAAACAACGCAAAAATAGTGGCAGTCAAAAGACATGATAAGCAAGAAATTGTAAGTTCCCTATTCGGGATTTATCAACAAATAATAGATAGTAATTATAGAAAAAAGCAAGAATAAAGTTTATGAATGTATTAATGATAAACTTTATGATGTATTTTGTGTATACGATATTGTCCTTCAAAAAGAATTGGACTTTGAACATACACAATTTGATATCATGTTGGTTTACGCTTATCGCTTTCCTTGGATATTTATCAGTAGCAACAGGCATATATGGTCAGGTATATGGTGAGTTCGTTACCTTTCCAATAGAACCATATATTTTTGCTTTTATTGCTTTTGTTATTTTTATGCTTCCTTTTAAGCGATTTAATGTTAAGGATATAGAACTAGAAAATTTCCCAAGAATAGATGATGAAAAAATTAACAATATCGCTAAAATATTAATAATTCTTTTTTCACTATATTTCATTGTCTTATTTAGTGCAGCACTACATTGTTTAAGTTATCAGGGGCATGAAGTCTATGAATCTGTACATAGTGATGGAGTAAGATTATACAAATTCAATTTTATAGAAGAACAAATATTCGGAAAAATAGGACTTATTTATAATTCATTATCTTCATTACTTTTGTTTTATTGCTTATATAGTCTTATTTTAGATAAAAAAGGAATATATACAAAAAGAAATATGTTAGCCATATGTTTGATATTTGCTTGCATATTGTGTGGAAACATTGCTGCAGGAGCAAGGGGTGGCATTTTCTTCTTTGCAATAACTGTATCTATTGTCATTATACCTTTTTATAGATATTTTCCTAAAAGGGTAAAACAGAAATTTAATTTGTTGATTATGGTATTATTGGGGCTATTTCTTGTTTATAGTCTAGCAATGACCATAAGTCGGTTTGAAGATTCAAATGTTGAATCTCCCATAGAAAGTATTTTCAGATATTTAGGAGAACCTTTCCCAAATTTGGGAAGTCAATTTTGGGATAAAGTTCGTATGCATCCTATGGGTATGCGAATGTATTCTACTATCATGCAGAATTTCTTTGGAATCGATTCAAAAGCTCAATCTTTAGGAGACTCTCACGTTTACTGGCAGTGGGTAACTGGGGTTCCAGTATTGGTGTACAAAACGATTTGGGGGGACTTCTATTTTGAGTTTGGAATTTTTGTAGGTTCCCTCGTAATGGGAATATATGTTTTATTGCTATGGCTATTTTTAAGAAAAAGTCAAGCTATCAACTTCTTTACGATACCAATTCTGTATTACTATATAGAATTGGCTACAATCGGACCTATGTATTTTGGAAAACGCGATGAATATCATACTAAAGTACTCATTCTATGTATGATTTCATGTTGGATAATAACCAAACTATTAAAAAATAAAAATAACGGGAAAGAGATTCTTCATAAATAATAGTAAAGTTGGGCTGTTGATATTATGTTAGCTACATTTTTTAAGATTTCTAATAAAACACAATCTGAACTACAAAAACTGTGGAATAAATATAAAATAAAATTTTATGGAAATCAGATTGTGATGAAAAGCGGAACAATTAAAGGTCCCGTTTATATTCGTCTGCGTAAAACAGGCAAACTGATAATTGGAAATAATTTTTATTGCGTCAGCGGATGTTGCTATAATCCCATTGCCCGCAATATACGGACATCATTTTGTACTGAGGAAAATGCTGTTATTGAAATAGGAGATAATGTTGGGATTAGTTCTTCTTCAATCCGTGCATTTGAAAGAATAACAATAGGTAACAACGTGAATATTGGAGCAGATTGTATTATCATAGACTCAGATGCACATTCATTAAATTATGAAGACCGTAGAGATGGGACTTTGGACAAACAAAATCGAAAATCACGACCTATTGTGATTGAAGATGATGTATTGATTGGCACTCGTTCTATAATTCTCAAAGGTGTCACTATCGGAGCAAGAAGTATTATTGGAGCAGGTTCAGTCGTAACTTGCAATGTCCCATCTGATGAAATTTGGGCAGGAAATCCTGCAAGGTTTGTAAAGAAATTGACAAGAAAACAATGAATAATCCAAAAGTTTCAATTATTATTGCAACATTCAATGCAGCGAAAACGTTGTCCGTAGCATTGGACAGCGTGTTGAACCAGACATTCCAAGATTGGGAATGTATTATAGTTGATGGTGCGTCAAAAGACAACACCATTGAGATTGTCAAATCATACGTTGAACGTGATTCCCGTTTCCGTTATATTTCCGAACCAGATAAAGGAATCTATGATGCTTTCAATAAAGGGTGGAAGATGGCAAAAGGGGAATGGATTCACTATTTAGGGAGTGATGATAGCTTGATAGCAGGAGGAATAGAAGCACTCATCAAATACTCGAATGCTGTAGATGCCATCTATGGTAACACTGTATTGTTGAAAAAAGAAAAACGTTCTTTTCAATACTCCAAAAAGGATATCAGCAAAATATTAACAGGTCCCGTAATGTGTCACCAAAGCATTATTGTTCAGAGAAAATGGATTGAGAAACTTGGAGGATTTGATGAGCGATACAAGTTGTTGGCTGACTATGACTTGATGATTCGCTTATATCAGAACTCAGCCAGATTCAAATACATTAATGAATTCATATCCAATTTTTCCATCGCAGGTGGGAGTCACAATAATCGATTATTGGCAAACAAAGAAAGATATTATATCATGAAGAGGAATAAAACAGTATTCTCTCCAAAACTATTATATATATATCATTATCTCAGAATTACAGCAAATTATTTCAAACATAAATATATTGACAAATTGTAAAACATAACATATTATTATGGGATTGATTAATCGTTCAAAATTCAAGCAGTTCTTAATCTCTGGTTGTTATGATACACCAGAAAATTATTTGAGGAAAAAGGGTGTAAAAATAGGTAAAGGATGTTTTATCTCACCTTGTCACCTATCTGCAAAAGAAGGATATTTGGTAGAAATAGGAAATTATTGCCGAATAGCGAAAGATACAGAGTTTTTTACCCACGGAGGAATTTATTGTTTGCAGATTTTACACAATGACCCTAATTTAGATTATTTTGGGAAAATCAAAATAGGTGATTACGTGTCAATTGGTGAAGGATGTAAAATAATGCCCGGAGTGACTATTGGCAATAATGTCATCATAGGAGCTGGTTCTGTTGTTACAAAAAGTATTCCTGATGGTTTCATGGTTGCAGGTAATCCTATAAAACATATAGGCTATACAGAAGAATGGTATAAAAAGCTAAAAGAAACAGACTTACAGTCAGGTCAAATGAATGCAGAAGAAAAAGAAGCTTTCTTAAAAGCTCTACCTGAAGAGCGCTTTGTCCACAAACCATTTGTAAAGGAGAAGAAATAAAGCATTTCAAACCGATTTTGAACAGTTCCTATTTTGGTCAACTATTCTGCCTTCCGAAAGCAGAAAGACTCTATTGTACATGAAAATCTTACTATCCAACAAATTCTATTACCGCCGAGGCGGTGATTGCATCTATATGCTCAATCTGGAGCAACTGTTGAAGGGACATGGGCATCAGGTGGCTGTATTTGCAATGGATTATCCAGAGAATCTTCCGAGTGAGTGGAGTGGATATTTTCCAAAGAATATGAGCAAGCTGATGGCTTTCACCCGACCTTTTGGCTCCAAAGAGGTGAGAGAGAAATTCAACCAATTGTTGAACGACTTCAGACCGGATGTGGTGCATCTGAATAATGTTCATACTCAACTATCTCCTGTAATAGCTGAATTGGCCCACAAGAGTGGGGCAAAGGTGGCGTGGACTTTGCATGATTATAAATTGTTGTGTCCAAGATATGACTGTCTGCTTAATGGAGAAACCATCTGTGAAACGTGTTTCACAGGAAGTAAAAAGTCATGCTTGGATAATAAATGTATGAAAGGTTCTAAACTGGCATCACTGATAGGATATGAAGAGGCTGTCATATGGAACCGCGAACGTTTGGAAGATTGTACGGATGTGTTTGTTTGTCCCAGCCAGTTTATGGCTGACAAAATGCAGCAAGGCCAGTTTAATCCTCAAAAGATGGAGGTACTGTGTAACTTCATTGATGTGGAGAAATGCCAAAAGGATAACTATACAAAAGGGGATTATTACTGCTTCATTGGCCGTTTGTCACATGAGAAAGGAGCTAAAACATTGATTGAAGCTGCCAACAGTTTGCCTTATCCAGTGAAAATCATTGGAGGAGGACCTCTCGAAGAAGAACTGAAAGGTATAGCAAAACCACATATTGAATTTGTCGGGTTCAAGCAATGGGAGGAGATAAAGGAGTTGGTGGGTCGTGCCCGTTTCTCTGTAATACCTTCGGAATGGTATGAGAACAATCCCTTATCTGTCATTGAGGCGCAATGCTTGGGTACACCGGTACTTGGTGCATGCATTGGTGGTATTCCAGAACTAATAGAGGAAGGTGTTTCAGGTATGACGTTTGAAAGTCGGAATGTGGAAGACCTAAAAAACAAAATTAAGATCATGATGTTGCATCACTTCGATTATGAGGCTTTGGCAAAAGCTGCGCAGGAGAGGTATAATGCGGAAGCCTACTACGAAAGAATTATGGAGGTATATAATAAATAATTGCAAATATTACTGCATTTATTTGTCGTATTCTGTAATATTACATACCTTTGCTACGTAATCCGTAAAGACATGAAAAAGATGAAGACATATCAAAATCCTGAAAGTTCCGCATCAATCGCTGCAGAACCTGTTGCGGCATATGGATATAGCCCTAATCATGTGCAGACATTGCGCGACCGCATAGTCGATGCCGTGAATGAAACGGATGATGAAGAACGCTTGATGGAGTGCATGGAGCTTCTTTATGCTGACACCATGCCTTGTGTATATACGGATGAGGAGTTTGAAGAAGAACTTCGTTTGTCTGAAGGGAGTGGCACTATAAGTCATGAAGAAGCTTTGAAGTATTTTGCGCAGTGGGGGTTCGCACGATAAAGTGGAAGACAAGGGCATCTCGCAAAAACCTTGATCTCTTGCGATGGTATAGAGCTAATATGGGGGAGAAAAGCAGCTATGAATTATTTTAATGGTATCATGGATGCTGTAGAAACGCTCGCCCATATGCCTACCATCGGTCGTGAAGACACACGATTCTCCAAGGGAAAAACAATTTATTACTCTTTTGTGGTTCACCCCAAATACCATATAGTGTATCGCTTTACACAACGGACTCTGTACATTGTTGCCATTCGGGCTACAATGATGAAGTAAAGACTTTTTTAATTTGGTTTCATTGTAACGATTTGCAATGCAGCCACTAGTCCTGTCCTCCGTCCAGAGGATGGCTAATATTGTATTATCCCAAAAACTAATCACATATTCATTTTATGGCAGAAAAAAAACTGAACGGTACGGTCATCGTGACGTACCGATGCAATGCGCGTTGCTCCATGTGTAACCGCTATAAGGCTCCGTCGATGCCGGAGGAGGAGATTTCCATTGAAACAATACGGAAACTTCCGAAAATGTATTTCACCAACATTACAGGTGGTGAACCGTTTATCCGTACGGACTTGAAGGAAGTGGTACGCGAACTGTACAAGAAAAGTGACCGTATTGTAATCTCTACCAACGGATTCTTTACGGACCGCATCATTGACCTTTGCAAGGAGTTCCCGCAGATAGGTATCCGTATCTCTATCGAAGGATTGGAAAAGACAAACAATGAGATTCGCGGATTGAACGATGGATACCAACGGGGATACCTGACATTGAAAAAACTCCGCGAGATGGGAATGAAGGATGTGGGGTTCGGTATGACTGTGCAGGACAAGAATGCCCCAGACTTGGTGCCACTCTACAAAATATCTGATGAGATGGGAATGGAGTTTGCTACGGCTTCACTCCATAACTCGTTCTACTTTGTGGAGGCAAAAAACATCATCAAAGATCGTCCGATGGTGGCCAAGAACTTCGAGAATCTGGTGAATGAATTGCTGAAATCGAACTCTCCGAAAAAGTGGTTCCGTGCCTACTTCAATCATGGATTGATTAACTACATCTATGGCCAGAAACGCTTGTTGCCTTGCGACATGAGTTTTGACACGTTCTTTATAGACCCTTACGGAGATGTGATGCCTTGCAACGGGACAAAGGACAAGGAGGTGATGGGCAACCTGAACCGCCAGACATGGGATGAACTTTGGAATAGTCCTGAAGCTGAGAAAGTAAGAAAGAAAGTACGTTGTTGCGACCGTAACTGCTGGATGATTGGTAGCGTGAGTCCTGCTATGCACAAGTATATTGCTACTCCTGCCCTGTGGGTTGCCAAACATAAATTGAAATCGCTCTTCGGTATGAAGTATTCGATGTATGAAAACCAAATCTGCTGCGACTATCGCGATGGCAAGGTGACTAAGGAGGAACTGGACAAATGCTCGACTTGCGATGTGAACGCGGTCATCAACAATGGCCTGTCAGCTGACTCTAAGGAGGCTTTGAAAGGAAAACGTGGTGAAGACATCGTGAATGCTGATGTGGCAGGACAGGGATATGAAGCTACTGTAGCAGAGACGGATAGGGATATTGAGATAAAATAAACCATATGGTTTTATGAAAATTGTTGTTACCGGCACCCGTGGTATCCCTGATATCATGGGTGGCGTAGAGACGCATTGCGAGGAACTGTTTCCTCGCATTGCACAGATGGGGCATGATGTGACCATCATCCGCAGGAAAAGCTATGTACACGATAGCTTGACTGAATGGAACGGAATAAAACTGGTGGATGTGGAAACTCCGAAGAAGAAATCGTTTGAGGCTATCATCCATACATTCCGTGCCATCAATAGAGCGAAACGGTTAGGAGCCGATATGCTGCACATTCATGCCATCGGACCAGCGTTGCTCACTCCGTATGCCCGACTGCTGGGGATGAAGGTGGTGTTTACGCATCACGGTCCGGACTATGACCGCGATAAGTGGGGCGCTGTAGCCAAAACCATCTTGAAGTTGGGCGAACGGATGGGATGCAGGTTTGCCAACAGGGTCATTGTCATCTCGGAGGTAATCAACGACCTGATTGTACGGAAATACGGAAGGCATGATGCACACCTTATCTATAATGGGGTGCCCAAACCCGACTTTACGGATTATCCCGAATATTTCAAGGAGCTGGGCATTGAGGAGGGGAAATATATCTTGGGCATGTGCCGCTTTGTTCCGGAGAAGAATCTGCATCATTTGGTTGAAGCGTTTGAAAGAATTAAAAATGGAAGTACCTCCTGCAGCGATATCAAACTGGTGCTTGCCGGTGATACGGACTTTGAAGATGACTATTCACGCTCGTTGAAGGAGCAGGCGCGCAAGGCTGGAGTAATCTTGACCGGATTTGTAAAGGGGAAGAAACTGCATTCACTACTCACTCATGCACGTTGCTTTGTGCTCCCCTCCTCACACGAAGGATTGCCCATCGCTCTTCTGGAAGCCATGAGCTACCGGTTGCCTGTCATTGTAAGTAACATTCCTGCCAATCTGGAGGTGGGACTGAAATATGAGCACTACTTCAAAACGGGAAATATCGAACAACTCACTGAAAAACTCAGAGAGAACATCAACCATGATTGCCGACGTATAGATTATCCCATGGAAGAGTATAACTGGGATATTATTGCCAAGAAAACAATGGAGGTGTACAACTCTTTGGCAAGCGCCCCCAAATGATGTACTGCCCCAACGACTGAGAAATACAGCTCTTGTTTTGAATGCCTATCTGTTTTGGATAAGGATTCATTCTTTTCTTTGAACTTACTACTTCGTCCATGAACGATAAGAATGGTCTTCTCCGCGACTACCAGCAGGAGATGGTTTTCCGCATCCATGAGGCATGGAGGCACCACCGCAGTGTGATGGTGCAGATGCCTACAGGGACTGGGAAGACGCATGTGCTGGCAGAAGTGGTGAAAAGCT
>JAFTNZ010000025.1 GCA_017451645.1 Bacteroidaceae bacterium | reverse complement strand
CGCCGGATTCTCGTTCCGCTCGTGCGGGATGTAGCGGTTCATTTCCGTGTCGTTGAATTTCAGATAGACACCACTCTGTTTTACCAGTTCGAGGGCAAACTTCTGAATCTCCTCATCGGTGGTGAGCACCTGCTGGAGCTGCTGCAGGATGTTCAGTCCCAAGAGCTTGTTGTTCTTGCCGCAGATGACTTCGTGTTTCTCCTTGATGATGAATGAAAGGCGGATGTCAAAAGCATCCTTGATGCGATCCACAGAGAGGTGGTTCACCAAGTCGTCGAAAGGGATAAAGTCGCCTTCCGGTACAATGACCTTGCGGAGCTCAGTGGCCATAGCCGGCTGGTCGCTCTTATTGGTCATCAGTTCCTTCTTGAATTTTGCGATACGCACCTCATCGCTCACTTCGATGATGGTACCGGTCATGTCTTCGATACCCTTTTCCTTTTTGCTGTTGGCTGCAATCTGCTTGTCGCACTCATCGATGGCTTGGGAAATTCTATCATAACATTCACTGATAACCGAAAACAGATGACTCAGCTCTGTCAGCAGCCTGACTGCTAATATCTTGGCGAATTCCAATGCGCAGACGGTGGTCTTGGCCACGTAGTATTCTGTCAATGTTTCTTGGTGTTTGGCAAAGATCTTCTTTTTCTTTCCTAACAACACTCCTTGCCAAAAACCACACTTCTCCCACTCGAAGATGTCAGCCTCACGGATACTACCCCAATTCTCCAGATTTTCCTGAGCTTTTACAGCCTCTTCATCCAATTCATTCTGTTTGTTACCTATAAAGTCAAGCACTGTCTCTGCTATCTTTACCAGGTCATACAGCGAGATAGTTCCCTTTTTCCACCAAGTGAAGAGGTCGCGTTCGATGTCCTGTCGGATTTCCTGTGCGAGGTCGTTGATAATTTCTGTTTTGTCCTTATAGAACTTCTCCACACCACCTCCACGGAAGGTGCTGTCGTAGAATCCCTTCATCAGATAGTCCAATGCGTACAACGGATGGGCTGCTCTACGGGGCTCGTCAGCATATGCGACAGCCTTGTCGTGCCAATAGTCTTGGAATGATTCGTATATCTTTTCAGTAGGCAGGATGCGTTCCTCCAACATCAGGTGTCGGTTGTCGAGCATCCACTTCTTCACTTTGTCATCTTTGAGATATTCCTTCTTATAGTCTTTGTTGGCGGGTTCGCCCACGTAGCCGTAGTCGTCGCGCCAGTTGTTATACTGGAATTGGTAGAGCAGGCGTTTCCCCACCGAGTAAGTCATGTGCTGTAGGATACGGGTTTCGGGATAGATGATGCGCTTGATGCCATACGAACTGAACTTCTTGCTGCGTGAAATCACCTTACCGGCTCCCTCGTCGTATTCGAAGCAGAAGTCATTCATATCTTCGAAACTGTAAGCCCGGAAAAAGTTTTCTACCTCTCTGCGCCAGTCCAAGAATACGCGGAAGTAGGCACAGTCAGCCACCAACTTGGGCAGTTCGTCGAACTGACGGATGTGTACTCCGTTCTCGTTGTCGTTGGAGTAGAGCACCACACCATCAACCACACCTTTGATGTAGATGGAGAAAAAATCGGTCTGTCGTCCGGCGCTCGAAACATCGCAGGGGACAAAACGTCCGGTCTGCAGACCGTTGATTTCGTTCAGGGCAGCGTAGCAGTTTGGGTAATAGAGTTTGTCTTCCATGCCAGGTTGTGGTGATGTCAAATCGGGCATCAAAGCATAGACAATGATTTGGGCTATAGGGTAAGCCTTGCGTGCCTGCGTGATGGCGTCAATGATAGAACCGGAGCCTGTTCCGCCTGCCAGACCGGTGAAGATGTGAATCATCACTTCGTCTGTTTTGGAAACATTATTCACTCGGGCATAGACGGTATCCAGTGCATTCCTGTATTGAATCGCATTGGCAGCAAACAATATGCGTCCGGCACGGCGTTTCTGTCCGGCTGCTTCACCCAGCGTTCCAATTGCAGTTCTGACATCTTCCACGTTGTCAATCATTCCCTTCAGCGCCGGATAGTAGTCGATGTTGTCCAATACTTGGCTTACATCCACGTTCTTGATGAACATAAATTCGTTTTCGCAGAATGATGCATCCTGACCCAGTACGCGGAAGTCCGGGCGTCCGGTGTCCATCATCTCGCGGGTAGAATCCACATAGAGCAGTCCCACGGGGAACTTGTTGCGCACTGCAGAGTCGGGGTACTCTTCAAACATTCTCATCTTAAAGGCACGCAGCACCTTACCTCCGGTACCGCCCAAGCCTACTAATATGTGATTGACGTTTTCCATATGTTTGTGTGATAATTAACTTTTTACAAGTAATTTTTCAGCCGGTCTCTTGTCGTGCTGAAGTATCGCCATCATGGGAATTCTGTTTGCGAAAGTTGGATTTATGAAACAAGTCAAGTTTAACCCGATTACAAAGGTAGCGATTCTTATTCGAGGTTATCTGCCTTTTTCCTGTTTTTTACATAAAGTTAACTTAAACCTGCCGTATTGTCTTTTCCTGATTTCAGTAGTGTTGTCCGATTCTTCTCTGTCCGGTTGGGGTTAAAAAAGCAGTTTGACTCTTTTTTTTCTGTTTTTTATTGGTTTGAATGAAAAATATACATATTTTTGCACAGAATAACGGACTGTATAACCGAAATATTAATCATTCAATACATAAAAAGCATGAAGAAAATCAGAAAGACATTAAGGCTAATGGCATTGTTGGCCTTTGCATCATTCGCGTTTGTGTCGTGTAACATGAACGAACAGGAAGTCAACGACCAATGCTCCAGCGGAGTGGTACTCATCAAGAACACCGGATATTATGAACTGCAGCTGCCAAGCGGATTGTCTGTCTATTTCACAAACTATTCTGAAAATGGTGGATTGGACAACCTGACATTCGATGAAGATGAGATTGTGACCTACACCAGTTTCGGAACGGGATTCTTCATCTCGGACGACGGCAAGATTGCGACCAACAATCATGTGGTAGGTTCTGAATTCTCTAACAAGCAAGTCAACAAGGCGATGAAAAACATTTTGGAGAAAGTCAAATCGAGTCTTGCATCGGAATACAATGAACTCTGTGAGATGGAGGGCAAACTCGACGAACAGATAAAGGCCAAGTGGATGCGCAACATGGACTATTCGGAAGAGGTGGAACTGAAACAGAAGATTGCGGCCAAGAAGGAGCAGTATGCCGATAGCTACAACACCTTCTCCAAAATCAAGGTTTCTGGTGCAGAACTGAAGCATCACTGTGAAATCAGCATTGCCTACAACGAAACTTATGTGACAAACAGCCGCGACTTCATCCCTTGTGTGGTGAAGGCTACGGATGCCCTGCACGACTTGGCCATCATCCAGTTGAAGGACAAGCAGACGCCTGCAGGAAAGTATGTGTTCACTATTCCGGAGGAGGATCCCGTAGAGAATTATTCGTTCTTGGAGACAATCACCAAGACGGTGGGTACAGACAAGAATCAGAAGGTCATACTCATAGGTTTCAACAAGGGTATGGCATTGGCCAATACGACGGATGGCATCAAATCGCAATATACGGTTGGAAACATCAGTCAGAAGGATGACAATCAGATGATGTACACCATCCCCTCATTGCCTGGTTCGAGCGGTTCGCCAGTACTGAATCTGCGTGGTGAACTGGTGGCTGTCAATTATGCAGGTATCAGCTCTACCCAAAGTTTCAACTACGGTGTAAGAATCAATTACTTGCGCAACCTCGCGGCACAATAAGACAATATCTGATAGATAATCAGGAGGACCAGCTGAAATGATTGACTGCATTTTGGCTGGTCCTCTTAGTTTTGTTTCTTATCCTACTCCCAAATCAGTGTTATCGACCAGTACCTCTATGTGTGGGTCGTCCTTGATGAGCGGATAGACTTCGTTGATGAACCAGGCGGCCAACTGTTCATCGCGGCGGATGGGAGTTCCGTTATTGCAAAAGAGGTTGACACTGAAGTATTCGAAGTAGCGGCGTGCCGTAGCAATGTCGGACAGGATGCGCTCGCGGCTGTCTCCTTCGGTACAGACGAGCAGGCAGACCCCACTGAAGTGGCGGGCTATGTCGGCAGCGGTCACTGCTTCGGGTATGCCTTTGTGCCAACGGCTTCGTAAGGCCGGAGAAAAGCTCTCTACACCGCAACGGAATTTGACCGTAGCCGGAGCAAATCTTTCGGCGAAGGACTTCAGTTGGTAGCGGTAGAGATAGTGTGCTTCCAACCATAGTGTGCGGATCTGTTTGTTGCGCACAAGGCGGGTAATGTGTTGCAGTGTATTCTCGTCCAGTTCGGGTGCGGAGCCGGAATTGATGATGTCGAGCACTCCATAATGGCCGGTCACCTGCTCCAGTACAGGGCGGTTCACCTCGTAGGGATGCGGGCCTGTATCCGTGTGATAGTCGCAGAAAGTACATTTGCGCCAACGGCAACCAGTGCCCTGCAGCAGCAGAAATTCGCGCGGCATCTTTTCCTCAATCAGTGAGTAACGTGTCATCTGTTCAAGAGGGTTTGTGAGTGCTTATCCGGCGTATCAGCCGGATGGCCGCATAGGCCATCGGAGTGCCGAAGAAGCTTTCAATCAGCAATTTGGATACATACTGGAAAACCAGCATCAGCCACAGCTCGCGGGATGAGACAGTGCCAAGGAAAGCGATGAGCACAAAGGGGACAGTGTCGAAGACATAGGCTACAGCCGAACTGCCGATAGTGCGTACCCACAGCTTCCGTCCGCGAGTCCACTGCTTGATGCGCACCATCAGCCAAGCATTGCTCAACTCGCCCAATAGGAAACCGGTGAGCGAAGCCACCACAATGCGTGGCACGTAGGTGAATATGTGATTGTAAGCGGTGGCAGTTTCAGCCAAATGGTCGGGCGAGGGAAGCCATACACCCACTTGTGTGCAGACTACCAGCAAGAGGTTGCAGCAGAAAGTGAACCATATCACCCGCTTGGCTGTGCGGAACCCCCACAATTCGGTAAGCACATCGCCTAGCATATAAGCAAAAGGGAAAGTGATGGTGCCGGCATCGAAGTAGAAGAGTCCGGCCAGACCGATGACCTTGACGGCCATGATGTTTGATACGAGATAGAAAGTTACGAAGAGTGTCGCAACCACGAGCAACGGCAGAGGGGAGGCCTCTGCTGTTCGGTTTTTGAAAGGGTTTTCCGATACCTTGTCCATGATGTATGTTTTTTGATTTGGCAGCAAAGGTACGACAATTTACGTACAAATTATAATTTGCTGTCTGATTCTTTTTGAAAATCTCCCTTTTTTATGCAGCGGGCTGCATAGCCAGTTGCAGCAGGCTGGGATTACAGTCACAGCGGGCTGCGAATGCTAACGCAGCCCGTTGCATTTTTTCTCTACCGTTTCTTCCAGAATCCGGGAGTAAAGAGCAGCAATACGCTGAACAGCTCCAAACGTCCGGCCAGCATCAGGAATGCACCGAGCCATTTGGCGGCATCAGGCAGGGATGCCCAGGTGTAGGCCGGGCCGTAGTGGCCGAGAGCCGGTCCGATGTTGCTCACGCTAGAGACCACCAGGCTGTACGCTTCCATGAAGTCGATACCCATGGCCAAAAAGATGCCCCATCCGAGGAAAATGGTGACGATATAGATGACGAAAAAAGCCAGTAACGTGATTTTTATTTTGGGAGTGATGACATTGCCGCTAATGCGAAGGGGGATGACTGCATTGGGGTGTAGGATGCGCTGCAACTCGTTGTGTGCCACCTTCATGAGCATGGCAATGCGGATGCATTTGATGGAACCGCTGGTGGAACCGGAGCAGGCTCCGAAATACATGAGCAACAGGATGAGAAACCACAGGAAGGGCGGCCAAAGCATATAGTCGGTGGTGGCGAAGCCAGTGGTCGTCTGGATGGAGACCACTTGAAAAAGGGCTTGGCGGAAACTCTCTTCAATCGGGGCATTGCGGGTGAAGATGAGTACGGAAGCAATGATGAGTGTGAACGAAGCAACGATGGTCACATACCAACGGAACTCTGTGTCGTCGGCGAGTTTCTTGAAACGTGCCTTGAAGAAAGTGAAGAAGAGTAGGGTGAAATTGATGCCGGAGAGGAACATAAATAATAGGATAATGTATTCTATCTGCGGTGACTGATAGGCAGCGATACTTGCCTGTCGGGTGGAATATCCACCGGTGGCTGTGGTAGTGAGCGAGTGGCATACGCTGTCGAACCATCCCATGCCGGCATAGGCAAGCAGGAGGCTTTCGGCAACGGTAAGCCCCAGGTAGATACTCCATATCCACTTGGCTGTCACATCGATGCGTGGGTGCACTTTGTCGTGCTTGGGACCTGTGGCTTCGGCGGCAAAGAGTTGTACACCACCAGCCCCGAATGCGGGAAGTACGGCGATGGTGAAGAATACAATGCCGAGGCCGCCTATCCATTGCGTCATACTGCGCCAGAAAAGCAACCCGTGGGGAAGTGTTTCGACGTTGTCGAGGATGGAGGCACCGGTGGTGGTGAAGCCCGACATTGTCTCGAAAAAGGCATCGGTGACGGAGGGGATGCTGCCGCTAAGCAAGTAAGGAAGCATGCCGATGAGCGAAAAGATAATCCATGATACAGAGACGATGATGTACCCGTCTCGACGGTTGAAACGCTTGTCGCTGTTGCGTCCGCAGAACGAGAAGACTCCCCCTACAAATGCAGAGACGGCTGCCGAGATGATGAAGGCTGTACGGTCGTCCTCACCGTAGTAGAATCCAAAGCCTGAACAGAGTAGCAATAACAGACCTTCGAGGTAGAGCAGGATGCCCAGGATGCGTAGGATAATCTTCTTGTTAATCATGCTTCGTTGCTAAAAATATTTCTCTATCTTCTTTATCATCAGCCCCATGCAGAAGACCACCACGTGGTCGCCCGGCAGGATGATGGTGTTTCCTGTGATAAGTTGTCCTTCACCGTCGCGGATGAGACCGCCAAGCGTCACTCCTTTGGGAAGACCCAAATCCTTGACCGGCTTGCGAGTGACGGGTGCTCCCTGTTTTACCGTGAACTCTGCCACATCGGCATTGGCCAGCGTCAGGCACTTCACGTTGGATACATCGGCATCGAGCATCATCTGGTAGATGTGGCTGGCGGCAATGATTTTCTTGTTGATGATAGTGCCGATATCGAGGCTTTCAGCCATATTGATGTAGTCCATGTGTTCCACTTCGGCTACGGTCTTGCCTACTCCCATACGTTTGGCTGCCAAGCAAGCCAGAATGTTGGTCTCCGAGTTATCGGTTAGCGCAACGAAAGCATCCGTAGTCTCCAATCCTTCTTCGACGAGCAGGCTCAAATCGCGTCCGTCGCCATTGATAATCATTACTTTGCTGTCCACCAATTCTGTCAGCCGGTTGCATCGGTTCAGGTCGCTTTCGATGATTTTCAGGTGCATATCATCGGGGATGACCTGTGCCAGACGTACAGCGATGCGCCCGCCTCCCATCACCATCACGTTGCGTACATCGGGATAAGCCTCTTTGCCCGCAAGTTGCCGTATGTAGGGGATGTGTTTCTTTGTCGTCATAAAATAGACAATGTCATTCTCTTTTATGGAGTCGTTTCCTCGAGGGATGATAGTTTCGTTGCCCCGTTTGATGGCAACGATGTGGTAAGGAATGTCGGGTGCTCCTAACTGATGGAAAGGGATGTCAAGAATCTGTGCCGTGTTGCGCAACTTTACACCGATAAGTACGAGCGCTCCGCCGCGCACTTCCCACCACTGGCGAATCCAACTCATGCGGATGGCATCGGCAATCTCCTTGGCCGCCAGCATTTCTGGATAGATGAGTGAATCCACACCCAACTTCTTCCAGAATTCCTGGTGTTTGGGCAGGAGATATTCGTAGTTGTCAATTCGAGCTACCGTTTTTCGGGCTCCCATGTTGTGTGCCAGCATGCAGGCCGTCATGTTCCGACTCTCGTCAGGAGTGACGGCAATAAAGAGATCTGCATCATCCACCCCTACATCCTTCAAGTTGGCTATGGATGAGGGGGAGGCTTCTACGGTCATCAGATCCAAGTCGCCGTCCATGCGGTTCAGTTTCTCTTCGTCTTCATCCATGAGGATGATGGCCTGTCGTTCACGTGAGAGCAACGTGGCCAAATGGGTGCCCACTTCGCCGGCACCGGCAATGATTATTCGCATGATGTTCACAAATTATAGTTGAATCCGCTCCTCCTCCCTCTGTGTAGGGGAGGATTGGTATAACCGGCATCCTCAAACCCTTATCCTCGCAAGAGGAATCAGGCAGGATTGCCTATTCTTTCATTCTTTTCAATATTCCCTCCTCGTCCATTCCGCAGAGGTGGTAAAGTTCCTTCACTGCACCGTGTTCTACAAATTGGTCGGGGATGCCTACACGGCGGATGTCCGGAGCGAATCCGTGGTCGGCCATGTATTCGGTGATAGCGGCTCCCATGCCTCCGTTCAGTACACCGTCCTCCACAGTGACGATGCGGTGGAACTTTTCGCCTGCCTCTTGCAATAATTCCGTATCGAGTGGCTTGAGGAATCTCAGGTCGTAATGTGCAACGCTTTGTCCCGTCTCTTGTTCATAGCGGGCGATGGCTTTGGCTGCTGTGTTGCCGATGGGACCAAGAGAGATGATGGCCAAATCTTTGCCTTCCTTCAGCCGGCGGCCTTTTCCCACGGGTACTTCTTCGAGCGGACATTGCCAATCGACCTTCACACCGCGTCCGCGTGGATAGCGGATGACGAAAGGCCCTTTATCTGCCAGTTGTGCCGTGTACATCAGCCGGCGCAGTTCGTGTTCGTCCATAGGAGAGGAGATGGTCAGTCCCGGTATGGGGCGCAGATAAGACAAATCGAAGGCACCGTGGTGTGTGGGGCCGTCTTCACCCACCAGACCTGCACGGTCGAGGCAGAGTACTACAGGCAGACGCAGGATGGCTACATCGTGGATGATGTTATCGTAAGCCCGTTGCATGAACGAAGAGTAGATGTTGCAGAAGGGTTGCAATCCCTCTTTGGCCATACCTGCAGAGAAAGTGACGGCATGCCCCTCGGCGATACCTACATCGAAAGCACGGTCGGGCATGGCCTTCATCAGAATGTTCATAGAACATCCGCTGGGCATGGCAGGGGTCACACCCACGATGCGTGGATTCTTTTCTGCCAACTCCAGCAGGGTGCGTCCGAATACATCTTGGAAGAGCGGGGGCATTCCCTCGGTGTCGGTGACGATGCGTTCGCCTGTCTCCTTGTCGAAGATGCCTGGAGCGTGCCAAAGGGTAGCGGCTTGTTCTGCCGGTGCAAATCCTTTTCCTTTGGTGGTGTGTATGTGCAGCAACTTTGGACCCTGCATGTCCTTGATGGTGTGTAATACCTGTACCAGATGCTT
Organism: Bacteroidaceae bacterium; assembly: GCA_017451645.1. Taxonomy (GTDB): domain Bacteria; phylum Bacteroidota; class Bacteroidia; order Bacteroidales; family Bacteroidaceae; genus Phocaeicola_A. The sequence continues at coordinate 7,802 of JAFTNZ010000025.1, read as the reverse complement.
CACATTATGTCCGTCCACGGGGCCGAAATACCGGATGTCCATTCCTTCAAAAACATTCTGTTGGTTGCTGAAAAGCGACTTCAGACTGTTGTTGAATCTGAGGATACGCTTCTTCATGCTGGTGGTGAGCCATCCCCACTCCATAAACTTTTGTGAAATCTTGAATCGCCAGCGGTTATACCAAGGTGACGTATTGAGTGCTACAAGGTATTGCTTCATGCCCCCGACGCTCCGGTCGATGGCCATGTCGTTGTCGTTGAGGATGATGAGCAGGTCATTAGGGGTAGACGAGGCATTGTTCAGCCCTTCAAAGGCCAATCCTCCGCTCATGGAGCCATCGCCGATGACGGCCACCACGCGCCTGTCGGTTTCTCCCTTCCGGTTGGCGGCTACGGCCATACCTAATGCTGCCGAGATGGAGTTGGACGCATGTCCGCAGATAAAAGCATCGTATTCGCTCTCTTCGGGCGATGGGAAGGGGCGTATTCCTCCCAACTTGCGGTTGGTGGAGAACACTTCGCGGCGTCCGGTGAGAATCTTATGTCCGTAAGCCTGATGACCTACATCCCATACGATACGATCGTAAGGGGTGTTGAACACATAATGCAGGGCTACCGTCAGTTCCACCACGCCCAGACTGGATCCGAAATGGCCGGGATTGCGGGACACTTCGTCGATGATGTCTTGTCGGAGTTCGTCGCACAAGGCCGGCAATTGGTCGGGTGTCAGACGTTTCAAATCTGCTGGGTAATGGATGCCGTTCAAGAGGGTATATGTAGTCTTTTCGCTCATTGTTGAAAGAAATAGTTGTGCAAAAATAGCATAAATAACCCTAATATGCTTACTTTTGCATGATTTTTTTTAGTTGAGTTTATGCAAGAGAGATTTATGACACGGGTAGAAATGCCTCAGAAAGGTTTTGAAATAAACCATTCGAAGGCAGTGATGACAATGGGTTCCTGCTTTTCTGAACACATCGGCAGAAACCTGTCCGACAACGGCTTCCGATGCGACACCAATCCCTTCGGTGTACTGTATAATCCCCTTTCCATCTCTGCTGCTCTCCGACGGATACTTTCAGGTAAAAAGTATGACGAAGAGGCACCGGAGCTGATAGCTTATGAGGGAAATTGGCACAGCCTGATGCACCACAGTTCCTTTTCTGCTTCGACCAAGGCCGGATGCTTGTCGCTCGTCAATGAACGGTTGCTCTCAGCATCGTCCTTTTTGCGAGGAGCAGGAGTATTACTTGTCACCTTCGGCAGTGCTTATGTCTATCGCTACAAGCCTACCGGTGAGGTGGCAGGCAACTGTCACAAACTGCCCGAACGGATGTTCTTGCGCGAACGCCTTTTGCCGGAAACCATCGTGGAGGAGTACACCAGCCTGTTGGCTGAACTCCAGTCGTACAATCCGGACTTGCACCTCATATTTACCGTGAGTCCCATCCGCCATTTGCGCGACGGTCTTCACGGCAACCAGCTGAGCAAGGCTACCTTGTTGCTTGCTATCGACCATCTGGTGGAGATGCATCCCGCGAAGTGCCACTATTTCCCTTCGTATGAAATCATGTTGGACGAGTTGCGCGACTATCGCTTCTATGCTGATGACATGCTGCATCCTACTCCCTTGGCCATCAGTTGCATTTGGGAGTATTTCGTTGAACATTTTTTTTCCCTGTCTGCGCGGAAAACTTTGCAGGTATGGGAGGAAATACGCAGGGGATTGGAGCACCGCCCATTCAACCCTGATTCGGAACAGTATAAGCAGTTTTTAAGTCAATTAGCGTTAAGGATTGAACAACTTAAGGAAAAAAATCCGAACTTTGAAGTCGAAAAAGAACTAACATTATGCCGTACACGATTGAACAGATAGCTGACTTGTTGAATGTCAGCCTGATAGGAAACGATTGCCTGACCATCAACTGGCTGCTTGTCGATAGCCGTTCGCTCTGCTTTCCCGAAGACACTCTCTTCTTTGCTTTGAAAAGCAAACACAACGATGGTCACCGCTATATTCCTGAACTTTATGCCCGTGGCGTACGTGCTTTCGTGGTATCTGCTCTGCCCGAGGGGGTGGAGAAAATGCCGGAAGCTGCCTTTCTGGTGGTGGCTGACCCGAAAAAGGCTCTGCAAAAGCTGGCCGAGAAACACCGCGGTCGGTTCCAAGTGCCGGTTGTCGGTATCACGGGAAGCAACGGAAAGACTATCGTCAAGGAGTGGCTCTACCAATTGCTTTCAGATACCCGACGAATCACCCGCTCTCCCCGAAGCTACAATTCGCAGATAGGTGTTCCTCTCTCCGTTTGGTTGCTGAATGAGCAGACAGAAGTGGGAATCTTCGAAGCCGGAATCTCCGAAATGGGGGAGATGGTTGCTTTGCAAAGCATTGTAAAGCCCACTATCGGAGTGCTGACCAACATTGGTGGGGCTCATCAGGAAAATTTCTATTCGTTGCAGGAAAAGTGTATGGAGAAATTGCAGCTCTTCAAGGATTGCGACGTCATCATATACAACGGGGATAATGAACTCTTGTGCGAATGTGTAGCCAAATCGATGCTCACGGCAAGGGAGATTGCCTGGTCGGTTCTTGATGACGAAAAACCTCTTTACATCCGCTCCATCCGTAAGGAGGAACTGTCCACCGAAGTGCACTACCGTTATTTGGGCTTCGAGGGCAATTACCGCATTCCTTTTATTGATGATGCTTCCATTGAGAATTCACTCAATGCCTTGGCCGTCTGCCTTTACCTGATGATGACTCCCGAACAGATTGCCGGACGGATGCCTCTGTTGGAACCGGTGGCCATGCGGCTGGAAGTGAAGGAGGGAAAGCACGGATGCACTGTGATTAACGATAGCTACAATTCCGACCTTGCTTCACTTGACATCGCACTTGATTTCATGGCGCGCCGCCCCGACCGTAAGGAACGGAGCCGTACACTCATCCTTTCCGATATACTGGAAACCGGGCAGACTCCGAAACTGCTCTACCGCAAGGTGGCCCAACTGTTGGAGAACAGACATATTGATAAGATAATAGGAGTAGGGGAGGAAATTACTGCCTCGGCAGACTATTTTCCCATGGAGAAATACTTCTTTTCCTCCACCGAATCGTTGCTGGCTTCCGAGGTGTTTGCCTCTTTGCGCAACGAGGTGGTGTTGGTGAAGGGAGCCCGGCGCTTCCACTTCGACACGCTGACGGAACAATTGGAACTGAAGGTGCACGAAACTATCCTGGAGATAGACCTCAATGCCCTGATTGCCAACTACAACTTTTACCGGAGCAAGCTTCACCGCGAAACAAAGATGGTGTGTATGGTGAAAGCTTCGGCCTATGGTGCCGGGTCGTATGAAATAGCCAAAACATTGCAGGAGCATCAGGCCGATTATTTGGCTGTGGCTGTGGCTGATGAGGGAGTGGAACTCCGCAAAGCAGGCATTTCGTGTCCTATCATCATCATGAATCCGGAACTGACAGCCTTTAAGACAATGTTTGACTATCGTCTGGAGCCGGAGGTGTACAGTTTCCATTTGTTGGCAGAACTGGTGAAGGCTGCAGAAAAAGAGGGGGTGACAAACTTCCCTATCCATGTGAAGATTGATACAGGAATGCATCGTCTCGGATTCCTCCCCGAAGAGATGTCCCGCCTCATAGTAGCCCTGAAGGGACAGAATTCCGTTATTCCCCGTTCGGTCTTCTCTCACTTTGTGGGGAGTGATAGCGGAGAGTTCGATGCCTTCAGTCGTCGGCAGATAGAGCTGTTCACGCAAGCCTCGGAAGCATTGCAAGGAGCCTTTGCGCACAAGATCCTGCGTCACATCTGCAATTCTGCTGCTATCGAACGCTTTCCTGAGATTCAGTTGGATATGGTACGCTTGGGGTTGGGACTTTATGGTGTCAGTCCCATTGACAACTCCATCATCAACAATGTCAGTACATTGAAGACAACCATCTTGCAGATACACGATGTGCCAGCCGATGAAACGGTCGGTTACAGTCGGCGAGGGAAAATTGTCCGTCCTTCCCGTATTGCAGCCTTACCCATCGGATATGCCGACGGACTGAATCGCCGTTTGGGAAATGGCCATGCTTATTGTCTGGTGAACGGGCAGAAGGCTCCCTATGTGGGCAATATCTGTATGGATGTCTGCATGATAGATGTCACGGATGTAGTCTGTAAGGAGGGAGATACGGTGGTTATCTTCGGCAACGGATTGCCGGTGACGGTGTTGAGCGACATTCTGGGCACCATCCCTTACGAAATACTAACGGGTGTGAGTAACCGGGTGAAACGTGTCTATTTCCAAGATTGATGAAAACGATTCTTCCGCTCTTCCGTTGTCTGTTGCTTTGGGGGATGTTCTGGAGCATCTCTTGCTTGGGGTATGGGCAGGAGCCTTCGATGTTGTCCGATACCTTGCGGGTGATGTTTTACAATGTGGAGAATCTTTTTGATTGCCAGGACGACCCATTGAAGGACGATGCAGAGTATTTGCCTGAAGGTATGAAAGGATGGACTCCCTACAGGTATCGACGGAAGTTGGTGTCTGTCAGCAAAGTACTGGCTGCTGTAGGAGGAATGCGGATGCCCGACCTTGTGGGGCTGTGTGAAGTAGAGAATGACAGTGTACTTCACGATTTGACCCGCCGCTCTCCCCTGCGTAGTGCCGGCTACCAATATGAGGTGACGAATTCTCCCGATGAACGTGGCGTAGATGTGGCTCTGCTCTATCTGCCAGGTAGCTTCCGGCCTTTGTCTGTCAGTCATATACCGATTATTGGAGGCGACCGTCCTACGCGTGATATCCTCCATGTGTCTGGATTGTTGCCCACGGCTGATACGTTGGATGTTTTTGTTTGTCATCTCCCTTCGCGCTATGGAGGAGCCAGACAGAGCGAACCTTTTCGTGTGATGGCGGCCAAAGTGCTGAGGCAGGCCGTTGATTCGGTCAGTTGCTTACGCCGGGTGCCTTGCACGATAGTGATGGGAGATTTCAATGACGGCCTCACATCCCGTTCTGTTATTGCTAAAGTTCTGGATGTCCGCCCTTGTGTTGGGACATCGTTGGAAGAAAATGCGCTCTATGATTTGTTGTTGGGCAAGCAGAAAAAAGGAAGTTATGCTTATCAGGGGCGGTGGGAACTGATTGACCATCTGTTGGTGTCTGCACCGTTGTTGCAGGCCGGACTATGTGTCCGTGCAGATACGTCCAGCGCTTCAGTCTTCAGTCTTCCCTTCCTGTTGGAAAAAGATGAAAAGTTTGGCGGGGAAAAACCTTTTCGTACTCATTTGGGCGGACGCTACTTAGGCGGATATAGCGACCACCTTCCCATTGTGGCCGACTTTATAATCAATTACACTCATTCCGTCACTCATCTCCGTCGCTGAAGTCGAAGTCGAAATCAAAATCATCTTCAAAGACTGGAGTTGTAAACTCTTCCATGGCGCGACGGTCCTTTTTGGTAGGTCGTCCTGTGCCACGGGCACGGTCAACGAATCCGCTGATACGGCTCATTTCCAACAATTCATACTGTGCCGGTGGTGTCACATTCTCCATCACTTCCGGCACCAATTTGGCTCCCACCCGGTTTTCGATGGCTTGCAACACTTTGAATGAATAGGTTACAGGAGGTTTACGCACCTCTATGATGTCTCCCGGTCGTACCATGCGTGCCGGTTTGACGGCAGTTCCACCGATGCTGATGCGTCCTTTCTTGCAAGCCTCTGCTGCAATGGTGCGTGTTTTGAACACCCTCGCAGCCCACAGCCATTTGTCTATGCGTGCTTCGATTTTCGACATCTTCTACTTCTTGTTGAACTGGTTCATTGTGATTTCGAGACCGGCCAGGCAATAGCTTTTTATAATCTCCACCGCAATGCCCACTCGTTCGTCCATAGTCTTCAGGTCTTCATCAGTGAACTTGCCCAAGACAAAGTCAATCTGGTGTCCGCGTGGAAAGTCGTTGCCTATGCCGAAGCGCAGACGTGCATAGTTCTGTGTTCCCAATGTGGCAGCAATGTGTTTCAGCCCGTTATGTCCGGCATCACTTCCTTTTGGTTTCAGGCGCAGCGCTCCGAAGGGCAGTGCCAGATCGTCAACAACCACCAACACATTCTCTATGGCAATCTTTTCCTGTTGCATCCAGTAACGTACGGCATTCCCGCTCAAGTTCATGTAGGTCGATGGCTTCAATAATATCAGCTGTCTGCCTTTCAGAGAGAGAGTGGCTATTGCACCGTAGCGCTTGTCTGCAAAAGTGGCGTTGGCTGTTTTGGCAAGGGCATCCACTACATTGAATCCTATGTTGTGGCGTGTGTCCCGGTATTCGTCTCCGATGTTGCCCAAGCCTACAATCAGATATTTCATTGGGTCTGGTTCTTTCTTTTTGTTGGAAAACAAAGAAGCCAAGAAGCTGAATAGTCTGCATTCATTGCACATAATCCTTGCTTCTTGGCTTTTGTCTTTTCAATTATTTTTTTGCTTATTGTGCACTTCTTGCACCACGTGCGGCACGTGTCAGCTGAACGGCACAAACCACTACTTCCTTAGAGTTAACCAGCTCCAGGCCTTCGTAGCAGAGTTCGCCCACCTTGATAGTCTTGCCAAGGCCGAGGTTTGTTACATCTACAGTCAGCTTTTCAGGAATCTTGTCGTACGTAGCACGCACTTTCAGCTTACGCATCTGCAGTTGCAGTTTACCACCGGCGCGTACACCTTCAGCCAAGCCTTCCAACGATACGGGCACTTCCATTACGATGGGCTTCTCGTCAGTAATCTGGTAAAAGTCGATGTGGAGGATGCGGTCAGTCACAGGGTGGAACTGGATATCTTTCAGGATAGCCTTGCAAGCTTTTCCGTCAATCACGAGATCAATAGAGTAGATGTGAGGAGTGTAGATGAGGTTGCGTACTTCATCGTTTGTTACAGTGAAGTGAGTGGCTACGGGGAGGTTGTTTTCTCCTCTCTCAACACCATACAACACAGCAGGGATGCTGTCAGCTTTGCGGATTTCGCGAGTTGACTTTTTGCCAACTACAGGTCTCGCAGTACCTTTGATTTCAATGTTTCTCATTGCTTTAACTAATTGTGTTACTCTAAATTAAGTTTATTCTCTTGCTTAATTCACCATCACACGAAGCGCTTTCGCGCCCTACGATGCTTCAAAAGCGGCTGCAAAGGTATTGCTTTTTTTTGGATTGTCAAAACATTCTCTCTATTTTTGAACGGGGAATGTTCCTCTTGCTTGAAAAGTGTGAAGTTTTTCTGTAGGCTGGTATTAGGAGAAGGCATCCTCTGTGTGAGATTCGTTCGTCTTCTGTTGTAGTGAGAGGATATTTTTCATTCATTTTCATGGCTTGTCAAGAAAAAATAGTTACCTTTGCTCCGTGTAATGTAGTTAAGGTGGAAAAGAATATGATACCGTCACAGCCCATCCGTCGCAAACGTATCCCTTATGGGATGTCCAATTTTGCCAGTGTCCGCAGAGATAATTGCTATTTCGTGGACAAGACGACCTTTATTCCTGAACTGGAAGCAGCCAACAAATTCTTCTTCTTTATCCGTCCGCGCCGCTTCGGCAAGAGCCTCACACTCTCCATGCTGAAGCACTATTACGACATCAACAAGGCGGATGACTTCGAGAAGCTCTTCGGTGGACTCTACATCGGTGAGCATCCGACGAAGGAGCGGAACTCCTACCTGATTATAGAGTTGGACTTCTCTGTCATCGACGGTACGTTAGGCAATTACAAGGGGTCGATGGATGCACATTGCAACACAGAATTCAACATTTTCTGT
>JAFTNZ010000002.1 GCA_017451645.1 Bacteroidaceae bacterium | reverse complement strand
TTCCGTTCGAAAGCGGGTGCAAAATTACTGCTTTTAGCAATACGAACCAAACTTTTATGAAAGTTTTTTTGAGAAAAATACAAAATAAAAAGGTAAATAGCTGAATGACAAAGAGGAAAAATGTGTTGTAAAACATAAAATAAGAAAGAAAGAAAGGAAGGGAGGGGAGAATGCACACCTTATTGTATTAATAAGGCTGACTACTTCATATTAGCATATCAATAAGATTGGCTGTGAGGGGAAATCCAATCTGACGCTCTCCAAAAAAATGGTCTGCAACATGCTCTTTATAATCCGGGCAAAGAGAAAAGTTTAATCATCGACGATAACTATATAAACATCGTCGATAATCACATAGGCATCGTCGATGATTATATAAACATCGACGATGATTAAAGTTTCATGCAAAGCGATTTTGATTTTTCAGCAAGTCTTATTAACTTTGCATACAAGCAAATCAACTTTTAATCTTAACATCTATATGGCAGAGTATATCAAACAGGAAATTGTGGACTTGAATGGCACAGGCGAGAAGCAAGTCTATTACCGCATGAAGCGCAACCTGCACTTCACGCATGAGCAGTTTTTGGAATGGTTGGAGAATGCTGACCCGTTCATCACGAAACATGTTGAAAGTGTGTTGAAACACATCACGCACCAGATGGCGATAGCTATGGCACTGGGACACAGCGTGACGATTGACGGGCTGGGCACTTTCCGTGCCGGCATCGGCCTCAAACGCGGTAAGGAGATGGACGGACTGGACGACGGAAAACCAAGCCTCAATGCACAGAGCCTGCAGGTAACGGACGTATATTTCCGGCCGGACAAGAAACTTGTCCGCGACACGAATTACAACTGTACCCTGACACGCGGTGCTACCCGGCGCATCCGCAAGCAGAAATATACCCGTGAAGAGCGTTTGGCACTCGCCCTGGACTATCTGGACAAGCATGCGACCATGAACATTGCGCAATACGTATCGCTGACCGGCCTGTCGCGCACAGCTGCCACCCTGGAACTGCAAGCCTTCCGCAACGACCCCGAAAGCGGCATCACCTACGAGGGAAGCAGAACCCACAAGGTGTATGTGAGGAGAAGGTAGAAAAAAGTTGTCGCCCCGTGTAACAAATCGGCAACAAGTTACGTCTATCCTTATGCAAGCGCTTACAACGACAGAATAAAATACTTGTTTTATCAGAAAGAATATGAAAAGAATGATATGGATACTGACCGCCATGTTGCTGCTGATGACGACAAACGGAATGGCACAGACGGTAAACGGTCTGTTCAATCGCTACGAGGACAAGCTTGGAGCCGAATACAGGAATTTGGGGCCTCTGCTGATGGGGCTTGTCAAGATGTTTGCCGCGGACAAATCGGAAGAGGGACGGGTGATAAAAAGCATCAAATCCATCAAAGTGTTGGATCTGGAAGAGTGTGCGCCAGAGGTGAAACAAGAGTTTGCCCAAAAGACCCGCAACCTGAAGCCAAGAAGGATGGAACTGCTGATGCAGGTGAAGGACGAAGACGATAATGTCAGCATCTGGGGAAAGACGAGAAGAAACACTGTGCGACAACTGTTAATCGTCACCGATGACAAGATGGTACGGATTAAAGGGAAGTTTGACTTGGACAAAATAGCCAACATGTTGAACTCCGCACAGCAGAAGTGATGGATGTCGAAGAATTCAAACGAAGGTTCCTGCCCCTGCACATCCGGCTTTACCGGACGGCTTTCCGCCTGATGGGGAATACGATGGATGCGGAGGATATAGTGCAAGAGGCTTACCTGAAGTTGTGGGAAAGGCGCGATGCGTTGGAGCATGTGGCCAATCTGGAGACCTACAGTACAAGTCTGCTCAGGAACCTCTGCATAGATACCTTCCGGCGGAAGCGACCTGAAGAAGACAGTCCACCGCCCGAGGACTTTCCCTTGGCCGACAATGAAGATGCTGCAACAGCATTGGAAAGGCAGGACGAGGCCAACCAACTGACGAACCTCATCAACCGTCTGCCCGAAGGACAACGAACGGTGATGACCCTGCACGATGTAGAGGGATGCTCATACGAAGAGATAGAAAAGGCTACGGGCTTCACTGCCGTCAATATACGGGTGATGCTGAGCCGGGCCAGAAAAAAAATACGTGAACAATTTGAGCGAATAAGGAACTATGGACAAGGATAAAATCAAAAAACTGCTCGAACGCTTCTTCAACGGAACAACCACACGGGAAGAAGAAACTCTGCTGATGCAATACTTCGCACAAGAGGAGAATGTGCCCAAAGAATGGGAAGCAGAACAGCAGATGTTCCGCCAACTGGCCGAAGCGCGTCAGACACTGCCTCCCGTGCCGCAAAGATTGGAGGAACGGTTGGGCAAGCTGATAGACAAACAAGAGTCTGAGGACAGACAGGGTCATTCAATCACTCTCCCTCACAGGGGGAGATGGAGTGGGTCTCTTCACCGATGGTGGATAGTCGGGGCGGCAGCCTGTCTGTTGTTGGCGGGAAGCATCGGGTTGAAGATGATGCAACAACCGACTGTGGAGGAGTCTCTCATTCCTGAAAGGGCATACGCCGAAACCGAACGGGCGTTACTCCTGTTTGCTCATACCCTGAACAAGGGAGTAGAGCAAATGACTACTGCCCAGCTGGCAACCCAACGGATGCAAGAGAAGATAAACAGAACATTGAACCAAATAAACGAATAAAGAATCATGAAACATTCAATAATCCTCATCGCCATTGCGCTCTTTCTGAGCATTCCCACCGCCATACAGGCCAAGACCTTCGACTTCGACAAAATAGCAGAAATGGAAGGAGTCACCTCGGTGCACATCTCCAAAACAATGTTCAAACTGCTGTCCGGAATGAACATAAAGGCTGACGGCTTTGACCTGCAAAGCGTCATGCCCAAACTGGAAAGCCTCCAAATCATCACTTGCGAGAAGCCTGAAGTAATACCTTTATTAAGGAAAGAGGCTGAAGCCTTCTCTACCAGAGAGGGCTACGAAGAACTGATGCGGGTGAAGGAAGACAACTCGCACACCATCATCCTGCAAAAACAGCATAAGGACAAGCCCAATGAGTATGTATTAGTAAACATCGAAGGGAACAAGGATTTCAACCTCATCCTGATGAAGGGAACCCTGACCCTGGAAGAACTACAGCAAATGATGGGAGAGAAATAGAATAAAAGAAACATTGAAAACTCAGGCGCGGACTACATGGATAAAGAAACGCTCTTAATCTGTGCAATCCGCGCCTGAGTCATTTACTCCGCACTTGAGATAGCGGATTTCTCCAAGACAAAATCCACCAAAGTGGCGTTGGTGTGCAATACAAGCCACTCTCCCCAAGCCGACGGGGATGCCTGCCATGACCATGATGTCATCGGCCCTGCATCGAATGTGCGGATGTCACTGCCATCGCCGTTGGAAAGAGTCACCGAAATGTCCTGTTCGTAGCTAAGCGTATAGGCATACTTTGTCAGCTCTGGAAAATCATCTTTACGCTCCATACGCACGATGCATACGAACTTCTCTGGAGCTTCAGCCAACGGAATAGGTGCAGCAGAGTATTGCCACTTGTCATCTTTCAGTGTGTCGATGTGCTGCTGGCCGGTCACGTCCATGTAGCTGATAAGGAAGTGGTAGAAATCTCTGCAATCATCGCTTGCAGAGAAGGTGTAATTGACTTGAAAACTTGTAAATTCCACTGTCTCTTCCTTGTCTGTAGGACTTTCTTCATCGGTGACAACACGCTCATCATCGCTGTCGCAAGCAATAAGAGAGAGAGTTGCAAAGGCTGCAAGAATGAATTTCTTCATGAGGTGTTTCTTATGCGGTAAATATTTTGGCGCGGATTTTTCGCTTTGCTCAAGGGAACTTCACGGATTAACGCGGATGTTTTATAATTATCCGCGTAATCCGCGCCTGACTTTAATCAATTACTTCGTCTGCAACTTCGTCTTCACAGTCTTGAAGTCGTCGCACTCGGTAATGAGGGTAATCTCACCGGGAGTCTGACCGGCACGGAGGATGACAAGAGCCGAACCGTGGAAGAGGTCGCGCTCGGGCACGGCATGGAGTTCGTGAGAAACGATGTTACCATTATCTACGGCTACGATAGCAGCATCACCCTCGACACGGAAACGGAGATGGCTGTTCACATCGGGCACACGGCGTCCCTTGCTGTCAACGGCATACACGCGCAAGTGCTGGAGGTCCATACCGTCAGCTTTCCAATTGCTGTTGTCTGGCTCTACGACGAGTTTCTTCACCTCACCGGTTGTCTCGATACGATAGCAGGCAATGACCTTGCCGTCTTTATAAGCACGTGCTTCCAAATAGCCGGGAGCGTACTTCACCTTGTTCCAACGGACGCGGTTGCGATCGCGGCCTTCCGTATTCTGTTTCTTACCAAGGCTCTTACCGTTCATCACCAGTTCGACTTCATCGCCATTGGTATAAGTATAAAGTGAAAGTTCCTCACCTTCCTTGTGGTTCCAATGGTCGTTCATACGTGCCACACCAGTCTGCACACCGTTCCACATACGGTCTTCCTCGCTTTCCACAATACCGATGTGTACCAACGGTTCGTCGCTGAAGAAGCTCTTCAGGAAGTAAGCGATAGGTTTGGGCTGAAGAGATATGTCGAACACACCCTGTGCCCATCCCTTGGCAGGCCATCCGCCACTCTCGCCCAAGTAGTCAATCTGTCCCCAATAAGCCAATCCGATAACCTTGTCGAGATCCATCTCAAAGAAGTTGGGGCCCATGTTGCTGGTGTTGGCTTCGCTCTGATAGAACTTCATGTGCGGGAAGTTTTTGCTGTCGCCGGGGAAGTACATGTAGCGGTAGTTGTAGGAGGCAATGTCAGTCTCGTGTACAAGGGGAGCGGGCAATGAATCGGTGTCCATGTGACGGCCACGGGGATGCATGGCTACGGTGATGAGGCGTGTATTATCGTAACGCTTCAACAGTTCGCGCTGCATGCGGTAGGGAGTCACACCCCAGTCGGCATGAGGCAGGTGCCAATAGGTCTGCAACTCATTACCAAGGCTCCAGAACACTACAGAGGGGTGGTTGCGGTCGCGCTTGATCCACTCGGGAATATCCTTCTGCCACAACAATGCCCAAGGAGCACGACCACCGCAATACTGGTCGAGCCACTTGTCATAGAGTTCATCCACAACCAGGATTCCGTACTCATCGCACAGGTCCATGAAGTCTTCACTATAGGGGTTATGGGAAGTACGGATGTGGTTCACACCAAATTCCTTGAGGAGCTGGATGCGCTTTTCGATGGCACGCGGATAGGCTGCTGCACCAAGAGCACCCAATGAATGGTGGTTGGCAATACCCTTCAAAAGGACTTTCTTACCATTGAGTTTCATACCGTATTCGGGAGAGAACTCTACGGAGCGTACTCCGAAACGCTCTGACACCTGGTCGGCCACTTTGCCATCGGCATGGAAAACTGTCACTTGAGCGGTATAAAGGTGGGGTGTTTCGCAATCCCACAATTTGGGATTCTGCAACTTGATGTCATCGAACTTGTATTCATAAGTGCTCTGACGGCGCTTGAACTCCTGCATCTTGCGGGCCACTTCATTACCCTCGGCATCGGTGATGACAACCTCGGCCTTGACAGCTTGTCTGTTGTAGCAAGCCACCTCGGCCTGTATGGAAACTGTAGCTTCGGCTGCAGACACCTGAGGAGTAGTAATATAGAGAGGATGACGCATCAGATAGACCTTAGGATCAGTGATGACAACATCCACATCGCGGAAGAGTCCGCCACCAGTGTACCAACGTGAGTTGTTAGGTTCACGTGTGTCGGCTTTCACGGCCAAAACATTTGGTTCACCATACTTCAACAGTTTGGTGACATCAATCTCAAAACCTACGTAACCATAATCGGTTCCACCGATGAGGCGGCCATTCAGATAGACATCGCCTACATACATGATACCTTCGAAGTCCAATACGACACGATTTCCTTTCCAACTCTCATCGGGAGTAAAGGTCTTACGGTACCAACCAATACCCATTTCTTTAAATCCACGGCTACTGAGACGGCTGCGGATGTTGGCACCCGGGTCGCTGTTGTCAGCCCGTTCGCTGGCATCAGGAGCCACCCACGGCTGTTCAATCTGAAAGTCGTGAGGCACATTCACCGTACGCCACTGGCTGTCATCAAACTGAGGTTGCTCAGCACCGGCAACATCATCCAGCACAAAGCGCCAGCCATAATTAAAACTCTCGATTTTCCTTCCTTCAGCGGAAGCCCGGAGAGCAAATCCCAAGAAGAGAATTGCCAAAGAGAAAAATAGTTTTTTCATGTTTGTCATTAAATAGTTATATATTATTTTGTTCTGTTTGCCATTAAGTCCGATATTCTAAAAGGCTGTGAATAAAATATCTTTGCAAAGATAATGGATAAATCCTATTCCATTTGTGTGAATAAACACATTTTATGGTTTTATGACAGAAAAAGGGAGTCCCATAACTCCAAGTCATGGAATTCCCTCTTTCGTGTTAGGTCTATTTACCTGTCATCTCACTAAATCCTGAGGATATTCAGCCGGCATTTCTACCCTTCGCCAAGTTTCATAATGCCACGCATCTATCACATTTCCCTGCGGATCCTCTTTCACAAAGAACTTCACAGACATTACATTCTCATCTTCGCTGAGGGTAAAGTGCAAATCATTATCCAAACCTTCCAACATCGGGAGATGAATGTTTTTCTTCACACTCTCACGAAGGATATTGTTCTTGACCTTGTAAGTCCCTTCACCTGTTATGATGGCACCACGGCCAGGAATCACTGTAAAGTTCGTAATGTGTCCGTCTTTAGAAAGAATCTTGAATGTATTACCGGCACGCAATGAAGTGGGACCATCCTGGGCGCCAGAAATATAAAAACACAATTGCCAGATACCTTCCAAATCTGCTTTACCTTTTTTTTGTCCCCAAGATACAGTTGGCATCAGACTAAGCAATGCAACAACCAATGCTACCAAATTCAATCGTTTCATAATGGTATAGTTTAAAGTTTATTAATCTCCAATACAAATGTATCGAATTAAGATGAAACGACAAATATTTTGGCCGTTTATTAAACGCCAAACATAAAAAAAAGGCTCATTTATACTTTTTTAGGATAAATGAGCCTTTTATATTCACAACTTTGGCATGTAGACAAAGCAATCTATCGATTATTAAAATTCTGCATTACGCGGTGTACGTGGGAAAGGAATGACATCGCGAATATTAGTCATACCCGTAACAAACAGCAACAGACGTTCAAACCCAAGACCGAAACCTGCATGGGGACAAGTTCCATACTTACGGGTATCAAGATACCACCACATATCCTTCATAGGGATATTCAGTTCATTGATACGGGTCATCAGTTTATCGTAGCTCTCTTCACGAACACTACCACCGATAATTTCACCAATCTGCGGGAAGAGGACATCCGTACCCTGAACCGTCTTTCCATCTTCGTTCTGCTTCATATAGAATGCCTTGATTTCCTTCGGATAGTCTATCATGATGACCGGTTTCTGGAAATATTCCTCCACCAAATAACGTTCATGCTCGCTGGCAAGATCGCATCCCCAATATACGGGGAACTCAAACTTACGTCCCTTGGCGATAGCATCCTCCAAGATCTTAATTCCCTCAGTATAAGGCAAACGCACAAAATCGGCCTTCACTACGCTCCGCAAACGTTCAAGAAGTCCCTTATCCACCATTTTATTAAGGAATTCCAAATCATCCTTACAATTCTCCAATGCCCAATTGACACAATACTTAATGAACTCTTCTTCCAAATTCATCAATTCGTCAAGATCAGCAAAGGCAACTTCAGGTTCTACCATCCAGAACTCTGCCAAGTGACGGGGAGTATTGGAATTCTCAGCACGGAACGTCGGACCAAATGTATAAATGGCACCCATTGCCGTAGCAGCCAACTCACCTTCCAATTGGCCTGAAACTGTAAGGCTTGCTTGTTTACCGAAGAAATCATCATCGTATATGATGGAACCATTCTCATCCTTCTTCAGGTCATAGAGATTCATTGTAGTCACCTGGAACATCTGTCCGGCACCTTCACAGTCTGAAGCTGTAATGATAGGCGCATTGAAATAGAAGAATCCCTTTTGGTGGAAGAAGTTATGGATGGCCATAGCCATGTTGTGGCGGATACGATAAACAGCACCAAACGTGTTGGTACGTGGACGAAGGTGAGCTATCTCACGCAGAAATTCCATGGAATGTCCTTTCTTCTGGAGCGGATAAGTGTTGTCGCAAGTACCCAACACCTCAATCTCACGCGCCTGAATCTCTGCAGCCTGCCCAGAACCTACAGATTCTACCAATTCACCATTCACACTCAAGCAGGCACCTGTAGTAATCAGCTTCAACATTTCTTCATCGAAGTTGGCCACATCCACCACAATCTGTACATTGTTGATGGTCGAACCATCATTCAAAGCTATGAAGTTCACTTGCTTACTTCCACGGCGGGTACGCACCCAACCTTTCACATTGACCATAGCACCGAAGTCCGTACGCTTCAACAGGTCAACTATCTTTGTTCTGCAAATCTTTTCCATATAATATTCTCTCTTTATGGTATTCGTTCATTTATGCAAATGCTCCCATACGTAACATATTCACTTCCTGCTCTGTTAGGAAGCGCCAGTCGCCACGACGCAGATTCTTCTTAGTCAAGCCTGCAAAAAATACACGGTCAAGTTTAGTTACACGATAACCTAATGACTCGAAAATGCGGCGTACAATACGATTCTTGCCGGAATGGATTTCTATACCAACCTGTTTCTTATCCGTTTCATGGGCATAACTGATAGCATCGGCATGTATTTCTCCATCTTCCAATGTAATACCTGCAGCAATCTGATCAAGATCTGCCTTGGTCACATTTTTGTCACAATAGACATGATAGATTTTCTTCTTTAAATATTTTGGATGGGTCAACTTAGAAGCCAAATCACCATCATTAGTAAGCAACAAGACTCCTGTTGTATTACGGTCCAAGCGACCTACCGGATAAATACGTTCGTTGCAGGCTCCCTTTACCAAATCCATTACAGTCTTGCGCTCTTGCGGATCGTCCGAAGTCGTCACACAATCCTTCGGTTTGTTGAGCAAAATATAAACCTTACGCTCCGCACTCACCAACTGGTCGTGAAACTTGATTTCATCCGTACGCTTCACCTTGGTTCCCAATTCTGTCACCACTTCACCGTTAACCCATACCACACCTGCTGCAATAAACTCATCAGCTTCGCGACGCGAACAGATTCCTGCATTAGCCAAAAATTTGTTCAAACGAATAGGTTCGTTCGGATCAGTCAGGATTTCCTTGTACTCAATCTGTTTCTTGCGGCTGTATTTTGCGTTCGGATTGTAATCAGAAGTACGACGGCGCATCCCTCCCTGTTGAGGACGGCCACCAAGATTGTTATATCCGTTACCGTTATTATAATAGGAACGACGTTGTGGACGCTCATCATTACGATAATAACTATTTCCTCCAGCTAAACGACTACGCCATGAACGCTGCTGTTCCTCATTATTACCACTATTGTAATTGCCACCATTATATCGGGGACGGCCATAGTTCCCACCGTTATGATTTTCCTTGTTATAAGAAGAGCGATAAGGACGTCCCTCTGTTCCTTCACCCGTCGCATCATACGAGCGTTGCGGACGTTGATGACGCGGAGTATATGTCTGTTCGTTGCCTCCGTTTTCCATCATGCGTGTAAAACGTGGACGACGTTCTCCACCTTCTTCTACATTTCTGGTAAAACGAGGGCGCTGTGGTCTGTCCATACGGTTATATCCTCCTGTTGTACGGGAATATCCGTTCGGTCTGTACGAACGGGAGGTATCTCCTTCATAGTTGTATCTGTTCTCTCGGCTATATTTTTTGTTTCCATAGCCCTTCTCTGCAGCGTTTTCCTGATTCTCATCAGAACCATTACGCCATTTCTCATTTTCTGTTATCATAATCGTTATGCTTTATTAAATTGATACGCCCTCTCGGGCTTTTTAGCAACCTTTACTTCGCTGATATCATCAGACACCGGTATAAGTGCGGGGACTGATAGCCCTCAGTTCTATCTTAACGTTTTCCGGAACATTTAGTTCTTCAATGAATGCTTTTATTGAATCTTCGGTTATTGCCTGATTGGTTCTCGTCAAAGCTTTCAAAGCTTCGTACGGATTCGGATACGCTTCGCGTCGCAAAATAGTTTGTATAGCCTCTGCCACCACACTCCAACAGTTGTCCAAATCGCGATAAATGGCCGGCTCATTCAATAGCAATTTACGCAATCCCTTCAATGAACTCTGTACAGCTATCACAATGTGACCGAAAGGGACACCAACATTACGCAATACAGTCGAGTCCGTCAAATCGCGTTGCAGGCGGGACACCGGCAACTTCGAAGAGAGATGTTCCAAAATAGCATTAGCTACTCCCAAATTACCTTCTGAATTCTCGAAATCTATTGGATTCACCTTGTGCGGCATTGCACTGGATCCCACTTCACCAGCTTTAATTTTCTGCTTGAAATATTCCATGGAAATATACTGCCAAAAATCCCGATTCATATCAATCAAGATGGTATTGATACGTTTCATCGCATCAAAAATTGCTCCCAAGTTGTCATAGTTCGAAATTTGGGTTGTATATTCCTCACGCTCCAACCCCAGTTTTTCTGCAACAAAACGTCTACCGAAAGCTTTCCAGTCATACTGTGGATAAGCTACATTATGTGCATTATAATTGCCCGTAGCGCCACCGAACTTGGCTGTCAGTGGACATTCCTTCAAGACAGCCAGTTGACGTTCCAAACGATATACAAAAACCATCACTTCCTTGCCTAATCGGGTAGGAGAAGCCGGTTGGCCATGTGTCTTTGCCAACATCGGAATGTCTTTCCACTCCTCTGCATAGACCTTCAGCTGAGCCACCAGTTCGTCCATCAAAGGATAATAGACCTCTGACAAAGCCTCTTTTATAGAAAGAGGCACCGATGTGTTGTTGATATCCTGTGAAGTAAGGCCAAAATGAATAAATTCCTTGTAAGCATCCAAGCCTCCCAATCTGTCAAACTGTTCTTTGATGAAATATTCCACAGCCTTCACATCGTGATTTGTCACACTCTCAATCTCTTTAATGCGTGCAGCATCTGCTTCTGAAAAATTACGATAGATGTCACGTAATGACTCAAACAAAATAGAATTAAACCCCTTCAATTGTGGCAAAGGCAGTTCACACAAAGTGATGAAATATTCAATTTCCACCTGCACACGGTACTTAATCAGTGCAAATTCTGAAAAATAAGAGGCCAAGGCTCCCGCCTTCCCTCTATAGCGGCCATCAATAGGCGATATGGCCGTAAGAATGTCGAGCTCCATAAAATATATCAATGATAATTATCAGGTTGCAAAGGTACTGCTTTTTATTGAAATACAGTGTCCCGTCCTGCTTTTTTTTCAAAACAGCCATAAAGTATGTCCCTAAAAGTAGAATTCGACATCCTGTCTTTCAGATTCCATTCGCCCCCGCCTACATCATCTCTCCCGGATTGCCAGCAAAAAGACTGTCGGCAAAGATGCGTGCGGCATAACTTTCAGGAATAAAAATCTTCTGGATGCTCATGGCACGCAAGATGGAAAGATGCGTCTGGTCCAATGCACGGGCATAAATCTTGTTGACCGACAGTTCCTTTAAAGCTGCAACAGCCCGCAAAGAGTGATCCATGCTTTGTCCGATTGCCACAATGGCACAGTCAATCTCGTCCAACGGAAGTTCCTTCAGTGCTACACGCTCGGTAGCATCCATAATATAGGCCACCGAAATGCGGTCCTTCACCTCCTCGACACGGTGTTCGTCACTATCCACACCTATCACATCATGCCCTTTGTCTGTCAATGCTTCGGCAAGTGTCTTTCCAAAGCAACCCAATCCAATAATCAAACATTTCATACTGCAATATTCATCACTTAGTTAATAATTACATTCCCTTTGGGATAGCGGAACTTGCGGTTTCCCCGCTGTCGGGTCATGCTCATAAGTACCGTTATCAGTCCCACACGCCCGACAAACATCAGTACAATAACCAACAGTTTGCTCGCATTCCCTAACAGAGGGGTCACATTCAGGCTTGCGCCCACCGTGCTATAGGCCGAAACGACCTCGAACAGCAGACCTTTTGGCGATATTCCGGGTTCAAGAAGAAGCAGTGCGGCAAACGAAAAAAGTATCGTCACAATCGAGCCAAAGACTACAGCCGATGCACGACTGACCGAATCGGGCGTAATCTCACGTCTGAACAGCACAACAGCATTCTCGCCACGGATGACTGCACGGATATTGGCCAGTGCCACAGCAAACGTGTTCACCTTGATTCCTCCGGCCGTTGATTGGGATGCTCCTCCTATCCACATCAGGAAAAGATAGACAATGACGGACAACAAAGAAAAGTGGGTCAAATCGACACTGTTGAACCCTGCCGTCCGCGGCACAACTGCCGTGAAGAAGGATTGGACAAGCCGCTCTCCGATTGACATTCCGGCAAAAGCTCCGTTCCACTCCAGCAGGGTAATCAACAATGTTCCGCCTGTCAGCAAGAAAACTGTAGAGACTAGCACAATCTTCGTATTGATGTTTGTCAGATGGATATAGCGCGGGCGGGGTTGCTCCTCCGATTTCTTCCATAGGAATTTGCGCAAAGAGTAGGCTGCAACCCTTCTGAAATTCATCAGAATAGGAAATCCGATTCCGCCCAATATGACCAGTATCGAAATTATGAAGAAAAACGAATTGTGCCCATACAATATTTTCTCATTCCCCAAATTGCCCGTAAGAGTTGAAAAACCAGCATTGCAAAAGGCAGAGATGGCATGGAAGACGGAAAAGAACAGTTCTTCATGCAATGTCATTCCCATCGTGTCGTGAATACTGAACCAAATGCAGCAGGCACCCAGCAATTCGATAGAAAAAGTAAATCCTAATATATATAATAAAGTAGAAATAAGAGAACTGAATGTCTCTGACCCAATCATGTCGCGTAAGGCGAATTGGTTGTACAATCCTGTCCCACCCATGAAGAACATGGCGAAGAAACTGGTGATGGTCATCACTCCCAAACCTCCTATCTGAATGAGTAAAGCAATGACAATCTGCCCCTCCACTGAAAACGTCTGGGCTACATCCACCGTAGAAAGTCCTGTCACACACACGGCACTGGTGGAGACAAACAGGGCATCGACAAGCGACAAGCGGATGTGCTCGTGTGTGGAACGTGGCAATAGCAACAAAAGAGTACCGAAAAGGACTATCACGGCAAAACAAGCAGCCATCAGCAGGGCCGGATTGGTCTTTTTGTTGATAAAGCTCACTACCCCCTTGGAAATTTCCAACGCAGCAAACAGTACCAGTACACCTATCCGCAAGAACTTGTTGGAAGAGACATCCCATAACCATGCCCACGCATGATTGCTCACTGGGGGAACGAATATTTCAGACACGGCAGTCAGTGCAAGCAATCCTCCCAATAGGGCTGTCATAAAAGCCGTTTTGCGATTAATCCGCGACCAATCAAAAAGCAGACGGATTGTATAGGACACAAAATATATCCACCATGCATAGGCGTAAACACGTTGGACTACCGCCATCTCCAATTCATCAAGCACAAAGCCGTAGTCAACGACTACAGCCCCAATCGTCACGATGGAGACCAGAAACATGAACATCCGTACCCACATGAACAGAATGGCACGCACTGATGGGGATAATATGTCTGAGAAAAACGTTTTTATCATAATGCCGCAAAGTTATTCATAATAACCACAGATTCTTTATAAAAACAATTTTATTGCAAAAGATTAACAAAAAAATGCAGTTTCATCTCACAAAGACATGGAAACAGGCATAAAGATTACGACCGATTCCAAAGAAAAATAAACATATATTCTCCTGATTTCAACTAAAAAGCAGAAGAACCATATAGGCAAACACATCCATGGGATGAATGGCATACAGATACGGGCTCAATCCCCCTTAACTCCCTCCTATCCCCATGAAGGTCTGACGAAGCACTGATTGGGCATCTGACGAAGTACTGATTGGGAAGGCAACGGAGCACTGCTTATTTATAAGGTACGCGCGTACCTTTTATTTATATCTGCTTATTTAATTAGCCCGACCCATTAGTCCCATTTGCCCCATCAGAGAATGAGAATGAGAAAGAGCCTGAGCCTGGGAATGCCAATGGGAAGACACACAAAAAAAGTCCCTGTTCCCATTGAGGAACAAGGACTCTCTCTTAAAAACGGCAGCGACCTACTCTCCCACCTTGGCAGTACCATCGGCGCGGACGGGCTTAACTTCTCTGTTCGGAATGGGAAGAGGTGGAACCCCGAC